>NZ_JANFNG010000017.1 GCF_024436035.1 Streptomyces humicola
GGCTTGACCACACACATTCGTGTGTTGCGTGTTTCGCGTCCACTGTGCGGTTCTGAAACCGCGAACCATCGGGTTGCCGGTTTCATGGTGTTTCGGTGGTTATAGCGTTAGGGGTACGCCCGGTTACATTCCGAACCCGGAAGCTAAGCCTTTCAGCGCCGATGGTACTGCAGGGGGGACCCTGTGGGAGAGTAGGACGCCGCCGAACAATTATTCAGCCTTGGTTCCCGGCCCAACAGGGTCGGGAACCAAGGTTTTTTGCGTTTTCATCATCCGTCGTTCACCCGCCGCTCGGCTCAGCCTCGTCGTGCGCCGCCACTCTGGCGGCCTCAACGACTGGAGGTTGGCGTGGAGCCGAGCGGCACCGTGGTCGAGGCATCGTTGGTCGCGGCGTATGAGGAGGAGTTCGCGGACCGGGTGGGCGGACGTCGCTTCACGGCGTTCATAGCGGTGAACGAGCAGGCCTCGGCGCTCCGACTGGCCGTCAGCGCCCTGGAGGTCGAGCATGGCGATGAGGTGATCGTGCCGTCGTATGCGCCGGCCGAGGCAGCCGCGTCGATACGGTCGGCGGGCGCCTCGCCTGTCTTCGCCGACATCGACCCACGGACCTTCTGCCTGGACCCCGAGGCCGTCGCGGCTGCGATCACCCCGCGGACGACCGCCGTCATGGCGGTGCATCAATTCGGCCACCCTGCTGACCTGCACGCCCTCTCGTCGCTCTGCGCGCGCCACGGCCTGGCGCTGTTGGAGGACGCGTCGCAGGCGCAGGCGGCCTCGCTGGATGGCCGGCCCGTCGGCAGCTTCGGCACCGTCACGGCGTTTCCCCTCGGCGTGGTCACCGCCGATCCCGCCCTGTCGCGACGGATCCGCAGGATCCGGGCCGGTCATGAACTGCCAACCGAGGCGTCCGCGGCCGTAGGGCGTTCCGCGCTCGACCAGCTGGCAGGCTTCACTGCCCGGCGCCGGGCCAATGCCCGTGTGTTCGACTCCGCATTGACGGGCGTGCACGTACCGTACGTCCGGCCGGGGGCTCACCACGTCTATCACCGCTACACGGTGCGTGTGCCGGGCAACGGCCGGCCGGACCGGGACGCGTTCGCGAAGGCGCTTGCCGCACGTGGTGTGAAGACCGTCGTGCCCGTGCCGACGCCCGTGCACCGTTTGCCCGTTCACCGCAGCGACGCGCATCTGCCGCAGACCGAGTCAGCTGCCGCGCAGACGTTGTCCCTGCCCATCGATCCGCTTCTCACCGAACGGGAGGTGGAGCGGACCGTCGCGGCGTGCAACGCGCTCGGCGGGCTGCTCGGCTCATTCGGGTGATGTGTGCCGATGCTCCGGGACGCGCATCGCAAGGATCGCCATGTCGTCCGACGGCGCGTCCGAGGCGAAGCGTTCCACCGCCCGCTGGATCCGGGCTGCGACCGCGCCCGCGGTCAGGCCGGTGCTCTGCGAGAGGACCTCGACAAGCCCGTCGTCGCCGAGCATCCTGGTGCCCTCGCGGCGCTCGGTCACTCCGTCGGTGACGCAGAGCAGCACATCGCCCGGGTCGAGGGTGATCGTCTGCTCCACCAGCTCCAGGTCTTCGAGCACGCCGAGCAGCGGCTGCGGCTCGGCCGCCGGTTCGACGCTGCCGTCCTGGCGGAGCCGTAGCGGCAGTGGATGACCGGCGCACACGACCTTCAGCTCGGCGCTGCCGTCCTCCTGCGGCCACAGTTCCCCATAAAGGAGGGTCAGGAAGCGGCTGCGCGCGCCCTCGTCGAGGATGGCGGCGTTGAGCCGCTCCAGCACCGATGGCCCGCTGAAGCCCTCACGGGCGAGCAGCCGCAGCGCGTGGCGGGCGAGGCCGGTGACGGCCGCGGCCTCGGGGCCGGTGCCGCAGACGTCGCCGATGGCGAAGCCCCAACAGCCCTCCCGGATCGGGAAGAGGTCGTAGAAGTCGCCGCCGACCTCGTTGCCCTCGCCGGCTGCGCGGTAGATGACCTCGACCTCGACGCCCGGGATGTCGGGCAGCTCGGGCGGGAGCAGGCTGCGCTGGAGCGACTGGCTGATGGCGGTGCGCTCGCTGTAGAGGCGGGCGTTGTCGAGGGCGAGTGCGGCGCGCCGGGAGAGGTCCTCGGCGAGTTCGAGGATCTCCTGGCGGAAGCGCTCGTCGGACGGTTTGCCGAGGGTGAGCATGCCGATCACCCGATTGCGTGCAACGAGCGGCAGGACGACGGTCTCGCCGCCGACGGCCGTTGCGGTGGCCTGGGCGGTGCCGCTCGAAGGGTGACCGGCCGCGCCGAGGCCGAGGCTGCGCATCGAGGCCCGCAGTGCGAGCGAGTGGGAGGCCTCGGACGGTGCGTTCCACACGCGGGCGCCGGGCGTCGGGTCGGGGGACGGCGGGTCGATCCGCTCCAGGAGCGCCTTGAGGCCGTCGATGCGGTCCTCGTCCTCGTGGAGGACGAAGGCGAGCTCCGGGTCCGACTGCTCGGCGATGGTGTAGACGGCACACCAGCTGGCGAGTGTGGGCACGGTCATCTGGGCCATCAGGGCGAGCGTCTGGTCGCGCTCCAGGGTGCCCGCGAGCAGGTCGGAGGCCTCGACGAGGAAGGAGAGCGACCCGCGGCGGAGCCGTTCGAGCTCGGTGAGGCGGGCGCTCTCGACGGCGAGGGCGATGCGGTCGGCCGCGAACTGCAGGCGCAGTGCCTCTTCGTTGCTGTAGCGGCCCGGAGTCTCGGCTGCGACGCCGAGGGAGCCGGTGAGCCGTCCTTCGACCTTGAGCGGCACGGTGACGACGGAGCGCATGCCGGTGCCGACGAGGAGCGGCACAGCGCCGGGCGCGGCGGTGAGGTCCTCGTGGACGGCGGGCATGCGGGCGCTGCCGTAGCGGCCGGTGCCGGCCTCGACGGGGACGCGGGCGAAGCGCTGGCGGGCCGAGGGGAGGCCGGTGGAGGCGCGGACCTCCAGTTCGGTCTCGTCGTCGGTGGCGAGCAGCAGGTAGGCGGCGTCGCCGTCGAGCATGTCGCGTGCGCGTTCGACGGTGCGCTGCAGCAGCCCGTCGAGGTCGTCGGGGGCGGGGGAGCCGATGAAGACCTCGAAGGGGTCGACGGTGGTCTTGCCGCGGTCGGCCGGCGTGTTGTCCTGGACGGCGCCGCGCGGGGCGCTCTGCAGGATGGCGCGCTCGTGGTCCCGGACCAGCAGGCAGACAGTGGACGGCTCGCCGCCGGTGTCGCGTACCCGCAGGTGGGAGCCATAGACGGGCTGGACCTTGCCGTCGGCGCCGCGGATTCCGTAGGAGCCCTCCCAGCGGGACAGGCGCAGCGCCTCGGCGAGGCCGAAGCCGGTGCCGGGTGTCTGCGGCCAGGCGGTGAAGTCGCCGAGGGGGACGCCGACGGCCTGGTCGGCGGTGTGGCCGAAGAGTGCCTGGGCGTCGTCGTTCCAGCCGCTGATGACGCCGCCGCGGTCCACCTGGACGACGGCGACGCGCACGCGGGAGTCGGCGAGCGGGAGGGCGGTGAGCGGCAGGGCGGGGCCGGCGGCGCGGGTGCCGGCGGGGCGTTCCGGCAGGTCGAGCTGGAACCACACCTGCTTGTGGGTGGGGGTGTACTCCACGCCCCAGCGGCTGGCCAGCGCGGAGCAGAGGATCAGGCCGCGGCCGCCCTCGCGGTCGGGCGAGAGTTCGGCGGCGGAGGTGTCGTGGAGCGGAATTTCTCGTTCGGGGTAATGGTCGGCGACCTCGATGCGGACCGCGCTCGGGTAGCGCAGGCAGAGTACGTCGGCTGCGGTGCCCGCGTGGACGACGGCATTGGTGACGAGCTCGCTGGTGAGGACGACGGCGTCGTCCACGACGTCGGTGAAGCCCCATCCCTGGAGCGTGTCGCGGACGAATCCCCGGGCGGTGGCGACCGAGCGCCCGACAGGCTCGAAGGTGGCGGCTGCCCGCGCGGTGATCACAAAACTCCTTGTGTGTTGCACGTCACCCGATTCCTGGCCGCGCTGCCCGCCGACGTGCGGCAACCAGGTTTCGGACGCGTCGGCCGTGGCCGAGGCTCGCCCCCGTTCGGCGCTCTGCTCGCGCATTTTCGCGGCACCCCTCCGCTGCCCAGGTGTACGCCCGGCTGTTGGCGGGCAACCGGATGCCAGGTTACTTACCCACCCCGGTCCTGTGTGCGCCGGTTGCGGGTGTTTTCCCTCGGGATCCTGCCGCAGTTCGTATGCGAAGCTGCGGAACTGTTATGGGCGGGTCCTGTCATGGTGAAACACTGGGAATGCCTTGGGCGGGCAGGAGCCAGGGCACGTCGTCGTACGACCCTCCGGGAGGGACACGGTGGAGTCTGGTGCATCGTCGCGTGGAACGGCCATGCGGACGAAGAGCGCACGGTCCCGCGCCAATGGGACCGTCGAGGTCGACGCGGCTGCTCTGCACAGGATGCTGGCGGCGCTCGTCGCCATGCGCGAGGGCAATTTCCGCAAGCGGCTGACGGTCTCGGGTGACGGGGTGATGGCCGAGATCGCGGCCGTCTTCAACGAGGTCGCGGACCGTAACCAGCACCTGACGGGTGAGCTGGCGCGGGTCCGGCGGGTGGTCGGCCGTGAGGGCAAGCTCACGGAGCGTCTCGATATCGGGGCGTGCGAGGGCTCCTGGGCGGCGGCGATCGATGCGTCGAACGCGCTGGTGGACGACCTCGTACGGCCGGTCTCCGAGGTGGGGCGGGTGCTCTCCGCGGTTGCGGAGGGCGACCTGGAGCAGCGGATGGACCTGCGCTCGCAGGGCTCCGACGGTTCGGCGCACCCGTTGCGCGGCGAGTTCCTGAAGGTCGGGCGCACCGTCAACGGCCTCGTCGACCAGCTGTCGGCGTTCACCGACGAGGTGACCCGGGTGGCCAGTGAGGTGGGCACTGAGGGCAAGCTCGGCGGCCAGGCACGAGTGCGCGGAATGTCGGGTTCGTGGAAGGATCTAACGGATTCCGTCAATACGATGGCGTCCCGGCTGACCGCTCAGGTGCGGGACATCGCCCTGGTGACGACGGCCGTGGCCAAGGGTGATCTGTCACGCAAGGTCACGGTGCATGTGGCCGGCGAGATGCTGGAGCTGAAGAACACCGTCAACACGATGGTGGACCAGCTCTCCTCGTTCGCCTCCGAGGTGACGCGGGTGGCGAGGGAGGTGGGCACCGAGGGCGAGTTGGGCGGCCAGGCGAAGGTGCCGGGCGTTGCTGGTGTGTGGAAGGACCTGACGGACTCCGTCAACCTGATGGCCGGCAACCTCACTGCTCAGGTGCGGGACATCGCCCAGGTGACGACGGCGGTGGCCAATGGCGACCTGTCGCAGAAGATCACGATCGGTGCGCGCGGCGAGGTCGCCCAGCTCGCCGAGACCATCAACGCGATGACTGAGACGCTGCGTACCTTCGCCGACGAGGTGACCCGTGTCGCGGGTGAGGTCGGGGCGGAAGGGCAGTTGGGCGGCCAGGCACAGGTGCCGGGGGCGGCGGGGATCTGGAAGGACCTGACGGACTCGGTCAACACGGCGTTCCGTAACCTCACCGCTCAGGTGCGGGACATCGCCCAGGTGACGACGGCGGTGGCCAATGGTGACCTGTCGCAGAAGGTGACGGTCGACGTCTCCGGCGAGATGCTGGAGTTGAAGAACACCGTCAACACGATGGTCGATCAGCTGTCCGCGTTCGGCGCCGAAGTCACGCGCGTGGCGCGGGAGATCGGCGTCGAGGGTGAACTCGGCGGCCAGGCACAGGTGCCGGGGGCGGCCGGTACGTGGAAGGACCTGACGGACTCGGTCAACACGGCGTTCCGCAACCTCACCGGACAGGTGCGCAATATCGCCCAGGTGACGACGGCGGTGGCCAATGGTGACCTGTCGCAGAAGGTGACGGTCGACGTCTCCGGCGAGATGCTCCAGCTGAAGAACACCGTCAACACGATGGTGGACCAGCTCTCCTCCTTCGCCGCGCAGGTGACGCGGATGGCGCGGGACGTGGGCACCGAGGGCCGCCTCGGCGGCCAGGCCCGTGTCGACGGCGTGTCGGGCACCTGGAAGGACCTGACGGACTCCGTCAACTTCATGGCCGGCAACCTCACCTCCCAGGTGCGTCAGATCGCCCAGGTGACGACGGCGGTGGCGCGCGGTGACCTGTCGCAGAAGATCGAGGTCGATGCGCGGGGCGAGATCCTGGAGCTGAAGAACACGATCAACACGATGGTGGACCAGCTGTCGGCCTTCGCGGACCAGGTGACCCGGGTGGCGCGCGAGGTGGGTACGGAGGGCCGCCTCGGCGGCCAGGCCCAGGTCCCGGGCGTCGCCGGCGTGTGGCGTGATCTGACCGACTCGGTGAACGGCATGGCCGGCAACCTCACCGCTCAGGTCCGCAACATCGCGCAGGTCGCCACCGCGGTGGCGCGCGGTGACCTGTCACAGAAGATCGACGTGGACGCGCGGGGCGAGATCCTGGAGCTGAAGAACACGATCAACACGATGGTGGACCAGCTGTCGGCCTTCGCCGAGCAGGTGACGCGGGTCGCCCGCGAGGTGGGTACCGAGGGCATCCTGGGCGGCCAGGCCGATGTTAAGGGCGTGTCGGGCACCTGGAAGGACCTGACGCAGTCCGTGAACGGCATGGCGGCCAACCTGACTGGCCAGGTCCGCAACATCGCCGAGGTCACCACCGCGGTGGCCAACGGCGACCTGTCCAAGAAGATCACAGTCGACGCGAAGGGCGAGATCCTCGCCCTTGTCACCACGGTGAACACGATGGTGGACCAGCTGTCGGCCTTCGCCGACGAGGTGACGCGGGTCGCCCGCGAGGTGGGTACGGAGGGCCAGCTCGGCGGCCAGGCCCGGGTGCGGGACGTGGCGGGCATCTGGAAGGACCTCACCGACAACGTCAACCTGATGGCGAACAACCTGACCAGCCAGGTGCGCAGCATCGCCCAGGTCTCCGCGGCCGTCGCCAACGGCGACCTGACGAAGAAGATCACGGTGGAGGCGCGCGGCGAGGTCGCCCAGCTCGCCGAGACCATCAACACCATGGTGGACACCCTGTCCGCCTTCGGTGACGAGGTGACGCGGGTGGCGCGCGAGGTGGGTACGGAGGGCCGCCTGGGCGGCCAGGCCCGTGTCCCCGGCGTGTCGGGCACCTGGAAGGACCTCACCGAGTCGGTGAACTCGATGGCGTCCAACCTGACCAGCCAGGTCCGCAACATCGCGATGGTCACCACCGCGGTCGCCCGCGGCGACCTCTCCAAGAAGATCGACGTGGACGCCCGGGGCGAGATCCTCGAGCTGAAGACGACGATCAACACCATGGTCGACCAGCTGTCGGCGTTCGGTGACGAGGTGACGCGGGTGGCGCGCGAGGTGGGCACCGAGGGCCGCCTGGGCGGCCAGGCCCGCGTGCCCGGCGTCTCCGGCATCTGGAAGGACCTGACCGGGTCCGTGAACCTGATGGCGAACAACCTCACCAGCCAGGTCCGCAACATCGCGCAGGTGGCCACGGCCGTGACCCGCGGCGATCTCAACCTGAAGATCGACGTGGATGCGGCCGGCGAGATCCTGGAGCTGCAGGACTACATCAACACGATGATCGTCAAGCTCCGCGAGACCACCATCGCCAACAAGGAGCAGGACTGGCTCAAGGGCAACCTGGCCCGCATCTCCGGCCTGATGCAGGGCCGCCGTGACCTGCACGACGTCGCCGCCCTCATCATGAGCGAGCTGACGCCGGTGGTCGCGGCCCAGCACGGCGCGTTCTTCCTCGCGCAGGAGACCGGCGACAGCGAGACGATCGGCAGCGACGGCGGCCCGGCCCCGTACGAGCTGCGGCTGATCGGCTCCTACGGGTACTCCAGCTCCACCATGCCGACCTCGTTCCTGCCCGGTGAGTCGCTGATCGGGCAGGCCGCGGTGGAGAAGCGCACCATCCTGGTGGAGAACGTGCCGCCCGGCTACCTCAAGATCGCCTCCGGGCTCGGCGAGGCGCCGCCGGCGCACGTCATCGTGCTGCCCGTGCTGTTCGAGGACCGGATCCTCGGCGTGATCGAGCTGGCCTCGTTCCAGCCCTTCACGCAGATCCAGCGGGACTTCCTCAGCCAGATCGCGGAGATGATCGCGACCAGCGTCAACACCATCAGCGTCAACACCAAGACCGAGAAGCTGCTTGCGCAGTCGCAGGAGCTGACTGCGCAACTGCGAGAGCGTTCGGCCGAGTTGGAGAACCGGCAGAAGGCGCTTCAGTCGTCCAACGCCGAACTGGAGGAGAAGGCGGAGCTGCTCGCCCAGCAGAACCGCGACATCGAGGTGAAGAACACCGAGATCGAGGAGGCCCGCCAGGTCCTGGAGGAGCGTGCCGAGCAGCTCGCGGTCTCGATGCGCTACAAGTCGGAGTTCCTCGCCAACATGTCGCACGAGCTGCGTACACCGCTCAACTCGCTACTGATCCTGGCCAAGTTGCTCGCCGACAACGCCGACGGCAACCTGTCGCCCAAGCAGGTGGAGTTCGCCGAAACGATCCATGGTGCGGGTTCCGACCTGCTTCAGCTCATCAACGACATCCTCGACCTGTCGAAGGTCGAGGCGGGCAAGATGGACGTCAGCCCGACGCGTATCGCACTGGTGCAGCTGGTGGACTACGTGGAGGCCACCTTCCGGCCGCTCACCGCAGAGAAGGGCCTGGACTTCTCGGTGCGGGTCTCCCCGGAGCTGCCGGTCACGCTCCACACCGACGAGCAGCGGCTGCTGCAGGTGCTGCGCAACCTGCTCTCCAACGCGGTGAAGTTCACAGACGCGGGCGCCGTCGAACTCGTCATCCGGCCGGCCGGATCCGACATCCCGGTCGGCATCCGGGAGCAGATGTTGGAGGCCGGGGTGCTGCACGACCCCGACCAGGAGATGATCGCGTTCTCGGTCACCGACACCGGCATCGGCATCGCTGCCAGCAAGATGCGCGTGATCTTCGAGGCGTTCAAGCAGGCGGACGGCACCACGAGCCGCAAGTACGGCGGCACCGGCCTCGGCCTGTCGATCAGCCGCGAGATCGCCCGGCTGCTCGGCGGCGAGATCCACGCCGACAGCGAGCCGGGCCGCGGCTCGACCTTCACCCTCTACCTGCCGCTCAGCCTCGGCGACGCCCCGGCATCGCACGAGATGCCGCAACTGCCCTCGGCCGAGGAGCACACCTCGCCGGGCGAGGCGAGGGAGACCAAGGACACCGGTCGGGCTGCACAGGAGGCCGAGGCAGGCGTGCAGGGCTCGCGCGCCCGCGTCGGCGGCCTGTCGTCCCGGCTGCGCCGCCGCGCGCTGCCGCCTGCGGAGCGCACGACGGTGCCCGGCCAGGCGGCGCAGGGGCAGCCGTCAGGGGGCGAGGCGTGGGCCGACGGTGCCGCCGGGGACGAGGCGAAGCAGGGCGACTCGGGGGCCCTGGGCGATTTCGGTGGCTTCGGTGGCGAGAAAGTGCTGATCGTCGACGACGACATCCGCAACGTCTTCGCGCTCACCAGCGTGCTGGAGCAGCACGGGCTCACGGTGCTGTACGCGGAGAACGGCCGCGAGGGGATCGAGGTGCTCGAACAGCACGACGACGTCGCGGTCGTCCTGATGGACATCATGATGCCGGAGATGGATGGCTATGCCACGACATCGGCGATTCGCCGAATGCCTCAGTTCGCGGGACTGCCGATCATCGCGCTCACCGCGAAGGCGATGAAGGGTGACCGGGAGAAGAGCATCGAGTCCGGTGCGTCCGACTATGTCACCAAGCCTGTCGACACCGATCACCTGTTGTCCGTCATGGATCAGTGGATGCACACACGTTGACCGCAACACCGCCTGCAACGTTCACCAGGATGGAGATCGGATGAGATCCGGATGAGTTTGCGTCATGCCGTGACGCGACGCGCCCCATCGGGTGTGAGACTCCGGAATTCAGGGAACCTTCTGGGCTCCCGCTACGTTTCTGCTACGTGCACAGTGACATGGCGGTGACAGGGTGTGGCGAACGACAGGGTGCGGCTACCATGACCGGCACAAGGACGGGCGGCGTGCAGGAGTCGCCCATGGGGGCGGCGAACGGTGCTTCCCCGGGCTCTGTGAGCCGGGTGGGCCCCATGCCGGGACGAGGAGGAGGGCGGGCCATGGTGCAGAAGGCCAAGATCCTCCTGGTCGATGACCGGCCGGAGAATCTGCTGGCGCTGGAGGCCATCCTCTCCGCGCTCGATCAGACGCTGGTGCGGGCATCGTCCGGGGAGGAGGCGCTCAAAGCGCTGCTCACGGACGACTTTGCGGTCATCCTGCTCGATGTCCAGATGCCGGGCATGGACGGGTTCGAGACGGCGGCGCACATCAAGCGCCGCGAACGCACCCGCGACATCCCGATCATCTTCCTGACCGCCATCAATCACGGGCCGCACCACACCTTCCGCGGCTACGCGGCCGGCGCCGTGGACTACATCTCCAAGCCGTTCGACCCATGGGTGCTGCGGGCGAAGGTCTCGGTCTTCGTCGAGCTCTACATGAAGAACTGCCAACTTCGCGAGCAGGCCGCCTTGCTGAGGCTCCAGCTCGAACAGGGTGGGCAGGCCGGTGCCAATGGCACCAAGGAGCCGACCGGGCTCATCGCGGAGCTGTCGGCGCGGCTCGCCGCCGTGGAGGAGCAGGCCGAGGCGCTCTCCAAGCAGCTCGACGACTCCGCGGACGCGGCCGCCGTCGCCACCGCGGCCCATCTGGAGCGCAAGCTCACCGGACTGCGGCGGGCGCTGGACGCGCTCGAACCCGGCGCCGACCCCGGCACGCCCTCGGTGCCGCCGCAGGGATGAACCGCATGGACTAATGGTTGACGCTTCGTCAACCCGCCTCGCCCCGCCCGTCTCCTGCGTGACGACACGAACGGGCGTATGGGGCACCTCATGTGTCCGCTCAGGGCAACAACGGTAACCTCGGCACCATGGCCTCACGTACGTCCGGAAAAGGTGCCAACAGCGCTGCGGCTTCCGCCAGGCAGCGCGCCGGGCGCACCACCGGGTCCGGAGCCGCGACGAGGGCTCCGGCGAAGAAGGCCACCACCGCCACACCGCGTGCCGGAACGGCGAAGAAACCTCCCGCCAAGGCCGCCAAGGGCGCCAAGAAGACGGCGGCCAAGCCCGCCCCCAAAGCCGCCCCGAATCCCACAAACCCCATCTACCAACTGGTGCGGGCGCTCTGGCTCGGCTTCGCCCACACCATCGGCGCGCTCTTCCGCGGCGTGGGACGCGGGGCGCGCGGCCTGGACCCGGCACACCGCAAGGACGGCGTCGCCCTGCTGCTGCTCGGCATCGCTCTCGTCGTGGCCGCCGGCACCTGGTCGAACCTGAGCGGTCCGGTCGGCGATCTGGTGGGCATGCTCGTCACCGGAGCCTTCGGCCGGCTCGACCTGCTGGTGCCGATACTCCTCGCCATCGTCGCCATACGCCTGATGCGCCACCCCGAGAAACCGGAGGCCAACGGACGTATCGTCATCGGCCTGTCCGCGCTGATCATCGGAGTGCTCGGGCTCGTCCACATCGGTTGCGGAGCGCCCGGGCGCGGGCAGGGCGCACAGGCGATGCGCGACGCCGGCGGGCTGATCGGCTGGGCCGCGTCCAAGCCCCTGCTCTTCACGGTCGGTCCGACGCTCGCCGTTGCCCTGCTCGTCCTCGTCGCGCTGTTCGGCCTGCTCGTCGTCACGGCGACCCCCGTCAACGCGATCCCCCAGCGGCTGCGGCAGGCGGGCACCCGGCTCGGGCTCTACGACCCGGCGGGCGGCAGCCCGCGCGATGAGGGCGACGACGCGTACGGCTACGGCTACGGCTACGGCGACGACGACGAGGCCGGCCTGGACACGCCGGCCCCCCGTCGCTTCCGCCGCACCGCCTCGGCCGCGCCCTCCGGCGCCGGGCCCGATCCGCAGACCGCCGAGGCCCAGGAACTCGACAGGCGCCGCCGTCCCAGGCGCCGCAAGGAGCGGCAGGACCGCTTCCCCGAGCCGAACGCCGCCGGACTCGACCCCGTGGACGTGGCCGCCGCCGCGGCCGCAGCACTGGACGGTGCCGTGCTCCACGGCGTGCAGCCGTCCCCCGTCGTCGCCGATCTGACCAGCCGTATCCGCACCGGCCCCGCCCCGGCAGACGTACCGGGGGCCCGTGACACCGACGCAGCTGCCGATGCCGGCCCCGGATCCGCGGTGTTCTCCGACGTCGTCGACCTGACGAAGCCCGCTGCGCCGCCGGCGGCCGACCCGCTCCCGCCGCGCGCAGAGCAGCTCCAGCTCTCCGGGGACATCACATACTCCCTGCCCTCCCTCGACCTGCTGGAGCGCGGCGGCCCCGGGCGCACCCGCAGCGCCGCCAACGACGCCGTCGTGGCCTCGCTCACCAACGTCTTCTCCGAGTTCAAGGTCGACGCCTCGGTCACCGGCTTCACCCGCGGCCCGACGGTCACCCGCTACGAGGTCGAGCTCGGCCCGGCCGTCAAGGTCGAGCGGATCATCGCGCTCACCAAGAACATCGCGTACGCGGTCGCCAGTCCCGACGTGCGGATCATCAGCCCCATCCCCGGCAAGTCCGCGGTCGGCATCGAGATCCCCAACAGCGACCGCGAGATGGTCAACCTCGGCGACGTGCTGCGCTCCGCCGAGGCCGCGGGCGAGGACCACCCGATGACGGTCGGCCTCGGCAAGGACGTCGAGGGCGGCTATGTGATGGCCAACCTGGCCAAGATGCCGCACGTCCTCGTCGCGGGCGCGACCGGCTCCGGCAAGTCGTCGTGCATCAACTGCCTGATCACCTCGGTGATGGCCCGGGCCACGCCCGACGAGGTGCGGATGGTCCTCGTCGACCCCAAGCGCGTCGAGCTGACGCACTACGAGGGCATTCCGCACCTGATCACGCCGATCATCACCAACCCCAAGAAGGCCGCCGAGGCACTGCAGTGGGTCGTCCGCGAAATGGACCTGCGCTACGACGACCTGGCCGCCTTCGGCTACCGCCACATCGACGACTTCAACGCGGCCGTGCGCTCCGGCAAGGCCAGGCCGCCCGAGGGCAGCGAGCGCGAGCTCGCCCCCTACCCCTACCTGCTCGTCATCGTCGACGAGCTCGCCGACCTGATGATGGTGGCGCCGCGCGACGTCGAGGACGCGATCGTGCGCATCACCCAGCTGGCCCGCGCCGCGGGCATCCACCTGGTGCTTGCGACCCAGCGGCCGAGCGTCGATGTGGTCACCGGTCTGATCAAGGCGAACGTGCCGTCCCGGCTTGCCTTCGCCACCTCATCGCTCGCCGACTCCCGCGTCATCCTCGACCAGCCGGGCGCGGAGAAGCTGATCGGCAAGGGCGACGGGCTCTTCCTGCCGATGGGCGCCAACAAACCGATCCGGCTGCAGGGCGCCTTCATCACCGAGGATGAGATCTCCGCCGTCGTGCAGCACTGCAAGGACCAGCTCACGCCGGTCTACCGCGACGACGTCACCGCCGGCGGCGGGCCGAAGAAGGAGATCGACGAGGAGATCGGCGACGACATGGATCTGCTGCTGCAGGCGGCGGAGCTCGTCGTCTCCACCCAGTTCGGCTCGACCTCCATGCTCCAGCGGAAGCTGCGCGTCGGCTTCGCCAAGGCGGGCCGGCTGATGGACCTGATGGAGTCCCGCGGAGTGGTGGGTCCGAGCGAGGGCTCCAAGGCCCGCGACGTGCTGGTCAAACCGGACGAACTGGACGGAGTGCTCGCGCAGATCCGGGGCGGCACCCATCCGTAAATCCGATGGCGGACAAAGTACGGTTGTCCGCTTGCCGGATGCTCGCCGAGGGCCCCTAAACTGAATTTCCAGCAGGTGGCTACACGCTCGAAAGGCGCCCCCGTGTCCATCGGCAACTCACCTTCCGATGCCCCCGATGCCCCCGACGGTCCTTCAGGTCCTGATGCACCGCAGTCAGTCGGTCGTGCCCTCGCCCAGGCGCGTCTGGCCGCCCGTCTGACGGTCGACGAGGTCAGTGCGACGACGCGGGTGCGCGTGCCGATCGTCCAGGCGATCGAGCAGGACGACTACACCCGGTGCGGCGGCGACGTGTACGCCCGCGGTCACATCCGCACCCTCGCCCGTGCCGTCGGCCTCGACCCAGGTCCCCTGGTCGCGCAGTACGACGGCGAGCACGGGGGCCGGCCCGCCCCCACCCCGGTCGCACCGGTCTACGACACCGAACGGATCCGCCCCGAACCGCGCAGCCCCAACTGGACCGCCGCCATGATCGCCGCCATCGTGATCGTGGTCGCCTTCGTGGGCTTCACCATGTTCGGCGGCTCGCGCAGCGGCAGCGCGCCCACCGCCGGCCACGCCCCGCAGCCCCAAGCCGCCGCACAGACCCACCCCACGCACTCCACGGCGCCCAGGACCGCCCCGGCACCGACCCGCAGCGCGATCGCGGCGGCCCCGGCGGGCAAGGTCACGGTCAAACTGGCCACCACCGGGGAGAGTTGGGTCTCGGTCACCGACGACAACGGCAATTCGCTCTTCGAAGGGCTGATGCAGGCGGGCGACTCCAAGACCTTCACCAACGACAAGCGCATCAATCTGGTTCTCGGCAACGCGGCCGCGGTGCGGATGTTCGTCAACGGCAAGGACCTGGGCCCTTCCGGCGGCGACGGCCAGATCGTGCGCACCAGCTTCACCCCCGGCGACCCGCAGGCGGGGTGATCGCGGGGCCGGGCGCAGGCTGAGGCCCCCGGTGACCTGGCGGGGAGCGGGCCGGGCCGGACAAAGTAGGCTGAGGCCATGCCCGAACCCCGTACCGTCGCTTTGGTGACCCTCGGCTGCGCTCGTAACGAGGTCGACTCCGAGGAGCTCGCGGGCCGTCTTGCGGCGGACGGCTGGACGCTCGTCGAGGACGCCGCCGAGGCCGACGTCGCCGTGGTCAACACCTGCGGCTTCGTCGATGCGGCGAAGAAGGACTCCGTCGACGCCCTGCTCGAAGCGAACGACCTCAAGGCCCACGCGCGCACCCAGGCCGTCGTCGCCGTCGGCTGCATGGCGGAGCGGTACGGCAAGGATCTCGCCGAGGCGCTGCCCGAGGCGGACGGCGTGCTCGGGTTCGACGACTACGCGGACATCTCCGACCGCCTGCAGACGATCCTGTCCGGCGGCATTCACGCCCCGCACACCCCGCGCGACCGGCGCAAGCTGCTCCCGATCAGCCCGGCCGCACGGCAGGGGGCGGCGGTGAGCCTGCCTGGGCACGCGCAGCCGGCCGAAGCCCCTGTCGACCTGGCGGATCTGCCGGAGGGTCTCGCTCCGGCCTCCGGCCCGCGGCCGATGCTGCGCCGCCGCCTCGACGACAGCCCCGTGGCCTCGGTCAAGCTCGCCTCGGGGTGCGACCGGCGGTGCGCGTTCTGCGCCATCCCGTCGTTCCGCGGCTCGTTCATCTCCCGCCGCCCCTCCGACGTTCTCGCCGAGACGCGCTGGCTTGCCGAGCAGGGCGTGCGTGAGGTGATGCTCGTCAGCGAGAACAACACCTCGTACGGCAAGGACCTCGGCGACATCCGGCTGCTGGAGACCCTGCTTCCCGAGCTCGCGGCCGTCGACGGCATCGAGCGGATCCGGGTCAGCTACCTGCAGCCTGCCGAGATGCGGCCCGGCCTCATCGACGTCCTGGCTTCGACGCCCAAGGTCGCGCCCTACTTCGATCTGTCGTTCCAGCACTCGGCGCCCGGCGTGCTGCGCGCGATGCGGCGCTTCGGCGACACCGAGCGCTTCCTGGAACTGCTCGACCGGATTCGTGCCAAGGCACCGCAGGCCGGGGTGCGCTCCAACTTCATCGTGGGCTTCCCGGGCGAGACCGAGCAGGACCTGGCGGAGCTCGAAGGCTTCCTGGGCGCGGCCCGCCTCGACGCGATCGGTGTCTTCGGCTACTCCGACGAGGAGGGCACCGAAGCCGCCGGGTACGAGCGCAAGCTGGATGAGGAGACCATCGCGCAGCGGCTCGCTCAGGTGTCCAGGCTCGCCGAGGAGCTCACCGCGCAGCGCGCCGAGGAGCGCCTGGGCGAGACGGTCGAGGTGCTCGTCGAGACGATCGAGCGGAACGGCGACGGCGACGACCACGACGAGGGTCGGGCAGAGGCCGTCGGCCGCGGCGTCCACCAGGCGCCGGAAACGGATGGTCAGACGCGCCTCGTCGTCCCCGGCGGCGTCGGTGCCGGCCTGGCTGGGCTGACGCCCGGCCGGATCGTCACGGCGAAGGTGGTGGCGACCGAGGGTGTGGACCTCATCGCCGAGCCGCTGGGCTGTTGCGACCACGAGGAGGCGGGCGGATGACCGGAGTACCGGCGCCCGCGGAGGGCGGCGGCCGGCCCGTGGGCGCCGCGGGCCGCGTGGGTGATGCGTCGGGCCGTCCCGTCCGGTTGTGGAACATCGCCAACATCCTCACGATGGTGCGGTTGCTGCTCGTCCCCGGCTTCGTGCTGCTGCTTGTCCATGCGGGCGGCCACAATCCGGCGTGGCGCTCTTTCGCATGGGCCGCCTTCGCCATCGCGATGATCACCGATCTCTTCGACGGTGAGCTGGCCCGCCGGTACAACCTCGTCACCGACTTCGGCAAGATCGCCGACCCGATAGCCGACAAGGCGATCATGGGCGCGGCGCTGATAGGCCTCTCCGCTCTCGGGGATCTTCCGTGGGCGGTGACCGGGATCATCCTGTTCCGGGAGATCGGCATCACGTTGATGCGCTTCTGGGTGATCCGGCACGGGGTGATTCCGGCGAGCCGTGGCGGCAAGCTGAAGACCCTCACCCAGGGGGTCGCGGTCGGGATGTACGTACTGGCGCTGACGGGGCCACTCGCCACGCTGCGTGCCTGGATCATGGTGGTCGCCGTCGTGCTCACCGTGGTGTCCGGCCTCGACTACGTGCGTCAGGCTGTGGCATTGCGCCGCCGGGGGCTCGCCGCCCATCGCGCGGCGGAACGGACCGCCGGCCGCGCCGACGGTGACAGTGACGGCGACCGTGACGGGGGCGAGCGGACGGTCGGGGACGTATGAGCGGCGGTCCCTGCGGCGCGGCGGCCGAGGCGCTGCGGCTGCTCGAGGCGGAGGGGGCGTCGCTGGCCGTCGCCGAATCGCTGACCGGCGGACTGGTCGCCGCAGAGATCACCTCCGTACCCGGCGCCTCGCGCACCTTCCGCGGCTCGGTGACGGCATATGCCACCGAGCTCAAGCGCGATCTGCTCGGTGTGGACGCGGCGCTGCTCGACTCGCGGGGTGCCGTGGATCCGCTGGTCGCGGAGGAGATGGCCCAGGGGGTCAGGGCCCGGCTCGGCGCCGTGTGGGGACTGGCCACCACCGGAGTGGCGGGCCCCGATCCGCAGGACGGTAACCCCGTCGGGACGGTCTACACGGCGGTCGCCGGACCGGGCGGCACGAGGGTCGCTTCATTGCGACTCGACGGCGATCGCGCGGCCATTCGCGCGGCGACGGTCACGGCGTCGCTGGAACTGCTGGTCGACGCATTGCATGCGGCAGGGAAGCATGGTTCGTGAACGCGAGGGCACAGGATACGGAACAGGGAGGGGGGTTTTGATGTTTGCAGCCCTTAGTGAACACGTCATTGCTCCCCGCACGGCCGATGCCCGAGGCGGTACGGTGGGGCAAGAAGCTTTTCGATCGCGGACCGAGGAGGGAGGCACCGATGATTCTGCTTCGTCGCCTGCTGGGTGACGTACTACGTCGGCAGCGCCAGCGTCAGGGCCGCACGCTGCGCGAGGTCTCCGCCTCCGCACGGGTCTCACTCGGCTATCTGTCAGAGGTCGAACGCGGCCAGAAGGAGGCCTCCTCCGAACTGCTGTCCGCGATCTGCGATGCCCTCGATGTGCGGATGTCCGAGGTCATGCGCGAGGTCAGCGATGAGCTGTCGCTCGCCGAGCTGGCTCAGTCCGCGACCGCGGAAGCCGAGGCCGTCGCCGTGCGCTCGATGCTGGAGCCCGTGACCCATGTGCCGGGCAGTCGTGTGACGATCAAGGCGCCGTCGGCGAAGGCCGTGGACGTAGTGGCGGCCTGACCGTCCGGACCATTGCCCCGATCGGGTGAATGTGACCCTGTGCGGGGAGCAGGGCGCCTATCGATCATCGCCACGGGGAATCCATGGTTCTACGGGAGCCCTGTGAGGCTCCCGCCGCAGCCTCGGGGATGTGGGAGGCGGCCATGGAAGCTCGACTTCACGCACTCCACGTTCAGGCAGTTCAGGCGGTACGAGGACTCCGTGCGATCCGCTGCGCGGCAGCGGTCGTCATCACGCTCCTCTGGTGCTGGGCGGTGTTCCGGGTGGCTGCACAGCCGGCCAGGTCGAGCCCGGTGGAACAAGGGTTGGCCATCGGCGGCTGGACGCTCAGTCTGCTGCCGGTGCACGTCGCGCCGCGGCGTGCGGAGCGGCCCAGGACCCGAGCGGCGGATCCACGGCTGACGGTGACGGCAGATGCCGCCGGCGCGGCCGCGGCGCTGCCCACACCCCGTACCCCTCGCATCCCGGCGCGCGCACGTCCGCTCGCCGGTGCCGCGACGGCGTCGCGGCACCGGCGTTAGCGCCGGGCCCTGTCCGGGCGCGGGTCCGGGTGCGGTGCGGGCCCCCGCTGGCAGCGCGGGCACCAGTACGTCACCCGCGCCTCACCGGCCCGGCCCTGATCCGCCACGCGGACGAGCGTGCCACAGCGCAGACAGGGCCGGTCCGCCCGGTCGTACACCCAGTGCGTGCGGCCACGGCGGGTGTCTCCAGTGGTGATATGGCCATGCCGTGCCTTGTTCGCCTCCAGGAGCTTTTTGGCGAGCACCGGCAGCCGGTCGGGGCCGGGGACCTCGCCGACCGGCGTCCACGGGGTGACGCCGCGCAGGAAGCACAGCTCGCACTTGTAGACATTTCCGATCCCGGCGAGATTGCGCTGGTCGAGCAGGGCCTCGCCGACGGGACGGCCGGGATCGGCGAGCAGCCGGCGCAGGGCATCGGCCGGATCCCAGTCGGGTCCGAGGAGGTCGGGTCCGAGGTGGCCGACGACCGAGGGCTCCTGCTGCGTGGGCAGGAGGTCGAGTACGGGGAGCCGGTAGCCCACGGCGACCCGCTCGGCGGTGCCGAGCACGGCCCGCACCTGCCAGGACGGCCCACCGCGCCACCGCTCCAAGCTGCCGTAGATCTTCCAGGAGCCGTCCATCCGCAGGTGCGAGTGGAGGGTGAGGCCGCCCTCGATGCGGGTGAGCAGATGCTTGCCGCGCGGTACGACGTCCTCCACCCGTCGCCCCGTGAGCTCTGCCGTCGCCAGCCGCGGCACCCGCAGGTCGCAGGTGACCAGCACCTGGCCCGCGAGCGCCTCCCGCAGCCTGTGCGCCGTGAGCCAGATCGTGTCTCCCTCGGGCATACCGCCATCATGCCCGTAGGCGCAGTCCGCGCGGCGTGGCGTGGAACCCGGCCGCCTCCAGCGTCCGGCCCAGCGCCGAGGTGAGTACCGACTCGCCGTTGGTGCGCTCGATGGTGAGACGGCCGAGCACTCCGTCACGGACGGCGGCCGCCAGCGCCCGGGCAGCGGCCGCAGGGCGGGAGCCGTCCGCGGCCGCCTCCCCGTGCGCGTCGTCCTGGTCGCCCCAGGCGAGCAGCGTCTTGCCTCCGCGTTCGACATACATCGCCAGCTCCCCGTCGACCAACACGACGAGCGCTCCCGCCTTGCGGCCCGGCTTGTGCCCGGCCCCGGCCGGCGGATCGGGCCACGGCAGTGCTGCTCCGTAGGCGTTGGCCGGGTCGGCGGCGGCCAGGACGACGGCGCGCGGCGCGGTCCCGTGCACCTCCTCGCGCTCCCGCGCTATGTGCACCGCGCGCAGCCGGTCGACCGCGCCGTCCATCGCGAACTGGGCCGCCCCCAGACCCTCGACGACATACCCGCGGCGCGCCTGACCGCTCTCCTCGAACGCCGACAGCACTCGGTAGGCGGCCGAGAACCCACCCTCGACGCCTTCGGCCGCCACAGCGCCGCGGGTGACGACGCCGTGCCGGTCGAGCAGGGTGTGCGCCAGCGCGTGCGCGCGCAGCGTGGGATCCGGTTCGCCCGGCGGCAGGAGGGACCACCGCCCGGCCGTCGTCGGCGGACCGGTACGGGATGCGGTGGGCCGGGCGAGGCGGGATCCATACCGTCCGCGGGGGATCGCGCGCGGTGCCCGGTGGGCCGTCGATCCCGCTGTGCGACCGGAGCCGAGCAGCGCGCGCAGCGGGGCCAGCGTGTCATTGGTGAGCCGCCCTGACCAGGTCAACTCCCATATGGCCTCGGCCAGCTCCGGGTCGGTGCACTCCGGAACGCCGGCCCGTACGTGCTCGGCGATCTGGCGGAAGAACAGCCCGTATCCGCCGGAGAGCGCCTCGAGAACCGCCCGGTGGACGGGGGAGAGCTCCAGCGGATGCGGTTCCGGCAGCAACAGCGGTGCGCTTTCGGCCAGATGGAGCGAAATCCAGCCGTCCTTGCCGGGCAGCGCCCCGGCCCCTGCCCACACCACCTCCCCGGCCGCTGTCAACTCGTCCAGCATTGCCGGTGTGTAACCCATGACACGCGAGGGCAGCACCAGCTTCTCCAGCGCCGAAGCGGGCACGGCAGCTCCCTGCAACTGCTCGACGGCGCGCAGCAGACCGTCGATCCCGCGCAGGCTGTCGGTGCCCACGTGCTGCCATCGCGGCAGGAACGAGGCCAGCGCCGGGGCCGGCACCGGCTCCAACTCCTGCCGCAGCGCCGCCAGCGAACGCCTGCGCAGCCTGCGCAGCACCCCGGCGTCACACCACTCGTGGCCCACCCCCTCGGGCCTGAACTCCCCTTGGACGACGCGCCCGTCGGCGGCGAGCCGCTGCAAGGTGCCCTCGGCGACCGCGGGGCCGAGACCCAAGCGGGCGGCGGCGTCCGCGGCGGTGAACGGGCCGTGCGTGCGGGCGAAGCGCGCGACCAGATCACCCATCGGGTCCTTGACCGGCTCGGTGAACGCCTCCGGAATGCCGACCGGCAACGCCGTGCCCAACGCGTCCCGTAGCCGTCCGGCGTCCTCGACCGCCGCCCAGTGCTCGGCCCCCGCGATCCGAACCCTCATCGCCCGCCGTGCCGCCTCCAGCTCCCGTGGCCACTGCGGCTGCGCGCCGCGCTCCGCCAGCTCGGCGTCGGTGAGCGGCCCGAGCAGGCGCAGCAGATCCGCCACACCTTCGGCGTCCTTGACCTTGCGCTCCTCCGTCAGCCACTGCAGCTCCCGCTCGAGGTCCGCCATCACCTCGGCATCGAGCAGCTCGCGCAGCTCGGCCTGACCGAGCAGTTCGGCGAGGAGCCGGGAGTCCAGCGACAGCGCCGCGGCGCGGCGTTCGGCGAGCGGGGAGTCGCCCTCGTAGAGGAACTGAGCGACATAGCCGAAGAGCAGGGAGCGTGCGAACGGCGACGGCTCGGGCGTCGTCACCTCGACGAGCCGCACCTTGCGTGACTCGATGTCGCCCATCAGCTCGGCGAGCCCCGGCACGTCGAACACGTCCTGCAGGCATTCCCGCACCGCTTCGAGAACGATCGGGAACGATCCGAACTCCGATGCAACTTGGAGCAGTTGAGCCGCGCGCTGCCGCTGCTGCCACAGTGGTGTGCGCTTGCCCGGGCTGCGACGCGGCAACAGCAGTGCCCGGGCTGCGCATTCACGGAACCGCGAGGCGAACAGCGCGGAGCCGCCCACCTGATCGGTGACCAGCTGCTCGACATCGCCCTTGTCGAAGACGACATCGGCGGCGCCGACCGGGCTCTGCTCGCCGTCGTACTCCGTGCCCGCCTGCGCCGGGGCGGTGTCGAGCAGATCCAGGCCCATCAGATCGGCGTCGGGCAGCCGCAGCACGATCCCGTCGTCCGCGTGCATCACCTGGGCGTCGAACCCGTAGCGCTCCGCGAGCCGGGCGCCCAGCGCGAGCGCCCACGGGGCGTGCACCTGGGCACCGAACGGCGAGTGCACCACGATCCGCCAGTCGCCGAGCTCGTCGCGGAAGCGCTCGACGACGATCGTGCGGTCGTCCGGCACATGCCCGCACGCCCGCCGCTGCTCCTCCAGATAGGCCACGACGTTGTCCGCCGCCCACGCATCGAGACCAGCAGCGGCGAGCCGCTCCTGCGCCGCGTCCGGGTCCAGCCGGCCCACCTCGCGCAGGAAGGCGCCCACCGCACGGCCGAGTTCGAGCGGGCGGCCCAGCTGGTCGCCCTTCCAGAACGGCAGCCGCCCGGGCACGCCGGGCGCCGGGGAGACCAGCACCCGGTCGCGGGTGATGTCCTCGATCCGCCAGGAGGTCGTGCCGAGCGTGAAGACGTCGCCGACCCGCGACTCGTAGACCATCTCCTCGTCGAGCTCTCCGACCCGGCCGCCGCCCTTCTTCGGATCGGCGCCGGCGAGGAAGACGCCGAACAGCCCGCGATCGGGAATCGTGCCGCCCGACGTCACCGCCAGTCGCTGCGCCCCGGGGCGGCCGCTGACCTTCCCCGCCATCCGGTCCCACACCACGCGCGGCCGCAGCTCGGCGAAGGCGTCCGACGGATAGCGGCCCGCCAGCATGTCCAGCACCGCCGTGAACGCGGACTCCGGCAGCGCGGTGAACGGCGCCGCCCGCCGCACCACGGCCAGCAGCTCATCCACGTCCCAGGTGTCCACCGCCGTCATGGCGACGAGTTGCTGGGCGAGGACGTCGAGCGGATTGGACGGCACACGCAGCGCCTCGATCGCGCCCTTGCGCATCCGCTCCGTCACCACCGCCGACTGCACCAGATCGCCGCGGTACTTGGGGAAGACCACACCCTTAGACACCGCGCCCACCTGGTGCCCGGCACGGCCCACCCGCTGCAGTCCCGATGCGACGGACGGTGGCGACTCGACCTGGACCACCAGATCCACCGCGCCCATATCGATGCCCAGTTCCAGGCTGGAGGTGGCCACCACGGCCGGCAGCCGCCCGGCCTTCAGATCCTCCTCGACCAGGGCGCGCTGTTCCTTCGACACCGAGCCGTGGTGGGCGCGGGCCAGCACCGGCGGGGCGCCTCTGCCCGCACCCGATTCGGCCATCAGCTGGGCAGGCGAGTGGTCCTCGGGCAGCGGCTCACCAGTGGCCCGTTCGTAGGCGATCTCGTTCAGCCGGTTGCACAACCGCTCGGCGAGGCGACGGGAGTTGGCGAAGACGATCGTGGAGCGGTGGGCCTGCACCAGATCGGCGATGCGCTCCTCGACGTGCGGCCAGATCGACGGCCGCTCGCTTCCGGAACCGACCCCATCCGGTACAGGAGAGCCGCCCAGCTCGCCCATGTCCTCGACCGGCACGACCACCGACAGGTCGAATTCCTTCGGCGAGTGCGGCTGCACGATCGTCACCTTGCGCTGCGGCGAGAGGAAGCGTGCCACCTCCTCCACCGGCCGCACAGTGGCCGAAAGGCCGATCCGCCGCGCCGGCCGGTCGAGCAGCTCGTCGAGGCGTTCGAGGGAGAGCGCCAGATGCGCGCCGCGCTTCGTGCCCGCGACGGCGTGCACCTCGTCCAGGATCACCGTCTCCACACCGCGCAACGCCTCGCGGGCGGCCGAGGTGAGCATCAGGAACAGCGACTCGGGCGTGGTGATCAGGATGTCCGGGGGACGCGTGGCGATCGCACGCCGCTCGGCCGCCGGGGTGTCGCCGGAGCGGATGGCGACGCGCACCTGCGGCTCCGGCAGGCCCAGCCGTACCGCCTCGTGCCGCAGGCCGGTCAGCGGGCTGCGCAGATTCCGCTCCACGTCGACCGCGAGCGCCTTCAGTGGGGAGACGTACAGGACCCGGCAGCGGCGCCTTGCCTCGGCGGGCGGTGGTGTGCTCGCCAGCCGGTCGAGTGCGGCGAGGAACGCAGCCAGCGTCTTGCCGGAGCCCGTCGGTGCCACCACCAGGACGTCGGACTCCTCGCGGATCGCCCGCCACGCCCCGGCCTGGGCGGCCGTGGGCGCAGTGAAGGCTCCCGTGAACCACGCGCGCGTGGCCGGGGCGAACCCGTCCAGGGCCGACGCCGGATCCCGCTCCGGCGGACCCTGCTCCGGCGGACCCTGCTCCGGCGTCCGTGGCCTCTTCCCGATCGACATGCCATCCATCGTGCCTCGCCCCACTGACAATGGACCGATGGCCATCGGAGAGCGAGCGCGGGTGCAGGTGCGGGAGCGGGCACGCCATTGGCGCCACCCGGCGCTGCCCGACGTCGACCTGCTGCGGGCGCGCTACATCGAGAAGACGTTCATCCAGCACACCCACGAGGCGTATGTGATCGCCGCGATCACCAAGGGCGTCGAGGCCTTCCAACACCGGGGAACCCTGGTGCGCGTGGGCGTCGGCGGGCTTGCCCTGGTCAACCCCGACACCCCGCACACCGGCCACGCAGGCATCCCCGAGGGCTGGACGTACAGCGCGCTCTACCCGGGCCCCGAGGTGGTCGCAGCCATCGCCGCGGAGACCACCTCCCTGCGCGGCACGGCCGGCTTCTCCGTTCCCGTGGCCGGTGATCCGTATGCGTCTCACCTGGTCACCGAGGTGCACCGGGCCATCGACGAGGACAACGCGCTCGCCGCGGACACCATGCTGCGGATCGTCGTCGCCCACCTGCTGCGCCACCACGGTGCGTCGCTGCCCGCTCGCACCCCGCTCGGTGCCGGCGCACGCACCGCCATGAGGGCGCGCGATCTTCTACGGGCCAGGATGACCGCGCCGCCGTCGCTGGAGGAGCTCGCCACCGAGCTCGGCACGCGCCCCTTCGCGCTGCTGCGCGCCTTCCGCGCCGTCTATGGGATGCCGCCCCACACCTGGCTCACCGACGCACGCGTCCGCCGCGCCCGTGCGCTGCTCGACGCGGGGATCCCTCCCGCCCGGGTGGCCGTCGAGGTCGGCTTCACCGACCAGCCGCACCTGAACCGGCACTTCACGCGCATCGTCGGAGTACCGCCGGGCGCCTATCAGCGCGGGCACGGCGGCCGGCGCAAGAACGTACAAGACGGCCCCGGCACGGCCTCCGTAGCCTTGTCCGGGTGACTGCAGCACCGACCACCGCCGACAAGCAATCCATATCGCCCGCACCCCGCTCGGCCGTGATCCGCGACGCGCTCGGCGTCGGCACCGCCGTCGGGCTGTCCGGTTTCGCCTTCGGGGCGACCGCCGCCGGAGCCGGGATCAGCGTCCCGCAGGCCTGCGCCATGAGCCTGCTCGTCTTCACCGGAGCCTCGCAGTTCGCGCTCGCCGGAGCGCTCGGCGCGGGAGCCGCCGCACCCGCGGCGGTGGCCGGGGCGTTCTTCCTCTCCGTGCGCAATGCCTTCTACGGGCTGCGCCTGTCCCAACTGCTGTGCCTGCCGCGGGCGGTGCGGCCGCTCGCCGCTCACTGGGTCATCGACGAGACGACTGCGGTGACCCTCGCCCAGCCCGACCGGGCAGCGGCCCGCCTGGGGTTCACCGTCACCGGCGCCTCCCTCTACGTGCTGTGGAACCTGACCACGCTGCTGGGCGCATACGGGGCCTCGGCGCTCGGCAGCCCTCAGACGTGGGGCCTTGACGCGGCCGGACCCGCGGTGTTCCTCGCCCTGCTGGCGCCGAGGCTGCGGGCAGGCGGGCGGGAACGGGCGACGGCGGTGCTCGCGGCCGCGCTCCTGCTCATGGCGCAGCCTCTGCTGCCCACCGGGGTGCCCGTGCTCGTCGCGGCGCTCGCGGCACCCCTCGTGCTGCTCGCCGACCGTCGCGGGCCCGGCCGTCGTGGGACGGTGGTCCGGTGACCGTCTGGATCGCCATCGTCGTGACCGCGGTCGGCGCGTATGCGGTCAAGCTGCTCGGGCTGTCGGTGCCCGCCGGGGTCCTGGAACGTCCCCTCGTCAAGCGGCTGGCTGCGCTGGTACCGATCGCGTTGCTCGTCGCGCTCACCGTCCAAGAGACGTTCGGCGGCACCGGGCGCGCCCTTGTCGTCGACGCACGTGCCGTGGGGCTCGCGGCCGCGACGGTCGCGGTCGTGCTGCGTGCGCCCTTCCTCGTCGTGGTGGGGGCGGCGGTGGTGGTGACCGCGCTGGTGCGCCACGTGGGGGGCGCTATGTGAGCGGGCGGCCGTATGCCCGCAGGGTCAGCAGTGACTCGATCGTCACCCCCGGGCGCGATTCGAGACGTGTGCCCGGAGCCCAGGCCCGCCAGCGGATCGGCCAGCCGCCGTCGTCCTCCTGGGAGGCGGCGAGGAAGTCCAGCGAGCGGTCGATCTCCGCATCGGTGAACCAGCGGCGCGCCAACGATCCGGGTGTGCGGGCGAAGTCGTGCGGGTAATGGTGTTCGCCCGGTGCGTAGCCCTCGCTCACCGGGTAGCGGTCGGCCCGGTCCGGCTCCAGGACGGCGAGACCCTGCTCGCGCACCAGGTGGCCGAGCCGTTCCGCGGTTGCTTCCGCGCGCGGCCGGTCGGGCGCCGCGTCGAGGAACGCGACCGCCGCCTCCACCTCGTACGGATGGGTCTTCTCCAAGGCCTCCACCGCCGCCCAGCAGAAGTCGGTGGCCCTGAACAGCCATGCGTGCCAGACGCCGTTGCGGTGCAGCGCCCCGACGACGGGGCCGGTCGCCAGCAGATCCCCGGCCGGGTCGTCCGCCGGCTGGATCCAGGGCGCGAACGGATAGCCGCGCAGCGAGGGATGGACGCCGGGCAGCGCGCCGTCCGGTGTGGAGACGGACGTCAGGTAACGGCACACGCTTTCCGCCCGAGGCCTGTTGCAGCGTCCGATCTCGTCGAGAACGCGCAGCGCGAGCGCGGTGTGCAGCGGCTGGCTGACCGGGCCGCGCAGATCCGGCTCGAGGGCGTGGCCGTAGCCCCCGTCGTCGTTGCGGTACGCGACGAGCGCCGCCTCGACCCCATCGGCCGCGCTGCCGAGGAAGAGGTGAGCGAATCTGCGCTGTTCGAGCACGCGGGCGGTGAGCCAGACGAACTGCCCGGCGCGTTCGAGGGGGGACGAGGGTGCTGCGGATGCGGCCATGGGCGCACCCTAGAGCCTTGACGCCCCGGCTGTGTACGGGCTGTGGGCACGGTGTACACGAGGGTGCGAAAAGAGCGCTCGCCGAACAGGGCACCTCCTGGGCGCGATACTGGGTCCATGAAGTTGACGGTCTTCTGGCAGCGGATGCGTGCGTACTTCGGCGACGCCTATGCCGACTCGTTCGCCCGCGACCATGTGATCGCCGAGCTCGGCGGGCGGACCGTGCACGAGGCGTTCGCCGCGGGCTGGCAGGCGAAAGACGTGTGGCGGGCGGTGTGCGCGGCGGTGGACATTCCCGCAGCACAGCGCTGACCACCCCTGTGACCTGCGGTTCTGTGGTTATCCACAGGGGCTGGTGAGGCGCTTGACACAAAAATCGAACATCCATTCCTATGGGGTGTGTACCGGGCGGGCGCTTGTCGGGGACGGCTTCAGAACGGGCTTCAGGACTGGCTTCAGGACTGGATTGTCAGTGGCAGGCGCTAGCGTCGGTGGACGTGAAGCGATCGACTCAAGCAAACCGGGTGGAACCCATGGCAGGAACCGACCGCGAGAAGGCGCTCGACGCCGCGCTCGCACAGATTGAACGGCAGTTCGGCAAGGGTGCCGTCATGCGTCTCGGCGAGCGGCCGAACGAGCCCGTCGAGGTCATCCCGACCGGGTCGACCGCTCTCGATGTGGCGCTCGGCGTGGGCGGCCTGCCGCGCGGCCGCGTGGTGGAGGTCTACGGACCGGAGAGCTCCGGAAAGACCACGCTGACCCTGCACGCCGTGGCCAACGCGCAGAAGGCCGGGGGTGCGGTCGCCTTCGTGGACGCCGAGCACGCCCTCGACCCCGAGTACGCCAAGAAGCTCGGCGTGGACATCGACTCCCTGATCCTCTCCCAGCCGGACAATGGCGAGCAGGCCCTGGAGATCGTCGACATGCTGGTCCGCTCCGGCGCGCTCGACCTCATCGTGATCGACTCCGTCGCGGCCCTCGTCCCGCGCGCGGAGATCGAGGGCGAGATGGGCGATTCGCACGTGGGGCTCCAGGCCCGCCTGATGAGCCAGGCGCTGCGGAAGATCACCGGTGCGCTCAACCAGACGAAGACCACCGCCATCTTCATCAACCAGCTGCGTGAGAAGGTCGGCGTGATGTTCGGCTCGCCCGAGACGACGACGGGCGGCCGGGCACTGAAGTTCTACTCCTCGGTGCGGCTCGACATCCGCCGCATCGAGACCCTGAAAGACGGTACCGAGGCGGTCGGCAACCGCACGCGCGTCAAGGTCGTCAAGAACAAGGTGGCGCCGCCCTTCAAGCAGGCCGAGTTCGACATCCTTTACGGCCAGGGCATCAGCCGCGAGGGTGGTCTGATCGACATGGGTGTCGAGCACGGATTCATCCGCAAGTCCGGTGCCTGGTACACCTACGAGGGCGATCAGCTCGGCCAGGGCAAGGAGAACGCCCGGAACTTCCTCAAGGACAACCCCGATCTCGCCAATGAGATCGAGAAGAAGATCAAGGAGAAGCTGGGCATCGGCGTACGGGCCGACACTCCGGGCGACGAGCCGGGGGCGGACGCCGCGACCGGGGTTGCGGAGCCGGCCGCCAAGGCGGAAGCCGCCGCGGCTCCGGCGAAGGCCGCCAAGCCGGCCAAGTCTGCGACGGCCAAGGCATAATCCGTGCCGCGCGGACGCGATGAGAGCTGCGGCGGGCCCTCTTCCACGAGGGCGGAACAGGGCCCGTCGCGTGATCCCGGTGAGCAGGCACGGGCGTTGTGCCTGCGCCTGCTCACCGGGACACCCCGGACGCGCGCGCAGCTGGCGGAGGCCATGCGGCGGCGCGGCATCCCCGACGACGCGGCAGAGCACGTGCTGTCGCGCTTCGAGGACGTCGGGCTCATCGACGACGCGGCGTTCGCGGACGCCTGGGTGGAGTCACGGCATCACGGCCGCGGGCTCGCCCGACGTGCCCTCGCCCGCGAACTGCGCACGCGCGGGGTCGACTCCGCAGTAGTCGAACGCGCCGTCGAGCAACTCGACGCCGCGCGCGAGGAGGAGACGGCTCGCGCCCTGGTGGAGCGCAAGCTGCGCTCCACTCGCGGCCTCGAACGGGACAAGCGGATACGCCGCCTCGCGGGGATGCTGGCCCGCAAGGGGTACGCGGAAGGGCTTGCCCTCCGGGTGGTGCGCCGCGCCCTGGAGGAGGAGGGCGAGGACGCCGAGTTCCTGGAGGGCTACCTCTCCGACTGAGCGGGCCGGTCGGGCCCGTCGTACCTGTCCGTTCCGCCCGGAGGGTCCACGGGCAGCCCCGCCGCACGCCAGGCCTGGAAGCCGCCGGCCAGATCGGTCGCCCGGTGAAGCCCCAACGCCTGCAAGGAGGCCGCGGCGAGGCTCGACGCGTACCCCTCGTTGCAGATCACCACGATCCGCTGGCCGTGATGGGCGGCCTCGGGGAGCCGGTGGTCGCACAACGGGTCCAGGCGCCATTCGAGTTCGTTGCGCTCGACGACCAACGCGCCGGGGATGGTGCCGTCCCGATCGCGCAACGCTGCGTACCGGATGTCGACGAGCAGTGCGCCCGACTCCGCCGCCCGGTACGCCTGATGAGCGTCCAGTCGCTCCAGACGGGTGCGGGCAGCGGCCAGCAGCTCGTCGATGCCGCGAACCGATCCCGGGGAGACCGGGGGAGTGGTCACCATTGCTGAGGGCTCTCGACGAGCTCGAGGTGCAGCAGGCTGCCGCGCCTGCTGTAGCGGCGGATCAGCGGAAGCGGCGGGTAGTAGGCGTGGACCGAGATCGCGTGCTGCTCCTCGGAGGCGTTGACGACCTGATGGATGTGGTGCGGGCCGAAGGCGCGTCCGCGGCCCGCCGGAAGGCGCCGGGTGCGGTCCACGTCGTCGGCGAGTTCGAGGGACCGCCAGCCGTCGGTGGGCAGCGGTACGGACAGCGACTCCTCGGCGAGTTCCCCGGTGGCGGTGGCGAAAGCGCCCCGGGATCCGCCGTGGTCGTGCCAGCCGGTCTCCGCGCCCGGCGGCCAGCCGATCAGCCAGGCCTCACTGCCGCCCGGACCGTCCAGACGCACCCAGGTGCGTCCGATGGGGTCCAACGGCAGTCGGGAGACGAGGTCGGCGTCCGCAGCGGCGCGGCGGGCGAAGTCGAGAAGGTCGTCGGCCGTCGGTGCGGCCGGGGGAGAGAGGACCAAGGGAAAAGACAGAGAGAGGGACACGAGGGCCGTCCTGAGCGATCGCAGGGAACGGCGGCACCAGCGGCCGCGTGGAGTGAGGAATCCGGATCAGCAGGACGGCCGACACACGCAGCCCACGAAGCGGAGGAGGTCCAAATGGACCCTCCGCACAAGTCGCAGGTCGGTGTCGGTCACGCTCTGGAGTCAACCACGGCTCTCCGGAGCCGGTCAAGGCGGGCCGGGCGATCCGGCTCAGCGGGAACGCAAGCGGGACCCGGCGCCTTCGTCCTCGTCGCCGAGCGCTTCGTGTACCTCGTCGGCGCTCGAGCCGGGGCCGGCACCGGCGTCCTCGCCCACGTGTTCGCTCGTATCCCTGCGCGGGTGACGCGTGGGCAGCCCGCCCCGCGCCGCATCCGCGTGCGCGTACAGCTCCGCCGGACGGCAGCCCGTCATCGCACCGACCAGATGCCCGTCGGGCCGCACCACCAGGACGGTATGCGCGGTCGCGCCCGGATAACCCTCCGTGACCAGCAGCTCCGCGCGGGTCGGCAGCTCCGCCACTGCCGTTGACAGCTGTGGCATCAGCCCTGCGGTCAGCCAGTGTCTGCTCTCCCACACCCCTGTACCCGGGGCGACGAGCACCACCAGCAGGTGCCGGCCGAACCGTTCGCTCAGCCGCCCGCGTCTCCCGTCGAGCCCGATCACCGCCACATCGGTGACCGTCCCGCCCGGCGCCGTACCAGCCACGCCGACTAGCGAAGGGACGGCGGCACGCCCTCGTCCGCCGGGCGCCGGAGGCGCCAGCGGTGAGCGCTCGTAGACCGGCGGTGAACCCAGCGCGCCGCGCCCGAGGTGACCGTCCGTCATCAACGCGACGTGGCGGGCCGGAGGTCCGGAGAAGAGCGAATGGCGCACCGTGCGCCAGGGGCCGCCGGTGCGCAGCAGCGGCATCGCCTGGTCGGCGGAGCGCAGCCGGACGCCCACCGCGCCGCGCCGCTCGCTCTGATAGCTGTCGAGCAGCGTGTCGGAGGCGCCGTGATGGCAGGCGAGCGCGAGCTTCCAGGCGAGGTTGTCGGCGTCTCGCAGGCCCTCTTCGAGCGCCTGGGTCCCCAGCGCCCCCAGCAGATGAGCGGCATCGCCCGCGAGGAAGGCCCGCCCGGAGCGCCAGTGGCGTGCGAGCCGCTGGTGCACGGGGTGTTCGGCCCAGCCGAGCAGTTCGTACGCGGGCACACTGCCGCCGCACCAACCCGCGAGCGTCTCCCGGATCAGCGTCACCAGGGCATCGGAGGTCAGGGGGCCGGCGGCCGTCGCCGCAGCGCCGGCGGACGCACCGCCCGGTGGCAGCGACCAGTCGAGCCGCCAGGCGCCGTCCGGCAGCGGACGGGCCATCGCCTCCGTGCCCCGCCTGGCGCCCGGAGGATCTCGGTGCTGCAACGCCTCGCCCGCGAACGGGAGTTCGGTTCGCAGTGCCGCGACCGCGTAGCGCTGCACGCTGCTGCGCCCGGGGAAGCGCACCCCGAGCAGCTTGCGCAGAGTCGAACGGGGCCCGTCGCAGCCGACCACGAAGCTGCCCCGCCACCAGGTCTCCGCCTCCGGAGCGCCGGCGCCGCCACTGGTGTGCACGCTCACCCCGTCCTCGTCCTGCTCGATGGCGGTGAGGCGGGCACCGTGCGCGATCGTCACCAGCGACTGGCCGACGAGTGCATTGCGCAGTCCATGACAGAGCCGGTCCTGGGTCAGGTGCAGGGGAGAGGACTCGGACCTGGGCGCCGGGTCGCTCTCGCCGTTGTTCCCGTCGCCGTCCCCGTCGGCGAACTCGACCCGGAGCAGCTCCTGCCGGCGCCGCATCGTGCGCCAGGCCGTCCAACGGGCGGCATCGCGGTGGACGGCGGTGTAGCCGAGGCGGGAGAGCAGGTCCGCGGTCTGCGGGCGGAGTACGGCGGTGCGTTCGGGACGCTGCTCCGACGGAACGCCGCCGCCGTCGAGCAGCACCACGGGCACGGAATGCCGGGCGAGGCAGAGCGAGAGCGCGAGGCCGGTCGGGCCCGCCCCCGCGACGATCACCGGGTCCATGGCCTGCTGCCTTGTCGCTTCGTGGGAAGGGCGGATCCTGCCCGGCGTTCGATCACATAGCGTATGCAACCTACTGCGGGTGCGTGCGTCAAGCGAAGACCGCCTCCGTGCACCGGCGCGCCGTCGTGCGCCGTCTGACTGCACCTCAGTGGCGCAGGATCGTCGACAGGAACCGTTCCGGGGTTGCCTCTTCGGTGATCCGTCCGCCGCCCGTCCGCCGCCCCTCCGTGGCCCCCTGCTCGGCCCCGTCGTCTGGAAGGGCGATTGATGCGACCATAGGACCCACGATACGGACCGCGTGACAGGGGGACCGATGCGGCTGCTGCTGGTCGAGGACGACGAGCGGGTGGCCGCTGCGCTCTCCGCCCTACTCGCCAAGCACGGTTTCGATGTCGTCCACGCCGGCAACGGGGAAGAGGCGTTGCGTGCGCTGCTGCCCGACGCGGGCCCGCCATTCGGCGTCGTGCTGCTCGATCTCGGCCTGCCCGACCAGGACGGCTTCGACGTCTGCGGCAGGATCCGGCGGATCACGGGGACTCCTGTGATCATGGTGACGGCCCGCTCGGACGTCCGGTCCCGCATCCACGGCCTGAACCTCGGCGCCGACGACTACGTCGTCAAGCCCTACGACACCGGGGAACTGCTCGCCCGTATCCACGCCGTCAGCCGGCGTGCCACCGCGGACGACAGCAACACCGCGGCAGGACAAGGCGGTGCAAGCGGGACGAACGACACGACTGGTACATCAGCTCTGCACATTCCCCCGGATGGGCCGCGTGAAGCCGTGCGCATCGGCCCGGTCGCGATCGAACCGTCCACCCGCCAGGTTGTGGTGGACGGCGTCCCCGTCCCGCTGACCCGCAAGGAGTTCGACCTGCTCGCCCTGCTCGCGGGCCGCCCCGGTGTCGTCTACCGCCGTGAGCAGATCATCAGCGAGGTGTGGCGCACCAGTTGGGAGGGGACCGGACGCACCTTGGAGGTGCATGTCGCCTCGCTCCGCTCCAAACTGGGCCTGCCCGCGCTGATAGAGACCGTTCGCGGCGTCGGCTACCGGCTCGTCGCTCCTGCCGCCCGATAGGCGCCGTCCGCAGTGCGCTCCCGCCTCCTCCCGCTCCTGCTCGTCCTGATGGCGGCCGTGCTGCTCGCCCTCGGGCTCCCGCTCGCCGCCGAGTTCGCCTCCTCCCAGCAACAGCAGCTGATCGTCGACCGCATCGACGACACGACGCGCTTCGCGTCGATCGGCCAGTTCGTGACCGAACGAGGCACCGCCCCCGACGCCGTCGCCGCCGACAGCTCGGAACGGCTGCGCACCCTGCGTATCGAGCTCGCCCGCTACCAGGACCTGTACGGGATCAACGCCGGCGTCTTCTATCGGGACGGCGCGGCGATGGCCGACGCGCCGCGGCACTGGCGCACCCCGGAGCAGATCACCGCCGATCCCGCGTTCCAGGAGGCGCTGGCCGGCCGCCGCAGCCACAATCCCGCGCAGGTCTGGCCCTGGCAGCGCGGCCGGATCACCGTCGCCTCGCCGATCGTCCAGGACGGTGACGTGGTCGCCGTCGTGATGACCGACTCGCCGACCGGCGCGATGCGTTCGCGCATCCTGCACGGCTGGCTGTTGATCGCCGGGGGCGAGATCGCGGCGACGGCGGTGGCGGTGCTCGTCGCCATCCGGCTCACCGGATGGGTGCTGCGCCCCATCCGCGTACTCGACCGGGCCACCCACGACATCGCGACCGGCCAACTTGCCTCGCGCGTCGCGGAGGCCGGCGGCCCGCCGGAACTGCGGCGCCTCGCCAGGTCGTTCAATGAGATGGCGGCCAACGTCGAGCAGGTGCTGGAGCAGCAGCGGGCGTTCGTCGCGGACGCGTCGCACCAGCTGCGCAATCCGCTCTCCGCGCTGCTGCTCCGCATCGACCTGCTCGCCCTCGAACTCCCCGGTGGCAACGGCGAGATGGAGCGGGAGCTGGAGTCGGTACGGGAGGAGGGCAAGCGGCTCGCCACTGTGCTGGACGACCTGCTGGGCCTCGCGCTCGCCGAGCACGTTCGCACCGAGACGCGGATCACCGACATCGCGGAGCTCGCAGCCGAGCGCGTCGCCGCCTGGCGGCCGGTGGCGGAGCAGGAGTCCGTTCCTCTCGAATACCGAGCCCCGGACAGGGCCGCCGACGGGACCGTCACCGGCTGGGCCGATCCGACGGCGCTCTCCAGTGCCCTCGACGCCGTCATCGACAATGCCCTGAAGTTCACACCGGAAGGGGAGAAGGTGACCGTCTGCGTCTCGGCGCGCGGCAGCAACACGGTCGCCGTCACGGTCGCCGACGGCGGTCCCGGACTCGCCGACGACGAGTTGGCCCGGATCGGCGACCGTTTCTGGCGCAGCCCGCGCCACCAGAACGTCGACGGCTCGGGGCTCGGCCTGTCGATCGCGCGCGTACTGCTCGCGCAGGGCGGCGGCGCCATCACCTACGCCCACAACACGCCCCGGGGGCTGAGCGTCACCCTCACCCTGCCGGGCGCTCCTCCGGGGGACGGGGCCCGCCGGAGGGGTTCCCAGGCGCGGTCGGCAACTGCTTGACGGACTCGGCTCGACGGACTAGGGCTTGACGGAGAGGTAGTAACGGCGCGCGCCTTCGTGGAGGGGCAGCGGATCGGTGAAGATCGCGGTGCGCAGGTCCACTTGCTGGGCCGAGTGCACGACCGCGCCGATCGCGTCCCTGCTGTCGATCACCGTTCTCGTCACCCGCTCCACCAGGCCGGCGTCGGCGCGGTCCGTGGTGACCAGTAAGTTCGCCACGGCGATCGTCGGCACCGCCCGCCCCTTCTGCACCAGCGGGTATGCGTCGGCCGGCATCACCGCGGAGCGGTAGTAGGCCGCCGCGGCTCCCAGCTTCTGCAGCGGCTCGATCAGGTCCCCGAGTGGCACCAGTTTGATGGGGAATCGCTTCGCGAGATCCTGGACGGCCACTGTCGGCAGTCCGCCCGACCAGAAGAACGCGTCGAGCCTGCCCGACTCCAGGAGTCCGGGAGCCGTGTCGATCCCCGCGGGCACCGCCGTCAGATCCTTCCCGGGGTCGAGGCCGGCCGCCCGCAGCAGACGCCGGGCGATGAGGTTCACCCCGGAGCCGGGCTGCCCCACCCCGACCCGCAGGCCGCGCAGGTCGCGCGCCGAACCGATCCTCGAACCGGCCGGGACGACGAGTTGCATGTAGTCGTCGTAGAGCCGTGCCACGGCGCGCAGCCCCGACCTGCCGGGACCGCCGTAGTCGGCGACGGCGTCGGCCTGGGCGAAGGTGAAGTCCGCGCGCCCCGACGTGAGGTACTGCAGGTTCTGCACCGAGCCCTGCGACGGCAGCAGCTGCACCCGCACACCCGGCAGGTCGCGCTCCAGATCGCCGCGCAGCAACTGCCCGTACGTCTGGTACACGCCGGTCGGCACGCCCGTGGCGATGGTGATGGGCCGGTGCGGGTACGGCACACCGCCGGCGGGCAGCAGCCACCAGAGCATCAACCCGGCCACGACGACCGCGCCGACCGCCGCCTGCCCGATGCGCCGGGACCCGGGCCGCCGAAGCGATGGCCACCGAAGCCTCAAAGGACTCATGGGACGCTGATCCTGCCAGTCGCGCGGCCCCTTGAGAAGGGCATGTGGGCCCGTCCGGCGCCCACGGACCCTGGTGCATTGAGATGAGCGCGAAGACATGTGAGGTACGCACCTACGGGTGCTGACTTCACACAGGGCGCTGCTCCGTACAGGAGTTCACCGATCCGCTCCGGAGTGTGTCAGCCGCTCGCGGTGCCCTCGCGCCACGTGGCGGTACGGTCGTGCGCGACATCGCGCAGCAGCATCAGGAACACGTCCACCAGCGGCGTGAGTGTCGTGTAGGCCTGGGTCACCGCGCGGATCTCACGGTGGAGCCGTGGTTGAGCCAGTTCGCGGTGGGTCGTTCCCGGGGTGTCGGTCAGCGCCAGGCGCGAAACCAGGGCCACACCGCTGCCCGCACCGACCAGGGCCTGGGCGACGTCATAGGCTCCGTCTCGAAGCGCACATTGGGAGTGAAGCCCGCTTCACCCGCGGCTCGGTCGAACTGTTCACGGGCGACGTGACCGGCCACGATCGCGACCCGCGATTCGTCGCGCAGTTGCTCCGGGCACAGCGGGCGGCCGGGCGAAGCACCGACGGCCATGTGGATGGTCGTCGGGAAGCGCCACGACCACCGGGTCGTGCAGCAGCCGGTGCGCGGAGATGTGCGGCGGCAGCGTCGGCGCAGTGCCCCAGGAGGCGACGACGGCCATGTCGAGCCTGCCGGCGACGATCTCGACCAGACCGCGCGTGGACACCACGTCGACGACAGAGACGTCGGCGTCCGGATGACGGTGGCGCGGCGGCGTCCGGATGACGGTGGCGCAGTGCGATCAGTGCCGGCGGTACGAGGTGGAGGGCGGCGGCCTGGAACACGCCGAGCCGCGGCCGCAGTGACAGATGGCCCAGCAGCGCGGCCATCTCGGTCGCAGCTGCCTCAGCCGCCTTGTCGATGGTCCGCCCGTGGGCTGCTGCCCCGACAGGAGCGCTGGGGCAAGGGGTCTCCGGGGACCGCCTACCCTTGAGGCATGACCAGCAGCAGCGACCGGAGCCTCGCAGTGGACGTTCAAGAATCTAAGAGCTACGAGATTCGCACCTACGGGTGCCAGATGAACGTCCACGACTCCGAGCGGCTGGCGGGCCTGCTGGAGGACGCCGGGTACGTGCGCGCGGCCGACGGCGATGACGCCGCCGATGTCGTCGTGTTCAACACGTGCGCGGTGCGGGAGAACGCCGACAACCGGCTCTACGGCAACCTCGGGCAGCTCGCGCCGAAGAAGGCGGCCCGGCCCGGCATGCAAATCGCCGTGGGCGGCTGCCTCGCCCAGAAGGACCGCGACACCATCGTCAGGAAGGCCCCCTGGGTCGACGTGGTCTTCGGCACCCACAACATCGGCCGGCTGCCGGTGCTGCTGGAGCGCGCCCGCATCGCCGACGAGGCGCAGGTCGAGATCGCCGAGTCGCTGGAGGCGTTCCCCTCCACGCTGCCGACCCGGCGCGAGTCCGCGTACGCGGCATGGGTCGCCATCTCGGTGGGCTGCAACAACACCTGCACCTTCTGCATCGTCCCGGCGCTGCGCGGCAAGGAGAAGGACCGGCGTCCCGGCGACATCCTCGCCGAGGTCGAGGCGCTGGTCGCCGACGGCGTCATCGAGGTGACCCTGCTCGGCCAGAACGTCAACGCCTACGGGTCTGACATCGGCGACCGCGAGGCGTTCTCCAAGCTGCTGCGGGCGTGTGGAAAGGTCAGCGGCCTGGAACGGGTGCGGTTCACCTCTCCGCATCCCCGCGACTTCACCGATGACGTGATCGCGGCGATGGCGGAGACCCCGAACGTGATGCACCAGCTGCACATGCCGCTGCAGTCCGGCTCCGACGCCGTGCTCAAGGCGATGCGCCGCTCGTACCGGCAGGAGCGCTACCTCGGCATCATCGAGAAGGTGCGCGCCGCGATGCCGGACGCCGCGATCTCGACCGACATCATCGTCGGCTTCCCCGGTGAGACCGAGGAGGACTTCGAGCAGACCCTGCACGTCGTGCGCGAGGCACGGTTCGCGCAGGCCTTCACCTTCCAGTACTCCAAGCGGCCGGGCACGCCGGCGGCGACGATGGACGGGCAGATCCCCAAGGACGTGGTCCAGGAGCGGTACGAGCGCCTGGTCGCCCTGCAGGAGGAGATCTCCTGGGAGGAGAACAAGAAGCAACTCGGGCGCACCCTCGAAGTGCTGGTCGCCGAGGGTGAGGGCCGCAAGGACGACCGCACGGCGCGCCTTTCCGGCCGTGCCCCGGACAACCGCCTCGTCCATTTCGAGCGTCCGGCGGAGCCGGTGCGCCCGGGCGATGTGGTCACCGTCGACATCACCTACGCCGCCCCGCACCACCTGCTCGCCGAAAATCCCGCACGGGCGGTGCGGCATACGGCCGCGGGCGATGCGTGGGAGCGCCGCAACGCTGCTCCGAAGCAGCAGACCGGAGTGATGCTTGGGCTGCCCACCATCGGCGCCTCGGCCCCCGCCCCCGCGTCCGGGCCGGGCTGCGGCTGCGACTGACCCGCCGCGGCGGGGGCGCAGCCGGGCGGTAGTGTGCCGGACATGCTCGTCGCCGCCGCCGTCTGCCCGTGCCCGCCGCTGCTCGTCCCCGAGGTGGCGCAGGGAGCCGCGCCGGAGCTGGAGCCGCTGCGCGCCGCGTGCAGCGATGCCGTGGCGGTGCTCGCCGCGGCGCGACCGGACCGGCTCGCGGTACTGGGCCCGGCGGAGCCGGCCGGGCGCGGAGCGTATCAGGAGGGAGCGGCGGGTTCCTTCCGGCCGTTCGGCGTGCACCTGGATGTCGTCCTGGGGCGGTCCGGCGAGGAGGCCGAAGAAGGCGGCGCCGGACGGCAGTTGCCCGCGTCGCTCGCCGTCGGCGCCTGGCTGCTGGCGCGTACGGGATGGTCGGCCGCTCCCGTCGAGGGGCTCGGTGTCGGCGAACCGCTCGGCGTCGAGCGGTGTCTGCAGGCGGGTCGTGAGCTGGCCGCGTCGGCGGAGCGGGTCGCGCTGCTGGTCATGGGAGACGGCAGCGCCCGTCGCAGCGAAAAGGCCCCCGGCTACCTGGACGAACGTGCCGGGCCCTTCGACGAATCGGTGGCGGCGGCGCTCGCCGCGGCCGACGCGGCGGCACTCGCCACCCTGGACGAACGGCTCGCAGCCGAGCTGCTGGCCGCGGGCCGCGCGCCGTGGCAGGTGCTCGCCGGCGCGGCCGAGGGCGCGGGGCTGAGCGGGACGCTGCTGTACGACGAGGCGCCCTACGGCGTCGGCTACTTCGTCGCCACCTGGTCGTAGTCACCCGGTGTCGTAAGCCGTGTCGTAGGCACGCGGCCGCGTGCGCCGGGCTATGGCGCCGACAGCCGCGGGGAGCGTGCCCCGCGGCCGTCCGGGACAACGGCGACGGATGTCAAGAAGGGGCGCCGCCGTCCGTGCCGCCCTGGTCCTTGTCCAGGTTGCCCAGGGTGTCCTTGGCCTTCTCCGTGCCCGTCTGGATCTGCTCCGAGTACTTCCCGCCGGACCCCTCGTCCAGCTGCTGGGACGCCTTGTCCATACCGGTATCGACCTTGTCCCCATGCCGGCGCGCGAGGTCCTCGGCCTTGCCCTTGCTGAACCTTCCCTTGATCGCGTCGAGGAAGCCCATGGGTCACCGTCCTTGGTCCAACGAGGTGTCCTACGAGGTCCGAAAAACACCCATTTGTTACTCCAGACCTTACCCGTGCGGGTGGAAATCCGCGTTCGAGCGGTTTGGGAGACTAGGCAGGTGAACACTGCTGTCCCGCATCCCCTGCACGACTCGGCCCCCGAGGTCATCGCCGTCGTCGGCCCCACAGCGGCCGGCAAGTCCGACCTGGGCACCGCCGTGGCCGCCGCCGTCGGCGGCGAGGTCGTCAACGCTGACTCGATGCAGCTCTACCGCGGCATGGACATCGGGACGGCCAAGCTCACCCCAGAAGAGCGCCGCGGCATCCCGCACCACCTGCTCGACATCTGGGACGTCACGCAGGCCGCCAGCGTCGCCGAGTACCAGCGCCTCGCGCGCGCCGAGATCGACCGCCTGCACGCCGTGGGACGCATCCCGGTCCTGGTCGGCGGCTCCGGGCTGTACGTGCGCGCCGCGATCGACCCCCTCGACTTCCCCGGCACCGACCCCGAGGTGCGGGCACGGCTGGAGGAGGAGCTCGCGGCGCACGGCTCCGGACCGCTGCACGCACGGCTCGCGGCCGCCGACCCCGAGGCCGCCCGCTCGATCCTGCCGAGCAACGGCCGCCGCATCGTACGCGCCCTGGAGGTCGTCGAGATCACCGGGCGCCCCTTCACCGCCAACTTGCCCGGGCCGGACGCCCGGCAGTCCGTCTACACCACCGTGCAGCTCGGCGTGGACGTGTCCCGCCCCGAGCTCGACGAGCGCATCACACGGCGCGTCGACCGGATGTGGGAGGCCGGTCTCCTGGGGGAGGTGCGGGCGCTGGAGGCGGTGGGGCTGCGGGAGGGCCGGACCGCCTCCCGGGCGCTCGGCTACCAGCAGGTCCTGGCGCACTTCGCCGGTGAGTGCACCGAGGACGAGGCGCGTGCCGAGACCGTACGCGCCACCAAGCGCTTCGCGCGCCGCCAGGACTCGTGGTTCCGCCGCGATCCACGGGTGCACTGGCTCGCCGGCCACGGTGAGGAACTCGTAGAGCGGGCTCTGTCGTTGCTCGAACGACCGGTCACAGCCTGATCATCTGATCGCATTCCGGCAGCGAAAGGCCCCTGACCAGCAGATTTCCCGCCAGTCAGGGGCCGTGCCGGGTGCTCTGGGCCGTCTCTGGGCCGTCAGCCCTGTGGATCATGGCCGTCGAATACCGCGTCAATGGCCTTACGCGTCCGCTCCTTGCTGCTGGGCATCAGGTGCGCGTACACCCGCAGCGTCATCGCCGGATCGGCATGCCCCAGGTACTCACTCACCGCTTTGATGTTCTCCCCCGCCTCCAGCAGAACGGAGGCGTAGAAGTGCCTCAGCGCGTGCATGCCATGCTCCCGTGCCGCCGCCGGGTCCTCACCCTCTTCCGGCTCCGGCAAGACCCCAGCGGCCACGAGAGCGGGCTTCCAGTAGTCCACGTTGAAGTCCTTCCGCCGGATGACCGCCCCCCGCGCCCCGGTGAAGATCAGACTGTGCGTCACCTTTGGCCCGTCGAGAGTTTTCCATGGCAGCGTGACCTTGACGGGCTTGTACTCCTTGGTGTGCATCCGGATCGCGTCGGCCACGGTCGCGGGCATCGGCACGTCGCGTTCTTTGTCGCACTTGGGCGGCGCGAACACGGGCCTCCCCCGGATGAGCTTCACCTGTCGGACCACGTGCAGCGTCCCGGCCTCGAAGCTCAGGGCATCTTCGGCCAGGCCGAAGACCTCCCCCTGCCGTAGCCCACAACCGCCAGCCGTGTCCGTGGTGGCCTGGAAGCGCCCGGGAAGCGCGGCCCGCACCGCGAAGACGCGCTCAGGCAGCCACGGCACAACGCGCCTCGCCTCCCGGGTCGGCGGCCGGACCGACGTGGCGTTGCACGGGTTGCGGCTTAGGTAACCGTCGTCCACGGCGGCCGACAGCACGGCCCGCACGGTGCCGTAGATGTGCACGGCGTACGAGCCGGGGATCCCCTCGTCCTCCAGCTCGCGCAGCCAGCCGCGGACGTGCTCGGGCTTAAACGATCCGAGGGGGCGCGATCCGATGTACGGCAAGGCATGCAGCCGCAGGTATCGCTCCGCGCTGTCCTGCGTCGACACGTCTGTGGTCTGTGCAGCGAGCCACCTTTCCGCATATTGCCGGAAGGTGGTGCGGGCGGCGCGGGGGTCGACGTACTGCCCGCGCGTCATGTCAGCCTCGACCTGCGCCAACCACTTCTCCGCGAGGCGCTTCTGCCCGTCCGGGAAGCTCTTGGACTTCTCGGTGCCGTCAGGGCCGATGTAGCGGGCGCGGTAGCGCATGCCGGTGCCGTAGCGCTCGGTCTTGACGCGGCGGGGCTTGCCGTCGGGGCCGGTCTCGGTCTTGTACCAGCGGTCTTGGATGTGGCCTGCCATACGAGGCGTTGTCCCTTCTGGACATGAGGCAGGGAGGGCCACGGCGTGGCCCTCCCTGGGGAGTTGAACTGTGCGATTGCTGACGATCAGGCGGCGTCCCGGTTGGCGCTCTTGCGTTCGGTGACGTAGGTGCGCACGTCGGCGGGGTCGTAGCGGAGGTGTTTGCCGATGCGGAAGCCGGGGGGACCGGTGCGCTTCTTGCGCCACTGGTAGACGGTCTCGATGGGTACCTCGAACATCTCGGCGATGTCGTCGGGGGTGAGGTACCGGTCGGGGAGACCGCTGCGGAGGGTGGCGCGGAGGTCGGGGTCTGTCGGCGTTGCCATAGGGACTCCAAGCGGGGAGGGCATGGCCGCGTCTGTCCGAGGTGCGGATTTCTGCGTCATTGCGTCATCAGCGTCACTTACGCGTCTGACCTGCGGTTTTGTGTGACGCAGTGGCTATGGGGTGCGTCATCGGTGCGTCACGGGTGCGTCATCGGGTGACGCAGATGACGCAGGATGACGCAGAGGCCGTCGTCTGCGTCATGCCTGTAGCCGCAGGTCAGGGGCCGTTTTTCGGCTTGCATGACGCAGATGACGCAGCGTCTTCCCTCTTAGGACAAAAGAGGGGGTGTCTGTTGTAGTTCGGTGGCGCCTCAAAGCGTGAAGAAGGAGCCGCTGCGCGGCGCGACCCTCGGCGGCGGCGTAGCCGCCGGATGAGCAATGAGGGGCCGCTTCGCGGCGCGTTCTTTGGGCGGCGCACGGCGCCGAACAGCAAGAGGAGCACGCCAGGCCGGTGGTGCTCTTCTTGCTTGTCCGGGGCGGGGCGTGCGGATCGTGGATCAGAACATCGGTTTGTGCTGGTGTGGGGGCGGGGTGGCCAGGCGGGTCATTTCGAGGTAGCGGCCCTCGCTGGTGCGGCCTGTGTCGATGAGGACACCACGGGCGGCCAGCGTCGGTTGGAGGCGCTTGAGCCGGTCGGAGAGGACTTTGCCGGTGGTCGGCCAGCCCTTGGGCAGGGGACGCAGCTCGTCGCCGCTGTAGAGGCGGCTGAGGCAGTGCAGCCACTCGGTGGAGGTCATCCGCTGCGCTGAGCCCGGCTCGATGGTGTCGGCGTGCCTGAGGACGGTCTGGGCGAGGAGATCGCCCTCGATCACGTCGTCGTTGAGGTCGTCCAGACTGGTCCGGTAGGCGGTGAGCGCCCCGAGGCCGGTTGCCGCATCGAGCTGCGCGCACAGGTGGGCGAAGTCCGCCATCCGCAGGTCGGTGGGGGTCTCGGCCTCCACCGCGCGGACCTTGACCGTGAGGTCCAGGAGCGAGCCGAGAACCACAGGCAGGACCTCCGCGTACTCCGCCCACAGTTCGGCCTCGGTGCGCCTCACGCGGGGCCGCTCCAGGCGCAGCGGCAGGAGCCGTTCGGCGAGGTCGGGCCGGATGACTCCCACGTCGATGCCGGTCAGGAGCAGGGGGCGGCGGTAGCGGGCGCGGAAGACGTCCCCGTCGGTGAACAGGGCGCGTTTGACGTTCTCGGCGCCGGTGACGATGCAGCACATGGCATCCGACAGGTCCGGGGTCATGTGGGAGAGGTTGTCTAGGGCGGTGACCCATCCGGCCGCGACCGCGGCGATCAGGTTCTCTTCGTCCTTCGGGGCGCGGCGCAGGTCGCCGCTCATGCCCTCGATGATCCGCACGAGCATCCGTCCGCCGGTGGATTTGCCCGCGCCCTGCGGCCCGGTGAGGAACGGGGCGGGGACGGGAACGGACGGCCCGAGGCAGCCGACCAGCCAGGCGATGGCCAGGCATTCGGTCTCCGCGGTTGCGAAGTTGCACAGCCGCAGCAGGAGGTCGATGCCCTTGCCGTTGGTGTCCTTGGCTGGCAGGGGCAGTTCGCCGGTGAGTTGGGTGCGCCGCCAGCAGACCTCGCGTGGGTCCGGGGTGAGCACGTCCCAGCCGGTGGGGTGGATGCGGACGGACTGCCCGTCGGTCCGGCCCAGGTCCAGCCATGTCGCCCCGTCGTATCCGGGGGCGACGCGGATGTGGACGGGCTGTACGTCCTCGGTCAGTGCGAGTGCTTCGATCAGGTCCAGCGCTTCCTTGAGTGCGGTTCCGTTGAACACGCCGAGCCCGTCCTTGAACAGGCCGACCATGAGTTCTTGGCGGTGGCTGCCCGTGGTGCCCTGGGAGCGGATCGGGCGGGCCACGGGGTGGCCGTTCTTCTGCGCGTATACGGTTCCGTCGGCGGTGCGGAAGTACCGGAAGTGCTCTTGCGCGTAGTCGGCGATGACCTCGCGGGCCGGGGTTTTCTCGTCCTCGGACATGGTCACAGTCCCAACCTGGTACGGGCGTTGGTCCACGCGTCGGTGCAGTGCCGGGGCGATTCGCCCTTGGCCTGCGCGGCGGTGAACAACCTGCTGATGTGGGCGTCGGTGAGGCAGCCGCACCGACCGTGCGTGGACAGCACGGCGAGGAACGTCCGGTAGACGGTGGCGTGGATCGCGCCGCGGGCCTGCGTGATGCGCTGCTCGGCCATGGCGATGCCACGTTCCAGGTAGGCGGGCGTGCGGTGGCGGCACTCCCCGTTCCCGGCCCATGCGGGCACGGTGGTGGCCTGCTGTGTCGGCCGGGCCGGGGTGGGCTCCTTCACGACCAGCGCGCGCACGGCGTCCGGCAGGTCGGCCAGCGTGCCGGTGCCGGGTCCGAGCCACCGTGCGTAGGACATCAGGGACTTCACGTCCACGCCGGGCCGGACGCGGTTGGAGGACTGCATGACGCCCTGGTAGAGCCAGTGCTCACCCCTGGTGGTGCGCACGATTCGGGTGGCGGGCAGGCTCGCGCGGGCCCATGCGATGGCTTCCGCGTTGTCGAGGTCGACGACGGTGAGGTCGGCGCCGCCGGGGTGGTAGGCCACCGTTGCCGCTTCGCGCCATGCCCGTGCCCATGTCGGCGAGTTGATGACGCTGGGGTCGGTGGTGGCAGCGGCCCATGCGTGGCAGGGCGCCGGGCAGGTGCAGGGGCCGGGGGTCTTCATGTTCGGCCGTCCCCCGCACGCATTGTCGGCGCAGTGGCGGCAGTTGCCGAACGGCATCTTCCCAGCTCGCAACGGCAGCACGGGCACGCCGGAGGCTGCCAGGGAGAGAGCGGTATGCAGGTGCTCTCCCGGAATGTCGGTCGGTTGGGTCATGCTGGATGTCTCCAGTTCTCTCGAAGTGCTGGGAGAGCCGGGGCGGGCCGGGATTCTTTGGCGAGAGTCGGCCCGCCCCGGGCGGGGCTATCGGTGAGTGGCCTGGCGGCGGCAGAGATCGGCCGTCCAGTCGGCGTGAAGCTGCAGCAGCTCCGGCAGGGTTACCGGGCCCGGGAGCGGGACTGTCCCCAGCTCCCGCAGGACTGCCGCCTTGAGGTACCCGGCCATCCGCTCGTCGATGTGGAGGTCGTACCGGTAGAAGCAGCTCTCCGTGTCATCGCGGGCGATGAGTGTCAGGGCAAAGCCGCTGTCAGCCGACGGGTGCAGCCGGAACATGGTGATGGTCGTTTGCGTCATTGCCGGTGATCTCCAGTTCTGTAGGAAGTGGCAGGAGTGGCGGCGGCCCCGGTTCTTGGCGGAAAGGGGGCCGCCGTCGTCGTTGATTGGGCCGGTCAGGCGAGGGTGCTCAGGCCGCCTCCCGGCCGGGCTGGAGCATGCCGTCGTCGGTCTTGCGGAGGGCTCCCGAGCCTGTGAGGGCCTTGACCTCGCGGGAGACGGTGCCCTTGTTGATTCCGGTGCGGTCGGTGATGTCCCGCAGGGTTCGGGCGCCGTCGTGGACGGCCCGCAGGACCCGGTCCCGGTTGGTCTCCGCCGCGGCCGGTGTAGGTGCGGACGCTGTGCTGTCCGTCGGGGTGGTCGGCTGCTTGACCAGGTGGAGGGTGCTCCGGGTCGGCCGGGAGGATTCGCGTTTCCAGATGGGCCGCTCGGGGAGGGCGATGACGTCGGCGGGGGAGAAGGCGCGGGTGCTGATCGGGTGGGGCTTGGCTTTCGGCCCCGAGCGCAGCATCGCCACGCCGGGCATGGGCAGTTCGTGTGCGTGCCAGCCCTTCTCGGTGGCGTCCTCTCCGAAGACCACGCGGGACTCACCCGAGGTGGATAGTGCGAGGGCGGCCCGGTAGGTGATCTGCGCGCTGATCTGCGGGTCGATACCGCCGTTGCGGTCCATGGTTGGCTTCTGCGTCGCCCAGATCAGGATGATCTCGGCCGCGCGCGCCATGCGGGCCAGGGTGCGGAAGTTCTCCATGATCCGCCCGTAGCCGACGGCGTCGGTGTCCTCGTCGCCGCTGCTCTTGCCGCGGGTGCGGGACATGGAGATGACCTCCGCTCCCTCGTCCACGAAGACGGTGATGCGGGGGTGTTCGGGGCTGATCTCGATGACGTCCCGGCCGCGGGGGACGAGCTGGAGACGGTCGTGCATCTCCTCCACCAGCTCGTCACTGACGTCCAGCACCTCATCCGGCGTGATCGCCGTGCGGGCCCGGTGCTGCCAGTTCATCGCCTCCACCCGCTTGGGGTCGATGACGACCAGGCGGTGATCGGCGGCCTCGGAGCCTTCCGCGAGCAGGGCCCTAGTCGACCAGGACTTGCCCGAACCCGAGGTGCCCGCGACCAGCATCCGCCGCCCCAACGGGACCATGACCAGCTCGCCGGTGACGGTGTCGATGCCCCACGGCGCCCCGGGCTCCCAACCGGTCAGGTCGATGCCGTCGGCCGCGCTGCGGGTCCGCAGCGTGATCGTGGCACGATCGCCGTGACTGCCGGAGGTGATCTCCATGCGCAGGTCGGTCCGCGCCCCGAGCAGGGCCCGGACCTCGTCCGCCTTCGCGCGGAACGTCTTCGGCGTCCACCGGCCGTCCAGCCGCACGTGCGAGACCAGCCCGGCCGGGGTGAGCTTGGCCGGGGTGGGCACGGTGCCCGACAGACCGCGCGCGTCGGCGTTCTGGACCCAGAACGACGGGTCCAGCCGCAGCGCGAGGCGCCGTTCCTCCGCGGTCATGCCGTCATCGAGCCGCACCGACGGCTGACGGCGCCCCAGCCACAGACCCGCGGCATGCAGGCCGATCAGCCCTGCGGACACAGAGGCTGGCCACAGCGTGAGCGTGTGCCCGGCCTCGGACATCAGCCACGTGGCCAGGCTGCTCGGCACGGTGTGCGCGGCGTGCGCCTGGACCGCGAGGGTCCGCAGTGTGGCGGGGTGGTTCTTCCGTGCTGCCTTCAGCCCGGCCCGTGCCTGGCTGTGGTGCTGCCGCGCGGCATTGTGCGCGGTGCGCGCGGCCCGGCGGGTCGCGGACAGCGGGTTGTTGGACGCCTTGCGGGCCGCGGAGCGCTGGTTGCGGGCCATCGCGGCGGTGGAGCGTGCGGAGTTGTGCTCCCGCTGGGCCGCCATGAGCGCTTTGAGGTTCTCCGGAGTCCGTAGCTGCGCCCGGCGCTCCGCTTCCCTGTCCCAGCGGGCCGCGAACGGTGCGCACATCGGCGCGAGCGCATCGAGCGCCGTGTTGGTTGTAGTGGTGGTGGTCGACCATGCTTGTTTCCAGTCCACGAAAGGGTCCTCCAAGACCGTGGATGAGGGCCGGTGCGCCGTTGCGTGGCGTCACCGGCCCGTCCGATTTGCGGTGGTTGGTGCTGTCGGTTGCGTCGACAGTGCCGGTTGATCCCCGCAACCTGCGTTTGACCTGCGCAGTTGCAGGGTTGCGCTGTTCCTGGGGGTGGGGCCCTACGCGCACGCGCGCGAGAGAGGACGGAAAACGCCGTCACACAGCGTCTTTGTGGGGCCATGGACGGCCGTTCACGGGCCCGGGGGTCTCCACCCCCATGGAAGGGGGTTCGGTCGCTCTACGGGCCGCCTGCGGGCTCCACCCCGCCCGGGACGGTGAACGGCCGTAGGCGGGGCGGTGGTTGAGGGTCTGTCAGCGGCCGCGGCGCAGGCGCTTGGCGGCGGCCTTGCCGTCGCTGCCGCCTATCGAGCGGACGACGGTGACCACGCCCCACGCCATGGCCACGGCCAGCAGGGTGAGGATGGCGAGGTCGGCGGCCATGGCGGTTAGCACGCCGACCAGTAGCGGGCCGAAGTACACACCCGCGGCCACCGCTCCGGCCCCGACGCCGGAGCCGAGCGCAATGCGCTGCACGGTACGGTCCGGCGGCGCCTGGTGGATGTGCTGCACCACCACCGCAGCCGGGGGCGTGGCCGGGCCTTGGAGCGCCGCCGTGGGGGTGGTGGTGTCGGGGGTGTCGTTGTAGACGAACCGGCCGTCCGGGAGGCGGACGATGCCGGGAACGGGAAGGTGTTCGGACTCCACCGGGGACCTCCCTTGGGTCAGTTGGCATCGGCGCAGGGCACACATCCGCCGAGGTGGGCGGGTATGACGTATCCGGCATCGCGTCGGCACAGGGGGCAGATGCGGCGGGCGGCGTTGGCTTTGGCCAGAGCCGCCCACCTGGCCTCGGTCATGGGCCGGACCGGTTTGGCGAGGTCGACCCGGTAGAGGTAGGCGACCAGCGGGCCACGGCGGCGGCGCGGCCGTTCGAGTTGAGCGGCCACGTCCTGACCACCGGGGCGCAGACCTTGGGCCCGCAGTTGTCGGCGGGTGGCGTAGCCGCCCGGGGCCAGGTGCCACTGGAACACCGGCAGTGTGGCCATCACGCGGCCACGCGCTTCCATGCGGCCCGCAGGCGGACCTCGGATGCGGAGTGACCGGCCGCCCGGAAGCGGATGGCCATCTCGCGGTAGGACAGAGCAGGGACCTCGCTGTGACGGATCTCGTCGACCAGCGCGTCAAGGGCCTCGTCGGTGAGGGCGGGACCTGCCTCCAGCGTGAGCCCGGTTACCGGCTCGGTGGGGCCCCAGACAGGGAGCTCCCAGCGGGGCGTGACGCCGGGCGTGACGCGACTGGTCACGCTGGTCAGCGCCCTGCCGGTGTCCTCACCGGCCCGGGCCGTCTCCAGCGTCGCCCATGCCCGCGACAGGGTCTGAGCGGTCTTCGCCTGGACGCGTGCGACGCGGGCGCCAGCCTGCGTCACGGCCGTCAGCCGGGTCTCCTCCGTAGCCGCTTCGGCGCGCAGCCGTGCGCGGGCCACGGCCGCTTCGTCGCGGGCCTCTTGCTGGATCCCCCGGATCGCACCGAGTGCCGTCGCGGTGAGCGCGGTCCGCTCCCACAACCCGTGCACCAGCCACAGCGCCTTGGCCGCGATCGGCAGCCAGGCCACGGCCAGCCACGCGCCCGCAGACTGTTCGGCGGTGAGGGCGTGCGCGACCAGGACGCCCGCGGCGATCAGGCCGAAGCACCAGCCGACGGCGGTGACCGCGCGGCTGTGGTCGCCCTGCGCGGCCAGGCGGCGTTCGTAGGCGAGGGTGGCCAGCCATCCCCCGTCGATCCCGAGACCGACGACCAGGGCGACGGGCCACGGCATCGCCGTGCCCAGCCACATCACGACCACGGCCAGGGTGAGAACCATGGACACCGCCGTCATCGCGACGGCGGGCAGTACGGTCTTGGCCTTCACGCCGCACCACCCGGCACCCTCACATCGGCCGTGCGGTTGACCAGGTTCCGCCGGGCGGCCAGTACCCGGCGGTGGGCCCGGCGGATCCGCCGCGCGTCCATCTCGTTCGGCGTGCGGTCCATGGCGATGATCTGCGCGTCCAACAGGTCGACCTCCGCCAGGATCAGCGGAGACTCCAGCTCGATCGCGTCCAGCTCCGCGGCCGTCGGCTCGCGGTCGTACTCGTCGGCGGTAACAATCGCCTGACGTGCACCGATGTGCTCCATGGGTCGTTTTCTCCTCAGTAGTGGAACGGCCCGACAGCGCCCCCGGAGTAGCCGCTCCGGGGGCGCGCGCCGTTGGGGTGAACAGCCACGAGCGATGCGTGGCACGGCCGCCGAATAGCAACCGCAGTGCCCCGGCTGGGAGTCGAACCCGGCCTACGACCATCGGGGCGATTGCTGCTCCTCACCCACAGCGGATGAGGGGTTGTCAGAGTGGGGTCGGCATGAGCCGATCCGGTGCCCGTCACGGGCGGAAGGTGCGTTGGATCTACGTTCAGGCCGCGCCTAGACGACTGATCCCGTGACGCATCACGGGGCGCGGCGGCGCGGACAAGGACCTAAAGGCCCGCGTGAGCAGGCAGTTCGACCTAGCCAGGGACCTACCTGGGGGTCAACCGGGCCGGATTACGGACATCCCGGCTTCAGTCCTTGCATCAACTGTTCAGTTCTCAAGGAACAGCCGCTCCCTTCGAGCCCCTCGCGAGGGCCCTCCGGGCGTCGTCCCGCACACCGCGAACCGGAGCCAGCTCCGAAATCTGGTGCGCACCAGTAGAGTGCATCTGGTGCGCACCAGAGTCAAGCTGGTTCGCCGACTTGAGTGGTGGTCACCCCTCGCGGTGCACTTCAAGGAGACCTCCCGGAAGGGGGGTCGCGGCAGCCAACAAGCCCTCATAAACGGCTAGTTAGGGTTGGTGTTAACCCCTTTTGACCTGCGGCGATGTAAGGCACCATGGGTTGGTAGCGATCGGACCCAACGCCGAACGGGGTGCCCAGTGAGCGCAGAATCAGGACTACGAACCGCGCGGACGGCGCGCGGCTGGTCGCAGGAGCGCCTCATCCGCGAGATCGAGCAGCACGCCCGACGGAACCTCACCGACGTTGCCTCAACCGCGAGCCTGCGGGTGTACGTGTCCGAGTGGGAGAACGGACGGCGCCCGATCTCGGACCGCTATGCAGCGATCCTGCGCAACCTCCTCGGCGTCACTGACGCCGAACTGAGGGGGGCCACCCGGAAGTCGGCGCTCCCAGTGGCCGACGGCTACGACGACTTGCTGAGCCGGATCGATTCCGCCAGCAGCGTCAGCGTGTCCATGGTGAAGACTTTCAACGATCAGACGGAACTACTGCGCACCATGGACCGGCAGATGGGTGCCGCGAGTCTCGTCGACCAGATGACGGGTCACCTCACCGCTCTTGAGGATGCGCTGAACTTCGCCGTGTTGCCCGCCGCGCGCCGCCCCATCGCGCTCGCCCTCGCTGGGGCGTCCACCCTCGCCGCGTGGCAGGCGATCGATTCTGGGGCGGTCGAACGTGCCTGGCGACACTATGAGTTGGCGAAGCGAGCCGCACGCGACGCGGAAGCACCGATGTACCTTGCCCACGCCATGGGCGAACAGGCGTACGTGCTCTGTGACGCCGGTCGGCCTGCGCTCGCCGTCGACTTGGTGCGCGACGCTCAGAGTAGCCTCGGCCAGTCGGGCTCCCCCCGACTCCGGGCATGGCTGCACGCAGCAGAAGCGGAGGTGTGCGCGCACGCTGGGATGGTGGACGACTCCAAACGTGCGCTGGATGCGGCCATGGACGCGATTCCGCCGGGCCTCGAAGACCGGGACCCGGACATGCTCAGCATCTTTCTGAACGGGTCCCACCTCGCCCGGTGGCGCGGCAACGTTCTCGGCCTACTCGGCGAGGACGAAGCCGTAACCAGCCTCTACGGTGCCCTCGAAATGATGGACCCGACATTCGTGCGGGCACGGGCGGGAGTCCACACGGATCTGGCCCAAGCGCACCTTGCCCGTACCGAGTACGACGACGCGAACACCCATCTCCGACAGGCCCGGCTGTTGGCAAGCCGCACCGGTTCGGTGCGGCAGCGACGTCGCGTCGACCTGCTTAGTGAGCGGCTGTGACGCCCTGCTTGCCCCGGGTCGCCAGGATGTGAAGCAGCGCGACCAGGGTTCCGGAACCGAGCAGCTCACCCCGGGCCAAGAGTCCCGGAATGTCGGTGAGGGGTACCCACTCGATGTGTCCAGCCTCTTCCAGGTCGGTCGGCTCACCGACCTTCTCGGCGCCGTGGGCTACGAAGATGTCGTGCGGCGAGTCCACCATGCCGACCATGGGTTGGTAGGTGACGAGGTGCTCAACGCGATTCGGGCGCCACCCCGTCTCCTCCACGACTTCCCGCAGCGCGGTTTCCGCCGGCGCCTCCCCCTCGTCGACGATGCCGCCGGGCAACTCCCACCCGAACCGCTGAGGCACGAACCGGTACCGCCACATCATGAGTACGCGGTCCTGGTCGTCGATAACGGCCGTGACGGCGACGTGGTGAAGTTTCACGACGTGGTGTTCGAACCGCTTCACACCAGGCGGTTCGACGTCCCACAGTTGCAGCTTGACCCATCGGTTGTCGTAGAGGTCGCGCTCACCGTGGATGCGCCACGGCTCCAACCCTCCGGGCGCCTTGACGCTCACCGCACCCGGGACCCTGTACGAACTCCGGCCCCGGACTTCCAGGGCGCCCTCCGTCACGAGACGGGCAAGAACCTGGCGGAGAGCCGTCCGGCCGATCTCCAGTTCCTCGGTCAGGGTGCGTTCAGAAGGAAACTTCTCGCCCGGGGCATACGCGCCCTTGGCGAGCCGTTCACGAAGCGTCTCGTAGACCTTGGTCGTCTTCGGTCCCATCCGCGGAGCACTCCCCATTGTGAGGTGGTGCGTACCAGCGTAGCGGGGAACAGGCATGCTACCTCCGGGTCGTATACCGGGCGATTTTCAAGATCAAGACGAGATGTGGACGGGGAAGATGTGGACGGGGAAGGCGAGCGCTCGACCGACAGGGCGGCGCAGGCTCGTAGGCGCTGTAGCGCGCCCCGGGTACCGACGGCCCTTCTCGCGGGCCGGTGCATCCTGAACTGCGGAAATGCAGACACCTCCGGGCCGTCTGTGGGCCGTGCGAGGCTGGCCAATGACGACCAACAACGACGGGTAACGACCGTGCCGGGACTCTCGCGGGGCACGTCAGCGCCTTTTTCCCCTCATCCGTCGAACGACCGGTCACAGCCTGATCACGTGATGGCCACGGGACGCCTCGGCGGGGGCTGACGGCCCTTCCGACATGCCATCATCGATCGTCGGGCCGGGGAGGCTCGTGATTTCCGGACCAGGGTGGGAGGGCGCGTGGCAATGGAAGCCGGCCACCGCGACCGATCACGGCCGGAAACGGATGCGCACGAGGACGACCACCATCTCGGGGGTTTCGCGGACCCCGGCGAGCTCGACGGGCCGCTCGATCCGGAGGCGGACGCCGGTCCGGGCGAGCCGGACGACGGCGAGCAGTCCTTCCGGGAGTTGCGCCCGCAGCTGAGGCTGCGCATCTGGCAAATCGTTCCCATCGTGGCGCTCGGCGCCCTCGGCTCGCTGATGTTCGCCTTCCCCCTCGCCTTCGAGTTCGGCGGCGACGGGGGACCTGTCGTGGCCATGCTCGGTCTTCTGCTCAGCTGCTGCGCCGCGGGGTGGGGGATCATGGCCGCCCGCCGCGTCGGCTACACCTGGCCCGGGCTGCCGGTCCGCGGCTCCGGCCGCCGCCCCGACTGGCGCGTCGTCGCCGCGTACGTGGCGTTCGCGGCGCTGGTCGGGGTGCTCGCCGTGGTGCGGGTGGCCCGGCTGCGCTGACGCGCACCCCGTACGATCGATGGCGTGAACACGCGCGCACCACAGGGCATGGCCTTCCTCAAGGGCCACGGCACCGAGAACGACTTCGTGATCGTCCCCGACCCGGACGGTCGCATCGAGCTGTCCCCGGCCGCCGTCGCCCGGCTGTGCGACCGCCGCGCCGGCATCGGCGCCGACGGCGTGCTGCGCGTCGTACGGTCCGCCGCGCACCCGGAGGCCGCCGCCATGGCAGCCGAGGCCGAGTGGTTCATGGACTACCGCAATGCCGACGGCAGCATCGCCGAGATGTGCGGCAACGGAGTGCGGGTCTTCGCCCGCTATCTGCAGCGCGCCGGGCTGGTGGGGGAGGGGGACGTCCCCGTCGCCACCCGGGCCGGTATCCGACGCACCCACATCGCCAAGGCCTCGCCCGACGGCACGCCCGGCGATATCACCGTCGATATGGGGCCTGCAGCCCTCCCCGAGGGCGCGGTCACCGTCACCATCGGTGAGCGCAGCTGGCCTGCCCGCAACGTCAACATGGGCAATCCGCACGCCGTCGCCTTCGTCGACGACCTGGCGCAGGCCGGCGCGCTCCTCGATGCGCCCGGCGTGAGCCCTGCCGCCGCCTACCCGGACGGCACCAACGTCGAGTTCGTCGTCGACCGCGGACCGCGCCATGTGGCGCTGCGGGTGCACGAGCGCGGCTCGGGCGAGACCCGCTCCTGCGGCACGGGCGCATGCGCCGTCATGGTCGCCGCGGTGCGGCGCGACGGGGCGGATCCAGCGGTCACCGGACGCCCCGTCACCTACACCGTCGACGTGCCCGGCGGACGGCTCGTCATCACCGAACGCACCGACGGCTCCATCGAGATGGGCGGCCCTGCGGTGATTGTCGCCGAGGGCGTCATCGACCCGGAATGGCTTCGTGCGTAGAGCCGACAGTCGTGTGCGCGTTCCCTCTAACGGGTGATCCGGATCACGCTGGGCGAGAGCCCGACAGCACCGCGTGGTGGGCCCGGTAGCATCAAGCACCGGCGCGGCATCCAGCTCGCCGCCGGTGAACGCTGCCGGAGGTGCCCGATGAGCGCAGACAACGCGGTGCATGCCGCCCACGGCGGGAACGAGCGCAGGCGTGGCCTGTCCCGCCTCGACCTCCGCAGGCTGGGACGCGCCGCGTTGCTGACCACCGGAGGCGGCCGCGACCGGCTCCCCGACGCCATCGAGCACATCGCCAAGGTGCACCGCGGCCACCACCCGCGCGCCGATCTCGAGGCCCTGCGCCGCGCCTATGTGCTCGCCGAGTCCTCGCACCGCGGGCAGATGCGCAAGAGCGGCGAGCCGTACATCACCCATCCGCTCGCGGTGACCCTGATCCTCGCCGAACTCGGCGCCGAGACCACGACCTTGACGGCGTCTTTGCTGCACGACACTGTCGAGGACACCGATGTGACGCTCGACCAGGTGCGCGAGGAGTTCGGCGAGGAGGTCTGCTATCTCGTCGACGGTGTCACCAAGTTGGAGAAGGTCGACTACGGAGCGGCTGCCGAGCCCGAGACGTTCCGCAAGATGCTCGTCGCCACGGGCAACGATGTCCGCGTCATGTCGATCAAACTGGCCGACCGGCTGCACAACATGCGCACCCTCGGTGTGATGCGCCCGGACAAGCAGCAGCGGATCGCCCGCGTCACCCGCGACGTGCTCATCCCGCTGGCCGAGCGGCTCGGGGTCCAGGCGCTCAAGACCGAGCTGGAGGACCTGGTCTTCGAAATCCTGCACCCCGAGGAGTACGCCGGCGCACGGGAGTTGATCCTGGCCCACGCCGCGCTCCCCGACCCGCTCGCCACGACCGCCGACGCGGTACGGACGGTGCTGCGCGACGCGGGGCTCGATGCGGAGGTCGGCATCCGCTCACGGCATGTGCTCTCCGTCCACCGGCTGCGTCTCAAACGCGGCGGGGAACTCGGCGGCAACGACTTCGGCCGGCTCCTCGTCCTGGTGGCGGAGGACGCCGACTGCTATGCCGTCCTCGGTGAACTGCACACCTGTTTCACGCCGGTGATCTCCGAGTTCAAGGACTTCATCGCGGCGCCGAAGTTCAACCTCTACCAGTCGCTGCACACCGCGATCGCCGACGCCGACGGTGCGATCACCGAGGTCCTGGTCCGCACCCGGCGGATGCACCGGGTCGCCGAGGCCGGCGTCGTCGCCCTCGGCAACCCTTACGCCACGGCCACCGACACCGACCGGGACGCCCCGGACGACGCCGACCGCGACGGCGAGCGCACCGACCCGACCCGTCCCGGCTGGCTCTCCCGCCTCCTCGAATGGCAGCGCGACGCCTCCGACCCCGACACCTTCTGGACGGCGCTGCGCGACGAACTCGCCCAGGACCGGGAGATCACCGTCTTCTCCGCCGACGGCGGCACCATCGGACTGCCCGCCGGCGCCACCTGCGTCGACGCCGCCTATGTGCTGCGCGCAGAGGAAGGCCACGCATGCGTGGGCGCCCGCGTCAACAGCCGGCTGGCCTCGATGGGCACCGTGCTGCAGGACGGGGACACCCTGCAGCTGCTCACCGCCACCGGCGAGGGCTCGGGACCGTCGCCCGAATGGCTCGACCACGCCCGTACACCGGCCGCACGCATCGCGATCACCCGCTGGCTCGCCGCCCACCCCGCGCGAGGGGACGACGAGCCGCAGGCACCCGCCGTCCGGCCCGCTCCCGCGCACGACGCGTCGCCCGCTGCCGAGCCCGTCGCCGTCACGGACCTGCCGGGCGCGGCGGTGCGGCTCGCACGCTGTTGCACTCCGGTACCGCCGGACGCCGTCACCGGCTTCCTCATCCGCGGCGGCACCGTCGCCGTGCACCGCGCCGAGTGTCCCGTCGTCGCCCGTATGACCTCGTCAGGACGCGCCAAGCAGGTCGTACGGTGGCGGACCGGCGTCTCCTCGGCCGGCTATCGCGTCACGGTTCGCGCTGAGGCGCTCGGCCGCCCCCATCTGCTCGCCGACCTCACCGAGGCGATCTCCGCGGAGGGCGTCGGCATCCTCGCCGCAGCCGTCGAGCCCCCGCAGGAGCAACGCGTCCGCCACACCTACACCGTCGAACTCGCCGAGGCGGGCGCACTGCCCGACCTGATGCGCGCGATGCGCCGCGTCCCCGGCGTGTACGACGTCTACCGCACCCACTATCCCGTCGCCACCGCCTCCGGCTGACGCAGGGAGTGTCCTCGATCGAGTGGGACGAAGCCGCGCCGCCGACGCGCGGGCGCGGCGCGCTGATAGCGGTGGTCCATGATCGGATCACCTGCCCGGCGCGCCCTCGCGGCCGCCGCAGCCGTCCTCACCCTCACCGCCGCGCAGCTGAGCGGCAGCCCGGCCGGCCTCGGCGACCGGCTCTATCCCACGCTCGGCAATCCCGGCTACCGCGTCAGCGCGTACGACATCTCGCTGGACTACCACGCCAACAACCGGCCGCTCGACGCCGTCACACGCATCGACGGCCATGCCACCGCCGACCTGGCCGGCTTCACCCTGGACTTCGCCCACGGCGTCGTACGCTCGGTCACCGTCAACGGGCTGCCCGCCCGCTTCGGCTTCCGCGCGGAAAAGCTCCTGATCGCCCCGGCGCACCCGATCGCGCGCGGCTCCGCGCTGCGCATCGTCGTCACCCACACCAGCGACCCGAACGGTGAGGACGCCACCGAGGGCGGCTGGATCCGCACCCCGGACGGGCTCGCCATGGCCGATCAGGCCGATGCCGCCCACCGCGTCTTCCCCTGCAACGACCACCCCTCCGACAAGGCCTGGTTCACCTTTCGGATCATCACGCCCAGGGGCGTGATCGCGGTCGCCAACGGCCTGCCCTCCTCCGCCCCCCGCTCCGACGGGCAGGACACCGTCTGGACGTACCGCACCGCGCACCCGATGGCCACCGAGCTCGCCCAGGTCTCCATCGGCCGCTCCGCAGTCGTGCGCGGCACCGGACCCGACGGCCTGCCGCTGCGCGACGTCGTGGGTGCAGGCGACCGCGCCCGCCTCGCCGCCCGGCTCGCCATGATCCCCGGCCAGATCGCGTGGATGGAACGGCAGGTCGGCCCGTATCCCTTCGAGACGTACGGCATCCTCAGCGTCAACACGAGCACGGGCTTCGAGCTGGAGACCCAGACCCTCTCGCTCTTCGAGAGACGCCTGCTGCTCGCCCCCACCGCCCTCGCGGCGCCCTACATGCTGCACGAGCTCTCCCATCAGTGGTTCGGCGACAGCGTCACCCCCGCCACCTGGTCCGACCTGTGGCTCAACGAGGGGCACGCCACCTGGTACGAGTGGCGGTACCGCGGAGAGATGAAGTACGGGCCGAGCCTCGACGCGCAGGCACGCGCCGCCTACGCCGCCGACAACGCCGCCCGGACCGACGACGGCCCGCCCGCACGCCCGGCCTCCCCGTCCCCCGGCAAGCTCGGCATCTTCCGGAACAACGTCTACGGCAGCGGCGCACTCGTCCTCTACGCCCTGCGCCAGGAGATCGGGGACCGCGTCTTCCGCCGCCTGGAGCGGGCCTGGGTCACCCGCTACCGCGACGGCAACGCCTCCACCGCCGACTTCATCGCCCTCGCCTCCCAGACGGCAGGGCGCGACCTGTCCGGATTCCTGCGGCCCTGGCTCTACGGAGCCACCACGCCGCCGATGCCCGGCCGCCCCGACTGGCGGCCCGGCCCGCTCGCCGTACCGTCCGCGAGGATTGCGCGGCAGCCGGACAGGCCGCTGAAACCGGCGTGACGCGGGCGCCTGAGCGTGCGACCATCGTGCGCGGGCAGCCGACGGCGGCGCCCAGGGGAATCCTCCGGGCCCGCCCGGCGTTCTTCCCACTGTGACAGTAGCCGCCGGCGCGGCGGGCGGAAGGCCCGGCCGGCCGCGCACAACACCCTCGACGCTAAGGAACCCATTGACCCACTCCGCTTCTTCGTCCTTCATCACCGACCCGTCCGCCGCCTCGGCGCGTCGACGCCTGGAGAGCCTGAGGGCCGGTGCTCTGATGGAACAGGACGTCGCGTGGAGCCACGAGATCGACGGGGAGCGCGACGGCGACCAGCTCGAGCGCTCCGACCGGGCGTCGCTGCGCCGCGTCGCGGGGCTGTCCACCGAGCTCCAGGACATCACCGAGGTCGAATACCGGCAGCTGCGCCTGGAGCGCGTCGTCCTTGTCGGCGTGTGGACGGACGGCACGGTCGAGGACGCGGAGAACTCCCTCGCGGAGCTCGCCGCACTCGCCGAGACCGCGGGGGCCCTCGTCCTCGACGGCGTGATCCAGCGCCGCGACAAGCCCGACCCCGCGACCTACATCGGTTCAGGCAAGGCCCACGAGCTGCGTGACATCGTCCTGGACAGCGGCGCCGACACCGTGGTCTGCGACGGTGAGCTCAGCCCCGGCCAGCTGATCCACCTCGAGGACGTCGTCAAGGTCAAGGTCGTCGACCGCACCGCGCTGATCCTCGACATCTTCGCCCAGCACGCCAAGTCCAGGGAGGGCAAGGCCCAGGTCTCGCTCGCGCAGATGCAGTACATGCTGCCCAGGCTGCGCGGCTGGGGCCAGTCGCTCTCCCGGCAGATGGGTGGTGGCGGCTCCGGCTCGTCCGGCGGCGGCATGGCCACCCGTGGCCCCGGTGAAACCAAGATCGAGACCGACCGGCGCCGCATCCGCGAGAAGATGGCGAAGATGCGCCGGGAGATCAAGGAGATGAAGACCAGCCGTGACCTGAAGCGCCAGGAGCGCAAGCGCCACCAGGTCCCGTCGGTCGCCATCGCCGGATACACCAACGCCGGCAAGTCCTCGCTGCTCAACAGGCTCACGGGCGCGGGCGTGCTGGTGGAGAACGCGCTGTTCGCCACCCTCGACCCGACCGTGCGCCGCGCCGAGACGCCCAGCGGCCGGCTGTACACGCTCGCCGACACCGTCGGTTTTGTGCGGCATCTGCCGCACCACCTGGTCGAGGCGTTCCGCTCCACGATGGAGGAGGTCGCCGACGCCGAGCTGATCCTGCACGTCGTCGACGGCTCTCACCCGGTGCCGGAGGAGCAGCTCGCCGCGGTGCGTGAGGTGTTCCGTGAGGTGGGCGCGACCGACGTGCCCGAGATCGTGGTGATCAACAAGGCGGACGCCGCCGATCCGCTCGTCCTGCAGCGGCTGTTGCGCGACGAGAAGCACGCGATCGCGGTCTCGGCACGCACCGGCAAGGGCATCACCGAACTGCGGGAGCTCATCGACGACGAACTGCCGCGCCCCGCGGTGGAGATCGAGGCGCTGGTGCCCTACACCCACGGCGCACTGGTCTCGCGTGTGCACGCATCCGGTGAGGTGCTCTCCGAGGACCACACCGGCGAGGGCACGCTGCTCAAGGCGCGCGTCCACGACGAACTGGCGGCGGAGCTCGCGCCGTACGCCCTCGCCGCGCAGCGCTGACGCATCACTAAGGCGGTCCGCCCCTCGGCGAAGGGGCGGACCGCTCTTGTGTTGCGCGCCGCTGCCGCTACCGCTGCCGGGCGGCGAACCTGGCGCTGACGAACTGGTAGACGCTCTGCGCCTTCGAGCCGAGGTGCGGTCCCGCAAGCCAGGTGTTGCGCCGGCCGGGCCGATCGAGGTGTTGGACACCAACGCCACCTGCCCGTCCGGCTCCTTGGCGAACCAGCCGCCGCCCGACGAACCTCCCGTCATCGTGCAGCCGACCCGGTACTCGGTCGGCTCGCTCGCGTCGAGCGACAGCCGGTCCGGCCGGTCCGGCCGGTCCGTGGGGGACGGATGCGGGCGGGGCTGTGGTTCCCCTGTGAAGGATCCCTGGCGACCGGCCGTTGCTCGTGGCGCCCACGGACGTTGATACGGACGGGGGAGTGCGCCGAGAAGCAATCGACCGTCAGGGAGGGGCCGTCTCGTGGCCGGACCGGCATCCATCGCACCACCGCCGCGACACCGCAGCGACGCGCGGACGGCCGCCGAGTCGATCCTGCGGCGGCAGGCGTCCCGCGAGTCGGCAGCACGCACCTATGCACGATCGCTGCCGATCGTCCCGGTGCGGGCGCGGGGTATGACCATCGAGGGCGCCGACGGACGCCGGTATCTCGACTGCCTCGCCGGCGCGGGGACGTTGGCGCTCGGCCACAACCACCCGGTGGCGCTGGAAGCCATCCGCGCCGTGCTCGACTCGGAGGCGCCGCTGCACGTCCTCGACCTCGCGACACCCGTCAAGGACGCGTTCACCACGGCCCTGTTCGAGACGCTGCCGCCCGCGCTCGCCGAGCGGGGCCGGATCCAGTTCTGCGGCCCCGCGGGCACCGACGCCGTCGAGGCGGCCGTCAAACTCGTACGCACCGCCACCGGACGCAGCGGACTGCTCGCCTTCTGCGGCGCATACCACGGCATGACCGCCGGTGCACTGGCGGCCTCGGGCGCCGCCGCCGCGAGGGCGGCCGTGGCCGAGCCCGGCGCCGGCGTGACGCGGCTGCCGTATCCGTACGAGTACCGCTGCCCGTTCGGCACCGGAGGGGAGCGCGGCGCTGAGCTGTCCGCCCGCTGGACGCAGAGCCTCCTCGACGACCCGGGCGCCGGCGTCCACCCGTTCGCCGGGATGATCGTCGAACCGGTCCAGGGCGAGGGCGGGGTGATCCCGGCGCCGGACGGGTGGCTGCGCACCATGCGGCGGATCACCGAGGAGCGCGGCATCCCGCTCGTCGTCGACGAGGTGCAGACGGGCGTGGGGCGCACGGGCGCGTTCTGGGCCGTACAGCACAGCGGCATCGTGCCCGACGTCATGGTGCTCTCCAAGGCCATCGGCGGCAGCCTCCCGCTCGCCGTCATCGTCTACCGCGACGAGCTCGACGTCTGGCGGCCCGGTGCGCACGCGGGAACCTTCCGCGGCAACCAGCTCGCGATGGCCGCGGGCAGCGCGACCCTGCGCTTCGTCTGCGAGAACCGGCTGGACCAGCGCGCCGCTTCACTCGGCACCCGGATGCTCTCGCGGCTGCGGGCACTTGCCGCGCACCACCCGTGCATCGGGGAGGCGCGCGGACGCGGACTGATGATCGGTGTCGAAATCGTCGACGCCGACGCGGAACGCGACGACTACGGGGCGCTGCCCGCCGCGCCCCGGATCGCCACCGCAGTGCAGCGCGAGGCGCTGCGCCGCGGGCTCATCGTCGAACTGGGCGGCCGGCATGGCAGCGTCGTACGACTGCTGCCCCCGCTCACCATCACCGATGAGCAGGCGGAGGCGGTGCTCGACCGCCTGACCGATGCGATCGCCGCGGCCGAGCGGACCGCACATCTTTCACCACCGAACCATGGAGCACCACCGAAACACGGAGCAATGCCATGACCCGACCATCGGGCGCCGGACAACCGCGTACCGCAGCTGTGCCCGGCCAGCGGGCCGCGACCTTCCCCGAGCCGGCCGTAGTGGCCGTAGCGGAGGACGCCGATCCGCTGGAGCAGGCCGACCCGTACGCCGCAGCGGACGCGGCCGCCACCGAGAATCTGCTGCGCTGCTGGATCCGCGAGGCCGGTGTCGCCACCCCCGCCGACGGCACCTTGCCCATCCCGCTCGCCGCCTCCGGCACCGCGCTGCGGGTGCCCGTACGCCACTGGTCGGCCGTCGGCAGCCACCGCTTCGGCGGACCGCCCGTCCTTGACGGCACCGGGGCCGGAGCACCGCACCTGGACGCCGTCACGCTCGCCGCGCTCCTCGCCCGCGAGGCCGGAAGCGCCCCCGCCGAAGGCGCCGACCTCGCCTTCCGGGTTGCCGACTCCGTCCGCCGTACCGCAGTCTTCCTGCGCGAACGCCGTATCACCGCGGCTCCGGCGCAGGGCGTGCCGCCCTTTCTCAGCGCCGAGCAGTCGCTCGTCCTCGGCCACCCACTCCACCCCACCCCCAAGAGCCGCGAGTTGCTCACCGACGCCGAGGCGCAGGCCTACTCGCCCGAGCTGCGCGGTGCGTTCCCGCTGCACTGGATGGCCGTCGACCGTTCCGTCCTCGCCACCGACTCGGCCTGGACCGTCCGCGGGCGCACCATCCCCGCGGACCGGCTCACCGCGGAACTCCTCGGCCCCGGCACCGAGCTGCCCGCATCCGTCGTGGCCCTGCCGCTCCACCCCTGGCAGGCCGGCGAGCTGACGCACCGTCCACAGGTGCGCCGCCTGATCGACGCAGGCCTGCTCCACGATCTTGGCCCGCGAGGCGACGCATGGCACCCCACCTCGTCGGTGCGCACCGTGTACCGGCACGGCGCGCCCGCCATGCTCAAACTCTCCCTCGCAGTGCGCATCACCAACTCCCGCCGGGAGAACCTGCGCAAGGAGTTGTTGCGCGGCGCCGAAGTCCATCGCCTGCTGCGCACCGGCCTCGCCGACCAGTGGCACGCCGCGCACCCCCGCTTCGACATCGTCCGCGACCCGGCCTGGATCGCCGTGGACACGCCCGACGGCGAACCCGTCCCCGGGCTGGACGTCGTCCTGCGCCATCCCACCTTCGGCGCCGACGACGACATCAACTGCCTCGCCGGGCTGACGGCGCTGCGACCGGAGCCCGCGACAGCGCAGCGGTCGCCGTATGTACTCCGCTCGCGCCTCGCCGGACTCGTCGAGGGGCTCGCCGTCCGGACCGGACGCCGGGTCGCCGCGGTCGCCACCGAGTGGTTCCTGCGTTATCTCGACGCGGTTGTCCTGCCAGTGCTGTGGCTGGATGGTGAAGCGGGCGTCGCCCTCGAAGCCCATCAGCAGAACACGCTGGTGCTCCTCGACCCCGACGGCTGGCCGATCGGCGGACGGTACCGCGACAACCAGGGCTACTACTTCCGGGAGTCGCGCCGCGCCGAACTCGAAAAGCGACTGCCCGGCATCGGCACCCACAGCGAGACGTTCGTCCCCGACGCGGTGGCGGACGAGCGGTTCGCGTACTACCTCGGGATCAACAACGTGCTCGGCCTGATCGGTACGTTCGGCTCCCAGCGCCTCGCCGACGAACGGGTGCTGCTCGCCGCCTTCCGCCGCTTCCTGGGGAAGGCGGCCACCGGCGGCCGATCGCCGCTGCCGACGCACCTCCTGGACCAGCCGACTCTGCGCTGCAAGGCCAACCTGCTCACCCGGCTGCACGGCCTCGACGAACTGATCGGCCCGGTCGACACCCAGTCCGTGTACGTCACCATCCCCAACCCCCTTGCCGCACCCGCGGCGTGAACCACGCGGAGGGCCACCCCCATGCCGCCGACCGAATCCCACACCCACACGGAAGCCGAAACGGAGAACGGGACGGACACCGAGGACACGCTCGACCTCACGCTCCCCGCCGAGCTCGCGAAACCCGCCGAGCGCTTCGCCGGGCTCCCTCCGGAGACGGACACCACCGCACCGACCGGTCGCGTCCCGGTGCGCCTGGGCGATCACGATCTCCTCGACAGCCTCGCCGAGTGGGGCCCCGAGACCACCCCGCACGGCACCTTCCAGCTCGTCCCCGTCGTCGTCGCGCGCGATCTTCCGACCGTCACCGGCTGGATGAACGATCCGGCTGTCGCCGAGTTCTGGGAGCTGTCCGGCCCGCCCGACATCACCGAGAAACATCTGCGCGAACAGATCGACGGCGACGGCCGCAGCGTCCCGTGTCTCGGCGTCCTCGACGGCACGCCGATGAGCTACTGGGAGATCTACCGAGCCGACCTCGACCCCGTAGCCCGCTACTACCCCGTACGACCCAATGACACCGGCATCCATCTGCTGATCGGCCGCGTCGCCGACCGCGGCCGCGGCCTGGGCTCGGCCCTGCTGCGCACCGTTGCCGACCAGGTGCTGGACCACCGGCCCGGCTGCGCACGCGTCATCGCAGAACCGGATCTGCGCAACAACCCCTCGGTCGCGGCCTTTCTCACCGCAGGCTTCCGGTTCGCCGCCGAGATCGACCTCCCGGAGAAGCGCGCCGCTTTGGTGATCCGCGACCGCGCCCTGCGACACCTGCTCTGACAAGCCCCGTCCCCAGACATCGTCCATCCCGCCCCCAGGAGCCGACAGGTGCTGCACCTTCCCCGCGAACTCTCCGAGGACGTCTGGTCACGCGTAGCCCGCGCCATACTCGCCAAGATGCTCGGCGAGTTCGCCTACGAGGAGGTCCTCGCTCCCGAGCCCGACGGCGCCGGCGGCATCGGCGGCACCGCCGCCCCCGGCGGCGCGTACCGGCTGGAGTTCGGCGACGGCGTCACCTACCGGTTCCGGGCGCGACGGGGCGCCTACGGCAGCTGGCGCGTCGACCCCGCCTCGATCACCCCGACCGGCGACCCCTTCGATTTCCTCACCCGCGCCCGCCGTGCCATCGGATTGTCCGGCGACACCCTCGGTCATCTCCTGCGGGAGCTCACCGCGACCCTCGCCGCCGACGCCCGCCTCGCGGCGCATGCACTCTCCGCCGCGGACCTCGCCGACCTCGACTACGCCTCGCTCGAAGGTCACCAGACCGGCCACCCCTGGATCGTCCCCAACAAGGGCCGCCTCGGCTTCTCATCCACCGACACCGCGCGGTGGGCGCCCGAAGCGCGATGCCCGCGGCCGCTGCCCTGGATCGCCGTGGGCCGCGGACTTGCCGCTTACCGTGGCGTCGCAGGGTTGGAGACACCCCGCAGCCTCTACGCTTGCGAGCTCGACGAGTCCGTGCTGCGCGCCTTCGACGACACCGTGCGGCGCCGCGGAGCCGACCCCGGCGACCACCTCTACCTGCCCGTCCACCCGTGGCAGTGGGACGAGACCGTCGTCCCGCTCTTCGCCCCCTCCATCGCCCGCGCGGACATCATCCCGCTGCCGACCGACGGCGACCTGCGCCTGCCCCAGCAGTCGATTCGCACCTTCCTCAACGTCAGCCGGCCGGAGCGGCACACCGTCAAACTGCCGCTCTCCGTCCTCAACACGCTGGTCTGGCGCGGCCTGCCCACGCAGCGCACGCTCGCCGCACCCGCCGTAACGGCCTGGGTCCACGCACTGCGCGACGCCGATGCGTTCCTGCGCGACGACTGCCGCGTCATCCTGCTCGGTGAGGTCGCCTCCGTCACCGTCGAGCACCCGGTCTACGACCACCTCCCCGAGGTCCCGTACCAGTACAAGGAGCTGCTCGGGGCGATCTGGCGGGAGCCGCTCGCCCGCCACCTCGACCCCGGCGAGCGGGCCCGCACCCTCGCCGCACTGATCCACACCGATCCCGCGGGCCGCTGCCTCACCGCGGAACTCGTCCGGCGCTCCGGCCTCGACGCCCGCACCTGGCTACGGCGGCTCTTCGCTGCCCTGCTCCCGCCGCTGCTGCATTTCCTCTACCGTTACGGCACCGTCTTCTCGCCACACGGCGAGAACGCGATCGTCGTCTTCGACGAGGGCGATGTGCCGGTGCGGCTCGCCGTCAAGGACTTCGTCGACGACATCAACATCAGCGCCGAACCGCTGCCCGAGCTCGACACCATGCCGGACGAGGTCCGCCGCATCCTGCTCACCGAACCGCCCGCCTTCCTCACCCAGTTCATCCATTCGGGTCTCTTCGTGGGAGTCCTGCGCTACCTCGCGCCGCTCTGCGAGGAGCAACTCGGCGTCTGCGAGGACGACTTCTGGGCAATGGTGCGCGAGGAGATCGTCCGCCACCACGACCGCTTCCCCGAGCTCAAGGAGCGCTTCGCCCTCTTCGACCTGCTCACCCCGCGCATCGATCGGCTCTGCCTCAACCGCAACCGGCTGCACCTCGACGGCTACCGGGACCGGCCCGAGCGCCCGCATGCCGCCGTCCACGGCACCGTGCCCAATCCGCTGCATCCCCTGCACGGGCTGTGACCGCCGCCTTCGGCCACCCGCTGTCAGTGGCGCGACGTAGGGTGGGTCCCCTATGAGCAAGCCCGCCCTCACCGAACTCCTCCACGCCGCTGTCACCGCTGTCGGCGGTGTCGAACGGCCCGGCCAGGTCTCGATGGCCGAGGCGGTCGCGACCGCCATCGACGACACCTCCCACCTGCTCGTTCAGGCGGGCACAGGCACCGGAAAATCGCTCGGCTACCTCGTCCCGGCCCTGGCGCACGGCGAGCGCGTGGTCGTCGCCACCGCGACCCTCGCCCTGCAGCGGCAGCTCATCGAACGGGACCTGCCGCGCACGGTCGAGGCGCTCAGGCCCCTGCTGCGCCGCGAGCCGCAGTACGCGACGCTCAAGGGCCGCTCCAACTATCTGTGCCTTCACCGGCTGCACGAAGGGGTGCCGGGTGACGAAGAGGACGGCCTCTTCGACCCGATGGAGCAAATGGGTGGGCCGACGAGCAAGCTCGGCAAGGATCTGCTGCGGCTGCGCGACTGGGCGGACGAGGCGGAGACCGGCGACCGCGACGCGCTCAGCCCCGGCGTCTCCGACCGTGCCTGGGCGCAGGTCTCGGTCAGCTCCCGCGAGTGCCTGGGCGCGAGCAAGTGCCCGTACGGCGCGGAGTGCTTCGCCGAGGCCGCCCGCGAGCGCGCCAAACTCGCCGACGTCGTCGTGACCAATCACGCGCTGCTGGCGATCGACGCCATCGAGGGCGCGCCCGTGCTCCCCAGCCACGAGGTGCTGATCGTCGACGAGGCCCACGAGCTGGTCTCGCGGGTCACCGGCGTCGCCACCGGGGAGCTGACGCCGGGCGCGGTGAACCGGGCCGTGAAGCGCTCGGCCAGACTCGTCAACGAGAAGGCTGCCGATGCGCTGCTCAGCGCCTCGGAGGGCTTCGAGCGGCTGATGGAGCTCGCGCTGCCCGGCCGGCTTGAGACGGTTCCGGAGGATCTGGCGTATGTGCTCGCCGCGCTGCGCGACGCCTGCCGCCAGGTGATCACCTCCCTGGGCGAGGTGCGGGACAAGTCGGTGACGGACGAGGACGCCGTACGCAAGCAGGCCCTCGCCTCGATCGAGAATGTGCACGCGGTGGCCGAGCGGCTGCTGCAGACCAATGAGTACGACGTGATCTGGTGCGAGCGCCATGACCGCTTCGGCGCCTCGCTGCGCGTCGCGCCGCTCTCGGTCTCCGGGCTGCTGCGGGAGAAGTTGTTCGCCGAGCGGTCGGTGGTACTGACCTCGGCGACGCTCAGGCTGGGCGGTGACTTCAACGGGGTGGCGGCCTCGCTCGGGCTGGCCCCGCAGGACGCCGAGCCGGCCGAGGGGGAGGAGCTGCCCGCGTGGCGGGGCATCGACGTCGGCTCGCCGTTCGACTACCCCAAGCAGGGCATCCTCTACGTCGCCAGGCACCTGCGCCAGCCCGGCCGTGAGGGCAGCCGCGACGACATGCTGGACGAGCTCGCGGAGCTGGTCGAGGCGGCGGGCGGGCGCACTCTGGGCCTGTTCTCCTCGATGCGCGCCGCCCAGGCAGCGGCGGAGGCGATGCGCGGCAGGCTCGACATGCCGGTCCTCCTGCAGGGAGAGGAGACGCTCGGCGAGCTGATCCGAGCCTTCGCCGAATCGGCGCGAACCTGCCTGTTCGGCACCTTGTCTCTCTGGCAGGGCGTGGACGTCCCGGGGTCAAACTGCCAGCTGGTGGTGATGGACCGGATTCCGTTCCCGCGGCCGGACGATCCCCTGATGAGCGCCCGCCAGAAGGCCGTCGAGGAGCACGGTGGCAACGGCTTCATGGCGGTCGCGGCGACGCATGCGGCGCTGCTGATGGCACAGGGGGCGGGACGGCTCATCCGTTCGACGGACGACCGCGGGGTGGTCGCCGTCCTCGACCCCCGGCTGGCGACGGCACGGTACGGCAGCTTCCTGCGGGCCTCGATGCCGCCGTTCTGGTACACGGTCGACCGCAATCAGGTGCGCAAGTCGCTCGCCGCCATCGCAGCGGCAGCCGACGCCCGTTAACGTCGGCTCACGCAGACGTCTGCGTCATCCGCAGACGTCAGGACCCCGGAACCGGCGCAGGGGCTCCGGGGTCCGCCTGGCAGGGGCGCTCAGACCCTTCGCAGTACTGCTACGACCTTGCCGAGGATCGTCGCCTCGTCGCCGGGGATGGGCTGGTACGCGGAGTTGTGCGGGAGCAGCCACACATGGCCGTTCTCCCGCTTGAAGCGCTTGACCGTCGCTTCGCCGTCGAGCATCGCGGCGACGATGTCGCCGTTCTCCGCGACGGGCTGACGGCGCACGGTCACCCAGTCTCCGTCGCAGATGGCGGCCTCGATCATCGAGTCGCCGACCACCTTGAGCACGAACAGCTCGCCGTCGCCGACCAGTTGACGCGGGAGCGGGAAGACGTCCTCGACGGACTCCTCCGCGAGGATCGGCCCGCCCGCGGCGATCCGGCCCACCAGCGGCACATACGACGCGGACGGCTTGCCCGTGGTGTCGGTGGGCTGCGTGTGGGGGGTGTCCGAGGCGCGCACCTCATAGGCGCGCGGGCGGTGCGGGTCGCGACGCAGGAAGCCCTTGCGCTCCAGCGCCATCAGCTGGTGCGCGACGGAGGAGGTGGACGACAGCCCGACCGCCTGTCCGATCTCCCGCATGGACGGCGGGTATCCCCGCCGCTGGACCGAATCCCGGATGACTTCGATGACGCGACGCTGGCGGTCGGTGAGGCCTGAGCTGTCCGCGCGAATTCCCGGCGGCCGGCCGGGCAGCGATCGTGCGGGCTTCGTCGTCTCGTCGTTCATCGCGTCCATGGGCATGGCACTGGGCTGCAGCCGTTCCTGATTCCGGCGGTCCTGGGAGCGGTCATGTGCGGTGATGGTCGCGCTGTCTGCGGTGGTGGTCACGGCGGCCCCTCTCGAGATGTTCTCCCTAGCGAGACAACGGTAGTTGGTTTCGAAAGGTTGCGCCAAACACACGTTCGAGTGAACTTTCGCGAATCCGGTGACATGATCAAGATATTGGGTGTATTGGCTGGCACTCCACCGTTGCCGAGTGGTGACCCACGGTGACGCCCGGGGGTCCGCACACACCGTACCGCCACCTCGCGTAGGCTCGCAGCCGCACTCAGGGATCGCCCGGAGGGTGTTCGAGGCGAACGGCCGACACGACACGCAGTTCGCGCGCCTCGCACCCAGGCCCCAGATCTAGTGGTTTCATTGGAAGTAGCCACCCAGAAGTTGTGGTCCCCGGGGCTCCGTTGCTCCTGGCATCGCCTATGCTTGTGGCTGCTTCGTGAGGCCTGTGAGGCGCATGAGGCGACGTTTCCATGCCGCGCCGCAATTGTGCGCGTGCACAGAGGGTGAGGAGGGAAAGACATGCACTGCCCCTTCTGCAGGCACCCCGACAGCCGCGTCGTGGACAGCCGTACCACCGACGACGGCACCTCGATCCGCCGACGTCGCCAGTGTCCCGACTGCGGGCGCCGTTTCACGACGGTGGAGACGGCGTCGCTGATGGTGATCAAGCGCAGCGGAGTGACCGAACCCTTCAGCCGTGACAAGGTCATCGCCGGGGTGCGGAAGGCCTGTCAGGGCCGCCCGGTCTCCGAGGACGCACTCGCCCAACTCGGGCAGCGCGTCGAGGAGGCGGTACGGGCCACCGGCAGCGCCGAGCTGTCCACCCACGACGTGGGGCTGGCGATACTCGGCCCGCTGCAGGATCTCGACCTTGTCGCCTATCTCCGCTTCGCCTCGGTCTACCGGGCCTTCGACTCGCTCGAGGACTTCGAGACAGCCATCACGGAGCTCCGCGGGGCCGCCCCCGCTGCCGAAGGCGCCGGAGTCCCCCGCGCCCCGGGCCCCCAAGGGCGGCAGACCGCCGACACCCGCAGCGCAGGGTGACCGGCGGGGCGCGGCGGCAGGAACCGCGCCCGACGACAGAACGACATGGACTTGCCGAGGCCAGGTACGCCGAGGCGGCAGACAACACCGTGCGGCGGGAAGAACCGCGGCACTTCAGGGCGTTTTGCCCGTATAGGGAGGCGGCATGACAGAGACGACGAGCGGCCCGGCGCGTGGCTCTCGCTCCAAGAGCGGCAACGGCGCGAAGACGGCCAAGGCCGCGGGTGCCGGAAAGGGGCTGCGTATGGAGCGCATCCACACCACCCCGGGCATCCACCCGTACGACGAGGTGGCCTGGGAGCGCCGTGACGTCGTCATGACCAACTGGCGCGACGGCTCGATCAACTTCGAGCAGCGAGGCGTCGAATTCCCCGACTTCTGGTCGGTCAATGCGGTCAACATCGTCACCAGCAAGTACTTCCGCGGTGCAGTGGGCTCTCCGCAGCGCGAGAACAGCCTGAAGCAGCTCATCGACCGTGTGGTCAGGACCTACCGCAAGGCGGGCGAGGAGAACGGTTACTTCGCCTCCCCGGCCGACGCCGAGATCTTCGAGCACGAGCTCGCCTATGCGCTCCTGCACCAGATCTTCAGCTTCAACTCCCCGGTCTGGTTCAACGTCGGCACCGCCCAGCCGCAGCAGGTCTCCGCGTGCTTCATCCTCTCCGTCGACGACTCCATGGAGTCGATCCTCGACTGGTACAAGGAAGAAGGCATGATCTTCAAGGGCGGCTCGGGGGCCGGCCTCAACCTCTCCCGCATCCGCTCCTCCAAGGAACTCCTCTCCTCCGGCGGCAACGCCTCCGGACCGGTCTCCTTCATGCGCGGCGCCGACGCCTCCGCCGGCACGATCAAGTCCGGCGGCGCCACCCGCCGCGCCGCCAAGATGGTCGTCCTGGACGTCGACCACCCGGACGTCGAGGCCTTCATCGAGACCAAGGTGAAGGAGGAGGAGAAGATCCGCGCCCTGCGCGACGCCGGATTCGACATGGACCTGGGCGGCGAGGACATCACCTCCGTCCAGTACCAGAACGCGAACAACTCGGTGCGGGTCAACGACGAGTTCATGCGGGCGGTCGAGAAGGGCGAGAAGTTCGGCCTGCGCGCCCGCCTGACCGGCGAGGTCATCGAGGAGGTCGAGGCCAAGGAGCTGTTCCGCAAGATGGCCGAGGCTGCTTGGGCCTGCGCCGACCCGGGCATTCAGTACGACGACACGATCAACCACTGGCACACCTCGCCGGAGAGCGGCCGCATCACCGCCTCCAACCCCTGCAGCGAGTACATGCACCTGGACAACTCCTCGTGCAACCTCGCCTCGTTGAACCTGATGAAGTTCCTGCGCGACGACGACCAGGGGAATCAGAGTTTCGACGCCGAGCGGTTCGCCAAGGTCGTCGAGCTGGTCATCACCGCGATGGACATCTCCATCTGCTTCGCCGACTTCCCGACCCAGAAGATCGGCGACACCACGCGCGCCTTCCGCCAGCTCGGCATCGGGTACGCCAACCTCGGCGCCCTGCTGATGGCCACCGGTCACGCCTACGACAGCGACGGCGGCCGTGCCCTCGCGGGAGCCATCACCTCGCTGATGACCGGCACGTCGTACAAGCGCTCCGCCGAACTGGCGGCGGTCGTCGGCCCGTACGACGGCTACGCCCGCAACGCGACCGCCCACAAGCGCGTCATGAAGCAGCACGCCGACGCCAACGCAGCCGCCAAGCGCATGGACGACCTGGACACTCCCGTCTGGGCCGCGGCCACCGAGGCGTGGCAGGACGTCATCCGCCTCGGCGAGAAGAACGGTTTCCGCAACGCCCAGGCCTCGGTGCTCGCCCCGACCGGCACCATCGGCCTGATGATGGACTGCGACACCACTGGTATCGAGCCGGACCTGGCGCTGGTCAAGTTCAAGAAGCTCGTCGGCGGCGGCTCGATGCAGATCGTCAACAACACCGTCCCGAAGGCGCTCAAGCGGCTCGGCTACCAGCCGGAGCAGGTCGAGGCGATCGTCGCCCACATCGCCGACCACGGCAACGTCATCAACGCCCCCGGACTGAAGCCGGAGCACTACGAGGTCTTCGACTGCGCGATGGGCGAGCGGGCCATCTCGGCGATGGGCCACGTCCGCATGATGGCGGCGACGCAGCCGTTCCTGTCGGGCGCGATCTCCAAGACCTGCAACGTGCCCGAGAGCGCCACCGTCGAGGAGATCGAGGAGATCTACTTCCAGGGCTGGAAGCTCGGTCTGAAGGCGCTGGCGATCTACCGCGACAACTGCAAGGTCGGTCAGCCGCTGTCGGCGAAGAAGAAGGAGGAGAAGGCCGCGGAAGAGGCGGCCCCGGCCACGACCGCGGCTCCGGCCGAGAAGATCGTCGAATACCGCCCGGTCCGCAGGCGCCTGCCGAAGGGCCGCCCCGGCATCACCACGTCCTTCACGGTGGGCGGCGCCGAGGGCTACATGACGGCCAACTCCTACCCGGACGACGGTCTGGGCGAGGTCTTCCTGAAGATGTCCAAGCAGGGTTCGACCCTCGCGGGCATGATGGACGCCTTCTCCATCGCGGTCTCGGTGGGCATGCAGTACGGCGTTCCGCTGGAGACGTACGTCTCGAAGTTCACCAACATGCGCTTCGAGCCGGCCGGTCTCACGGACGACCCGGACGTGCGGATGGCCCAGTCCATCGTCGACTACATCTTCCGCCGTCTTGCGCTGGACTTCCTGCCGTTCGAGACCCGCTCGGCGCTCGGCATCCACTCCGCGGAGGAGCGCCAGCGCCACCTCGACACCGGTTCGTACGAGCCGTCGGTCGACGATGTCGAGGTCGACGTCGAGGGCCTGGCCCAGTCGGCGCCGCGCCACATCGAGCCGCCGAAGCAGGCACCGGCGGCGAAGCCCGAGGTGGTGGCGGCCGTCCCGGCTCCGAAGGAGGCGCACACCTCCACGGAACTCGCCGAGATCCAGCTCGGCATGAGCGCCGACGCACCGCTGTGCTTCTCCTGCGGTACGAAGATGCGCCGCGCGGGCAGCTGCTACGTCTGCGAGGGGTGCGGTTCCACGAGCGGTTGCAGCTGATCATCTGGCTTTCACTCTGACGGGTGAATGTTGAGGCGGGGCATGGACTTTCGGGTCCGTGCCCCGCCTCGTCGTCATCGGTCCACGGGCATGGAGAGCGCCGCGAGCGGCTCTACGATGGCGCGGTGCTGGTGAAGTGGATGCGCTGCCGGGTGCTGGACCCAATGCGCTTCGAGCAGGGGCAGCTCGCGTGGAAGGCCCTGTTGGGCGAGCCCGGTTTCCGGGGGCAGGGCGGCGGGTGGGGGCGTGAGCGGCCCGACGAGGCCCACGTGTTCTGCTTTTGGGAGAACCGTGCGTACTACGACATGTTCATGGCCGGGCCGCATGACGCGCTCGCCATGGTCCAGGCGGGCACGTACGACCGCGCCGATGTGCGCCTCTTCGAGCAGCGCCAGGAGGTGAAGGTCGGCTTCACGGCGCATTTCTCGGACGCCGATGTGCTGCGCGCCGCGCATTGCCGTGTGCGTCCCGGGCAGGTGGAGCACTTCATGGTGGCGCAGGAGAAGGTGTGGAACCCGGCCATGGCGGGATCGCCGGGGATGTTGCGGGGGATCTTCGCGGAGGGCGCGGGGAGCGAATTCCTGGTGCTGTCGATGTGGGACTCCGCCAACGAGCGTGGGAAGTACCGGGGCGAGTCGATCGGGCGTCTGGAGCAGCGGGCGGGGCTCGACGGGGACGTGGTGTCGGTGGCGGGTGAGATCGTGGACGTTGTGCAGGCGTGGACGGTCTGAGCGTCGGAGGGATGCGACGGCGATGGACACGATGCGGGACACGATTCTGGTGACGGGTGGTACGGGGGTGCTGGGCGCCCGGGTGGTGCAGCGGCTGGCGGAGGGCGGTCGCCCGGTGCGGGTGCTGAGCCGGCGCCTGCGGTGGGCCGACGCCCGGGTGCCGGAGAAGGCGGAGTGGGCGGTCGGTGATCTGGCCGAGGGGACGGGGCTCGACGCCGCGCTGGACGGGGTCGGCACGGTGGTGCACTGTGCGAGCGACCCGCGCCGGTGGAAGAACGACGTCACGGGTGCGCGCCATCTGCTCGCGGCAGCGCGGAAGGCCGGTTCCCCGCACGTGCTGTATGTGTCGATCGTCGGGATCGACAAAGTGCCGTTCGGCTACTACCGGGCGAAGCTCGAGGTCGAGCGGTTGGTGGAGCGCTCCGGACTGCCGTGGACGGTGTTGCGGGCGACCCAGTTCCACGACTTGGTGCTTGTGATCGGGCAGCAGGTGGGGCGGTTGCCGGTGGTCCCGGTGCCGTCGGGTGTGGTGCTGCAGCCGGTGGACGTCGGGGACGTGGCAGTGCGCGTGGCGGAGCTGGCGGTGGGAGAGCCGGCGGGCCGTGCGCCGGACCTGGGCGGTCCAGCCGAGTGGCGGTTGGCCGAGGCGGTACGTGCGGTGCTGCGGGCAAAGGGCAGGCGGCGGCCGGTCGTCGAGGTGCCTGTGCCGGGCGCGGCGATCAGGGCGGTGCGGGAGGGCGCGCTGCTGGTTCCGGGGGACAGGATGGGGCGGCGGGGATTCGAGGAGTTCCTCGCGGCCGCGCCGCTGGGTGACCGCGCCTACGGGGCGGCCCAGCGCGCCGGCTCCTGACGGGCCGAGTCAGCGCGTGAGGTGGCGCGCGTCGTCGTCGGCCGGGGCGAGCATCCGGCGCAGGGCGGCCGTCAGTTGTCCGGCGAGTGCGGCGTCCACCGGCGCGTGGCGGCCCATCAGGCGGTACCACATGGTGCCGAAGCAGAAGTCGACGGCGAGGTCGAGTGCGATGTCGTCGTCGCTGAGGTCGCCGCGTTCGACGCCCCGGGCGAGCAGGTCGCGCAGCGCGGTTCGGCGGGGACCGATCACGGTGGCCTGGAGCCGGGACGAGAGCTCGGGGTCGTGCTGCGATTCGGCCATGAGGCCGACGATCGCCTCGCCGGTGAGGCGTTGGACGAGCGCGAAGGTCGCCTCCAGCAGGGTGCGGACATCGCGCAGGGTGTCGCCGCTGTCGGGTTGGAGGCGGGCGGCCTCGCGAAGGGCGAGGTCGCGCAGGGCCTCCATAAGTACCGCTTCCTTCGTGGGCCACCAGCGGTAGACGGTCTGCCGGCCGACGCCTGCCTTCTCTGCGATGCCCTTGATGGTCAGGGCCTGGTAGCCGTCGCGCTGGCACAGCTCGAGTGCGGCGTCGAGGATCGCCGCGCGGGCCGTCTCGCTGCGCGGCCTGCCGCGCCCTGCCGTCTCCGTCATGGAACCCACTTTACAAGACACGGTGCCTCGGATACCTTTAACGAGTCACGGTGGTTCGTAATGGTGAGCGGACGGAGCGGACGATGAGCGCACAGCTGGGCGAACGGCCCGAACGGGCCGAACGGGCCGAACGTGCCGAGCATGTGGTGGTCGTCGGCGGTACCTCGGGTATCGGTTTGGCAGCGGCGGAGCGGCAGCTGCGCCGGGGCAGGGAGGTCGTCGTCACGGGGCGGGATCCGGGCAGGCTGACCGCGGCCCTGAAGGAGTTGGAGCAGGCAGGGGCCGGTGCGACGGGTGAGGTCGTGGACGCGCGGGACGATGCGGCGATGCGCGGCCTGTTCGGCCGGCTCGGCGCGGTGGATCACGTGGTGGTGACGGTGACGGGCGCGAGCGCCGCCGGGCCGTTCCGGTCCATCGCAGCGTCCGATCTGCGGGCGGCCGCGGAGGGCAAGCTCGTTGCGCAGTCGGTAGCGGCGCAGGCCGCCCTTGAGGTGTTGCGCCCCGGCGGTTCCCTCACCTTCGTCTCGGCGGGGTCTGCGGGAGCGGCGATACCGGGCACGGCGGGGCTCGCGGCCGTCAATGCCGCGGTGGAGGCGATGATCCCCGTGCTCGCCGTGGAGCTTGCGCCCACCCGCGTCAACGCCGTCTCGCCCGGCATCATCGACACGCCCTGGTGGGACTGGCTGGATGCCGACGCGCGGCAGCAGACGTTCGACGCCTACGCCGCCAGCGCCCCGGCCGGCCGGGTCGGTCGCGCCGGCGATGTCGCCGATGCCATCGGCTACCTGATCGAGGCCACGTTCGTCACCGGTGTCGTCCTGCCGGTGGACGGCGGAGCGCGGCACCGTCCGGCGTCGGCCTCTGTGTAGGGGCGGGCAGGGCCGGCGCGAAAGAGCAGGCGGTGAGTTTGCGCACAGGATGATTGACCCGGATGGGGGGTGATGTCAGAGTTTCCGTCGCCATGACCGTTGATCCCGACCTTCCCGAGCGCTACGACCGGGCTCTCGCCAGCCTGCGAGGCCTGTCCGTGGGCGATGCGCTCGGCTCCCAGTTCTCCGTTCCCGCCAATTACGCGGCCCTCAAGAGCGGCGGACTGCCGACCGCTCCCTGGCGGTGGACCGACGACACCGAGATGGCCACTTCGGTCGTGGCGGGTCTCGTGGTGCACGGCCGGATCGACCAGGATGCCCTTGCCATGTCCTTCGCCGAGCACCATGACGTGAGCCGCGGCTACGGTGCCAACGTCGACCGGATGCTCAGGGCGATCCGGCACGAGGGCCGGGACTGGCGGGAGCTGGCGGCGGGCTTCTTCAACGGACAGGGATCGTGGGGCAATGGCGCTGCCATGCGGATCGCCCCGCTCGGTGCCTGGTATGCGGGTGACCCGGAGCAGGCAACGCATCAGGCCGAGATCTCTGCGTACACCACCCACCAGCACCGTGAGGCGGTGGTCGGCACCATGGCCGTGGCGGCTGCCGCCGCCCTCGTCGCCGACCCACAAGGGCCCAAGGCCCCGGCGGAGCTGCTGACCGCCGTGATGGAACTCGTGCCGCGCAGTGCTGTCCAGGCCGGGCTGCGCCGAGCGAGCGACATGCTCGACTACGCGGATGTGGGCACGGTGGCCGCGGTGCTCGGCTGTGGCCGCCGTACCAGTGCGCACGACACCGTGCCGTTCGCGCTGTGGGCCGTGGCGCGGCATCTCGACGACTACGAGCGCGCGTTCTGGTCGACGGCACGTGCGGGGGGCGACGTCGACACCACGTGCGCCATCGTCGGGGGCGTTCTGGCGGCGCGGCCTTCGGGCGCTCCCCCCGCCGAGTGGGAACGCCGCACCGAACCGCTGCCGGGCTGGCTTCCGCGGAGTCCTGCCGGAGAGGGCAGGGCCGGTGCAGCCCGGAGGGACGCAGGCGTACGCTGACAGCGCCATGCCCTACGAACCTCCTACTCACCAGGTCGAGCGGTCGATCCGAGCCACTCTCGGAGCGAAGATCGTTGCAGGCGTTGACGAAGTCGGCCGCGGAGCATGGGCGGGGCCGGTCACTGTGTGCGCCGCTGTCACCGGTCTGCGCCGACCGCCCGAGGGCCTCACCGATTCGAAGCTGCTGCCCGTCCCTCGCCGTACGGCACTCGCCGGGCAGCTCCTCACCTGGGTGAGCGATCATGCCTTGGGCCACGCCTCGCCGGAGGAGATCGACGAACTCGGCATGACGGCCGCCTTGCGCCTTGCGGCGGAGCGCGCGCTTGCGGGGCTGTCGGTTCGTCCCGATGCCGTGATCCTCGACGGCAAGCACGACTATCTCGGCGCTCCTTGGAGTGTGCGCACTGTGATCAAGGGCGATCAGTCGTGCGTCTCGGTCGCTGCCGCCTCCGTGATTGCCAAGGTGCACCGCGATGCGTTCATGGCCGAACTGGGGGCTCATCACACCGCGTTCGGATTCGACTCCAACGCGGGGTACCCTTCGCCGGTGCATCGCGCCGCTCTGGAGGAGTGGGGTCCCACCCCGTACCACCGGTTGTCCTGGGCCTACCTCGATGCGCTGCCGCGGTGGCGCCACCTGAGGAAGATCCGCGCATCCGCCGACGTGGCGGAGGAGATCGAGCAGTTGGGGTTCGATTTTTGACCGGTACGTTTTCGACCCACCCGCCGCTGCGTCCGTGCAGCGCATTTGATAGACAACTCACCATGCCTCTCATCCCCGAGGAGCCACAGATTCACGAGAGTGTCCCGGGCCCGCGCGCCACAGCGGGGGGAACCCGAACTCCGCAGGCCCCCCGTCCCGTTCCGGCTCCTGGTCCCCGACCCGCCCCGCGCCCGGCCCCGCCGCGCGCGGCACGTACTCATCCCTCGCCCGGTCGCCCTGGGTCGGCCCGGCCCGGTGCACCTGCCGCCTCGGGCGTGCCGGCGCAGGCACGTCCCGCGGATGCGGACGTCCAGATCCAGCTCGTCCCGGCCACGGACGCCACCGCCGTCACGGCTGCCGACGAGGCGGTCGATGTGCTGCTGGACTCCGGACGGGCCCCGTCCGACATCCTGGTACTGACGACCGGCGACATCCATCCGTGGGCGCAGCACGAGCTGTCGTTCGGGGAGGAGTCCTACTGGCGCCAGCAGGACGAGGGCAGCGACGTCTTCTATGCGTCGGCCACCTCCGGACGCGTCGCCAAGCGCCCCGCCGTGGTGCTCGCGGTCAACGGCGGCACCGATGAGGAGTCCGCTCGCGCACTGCCCGCAGCCATGGGACGTGCCGGGGCGCTGCTGGTCGTGTGCGGCGATCCCGAGCGGTTGCGCACCCTCCTCTGAGCCCGAGCTCCGAGTGGGGGCGGCGCAGCGGTGCGGTCGCGGGTCGCCCGCCGTCCCGTCAGCGCGCCGTGTGGCGTCTCAGCGCGCCGTGTGGCGTCGCACCGCCTCCGGCGCTCCGTCATCGGAGTGCACCAACGCACCCTCGCGGTCGCGTCGTGACCAGGATCCGGTGTGCGGTGTGCGACCTTCGCGGCCATCGCCGAGGACCCGCCAACCGCCTGGCGTGAGCGTGATGTACGCACCGCAGCGCAGTCCGTGCAGTGAGCACGCGTCCCGGAGCCCCCACATCCAGGCACCGTCGGCCTCGGTCCACTCCGGAGCGCCGTCGCGGCACATGAGCAGCACTGCCGTCCGCACCGGCGTCCGCAGCCGCAGATCGTGGGGGAGCACGCGGCGCAGATGGGCGAGGATCGCGTTGCGGTGCTCCCATCCGTCGGAGGTGCCTGGCCGCTGCGCGAACGACGCGCTGGCAGCGGGCCTTCCGTCCGGGGCGAAGACAGCGACCACGGCGGTGGCCGGCGACGGGAGGTGGCGGGCGAAGAGATCGTTGACGACTTCGCGCGGGTTGTGCAGCAGGGGTATCGAGGACGCCGCCCACTCGTCCGGCCCGAGGATTCTCGTGAGACGGGAGGCGGCCGCGCTGCTCGTCTGCGGGGCGAAACCGAAAGTCACGGTCCTCCCTTCGCGCAAACGCTCGATGGCGCGGCACGGGTGCACGCCTGTGACGAGGCTCGATGAGCCGGCCGGGGATCGGGTCCAATTCTTCCTCCCGTACGGACATGCGGCAACGAGCAATTGGCTCCACACGGCCGGTATGGGCCGGTCCGCCGGTTAGATCCTTCTGATTCCGTTCCCGTGGCGCATACGCGGATCCGTGGTCAGCTTTCGACGGCCAGCACCATGGGCAGCACCCCCTCCGCTCCGGAACACAGCAGCAGGCGAGCGGCGACGGCAAGAGTCCAGCCGGTGCTCACGACATCGTCCACCAGCAGCACCGGACCCCCTGCCGTGGTGAGACTATGGGCCAATTCGGCCGGGACCGTGAACACGTCGTGCAATGCGCGAAGCCTTTGGGCGCTGTTGCTGCGCGCCGCCCGCTCGGGTCCCGCCCCGTCCGCGTAGCCGACCCGGCCCAGCACCGGTATGCGTCCGACCTCCGCGATGTGCTCCCCGAGCGATTCGATCAGCCGGGGCCTGGTGTGTGAGGCGATCGTGACGACGCCGGCCGGCCGGGGCGGAGCCCCGGGATCCGCGCCGGCCCATCCGCCGGGTCCCTTGGCCCAGTCGGCGAGCACCTGCACTACGGCGTCCGCCACCTCGCGCGGCACATCGCCGTCGGGTGCACCATCGGCGAACAGCGGCCGCAGCCGGTTGCCCCAGCCGATGTCGGAGAGTCTGCCCAGCGCCCGCCCGGTGAGCGCCTGTTCGCCGGGCGGGATACGGCCCTTGAGATCGACACCCACCGCGGGCATGCCGGTCGGCCACATCCGGCGAGGTTCCACCTCGATGCCCGCCCTGCCGAGCGCCGAACGGGCCGCGTCGAGTGCGTCGCCCGAGACGTCGGCGGGGAACCGGGACCCGGAGCAGTTGTCGCACCGGCCGCAGGGCGCGGCCTGTTCGTCGTCCAGCTGGAGTCGGAGGTACTCCATCCTGCACACCGTCGACGTGGCGTATTCGCGCATGGACTGCTGCTCCGCCTCGCGCTGGCGCGCGACCCACGCATAGCGTTCCGCGTCGTAGTTCCATGGACGGCCGGTTGCTGTCCAGCCGCCTCGCACGCGGCGCACGGCACCGTCCACGTCGAGCACCTTGAGCATGGTCTCCAGGCGCGAGCGCCGCAGCTCCACGCGGGCTTCGAGCGCGGGAAGGGACATCGGCCGTTCGGACTCGGCCAACACGCTCAACGTACGGCGCACTTGATCTTCCGCAGGGAACGCCAGGGAGGCGAAGTAGCGCCAGATCGCCTCGTCCTCGCGGCCGGGCAGAAGCAGCACCTCCGCATGTTCCACACCGCGTCCCGCCCGGCCAACTTGCTGGTAGTACGCGATCGGCGACGACGGGGAGCCGACGTGCACCACGAACCCGAGGTCGGGCTTGTCGAACCCCATCCCCAGTGCCGAGGTGGCCACCAGCGCCTTCACCCGGTTCGCCAGCAGATCGGCCTCGGCGGCCCGCCGGTCGGCGTCCTCGGTCTTCCCCGAGTACGACGCGACGGAGTAACCGCGGCGGCGCAGGAAGGCGGCCACTTCCTCCGCGGCGGCGACGGTGAGGGTGTAGATGATGCCCGATCCCGGAAGGGCGCCGAGGTGTTCGGCGAGCCAGGCCAGCCGGTGCGCGGCGTCGGGAAGCCGCAGGACGCTCAGTGCCAGGCTTTCGCGGTCCAGAGGGCCGCGCAGCACGAGCGCTCCTTCTACGTCGGGGCGCTCGCCATCGGGCGCCACTGTTCCGAGTTGTTCGGCGATGTCGGCGGTCACCCGTGCGTTCGCCGTGGCCGTCGTGGCCAGCACCGGGGTGCCGGGCGGGAGTTCGGCGAGCATGGTGCGCAACCGCCGGTAGTCGGGCCGGAAATCGTGTCCCCAGTCGGAGATGCAGTGCGCCTCGTCGACGACCAGCAAGCCCGTCGTCGCGGCGAGCTTGGGGAGCACCCCGTCACGGAAATCCGGATTGTTCAGCCGCTCAGGGCTGACCAGCAGCACATCGACGTCACCCGCCGCCACCTCGGCCTGCACTTCGTCCCACTCCTCCGTGTTGGCCGAGTTGATGGTGTGGGCGCGGATTCCGGCGCGCCGGGCGGCCTCGATCTGGTTGCGCATCAACGCCAGCAGAGGTGAGACGATCACCGTCGGACCACTGCCCTGCTCGCGCAGCAGCGCCGTGGCCACGAAGTACACCGCGGACTTGCCCCAGCCGGTGCGCTGCACCACCAGTGCGCGACGTCGCCGGGAGACGAGCGCCTCGATCGCCCGCCACTGGTCCTCGCGCAGCCGCGCCGTACCGGTGTCGTCGCCGACGAGACGGCCGAGGACGGTGTCGGCAGCGGAGCGCAGTGGTTCGTTCATGCCCCCATGCAACCTGATGCCAGTGACATCGGGCGAACCGACCCCGAACGCCTGTGGACAACGTGTCCTTCGATCGAGTGACCGGGCGACCTTCAGTTCATATGACGATATTCGGCAGTTATCCACAGGGGGTGACGCCGCCCGATCGGGCGCGGGATCTTGTCGCCATGACTCAGCACACCGATTCCTCACGTTCCTCGCGTCCCTCACGCCCGTCGGAGGAGACGCAGGTCACCCTCCACGGCCCTGCCGACCTGGCCGAGGCGCTCCCGTATCTGATGGGCTTCCACCCCGACGACAGCATCGTCATGATCGCTCTGCACGGGGCGCGCGGCCGCTTCGGCGGCCGCCTGCGCCTCGGCATCCCCGCCGACGCCGCCGAGTGGCCCGACGTGGCCGCGCAGCTCGCGGACTGCCTCATCCAGGGCGCCGGCCGCCGCGGCCGGCCCGACGCCATCGCGGTGTATCTGTGTCAGGACCCGCTCGGCAACGAGACGCCCCTACAGACAATGGAGCGCCTCCGGCCGCTCGCCCAGCATCTGCGCACCGCGTGCGGCTCACTGGACGTCCCCGTGGTCGAGGCACTGTGCATCAGTGCGGGGCGCTGGTGGTCCTACTGCTGTCCGGACACCGACTGCTGCCCGCCCGACGGCGGGCAGCTCACCCGCGAGGGCACCTCCGTGATGGCGGCCGCAGCCGCGTACGCCGGAATTCAAGTCCGCGGCTCCCTCCGCGAGATGGAGGCACGCCTGGCCCCCCTCGGGGCGGAGCGGGCAGCGGGCCAGGAACGGGCACTCGACGCGGCATGCGCCGAACTCCTGCCGCGCCTGCTCGCCGCACCCGAGTCCGACGCTCTGCGCGAGCAGACCATCGCCCTGGCCTCTTCCGCAATGGAGCGGTTCCGCGACGCCCCCGTGTGCGCCGGACGCCCGGCGGACGATGCCGACGACGAGTTGATCACCGATGACGAGGCAGCTGCTCTCATCCTCGGCCTTCAGGACCGCGGAGCACGGGACCGGGTGGCGGAGTGGATGGAGGAACCCGACGCCGCTGCCGCACTCCGGCTGTGGCGAGCCCTTGCCCGGCGCTGCGTCGGTGCCTACACCGACCACGCCGCGCCCCCGCTCACCCTCGCAGGCTGGGTCTCCTGGTCACTCGGCGACGAGCCTGCCGCGCGGGTCGCCTTTGGCCGGGCACTCGACGCAGACCCCGATTACACCTTCGCCAAACTCCTTCACCAGGCGTGCAACCACGGACTCGACCCGGAGCCGCTGCGCCGCAGCTTGCGGGAGGAACGCTGCAGGCGAGCCAGGCGATCACCGCGCCCGCTGCCCGGCGCTGACGCCCGCCCCACGCCCGCTACGGGTCCCGCCGGACGTCCGGTCGCGGACGGTCGTCCGGAGGGCCGGCCCTCCGGACGGCGACGGCACCGGCGGAGCGGGCGCACCGGGCGGCCCGGCACTGCGGGCGGCGCCCGTGGACCGGAGGAGGGAGCGCCATGAGGCCCGGCCCGCCGCGCGTGCCGTTCGGACTACGCCTCGCCGCGCACCAGCCGGATCAGGCGGTCGAGAACGCGCCCGCTGCTCACCCGGAGTCCGTCGTGCTCGTACTCGTCCGTCACCCAGGTGCGCAACGAGCCCACCGACCGGGCAGTGGCGAGCGACTGGGCGGCGTCCACGTACATGTCGTCGTGGTAGACCGCCGCGGCAACGGGGACCTCGTTGGCCGCGAGCTGCGAGGCGTCGTAGAGATCCGGCCAGTCCTCGCGCAACGCCAGCAGATGCGCTGTCTCGCGCAGTGGTGCCAGCGCCGGGTCCGTCGTGAACATCCACGGATAGATCATCTCGCCGGTGAACAACACCGGGCCGTCCCCCGACAGCGCCTGGTCCACGTCGAATTGCGGATGGCCGAGGTGCACCTGCTGCGCCGCCCACCCGGTGCAGTCCCTCGACACCGATCGCTGCCCGTAGATCGACTCGTGCAGGATGGCATAGAGCGGGTTCCCGGCGAACGACAGATGGCCCTGGACCGCGGAGAGGAAGGAGTCGGAGAGCCGGCGATCGCCGTCGCCGGGTACGAAAGCGTCCTCCAGCAGGTAGTGCAGAGAGTGCGAGCCCGTCCCGGCGCCGAGCATGATGCCCAGCGACTGGAAGGCTTCGGCGGTCAGAGATCCGCCGTTGGGCAGCAGCACCCGGTGCTCGCGCAGATGCCGTGCGATCTCGCGGGTGGCGGCGACGTCCTGCGGATAGCGGGCGAAGTGCCGCTGGTTCTTGTTCTCCACCCGTGGATAAGCCGCCCGATACACCTCCTGCGCCGTGGTGCCGAGGCCGGGCAGTCCGCCGGTGATGAACGCCTCGCGCAGCCCGTGCGGTGCGAACGACAAGTAGGTGAGTGCGCAGAAGCCTCCGAAGCTCTGCCCGAGTACCGACCACTGTCCGTCCTCTCCGAGCAGTCGGCATCGGATCAATTCGCAGTCCCTGATGATGGAATCCGCCCGGAAATGCGCAAGATACTCGGCCTGTGCGGTCGCGTCCCCGCGCAGCGGCAGCGTCTGCCGGTTCGCGGGGGTGGAACGGCCGGTGCCGCGCTGGTCGAGCAGGAGCACCCGGTAGTCGTCGAGCGCCCGCACCAGCCATCCGTCCCGGCCCAGGGGGCGAGGCGAGCGGCCGCCCGGCCCGCCCTGCAGGAACAGCAGCCACGGAAGCGAGTCACGCTCACGCCCGGCGGCCACCACCTCGCGGGCATAGACCTCGATCCGCTCGCCTCCAGGGTCGGCGTGGTCCAGAGGGACGCTGAAGGTGTGGTCGGTCAGTACGGTGCCGGGCTGGCGGAAGACGGCCATCGGTTTCCTCGACAGGGGGCTCGGGCAGGTGAACTGGTGAATACGCGCGGCTTGTGCCATGGAACGGTTTTTATCGTCAGGCAGACGACTATGATCGCGCCATGGCGCCCTACGACCCGTCGGCTCATCCACCCTTCGCCGTCACCGTCGACCTGGTCGTGCTCACCGTGCGCAGACACACGCTGTGCGCGCTCGCCGTGCGCCGGGGTGAGCCGCCCTATCAGGGGCGTTGGGCACTGCCCGGCGGTTTCGTCCGGCCCGACGAAGATCTCATGGAAGCGGCCTGCCGCGAGCTCGCCGAGGAGACCGGGCTGCGTGCCCAGCCTCCTGCGTCCACGGCCGCCGCCGGCCCCTCCGGGCCGTACGGCACCGATGGCGCGCACCTCGAACAGCTCGCCACCTACGGAGATCCCAAGCGTGATCCGCGGATGCGTGTCGTCAGTGTCGCCTATCTCGTCCTCGCCCCCGACCTGCCGGCGCCGCGCGCCGGTGGTGACGCCCGCAGCGCACGCTGGGCCCCGGTCACCGATCTGCTCCGTGGCGAAGAGGGAACCGACGACGAGCAGCGGGCCCCGCTCGCCTTCGACCACGCACTCATCCTCGCCGACGGAGTCGAACGCGCCAGATCCAAGATCGAGTACTCGTCACTGGCAACGGCATTCTGCCCGTCGGAGTTCACGGTCGGCGAGCTGCGCAGGGTGTACGAGGCGGTATGGGGTGTCGCACTCGACCCGCGGAACTTCCACCGGAAGGTGACCGGCACCCCGGGATTTCTCGTGCCCGCCGGAGGAACGACCACCCGGCAGGGCGGGCGCCCCGCCCAGCTGTTCCGTGCCGGCGGCGCAACGCTTCTCAATCCGCCGATGCTGCGCCCCGAAGTGTGATGATCGGCGGCAACGGGCCTGCAACGCAGGGGAGTTGTCTGGTATATGCCTCCAGCATGGGGGTCATGGCGCGGAGTTGAGCCGGTCCGACGGCCTCCAGCGACCCGTCGTGTCCGCAACTCATCCAGGAAAGCCCATTTCTTTCCGATAAAGCGTCAATTATGGGGTGATGGTCGATCACCCTTTCGTGTGCTTTTCAGCAAAGCCCTCAAGGCCAGGCAGGGCATCGCCGACAAAGGATGCGTGAGTACCCTTGCGCACACCATGATGACCGCGGCCCGCCCTGCTGATGCAGGTGTTACCGGACCGAACGAGCTCGACCGATACCCCTACCCCGACGTCCCGGGGTCCGACCGCTCAGCCGCGCCCAACTGGGACGGAGTGGAGCCCGAAATGGGCCGGGTCGGCCGCCGCTCCAGCGGCAGCCGTGGGCGAGGCCTGCACGGCCAACTCGTCCAACAACTCGGCCAGATGATCGTCTCCGGGGACCTCGGAGCCGACCGCCCCCTCGTCCCCGAGGAGATCGGCCAGCGCTTCGAGGTCTCCCGCACCGTCGTCCGCGAATCCCTGAGGGTGCTGGAGGCCAAGGGCCTCGTCAGCGCCCGCCCCAACGTCGGCACCCGGGTCCGCCCGGTGAGCGATTGGAACCTCCTCGACCCCGACATCATCGAATGGCGCGCCTTCGGCCCGCAGCGCGAGGACCAGCGCCGCGAACTGTGCGAGCTGCGCTGGACCATCGAACCGCTCGCGGCACGACTCGCCGCCGGCCACGGTCGCGACGACGTCCAGCAGCGCCTCGCCGACATGGCCGAGATCATGAGCCACGCTGTGGCCCAGGCCGACACGCTCACCTTCTCCCGCGCGGACGCCGAGTTCCATGCGCTGCTCCTCCAAGTCACCGGCAACCGGATGCTGGAGCACCTGTCCGGCATCGTCTCCGCCGCGCTCCAGGTCTCCGGCGGCCCGGCCACCGGCTGCGAGCGCCCCAGCGAGGCCGCCGTCGGCCTGCACATGCGCATCGTGGACGCTCTCGCCTCGGGCGACGGCGCGGCCGCAGAAACCTCCATGCGGCAGTTGCTGACCGTCCACCCGGAGGTGGACCACGTCGTCCCGGCCCCCCGCGAGCACTGAACCGCCTCGCCGCCGCCGACCGCGATCCACCTGCCCAGCCCGTCGGCCCGCCCGTGCAGCGGACCACCCGCGGGCCGCCGCCGGGCCCGACAAGGGGCCCGGCGGCGGCCGCGTTCGACACGGGCCCGGCACGGGCTCGGCTGGGCTCGAGCCGGGTCGGACGGACGTACTCCCGTAGCGGCGGGCTTACGCTGAAACACGGTGTGACACGGGCCACGTAAGGGCCGCGTAACGCTCTTCGGGGAGGCGCGATGACGTAAGAGGTGGTGCCGCAGAAGGAATACAGATGACATCCCAGGTGCTGTGTTGCTGTGCGGTTCCGCCCCCATCGCCGGACCATCCCCTCCGGCGGCCGACGGCCCTTGCCGAGTGCAGGCGCGGTCGGAAGTCGTTCCCATCGTTCCGAGAGGTTGTTCGTGTCGGCCAGCACATCCCGTACGCTCCCGCCGGAGATCACCGAATCCGAGTCTCTGATGGCGCTCATCGAGCGGGGTAAGGCTCAGGGCCAGATCGCAGGCGACGACGTACGTCGGGCCTTCGAGGCGGACCAGATTCCGGCAACCCAGTGGAAGAACGTCCTGCGCAGCCTCAACCAGGTCCTCGACGAGGAGGGTGTGACGCTGATGGTCAGTGCCGCAGAGGCGCCCAAGCGGACCCGCAAGAGCGTCGCAGCCAAGAGCCCGGCGAAGCGTACTGCTACCAAGACCGTCACCGGCACGACGGCCGCGGTCAAGAAGACCGCCGCCGCCAAGACCGCAGCCGCGCCGGCGGCCACCGCGGAGGTCGCCATCGAAGCCGACAGCGCCGAAGAACTTGTGGCCCCCGCCAAGGCGTCGGCCGCGAAGAAGCCGGCCGCCAAGAAGGCCGCACCGAAGAAGGCCGCGGTCAAGAAGACGGCCGTAAAGAAGAGCGCGCCCAAGAAGAGCGACGACGAGCTCATTGAGGCCGAGGACCTCGTCGACGAGGCGCCCGTTCCCGGCAAGGGCGACGAGCCCGTCGGCCCCGACCAGCCCGAGTCCGAGGGCTTCGTGCTCTCCGACGACGACGAGGACGACGCTCCCGCGCAGCAGGTCGCGGCCGCCGGTGCCACCGCCGACCCGGTCAAGGACTATCTGAAGCAGATCGGCAAGGTGCCGCTGCTCAACGCGGAGCAGGAGGTTGAGCTCGCCAAGCGCATCGAGGCCGGTCTGTTCGCCGAGGACAAGCTCTCGGCCGCCGACAAGCTCGCCCCGAAGCTGCAGCGCGAGCTGGAGATCATCGCCGAGGACGGCCGCCGCGCCAAGAACCACCTGCTGGAGGCCAACCTCCGTCTCGTGGTCTCGCTGGCCAAGCGCTACACCGGCCGTGGCATGCTCTTCCTCGACCTGATCCAGGAGGGCAACCTCGGCCTGATCCGCGCGGTCGAGAAGTTCGACTACACCAAGGGTTACAAGTTCTCCACGTACGCCACCTGGTGGATCCGTCAGGCGATCACCCGCGCGATGGCCGACCAGGCCCGCACCATCCGCATCCCCGTGCACATGGTCGAGGTCATCAACAAGCTCGCCCGCGTGCAGCGGCAGATGCTCCAGGACCTGGGCCGCGAGCCCACCCCGGAGGAGCTGGCCAAGGAGCTCGACATGACCCCGGAGAAGGTCATCGAGGTCCAGAAGTACGGCCGCGAGCCGATCTCCCTGCACACCCCGCTCGGCGAGGACGGCGACAGCGAGTTCGGCGACCTGATCGAGGACTCCGAGGCCGTTGTCCCGGCCGACGCCGTCAGCTTCACCCTGCTGCAGGAGCAGCTCCACTCCGTCCTCGACACGCTCTCGGAGCGTGAGGCGGGCGTGGTTTCGATGCGCTTCGGCCTCACCGACGGCCAGCCCAAGACGCTGGACGAGATCGGCAAGGTCTACGGCGTCACGCGTGAGCGGATCCGCCAGATCGAGTCCAAGACCATGTCAAAGCTGCGTCACCCGTCCCGGTCCCAGGTGCTCCGCGACTACCTGGACTGACCCGCACGACCAACGGTCTCGACCGCAAGGGCCCGGAACCTTCCGAGGAGGTTCCGGGCCCGCGGCTTTCCGGATGCGTCATCGCCCGGGGTGGAACACGCTGAGTGTCCAAGCCGATCCGCATGGTCAGGAGGCCGTATGCGCTACAGGCCGCGTCGTCGGAGAGCTGCCGCCCTGTTCGGTGGACTCACCTTGCTGGCTGCCGCCTCACCGCTGCTCACCCCTGCGATACCGGCGTCCGCCGACCGGATCGTGGTCGGCGGACAGCCTGCGAGCATCGAGAAACACCCCTGGGTGGTCGCCCTGGCGAGCCGAGCGCGCTTCGGTCCCAATCGATCCGGCCAGTTCTGCGGGGGAGCGCTGGTCGCCCCGAGCGTGGTCCTCACTGCGGCGCACTGTTTTGGACGCGATGTCCTCGGGCTGGACTGGCACGATGTGCCCGACCTGCGCGTGATAGCCGGGCGGTACGACCTGCGCGGCCATGCCGGGCAGGAGGTGCCGCTCAAAAGTGTGTGGATCAATCCCGCTTACGACGCCATGACCAATACGGGGGACGTTGCCATGATCAAACTTGCCCGGCCACTGGCCGCGGCTTCCGTGATCCCGATGGCCGGTCCGGCCGACGGCCAAGCCTACCGCTCGGGCAGCCCCGCCACCGTCTATGGCTGGGGCGACACCAGCGGGCACGGATCGTACGCGTGGACGCTGCACTCCGCGCGCGTGACGCTGCTCGACGACTCACGGTGCACGCGCGCCTACCCGGGCAGCCCGGTCGGCACGTACGTCCCGTCCGCCATGCTCTGCGCCGGCACGCCGAGAGGGGGGCGAGACGCCTGCCAGGGGGACAGTGGCGGCCCCTTGGTCTCGCACGGGCGGCTTGTCGGTCTCGTGTCGTGGGGAACGGGCTGCGGGCAGGCAGGGCACCCCGGCGTCTACACGCGCGTGTCGCCGATAGCAGAGCAGGTGTCGAAGTCGGATAAGTCCGAAAAATCGGAAATGTCAGAGTAGCGGTCCCCTGGACCGTCCATGGCATTCGGTGCGCATCCGGTTGCGTACGGAAGGTGAAGCCGAACGACGACGGGCGGCCGCCCCTCGCCGGGGAGGCCGCCCTTTCACCGGCCTGCTTCGCCGGTCGAGCTCGTCGTTTGCGATGTGAGATGTGCCGGGTCAGTCCTCGACCGGCGCCGTGGGTGCGGCGTTGAGTCGTTCGGTCTCGTCCTGTATTTCCGCAGCGATCTTCTTCAGTTCCGGCTCGAACTTGCGCCCGTGGTGCGCGCAGAAGAGAAGCTCGCCACCGCTGATGAGAACGACGCGCAGGTAAGCCTGAGCGCCGCAGCGGTCGCAGCGGTCTGCGGCAGTCAGCGGGCTTGCGGGGGTCAGAACAGTAGTCACGTCGCCTCTTCTCTAGCTCGACGAGCTGTCGTACCAGGGTCAACATCCAACCAGGCCGAAAACGTTCCCGCTCGTGGCTTTTCCTCGAAAGTTGAGCCCGAGGCGGCCGGATGTTACCGGTTGGCGGCGAATAGGCCTTGATGTCTTATGTGGTGTGGTCTAGGTCACTTGTCAGTATTTGTCCCCGGCTTGGGTGTGCCGGTTGTTGGAGAGGACGTGCCCGGAGCCTAAATGGTTCATGCCTCTTTGGGAACGTGATGTGGCTATCACTCGAAGGAGGTATCGAACTGGTGATCGGTTCAGCGCTAGCATGAGGACTGAAGCCGGGTCGCGGCGACGGCGTCGGTGCAGGCATCGGTACCCTCTCCTCGGCGTACAACCCATCGGGGCCGCCCGCGGTCCGACGGGAGGAGCGCGAAGTCGTGCGCACCGCCACTACCGCCCGACGCAGTACGGCCAGGAAGAACAACGCAAGAAGTGCGAGGAGCTGCCCGCGTGACCGCCGAGACATCAGCGCCGTCGACCGCCCTGCTGAGCGGGGCGGACCGCGACGGCTCCAACTACACCGCGCGGCACCTGCTCGTCCTCGAGGGCCTCGAGGCGGTGCGCAAGCGCCCCGGCATGTACATCGGCTCGACGGACAGTCGAGGGCTGATGCACTGCCTCTGGGAGATCATCGACAACGCCGTCGACGAGGCACTCGGCGGGCACTGTGATCACATCGAGGTGGTGCTGCACGACGACGCTTCCGTGGAGGTGCGGGACAACGGGCGCGGCATCCCCGTCGACGTCGAGCCCAAGACCAAGCTGTCGGGCGTCGAGGTTGTCATGACCAAGCTGCACGCGGGCGGAAAGTTCGGCGGCGGCTCGTACGCGGCCTCCGGCGGCCTGCACGGTGTCGGCGCCTCAGTGGTCAACGCGCTCTCCTCCCGCCTCGATGTCGAGGTCGACCGCGGCGGCCACACGCACGCCATCAGCTTCCGCCGCGGCGTACCGGGAATCTTCACGGAATCCGGCCCTGACGCCCCGTTCGACCCGACGAGCGGGTTGCGCAAGACGAAGAAGATCCCCAAGGCGCGCACCGGAACCCGCGTGCGGTACTGGGCGGATCGTCAGATCTTCCTCAAGGACGCCAGGATCTCCCTGGACAACCTTCACCAGCGCGCCCGCCAGACCGCCTTCCTCGTGCCCGGGTTGACCATCGTCGTGCGCGACGAACGCGGCATCGAGGACGAGAATCCAGTCGAGGAGACGTTCCGTTACGACGGCGGTATCGGCGAGTTCTGCGAATACCTCGCCCAGGACAAGGCCATTTGCGACGTGTTGCGGCTGCAGGGCGAGGGCACCTTCAAGGAGACCGTTCCCGTCCTCGACGAGCGCGGTCACATGACGCCGACGGAGGTCACACGCCACCTCGGTGTCGATGTCGCGCTGCGCTGGGGCGCCGGCTACGACACCACGATGCGCTCGTTCGTCAACATCATCGCGACCCCCAAGGGCGGCACCCATGTGGCGGGTTTCGAGCGTTCCGTCACCCGCACCCTCAACGAGGTGCTCCGCTCCACCAAGTTGTTGCGCGTCGCGGAGGACGACATCGTCAAGGACGATGCGTTGGAGGGCCTGACGGCCGTGGTGACCGTACGGCTCGCCGAGCCTCAGTTCGAGGGGCAGACGAAGGAGGTGCTCGGCACCTCCGCCGCGTCGAGGATCGTCGCCAACGTGGTGGCGAAGGAGCTGAAGGCGTTCCTCACCTCCACCAAGCGGGACAACAAGCAGCAGGCGCGCGCCGTGCTGGAGAAGGTGGTCGCCGCGGCCCGTACGCGGATCGCGGCCCGGCAGCACAAGGAGGCGCAGCGCCGCAAGACGGCTCTTGAATCGTCCTCGCTGCCCGCCAAGCTCGCCGACTGCCGCAGCGACGATGTCGACCGCACCGAACTGTTCATCGTCGAGGGCGACTCCGCGCTCGGAACGGCAAAGGTTGCGCGTAACTCCGAATTCCAGGCGCTGCTTCCGATCCGCGGCAAGATCCTCAACGTGCAGAAGTCGTCGGTCTCGGACATGTTGAAGAACGCCGAGTGCGGGTCGATCATCCAGGTGATAGGGGCCGGGTCGGGCCGGACGTTCGACGTCGACCAGGCCCGGTACGGGAAGGTCATCTTCCTCGCCGATGCCGATGTGGACGGCGCCCACATCCGCTGTCTTCTGCTCACCCTGTTCCAGCGGTACATGCGGCCGATGGTGGAGGAGGGGCGCGTCTTCTCCGCCGTGCCGCCGTTGCACCGGATCGAACTGGTCAACCCCAAGAAGGGTCAGGACAAGTACCTCTACACCTACTCCGACAACGAGCTGCGCCAGACCTTGCTCGACCTGGAGCGCAGGAACATGCGCTACAAGGACAGCATCCAGCGCTACAAGGGTCTCGGAGAGATGGACGCCGACCAGCTGGCGGAGACAACCATGGACCCGCGCCACCGCACCCTGCGCCGGATCAACATCAGCGATCTGGAGGCGGCCGAGCGCGCCTTCGACCTGCTGATGGGCAACCAGGTCGCACCGCGTAAGGAGTTCATCACCAACTCCGCCGCGACCTTGGACCGCTCGCGCATCGACGCCTGACCGGGCTGCAGCTTGGTTCTCCACCCACGGGTGGAGAACCAAGCTCCACCCGGCATCAACCCTGGCGCCGATCCCTGCGGCCGGCCGTCTCCGTACCGTCTGAAGTGTTGGTCTTCTACGCAGCTCGGAGGCGTTTCCCATGTCCGGTCTTGTCGATGCCGTGGTGATCGTCGCGGTCGTCGCGCTGGTGTTGGCGCGACAGCTCAGGCCGCAGGCGATCTCGGGCAACAGGAAGTGGTGGGTTCTGCCGGCCGTGCTGGTCTTTGTGTCGCTGCGCCAGTCGGGGGTCGTGGACCCGCACCACGAGGCGGCCTCCGTGGCGCTGCTCGCTGCCGAGGTGCTGGTCGGAGTGGGCATGGGCGCCGTGTGGGCCTACACCACGCGGATATGGCGGGACGACAACGGCACCGTGTGGTCCAAGGGCACGAAGGCGACGGCGGCGGCATGGATAGGGGCGATTGCCATACGGTTCGGTCTGGCCGGGGCCGGAATGGCCATTGGCGTGCACCAGGGCAGCGGAGCGACGATGCTGGCATTGGCGGCCACCTTGCTGGTCAGGAGCGGAGGGGTCGTCTGGCGGGCCCGCGAGCTGCAGCCCGCATACGCTCTGACCGCCGTGCCGTGAGGCAGGCGCCGACCTGGGGAGCCCGAGTGTCACTGAGCTTCTGGACCGACTGGCCTTCCCGTGAGGCGCTGACCCGTGCGGGCAGACCGCCCCAGAACCGGGTGCTGCGGCTGGTCGTGCGGTTGATCATCGCGGGCGCCGTGATGTTCAGCGCGGTCGCACAGCACGAGCTCACCGGCTGGGCCTCGTTGTGGTTGGCGACCGGGGCCGTGGCCGCGATCGTCGCGACCTGGGGTTTCTTCCGCATGACCCTCGAAAACCGGCTGTGGCCCTCGGTCGCGCTGCTGTGCCTCTTCCTGGGGGGCGCGATGGCGGCGCATGTAACGGGTGTGAACGTCGTGTCCGTGGTGCTTTGGTACGCCTCGGCGGTCGCGGCCATGGAGCGGCTGCCGCTGGCCGTCGCCGTCCCCTTCACCACCGCGGCGCTCGGTGCCTACGCGCTGCTGGCCAGTCCGGACAACTGGCTCACCACGACGCTCACCACGGTCGGCCTCGGCCTCGTCGGCTATGTGATCCGGCAGGACGCGGAGGCGAGGGCCAACACGCATCGGCTGCTGGTGCAGGAGCGGGCGGCGCGGGCCGCCGAGGCGGAAACCGCCGCTCTTCGTGAGCGTGGCAGGATCGCCCGGGAGATCCACGACGTCCTGGCGCACAGCCTCTCCGCGCAGATGGTGCACCTGGAGGCGGCCCGGTTGCTGATCGAGCGCGGTGGAGAGCGGGACGAGGTGCTGGAGCGCGTCGTCGCGGCCCGGCGGATGGCACGGGAAGGTCTGGCCGAGACACGGCAGGCTCTGTCCGCGCTGCGTGGCGAACTGAGCCCGGTCGAGGAGTTCCTGCGTGAGCTGGTCGACTGCGAGGGCGCGAGACTGCAGGTCCAGGGGGAGAGCAGGGCGCTGCCCGCGGAGGCCGGGCTGGCGGTGCGGCGGGTGGCGCAGGAGGCAATGACCAACGCCCGCAAGCATGCACCCGGGGCGAAAGTGGCGATCCGGCTCGATTACGGGGCGGAGGAGGTGGAGTTGGAGGTCCGCGACTTCGGCGGCCGGCCTGTGGACAACGGGCTGAGCGCATCCGGTTCGGGTTACGGTCTGCTCGGAATGCGTGAACGCGCTGAGTTGCTCGGCGGGACGCTGGAGGCGGGACCGGTCGAGGAGGGGTTCGTGGTCCGACTGCGGGTGCCGGCGTGAATGCGGGGCCGAACGAGGGCCGGGCGGTGCGGGTGATCGTCGCGGACGACCAGACGGTGGTGCGCGAGGGCATCGTGATGCTGTTGGGATTGCTGCCCGGGATCGAGGTGGTCGGCGCGGCGGCGGACGGGGAGGAGGCCGTGCGGCTGGTGGCGGAGAAGGAGCCCGACGTGGCGCTGATGGATCTGCGGATGCCCAGATGCGACGGGGTGGAGGCGACACGCCGGATCCGGTCTGAGCATCCGGAGACCCAGGTTGTCGTCCTCACCACGTTCGATGACGACGATTCCCTCTTTCCGGCGCTGCAGGCCGGGGCGCGCGGTTATCTGACGAAGGACGCCGGCGGCGACGAGATTCTGCAGGCGATCGCGAATGTGATGGCGGGGCACGCAGGCCTGTCGCCGAAGGTGCAACGGCGCATCCTGGAGAGGTTCTCGGCTCCCCCTCCCGAGGCGCCAGAGGGCGTGACGCCGGGAGAGCCGCGTCAGCGGCGCAGGGCGGGAGAGCTGCCTGACGGGCTGACGGCACGTGAGGCCGAGGTGCTCGCTCTGGTCGCCGAGGGGTTGTCGAACGCCGAGATCGCCGCGAAGCTCTACGTCAGTCAGGCGACGGTGAAGACGCACATCAACAATCTCTTCGCCAAGACGGGGGCGCGCGATCGGGCGCAGGCCGTCCGGTACGCGTTCGAGCACGGGCTCGTGCAGCCACGACATCGCTGATACCCGGCAAACCGCGGATCGCGTGTTCTGCAGTCCAGGGTGGCCGGCAGTCAGGCCGTCGCGCGGTATCGGTGCTCCGGCCGCCCTGTGGCCCCGTACCGCAGCTCCAGCCGGGCGAGCCCCTCACGTACGAGATACGACAGATAGCGCTGGGCGGTCGCCCGCGACACCCCCGTCGCCTCCGCCACCTCGGCCGCCGACAGGTCTCGTTGGGCCGACCGCACCGCCTCCCGCACCAGTGCGAGCGTTGGCGCCGAGTGGCCCTTGGCCGGCACGGCAGGCAGGGCGCTGGGCCGGGCCGCGCTGAACAGCGCGTCCACATCGGCCTGGTCGGTCTCCGCCTGTGGGTCCAGCGCGTCCACCCGGTGGCGCAACTCGCGGTAGGAGGTGAGCCGTTCGGCGAGAGCGGCGGACCCGAAGGGTTTGACGAGATAGCCGACCGCACCCAGTTGCATCGCCGCCCGCACCGACGCGACATCGCGTGCCGCGGTCGTCATGATCGCATCCGGCCGCGCCCCGCCCGCGTCGCCGGTCAGCTGCCGCAGGACGTCCAGGCCGCTGCCGTCGGGCAGGTACACGTCCAGCAGCATCAGGTCGGGCTCCAGCGAACCGACTGCCTCCAGGGCCTCGGTCACCGTGCCCGACCGCCCCACCACCTCGAACCCTGGTACCCGGCCGACGTAGGCGGCGTGGATGCCGCTCACCCGGAAGTCGTCCTCGACGACGAGGGTTCTGATCACCAGCCTGCTCCCTTCTCGGCCAGTCGGGTTCTCGGAAGTTCTTCCGTGCCGTCCGTCCCTGCCTCGTCGGCGTCCGCCGCGTGGGGCTGCGGCAGGACGACGGTGAAGACCGCGCCGGGGCCTTCGCTGACGTCGATCGTGCCCCCGTGCCGCTGCACGAGGCGGTGAACCAGGGCGAGGCCGAGTCCACGGCGCGCGGTGCCGCGGTCCGGACGGGTCGACCAGCCGTCCTCGAAGATCCGATCGCGTGCCACGGCGGGCACACCGGGACCGCTGTCGGCCACCCGTACCGTCACCCTCGTGGGGTCCTCGACCACGGCCAGACGCACCTCCGGCGGGCCCTGGCCGCCGGATGCCGCAGCGTCCACCGCGTTGTCGACGAGATTGCCGACGATGGTGAGCAGCCGGTCCAGGTGCGGTGGCTGCTCGCCGAGCTCGGAGTCCTCGGTGAGCGCCAGGCGCACCCCGCGCTCTGCCGCGACCGTGGTCTTGGCCATCACCAGGCCGACCATCAGCGGATTGCCGATCCGGTCGCGCACCGACTCGGCGAGCAAGGGCTCCGCGCCGGCCGACTCCACCGCGAACTCGTACGCCGCGTCGTGCTCGCCGAGCTCCAGCAGCCCGGCAAGGGTGTGCATGCGGTTGGAGAACTCGTGCTGCTGGGAGCGGAGGGCGTCGGTGAGCCCGCGTACCGAGTCCAGTTCACGCAGCAGCCCGACCAGTTCGGTGCGGTCGCGTACGGTCACCACGGCGCCGAGTTCGTGCCCGTGCAGGGTGACCGGCATGCGGTTGACGACAAGGCAGTGGCTGTCAGTGAGCACCGTCACGTCGCTGCCGGTGAGGGTGCCGTCCAGGGCGCGGCGCAGCCGTCCGTCCGGCAGCGCCTCGTCGAGCCGCGAGCCCAGGGCTGTGCCGAGCCCGAGCAGCCGGCGCGCCTCGTCGTTGACGACGGTGATCCTGCCGTGTGGGTCGAGGGCGACCACGCCTTCGCGGATGCCGTGCAGCATCGCCTCGCGGTCCTGCAGCAGCCCGGCGAGGTCCTCCAGCTCCAGGCCGAACGTGTTGCGCTTGAGCCGATGGGCAAGGGTATACGCGGCAACCACGCCCACTCCGAGAGCGATTCCGGCGTAAAGCCCGAAACTGGGCAATTCACTCCACAGTTCTCCGGTGACTTTCTTCTCCGGTATGCCCACCGACACCTGGCCCAGGAGTTTGCCGCTCGGGCTGAGGAGCGGGGCCCTGCCGTTGGCCGAAATGCCCGTGAATCCAACGTCGATGCCCACGTGCGTCTGCCCGTCCACCGTCACCCCCGGATCGCGCTGGCCGATGAGGGCGGGGTGGGGGTGCGAGTGCCGGACTCCGTGCAGGTCGAACACCACGACGTACGAGGCTCTGGAGGCGTTCTTGATCCGCTGCGCGATCTCCTGCACCACGTTCCCGCCGCCTCCGTACTCCATGGCGTGCTGGATCTGCGGCTCGGCGGCGGTGGTGCGGGCGATGGCCAGGGCCTGGTTCTCGTACTCCCTGTCCAACTGGGCGCGCTGTGCGATGGCAAGCAGGACGAAGCCGATGGCGCTGGTCAGGGCGAGGATGGCCAGTTGCCACACAAGAATGCGGGCGTACAGCTTCCGGTTCCGGCCGCGCCACCCGCGTACCCGATTCAGCGCGCGCATGGACATTGCGCCGATTGTGCATGGCCGAAACCGATCTGCCTACCCCCGGTCCGTGAGCACAACGCGCAGAACTCCTGTCAACGCGGAAAAGCCGCGCAACGCACGCAAGACTCGTCGCCCCGCCAGGCCCGCCCTACGGTCTCGACACCCGCTTGAAACCCCCGCGAAACGCATGGGTGCTCGGGACTGAAGGGAGATGGAAATGATGGCTGCTGTCAGCGACCATACGGTGGGCCCGACGGCCGACCGATCCGCGCGGGAGAGTGCCCGGGTCGAGATCTCCGGGCTCACCAAGCGGTTCCTGACGCCAGGCGGTGAGGTGTTCACGGCGCTGCAGGACGTTTCGTTCACGGTGGAGCCGGGGCAGTTCTGCGCGGTGGTGGGTCCGACCGGCTGCGGCAAGTCGACGACGCTGAGTATGGTGTCCGGTCTCGACCGGCCGAGCGAGGGCTCGGTGACGGTCGGCGGCCGCGAAGTGGACGGCATCACCGACGGCGTCAGCTTCATGTTCCAGGCGGACGCGCTGCTCCCTTGGAAGACCGTCCTCGGCAACGTGCTGATGGGCCCGATCTTCCGCGGTGTCCCCAAGCAGGAGGCACATGCTTCGGCACGTGACTGGCTGCGCCGGGTGGGCCTGACAGGGTTCGAGGACCGCTACCCGCACCAACTGTCGGGTGGTATGCGCAAGCGCGTGGCGATGGCCGCGGCGCTGATCAACGAACCGAAGATCCTCATGATGGACGAGCCGTTCGGCGCGCTGGACGTGCAGACGAAGGCGATCATGTCAACCGAACTGCTCGGCCTGTGGGAGCAGATCCGTCCCTCGGTCATCTTCATCACCCACGACCTGGACGAGGCCGTCGCCCTCGCCGACCGGGTCGTGGTCATGACGTCCAGCCCGGGATCCGTCAAGGCCGTCTTCGACATCGACCTGCCGCGCCCGCGCGGCTCGGTCCAGGAGATCCGTTACGAATCCCACTTCGTCGAACTGCAGCACCAGATCTGGGAGACGCTGCGCGAGGAGGTGGAGCGCGCCTACGCGCGCACCGCAGGAGGTAAGGCATGAGGACCGCATCCACCACATCCACCACATCCGCCCCCGTCGCCGACGGCACACCGTCGTCGGCTAGCGCCGCCGCCAAACGCGCCATCCGGCGGCGCAAGGTCTTGGTGTGGGCGGGCCGCCTCGGCCTCGCGGCCTTCGTCATCGGCGGCTGGCAGTTGTTCACCACTTGGAAGATCGTCGACCCGTTCTTCTTCGGGCAGCCGTCGGGCATCGCCAAGCGGCTGGTCGACTACTTTCAGCACGGCACCGAGTTCGGGTCCTACTACTCCAACATCTGGACCACGATCGAGGAGGCCCTCATCGGCTTCGCCATTGGCACCGTCGCCGGTGTCCTGCTCGGCGTGGCGCTGGGCCAGAGCCGCTACCTCGCCGACCTGCTCGGCCCCTACATCAAGATCGTGAACGCGATCCCGCGCATCGTCCTGGGCTCCATCTTCATCGTCGCCTTCGGCATCGGCACGACGCCCAAGATCCTGCTGGCTGCGGTGCTGGTGTTCTTCGTGGTCTTCTTCAACGCCTTCCAGGGCGCGCGAGAGGTCGACCGCAACATCCTCTCCAACGCCAAGGTCCTCGGCGCCTCGCGCCTGCAGATCATCCGGCATGTCATCGTGCCGTCCGCGCTCACCTGGATCGTCGCCAGCCTGCACTCCGCCTTGGGCTTCTCCATCGTCGGCGCGCTCGTCGGCGAGGTGCTCGGCGCCAGGTCCGGCCTCGGGCTGGTCATCACGACCGCGCAGAACAACTTCGACCCGAACGGCGTGTTCGCCACGATGCTCACCATCGCGGTCCTCGTGCTCGGGGCCGAGTGGCTCATGGCCAAATTGGAGCAGCGACTCCTCTCGTGGCGCCCGCCGTCGCCGTCCGAGTCCTCCAACATCATCTGATCCCTCGCGCCCACCGCCCCACCCTCCCAAGAAGGAAGACAGCCATGCGCAATGCCGTGCTCAAGCGTGCCCTCACCGCATCACTTGCCACCGCCCTCACCCTTGGTGCGGCCGCCGCCTGTTCCAGCGGCTCCGGCAGCAGCGACTCGGCCGGCGGCTCCGGTGGCACGCCGACGGTGAGCCTCATGGTCGGCGGTATCGACAAGCAGATTTACCTGCCCTACCAGCTCGCCCAGGACCTGGGCTTCTACAAGAAGTACGGCGTCAACGTCCAGCTGAGCACGGAGACCGCGGGCGGCGTCGGCGCCGAGGACGCGATGGCCTCCGGCCAGGTGGACATGGCGGGCGCCTGGTACAACCACGCCATCGACTACCAGGTGAAGGGCAAGGCCGTCGAGGACATCGTCCAGCTCTCCGGCGCGCCGGGCGAGCGGGTGATGTGCGCCAAGGGCCAGAACGTCCACTCCCCGGCCGACTTCAAGGGCAAGACGATCGGCGTCACCGACCTCGGGTCCGGAACCGACACCCTCACCAAGTTCCTCGCTGCCAAAGCCGGCCTGAAGACCAATGATTTCAGCCGGATTGCCGTCGGCGATGGCTCGACCGCGGTTGCCGCGCTGCAGAACGGCAAGGCGGCCTGCGTCATGACGACTCAGCCGACGGTCAACGCGATCGAGAAGAAGGGCATCGGCTACCCGGCCATCGACCTGGCCACCTCCGCGGGCACCAAGGCCGTGCTGGGCGGCTTCTGGCCCGCGGCGGGTGTCCTGGCCCGCACTGACTGGGTCAACTCCCACAAGCAGACGGCGCAGAAGGTCGTCGACGCCCTGGTGGCCACCATGCACTGGATCAACACTCACTCCGCGGCCGACATCGCCAACAACCTGCCGTCGCAGTTCGTGTCGAACGCCCTGGTGACCAAGGCCGACTACATCGCCGGACTGAGCCAGGACAAGGCCCAGTTCCTGCCGGACGGCATCATGCCCACCGGCGGACCGAAGACGGCTCTGGCGACGGAGGAACTGATCGGCAACGCGACCTCGTCCGTCAACCTCGGCGCGACGTTCACCAACGAATTCGCCACCGCGGCCAACAAGCTCGAGGGCTTCTCCACTGCGACCACCCCGGCCGGCTCCAACGGCTGAGGCTCCCAACTGCCGGTAACGGCTAAGCCATAAAACCGGACCCCGGGCGCGCCACCCCACCGCGCCCGGGGGTTCCTCGTCAGGCCTCGCTCACCGAGGAGACGACCATGTGGGCAGGGGTGCCGAGTGCGGCACCGCAGCTCTCCGGGCGGGGCGGCCCGGACTGCCGCTGCTCGACCGTGACCGTCCAGGCGCGGCCGTCTGCGTGCGTCACGTCCACCGTCCAGCGGTCGGCGCCGAGCTCGACGGTGGGGGAGGCGACGAGCGCGTCCGCGAGCTCCTCGCCGGTCAGCTCGCGCACCGCCAACTCGGCTGCCTGCCCGGGCCGTTGCCAGGCCGAGCGGCCACGGCATCCGGACGGCACCATGCGGCCCTCGCGCGTCGCGTCCAGCACTTGCTTCGCCGTACCCGCATCGAGCCTGCCGTACGCGTAGCCGTACGGCAGGACGAGCATCGTCGGGGAGAAGCGGTGGCCGCCGAGGTGGGTGACCTCCCAGACCTCGCCGTTCCCGGACGACGCGAGCTCGGCCGCGAGCGGCCGCCCGAGTACTGCGCAGCACCGGTCCCGCTTGCCGTTGGTGCACACCAGGGCGAGCGGCGGGCCGTGGTGAGCGGACCCGAAGCCGCCGTGCTCGCCCCGTCCCAGCGCCGCGAAGTCGAGGCCGAGCAGCTCGCCCGGGTCCTCCACCAACGCCTCACGGATCCAGCCGGCGCTGGGCACGGTGTGCGCCACGAACACCCTGCGTCGCGTGCCCCGGTCACCGCCCGAGTCGCGGGCGGGCTGCCGGATGAGCCCGAGCCGCACGTTCGTCCCGTCGGCCCGGCTCTCCAGCGCACGCCCGAGCGCGGGGTCGAGGCGGCTGGAGGTGAACGCCTTGGCTCCCCAGGGGCCCGGCTGCTCCAGCAGCAGCCAGGTGCGCGCGCTGGCCGCTGTCGCGGCCATCGGCTCGGCCAGTTCCCTGGAGGCGGATGCACAAGGAGTCACGAAGGTGAGCCTAACCTACCTTCGTTCGGCGTGCCCGTCCGTCACGGCGTCACGCCGTCACTCCTCGAGGTCACTCCGCGAGCAACACCGTCACACCGGCCCCGCCACCGCCGCGACCGGCCGCTTCAGCGGCACACCGGAACCGTCACGCCGAGGATCTCGTTCCGGCAGCTCCGCGGGCGTGCCCTCCGCCGTGCAGGCGCGCGCCGGAGCCGCACCCGCCCAGGCAAAGGCGAGCCCGTTCTCGCCGCGCAGGAAGCGGTGGCACCGCACCCCGCCGGTGGCGCGCCCCTTGCGGGGATACTGCTCGAACGGAGTCAGCTTCGCCGAGGCCTGCACCGCGCCGTCGAGCGTGCCCTCCGCCCGCGCCACCGTGAACACCACGGCGTCGTCCGCCGGGTCGACGGCGGTGAAGGAGATCACCTTCGCGCCCTCACCCAGCTTGATGCCCGCCATTCCGCCCGCCGGCCGGCCCTGCGGCCGGACCTGCCCGGCGGGATACCGCAGCAACTGGGCCTCGTCGGTGATGAAGACCAGATCCTCCTCACCCGTGCGCAGCTCGACAGCGCCGACGAGCCGGTCGCCCTCCTTCAGCCCGATGATCTCGAACTCGTCCCTGTTGGCCGGGAAGTCGGGCACCACGCGCTTGACGACCCCCTGCTCGGTGCCGAGCGCCAGGCCCGGTGAGGACTCGTCGAGCGTCGACAGGCACAGCACCTGCTCGTCCTCATCAAGCGGGACGAACTCCGAGACGGGCGCGCCGCCCGAGAGGTTCGGCGCCGCCGCGCTCTCCGGGAGCGTCGGCAGATCGACCACTGGCAGCCGCAGCAGCCGCCCGGCGGAGGTCACCACGCCCACATCGCCCCGGGTCGTCGCCGGCACCGCCGAGACGATCACGTCGTGCTTGGCCCGCTTACCGTCCTCGTACTGGAAGGCATCCGTCGTCGCCGTGCGGGCCAGCAGCCCCGTGGCGGAGAGCAGCACGCGGCACGGATCGTCCGAGACCTCCAGCGGCACCGCGGCCACCGGCGTATCAGCCGACTCCAGCAGAACCGTGCGCCGCTCGGATCCGTACTTCTTGGCCACCGCGGCGAGTTCGCCCGAGACGAGCTTGCGCAGCTCGGCGTCGGACTCCAGGATCCGGGTCAGCTCCGCGATCTCGGCGCCCAGCCGCTCGCGCTCCGACTCCAGCTCCAACCGGTCGTACTTGGTCAGCCTGCGCAGCGGCGTGTCGAGGATGTACTGCGTCTGCACCTCGGAGAGCGAGAAGCGCTCCATCAGCTGCTGCTTGGCGTCGGCCGAGTTCTCGCTGGAGCGGATCAGCCGGATGACCTCGTCGATGTCGACCAGAGCCACCAGCAACCCCTCGACCAGGTGCAACCGGTCGGCGCGCTTGGTGCGGCGGAACTCGCTGCGCCGCCGGACGACGTCGAAGCGGTGGTCGACATAGACCTCCAGCAGCTCCTTGAGGCCGAGCGTGAGCGGCTGCCCGTCCACCAGGGCCACGTTGTTGATCCCGAAGGACTCCTCCATCGGGGTCAGCCTGTAGAGCTGTTCGAGCACCGCCTCGGGGTTGAAGCCGTTCTTCACCTCGATCACCAGACGCAGCCCGTGCTCGCGGTCGGTGAGGTCCTTCACGTCCGCGATGCCCTGCAGCTTCTTCGCACCGACCAGGTCCTTGATCTTGGCGATCACCTTCTCCGGGCCGACGGTGAAGGGCAGTTCGGTGACGACGATGCCCTTGCGGCGCGCCGTGACGTTCTCGATCGTCGCCGTCGAGCGGATGCGGAAGCTGCCGCGCCCGGTCTCGTATGCCTCGCGGATCCCGGACAAGCCCACGATGCGGCCGCCGGTCGGCAGGTCGGGCCCGGGAATGTGGCGCATCAGGGCGTCCAGGTCCGCGTTCGGGTACCTGATCAGATGGCGGGCGGCGGCGATCACCTCGACCAGGTTGTGCGGCGGCATGTTGGTCGCCATGCCGACCGCGATCCCGGAGGCGCCGTTGACCAGCAGATTCGGGAAGGCGGCGGGCAGCGTGACCGGCTCGCGCTCCTGGCCGTCGTAGTTAGGCGCGAAATCGACGGTGTCCTCGTCGATCGACTCGGTCATCAGCATCGCGGCGGGAGCCATCCGCGACTCGGTGTACCGCATGGCGGCCGGCGGGTCGTCGTTGCCCAGCGAGCCGAAGTTGCCGTGCCCGTCGACCAGCGGCATCCGCATGGAGAAGTCCTGCGCCATGCGCACCAGCGCGTCGTAGATCGACGCGTCGCCGTGCGGGTGCAGCTTTCCCATCACCTCGCCGACGACGCGGGCGCACTTGACGTACCCGCGGTCGGGGCGCAGGCCCATCTCGTTCATCTGGTAGACGATGCGGCGGTGCACCGGCTTGAAGCCGTCGCGCGCGTCGGGCAGGGCGCGCGAGTAGATGACGGAATAGGCGTACTCGAGGTAGGAGCCCTGCATCTCGTCGACGACGTCGATGTCGAGGATGCGCTCCTCGAAATCGTCCGGAGGCGGGGTCTTCGTGCTGCGGCGGGCCATCGGACGGATGCTCCTTCAACGGACCTGTTCGGGATCTGATGCGGTCCATTGTGGACTGCCGCACTGACACCCCGTACCACGACCCGGTTCTTCTTCGTGGCATTCGTGACACAGCCGCCACGAAGAAGATCCCCGGCCGGGAACTTCGCGCGGTGTCGGTGCGCTTCCCTAAGGTGGGGGTCGACCAGTTCGCGACCGGAAGGACAGCTTGCCCATGGGTCACACGGCCACGCCGGAGGCACGATCCGGCGGCCTGACAGCGACCGAGCACCGTCTCGCCAACGGGCTGCGGGTGGTGCTCTCGGAGGATCATCTGTCACCGGTCGCAGCCGTCTGTCTGTGGTACGACGTGGGGTCGCGCCACGAGGTGGAGGGCCGCACGGGACTCGCCCACCTCTTCGAACACCTGATGTTCCAGGGGTCGGCGCAGGTGCCGGGCAACGGGCACTTCGAGCTGGTTCAGGCCGCGGGGGGTTCCCTCAACGGCACCACGAGCTTCGAGCGCACCAACTACTTCGAGACGATGCCCGCCCACCAGCTCGAACTCGCCCTGTGGCTGGAGGCGGACCGGATGGGCAGCCTGCTCACCGCGCTCGACCAGCAGAGCCTGGACAACCAGCGGGACGTGGTGAAGAACGAGCGCCGCCAGCGCTACGACAACGTCCCCTACGGCACTGCCTTCGAGCGGTTGACGGCGATGGCCTACCCCGAGGGCCACCCCTACCACCACACCCCGATCGGCTCGATGGCCGATCTGGACGCGGCCTCGCTGGAGGACGCGCAGGAGTTCTTCCGCACCTACTACGCGCCCAACAACGCGGTCCTCGCGGTCGTCGGCGACATCGACCCCGAGCGGACGCTCGGCTGGGTGGAGAAGTACTTCGGCTCCATCCCCTCCCATGAAGGCAAACCCGCCCCGCGGGAGGGCTCGCTCCCCGCGGTCATGGGCTCGCAGCTGCGCGAGGTCGTCACCGAGGACGTGCCCTCCCGCGCCCTGATGGCCGCCTACCGGCTCCCGCAGGACGGCACCCGCGAGGCCGACGCCGCCGACCTCGCGCTGACCGTGCTCGGGGGCGGCGAGTCCTCCCGGCTGCACAACAGGCTGGTGCGGCGCGACAGGACGGCCGTCGGCGCCGGCTTCGGCATGCTCAGGCTCGCCGGGGCGCCGTCGCTCGGCTGGCTCGACGTCAAGGCGTCGAGCGAGGTCGAGGTGGCTGAGATCGAGGCCGCTGTTGACGACGAGCTGGCCCGCTTTGCCGAACAGGGCCCCACGCCGGAGGAGATGGAGCGCGCCCAGGCCCAGCTGGAGCGCGAGTGGCTCGACCGGCTGGCGACCGTCGGTGGCCGCGCCGACGAACTGTGCCGCTACGCCGTGCTCTTCGGCGACCCGCAGCTGGCGCTGACCGCCGTCGACCGGGTCCTGAAGATCACGTCCGACGAGGTCAAGGAGGTGGCCGCCGCCCGGCTGCGCCCCGACAACCGCGCCGTCCTGGTCTACGAACCGACCGGCGGCGCCACGGAAGAGGAAGAGGGCGAGGGCGCCTGATGACCGACGCAACGGCCGCCACCGGCAACACCGGCAACACCGGCAACACCGGCAACACCGACAACGCTGCCCCTTCGATGATCTTCCACCCCAGGCCCGAGGCGGGCCCCGCCAAGCCGTGGGCCTTCCCCGCCCCCGAGCGCTCCGGCCTGCCGGGCGGCCTGTCCGTGCTGCGCTGCCACCGGCCCGGCCAGAAGGTCGTCGCCGTCGAGGTGCTGCTCGACGCGCCGCTCGACGCGGAGCCGCGGGGCCTGGACGGCGTGGCCACCATCATGGCCAGGGCGTTCTCCGAGGGCACCGACACCCTCACCGCCGAGGAGTTCGCCGCCGAGCTGGAGCGCTGCGGAGCCACGCTCGACGCACACGCCGACCACCCCGGCGTCCGCCTCTCCCTCGAAGTACCCGCCTCCCGCCTGGAGAGGGCGCTCGGTCTGCTCGCCGATGCGCTGCGCGCCCCCGCCTTTCCCGAGAGCGAGGTGGGCCGGCTGGTCCGCAACCGGCTCGACGAGATCCCCCACGAGCTCGCCAACCCGGCCCGCCGCGCCGCCATGGCACTTTCCGACGAGCTGTTCCCCGCCGACTCCCGGATGTCCCGGCCCCGGCAGGGCACCGAGGAGACCGTCGCCCGGATCGACGCGGCCGCGGTGCGCGCCTTCTACGAGGCGCATGTGCGCCCCGCCACCGCCACGGCCGTCGTCGTCGGCGATCTGACGGGCATCGACCTCGACGCGCTGCTCACGGCCACGCTGGGTGCCTGGACCGGTACCAAGGCCGAGCCCCGTCCGGCGCCGCCCGTGGTGGCCGACGACTCCGCACGCGTGGTGATCGTCGACCGGCCCGGCTCGGTCCAAACGCAACTGCTCGTCGGGCGGACGGGCCCCGACCGCCATGACGCGGTCTGGCCCGCCCAGGTGCTCGGTACCTACTGCCTCGGCGGCACCCTGACCTCGCGGCTCGACCGTGTGCTGCGCGAGGAGAAGGGCTACACCTACGGTGTGCGGGCCTTCGCCCAGGTGCTGCGCTCGGCCCCGGACGGCACCGGCGCCTCGATGCTGGCGATCAGCGGCTCGGTTGCCACCGACGTGACCGCCCCTGCGCTCGCCGACACCTGGCAGGTGCTGCGCGGCCTCGCCGAGGGCGGGCTCACCGACGAGGAGCGCGATGTCGCCGTGCAGAACCTGGTGGGCGTCGCCCCGCTGAAGTACGAGACGGCGGCGGCCGTCGCCGGCACCTTCGCCGACCAGGTGGAGCAGCATCTGCCGGACGACTACCAGGCGGGGCTGTACGCACGCCTGGCGCAGACCGGCACGGTCGAGGCGACGGCAGCCGTGGTGAACGCGTTCGCGCCCGAGCGCCTCGTGGTCGTGCTGGTGGGCGACGCCTCACAGATCGAGGCCGAAGTCGGCAAGCTCGGCATCGGCCCGGTGACAGTGGTCCGCGGCTAGCCGTCGGCAGACGGTCCGCAAAGGGCCCCGGCCTCCCCGACGCGGGGGCCGGGGCCCTTCTCCGTTCCGTGGTGTGCTGCGCCTCACCGTACATTCCCGGCCAAGAATTCCGTCGGATTCGGGGCTGCCGCGGGAAAGCGTGCTGCGCTGCCATAGAGTTGCTGGATAAAAAGACTGTGCGCATGAAATGGGGACCGGCGATGCGGGATTGGATGTGAACGGGGAGGGCGGCGCGGGGAACGGCGGGCGGCGGTTGTCCGCCCAGACCGTGTGCTCCGCGATCCGCGACGACATCGTGAGCGGCTACTTCGCGCCCGGCGGCCGGCTGACCGAGGAACTGCTCGCCAAGCGCTACGGGGTCTCCCGGGTCCCGGTGCGCGAGGCGTTGCGCACCCTGGAGTCCGAGGGGTTCGTCCGCACCCGCAAGCATGCCGGTGCATCGGTTGCCGAGCCGAGCGAGCAGGAGGCGGGAGACCTGCTGGAGATCCGAGCGCTGCTGGAGCCGTTGGGCGCCGCACGGGCGGCCGAACGCCGCACCGAGCAGCATCTGCGGGTGCTGCGCGGCCTGGTGAGGCTCAGCCAGGAACGCTCGCAGAAGGGCCAGTTCTCCGACCTTCCCGCACTCGACGGCTGGTTCCACCAGACGCTGGCGCAGGCCTCGGGCAGCCCCGGCCTCGCCGCGCTCCTCATCCAGCTGCGCCAGAAGATCTCGTGGATGTACGCCGTCGAGCTGCCCGGCAGGTCGATGGCTACCTGGGACGAACATGGGGCGATCACAGACGCGGTGGCACGCGGCGACGCCGAACGGGCGCGCAGACTCACCACGGCGCACATCGAGCGGTGGGCGGCCGCGCACCGATTGCGCAGGGCTCCCAGCATTCCCGGCGCCGCCGGATGAGAGCGCGCGTGAGGATTCCGAAACGTGCAGTAAACATTTCGCGTGCACGTCCTTAACAGGCGCGCGGTAAAAAGTTCCGTATACGAGACCGCGGGGAATTGCTTCTGCAATTCCCCGCGGATATTGGTGTTGCGCCGGGCGAGACCGGCGGGAGTTGTCAGACGGTCTCGGGAAGCTCGTCGAGCCCCTCGGAAACCAGCTTCGCCAGGCGGTCGAGCGCCGCCTCCGCATCGTCGGACTCCGACGCCAGCACGATCTCCTCGCCGCCCTTGGCGCCCAGACCGAGCACGGCGAGCATCGATGCGGCATTGACCGGGGCGCCGTCGGCCTTGGCGATCGTCACCGGGACGCCTGCGGCGGTCGCAGCGCGGACGAAGATCGAGGCGGGGCGGGCGTGCAGGCCTTCGGCCCAGCCAACGGTGACGCGGCGCTCAGCCATGGTGTAACCCTTCTGGTGATTCCGGTTGTCTAGACCAGTGTACGCACGGCTGCGGGGGGAATCCCGCTCCGTCGAGGGTAGGCTGCCGCACCGCCCGCGCGTCCGCCGGGGCGCCACGCGCCGCACCGCGTCCTACTCTTGCGCCCATGGAGACCTCTGCGACGTCGGCGCAGCCCGCGTACCCGGTCCACTGGGAGGCGGACGTCGTGCTGCGCGACGGCGGCATCGCCCATGTCCGCCCGATCACCCCGGACGATGCGCAACGCCTGGTCAGCTTCTACGAACAGGTCTCCGACGAGTCCAAGTACTACCGCTTCTTCGCGCCCTACCCCCGTCTCTCCGACCGCGACGTGCGGCGGTTCACGCACCACGACTACGTCGACCGCGTCGGGCTGGCCGCGACCGTCGGCGGTGAGTTCATAGGGACCGTCCGCTACGACCGGATCGACGAGCACGGCAGGCCGGCCGGTGGGGGCGCGACCCGCGCCGAGGTTGCCTTCCTCGTCCAGGACGCCCATCAGGGCCGCGGCGTCGCGTCCGCGTTGCTCGAACACATCGCGGCCGTGGCACGCGAACGCGGCATCCGCCGCTTCGTCGCCGAAGTGCTCCCGGCCAACCGCAAGATGATCAAGGTCTTCACCGACGTCGGCTACACCCAGCAGCGCAGCTTCACCGACGGAGTCGTCCGTCTCGAACTCGACTTGGAACCCACCGAGGCCTCGGTCGCGGTGATGCGCGCCCGAGAACAGCGAGCCGAGGCCCGCTCCGTGCAGCGGCTGCTCGCTCCGCGCTCCGTGGCCGTCGTCGGCACCGGCAGAAGCGAGGGCAGTGTCGGCCGAACCGTGCTGCGCAATCTGCTCGCCGCCGGGTTCCGCGGCCGGGTGCACGCCGTCAACCACCACTTCCCCGACTCCATGGACCTCCTGCAGCCCGAGGGCGTGGCGGCACACCGTTCCGTCGGCTCCATCGATGAAGCGGTCGACCTGGCGATCCTCGCCGTCTCCGCCGAGCACGTCCCCGAGGCCGTCGCGGACTGCGGGGCCCATGGGGTCCAAGGGCTGCTGGTGATCGCCGACGGCTACGCCGAATCCGGCCCCGAAGGCCGTGAGCGGCAGCGTGCCCTGGTCCGTCAGGCCCGCTCCTACGGCATGCGGATCATCGGCCCCAACGCGTTCGGCATCCTCAACACCTCACCGCGCGTGCGGCTCAACGCCTCGCTGGCACCCGAGACCCCGGCGACCGGCCGGCTCGGCCTGTTCACCCAGTCCGGCGCCATCGGCATCGCGCTGCTCGCAGGCCTCCACCGCCGCGGCCCGGGTGGCATCGCAGGAGTCTCGACGTTCATCTCCGCAGGCAACCGCGCCGATGTCTCCGGCAACGACCTGCTGCAGTACTGGTACGACGACCCCGAGACCGACGTCGCCCTGATGTACCTCGAATCCATCGGCAACCCGCGGAAGTTCACCCGCCTCGCACGGCGGACCGCCGCCGCCAAGCCCGTGGTCGTCGTCAAGGGCGCCCGGCACACCGGCAGCCTGCCGCCCGGACATCCGGAGGCCGCCGCCCGCATCCCCGACGCCACCGTCTCGGCGCTCTTCCGGCAAGTGGGGATCCTCCGCGTCAACACGGTGACCGAACTGCTGGACACCGGGCTGCTGTTGGCTCACCAGCCGCTCCCCGCAGGAGGGCGCGTCGCGATCCTCGGCAACTCCGAGTCGCTCGGGCTGCTGGCGTACGACGTGAGCATCAGCGCCGGTCTGCTGCCGCGCGCACCGATCGACCTGACCACCACGGCCGTCCCCGACGACTTCCGTACCGCGCTCGCCGTGGCGCTCGCAGACGACGAGGTGGACGCCGTCGTCGTCACCGCCATCCCGCGCGTCGGCGCCGCAGGCGCACGGGAACCCGACTCCGGGGACGACCCCGAGCTCGCCGTGGCGCTCCAGTCGGCGGCGGCCGGCAGCACCAAGCCCGTCGTCGTGGTCCACCTCACCCTCGACCGGCTCGCCGAGCGCCTCGGCGCCGCCCCCGCCGGCGGCGAAGCGGACGCCACCGCGCGTATCCCCGCCTACCCCTCGGCCGAGCGCGCCGTCCAGCCGCTGGCGGAGGCCGTCCGCTATGCGGACTGGCGGCGCACCACCGCCACCCCTGGCACGGTCCCCGAGCTCGACGGGATCGACGAGGCCGCCGCCCATGACGACGTGGCTCGCCTCCTCGACTCCGCCGACGACCGCCGCCCCAGCGCCGTCGATGCCGATGCCGCCCCCGCCGACGAACGCCGGCGCGGCGCCGTCAACCTCGACGAGCCGGCCGCCGCCGCACTGCTCGCCCGCTACGGCATCGAGGTCCGTCAGACGCTCCCCGCCCAGGACGCCACCGCCGCGGCGACCGCCGCCCGCCGCCTCGGCTACCCCGTGGCGCTCAAGACCACCGCACCCCACCTGCGCCACCGCGCCGACCTCGGCGGGGTGCGCCTCGACATCGCCTCCGAGGCCGAACTCCTGCGCGCTTACGAAGAGTTGACCGACCGGCTCGGCAAGCCCGCCGAGGTGCTCCCGGTGGTTCAGGCGATGGCTCCGCGCGGTGTCGACACCGTCGTGCGGGCCGCCGTCGACCCCGCCGTCGGCGCCATGCTCTCCTTCGGCCTGGCGGGCGCCCCGTCCGAGCTGCTCGGCGACGTCGCCCACCGCTTCATCCCCGCCACCGACCGGGACGTCGCCGATCTCGTCCGGTCCATCAAGGCGGCCCCGCTGCTCTTCGGCTGGCGCGGCGCCGAGCCCGCCGACACCGGTGCGCTCGAAGAGCTGCTGCTGCGCGTCTCGCGGCTGGTCGACGACCTGCCGGAGATCGTCGCGGTGACGCTCGAACCCGTCGTCGTCGCGCACACCGGCCTGACCGTGCTCGGGGCCGGCGTCCGGCTGGCCCGGCCCCCCGCCCGTACCGACCTGGGGCCCCGTGCACTGTCGTCTCATTGAGCGGCGCCTCTTCGAGCGGAGAGCCGCCACTAAGATGGTCCTCATGGCGAAAACCGGTACGACGACCCAGGGGCTGCGTGCGGCCATCGAGCGCAGCGGCTACTACCCGGCACTCGTGGCGGAGGCCGTGGAGGCCTCGGTCGGTGGCGAGCCGGTCGTCGCGTACCTGGTCAACCAGGAGACCACCTTCGACGCCAACGAGGTCAGGCGGCACGTCACCGTCCTCGTCCTCACCCGCACCCGGTTCCTCGTCAGCCACACCGACGAGCAGGGCGCCGACGACACCTCGCCGACGCCGTACACCACCACCTCCACCGAGTCCGTCAAGATCGGCCGGATCTCCTCCGTGGTGGTCAGCCGGGTCGTCGCCAACCCCGAGTCGTACACCCCCGGCACGCTGCCACGCGAGGTGGTGCTCACCATCGGCTGGGGCGCCGTCAGCCGGATCGATCTGGAGCCCGCCGCCTGCGCCGACCCCAACTGCGAGGCCGACCACGGCTACACCGGTTCCTCGACCGCCGACGACCTCAGCCTGCGGGTGAGCGAGGCCGCCGACGGCCCGGAGGCGGTACGCGAGACGCTCGCCTTCGCCGAGGCGCTCTCGGCCGCCACGGCCGCCGTCACAACCACGTCGGCGCACCACTGATGGCGCACCCCGCGGCAGCGGGCCCACGCGAGGACGACCACGTACCGCTCGACATCCGCAGCGCCCCCGCGCCGCGCTACGGCACCGCGGCCCTGAGCGATCTGCTCCCCGCGGCCCTCGCCGGTCACGGCGTGCCTGGCGCCCCCGCCACCGGGCTCGGCCTCACCTCTGCGGACCGCACGTGCGTCTTCCTCGTCGACGGCCTCGGCTGGGAGCTGCTCAAGGCCCACCCGGACGAGGCACCGTTCCTCACCTCGCTCCTCGGCACCTCGCTCGCCGGCACCGGAGATCCGCTCACCGCGGGCTTCCCGGCGACCACGGCGACCTCGCTCGCCTCGGTGGGCACCGGCCTGCCGCCGGGCGCGCACGGACTCGCCGGATACACGGTGGCGATACCGGGCGAGAACCAGCTGATGAACCAGTTGCGGTGGCAGCCGTGGACCGACCCGCACGCCTGGCAGCCCTACCCGACGGTGTTCCAACTCGCCGACGCGGCAGGCATCGAGACGTGCCAGGTCTCCTCGCCCGCCTTCGAGCAGACCCCGCTCACCCGGATCGCGCTCTCCGGCGGCACCTTCCACGGCCGCCTCACCGGCGACGAGCGGATGGATCTCGCCGCCGACCGCCTGGCCTGCGCCGACCGCACCCTCGTCTACACCTACTACAGCGAGCTCGACGGCAACGGCCACCGCTACGGCGTCGACTCCGACGCGTGGCGCGGGCAGTTGATGATGGTCGACCGGCTCGCGCAGCGCCTCGCCGAGCAGTTGCCGCCGCGCTCCGTCCTCTATGTGACCGCCGACCACGGCATGATCGACATCCCGGCCGAGAAGCGGATCGACTTCGACGAGGACTGGGAGCTCGCCGCCGGCGTCGCTCTGCTCGGCGGCGAGGCGCGCGCACGGCACGTCTACGCCGTACCGGGAGCCGCTGCCGACGTGCACGCGGTGTGGAGCGAGGTGCTCGGCGAGCAGATGTGGGTCGCCACCCGGGAGCAGGCGATCGAAGCGGGCTGGTTCGGTCCGCACGTCGACGAGCGGGTGTACGAGCGGATCGGCGACGTGGTTGCAGTGGCGAGTGACGAGATCGCGGTGATCGCGAGCAGGCGGGAGCCGGGGGAGTCGTCGATGGTCGGGCTGCACGGCTCGCTCGCACCGGCCGAACAGCTGGTGCCGCTGTTGGAAGTCCGGAGCTGAGCGGCTCCGTAAATATGAGCGGCTCCGTAAATATGAGCGGCTCCGTATATACGGGGCTCGGTACCTACGAGTCGAGGCGGATCACGGTGAACATGGCCCCCTCCGGGTCGGCCACCGTGGCCAGCCGCCCGTACGCCGAGTCACGCGGCGGGCGCAGCACCCTCCCGCCCAGTTCCGTCACCTTCCTCGCCGCGGCGTCCGCGTCCGCCACTGCGAAGTACGTCATCCAGTACGCGCCCAGGTCCTGCGGGAGCGCCGTGCCGACCCCGTGGATCCCGGCCACCGGCTGCCCGTCGAGGTGCAGCGTCAGGTAGTCGAAATCGGCCGAGACCACTGCCTCCTCCTCGAAGCCGAACACCACGGAGTAGAACTTGCTGACCGCCGACGTCTCCAGCGTCACCAGTTCGTTCCACACCAAGGTTCCCGGCTCGCCGACGACGCCCACCCCTGTGTGGCCGATCGGCTGCCAGATGCCGAACACCGCGCCGCACGGGTCGGCGGCGATCGCCATGCGCCCTGCCTCGTCGTCCGCGTCGAGCGGTCCGACGGCCACGGTGCCGCCGCAGTCGCGGATCAGCTCGGCGGTGGCGTCGGCGTCCTCCACCGACAGATACGTGGTCCAGGCGACCGGAAGGTGGCGGTTCTCGTGGCACTCACCGATCCCGGCCACGAACCGGCCACCGAGCGAGGCCTTCACATAGGGCCCGAAATGCTGGGGTCCGGCGTGGAATTCCCAGCTGAACAGCCCGCCGTAGAACTCCTGTGTCGCGGGCAGGCTGTGCACCAGCAGACTTACCCAGCAGGGTGCACCCTGGGGACGCCGGGCCGATACCTCGGTCATCGGAAATCTCTCCTCGCGCGACGGTCAGCGGGGGACGAGCCAGGATGATGGTTTCACCACCTCGCGCGTCGTGCGCCCCGGCCGCGCCGGTCCGGGACGCCCCGGAAGGAGAATGCCCGATAGCTTGTGATGTGTCGTTCTCCTGGCCACGCCGTCCATACGATCACCAGGACACCGGACAGCGGTGGCCGCGGTCACAATGGGCCGCATGGAAGCCATCATCTCCGAGGCGGAGCTCCGCAGCCAAGACCGCAGCCGTGACCGGGAACACGACGCGGTCCTTCTCGACGTCCGCTATCAGCTCGGCGGGCCGCCCGGCCGTCCGCAGTACGAGGCCGGACACATCCCCGGCGCCGTCTACGTCGACCTGGACTCCGAGCTCGCAGGCCCGCCCGGCGCCGCCGGACGCCATCCGCTGCCCGATCTCGACGTCTTCGCCGAAGCCATGCGACGCGCCGGCGTCAGTGCCTCCCGCCCCGTCGTGGTCTACGACGGCGGTCAGGGCTGGGCGGCGGCGCGCGCCTGGTGGTTGCTGCGGTGGACCGGACACCCCGATGTCCGCGTCCTCGACGGCGGCCTCGCGGCCTGGCAGGGTCCTCTGGAGACGACGACGCCCACCCCTGTCCCCGGCGATTTCACCCCCGTGCCCGGTGCGTTGCCGCTCCTGACCGCCGACGACGCCGCGGCGCTGGCCCGCCGCGGCCTGCTGCTCGACGCCCGCGCCCCCGAGCGGTACCGGGGCGAGGTTGAGCCCATCGACCCAGTGGCCGGACACATCCCCGGCGCCGTCAACGCCCCGACGACCGGCAACGTCGCCGCCGACGGACGATTCCTGCCCGCCAACCAGCTGGCCCAGCGGTTCAAGGCGCTGGGCGCCACCGAGGACACCGAGGTCGGCGTCTACTGCGGCTCGGGCGTCTCGGCCGCGCAAGAGGTCCTGGCGCTCGCCGTCGCGGGCATCCAGGCTGCTCTCTACGTCGGCTCGTGGAGTGAGTGGACCGCCGATCCGTCGCGGCCGGTGGCGACGGGGGAGAAGCCCTGAACGAACCTCGCGGGCGGCGCGCCGGTGCGCCGCCCGCGAGGTCTGCCGCTGCAGGATCGCTCCTGCGCCATGCGTGATGCGCTGTGCGCTACTCCTGCTTCTTCCTCCGGCTGCCGAAGACGATCTCGTCCCAGCTCGGCACGGTCGCCCGGCGCCCGGGCCGTACCCCGTCCGCCTCGGCCTGCCGGTCGGTCGTACCGATCAGCCGCTCCCGGTGGGAGCCCACCGAGCGCGGCATGAGGACATCGGCGTAGGCCGATCCGGCACCCGCGCTCGCGGCAGGCGGCGCCGCCTCCTCGGTCGCTGTCCCGGCCGTCTCCTCGCCGTCCTGGCCGCCGGCGACGGTGGCCGGGGCGGAATCCGGTGCCGGGCCGGACGACGGCACGACCATGTCACCGCGGAAGCTCGGAACCGCTTCGAGCAGGCTGGTCAGCGAGTCCCGCTCCTTCTCGGGGCGCCCGTCGCGCCCCTCGCGCCCCTCGCGCTCGTCACGCTGGTCGCCGCCCGGGCGCTCGCCCCGATCCGGACGGTCGCTTCGTTCGGACCTGTCGGTCCGCTCCGGGCGCTCGCCGCGGTCCAACTGGCGGTCCAACGCCCGGTCCAGCGGACGGTCGCGCGGCAGCCGCGCGATCCGCGGTACGAACGGGAAGCTCGGCTCGGGCTGCTCCGGCGGGGTCTCGCCGATCAGCGCCCGCGCCTCGTCGTCCACGGCCTGCACGAGGCGGCGCGGCGGGTCGTACGTCCAGCTCGCGGAGTGCGGCTCGCCCGCGACGCGGTAGACGAGCAGCACCTCCCACGTGCCGTCGTCGCGACGCCAGGAGTCCCACTGGGCGCTGTCCTTTTCGGCGCCGCGCAGCAGGAGCCGCTCGGTCACGGCCTCACCCAGCTGGGGGCCAGTGGACTCGCCCTGCCGCCGTACCGGCGTCTTGCGGGCCCGCTCGGCCATGAACGCCCGCTCGGCGAGAACGGGGCCTTCGAAGCGCCGTACCCGCTCGACCGGGATCCCGGCGAGCTGTGCCACCTCTTCCGCGGAGGCTCCCGCTCGTATCCGTGCCTGGATGTCACGCGGCCGCAGATGGCTCTCGACCTCGATCTCGATCTGGCCGAGGCGTGCCCTGTCGTTGCGTACGGCAGCGCGCAGCCGCTCGTCGATGGGAAGCGTGTATTCCGTGCTGTCCGCAGCTTTGAGCACCAGTCGTGTGCCGTCGTTGCTGACGGCCACGACACGCAGATCGGGCATGGGGACCTCCCGGGTGGTGCCTGCCGACGTCACGTGCGTCGCTGCTCCCGAAGAACGAGTGTGGCCTGCCCGACTGCGGCCTGCCACAACCTTGCCGACTTGCCCGGCGTGTCGGGCGCCTTCCCCGACCCGCCGTTATGGCACGGTTACCTTTTCGCAACTCAAAGTGACGGAGATCATCACCTTCTGTTACGAGCCGTCACGTATATCTCTCCTGCGCAACGGCGCCTGGTCGCACAGCACCCTCGGGCCCCCTCCCGCAGGATCCGGGCAGCCGGATGGAAACCGGTGCACGGGCTCGTCACAGTACTCCATTCGGGCCATCGGGGTGCAGCACCGCGCCGTCGACGTTCCGATCCGCCGCGGGAGTTGGGCGAGCGATCGCCGTGTGTATCGCAATCAACTCGTGGTGATGTTCACACAATCAACAGAAGTGGAACCGACTCCTTCACCTTTGCGGTCCGTCTTCTACGTAAGAAGAACGGACGTTCCACCGAGGGACAGGGATGGGACACGCGGCTGGGACCAGCGAGAAGACCGAGACGACTGAGAAGACCGAGAAGACCGAGAAGACCGAGAAGAAGCGCATCGATCTGTCCCTTCCGCAGGTTGCGGGGAGCGGGGCAGCCACCATGGTGGCCGCGTACCTGGCGTCGTTCCTGGGGGTGTACGGAACCATCCTCGGCGCGGCGGTGGTCAGTGTGCTCGCCACGACGGGAGGCGCGATCTTCCAACATCTGTTCCGGCGCACCGGTGAGCAGTTGCGAGAATCGGTGGTGCTGACGCGCCCCCAGGAACTGCAGCTCCGGCGTGCGCCGGAGCAGGGAGCGAGCGTTCGGGCGCCGGGCGAGTACGGCGAGGCGACCCTGCACGGCACCACATGGCGCGGCTGGCGCCGCTCGTTGGTCGCCTCCGGTGCGCTCTTCGCCGCGGTGATGGTCGCGATCACGGGCCTCGAGCTGGCCACCGGGAGCTCGATGGCGGGCTGGACCGGCCACGGGGGCAAGGCCCCGACCCTCGTCTCCTTCGCGGGAGGTTCCTCCTCGTCGAAGAAGCCGAGCCCCGGACCGACGCCGTCCGAGTCGACCACCCCATCCGGTGACGGATCGCAGACCGGTACGGCTCCCCAGCCGTCCGCGTCGAGCAGCCCGCAGACGAGCGGCGGCGCAACGGGGAGCGGCAGTGCATCGAGCCCCGCCCCGAACGAGACGTCCTCGTCCGGCACCGGCTCCTCCTTCAAGCCGACGCCCACCCCGGTCCCGTCACAGAACCAGGGCGCGGGCGCTTCGCAGCAGCCCGCGCTCGGAGGAACGGCGACGGCCACGCCGTAGAGCACGCCGCGCAGGTTCAGTCGCCGAGCACCCTGCGCAGATAGCCATTGGCGAACAGGCGCTGCGGGTCCAACCGGTCCCGCAGCGCCGTGAATTCGGCGAAACGCGGATAGGCGGCCGACAGGTATGCGGCGTCCCGTGTGTGCATCTTCCCCCAGTGCGGCCGCCCCTCGTGAGCGACCATGATCCGCTCGACGGCCGTGAAGTACTCCTGGTAGCGGCTGCCTCGGTACATGTGCACGGCGATGTACGCCGTCTCGCGCCCCGACGCCGTGGACAGCGCGATGTCGTCGGCCGGCGCCACCCGCACCTCCACCGGGAAGCTGATCCTCAGTCGCGACCGCTCCACCATGGCCTTGACCTCGCGCAGTGCGTCCACCGCGGCCTCGCGGGGTACGGCGTACTCCATCTCCACGAACCGCACCCGCCTCGGGCTGGTGAAGACCTTGTACGCGGTGTCGGTGTACGTGCGGGCGGACAGCGCCCGGCTGGAGATCTGCGCGATGCCGGGGACGGCCGCGGGAACGGCCTTGCCGAGCGCGCAGGCCAGTTGGAAGACGCCGTTGGAGAGCAGCTCGTCGTCGATCCAGCCGCGCGCCCTGGTCAGCGGGGCGGCCGGCCCCTGACTCCTGTTGTTCCGCTTGGTGTTGCAGCCGTCGGTGTGAGGGAACCAGTAGAACTCGAAGTGCTCGTTCTCGGCGACGAGTTGATCGAACTGCGAGGTGACCTGGTCGAAGCCCGTCGGCTCCTCACGCGCCGCCAGCAGAAACGACGGCTCGACCCCGAAGGTGATGGAGCCGATCACCCCGAGCGCGCCGAGGCCGATCCGGGCAGCGGCGAAGACATCGGCGTTCTCGTCGGCCGAGCAGTGCAGTACCGACCCGTCGGCACAGACCAGTTCGAGCCCCTTGATCTGAGTGGCGATCGATCCCGAGTCGCGGCCGGTACCGTGCGTTCCGGTGCTGGTCGCCCCGGCGACCGTCTGCTGCATAATGTCGCCCATATTGGTGAGCGAGAGGCCGTGGGCGTCGAGCATCCGGTTCAGCTGGTGCAGCGGCAGCCCCGCCTCGACCGTGACCGTTCCCGCCTTCTCGTCCACGCTCCGCACAGCCGCCAGCCGGTCCGGGCGGATCAGCACGCCCTCGGTGGCGGCCGCGGCGGTGAAGGAGTGGCCGGTGCCGACGGCCTTGACGGTGAGGCCGTCCTCGGCCGCCTCACGCACGACGGCGGCCAGCTCGTCGACCGACGCGGGCGTCACGGTCCGCCGCGGCCGAGCCGTGACGTTCCCCGCCCAATTGCGCCATACCTCGGCCCCGGTCGTCCCGCCGGCTATGCCCGACGTCCTCGCCGTATCCACCGCCTGTACGCCCCCTCCCAGTCGACCCTCCAGTCGATTGGAGGGGGATCATACTCACGCCGGACGGCGGATGGCAGGATCGAGGCATGGCCGATCAGCAAGACCCACGCCCGTACGACGCCCTCCTGCTGCTCTCCTTCGGCGGCCCCGAAGGCCCCGACGACGTCGTCCCGTTCCTGGAGAACGTCACCCGGGGGCGCGGTATCCCGCGCGAGCGGCTGAAAGAGGTCGGGCAGCACTACTTCCTCTTCGGCGGGGTCAGCCCGATCAACGCCCAGAACCGCGCCCTGCTCGACGCGCTGCGCAAGGACTTCGCCGAGAACGGCCTCGACCTGCCCGTCCACTGGGGCAACCGCAACTGGGCGCCGTATCTGACCGACACCCTGCGCACCATGGTCGACGAGGGCCACCGGCGGATCCTCACCCTGGCCACCAGCGCCTACGCCTCGTACTCGGGCTGCCGGCAGTACCGCGAGAACCTCGCCGACGCGCTCGCCGCGCTGGAGGCGGAGGGCCGTCCCCTGCCCCGGATCGACAAGTTGCGCCACTACTTCAACCACCCCGGCTTCATCCGCCCCATGACGGATGCGGTGCTCGCCGCGCTCGACGAGTTGCCCGCGGAGGTGCGGGACGGGGCGCACATCGCCTTCACCACGCACTCCATCCCGACCGCTGCCGCCGACACCTCCGGCCCGGTCGAGGCCCACACCACCGACGGCGAGGGCGGCGCATACGTCGCGCAGCACCTGGACGTTGCCGCCGTGATCGCCGACGCGGTGCGCGAGGCCACCGGCGTCGACCGGCCGTGGCGGCTGGTCTACCAGTCGCGCAGCGGTGCTCCGCACATCCCGTGGCTGGAGCCCGACATCTGCGACCACCTCGAAGAGCTGCACGCACAGGGCGCGCCCGCGGTGGTGATGGCGCCGATCGGCTTCGTCTCCGATCACATGGAGGTCAAGTACGACCTGGACACGGAGGCGGCGGCCAAGGCGGCCGAGCTCGGCCTGCCGGTCAGCCGCGCCGGCACCGTGGGCGCCGACCCGCGCTTCGCCGCAGCCGTGCGCGAGCTGGTGCTGGAGCGGGCCGCCATCGAGCGCGGCGAGGCGGTGGAGCGCTGCGCGCTGGGCGCGCTCGGCCCGAGCCACGACGTGTGCCCTGTCGGCTGCTGTCCGGCCCGCAGCCCCCGTCCCGCCGCCGCGGGGCTCGACTGACGGCCCGCGCGTCGCATGAGCGCCAGCCCGAGCACGAGCACGACGAGAGCACGAGAGGAACACCGTGACCGACGCCAGCACCGCCGAGCTGCTCGACACCGCGCTGGAGGCCGCTCGCCGTGCGGGCGTGCTGCTGCGTGACGGGCGCCCCGCCGACCTCGGTGTCGCCGCCACCAAATCCAGCCCGATCGACGTCGTCACCGAGATGGACATCGCCGCGGAGAAGCTGATCACCGGCTTCATTTCCGAGCGCCGTCCCGACGACGGCCTGCTAGGGGAGGAGGGCGCGAGCGTCGAGGGCACCACGGGCGTGCGGTGGGTGATCGACCCGCTCGACGGCACCGTCAACTATCTGTACGGCCTGCCCTCCTGGGCGGTGAGCATCGCCGCCGAGAAGGACGGCGAGACGATCGTCGGCGTCGTCGAGGCCCCCATGCGCGGCGAGACCTACCAGGCGGTTCGCGGCGGAGGCGCGTATGTGGGCGGCCGACGGGTGAGCTGCCGACCGGCCCCCGCCTTCGAGCAGGCGCTCATCGGCACCGGCTTCGGCTACCTCACCGAGCGCCGCGTCGCCCAGGCCAGGGTGGTCGGCGAGCTGCTGCCCCGGGTGCGTGACATCCGGCGCGGCGGATCGGCCGCGATAGACCTGTGCGACGTCGGCTGCGGCCGGTTGGACGGCTACTACGAGCGGGGGCTCAACCCGTGGGACTTCGCTGCCGGGGCACTGTTCGCCCGTGAGGCGGGAGCACTCACCGGAGGCCGGCCGGGCGAGAAGCCATCGCCTGAGCTCGCCGTCGCGGCCCCTGCTGGCCTCTTCGAGCCGCTGCAGGCCCTCCTGGACGAGCTCGGCGCCTGGCACGACTGAAAACGGGCTACTGAACGGCACCGCCTCACGCAGGGGCGCCGTACGAGGGCGCGCAAACGCCCCGGCACCCGCATGCAGGTGTCCGGGGCGCAGGCCCGCCCGTAAGTATGGAGTTTCAGGCGATCTTCGGCAGGTCGACGCCGTGCTCGGCGGCGATCCGGTGCAGATCGTCGAGCTCGGCCTGCTCCACCTCGGCGAGGAAGTCGTCCCCGGCCTCGCGGGCCCGGTGCAGGTCGGATTCGGTGCTTCTTATGCGCTGCATGATGCCAGTGGTGAATGCGTCCATGAGGCGCCCCCTCGTCGTCGTCGGTGGCACGAGATGGTCTACGGGTAGGTCTACGGATTGAGCTGACAGTGGCTGCTGACGGTGGCTTGCGGGTGGTCTGGGCGATCACGGAAAGCGCGGCGACGCGCGCACAGGATGGGGTGATCGCGGGGTTGCAGTCGTCTTCCCCACCCCCTGCGGAAGGGAAACCTCCCGTTGCCCGGAAATCTCGCGAGGAATTCTCCGGTGTCGTGTGCCGTCTGACCCCGCGATCTTCGGGGGCGGCCTTCCGAGCCCCCGTCTTACCGGTGTTTTATGGGCATCCGAGGCAGGATGGAGGGACATCCAGTCTTGCTTCACGTGGAAGGACCAGCGACGTGCGCGTACTCGTCGTCGAGGACGAGCAGCTGCTCGCCGATGCCGTGGCCACCGGTCTGCGCCGGGAGGCCATGGCCGTCGATGTCGTCTACGACGGCGGTGCGGCGCTCGAGCGCATCGGGGTCAACGATTACGACGTGGTCGTGCTCGACCGCGACCTGCCGGTGACCCACGGTGACGAGGTGTGCCGCAAGCTCGTCGACATGGGCCTGCCCACCCGCGTCCTCATGCTCACCGCCGCGGGTGATGTGAGCGACCGCGTCGAGGGCCTGGAGCTCGGCGCCGACGACTACCTCCCCAAGCCGTTCGCCTTCAGCGAGCTGACCGCGCGCGTACGGGCGCTCGGCCGCCGTACCAGCGTGCCGCTGCCGCCTGTGCTGGAGCGGGCCGGGATCAGGCTCGACCCCAACCGCCGCGAGGTCTTCCGCGGCGGCGAGGAGGTCCATCTCGCCCCGAAGGAGTTCGCGGTGCTCGAAGTGCTGATGCGCAGCGAGGGCTCTGTGGTCTCCGCCGAGCAGCTGCTGGAGAAGGCCTGGGACGAGAACACCGACCCGTTCACCAACGTCGTCCGGGTGACCGTGATGACCTTGCGTCGCAAGCTCGGCGAACCGCCCGTCATCGTGACGGTGCCCGGCTCCGGCTACCGGATCTGACCGGGATGGCTGCTCCCATGTCCGAATCCCCCGTGTCCCCCGGGGCCGCTCCGGCGTCCGCGGGCGCAGACGCCTCGACGTCCTCCGTACCGCCGCAGCCCTCGGCCACTCCGCCCCCCGCGACCCCGCCCAAGCCCACCTGGGAACCGCGCGCGGCCGAGTCGTCAGGCCCGTGGCTGCGGCCGACCATCCGGATACGTCTCACCGTGCTCTACGGGGGGATGTTCCTCATCGCCGGCGTACTGCTGCTGCTGGTGATCTACCTCCTCGCGGCCGAGGCGATGCGTCAGGGCAGCATGACTCCGTTCCGCCTGGTCACCGGGCAGGTGCGGCTCACCAGCAACACCTGTCCCGGGCTGACCGACCCGACCTTGGACTCCTCCGCCGCCCAGTTCAACGACGCCCTCGACGCCTGCATGAAGGCCCAGCGCGAGCTGGCGCTGACCAATCTGCTCCGCCATGCCCTGCTCGCGCTGCTCGGCCTGTCGGTGATCGCCTTCGCCTTCGGCTACGTGATGGCCGGGCGGGTGCTGGCGCCGCTGGGCCGGATCACCCGTACCGCCCGGTCCGTGGCCGGCTCCGACCTGTCGCGGCGGATCGAGATGGACGGCCCCGACGACGAGCTCAAGGAGCTCGCCGACACCTTCGACGACATGCTCGACCGGCTTGCCCGCTCGTTCGAGTCGCAGCGCAGATTCGTCGCCAATGCCTCGCACGAGCTGCGCACGCCGCTGGCGATCAACCGGACCCTGCTGGAGGTCCAGCTCGCCGATCCCAACGCGTCTGCGGACCTGCAGCAGCTGGGCAAGACGCTGCTCGCCACCAATCTGCGCAGCGAGCAGCTGGTGGAGGGGCTGCTGCTGCTCGCGCGCAGCGACAACGAGGTCGTGGAGCGCAAGGCGGTGGACCTGGCGGAGGCGGCCGCCCAGGCGGTCGACCAGAGCCGTGCAGAGGCCCAGGAGAGGGGCGTGGGGCTGCGCAACGGCGATCTCGCCCCGGCCGTGGTGCAGGGCAGCGGCGTGCTGCTGGAGCGGATCGCCCTGAACCTGGTACAGAACGCCGTGCGCTACAACGTGCCCGAGGACGGCTGGGTGGAGGTCACCACGGGCGTGGAGGCGGGCCAGGCGTACCTGGTGGTGGCCAATACCGGCCCCGTCGTCCCGGCCTACGAGCTGGACAACATTTTCGAGCCGTTCCGCAGGCTGCGCACCGAGCGGACGGGCAGCGACAAGGGTGTCGGTCTCGGCCTGTCCATCGTCCGCTCCGTCGCGCGGGCACACGGCGGAGCGATCACCGCCGAGCCGCGCGAGGGCGGCGGACTGGTGATGAGGGTCTCGATTCCCGTCTGACCTGCGCCGACCGGCCCGCGCCACGCGTTCGCTTTGCGCGAAATATGATGATCTGTCCTTCGACGTTCCCAGCTGTGACCGATTGCACATAGGATTTCGGCCACCGGCACGGAGAGTGATCAACATACCTGCGCAAAAAGCGGAAAAATCCAGGTTTCCGCAGGGCATGATCACGGGAAGTACACGGAACGGCGTGAGTGAAGTGCGACATTCGGACCGTGTTCGGGCCTGATTGACAGCCGACCCGATCACCTCTTCGGGGGTGCGGTTGGGTGTCGATTGAGTAACAGGCCTTGATGTAAGGCAAAATCTCCGCCTCGGGTCGGGCACAAGTCCGGCCTCTCACGCGTTACGTGCGCTGGAGATACCGCAGACACCCGGAGGGGGAGAGCGACATGGCAACGGACTACGACACCCCACGCAAGACCGACGATGACGTCAACGAGGACAGCATCGAGGAACTGAAGGCCCGCCGCAGCGACAAGTCGGCCTCGGCCGTCGACGTCGACGAGTTCGAGCAGGCCGAGGGACTTGAGCTGCCCGGCGCCGACCTCTCCAACGAGGAGCTGTCGGTGCGGGTGCTGCCTCGCCAGGCGGACGAGTTCACGTGCATGAGCTGCTTCCTCGTCCACCACCGCAGCCAGCTGGCCGCAGAGAAGAACGGCCAGCCGATCTGCCGCGACTGCGCGGCCTGAGGCCGGGCAGCCGTGGCGGGCTCCATACCTTTCCGGAAGAAGCGCATGAACCGCTCAGAGGGGGAGGACGACGCTCCGCCGCCCGGTGCGGTCGAGCTGCACTACGGCACGCCCTCCCCGGCGGCGGATCGTGAGGGAGAACGGGAGCACGGCGACGAGCGGGGTTCGTTCGCACATCGCGTCGGCCGCGGCGCCAAATACGGTCTGGCGTCCCTCGGCGACCGGTTGATCGACGTGGCCCCGCGCATCCCTGTCCGCGATCTGGAAACACTGCGCAAGCACTTCCCGGGCCTCGGTCCCGAGGAGATCGCGGACAAGCTGGTCGCCGCCGCCACGACCGGTACGGCGACCGTCGGCGCCGGAGTCGGCGCCGCGGCCATGCTGCCCGTACCACCGGCCATGACGGCCGAGCTGGCCGCCGAGACGCTCGCCGTCGCGGCGGTGGAGTTCAAGCTGATCGCGGAGCTGCACGAGGTCTACGGAGTGCGGGCCCCCGGAGGCCTCAAGCAGCGCACCACCGCTTATCTCGCCGCCTGGACACAGCAGCGCGGCATCGAGGTCACCAAGCCCTCGACCGTCAACATGGCACTCAGCAGCCAGATGAAGCGCGAACTGCGCCAGCAGCTGGTCAAGCGCACCGCACGCCACTTGCCCACGCTGACCCCGCTCATGGTCGGCGCGGCGGTCGGCGCCGTGCTGAACCGGCGAGACACCAAGAAGCTCGCCAAGCGCGTCCGCCACGACCTGCGTGCCCGGCAGGTCCCGTGGGGCGCCCTGCCCCACGAGCCTCTCCAGCCCTACCGGCCCGGAGAGGTCACGCCTTGACGGCCTGCAGCGCCGCCGCGAGACGCTCCGGCGAACGCGTCGAGAGGTAGAGGTACGGGGTCGGGTCCTCGGGATCGGTGACCTCGACCTTGAGCGCCGTCGGCACATAGCTGCGCAGCAGCATGAAGGCGCGGGTGTCGGCCTTGTACGTCCGCCAGGCCGCCGCCTCGTCCGCGTCGAGCACGACCGCCTCACCGAGCGCCTCCAGCGGGATCTTCGCGTCGCCCGCCACCAGCGAGCCGGCGACGACCCGGATCCGCGCCGAGCCGTAGGCGCTCACCAGCGCCGTCGAGAGCGCTGTACCCGCGACGAACGCGCCCAGGAACGGCAGGGGCCCGAAGGGAAGACCGATCAGGCCGAACGCGACTCCGGCCGCTACGGCAATCAACCACCATGAGCGCGGCACGGTGAGACGTTCGTCGTAAGGCTGCATGGAGACAAGCTTGGCACGGGAGTCCGAAGCGCCCGCAGCACGGGTCACGAGGCCGAGGGAGGGTAGGGTCTGGGCCGTGAGTCGCGCTACAGCATCCGAAGGCGGGCCGGTGGGCCCTGGACGTACCACTCTGGTGCCTCCGCCAGGCGCCGCTTCGCCGGTACGTCATCCCGAAGCCCCCGCCCCCGGCACGCTGCTCGGCCCGCACTACGACCAGTGCTTTGGCTGCGGGGAGGGCCAGCCGCACGGCCTGCACCTTCAGGCCCGCGCGGGGGAGGGCGTCTCGATCACTGCCGAGTTCACAGTGCAGCCCGCGCACCAGGGGGCGCCGGGCCTGGCACACGGCGGGGTGCTCGCCTCGGCGCTCGACGAAACGCTCGGCTCGCTCAACTGGCTGCTCAGGGTCATCGCGGTCACCGGCCGCTTGGAGACCGACTTCGTCCGTCCGGTCCCGGTGGGCGCCACGCTCCACCTCGAAGCCCGCTGCATGGGCATCGACGGGCGCAAGATCTACGCCTCCGCGGTGGGCCGCATAGACCGTCCGGACGGCCCAGTGGCCGTGCGCGCCGATGCCGTCTTCATCGAGGTGAAGCTGGACCACTTCACCAGGAACGGCCGGCCCGAGGAGATCAAGGCCGCCATGGCCGACCCCGACCAGATCAAGGTGGCGCGCGCCTTCGAGGTGAACCCGTGAGTCCGAGGAACCCGGTGGACGTCCTCATCCGGCGCGTCGAGGAGGAGGTGCCCATCCCGGCGTACGGGCACCCCGGCGACGCGGGCGTGGACCTGGTGACCACGGTCGCCGCCGAACTGGCCCCCGGCGAACGCATGGTGCTGCCGACCGGGATCGCCATCGCGCTCCCCGACGGGTATGCAGCCTTCGTCCATCCGCGCTCTGGGCTCGCCGCCCGATGCGGGGTATCGATGGTGAATGCGCCCGGGACGGTCGATGCCGGGTACCGTGGGGAGATCAAGGTGATCGTGGTCAATCTCGATCCACGCGAGAGCGTGCGGTTCGAGCGTTTCGACAGGATCGCCCAGCTGGTCGTCCAGCAGGTGGAGAAGGTCCGCTTCCACGAGGTGGCGGAGCTGCCCGGATCCGCCAGGGCCGACGGCGGCTTCGGCTCCACGGGGGGCCACGCCGCGATGGCTGGGCCGACGGCTGGTGTGGCCGGTACGACGCAGGGCTACGCTTCGGTTGCCGCAGACCGGGCCTCAGAACGGGAAGGACAGTGACCGTGTTCCGTCGTCGCCGCAAGGAGCGCGAAGACGCCCTCGACGAGTTCGCGCAGGACGCGGGCCCGGACGAGACGACCGAGGACGCCGACGCGTCGGACGAGTCCGAATCCATCGGGTCCCGCCGGTACAACCTTCCGCCGGCTCCGCGCCCGGACGGCCCGTGGGACATCAGCGAGGTCTCGAACCCCGCCGACGGCCGGGTGGACCTCGGCGGGCTCTTCGTGCCCGGGGTCGAGGGCATGGAACTGCGCGTGGAAGTGGCGGGCGACGCCATCGTCGCCGCGACGGTCGTGCTGCAGGACAGCGCGGTGCAGCTGCAGGCCTTCGCCGCGCCGAAGTCCGAGGGCATCTGGGGCGAGGTGCGCGACGAGATCGCATCCGGGATCACCCAGCAGGGCGGCGTCATCGACGAGGTCGAGGGTCCGCTGGGCTGGGAGCTGCGCGCGCAGGTGCCGGTGCAGCTCCCGGACGGCACCAATGGTGTCCAGCTCGTACGGTTCGTCGGCTGTGACGGCCCGCGCTGGTTCCTGCGTGGGGTCATCTCGGGCCAGGGCGCGGTGCAGCCGCAGGCGGCCGGGCTGCTGGAGCAGATCTTCCGCGACACGGTGGTCAGCCGCGGTGACGCGCCGATGGCGCCGCGCGACCCGATCGTCCTCAAGCTTCCGGACGACGCGCAGATGATGCCGGAGGGCGTCGCCCAGGAACAGGCGGGCGCTCCGGGCAAGTTCTCGGACGGCATCGACCCGATGCGTCGGGGACCGGAGATCACCGAGGTGCGCTGACACCCTGCTGATACCTGCATTCTGAAAGAATTCGGTGGGTCGAACCTGCAGAGGTTCGACCCACCGCTCCTTTTTGCCTTCGGTTCCCCCTTCACGTATGGAACGCGTCAAGGAGGCGACAAAACGCGTATGGGAGCCGTCAACGGTCTGGGCATCAAGGGGTTCGGCGGTTTCACTCGACGGAGTCCGAAATTCGTCCCTGATCTAGGAGCACGCGATGGCCGATCTGGCCTTCGTCCTCACCACTCTCGCGGTGTTCGCGCTGGTGGCCCTGTGCGCGAAGGGAGTGACCAAGCTGTGAGCCTCGAGAACATCGTCGGGCTCGTTGTGGCCATCGCCCTTCTCGGCTACCTGGTCCTCGCCCTCATCTTCCCGGAGAGGTTCTGAGCACCTTCATGAGCCCGATACTCGCAGACGTGCTCCAGGTCACGGCGCTCATCGTCGCCCTCGCCCTGGTGTACCGCCCGCTCGGCGACTACATGGCCGCCGTCTTCACCTCCAAGAAGCACCTGCGCGTCGAGCGCTGGATCTACAAGTCCATCGGCGCCAACCCCGACGCCGAGATGCGCTGGACCGCTTACCTGCGCGGCGTCCTCGCCTTCTCCGCGGTCAGCGTGCTGTTCCTCTACCTGCTGCAGCGCGTCCAGAACCACCTGCCGCTCTCGCTCGGCTTCGCCGCCGTCAGCCCGGCCCAGGCGTTCAACACCGCCATGTCGTTCGTGACCAACACGAACTGGCAGTCGTACTCCGGCGAGACGACGATGAGCCACGTCACGCAGACGGCCGGTCTCGCGGTGCAGAACTTCGTTTCCGCCGCCGTCGGCATCGCGGTCGCGATCGCGCTGGTGCGCGGCTTCGCCCGCTCTCGAACCGGGGACCTCGGCAACTTCTGGGCCGATCTGGTGCGGTGCGTGGTCCGCATCCTGCTGCCGATCTCCTTCGTCGCCGCGATCGTGCTGGTCGCGTGCGGCGCCATCCAGGACTTCGGCACCTGGCACAACATCAGCACCCTCGCCGGCGGTCAGCAGGCCATGCCGGTCGGCGGCGTGGCCTCGCAGGAGGCGATCAAGGAGCTGGGCACCAACGGCGGTGGCTTCTTCAACGCCAACTCCGCCCACCCGTTCGAGAACCCGAACGCCTTCACCAACCTCTTCGAGATCTTCCTGATCCTCGCCATCCCGTTCTCGCTGACTCGCACCTTCGGAAAGATGGTCGGCAGCATCAAGCAGGGCTACGCGATCCTCGCGGCGATGGGCATCATCTGGCTCGTCTTCGTGATCTTCATGAGCTGGTCCGAGTTCGCCCACCCGGGCGCCGCGATGCACGCTGCGGGCGGCGCGATGGAGGGCAAGGAGCAGCGGTTCGGCGTCGGAGCCTCCTCGCTCTTCGCCACGAGCACTACCCTCACCTCGACCGGAGCGGTGGACTCCTTCCACTCCTCGTTCACCGCCTACGGCGGCGGCATCGCGCTGCTGGGCATGATGCTCGGCGAGATCGCGCCCGGCGGTACCGGCTCCGGCCTGTACGGCATGCTGATCATGGCGATCATCGCGGTGTTCATCGCCGGTCTGATGGTCGGCCGCACGCCCGAGTACCTGGGCAAGAAGATCAGCGGCCGTGAGATCAAGTTCGCCGCGTGCTACATCCTCATTACCCCGGCGCTGGCGCTGATCTTCACCGCCATCGCGATGGCGCTGCCGACGCCGATCCACTCCGCGGCCAACCCCGGCCCGCACGGCTTCTCCGAGGTGCTCTACGCGTACACCTCGGCGGCCAACAACAACGGCTCGGCTTTCGCCGGCCTTAACGCGAACACCGACTGGTACAACATCTCGATCGGCATCTGCGTGGCGCTCGGCCGCTTCCTGCCGATGGTGTTCGTCCTGGCGCTGGCCGGTTCGCTCGGTGAGCAAAGGCCCATCCCGGCGAGCGCGGGCACGCTGCGTACCGAAAAGCCGCTGTTCGCAGGGCTCCTGGTCGGCACCGTCATCATCGTCACCGGCCTCACCTACTTCCCGGCGCTTGCGCTCGGCCCACTCGCAGAAGGGTTGTCGTCATGACGACCGGCGAGACGAAGACCCCTGTCGAGACAGCAACTTCCAGAGGCGCTATGTCCACTGCAACACCCGTACAGGTACCGGAGGAGAACACCCCGGAACCGCCCAAGGCCGAGGCCGAGCACGGCCGTGTCGGTGCCGGGGTCTTCGACCCCAAGCAGCTGTGGAAGTCGCTGCCTGACGCCTGCCGCAAGCTCGACCCGCGCGTGATGGTCAAGTCGCCCGTCATGTTCGTTGTCGAGATCGGCTCGGTGCTCACCACCGCGATGGCGATAGCCAGGCCCAGCGACTGGTTCGGCTGGGCGATCACCGCCTGGCTCTGGCTGACGGTCGTCTTCGCCAACCTGGCGGAGGCCGTCGCCGAGGGCCGCGGCAAGGCGCAGGCCGACACCCTGCGCAAGGCCAAGACCGACACCGTCGCGCGCCGCCTCAACGGCGACGCCGAGGAGCAGGTGCCCGGCACCGAACTGCGCATCGGCGACCTGGTCGTCTGCGAGGCCGGCGACATCATCCCGGGCGACGGCGACGTCGTCGAAGGCGTCGCGAGCGTCGACGAGTCGGCGATCACCGGCGAGTCCGCTCCCGTGATCCGTGAGTCCGGCGGTGACCGTTGCGCGGTCACCGGCGGCACCAAGGTGCTCTCCGACCGCATCGTCATCAAGATCACTACCAAGCCGGGCGAGACCTTCATCGACCGGATGATCAACCTGGTGGAGGGCGCGGCACGGCAGAAGACGCCGAACGAGATCGCGCTCAACATCCTGCTGGCGTCGCTGACCATCGTCTTCCTGCTCGCGGTCGTCACGCTGCAGCCCTTCGCGATCTACGCCAAGGCCGAGCAGTCGATGATCGTCCTGGTCGCGCTGCTGGTCTGCCTCATCCCGACCACCATCGGCGCCCTGCTCTCCGCGATCGGCATCGCGGGCATGGACCGGCTGGTGCAACGCAACGTGCTGGCGATGTCGGGACGCGCGGTCGAGGCCGCCGGCGACGTCTCCACCCTGCTGCTCGACAAGACCGGCACCATCACCTACGGCAACCGGCAGGCCGCCGAGTTCGTGCCGGTGCGCGGAGCCACCGCCGCCGAGGTGGCGGACGCCGCGCAGCTGTCGTCGCTTGCCGACGAGACGCCGGAGGGCCGCTCGGTCGTCGTGCTGGCCAAGGAGAAGTTCGGGCTGCGGGAGCGTCACGAGGGTGAGCTCGCGCACGCCGAGTGGGTGCCGTTCACGGCCCAGACCCGGATGTCGGGTGTCGACATCGAACAGGACGCAGTCGCCCGCAAGGTCCGCAAGGGCGCGACCGGTTCGGTCGTCGCCTGGGTCAAGGAGCGCGGCGGCTCGGTCCCGGACGATGCGCAGCGGCTCACCGACGAGATCTCGCAGGCCGGTGGCACCCCGCTGCTCGTTGCGGTCGAGGACGCCCACGGCGCACGGGTGCTCGGCGTCATCCACCTCAAGGACGTGGTCAAGCACGGCATGCGGGAGCGGTTCGACGAGCTGCGCCGGATGGGCATCAAGACCGTCATGATCACGGGTGACAACCCGCTGACCGCGCGCGCTATCGCCGAGGAGGCGGGTGTCGACGACTTCCTCGCCGAGGCGACACCCGAGGACAAGATGGCGCTGATCAAGCGTGAGCAGGCGGGCGGCAAACTCGTCGCGATGACGGGTGATGGCACCAACGACGCCCCGGCGCTGGCCCAGGCCGACGTGGGTGTGGCGATGAACACCGGTACCTCGGCCGCCAAGGAGGCCGGGAACATGGTGGACCTGGACTCCAACCCCACCAAGCTCATCGAGATCGTCGAGATCGGCAAGCAGCTGCTGATCACCCGCGGAGCGCTGACCACCTTCTCCATCGCCAACGACGTCGCGAAGTACTTCGCGATCATCCCGGCGATGTTCGCGGTGGCCTACCCGGGCCTGAACAAGCTCAACATCATGGCCCTGCACAGCCCGCAGTCCGCGATCCTGTCCGCCATCATCTTCAACGCGCTGATCATCATCGCGCTGGTGCCGCTCGCCCTGCGCGGTGTGCAGTACAGGCCGATGAGCGCCGACAAGATGCTCCGGCGCAACCTGGCCATCTACGGTGTCGGCGGCCTGATCGCACCGTTCATCGGTATCAAGCTCATCGACCTGCTCATCACTCTCATCCCTGGTATCGGGTGACCCGCCATGAACAACTCCGTCCGTAACACCGCCCGGTTGACCTGGGCTGCGCTCCGTGCGCTTCTGGTGCTGACCGTTGTCACCGGTGTGATCTACCCGCTCGCGGTCTGGGCCGTCGCACAGACGGCGTTCCACAACCAGGCCAACGGCGATCAGGTGAAGGTCAACGGCAAGGTCGTCGGCTCCGTGCTGCTCGGTCAGGACTTCAACCTGCCGCTGCAGAAGGGCCGGACAACCCCGGACCCGGACCCCAAGTGGTTCCAGCCGCGGCCGTCCGTCGCCGGCACCAACGGCTACGACCCGACCGCCTCCGGAGCCTCCAACCTCGGGCCCACCAACCCGGCGCTGGTCAAGACGATCGAGCAGCGGCGCGCACAGGTGGCGGCGTTCAACGGCGTCTCCCCGTCGGCCGTGCCGGTCGACGCGGTCACCGCCTCCGGGTCCGGCCTGGACCCGGACATCTCCCCGCAGTACGCCCAGATCCAGGTCGACCGCGTCGCCAAGGCCCGCCACCTTCCGGTGGCCGAGGTCGAGAAGCTGGTCCAGGAGCAGACCCACGGGCGCGAGCTCGGGATCCTCGGGAACCCGACGGTCAACGTGCTCGAACTCAACATCTCCCTGCAGAAGCTCGCGGGCTGAATCCCGGAGGCGCGCTTCCACGGGCCCGTTGCCTTGCCGTCCCATGGACACATTGAGACTTCGGTCACAAGCAGTTTGACGAGACTTCTACTCTGACCTGGGAAATCTTTACGACTTCCTAACGTGAATGCGGTGCATCCGGGTGACGTTCTGGCCGAAAACGCGCCTAGGATCCCCTGCCGTGACGACGCTCCCCAAGCAGTTCCTGCTGGGCCGCCCACTGCGCACCGCGCAGATGGGGGAGACGCTTCTGCCGAAGCGTCTGGCCCTGCCCGTGTTCTGCAGTGACCCCCTCTCCTCCGTCGCGTACGCCACCGAGGAGACCCTGACGGTATTCGCGCTGGGCGGCGCGGCCCTGCTCCACCTCACCTGGTGGGTGGCGGCCGCGATCGTCTTTCTGCTGATCGTGGTTGTGGCCTCGTACCGGCAGACCTGTTACGCGTATCCGGGGGGCGGCGGGGCCTACATCGTCAGCTCGGACAACCTCGGTGAGACGGCGGCGCTCACCGCGGCGAGCGCCCTGCTCGTCGACTATGTGCTCACCGTCGCCGTCTCCGTGGTGGCAGGCGTCGACGCGATCACCTCGGCCGCGCCGTCGCTCGCGCCGCACACCACGGCGATATCCCTCGGCTTCGTCATCCTGCTCACCGTGATGAATCTGCGCGGCGTCAAGGAGTCGGGCCGGGCCTTCGCGATACCCACCTACGGCTTCGTGATCGGCGTCTACGTGATGTTCGCCTTCGCGGCGGCGCGGATGCTCACCGGCCACACCGTCCGCGCCGAGTCGTCGCACTGGACGCTCCACACCACCGGTACCTTCGCCGGCGTCGGTCTGATGCTGCTGATCCTGCGCGCCTTCGCCTCCGGCTGCACCGCGCTGACCGGCGTCGAGGCGATCAGCAACGGCGTGCCCGCGTTCAAGAAGCCCAAGAGCCGCAACGCCGCGTCGACACTGGTGATCATGGGTGTGCTCTCGCTCACCATGTTCATCGGCATCACCATCCTGGCGATGCTCTACCACGTCCACGCCGCCGACACCCCGGGCCAACTCGGCCTGCCCGCCACCTACTCGGTGCCCACCGCGCTCGCCCAGATCGCCAAGGCGTCCTTCGGCAACGTGACGTTCCTCTTCTACTACGTGCAGGCCGTCACGGCGGCGATCCTGATCCTCGCCGCCAACACCGCGTACAACGGCTTCCCGATGCTGTCGTCGATCCTCGCCCAGGACCGCTACCTGCCGCGCCAGCTGCACAACCGCGGCGACCGCCTCGTCTTCTCCAACGGCGTCATCCTGCTGGCGCTCGCGGCATCCGCCCTGATCGTCGTGTTCAACGCCAACCTGAACTCGATCATCAACCTCTACATCATCGGCGTCTTCGTCTCCTTCACCCTCTCCCAGAGCGGCATGGTCCGGCACTGGGGACGCAAGCTCGCCGACAGCGCGGCAGGCAACGAGGGCCGAGGAAGGATGCGCCGCTCGCAGGTGATCAACGCCACCGGCGCGGTGCTCACCGGCCTGGTGCTGGTGATCGTGACGATCTCGAAGTTCGCGCACGGCGCGTGGATCGTCACCATCGCGATGCCGCTTCTCTTCCTGGTGATGAAGGGCGTGCGCCGCCACTACCGGAACGTCGCCGACGAGCTGCGGATCGCCGACGACGCCCGGCCGGAGCCGCCGTCCCGCAACCACGCCGTGGTGCTGGTCTCCACCCTCCACGCCCCGACGCTGCGCGCCCTCGGGTACGCGCAGTCGATGCGCCCCGACACCGTCGAGGCGCTCACCGTAGCGGTCGACCCGGCCGGCGCAGACGCGCTGCGGGAGAAGTGGGACTCGCGCGAGATCGGCATCCCGCTGAAGGTGCTGGAGTCCCCGTACCGCGAAATCACCCGGCCGGTGCTCGACTACGTGCGCACGCTGCGCCGCGAGAGCCCGCTCGATGTCGTCACCGTGCTCATCCCCGAGTACGTGCTCGGGCGCTGGTGGGAGCAGATCCTGCACAACCAGAGCGCGCTACGGCTCAAGGCGCGGCTGCTGTTCACCTCGGGCGTGATGGTGATCAGCGTTCCCTACCTGCTGCAGTCCGCACAGCGCCGCAAGGCGCGGGAGCGCAGGGCCGCCGAGCCGAAGAAGCCGGAGGCCGTGGCGGAGAAGGCCTGACTGGGGCAGGCGCCGTCAGCCGAAGGAGGGCGACGTCGTCAGGATCGTGTCAAAGCGTTCCTGACCGTCGCCCTCCGTCCCTTTTGCCGCAGTGTCCGGTCGTAGTCTCTGCGTAGACCGTGTGTGTACGCGGTCGGCCGCGGGAGACGAAGATGGAGCCATGGGACGCGGAACACTGCGCATCTACCTCGGGGCAGCCCCCGGCGTCGGCAAGACGTACGACATGCTCTCCGAGGCGCACCGGCGCCTGGAACGCGGCACGGACGTCGTCGTCGGCTTCGTGGAGCACCACGGCCGCCCGCGCACCGAGGTCATGCTGCACGGCCTGGAGGTCGTGCAGCGCCGTGAGATCGAATACCGCGGTACCGCCTTCACCGAGATGGACGTCGACGCCATCCTGGAGCGCCACCCGCAGGTCGTGCTCGTCGACGAGCTCGCCCACACCAACGTCCCCGGCTGCCGCAACGCCAAGCGCTGGCAGGACATCGACGAACTGCTCGCGGCGGGCATCGACGTCATCTCGAACCTCAACATCCAGCACCTGGAGTCACTCGGCGACGTCGTCGAGTCCATAACGGGCGTCCGGCAGCGCGAGACCGTGCCGGACGAGGTGGTCCGCCGCGCCGACCAGATCGAGCTCGTCGACATGTCGCCCCAGGCGCTGCGCCGCCGGATGGCCCACGGCAACATCTACAAGCCCGACAAGATCGACGCGGCGCTGTCGAACTACTTCCGCCCCGGCAACCTCACCGCACTGCGAGAGCTCGCCCTGCTCTGGGTCGCCGACCGGGTCGACGAATACCTGCAGCAGTACCGCGCAGAGCACCGCATCTCCTCGACCTGGCAGGCGCGCGAGCGCATCGTCGTCGGCCTCACCGGGGGACCCGAGGGCCGGACCCTGATCCGGCGAGCCGCCCGGATGGCTGCGAAGGGCTCGGGAAGCGAGATCCTCGCCGTCTACATCGCGCGCAGCGACGGCCTGGCCTCCGGTTCGCCCAAGGAGCTCGCCGTCCAGCGCACGCTCGTCGAAGATCTCGGTGGATCGTTTCACCAGGTCATAGGGGACGACATCCCCACCGCGCTGCTCGACTTCGCCCGCGGCGTCAACGCCACCCAGATCGTGCTCGGCTCCAGCCGCCGCAAGGCGTGGCAGTACATCTTCGGCCCCGGCGTCGGCGCCACCGTCGCCCGCGAATCCGGCCCCGACCTCGACGTGCACATCGTCACGCACGAGGAGGTCGGCAAGGGCCGCGGCCTGCCCGTCGCACGCGGCGCCCGGCTCGGCCGCTCCCGCATCGCCGTGGGCTGGCTCGTCGGCTGCGCCGGGCAGGCGCTGATGACCCTGATCCTCACCAGCATCCATCCGGGCCTCGGCCTCGCCAACGACATGCTGCTCTTCCTGTCGCTGACGGTGGCTGCCGCGCTGATCGGCGGCATGGTCCCGGCACTGGCCTCGGCGGTGGTCGGATCGCTGCTGCTCAACTGGTTCTTCACCCCGCCCATCCACACCTGGACGATCTCCGATCCGCACAACATCGTCGCGATCGTGATCTTCCTGGCGGTGGCGGCATCGGTCGCCTCCGTCGTCGATCTCGCGGCGCGCCGCACCCACCAGGCCGCGCGGCTGCGCGCCGAGTCCGAGGTGCTCTCCTTCCTGGCCGGCAGCGTGCTGCGCGGCGAGGACTCGCTCGAAGCACTGCTGGAACGGGTCCGCGAGACCTTCAACCTCGAGTCCGTCGCGCTGCTCGAACGCGGAACGGAACGCGAGTGGACCTGCGCCGGAAGCGTCGGGTCTCGCCCCTGCGGCAGCCCGGACGACGCGGACGTCGACGTGCCGGTGGGCGACACGATGTCGCTGGCCCTGACCGGGCGCGTGCTGCCCGCCGCGGACCAGCGCCTGCTCTCCGCGTTCGCTTCCCAGGCCGCCGTCCTCCTCGACCGGCAGCGGCTGATGGGCCAGGCCGAGCAGGCTCGGGAGCTGGCCGAGGGCAACCGCATACGCACTGCGCTGCTCGCCGCCGTCTCGCACGACCTGCGCACCCCGCTCGCCGCGATCAAGGCCGCAGTCACCTCGCTGCGCTCCGACGACGTCGCCTGGTCGCCTGAGGACGAGGCCGAGTTGCTGGAGGGCATCGAGGACGGCGCGGACAAGCTCGACCACCTGGTCGGCAATCTGCTCGACATGTCCAGGCTGCAGACCGGGACCGTCACCCCGCTGCTGCAGGAGGTCGACCTCGACGAGGTGGTGCCGATGGCGCTCGGCGGCGTACCGCCGGATGCGGTGACCCTCGACATCCCCGAGACCCTTCCGATGATCTTCGCCGATCCCGGGCTGCTGGAACGGGCGGTCGCCAACGTCGTCGAGAACGCCGTCAAGTACAGCCCGCCGCGGGAGCGCGTCCTGATCTCCGCCAGCGCCCTGTACGACCGCGTCGAGCTGCGCATCGCCGACCGGGGCCCCGGCGTTCCGGAACACGCGAAGGACCGGATATTCGAGCCCTTCCAGCGCTACGGTGACGCTCCGCGCGGTGCCGGGGTCGGCCTCGGCCTCGCCGTCGCCCGCGGCTTCGCCGAGGCCATGGGCGGCACCCTCGTCGCCGACGACACGCCCGGCGGCGGGCTCACCATGGTCCTCACGCTCCGGGCCGTGGGCGTCACGCAGCTGTCCCCTGCGCCTCCGCAGCTGTCCGCGGAAGCCACCTCATGAACAACCTGATGACGCGAAAGGCAGGTCCCATGCCGGAGTCATCGGGGGGCCACCCCCGGACCCCCGTCAGGGTGCTCGTGGTGGACGACGAGCCGCAGATCGTGCGTGCTCTCGTGATCAACCTGCGCGCCCGTAAGTACGAGGTGGACGCCGCACCGGACGGCGCCACCGCGCTCCAGCTCGCAGCCGCCCGCCACCCTGATGTCGTCGTCCTCGACCTCGGCCTGCCTGACATGGACGGCGCCGAAGTGATCAAGGGACTGCGGGGATGGACCCGGGTGCCGATCATCGTGCTCTCCGCGCGCCAGGCCTCCGACGAGAAGGTGGAGGCACTCGACGCCGGCGCCGACGACTACGTCACCAAGCCCTTCGGCATGGACGAACTGCTCGCCCGGCTGCGCGCCGCGGTCCGCCGGGCCGCGCCCAACGGGGACGAGGACGAGGCGGTGCTCGTCGAGACGGGCTCGTTCACCGTCGATCTCGCCGCCAAGAAGGTGAACCGCAACGGTAATGACGTGCGCCTGACGCCGACCGAATGGCACCTGCTCGAAGTGCTGGTGCGCAACACCGGCCGGCTGGTCAGCCAGAAGCAGCTGCTGCAGGAGGTCTGGGGGCCGGCGTACGGGACGGAGACCAACTACCTGCGCGTCTACATGGCGCAGTTGCGCCGCAAGCTGGAGGTCGACCCGGCGCACCCGAAGCACTTCATCACCGAGCCCGGCATGGGGTACCGCTTCGAGCCGTGAGCCCCCGCCCTCGAGCCCCTGATCCTGCGACCGCGCATCCGACCGCTCCGACCGCGAAATCCGTGACCGCCGAGCGTCGCCGGTTCTCTGCCACCGACCGGTACCCTTCCGGTATGAGTGGTGCCACCCGTTCGGACCGCCCGGCCGGACGCTTCCGCAGGATGCTGAGCCGGTTCTCCTCCACGCAGGAGGAGTTGCAGTCACAGGAGCTGCAGCAGGAGACGGCGGCAGTCGGCTGCACGCCGATACGGCAGTGCCAAGACCGCGAGGTCGTGACCGTCACCGGAACGCTGCGCGCGGTCACGTTGCGGCCCAGGGCCGGGGTGCCTGCGCTGGAGGCCCAGCTCTTCGACGGCTCGGCCGCGCTCGACGTCGTATGGCTCGGCCGCCGCAGCATTGCGGGCATCGAACCGGGACGCAAGATCATCGCATCGGGCCGCGTCGCGCTGAACCGCGGTCGCCCCGTGCTCTTCAACCCCAAGTACGAACTGCGTCCCGTCGGACAGGAGTAGCCGTTTTGGGCACCCACAAGTGGACCGGCCGACCGGAGGACCAGGCGCCCGGGCAGACACCGGACGGCGCGGCGGCGGCGAAGGCGGCGGCCGATGCGGCGCTGCTCGAAGCGTTCGGCGGCGTGCGCGGCATGGTCGACACCACCGTGCCGGGCCTGGTCTTCGTCCTCGTCTTCACCATCCGTCACTCCATCGCCGTCTCGGCGCTCGCAGCTCTGGGGCTGAGCCTGGCGCTGGCGATCACCCGGCTCGCCCGCAAGGAGACGCTCAAGCACGCCTTCAGCGGGGTGTTCGGTGTCGCCTTCGGCGCGTTCTTCGCGATGCTCTCCGGCAACGCCAAGAACTTCTACCTGCCGGGCATGCTCTACACGCTGGGGCTGGCCGTCGCATATGTGATCTCGGCGCTGCTGCGCTTCCCGCTGATCGGTGTGCTGCTCGGGCCGATCCTGCGGGAGAACCTGTCGTGGCGCACCCGCAACCCGGGCCGCTTCCGCGCCTACACCAAGTCCACCTGGGCGTGGGGCATCATCCTGCTCGCCAAGTCGGCGATCCTCTTCCCGCTCTACTGGTGGGGCAACGCCACGCAGCTCGGCTGGGTGAAGGTCGCCCTCGGCATCCCGCCCTTCCTGCTCGCGGTCTATCTGACGTGGATCTTCCTCGCCAAGGCGCCGCCGCCGATCGACGTGATCGCCGAGATGGAGGCCGAGGAGGCGGCGGAGAAGGCCGAGCGCGACGCGACGGACGCCGACGAGGCGTCGGTGCGGTGACGTGGGAGGGGTCCGGGCTCACAGAGCC
>NZ_JANFNG010000018.1 GCF_024436035.1 Streptomyces humicola
CCGCCCCCCCCCCCCCCCCCACCCCTCCCACGTCACGTCGTCGCCGGTCGGCAGCTCAGCTGCCCGCGGCCTCGCGTGTCACCGACAGCAGCTCCTCGAGCTGCTCCTCGCGGTCCGGAGCCGCGACGAACAGCATCTCGTCGCCCGCCTCCAGCGCGTCGTCCTTGGACGGTGTGAGCACCCGGTGGCCCCGGATGATCGTCACCAGCGAGGTGTCAGTGGGCCAGTCGACATCACCCACCCTCGTGCCGACGAGAGCGGCATCCGGTGGCAGCGTCAGCTCGACCAGGTTGGCGTCGCCCTGGCTGAACCGCATCAGACGCACCAGGTCGCCGACACTGACCGCCTCCTCGACCAGCGCCGACATCAGCCGCGGTGTGGAGACGGCGACGTCCACGCCCCAGGCCTCGTTGAACAGCCACTCGTTCTTGGGATTGTTGACGCGGGCGACGACCCGCGGCACCCCGTACTCGGTCTTGGCGAGCAGCGAGACGACCAGGTTCACCTTGTCGTCGCCGGTCGCCGCGATGACCACGTTGCAGCGCTGCAGCGCCGCCTCGTCGAGCGAGGTGATCTCGCAGGCGTCGGCGAGCAACCACTCCGCCTGCGGAACCCGCTCCACCGAGATGGAGCCCGGGTTCTTGTCGATGAGCAGGACTTCATGCCCGTTCTCCAGGAGCTCACCCGCGATGGACCGGCCCACCGCGCCCGCTCCGGCTATCGCGACCCTCATTTTTGAGCCTCCTCGGGCCCTTCGGCGAACGCCGCCTCGACCTTCTCGACGTCATCGGTGCGCATCATCACATGCACGAGGTCACCCTCCTGCAGCACCGTGTCCGACGTTGGCAGCATCGCTTCGCCCAATCGGGTGATGAACGCCACGCGCACCCCGGTCTCGGCCTGCAGCTTGCTGATTCGCTGGCCGACCCATGCGGTGGAGGTCGCCACTTCCGCCAGCTGCACCGCGCCGCTCGGGTCGCGCCACAGCGGCTCGGCTCCCGAGGGCAGCAGACGGCGCAGCATCTGGTCGGCGGTCCACCGCACCGTTGCCACGGTGGGGATGCCGAGCCGCTGGTAGACCTCGGCGCGACGCGGGTCGTAGATACGGGCCGCCACGTTCTCCACGCCGAACATCTCCCGGGCCACCCGGGCCGCGATGATGTTGGAGTTGTCGCCGCTGCTCACGGCGGCGAACGCGCCCGCTTCCTCGATGCCGGCCTCGCGCAGGGTGTCCTGGTCGAACCCGACTCCCGTCACCCGGCGTCCGGAGAACCCGGCCCCTAGACGGCGGAACGCCGTCGGGTCCTGGTCGACCACGGCGACCGTATGACCCTGCTCTTCCAGGGAGTGCGCGAGAGTCGACCCCACTCTCCCGCAGCCCATGATTACGACGTGCACGCCTCGCCTGTCCTTCCCGCAGATAACCGCAGATCCAGCTGGTCTCAGGCCCTTCAAGAATCTCAGACCGCGGCCAAAGCTACACAGGCATCGAGTCGACCGGGAGCCCGCCCGCACATCCGTGCATGGATTCGATTCGGCTCGCGGTCCGCTCAGAGGCGGTTCACGCCCCGCCACGCCGCGGCGGTCGCGGCGACCAGGCACGCCGCGATCAGCAGCACGCCGAGGCTCAGCCGGGTGGCGTGGCGCCATGCCAAAACTGGGCGCCGTGGTTGATGTGGTTGGTGAGGAAGCCGTCATGGAACAGCCGGCTTTGCCGGCGGAGGCCAGCCCGCACGAGCGGAGCCGCCACGGGGGCGCCGGGCGCCGGGACCTCAGCCCTCCGGATACGCGCGCCAGCAGGTACTCGCGTCAGCCGGTACGCGCGTCAGCCGTCAGCGTGGGACGTCGATGCGGAAGCGCAGCCGGCAGATGACGGCGTCGGTGTAGCGGCGGATGGCCCGGTCGAGCACCGCGCCGCGCTGGTTCTGCAGCAGACGCTGCCACGGCCGCGGCAGCTGCATCTCGGGGATCAGCACCACCAGGCGGTCGTGCTCGTCCTCGGCCCCCACGGCGCGCAGATGGTCGACGATAGGCCGGGTCAGGGACCGCGTGCGGCTCGTCAGCACCGTGAGCGGGACATCCGGGTGCCAGGCGTTCCACGCATTCCGGACCCGGTCGGTGCCCGCCGCGTCCTGGTCGTCCCGGTCGTCCGGATGGACGACGGTGACGGCGCGGACCTCGTCACCGAGCGACAGCGCCGCGCTGATCGCCTCCCGGGTGAGGAGGTTGACCGCACCGACGGGGACGACGACCAGCGAGCGGCGCGGCTGCGGCGGCCCCGGGACCTCGCCCAGGTGCAGCCCGACGCCGATCCGCCGGTAGGTGCGGTGAATCCCCTCGAAGAGCGCGACCAGCACCGCAACCGCGAGGAAGACCAGCCAGCCGCCCTCGCCGAACTTCGCCACCAGCTCGATGACGAGTGCCACGGCCGTCAACGCCGCCCCGAGACCGTTGAGCGCCGCCCGCCCCTGCCAGCCGAGGCCGCGCTCGATCTGCCAGTGCCGGACCATGCCGACCTGGGAGATCGTGAAGCCGATGAAGACGCCGATGGCGAAGAACGGCACCAGCGCTTGCGTATCGCCCTGGGCGCCGATCAGCAGCACAAGCGCGGCTCCGGCGAGCACCAGCACGCCGTGCCGGTAGACCTGCCGGTCGGCGCGGAGCGCAAAGACGTGCGGCAGGTTGTTGTCGCGTGCCAGCAGAGAAGTGAGGACCGGCATGCCGCCGAACGAGGTGTTGGCGGCGAGCGCCAGCAGCACCATCGTGGCGAACTGCACGATGTAGAACCCGGCGTTGTGGCCGAACGAGGCGTCGGTGAGCTGCGCCAGCACGGTCTTGGTGCTGTTCGGCGCGACATGGAACTTGCCGATCAGCAGCGAGAGACCGATCAGCATCGCGCCGAGCAGCGCGCCCAGCGTGAGTTCGGTGCGCTGCGCCCGCTTCACCCTCGGGCTGCGGAAGGTGGGCACGGCATTGGCGATGGCTTCCACACCGGTCAGCGCCGAGCAGCCGGAGGCGAAGGCCCGCAGCAACAGCAGCACGCCGACGGTCGAGGTGGCGGAGGCCGTCGGATGCGTGGGCGCCGTCGCGGGGTGCGTCCGCAGCAGCCCGACCACGATGACGGCGAAGACCGCCACGACGAAGACCACGGTCGGCACGATCATCACCTTCGCCGACTCCGCGACCCCGTAGAGGTTGACGGCCGTGATCAACCCGAGGACCAGCACGCACAGCCACACCCGGTCGCCGTACAGGCCGGGAAAGGCGGAGGTCAAGGCGGCGACGCCGGCGGAGACGGAGACGGCGACGTTCAGCACGTAGTCGATGATCAGCGAGGCCGCCGCCACCAGGCTCACCCGCCGGCCGAGGTGGCGCCCGGCGACCGCGTAGGCGCCGCCGCCGTTGGGGAAGGCGGCGATCACCTGACGGTACGAGAACGTCAGCGCCGCCAGCAGCACTACGATCGCGCAGGTCACCGGCAGCGTGAAGCCGAGGCCGCGGCTGCCCGCCACGGCAAGCACCACCACGATCGCTTCGGGTCCGTACGCGACGGAGGCCAGCGCGTCCAACGACAGCGCGGCGAGCCCCTGCGGGACGGTCAGCCGGTCGCGTTCATGGTCGCTCGCCGGTGCATCGCCGGCCCGGCTCCCCGGCTCCTGGGCGTTCGTAGACTCCACGTCCCACCTCGTGCTCTGTGACCCCTTCATGAGCCCGCGTCACCGCGGAGATCGCCGAACGGAGCTCGGTGCCCCAGTCTGCGTCCGCAGGTCCGTTCCCGCTCGGTCTCCTGGCGCAAGAAAACCGTCAATGTTCAGCGGCCGCCGCGTCGGAACGAAGGAGTGAACGAGGGAGTGAACGAAGGAATGGAACGGCGTGATCGTGCTCCCGCAAGACCAGGCGGTGCGGGCTGCGGCCGGTGATCCCCAGGCGTACGCGGTGCGCCGCAGCGCCCACCGTGCCCGGTCAACGGCGCCGGGGCCGCGCCGCACGGGGCAACAGCGCCAGTCGCAGGCTGGCGTGGACCACGGGTTTTCGGCTGCACCGCGAAACCGTGCACTGCTTCGCCCGCGCGGATGGGGACCGCGCCGCGACGTACACTGGACGGCTGTTGTCCGACCAGTCCAGGAGTCTGTTCCGTCGTGAAGAACCGCACCCGTACGAACCGTACGAAGGACCGGACCGACTCCGCGGCCGCCTCCCTGGTCGGAGAGGCCTACGAGGTCGAGGTCGGCCCGGTGGCGCACGGCGGGCACTGCATCGCACGCCACGAGGGGCGGGTGCTCTTCGTCCGGCACGCGCTCCCCGGCGAACGGGTCGTCGCCAAGGTCACGGAGGGCGACGAGGACTCCCGCTTCCTGCGCGCCGACGCGGTCGAGGTGCTCGATGCCTCCCCGGACCGGGTCGCCGCGCCCTGCCCGTTCTCCGGGCCGGGCAAGTGCGGCGGCTGCGACTGGCAGCACGCCGCACCCGGTGCACAGCGGCGGCTCAAGGTCGCGGTGATCACCGAGCAGCTCGCCCGCCTCGCCGGGCTCACCCCGCAGGAGGCCGGGTGGGACGGCACCGTCGAGCCCGCCCCCGGCGACAAGGTGCCCAGAGGGCAGGTCCCGGCGTGGCGCACGCGGGTGCAGTACGCCGTCGACGCCGAGGGACGGGCAGGGCTGCGCCGCCATCGTTCGCACGAGGTGGAACCGATCGACCGCTGCCTGATCGCCGCCCCCGGGGTGAGCGAGCTGGGCATCGAGAAGCGCACCTGGCCATCGGTCACCGCGATCGAGGCCATCGCCGCCACCGGCTCCTCCGACCGGCAAGTGATCATCACCCCTGCCCCGGATGCCAGACTCCCGCTCGTCGAACTGGACCGTCCGGTCTCGGTGATGCGGATCGACGAGCAGGGCGGAGCACACCGGGTGCACGGCCGCGACTTCGTACGGGAGCGTGCGGCGGGCCGCACCTGGCGGGTCGGCTCGGGCGGCTTCTGGCAGGTCCACCACCAGGCCGCGGATCTACTGGTCGACGCGGTGCTCGCCGGGCTCGCGCCGCGGCCGGGGGAGACCGCGCTCGACCTGTACTGCGGCGTCGGCCTCTTCGCGGGCGCGCTCGCCGACCGGGTGGGGGAGCGCGGCGCCGTGCTGGGCATCGAGTCGGCGAAGCGCGCGGTCGCGGACGCCCGCCACAACCTCGCCGACCTCGACCGGGTCCGCGTCGAACACGGCACGGTGGAACGGGTGTTGCCGCGTACCGGTATCACCGAGACCGACCTGATCGTCCTCGACCCACCCCGCACGGGCGCGGGCAGGCCGGTCGTCGAGCATCTCGCCGCCCTCGGCGCCCGGGCCATCGCCTACGTCGCCTGTGACCCGGCGGCGCTCGCCCGCGACCTGTCCTACTTCGCCACATCGGGCTACCACCCGGTCTCGCTGCGGGCGTTCGACCTGTTCCCGATGACGCATCATGTGGAGTGTGTCGCGATCCTGGAGCCGGTGGAGGAGGCCTCCTGACCTGCGGTGTTGCCGATGCGCACTACGTGCGCTCGGCGCGTTACGCCTGAACTTCGACGCTGGAATGGCGCTCGTCCTGATGGGCCGTCATCGCGGATCTGATGCAGGTCGAGGCGTCCGCGGAGGGAGGGGTTTCTGCCGGGGCTTTAGCGAGGCCATGCCCGGGAGTGTCCGATTTTTGGCTGTGTCGCAGATTCGCCGAATCTGCGACACAGCCCATCATCTGATAGAGCACCCCGTTGGATATCGACTCGAACGAACCTGATTCAGGTGACCGCGCGGCGCCCCGCACTCCCGGGGGGAGGAGTGCGGGGCGCCCCCATTGAACCGCGCAGGTGGTTCAAGACTTCGTGGGCCGGAACCTTCGGTAGAGCAGCGTGCCGCCGAGCAGCATGCCCGCGCTCGCCGGGAGGGCGAAGCCGAGGGAGTCTGTGCCGGTGTGGGCCAGGGTGGCTGCGGACGTACCCGCGGTGAGCGGAACGGCCGCCCGCGGGGCCGGGGCCGGCGGGCAGGGTCGGCGGTGCCTGCCGTGACCGGGGGCGTTGACCGCCGTGTTGCCGACGGCCGCATTCCCGATGCCGACGACGTTGACCGAATTGCCGCTGACGTTGACCGGCAGATCGACCGGCAACTGAATGCCGTTGCCCGAGGCGACGCCGGGGGAGTCCGCCGCGTGCCCGCGAGCGGTGGCACCGCCGCGCAGCGGGTGCATGTGCCTCGGACCACCGCCGTGCGAGGCATTGACGCAGCTGTTGCCGACCGAAGGGTTGAGCACTCCGACCACGTCGACCGTGTTCCCGCACACATTGACGGGGACATCGATCGGGAGCTGCACCAGGTTGCCGGACAGCACGCCCGGTGATCCAACGGCGCTGCCCGCAGCGCCCGAGTCGGCGTGCGCATAGCCTGCGGCTGCGGCCAGCATGCCACCGGTGGCCATCGCGGTGACCAGGCCCTTTCTGGCGACCTGTCTCATAGGTTCCCTGCCTTCCGGAAATCCTCACGGGTAACACGCCCGCACCGGAGAGAACGGCCCATGGGCCAATCAGGTTATGGCTCATATGGATTTCACTTCGTCATTACCCCGTTCGGGGTACGTACGGGTGGACGGAACGGTTCGCCGTGTAAAGCCGTGGCTACGTTCGCGTTCATGAATGCGACCAGCACCCGACCGACCTTGACCGAACTGCGTCTGTCCGCCTTCAAATCGCATCGTGGCGCCGGATTTTCCCTCGGGCCGGTCACGGTGGTCTCCGGGAGGAGCGGCAGCGGAAAGTCGAGCGTGCTGGAGGCGCTGGGCGTGCTGACGCGGCTGGCCTGCGGTGACGGCCTGGGAGAGGTCTTCGCGGCGGTCCGCGGGGGTGCGGCGGCCTGCGTCCCGCAGGGCGCGCGGCCGGACGCCGAGGGGCGTCGCGGCTTGCGGATCGGGTGCACGGTGGACGGGCCGGTCGGCCCGGTGCGTCTCGATCTGGCGGTACAGGCGGAGCCGGAACTCCGCATCGTCGGGGAGCGTTTGACGGGTGCGGGGGAGGTGCTGTTGAGCACGGCGCTGCGTGATCCGGCGCGCCGCACCGTGCAGGCGGCCTGGCACACTGCGGGCCTGGCGCCGGTCACCCGGGCGCCGTTGCCCGACGACCGGCTGGCGACGGCGCTGCTGCCGCTGCGGGTCGCGGGCAAGACGCAGGGGCAGCTGCTCGTGCTCGCCGCCGTCGAGCAGGTGCTCGTTGCGCTGCGGGCGGTCTTCGCCGTCGATCCGCAGCCGCGGCGCATGAGGGGCCCCGTGGGCGTCGGGGACGGGATGCTGCGCGGCGACTGCGAGAACCTGTCGGCGGTGCTGCACCGCACGCAGGGCGAGTGCAGGACGCGGCACGCGGCACTCGTGGCGGCGGCGCGGGCGGTGTGCGACGGGCCCGTCGAGGGGCTGACCGTGATGCGGCGGGTGCTCGCACGGTCGGGCGGCGGCGCGGCGCGGGAGGCGGTGATGGCGGCGGTCGACCACGGGCCGCTGCTGGGGATCACGCCCGTCGACCGGCTCGGCGACGGCGAACTGCGCTTCCTCGCATTGGCGTTGGTGCTGTTGACGGGGCCGGGCGTACTGGAGATGGACCAGAGCGCCGAGGTACTGCCGGCGCAGCGCGCGATGACGGTGCTTGCGGATGGGCTTGATTACGGCCTTGACCTGGCACAGACACGGGAGTTGCTGTCGTTGGCCGTACGGGCGGCGGAGCGCGGGCACGTGCGGCTGGTGGGGACGGTGCACGACGCGTGTCGGGTCGCGCCGGAAGGGTTCGACGGTGTCACCGTGATCGCGCTCGGGCGCCGGAGCTTGACCGGGGCGATGCGGGAACGCGCGGCCGAACGTGATCCGGGGCGCGCGATCGAGCGCGTGCCGGAGCAGGGTGGTCGCAGGGAGCCGGCGCCGATGGGGTAGACCGGGCGTCGTGAGCGAGGATCTGAACGCGCTGCGGCGCAGGCTGGCCGATTTCGCGCGGGAGCGCCGATGGGGGCCGTACCACACACCGAAGAATCTGGCGGCGGCGTTGAGCGTCGAGGCATCGGAGCTGTTGGAGATCTTCCAGTGGCTCACGGCGGAGCAGTCGCAGGCGGTGATGGCGGACGAGGCCACCGCGCACCGAGTGGAGGACGAAGTCGCCGATGTGCTGGCGTATTTGCTCCAGTTCTGCGAGGTGCTGGCGATCGATCCGCTCGCAGCGCTCGCGAAGAAGATCGACCGGAACGAGAAGCGCTTCCCGGCGCCGGGCGAGGGGCTCGTCGACGGCGAGTGAGACGGCGGGTGATCCGTTGCGCGCTCTGCCGTCTGTCCCTTTCGGGTGAGCGAGTTGTCCACAGCGGCGCGGTTGTCCACCGTTGTCCTTCCCGCTCTTTCCTTCCCGGACACGATCCGTCACGCTGAGTAATGGAAGGGTTGGAAGGAAGGGCTGGATCCGCGGGACGCGGAGGGACGGGGGAGGGGGCACCTCCCGCCGTGGGCAGGGGGAGGACCATGGACGCGGCACGACTCATCGTGGCGACCCGGCATGCTCTGGACCGGGCGCGGGATGTGCGGGATCTCATCGCGGAGGCCTGGCAGGCGCAGGCGCTCGCCGAGGCGGTGGGCGGCCACATCGCTCTGCACGGCGATCCGGCGCTTCGTCCGGCCGCATTGTCGCTGTGCGAGGCAGGTGGCCGCGCGTGCGGCATGCTGCAGCGGACGGGTGGTGCCAGGGCTGCGCCCTTGCGCGCGGCGAGACTCAGCGGGGTGCGGGACCCGAGAGCGGTGCTGCGCGGGCTGCTGGGGATATTGGGGGAGGTGGTCGTCGCGCTGGTCGCCGCCGTCTGTGCCACCGAGGACGAAGAGCTGTACTGGCAGTGCATCGACGCGGTGGACGCTGCCGACGACTCCAAGGACCGGGTATGTGCGTTGCTCTGCGTCTGGGAAGGGCTGAGACCTGGCGGTGACAGCGGGTGAGCTGACGATGTGGCATGAGCCCGGCCCGCGAGGTGTCAGTGCGCGGCGGCGTCGTCCTCCGGGAGCGTGCGCCCGGCCGTGGCCTGCAGACGGGCGTCGAGGCCGGCGATATCCGCGTTGACGGCGGCCAGCAGGGCCTCCAACTGTTCCAGCAGCCCGCCGGGTGTTCCGGGTGACGCGTGGGCGGCGCAGTCGCCATCGGCGCCCTGGTGCGGGAAGGTCTCCTGGTCCATCGCGGCCTCCTCGGGCGGCGCGGTCCGGGCGGTCCGGATCCGCCCCGGCCAACGATCACGGCCGGTATGAGTCACTGTCCGTCGGCCCGTGCGGGAGTGAGGTTGACGGCGTCTCGGCCGCGGTGCTCCAGTTCCGGAGGCGAGCAGATCAAGCCGGAAGCGGCCGTGGGGGATTGGCTGCCTCCGCGTCGGGCAGAGGGGTGAGGGAGTTTGGGGTGTCCCACAAAAAATCGAACAAATTTTCACATGTCATGCGGTGGCGTCGTGATCGTGATGCAGTGGAATGGAGTGCGGTCCCAGAGGGTTGTCGTTGCGCGTTCGTGGTCAGCGTCCGTCGAGTGAAGGAGCCCGGCGATGCCGAGTACCCGTCCCATCAGTGAGCCCGAGGCCGAAGCACTGGCACGCGGGATCTGCTTCAAGAACGGCCCGCCGCGTCGTATCGGCGTGGAACTGGAGTGGCTTGTCCACGACGCCTTCGACTCGACACGACCCGTCGCCCCGTCCCGGCTCGCCGCGGCCGTCGCCGAGCTGCGATCGGTGCCACTGCGGTCGTCCCTCACCCAGGAACCCGGTGGCCAGATCGAGCTCAGCTCGCCTCCGGCCGCCTCACTCACCGAGTGCGTCGAGACCATGACGTGCGATCTCGCCGCCGTGAGGGAGCGCCTCGGCCACCACGGTTTGCGTCTCGCCGGGTACGGTCTCGACCCCTGGCATCCGCCCCGCCGCATCCTCGAACTGCCGCGCTACGCCGCCATGGAGGAGTTCTTCGACCGGGGCGGCCCCTTCGGCCGGTCGATGATGTGCAGCTCCGCCTCCGTCCAGGTCTGCCTCGACGCCGGCGTCGAGGGGCCCGGTCCCGGCGGCTACCTCGCACGCTGGCGCCTGGCCCATATGCTGGGCCCGGTCCTGGTGGCGGCGTTCGCCAACTCCCCCCTCAGCCAGGGCCGTCCGACCGGGTTGCGCTCCTCCCGCCAGGGGGTATGGACGGCGATGGACCCGGGCCGCACTCTCGCGCCGCATCAGACCACGGATCCCCGCGACGCCTGGGCGCGCTACGCGCTCGACGCGGACGTGCTGCTGGTGCGCCGCGACGGCGACTGCTGGCACGCGCCGCGCGGACTCACCTTCCGCCGCTGGCTGCGCACCGGTCTGCCACGGCCGGCCACCGCCGACGACCTCGCCTACCACCTGACCACCCTCTTCCCGCCGGTGCGGCCGCGCGGACACATCGAATTCCGCATGATCGACGCGCAGCCGGGCGACGACGGCTGGATCGTGCCGCTCGCCGTCACCGCTGCGCTGCTGGACGATCCAGTGGCGGCGACCGCGGCGCACCGGGCCGTACTCGCCCTCGGCGGGCCGCCGGCGCCGCCTGCGCCCCGTAATCCGCTGTGGCGTCGCGCCGCCCGCCACGGTCTTGCCGACCCGGCAATCCACCAAGCCGCCCTCGCCTGTTTCGCCGCGGCGCAGCAAGCCCTGCCCAGACTCGACGCGTCGCCGGCCATACGCACCGCAGTGGACGAGTTCTACGCCCTGCGCCTCGCCCGCGGCCGATGTCCCGCCGACGACCTACTGGACGCCGTGACCGCGGAACCCGGGGCCGGCGCCCGCAACGCCCACCTCATCGGAAAGGACGGCCGGTCATGACCACCGCACACCGCGACACGGGCCCAGGAACAGAGGCCGATGCCGACCCGGAGACCTTGCGCCGGCGTGCGCTGGACCGGCTCATCACCGCCCGCAGCCGTACCCGGACTCTCACCACCTGCGTCGACGACCACGACCTGACCGCCCAGCACTCGCCGCTGATGTCGCCCCTGGTGTGGGACCTCGCCCACATCGCCAACCAGGAAGAGCTGTGGCTGCTGCGCAACGTCGGCGGCCGGGACCCGATGCACCCCGAGATCGACCCGATCTACGACGCCTTCGAACACCCCAGGGCCGAACGGCCGACCCTGCCGCTGCTCGCCCCCGCCGAAGCACGCGGCTATGCCGCGGAGGTGCGCGGCCGGGTGCTCGACCTCCTCGACTCCACCGAGCTGCGTGGCACTCCCCTGCTCGACGCCGGCTTCGCCTTCGGCATGATCGCCCAGCATGAACAGCAGCACGACGAAACCATGCTGATCACCCATCAGCTCAGAAGGGGGCCCGCCGCACTCGACGCGCCGCCGCCCGCCCCCGCGCCCGCCGACGCACTGAGGCTGCCCGCGGAAGTGCTCGTTCCCGGCGGCCCGTTCACGATGGGCACCTCCACGGAGGCCTGGGCGCTGGACAACGAACGCCCAGCGCACACGGTGGACATCGCGCCCTTCTTCCTCGACACCACCCCCGTCACCTGCGGCGACTACCTCGCCTTCATCGAGGACGGCGGATACCACGAGCCTCGCTGGTGGGCACCCGACGGCTGGGCCATGGTGCGCGAACACACCTTGACCGCACCGCTGTTCTGGAGCCGTGAGGGCGGCCAGTGGCTGCGCCGCCGCTTCGGCCTCATCGAGCCGGTACCCCGCGAGGAGCCGGTGCTCCACGTCAGCTGGTACGAGGCCGACGCCTACGCCCGCTGGGCCGGCCGCAGGCTGCCCACCGAGGCCGAATGGGAGAAGGCCGCACGCCACGACCCGGCCACCGGCCGTTCGCGCCGCTTCCCCTGGGGCGACGCGGACCCCGGCCCGGACCACGCCAACCTCGGCCAGCGCCACCTGCGGCCCGCGGCCGCCGGGAGCTACCCGCAAGGCGCCTCACCGCTCGGCATACGCCAGCTCATCGGCGACGTCTGGGAGTGGACGGCAAGCGACTTCCTGCCCTATCCGGGCTTCCGCGCCTTCCCCTACCGCGAGTACTCGGAAGTGTTCTTCGGCAGCGCGTACAAGGTCCTGCGCGGCGGAGCGTTCGCCGTCGACCCGGTGGCCTGCCGCGGCACCTTCCGCAACTGGGACTACCCGGTCAGGCGACAGATCTTCGCCGGATTCCGCACCGCCCGCGACGCCGCGCCCTCGGAGGCCGTCTGATGTGCCGTCATATCGCCTATCTCGGCGACCGTGTGCCCATAGCCGCGGTGCTCACCGAGCCGCCGCACTCGCTGTACCGGCAGGCCTGGGAGCCACGCAGGCAGCGCTACGGCACGGTCAACGCGGACGGGTTCGGCGTCGGCTGGTACGCGGACGGCGACCCCGTGCCCGCTCGCTACCGCCGCGCCGCCCCGATCTGGGCCGACCCCTCCTTCACCGACCTCGTCCGCGTGGTCCGCACCGGCGCGCTGCTCGCCGCCGTGCGCGACACCACCGACGGCTCCGTCCCCGACGAGTCCGCCGCCGCACCCTACGGCTTCGGCCGCTGGTTGTTCAGCCACAACGGAGCCCTGCCCGGCTGGCCCGGCTCGGCCGCCGACCTCGCTGCGGAACTCGCCCCCGAGGAGTTGCTCGCCCTCGAAGCGCGCTGCGACTCCGCACTCGTCTGGGCCCTCGTCCTGCACCGCCTGCGCGCCGGCCACGCGCCCGCGCAAGCGCTCGCCGACACCGTCTCGGCCATCGCGGTAAGCCTGCCCGCGCGGCTGAACCTGCTGCTCACCGACGGCACCGCGATCGCCGCGACCACCTGGGGGGACACCCTGTGGCACCGGCTGGACCCGGGCCGGAGCGTCGTCGTCGCCTCCGAGCCGTACGACGACGACCCGGCGTGGACCGAACTGCCCGACCACACCCTGCTTCTCGCAACCCGCGAGGAGATCGACGTGACCCCTCTCAAGGAGCCACCCGCATGAGCAGGTTCACCCTCACCAGGCAGCTGCCCGAAGACGCCACCTCCGCCGCCCTGCGCGACGATGTCGTCACCGGCATGACCTCGGAACCCAAGTGGCTGCCGCCCAAGTGGTTCTACGACACCCGGGGCAGCGAGCTCTTCGAGGAGATCACCCGTCTGCCCGAGTACTATCCCACCCGCGCCGAGCGGTCGATACTCGACCGCCGCGCCGCCGACATCGCAGCGGCGACTGGCGCCCGCACCCTCGTGGAGCTCGGTTCGGGCTCGTCGGAGAAGACCCGGCTGCTGATCAACGCCTTGCGTGACCACGGCACCCTGCGCACCTACGTCCCCGTCGACGTCAGCGAGTCCGCCCTCGAACAGGCTGCGGCCGCGCTGCTCGCCGACTACCCGGGCCTCGGCGTGCACGCGCTGATCGCCGACTTCCAGGCGGGCCTGCGCCTGCCCGTGGGCGAAGCCGAGACGGACGGCCCACGGCTGATCGCGTTCCTCGGGGGCACCATCGGCAACCTGCTCCCCGCCGAACGGGCCGAGTTCCTCGCCGCTGTGCGCGCCGCCCTCGCTCCGGACGACGCGTTGCTCCTCGGCACCGATCTGGTCAAGGACGAGCGGGTGTTGGTCGCCGCATACGACGACGCGGCAGGCGTCACCGCGGCCTTCAACAAGAACGTCCTGGCCGTGCTCCGGCGCGAACTCGGCGCGGATCTCGACCCGCGCGACTTCGACCACGTCGCCGTCTGGGACCGTGAGCGCGAGTGGATCGAGATGCGGCTGAGGGCCCGCACGGCGTTCACCGCGAAGTTCCCTGCGCTGGACCTGGCCGTCGATTTCGCCGAGGGCGAGGAGCTGCGCACCGAGGTGTCGGCCAAGTTCCGCGAGGCCGGGGTGCGCAAGGAACTGGCTGCCGCCGGGATGCGGCTCGACCGGTGGTGGACCGATCCGCAGAATCGTTTCGCCCTCTCGCTGGCCAGGCCTTAGCCGTTGCGGCTCGCACCGGACCGGTCCCCCCACAGGGTGCGCTGCGCGCCGCGCAGCGCACCCCGGTGCAGGATGGGTGCATGGATCTGCGAATTTTCACCGAGCCCCAGCAAGGGGCCTCCTATGACACCCTGCTCACCGTTGCCCGGGCCACCGAGGAATGCGGCTTCGACGCCTTCTTCCGCTCCGACCACTATTTGCGGATGGGTACCGCCGACGGTCTGCCCGGTCCCACGGATGCCTGGATCACCCTCGCCGGGCTCGCCCGCGAGACCTCGCGAATCCGCCTCGGCACCCTGATGACCGCCGGGACCTTCCGGCTGCCCGGTGTGCTCGCCATCCAGGTCGCGCAGGTCGACCAGATGTCCGGCGGGCGCGTCGAGCTCGGCATCGGTGCCGGGTGGTACGAGGCGGAGCACACCGCATACGGCATCCCGTTCCCGAAGAACCGATTCGCCCGACTGGAGGAGCAACTCGCCGTCCTCACCGGCCTGTGGAGCACCCCGCTCGGCGAGACCTTCACCCACGACGGCACGTATTACCAACTCAAGGAGTGTCCCGCGCTGCCCAAGCCCGCCCAGCCTCGCGTGCCGGTCATCATCGGCGGTCACGGCGCGGAGCGCACTCCCCGGATCGCGGCCCGCTTCGCCGACGAGTTCAACATCCCCTTCGCCTCGATCGAGGACACCGAGCGCCAGTTCGGCCGGGTGCGTGCGGCCGCCGAAGACATCGGCCGCACGCCGGGCGATCTCGTCTACTCCAACGCACTCGTCGCGTGCGTGGGCGAGAACGACGCCGAGATCGCCCGCCGTGCCGCAGCCATCGGCCGTGAGGTCGACGAGCTCAAGACGAACGGCCTTGCAGGCTCGCCGGACGAGGTGGTCGAGAAGATCAAGCTGTACGAGGCCATCGGCACCTCGCGCATCTATCTGCAGATCCTCGACCTCGGCGATCTCGCCCACCTGGAGCTCATCGCCTCCCGCGTCCTGCCACAGCTCGGCTGACCGCACCGGTCCCATCCGTCCCGTCCGTCCCATCCAGTCCTATTCGCCCCGCACATCAAGGAGCAGCCGCGGTGCCCGCACCGACCGCCCCGCTCGCCGACGCCCTCGCCGCCGGGCCGGTCGTCCTCGACGGCGGCCTGTCCAACCAACTCGCGGACCAGGGTTGCGACCTGACCGACGAGCTCTGGTCGGCCAGGCTGCTCGCCGACGCCCCCGAGCAGATCGAGGCGGCGCATGCGGCTTACGTCAGGGCGGGCGCGCAGGTGTTGATCACCTCCAGCTACCAGGCCGCCTACGAGGGCTTCGCCCGGAGCGGCCTGACTCGCGGCGAGGCGGCCGGCCTGCTGCGCCGCAGCGTCGGCCTCGCCCGGCGGGCGGCGCAGAGCGGGCGGGACGAGGTGTGGGTGGCGGCGTCGGTCGGCCCGTACGGAGCGATGCTCGCCGACGGCAGCGAGTACCGGGGCCGCTACGGGCTGACCGTCGCCGAGCTGGAACGCTTCCACCGCCCCCGCATCGAGACGCTCGCCGAGGCCGCCCCCGATGTGCTGGCCCTGGAGACCGTGCCGGACACCGACGAGGCGGAAGCGCTGCTGCGCGTGGTGGCGGGAAGGGGCCTGCCGGTGTGGCTGTCGTACACCATCGACGGCGGTAGGACCCGTGCGGGACAGCCGCTGGATGAGGCCTTCGCCCTCGCCGCCGGCATTCCCGAGGTGATCGCGGTCGGCGTCAACTGCTGCACCGCGCATGACGCCGGCCCCGCCGTCGAGCTGGCACACAAGACCACCGGCAAGCCGGTGGTGGTCTACCCCAACAGCGGCGAGCGCTGGGACGCGACGGCCCGCGCCTGGCGCGGCCTCACGACCTTCGATCCTTCCGCCGTCCGCGACTGGCAGGCTGCGGGCGCCCGGCTGATCGGCGGCTGCTGCCGCGTCGGCCCCGGCCGCATCGCCGAGCTCGCCGCCCTGCTGGGCCGAAAGCGCTGTGATTGACGGTACGGACGGGTACAGCCGCCGCGCGCCGTGGGAAGGTCTTCCTTCATGGGCTTCCATGTTGATTCCGAGGCCGGGCGGCTGCACCGCGTCATCCTGCACCGCCCCGATCTGGAGCTGAAGCGGCTCACCCCTACCAACAAGGACCAGCTGCTCTTCGACGACGTGCTGTGGGTGAGGAGGGCGCGCGCGGAGCACGACGGGTTCGCCGACATACTGCGTGACCGCGGGGTCGAGGTGTACCTCTTCGGGGATCTGCTGCGCGAGACGCTCGCCGTCACCGAAGCGCGCCGCCTGATCCTGGACCGGGTATTCGACGAGAAGGAGTTCGGCCCGCTCGCCACCGATCACCTGCGCGCCGCCTGTGAGGAGCTGCCGGACGCAGAGTTGGTGGAGGCGCTGGTCGGCGGGCTCACCAAACGCGAGTTCCTCGCCCGGCACCCAGAGCCGACCTCCGTGCGCTTCCATGCCATGGATCTGGACGACTTCCTGCTCAGTCCGCTGCCGAACCACATCTTCACCCGGGACACCTCGTGCTGGGTGTACGACGGGGTGAGCATCAACGCGATGCGCTGGCCCGCACGTTGGCGCGAGACGGTGCACTTCGAGGCGATCTACCGCTACCACCCGCTCTTCCGGGGCGGCGGTTTCCACATCTGGTCCGAGGGGCAGTCGGCGTACCCCTCGACCATCGAGGGCGGGGACGTCCTGGTGATCGGCAATGGCGCGGTGCTGATCGGCATGAGCGAGCGGACGACACCGCAGGCGGTGGAGATGCTCGCGCGGGGCCTGTTCGAGGCGGGCTCGGCGAAGACGATCGTGGCCCTCGACATGCCGAAGACCCGGGCGTTCATGCACCTCGACACGGTGCTGACGATGATCGACGGCGACACCTTCACCAAGTACGCGGGCCTCGGCATGCTCCGCTCCTACACGATCGAGCCGGGAGCGGGAGATCTCGAGCTGAAGGTCACCGATCATCCGCCCGAGCACATGCACCGGGCGATCGCGGCCGCGCTCGGCCTCGACGACATCCGGGTGCTCACCGCGACGCAGGATGTGCACTCCGCCGAACGCGAGCAGTGGGACGACGGGTGCAATGTGCTCGCCGTCGAGCCGGGTGTGGTCGTGGCCTACGAGCGCAACGTGACCACCAATACGTATCTGCGCAAGCGCGGGATCGAGGTGATCACCATTCCCGGGAGCGAGCTGGGACGCGGCCGGGGCGGTCCGAGGTGCATGAGCTGCCCGATCGAAAGGGACCCTGTGTAGTCGGCCACGCGCTCGCATAAGGATGCGGTATATCGTATAGACTTCCAAGCGCCGATGCCGGAGTCGGCCGATGTCACTTGTACCGCTGCGACCGAGGAGCCTCCATGGCCATCGACCTCACGGGCCGCCACTTCCTCAAGGAGCTCGACTTCACGCCCGACGAGTTCCGCCACCTGGTGGAGCTGGCCGCGCAGCTGAAGGCGGCCAAGCGCGCCGGCGCCGAGAAGCAGTGGCTCAAGGGCCGCAACATCGCGTTGATCTTCGAGAAGACCTCGACGCGCACCCGTTGCTCCTTCGAGGTCGCGGCCGCCGACCAGGGCGCCTCGACCACCTACCTTGACTCGCGTGGCTCGCAGATCGGCCACAAGGAGTCGGTGAAGGACACCGCGCGTGTGCTCGGCCGGATGTTCGACGGCATCGAGTACCGGGGCAGCGGCCAGGATGTCGTCGAGGAGCTCGCCGCCTACGCGGGCGTGCCGGTCTGGAACGGCCTGACCGACGAGTGGCATCCGACGCAGATGCTCGCCGACGTGCTCACCATGACCGAGCACACCACCAAGCCGCTCGGCGACATCGCGTACGCCTACCTCGGCGACGCCCGCTCCAACATGGGCAACTCGCTGCTGGTCACCGGTGCCCTGCTCGGCATGGACGTACGCATCGTGGCGCCCGAGCAGCTGTGGCCTGCGCAGCCGGTGATCGCTGAGGCGCGCCGGCTCGCGGCGTCCGGCGGGGCGCGGATCACTCTCACCGAGGACGTGGCCGAGGGCGTGCGCGGTGCCGACTACGTGCACACCGATGTGTGGGTCTCGATGGGCGAGCCGAAGGAGGTGTGGGACGAGCGGATCTCTCTGCTGCACCCCTATGCGGTGACCATGGACGTGATACGGACCACCGGCAACCCCGACGTGAAGTTCATGCACTGCCTGCCCGCCTTCCACGACCTGGGCACGCAGATCGGCCGTGAGATCCACGAGCGCCACGGCCTGACCTCGCTCGAAGTGACCGACGACGTCTTCGAGTCCGAGCACGCGGTCGTCTTCGACCAGGCGGAGAACCGGATGCACACCATCAAGGCGGTCCTCGTCGCCACGCTGGGAGGGTGACGCACGCGGAACCGCCTATCTCGTACTCGTGACGGAAGTCACGAAGCAGTGATAGCTTCGCAGGGCAGGCGTTCGCCGTCCCACTCGTCCCGGCGAAGGAGAGCGTGCCCATGAGTCCGATGCTTGGCTCCGCGACCATCACCGAGGAGTGGCGGCACCTGCTCCTGGAGCGGGCAGGCGGCATCACCACCGTCACGCTCAACCGGCCCGACAAGCTCAACGCGCTCACCTTCGGCGCCTACGCCGACCTGCGGGACCTCCTCGCCGAGCTCGCCCTCGACGGGCAGACGCGCGTCCTGGTCCTCGGCGGGGCGGGCCGGGGCTTCTGCTCCGGCGGCGACGTCGACGAGATCATCGGTGCGACGCTGGCCATGGGCGCCTGCGACCTGTTGGACTTCACCCGGATGACCGGCCAGGTGGTGCGGGCGCTGCGCGAGTGCCCGTTCCCGGTGATCGCCGCCGTGCACGGGGTCGCCGCCGGTGCAGGCGCCGTCCTGGCGCTGGCGTCGGACTTCCGGGTCGTCGAGCGCTCCGCCCGCTTCGCCTTCCTCTTTACCAAGGTCGGGCTCTCCGGCGCCGACATGGGTGCCGCATATCTGCTGCCGCGCGTGGTGGGCCTCGGCCACGCCACACGGCTGCTGATGCTGGGCGACCCGGTCGACGCCGACCAGGCCGAACGTCTCGGCCTGGTGAGCGAGCCGGCCGAGGACGGCCGGGCCGACGCCGTCGCGGCAGCCCTCGCGCAGCGGCTCGCCGAAGGGCCCGCGCTGGCGTACCGGCAGACCAAGGCGCTGCTCACCGCGGAGCTCGACATGCCGCTCGGCGCATCGGTCGAGATGGACGCGGCCACCCAGGCGCTGCTGATGACCAGCGGCGACTACGCGGAATTCCATGCCGCGTTCACGGGCAAACGCCCGCCCAAGTGGGAAGGGCGCTGACCGTGCCGCCCGGACGGCCGGCGGCACGGATCGCGGTGATCGGTGCCGGGCCCGGCGGTCTGTACGCCGCGGCCCTGCTCAAACGGCTCGACCCGCAGCGCGAGATCACCGTCTGGGAGCGCAACCCTCCCGACGACACCTTCGGCTTCGGCGTCGTGCTCTCCGACGAGACGCTCGGCGGGATCGAACACGCCGACCCGGTGGTGTACCGGGCACTGCAGACCGAGTTCACCCGCTGGGACGCGATCGACGTCGCGCATCGGGGCACCGTGGTCCGCTCCGGCGGCCACGGCTTCGCCGCAGTGAGCCGGCGACGCCTCCTCGCCCTGCTGCAGGACCGCTGCCGGGACCTCGGCGTGGCCCTGCGCTTCGGCCTTCCCGCCCCCGACGCCGCCGAACTGGCGCAGCGCCACGACCTGGTGATCGCCGCCGACGGCGTGGGCAGCCCCACCCGCACCGCACACGCACACGCCCTCGCGCCACAGCTCACCACCCACCGCTGCCGCTACATCTGGCTGGCAACCGACCTCGTTCTGGACGCCTTCCGCTTCGAGATCGCCGAAACCCCGGCCGGGGTGATACAGGCGCACGGCTACCCCTACCGGCCGGACGCGAGCACCTTCATCGTCGAGATGCGCGAGGAGGTGTGGCGCCGCGCCGGCCTGGACCTGCTCGACGAGCAGGGGTCGATCGCCGCATGCGAGAAGGTCTTCGCCGAACTGCTGCGCGGCCACCGACTGCACGGCAACCGCTCCCACTGGACCGCCTTCACCACCGTGACCAATGCGATCTGGCACACCGGCCGCATCGTGCTGCTGGGCGACGCCGCCCACACCGCGCACTTCTCCATCGGATCTGGCACCAAGCTCGCCATGGAAGACGCGCTGGCGCTCGCCGCCTGCCTCGAAGAACACGACACGGTCGAGGCGGCGTTGACGGCCTACGAGGACGAGCGGCGGCCGGTGGTGGAGTCCACCCAGCGCGCCGCCGACGCCAGCCGGGAGTGGTTCGAGGAGCTGGCGCAGTACACTGACCAGCCGATGCGCCAGTTCGCCTTCAACCTTCTCACCCGCAGCCGCCGCGTCACCCACGACAACCTCCGGTTGCGCGATCCCGCCTTCACCGCCGCCGTCGAGGCCGACTTCGGCGCCGACGACGGCACGCCGCCGATGTTCACCCCTTTCACGCTGCGCGGACTGACCCTGCACAACCGGGTCGTGGTCTCGCCCATGGACATGTACTCGGCGACCGACGGCACACCCGGCGACTTCCACCTCGTCCACCTCGGGACCCGCGCGCTGGGCGGTGCCGGCCTGGTGATGACCGAGATGGTCTGCGTCAGCCCGCAGGGGCGGATCACTCCCGGCTGCGCGGGGCTGTACACCGACGAGCACGAGGCCGCCTGGCGCCGGATCGTCGACTTCGCGCACGCGCAGTCCGGCGCGGCGATCGGGCTCCAGATCGGGCACAGCGGCCGCAAGGGCTCGACGCGGCTGATGTGGGAGGGCATCGACGAGCCCCTGCCCGACGGCAACTGGCCGCTTGTCGCCGCCTCCCCGCTGCCGTACCGGTCCGGCGTCAACCAGGTGCCTCACGAGCTGGACGAGGACGGACTCGCGCGGATCCGCGAGGAGTTCACCGAGGCTGCGCGGCGCGGGGCACGCGCAGGATTCGACCTGCTCGAACTGCACTGCGCCCACGGCTACCTGCTCTCCGGCTTCCTCTCGCCGCTCACCAACCGCCGGACCGACCGCTACGGCGGCGACCTGGCCGGACGGCTCCGCTTCCCGCTCGACGTCTTCGACGCCGTACGGTCGGTGTGGCCGCAGGAACGGCCCATGACGGTGCGGATCTCCGCAACCGACTGGGTGGACGGCGGCACCACCGCCGCCGACGCGGTCGCCGTCGCCCGTGCGTTCGCCGAGCACGGCGCCGACGCCATCGACGTCTCCACCGGCCAGGTCGTCCCCGACGACCGTCCCGCCTTCGGCCGCTCGTACCAGGCCCCCTATGCCGACCGGATCCGGAACCTCACCGGCATCCCCGTGATCGCGGTGGGCGCCATCTCCTCCTGGGACGACGTCAACTCCCTGATCCTCGCCGGACGCGCCGACCTGTGTGCGCTCGCCCGCCCTCATCTGTACGACCCCAACTGGACGTTGCATGCCGCCGCCGAACAGGGCTACGCCGGTCCGGGGATCAGCTGGCCGCTCCCGTACCAGGCGGGCAGCCGCCGCCCGCCCACCGGCCGTACCGACGGCCCCAAGCCGCGCCTGACACTTGGAGAAATGACGTAACGTCAGGCTGGAGTGTGCACGAATGCGGCCCCGGCGTCCCGCAGCCGCTTGTGCAGCGCCGTGAACACCTCGGCGGCGCGCCCGCCCGGCCAGTGCGCGGGCAGCAGCTGCGCCGGCAGGCCCGGATCCGCGTACGGCAGCCGCCGCCAGGCGTCGAGCGCCCGCAGATAGTCGGGAAACGCCTCCCGCGGCGTCACCGACGACCGGCGTGACCAGCGCTCCAGCACCGGCTCATGAGCGTCGAGGAAGTCACGGTGCAGTGCGGCGATCGCCTCTAGATCCCACCACCGCCGCACTGCGCTCCGCGTCGGCTCGAAACCCAGATGCGTCCCGCGGAACAGGTCGACATATGTGTCGAGTTCCAGCCGCTCCAGCGTGTGCCGCGCCTCCTCGTACAGCCGGGCAGGGGCGAGCCACACCCCCGGCGCCGCTGTGCCGAACGCCAGCCGCGCCAGCCTGGAGCGCAGCAGATGCCGCTTGTGCCGCTCGCTCTCCGGCACCGAGAACACCGCGAGCACCCACCCCTCGTCGGGCGGTGAGGTGAGCGGCCGGTAGATGCGCCGGTCGCCGTCGGCGAGCACCTGCTCCGCATCCGCCGACAGCGCGTACCCGGCGGCTCCGCCGGCCCGCGAGGGCACCAGCAGCCCGCGCCGCTTCAGCCGCGAGACCGCCGACCGCACCGACGGCGGATCGGCCCCGGCCGCACCCATCAGCCGGATGAGTGAGGCCACGTCGATCCGGCCACCGAGCTCGGCACGTCCGTAGGCGCCGAAGAACGTCACGATCAGCGAGCCCGGCGTGCCGGCAGAGTGCCCTTCCACGCGATCACTCTAGGACTGACCGAGACGGTGCACCTCGCGCAGTCTGAAGCGCTGCAGCTTGCCGGTGGGGGTGCGGGGCAGCGCGTCGAGGAAGACGATCTCGCGTGGGCACTTGTACGGGACGATCTCCTCCTTGGTGAAGTCGCGCAGCATGCGGACCGTGCGCTCACCGCGCTCCACGCCGTCGCGCAGCACCACGAACGCCTTGGCGATCTGCCCCCGCTCCTCGTCCGTTACGCCGACGACGGCCGCCTCCCGTACGTCCGGGTGGCGCAGTAGCGCCTCCTCGACCTCCGGGGCGGCGATGTTGTACCCGGCGGAGATGATCATGTCGTCGGCGCGCGCCACGTAGTGGAAGTAGCCGTCGGCGTCCCGCACATACGTATCGCCGGTGAGATTCCAGCCGTCGCGCACGTAGTCGCGCTGGCGTTCGTCGGCGAGATAGCGGCAGCCCGTAGGCCCGCGCACGGCCAGCAGCCCCGGCTCCCCGTCGGGGACGGGACGCCCGCTCGCGTCGACGATGCGCGCCTCGTAGCCGGGCACGGGCAGGCCGGTGGAGCCGGGACGTGCGTCCTCGTCGGCGGCCGAGATGAAGATGTGCAGCATCTCCGTCGCCCCGATGCCGTTGATGAGCTTGATGCCGGTGCTCCGGTGCCAGGCGTCCCAGGTGGCGGCGGGCAGGTTCTCGCCGGCGGAGACGCAGCGCCGCAGGGACGACAGATCGCAGCCGTCCTGTTGCGCGAGCATCGCCCGGTACGCGGTCGGGGCAGTGAACAGCACGCTCACCCGGTGCCGGTCGACCGCCTCCAACAGCTGCTCGGGTCCGGCCTGTTCGAGCAGGAGCGAGGAGGCGCCGGCGCGCAAGGGGAAGATCACCAGTCCGCCGAGGCCGAAGGTGAAACCGAGCGGCGGGCTCCCGGTGAAGACGTCGGACGGCAGCGGCCGCAGCACCCGTGCCGAGAAGGTGTCGGCGATCGCCAGTACATCGCGGTGGAAGTGCATGCAACCCTTCGGCCGTCCGGTGGTGCCGGAGGTGAAGGCGATCAGCGCCACGTCGTCGGCGGAGGTGGCCACCGCCGGGAAGCGGCCGGGCCTGCCGTGCGCCAGCCGCACCAGGTCGTCCGGTCCCTCGCCGCCGTACGCGGTGATGCGCAACCCGGGTACGTCGGCCTTCACCAGGTCGTCAAGCGACCGGATGTCGCACAGCGCATGACCCACCCGCGCGATCCGGCAGATCACCGCCAGCTCACGGGAGCGCTGCGCGGCCAGCACGGTCACCGCCACCGCGCCCGCCTTCATCACCGCGAACCAGCACGCCACAAGCCACGGCGTGGTCGGCCCGCGCAACAGCACCCGGTTGCCGGGCACCACGCCGAGGTCGTCGGTGAGCACGTGGGCAATGCGGTCCGAGGCGGCACGCAGATCCTCGTACGACCAGACCTCACCGCCCGGCATCCGCAGGCATGGCCGGTGCGGGCCGAAGCGCTCCGCGCTCGCGTCCAGCACCTCGCTGCCGCAGTTGAGCCGTTCCGGCACAGCCTGCCCGAGGGGCAGCAGGTCGGGCCACTGATCCCAGGGCGGCAGGCTGTCGCGTGGGAAGGTGTCCAGATGGGCGGATGGCAGCAGGTCCATGGCGGGTGCGCCCCTTTGCGCCGGTCCCGTTGACTTATGGCCGTACGAACCGTGGAATGCCGAATCAGCGTAACGTGATGGTGACGACAGTCAACAGCTCGCGATACGAGGAGACCGTAGGTGCCCGCATTCGCGCTCGACCCGGATCAGCTCACCTGGTGTGCCCAGATCCGCACCCAGGCCGCCACCCGGCTGCGCCCGCTCGCCGAGGCGGGTGAACCCGGCCGCGTCAACCGCCCGCTCCTCGCCGCGCTCGCCGAACTCGGGCTGCTGGAACGGCTCTTCCCGTGGGGCGGGCGCCCCTCCGCCACCGATCTGTGCCTGTTGCGTGAATCGCTCGCCCGCGAGTGCGTCGAGGCCGAGACCGCCCTCGCACTGCAGGGCCTCGGCGCTCACCCGGTCCTCCGTTCGCCGAACCTCGCCGCGCGCTGGATCCCCGAGGTCGTCGCCGGACGGGCGGTGCCCGCCTTCGCCCTCACCGAACCGTCGGCAGGATCCGACGCGGCCGCCCTCGATCTCAAGGCAGCGCCGGACGGGGACGGTTGGCGGCTCAGCGGCGAGAAGTGCTGGATCTCCAATGCCCCCGAAGCCGACTTCTACACCGTCTTCGCGCGCACCACACACGGCGCGGGAGCCCGCGGGGTGACCGCCTTCCTGCTCCCCGCCGACCGGCCGGGCGTGACCGGCGAGCATCTCGACATGCTCTCGCCGCACCCGATCGGCCGGCTGCTCCTCGACGAGGTGCCCGTCGGCCCGCAGGACGTGCTCGGCGAACGGGACCGCGGGTTCCGGGTCGCCATGGAGACGCTCAATCTCTTCCGGCCGAGCGTCGGGGCTTTCGCGGTCGGCATGGCACAGGCCGCCCAGGACGCGGCGATCGCGCATGCGGGCCGGCGCACCGCGTTCGGCGGTCCGCTGAAGGAGCTGCAGTCCGTCGGCCACACCCTCGCCGAGATGGCCACCCGTACCGAGGCGGCACGGCTGCTGGTGTACGCGGCGGCCGCGGCCTACGACACCGGAGCCCCCGACATCGCCAAGCGCTCGGCCATGGCGAAGCTCTTCGCGACCGAGACCGCCCAGTACGTCATCGACTCCGCCGTACAGCTGCACGGCGCCCGCGCCCTGCAACGCGGCCATCTCCTCGAACACCTTTACCGCGAGGTCCGCGCACCCCGCATCTACGAAGGCGCGACCGAGGTCCAGCGCACCATCATCGCCAAGGAGCTGTACCGGTGACGCCCGAAAGGATCAACCCGCCCGACCTCTCCCCGCCCACCGGCTTCAGCCATGCCGTCACCGCGACCGGCGGCCGCTTGGTCTTCCTCGCGGGCCAGACCGCGCTCGACGGCGACGGCAAGGTCGTCGGCGACACCCTGCCCGAACAGTTCGCCCGGGCGCTGGCCAATCTGCTCCATGCGCTGTCGGCCGCCGGGGGCACCGCCGCCGATCTCGTGCGCGTCACCGTGTACACCACCGATGTCCCCGCCTACCGCGCCGCGGCCCGCCGGCTCGGCGCGATCTGGCGCGAGTCGGCGGGCCGTGACTATCCGGCGATGGCGGTGATCGGTGTGGTGCGGCTCTGGGACGAGCAGGCGTTGGTGGAGCTGGACGGCATCGCCGTCATCGACTGACCGTCAGCTTTCACCAGACGCCGTCGGCTGTCACTTGGATGTCGCACCCACCGGCTACCGCGACCGATTCCGATCCACCAGGGAGTACGTATGACCACCTACGGCCTGCTGACCTTCGACGGTGCCGAGGAGTTGGACTTCACCGGGCCGTGGGAGGTGTTCACCGCCTCCTCCATGCTTCGCGACCACGCCGACACCGTGCTGCTCATCGCCGAACACCCGGGCGCCGTCCGCTGCAACAAGGGCATGCGGGTCCTGCCGGACCACACCCTCAACGATCACCCTCCGCTGGACGTTCTGCTGGTCCCGGGGGGCAACGGGACCCGTCGCGAAGTGTCCAACCCCGTACTCATCGACTGGATCCGCAAGACCGCCGCCAACGCCGCCTGGACCACCAGCGTGTGCACCGGAGCCCTGCTCCTGCACGAGGCAGGCCCGGCCCGCGGCCGCAGGGTCGCAACCCACTACCTGTTCGAGGACGCCCTGCAGGCCAGGGGCGACATCACCGTGGTCCGCGATGCCCGCTACATCGTCGACGGGAACCTCGTCACCAGCCAGGGTGTCTCAGCCGGAATTGATATGGCCCTGTGGCTCATCGGCCGCCTCCATGGCCGCGACCACGCTCGCGCCGTCCGCAGGTACATCCAGTACGAGCCCGCGCCGCCCCACCTCGCCGACGAGCCGGTCGCCGGCTGAACCCTGGGATCACTCAGCTCCTCGCCGCTGGTGAGGTGAGGAAGTCATAAGTGTTGTGGTTTGAGAACTGCGTGAGCGAGGGAGCGCGGGTTAGGGCTCGTCGGCCCGCGGCCGAGGCGCCGGCGTGCCTGGTGACGGTCAACCACGGCGCGCCCACGCTCGTACGTCGTTTTTCCGCTCGCGATGGAGCGCAGCGCACGGTCGACCGACCGGGGGAACGGGTGGCCCAGATGCGCTGCGTAAGTATGCTCACTTCCTACCCCGCGAGGGTGCACGAGGCGGCGCGGCCACCGACGCCGTCTTCGGGTAGCCCGCGCCGGACCGGAGCAGCGCGGTTGTGCAAAGTCTCCGAGAAGTCCCACGGGTGCCGCCCCACCCCGTCTGACCCGCATTATTGCAGGTCAGACGGGGTGGGCGGCCTGTGTCGATCAGATGTCCCGGAAGGTCTCGATCTGCGCGCCGATCGAATTGAGCCGTTCCGCCAGCTCCTCGTACCCTCGGTTGATCACATACACGTTCCGCAGCACGGACGTGCCCTCCGCCGCCAGCATCGCCAGCAGCGTCACCACGGCGGGACGCAGCGCCGGCGGGCACATCATCTCCGCCGACCGCCACCGCGTCGGGCCCTCGACCAGCACACGGTGCGGGTCGAGGAGCTTGACGCTCGCGCCCAGCCGGGTGAGCTCGGTGAGGTAGATGGCACGGTTGTCGTAGACCCAGTCGTGGATCAGGGTCGAGCCCTGGGCGGTCGCGGCGATCGCCGCGAAGAACGGCACGTTGTCGATGTTGAGGCCGGGGAACGGCATCGGGTGGATCTTGTCGAGCGGCGCGCGCAGCTTCGACGGATGCACCGTCAGGTCGACCAGGCGGGTGCGGCCGTTGTCCGCCGCGTACTCGGCGCTGCGCTCGTGGTCCAGACCCATCTCGTCGAGCACCGCGAGCTCGATCTCGAGGAACTCGATCGGCACCCGCCGGATGGTCAGCTCCGAGGAGGTCACCACGGCGGCGGCGATCAGGCTCATTGCCTCGACCGGGTCCTCGGACGGCGCATAGTCGACGTCGCAGTCGATGTGCCCCACGCCGTGCACCGTCAGCGTCGTGGTGCCGATGCCCTCGACCTTCACACCCAGCTGCTCCAGGAAGAAACACAAGTCCTGGACCATGTAGTTGGAGCTGGCATTGCGGATCACCGTGACGCCGTCGTGGCGGGCGGCGGCGAGCAGCGCGTTCTCGGTCACCGTGTCGCCGCGTTCGGTCAGCACGATCGGGCGGGACGGCGAGGCCGAGGAGTCGACGGCGGCGTGGTACCAGCCGCCGGTGGCCGTCACGTCGAGCCCGAAGTGGCGCAGTGCCGCCATGTGAGGGTGCACCGTGCGCGTTCCGAGGTCGCAGCCGCCCGCATACGGGATCTTGAATTGTTCGGTGCGGTGCATCAGCGGGCCGAGGAACATGATGACGCTGCGGGTGCGGCGCGCCGCCTCGGTGTCCATCGCGTCCAGGTCGAGCTCGGCGGGCGGCACGATCTCCAGGTCGTTGCCGTCGTTGATCCAGCGGGTGCGCACCCCGATGGAACCGAGCACTTCGAGGATGCGGTACACCTCCTCGATCCGGGCGACCCGGCGCAGGGTCGTGCGCCCCGCGTTGAGCAGCGACGCGCACAGCAGCGCCACGCATGCGTTCTTGCTCGTCTTGACGTCGATGGCGCCGGAGAGCCGCCGTCCGCCGACGACGCGCAGGTGCATGGGACCGGCGTACCCGAGGGAGACGATCTCGCTGTCGAGCGCCTCGCCGATTCGAGCGATCATCTCAAGACTGATGTTCTGGTTGCCTCGCTCGATTCGGTTGACCGCGCTCTGGCTGGTACCGAGGGCCTCCGCCAGTTCCGACTGTGTCCAGCCCCGGTGCTGGCGCGCGTCGCGGATGAGCTTGCCGATACGTACGAGGTAGTCGTCTGCCATGAGGCGATGTTATCTCAGATATGAGATGTGGCGCGCGATGAGGGTGTGTCGCGTGTCCGAACGTGTCATGGGCCGGTGGGTCGCGGCCCGCGGCGATGTACTAGAGTTATCTCGACATCGAGATATCTGCCGGGTCATGCACACATGCACAAAGGAGACTGTCGTGTCGGCGAACAGCTTCGACGCCCGCAACACGCTGCGCGTGGGCGACGAATCGTATGAGATCTTCCGGCTGGACAAGGTCGAGGGCTCCGCCCGACTGCCGTACAGCCTGAAGGTGCTGCTGGAGAACCTTCTCCGCACCGAGGACGGCGCGAACATCACCGCCGACCACATCCGGGCGCTGGGCAACTGGGATGCGAGCGCCCAGCCCAGCCAGGAGATCCAGTTCACTCCGGCACGCGTGATCATGCAGGACTTCACGGGTGTGCCGTGCGTGGTCGACCTCGCCACCATGCGCGAGGCCGTCAAGGAGCTCGGCGGCGACCCGTCCCGGATCAACCCGCTGGCCCCCGCCGAGCTGGTCATCGACCACTCGGTCATCGCCGACCGCTTCGGCACCCCCGACTCCTTCGCGCAGAACGTGGAGCTGGAGTACGGCCGCAACAAGGAGCGCTACCAGTTCCTGCGCTGGGGCCAGACCGCGTTCGACGAGTTCAAGGTCGTCCCGCCGGGCACCGGAATCGTCCACCAGGTCAACATCGAGCACCTTGCGCGTACGGTCATGGTGCGGGGCGGCCAGGCCTACCCGGACACCCTGGTCGGCACCGACTCGCACACCACCATGGTCAACGGTCTCGGCGTGCTCGGCTGGGGCGTCGGCGGCATCGAGGCCGAGGCCGCCATGCTCGGCCAGCCGGTCTCGATGCTCATCCCGCGCGTCGTCGGCTTCAAGCTGACCGGCTCGCTGCCGACCGGCACCACCGCCACCGATCTCGTCCTCACGATCACCGAGATGCTCCGCCGGCACGGCGTCGTCGGCAAGTTCGTCGAGTTCTACGGCGAGGGCGTCTCCTCCATCCCGCTCGCCAACCGGGCCACCATCGGCAACATGTCGCCGGAGTTCGGCTCCACGGCCGCGATCTTCCCGATCGACCGGGAGACCCTGAACTACCTCAAGCTCACCGGCCGTTCGGCCCAGCAGCTCGCGCTCGTCGAGGCCTACGCCAAGGAGCAGGGCCTGTGGCTCGACCCGGCCGCCGAGCCCGACTTCTCCGAGAAGCTCGAACTGGACCTCGCCACCGTCGTCCCGTCGATCGCCGGCCCCAAGCGCCCGCAGGACCGCATCGTCCTCGCCGAAGCGGCCACCAAGTTCGCCGAGGACGTACGCAATTACGTCAGCGACGCCGAGGACGCCGACGAGGCGGGCAAGGAGTCCTTCCCCGCCTCCGACGCCCCGGCGGTCTCCAACGGCGCGCCCAGCAAGCCGACCCCCGTCACGGCCGCCGACGGCACGACGTACACGATCGACCACGGCGCCGTCGCGGTCGCCGCGATCACCTCCTGCACCAACACCTCCAACCCGTACGTCATGGTGGGCGCCGCGCTGCTTGCCAAGAAGGCGGTGGAGAAGGGCCTGACCCGCAAGCCGTGGGTGAAGACCACTCTCGCCCCCGGCTCCAAGGTCGTCATGGACTACTACGACCGCGCCGGTCTCACCCCGTACCTCGACAAGCTGGGCTTCAACCTCGTCGGCTACGGCTGCACCACCTGCATCGGCAACTCCGGCCCGCTGCCGGAGGAGGTCTCCAAGGCGGTCAACGACAATGACCTCGCCGTGGTCTCCGTCCTTTCCGGCAACCGCAACTTCGAGGGCCGGATCAACCCGGACGTCAAGATGAATTACCTGGCGTCCCCGCCGCTGGTAGTCGCGTACGCCATCGCGGGCTCCATGAAGGTGGACATCACCAAGGACCCGCTCGGCACCGACAGCGAGGGCAAGCCGGTCTTCCTGAAGGACATCTGGCCCTCCGAGCAGGAGGTCGAGCAGGTCGTCGCCTCCGCGATCGGCCAGGAGATGTTCACCAAGGACTACGCCGACGTCTTCGCAGGCGACGCGCAGTGGCAGGCGCTGCCGGTCCCGACCGGCAACACCTTCGAGTGGGACCCGCAGTCCACCTACGTCCGCAAGCCCCCGTACTTCGAGGGCATGACGATGGACCCGGCGCCGGTGGAGGACATCGCGGGTGCCCGCGTCCTCGCCAAGCTGGGTGACTCCGTCACCACCGACCACATCTCCCCGGCGGGCGCCATCAAGGCCGACACCCCTGCCGGCCAGTACCTGCTGGAGCACGGCGTCGAGCGCCGCGACTTCAACTCGTACGGCTCGCGCCGCGGCAACCACGAGGTGATGATCCGCGGCACCTTCGCCAACATCCGCCTGCGCAACCAGATCGCGCCGGGGACCGAGGGCGGCTACACCCGTGACTTCACCCAGGCGGGTGGTCCGGTCTCGTTCATCTACGACGCCTCGCAGAACTACCAGGCCGCCGGCACCCCGCTCGTCATCCTGGCGGGCAAGGAGTACGGCTCGGGCTCGTCGCGCGACTGGGCCGCGAAGGGCACCGCGCTGCTCGGCGTCAAGGCCGTCATCGCCGAGAGCTACGAGCGCATCCACCGCTCGAACCTCATCGGCATGGGCGTGCTGCCGCTGCAGTTCCCGGCCGGCGCGTCGGCCGACTCGCTCGGCCTGACCGGCGAGGAGACCTTCTCCATCACCGGCATCACCGCGCTCAACGACGGCGGCATCCCCGAGACTGTGAAGGTCATGGCGACGACTGCCGGCGGCGAAGAGGTGCAGTTCGACGCCACCGTGCGCATCGACACGCCGGGAGAGGCGGACTACTACCGCAACGGCGGCATCATGCAGTACGTTTTGCGGTCATTGATCCGCAAGTAAAGCGTCACCCTTACAGGGCCGCACACCGCTTTGGCGGTGTGCGGCCCTGTTGCTTGTTGCAGTGTTGAACAAACCGGAGCACAGGTCTCAACTCGGGAAAGGTTATGGAGCCATGGCGCTTTCGATCTTGCCCTGTGAACGGAAAGTGGACTATACCTGTCGGCGTCCAGCGGCCCAGAGCCTCGGTCGCCGACTACGACCCAGCTTCAATCGACAGCGGTAGCCGGTCGGTTCCGGTGCACCGCCTGAGTCCTGGAGAAGGCGAGGACTTGAGCATGGGATCCACCTTCGAGCCGAACCGGCTCAACCGCCGTGACCTGATCAAGCGCGCAGCCGCACTCGGCGCCGTCGCCGTTCCTGCGAGCGGGTTGCTCAGCGCGTGCGCCGCCAGCGGGGGAGGGACTGGTCAGCAGGAAACGGGGACGAAGTCCGCGAGTAATCCGCTCGGCGTGGCCGACAGCGCGTCGCTCGACGTCGTCATCTTCGACGGCGGATTCGGCGACGCCTATGCGAAGCAGTTCGAGAAGCTGTACGCGAAGGAATTCCCCAAGTCCAAGGTTTCGCATACCGCTACTCAGAACATCACCGGCCTGTTGCAGCCCCGCCTCAACGGGGGCAATCCGCCGGACATCGTGGACGACTCGGGAAACCAGCAGATCAAGCTGGACGTCCTGCAGAAGAACGGGCAGCTCACCGACCTCACGCCGCTGCTTGACGCGCCATCCATCGACGATCCGAGCAAGAAGGTCCGCGACACCCTGATGCCGGGCACCGTTGAGCTGGGCACCGTCGGCGGGAAGTTCGTCACACTGCAGTACGTCTACACCGTGTTCGGCCTGTGGTATTCGGGCAAGCTGTTCAGCCAGCACGGCTGGAGCGAGCCGAAGACCTGGGCGGATTTCATCTCGCTCGGTGCGGAGATCAAGAAGACGGGTATTGCGCCCTTCGCCCACCAAGGCAAGTACCCGTACTACATCAACGTCGCCATCGTCGACCTGGCCATCAAGAACGGTGGCACGGACTTCCTCAACCGTCTCGACCAGATGGATCCGACGATCTGGGATGAGGACCCGGCGAAGAACGCGATCGAGGCGATCTACGAGATCGTCAGCAACAACTATCTTCTGCCCGGCACCAACGGCATGACGCACATCGAGTCGCAGACCGCCTGGAACGAGTACAAGGCGGCGTTCATCCCTTGCGGTGCCTGGCTGGAGAACGAGCAACTCAAGGCGACGCCGTCCGACTTCCAGATGACGTTCATGCCGATGCCGTCGCTCTCGGGCGACAAGATGCCGTTCGAGGCGATCCGCGGTGGCGCCAACGAGCCGTACATCGTGCCGAAGGCGGCGAAGAACGCCAACGGCGGCATGGAGTTCATGCGCATCATGCTCAGCAAGGCCGCTGCCACGGCGTTCGCCCAGACCGCGAACTCGCTCACCGTGCTCAAGGACGGCATCAGCCCGGGTGTGCAGCTGCGCCCCGGGACGCAGTCCACCGTCACGGCACTCAAGGCCGCCGGAAGCAACGTCTTCAACCCGACCTATCTGACGAACTACAGCTCGCTCGATGTGGACATGGGCAACTCCAGCGCCGACCTGATGGCCAATCGCATCAAGCCTGCCCAATGGCTGAGCCAGGTCAAGGCCGCTGCGGTGAAGGCGCAAAAGGGCGGAGCCTGACGGCGCGTAGGGAAGACTCGGTGGCGGTACGCCAAATCGGCTGCCGCCACCGCCGGCAGCAGGAGCAGGGGCAGGAGCCATGCGACACCGTAAGTATCCGTTCATCATCGGATTTCTCATCGCGCCGGTCGGGCTGTACGCCCTGCTGATGCTGTGGCCGTATCTGCAGACTTTCGGTTACTCGCTCACCGACTGGAGCGGCGAGTCGTCGGTGATGCATTTCGTCGGGCTGAAGAACTACACAACGCTCTTCTCCGACTCGGTCTTCCAGCAGGCGCTGCTGCACAACCTGCTGTTGCTCCTGCTGCTGCCGGTGATCACCATCCTGCTGGCGCTGTTCTTCGCCTTCATGCTCAACGTCGGAGGGCGCGGCGGCACCGGCGGGGTGCAGGGCGTACGCGGCTCGGCGGCATACCGTGTGGTCTTCTTCTTCCCGCAGTTGCTGTCCATCGCGATTCTCACCGTCATGTTCGAGGGGGTCTTCCGCAGCGATGCCAGTGGGCTGCTCAACGGCATCCTGGTGAAACTGGGACTGGAGAACGCGCAGAACCCCATCGAGTGGCTGAACGACCCCAACACGGTGCTGTGGACGGTTCTTGCGGTCACCGTGTGGTGGTGGGTCGGCTTCTATCTCGTCTACTTCTCCGCCGCGATGCAGGCCATCCCCAAGGACATCTACGAGGCGGCGCTCCTCGACGGCGCGGGCCGGGTGCATACGTTCTTCCGGATCACCCTCCCGCTGCTGTGGGACAGCCTGCAGACCGCATGGGTCTATCTGGCCATCGTGGCCATGGACTTCTTCGCCCAGGTCTCCACGCTGACACCCGGCGTGGCGTATGGCGGTGGCCCCGACTACCACAGCGAAGTCCTGTCCACCTATCTGATGAGGAACTTCCTCTACTACGGCAAGAGCGGCTACGCCTGCGCCATGGGCGTCGTGATCCTCTTCCTCACCCTGATCGTGTCACTGGTCGCGCTGCGGTCCACCCGCCGCGGACGCATCGAGTTCTGAGCGGGGATACGCACGATGAGCGCTACACCCATTACGAAGACCTCCGACGAGCCCGAGGAGGGCCGCGGCCCGGCCACACCGCCCGCCGGCGGACGCAGGATGCCCAAGGAGCAGCGGTTCGGTGACGCCGGCGGGGTGCTCAACGTCTTCTCGCACGGGTTCCTCGTGCTGTGGACAGTAATGATCATCCTACCCCTGCTGTGGATCGTGCTCGGCTCCTTCAAGACCGACGCACAGATCGGCGGCAGCGCGTGGGCGTGGCCGGCGAACTGGTCCTTCAGCGTCTTCGGCCGCGCCTGGGACAAGGGGATCGGGGGATTCTTCCTCAACACGGTGATCGTGCTGGGCTTCTCCGTGCCGCTGACGATGCTGTTCGGCTCGATGGCCGCGTACGTGCTGGCGCGATACGAGTTCCCGGGCAACCGGTTCCTGTACTACCTGTTCGTCGCGGGTGCGATGTTCCCGCCCTACCTCGCCCTCGTGCCGCTGTTCTTCATGGTGCGCAACCTGGGGATGCTCAACACGTACCAGGGGCTGATCCTGGTCTATGTCGCGTTCTCGATGCCGTTCACCGTGTTCTTCATGCATTCGTTCTTCCGTACGCTGCCGACGGCGGTGCACGAGGCGGCCATGATCGACGGGTGCTCGCACACCCGTGCGTTCTTCCAGGTCATGCTGCCGATCGCCAAGCCCGGCCTGATCAGCGTTGGCATCTTCAACCTGCTCGGGCAGTGGAACCAGTACATCCTGCCGCTGACCTTGATGCAGAAGCAGAGCGGCACGGACCACGACCGGTCCGTGCTCACCCAGGGTCTGGTCAACCTCTCCCTCCAGCAGGGGTACTCGGGCGACTATCCGGCGCTCTTCGCGGGCATGACGCTCGCCATGCTGCCCGTGCTGGTGGTCTACCTCTCCTTCCAGCGCCAGGTGCAGTCCGGCCTGTCGGCCGGTGTGCTCAAGTAGCGGCGCCCGGGCCGGCGGCCCAGGATCCGGCGGCCCGGCGGCCTGTCCCCGCCGGGCCGTCCCCTGCTTACGATCTGTGATCATCCGGGGTTCTTAGCGTTCAACGTCTTGACGCGGCTGACCCCCTCCGGCTGTGCTTGGAGTTCAAAGGTTGGAGGAGTGGATGATCGTGGAGACTCCGGGATCGCAGTCGTCGCTGCACCGGGCCAATCTGGAGCGCGTGGTCCGGGCGGTACGCCTCGCGGGGTCGCTCACCCAGGCGGAGATCGCCCGCACGACCGGTCTGTCCGCGGCGACGGTCTCCAACATCGTCCGTGAGCTGCGGGACAACGGCACCGTGCAGGTCACGCCGACCTCGTCGGGTGGCCGCAGGGCGCGTAGCGTCTCGCTCTCCGGTGACGCGGGAATCGTTGTCGGCGTCGACTTCGGCCACTCCCACCTGCGTGTCGCCGTGGGCAATCTCGCCCATCAGGTGCTCGCCGAGCAGTCCGAGCCGATCGACGTGGACGCCTCGGCCGCCGAGGGGTTCGATCGGGCGGAGCAGCTGGTCGGGCAGCTGATCGAGGCGACCGGGATCGGACGGGACAAGGTCATCGGTGTTGGGGTCGGCGTGCCGGGCCCGATCGACATCGCCTCCGGGGTGCTCGGCTCGTCCGCGATCCTCCCCGGCTGGGGCGGGGTGAACCCGCGCGAGGAGCTGGCCGTGCGTCTCGGCATGCCGGTGCACGTCGACAACGACGCCAACCTCGGCGCCCTCGGCGAGCTGGTCTGGGGCGGCGGCCGCGGCGTGAAGGACCTCGCGTACATCAAGGTGGCCAGCGGTGTGGGCGCGGGCCTGGTGATCAACGGACGGATCTACCGCGGTCCCGGCGGCACCGCGGGGGAGATCGGGCACATCACGCTGGACGAGTCGGGGCCGGTGTGCCGCTGCGGCAACCGCGGCTGCCTGGAGACCTTTACCGCGGCCCGCTACGTCCTCGAGCTGCTGCGCGCCAGCCACGGCCCCGAGCTGACCGTGCCGAAGATGGTGCAACTCGCCCGTGAGGGCGACCCCGGCTGCCGCCGCGTGATCGCGGACGTCGGACGCCATGTCGGGATGGGCGTGGCCAATCTCTGCAACGTGCTCAACCCGAGCCGGGTGGTGCTCGGCGGCGACCTGGCGGAGGCGGGGGAGCTGGTACTCGGCCCGATCAGGGAGTCGGTGGCGCGCTATGCGATCCCAAGTGCCGCGCGACAGCTGTCCGTTGTCCCCGGCGGGCTCGGTGCCCGTGCCGAAGTGCTCGGCGCGCTCGCCCTCGTGCTGAGTGAAATGGGCGATTCACCGCTTTTGGCGGATTCGGTGGATTCGGTGCCTGCCGCGCCTGCATTCACATAGATAACGAGGCCTTTCGTTGTCATCTCGTTAATGATTTACTTCTTGACGTTAACGCGTCCTCGGAGTTGACTCCTCTCACCTCGGCCGCGACGTCGCGGCCCTGTCAGGGAGGTACTCCGTGAACACCACTCTGCGCCGTACCGCCATAGGGGTCGTGGCCGTGTCCATGGCCTTGTCAGTGGCGGCGTGTGGAAAGGCCGGCGGCTCTTCGTCGAGCGCGGCCAGCGTCAGCAGCGGCTTCAAGATAGGTCTGGCTCTCCCCGAGAACCAGACCGCGCGTTACGAGGCGTACGACCGCCCGATGATCGAGAAGAAGATCAGCGAGCTCTGTCCCAAGTGCACGGTCGAGTACGAGAACGCCACGCAGAACGCCAACACCCAGCAGCAGCAGATCGACACGCTGATCAACGACGGCGTGAAGGTCATCATTCTCGACTCCGTCGACTACAAGGCGATCCAGCCGTCGGTTCAGAAGGCGCACGACAAGGGCATCAAGGTCGTGGCATACGACCGTCTCGCCCAGGGCCCGGTCGACGCCTACACCTCCTTCGACAACTACAAGGTCGGCCAGCAGCAGGCGCAGGGCCTGCTCACGGCACTCGGTTCGAAGGCGACGCCGAACAACAAGATCATCATGGTCAACGGCGACCCGGGTGACCCCAACGCCGCCCAGTTCAAGGCCGGTGCGCTCTCCGTCCTCAAGGGCAAGATTGACATCGCCGCCAGCTACGACACCAACGGCTGGCTCGCCAACAACGCCAACCAAGAGGTCGCCGGCGCCGTCACCCGGCTCGGAAACAACGGTTTCGTCGGCGTCTACTCGGCCAACGACGGCATGGCCGCCGGTGTCATCAGCGCCCTGCAGGCCGCCCATATCAACCCGATCCCGCCGGTCACCGGCCAGGACTCGCAGCTCGACGGTGTCCAGCGGGTCGTCGCGGGCCTCCAGGCGCTGTCCATCTACAAGCCGTACCGCGACGAGGCCAACGCCGCCGCCGAGATGGCGATCGACCTGGCCACCGGAAAGTCGCTCTCCGGCGTCGCCACCGGAACCTCGAACAGCGCGACCAACAAGGGAATCCCGTCAGAGCTCATCCCGACGACGATCCTGACGCAGCAGAACATCCAGCAGACCGTCATCTCGGGCGGCCTCTACACCGTCAGCCAGATCTGCACCCCGCAGTACGCCGCGGCGTGCGCCAAGATCGGGCTGAAGTAACGCCGTAACAGCGACCAGCGGGAGATTCCCCGCAGTCGCCTGCAGAAGAAACGCTCCGGCATCCCGTTGCCCCATGAATACCCCGCTGCCGGACATCGGGGTGCCGGATTCATCCCCCGCCGGAGAGGCGGCGAAGGAGATGGTTCACGTGACCGCTACGCCCGTGCTGGCGTTGCGCGGGATTTCCAAGCGGTTCGGTGCCGTACAGGCGCTCACCGATGTCGAGTTGGAAATCCACGCCGGTGAAGTGCTCGCCCTGGTGGGCGACAACGGCGCCGGAAAATCGACGCTCGTCAAGACGATCGCAGGTGTTGAGGCGATCGACGACGGCGTCATCGAATGGGAGGGCCGGCCCGTCACCATCCACCGCCCGCACGACGCACAGGAGTTGGGGATCGCCACCGTTTACCAGGACCTCGCGCTGTGCGACAACCTGGATGTGGTGCAGAACCTCTTCCTCGGCCGCGAGATACGCAAGGTCGGTGTGCTCGACGAGGTCGAGATGGAGAAGCGCTCCCGCGAACTGCTCAACACACTCTCCATCCGCATTCCCAGCGTCCGGATCCCGATCGCCTCGCTCTCTGGCGGTCAGCGCCAGACCGTGGCGATCGCCCGCTCGCTCATCGGCGACCCCAAGGTCGTCATCCTCGACGAGCCGACGGCCGCACTCGGCGTCGAGCAGACGGCGCAGGTGCTCGACCTCGTGGAGCGGCTGCGCGAACGCGGCCTCGCCGTGATCCTCATCAGCCACAACATGGTCGACGTCAAGGCGGTCGCGGACCGCGTCGCCGTGCTCCGACTCGGCTGCAACAACGGCGTGTTCGGGGTCAAGGAGACCAGCCAGGAACAGATCATCTCCGCCATCACCGGCGCCACGGACAACGCCGTGACCCGCCGTCAGGCGCGCACCGGGGAGGCAGCCAAGTGAGCGACAACCTCACCAAGGGCCCGGCCGAGGCCGGCAGCGAAGGATCCGGCGTACAGCAGGCCGCGGGCGCGGACGGGGCGGTCGCCGCCCCCTCGGCCGCCGCGGACGCGATCGTGGCGGTCGACCCGCGACTGCTGGTGCGCGAGGAGGGCTTCGCCGGATACCTCAGGGAGTTCAAGCGCCGGATGCGCAGCGGTGACCTCGGCTCGATGCCGGTCATCGTCGCGCTGATCCTGATCTGGGGCATCTTCCAGGGCTTGAACAGCTCGTTCCTGTCGGCCAACAACCTGTCGACCGTCGCGTTCAACGTGGTGGGCATCGGCATGATCGCGGTCGGCATCGTCTTCGTCCTGCTGCTCGGCGAGATCGACCTGTCGGTCTCCTACGTCAGCGGCCTGGCCGGTGCCGTCTTCGCCGTCCTCAGCGTGTATCACGGAGTGCCGGACTATCTGGCGCTGGTGCTCGGCCTGGTCACCGGCGCCGCGATCGGCGCGCTGCAGGGCTTCTTCTTCGCCAAGGTCGGCGTGCCCGCGTTCGTCGTCACCCTGGCGGGCTTCCTCGCCTGGAACGGCGCCATGCTGTGGGTGCTCGGCAAGAACGGCACCATCAACCTGCCGACCAACGGGCTCCTCTACAACCTGTACAACTACACGTTCTCCGACGTCGCGGCGGCCTACGGCCTCGCCCTGATCGGGACCGTGGTCTACCTGGCGGCCTCGCTGTGGGAGACCAGGCGGCGCCGTTCGGCAGGCGTGCCGTTCCGTCCGCTCAGCGAGATCGTCGTCAAGACCGTGCTGCTCGCGATCGTCGCCTTCGGCGCGGCCGCGGTGCTCAACCAGGCGTCGGGCCTGCCGTTGTGTGTCTTGATCTTCCTTCTCGTCGTGGTCGGTCTCGACCTGGTGCTGCGGCGCACCGCTTACGGCCGTCAGGTGTTCGCGGTCGGCGGCGGCATCGAGGCGGCGCGACGGGCGGGCATCAACGTCGCATGGGTCCGCATCTCGGTCTTCATGATCTCCGGCACGATGGCGGCGCTCGGCGGCATGTTCCTCGCCGGACAGGTCAACTCCGCCCAGTCGACCCAGGGCGGCGGCAACACCCTGATGGAGGCGATCGCCGCGGCTGTCATCGGCGGGACGAGCCTGTTCGGCGGCCGGGGCAAGACCTGGTCCGCTCTGCTCGGTGCGCTGGTGATCGTCTCCATCCAGCAGGGCATGTACATCCTCAACCTCAACACCGCGATCCAGTACATGATCACCGGTGCGGTGCTGCTGGCCGCGGTGGTGGTGGACTCCGTCTCCCGCAGGACCCAGAAGGCCTCCGGCCGCGCGTAGCGCGCGCTCGTGCCTATACGCAGGCGACCGGCCCGGAACCCTCCGGGCCGGTCGTTGGCCTGACGACGCGCGCGAGGCAGCCGGGCCGTGGATGGGGCGGTGCCCGCGGTGTCGCCTCGCGGGCGGAGAAGTCAGGCAGGGCTGCGCTGTCTGCGTCTTCGTCTTCGTCGGTCTGCGTCCTTGCAGGTACGCCCGGGTGACGTAGCTCGCACGGGCCGACCGGCGACGCCGAGAACGCACTACTAGACTCGGCTGACCGATGTTTTCGTCAGGCCCGACGATCTCGGCCGGCCAACCGCGAACAAGGAGGCACGGGTGGCGTTGCTGACCCGCATCAAGGGACCGCGCGACCTCGACCGGCTCAATCAGGAGCAGCTGGTCGAGTTGGCGGGCGAGATCCGGAGCTTCCTGGTGGACGCGGTCTCCAAGACCGGCGGGCACCTGGGCCCGAACCTCGGTGTGGTCGAGCTCACCATCGCCCTGCACCGCGTCTTCCGTTCGCCCAGGGACAAGGTGCTCTTCGACACCGGCCACCAGTGCTACGTGCACAAGCTGCTCACCGGCCGCCAGGACTTCTCCAAATTGAAGAAGAAGGGCGGTTTGTCCGGTTACCCGTCGCGGGCCGAGTCCGAGCACGATGTGATCGAGAACTCGCATGCCTCGACCGTGCTGGGCTGGGCGGACGGCCTGGCGAAGGCCAACGAGGTGCTGGGCCGGACCGACCACGTCGTCGCCGTGATCGGTGACGGTGCGCTGACCGGGGGCATGGCCTGGGAGGCGCTCAACAACATCGCCGCGGCCAAGGACCGCCCGCTGGTCATCGTCGTCAACGACAACGAGCGCTCCTACGCACCGACCATCGGCGGCCTCGCCAACCACCTGGCGACCCTGCGCACCACCGACGGCTACGAACGCTTCCTCGCCCGCGGCAAGGAGATGCTGGAGCGCACGCCCGTCATCGGCCAGCCGCTCTACGAGACGCTGCACGGCGCCAAGAAGGGGCTGAAGGACTTCATCGCCCCGCAGGGCATGTTCGAGGACCTGGGCCTGAAGTACGTCGGCCCGATCGACGGCCACGACATCGCCGCCGTCGAGTCCGCGCTGCAGCGGGCCAAGCGCTTCGGCGGTCCGGTCATCGTGCACTGCCTCACCCAGAAGGGCCGCGGCTACCAGCCGGCCGAGCAGGACGAGGCCGACCGCTTCCACGGCATCGGCCCCATCCACCCCGACACCGGACTGCCCATCTCCTCCGGCGGCGCCGACTGGACGTCGGTCTTCGGAGAGGAGATGGTCAAGCTCGGCCACGAGCGCGAGGACATCGTCGCGATCACCGCGGCAATGCTGCAGCCCGTCGGCCTCGAAGGGTTCGCCAAGGCGTTCCCCGACCGGGTCTACGACGTCGGCATCGCCGAGCAGCACGCGGCGGTCTCCGCCGCGGGGCTCGCCACCGGCGGCCTGCACCCGGTGGTCGCCGTCTACGCCACCTTCCTCAACCGCGCCTTCGACCAGGTGCTGATGGATGTCGCCCTGCACAAGTGCGGCGTCACCTTCGTCCTCGACCGTTCGGGTGTCACCGGCAGTGACGGCGCCTCGCACAACGGCATGTGGGACATGTCGATCCTGCAGGTGGTCCCGGGCCTCAGGATCGCCGCACCCCGCGACGCCGAACAGGTCCGCCTCCAGCTGCGCGAGGCCATCGAGGTCGACGATGCGCCGACCGTGGTCCGCTACTCCAAGGGCACGGTCGGGCCGTCCGTGGAGGCCGTCGGCCGGATCGGCGGGATGGACGTGCTGCGGCACCCCACCGAGTCCACCGACCGCCCCGATGTGCTGCTGGTCTCGGTCGGCGCACTGGCGCCGATGTGCCTCGAAGCCGCCGAGCTCCTCGACGCCCAGGGCATCTCCAGCACCGTCGTCGACCCGCGCTGGGTCAAGCCCGTCGACGAGGCGCTGCCGGGCCTCGCCGCTCAGCACCGCGTCGTCGTCACCGTCGAGGACAACGGGCGCGCCGGCGGCGTCGGTTCCGCCGTATCGCAGGCGCTGCGGGACGCCGGCGTCGACGTCCCGCTGCGCGACTTCGGGATCCCGCAGCGCTTCCTCGACCACGCCTCCCGCAAGGAGGTGCTCGCCGAGATCGGCCTCACCGCCCCCGCCATCGCGCGTCAGGTGACCGGTCTGGTGGCCAGGCTCGAAGGCCGCTACGAGGACGAGCCGGCCGAGGTCTCCCGGGACTGATCCCGCGCCCCTCCGCACCCTTACGCTCCGACACGCCGATGGGCCGGGCTGACCACTCCTTCGGGTGGTCAGCCCGGCCCATCGGCGTAACCGTCCGAGCGCCCTTTCCGGTGACAGGGCGTCGAGGGTGCTGGGATGGCCGACTGCGGTCCTCACGATGTGAGCAGGCCAACTGCGGAGGTGCGTCGATGCCCACGGAAACACCCCAGCCGGCGGAGGGGAACCACGAACGGAGCGCACGGTTGCGCACATTGCTGCGGACCAAGTCCGTCGAGCAGTCGATCACCGACACCGAGGAACCCGCACACGCGCTCCGCAAGTCGCTCTCCGCCCTCGATCTGACGGTCTTCGGGGTCGGCGTGATCATCGGCACCGGCATCTTCGTCCTCACCGGTCAGGTCGCCAGGAACTACGCCGGGCCCGCCACGGCGCTCGCTTTCGTCGCCGCGGGAGTGGCCTGCGCACTTGCCGCGCTCTGCTACGCCGAGTTCGCCTCCACCCTCCCGGTCGCCGGATCCGCCTACACCTTCTCGTACGCGTCGATCGGTGAACTGCCCGCCTGGATCATCGGCTGGGACCTGGTACTGGAGTTCGCACTCGGCTGTGCCGTCGTCGCCGTCGGCTGGTCCGGCTACATCCGCTCGCTGCTCGGCACCGCGGGATACCCGATGCCCCGGGCCCTGTCCGGGAGCGAGTCGGGTGGCTTCGACCTGCTCGCCTTCGCACTCGTCCTCGTGATCACCGGGGTGCTCGTCGCCGGGATGAAGCTGTCCGCCCGCGTCACCTCCGTGATCGTGGCGATCAAGGTGACCGTCGTCCTGCTCGTGATCATTGCCGGGGCGTTCTACCTCTCGGGCGCCAACTACCGGCCGTTCCTGCCGCCCGCCCGGCCGTCCACCGGGGCCAGGGCCGGTCTGGGCGCGCCGCTGGTGCAGGTGATCTCCGGGTACAAACCGACGATGTTCGGCGTCATGGGCATCTTCACCGCCGCCGCAGTGGTGTTCTTCGCCTTCATCGGCTTCGACATCGTCGCGACCGCCGCAGAGGAGACCAACAACCCGCAACGGGACATGCCGCGCGGCATCCTCGGCTCGCTCGCCATCTGTACCACGCTCTACGTCGCCGTGTCGGTCATCGTCACCGGCATGCAGAAATACACCGCCCTCTCGGTGGACGCCCCGCTCGCCGGTGCCTTCAAGGCGGTCGGCGCACCCGTCTGGGCCGGGGTGATCAGCTTCGGCGCCGCGGTGGGACTCACCTCGGTGTGCATGATCCTCCTGCTCGGGCAGAGCCGCGTCTTCTTCGCGATGAGCCGTGACGGGCTGCTGCCGAGGTTCTTCTCCCAGGTCCACCCGCGGTTCGGCACGCCCTACCGCTCCACGGTGCTGCTCGGCGTCGTCGTCGCGGTCGTCGCCGGGTTCACCAGCATCGCCGAGCTGTCGGAGCTGGTGAATATCGGCACGCTCTTCGCGTTCGTCGTGGTCGCACTCGGCGTCATCGTCCTGCGCCGCACCCGGCCCGATCTGCCGCGCACCTTCCGTACCCCCCTGGTACCGCTCATCCCCGTGCTCTCGGTGCTCGCCTCCCTCTGGCTGATGGTGAACCTGCCGGCGGAGACGTGGGTGCGGTTCGTGATCTGGATGGCGCTCGGGTTCGTCGTGTACTTCCTGTACGGGCAGCGGCACAGCCGGGTCGGCGCGTCCGCCTGACCGGGAGACCTCCTCCGGCCGGTAAACCTCCTTTCGGGCGTTCCGGGGCGGCCGGTACGTTGGAACGCATGCCGTCCGTGCCCCATATCACCGCAGCGAAGCTGCCTTCGCAGCGGGGAGTGGTACGGAGGAGCCCGGTCTCGGTGATCCGGCGGCCGGCGGCCGGCGGCGGTCACCGCTTCTGGGTACGGCTGCTGCCCGTCCTGGCGGCGCTCGCCGTCCTCACCCACCTGCCGTCCTTCCTGCGCACCGTATGGAACCCGGACGAGGGGTTCCTCGCCACGCAGGCGCGCCTGCTGGCCCACGGCGGCGTCCTCTACGAGACGGTCGTCGACCGCAAGCCGCCGATACTGCCGTGGCTGTACGAGGCGCTGCTCGGCGCGTTCGGCTACGGCTCGCTGTGGCCGCTGCGGACGGCGGCGCTCCTCGCCCATATCGCCACGGCCGCACTGCTCGCCTCCACGGCGCGTCGCCGCTGGGGTGGGCGGGCCGGCGTGGCGGCAGGCGCCGGGTACCTGCTCGTCTCGGCGGGCCTCGCTCCGGCGGACACGCAGGCGGCCACCTTCGAGGTCTTCATGCTGCCGTGGACGGCCGCGGCCTTCTGGTGCGCGGACCGCCGCCGGTGGATGTGCGCTGGGCTAGCGGCCGCCGGGGCGGCGCTGACGAAGCAGACGGGCGGCGCGGTGCTGCTGCCGTTGGCCTGGATGGCGTGGCGGGCGGCGCGGGGGAGCGGCGAGCACGGCGAGCGGGGCGCACGCCGGGAGCGCATCCGGGCCAGGACGCGGCTCGCGCTGGGCTTCCTGGTGCCACTGATCGCGGTCGCCGCCGCGCTCGGGCCGGGACGGTTCCTGTTCTGGACGGTCACCGGATCCGGCTCGTACATCTCGGCGAGCGGTGCATGGCTCGTCGTGGCGGGGCGCGCGCTGGGCAACACGGGCATCCTGCTGGTCTCCTGCGCCGGGCTCGCCGTACCGGTGGCGTGGCTGGCCGTCCGCAGGAGCCTGCCCGGCGTCGTCGATCTGTGGATATGGCTGGCCGCCTCCGCCATGGCCGTGATCACCGGCTTCCAGTTCTACGGCCACTACTTTCTGCAGCTGCTGCCGCCGCTGGTGCTGCTCGGCGTCGCGGCCCTGCGCCGGCTGCCGCGCTGGCGCCGCCCCGCTGCGGCATGGACCGCCCTGGCCGCATGCGGCTTCCTGGCGTGGGGCCTTTCGGTGCCGCGCACGGACCTCGACCACTCCGAGGAGGTCGCGGCGGCGATCGGGCACCGCACCACACCCGGCGAGCGGGTTCTGGTGTGGGGCATGCACCCCGAGGAGTACTGGCTCGCCGACCGCATCCCCGCCAGCCGCTATCTGACGGCCGGTTTCCTCACCAACTTCAGCGGTGGCCGAGGCGACGCCAGGGTCGGCGAGCGCTTTGCGGTGCCGGGGGCATGGCAGGCGTTCCGCCGCGAGATGGCACAGCACCCCCCCGCGCTGATAGTCGACGATTCACGCGGCGCTCCGTACGGGCCGCGGCACGTGCAGGACTTCAAGAAGTTGCTGGACAGCCAATACCGTCCGGTCGGCAGCGCGGGCGGCGCGGTGCTCTACGCCCGCAGGCGGTGACGGACGGGTCAGCCGCGCACCGCCCTCGGGCCGGCGCACCGTGCGCCGAGCGCGGCAGCGCGGGCGCGCAGCTGCCGGTCGGCGGTGATCAGCAGCAGCGGCCGCCCGGGTGTCTCGCGGGCGGCGTGTGCGAGCAGCTCCACGATGAGGTCGTCTCCGCTGCCGTCCGCGGCCTCCACTCGCACCCCGTCCACCGGTTGCACGCCGCGGGCCGCGCCCTCCACCACGAGCAGGACGTCGAGCGGTGCCCCGGACGCCCACGCGGGCACGTCCTCGCGCGCGGGGAGACCGACAGCGGCCAGTGCGGCGAGGGCGTCGCGCAGCCGCTCGGTGGCGCCCCGCCGGTCGCGCCACCAGCCGTCGGGCACCGATCCGACCGTGTTCGCGGCGTCCACGACAACGAGGGGGAGCTCCATGAGGCCACCCTGCCACGCCGCCCGCATGGCCGGCGGTGGTATACAGGCGCGGTACGGCATCGGCAGGAACGGGATTGGGACGCGTGATGGCAGAGTCCAAGGGGCCGCAGGACGCCCAGGGGCAGACGGACCCGAAGGCGTCGGGCGCGGCGGGTCCCCGGCGCAGCGGGATGGCCCGCTGGCGTCCCTACACCGCCGCGATCGTCGCGGTGGGTGTGATTTTCGCCGCCTCGGCGCTGATCGGCATGCAGGTACGGTCCGGCCAGACCGGTAAGGTCACGGTGCCGACGGGCGTGCCGAGTGAGGCTCCTCTCGCCATCGGCATCAACCCGGCGGTGCCCGTCACGCTCACCGTCTACGAGGACCTGCGCAATCCGCAGTCGCGGATCTTCTACCAGCAGTACGGCTCCACCCTCGACACGATCCTCAACAGCGGTATGGCGAGGGTTGAGTACCGCTTCGTCACCTCGGTCGACAAGCAGTACGGCGGTGACGGCTCCGTGATGGCAGCCAACGCGGCCGCCTGCGCGCAGGACCAGGGCAAGGACCAGTTCGTGTCCTTCATGAAGGAGCTGTGGAGCCACCAGCCCGAGCGCCGGCACGACCGCTTCGCCAGCGAGGCGTACCTGGAGAACCTGGCCAAGAAGGTCAAGCACCTGGATGCCGCGACGTTCGCTCCGTGCGTCCACAACAAGGACCACGTGGGGTGGGTCGACGCCTCGCAGAAGGACTACCTGCGAGCCGGACTCGGTGAGGTGCCCGTCGTGCAGATCAACGGGCAGACGCTGTACCCGCTGAAGGACAAGATCTCGCCGGCCGGGCTGCAGGAGGCGGTCCGGCAGGCGGCGGTGAAGGCGCAGAACAGCCTGGCACCCTCCACGTCCCCCTCCTCCTCGCCGTCGCCGTCCGCGTCACGCCCGGCGTCCCCGTCGGCCGCACCTTCCGCGTCCGCCTCCGCCTCGTCGGCGCCCTCGGGTTCGCCGAGCTGACGGCTGCGCTGTCGGACCCCGGTGCCAGACTGAGCGTCATGGCGACCTGGCAGCAGTTCGAAGAGGAAGCACCGCGGCTTGCTGCCGCCGTGCGGGCGCGTTTCGAGGCTCATCGGCATCACGTGCTGGCCACCCTGCGCAAGGACGGATCCCCGCGGGTGAGCGGCACGGAGGCCCGCATACGGGATGGGCAGCTCACGCTCGGTTCGATGCCGGGTGCGGTCAAGGCACGGGATCTGCGGCGCGACGCGCGGTTCGCCCTCCATGCCAATCCCGGGGACGGTTCGATGGACGGCGGTGACGCCAAGGTGGCGGGCCGGGCCGTGGAGGTCGCGGATCACGCATTCCGGCTCGAGCTGACGGAGGCCGTGCTGACCTCCGTCCAGGACGGCGAACGCCTGCTCATACAGCTGTGGCGCCCGGGCAGCGCCGTCCGCGAGATACGCCGTAGCTGAAGGCACCCGGAGTCGTCCGGCGGCTTCCGGAGAGATCCGGGCCCGGGCAGGCGCAAGGGCCGCCCGGGACGGTGAAGTCCCGGGCGGCCCTCGCAACCGGCCTGCGGCCCCCGCTACGCCGGGACGCTCGCGACGCCCGGGGCGAGGAACGGCTTGCCGTTCACGCGCTGGGAGACGCCCTCGCGGTCCAGGTACGGGGTGATGCCGCCGAGGTGGAACGGCCAGCCCGCGCCGGTGATCAGGCACAGGTCGACGTCCTGCGCCTCGGCCACCACGCCCTCGTCCAGCATCAGCTGGATCTCCTGGGCGATGGCGTCGAGCGCCCGCTCGCGCACCTGCTCCTCGGTGAGCACCGTGTCACCGACCTCGAAAAGCGCGGCGACCTCCGGGTCGATCTCCGGCTTCCCCGAGTCGTAGGTGTACAGGTTGCGCTTGCCGGCCTCCACGATGCGGCCGAGGTTCTCCGAGACGCCGAAGCGGTCCGGGAAGGCGGCGTGCAGCGTGCCGGCCACGTGGTGGGCGACGGCCGGCCCGACGAGTTCGAGGAGCACGATCGGCGTCATGGGCAGGCCGAGCGGCGCCAGCGCGTTGTCGGCCACCTCGACCGGCGTGCCCTCGTCGATCGAGCGCAGCACCTCGCCGAGGAAGCGGGTGAGCACGCGGTTGACGACGAACGCCGGGGCGTCCTTGACCAGCACCGCGGTCTTCTTCAGCTTCTTGGCGACCGCAAAGGCCGTGGCCAGGGAGGCGTCGTCGGTCTTCTCGGCGCGCACGATCTCCAGCAGCGGAAGGACGGCGACGGGGTTGAAGAAGTGGAAGCCGACGACCCGCTCGGGGTGCTTCAGCTTCGAGGCCATCTCGGAGACCGACAGCGAGGAGGTGTTGGTGGCGAGGATGGCGTGCTCGGGCACGACCGCCTCGACCTCGGCGAACACCTGCTGCTTGACGCCCATCTCCTCGAAGACCGCTTCGATGACGAAGTCCGCGTCGCCGAAGGCCGAGGCCTTGTCGAGGGAGCCGGTGACGAGGGCCTTGAGGCGGTTGGCCTTGTCCTGGTTGACCCGGCCCTTGAGCAGCAGCATGTCGATCTGCTCGTGGACGTAGCCGACGCCCTTGTCGATGCGCTCCTGGTCGATGTCGGTCAGCACGACCGGCACCTCGAGGCGGCGCACGAACAGCAGCGCCAGCTGAGAGGCCATCAGACCGGCGCCGACGACGCCGACCTTGGTGACCGGGCGCGCCAGGTTCTTGTCCGGGGCGCCGGCCGGGCGCTTGCCGCGCTTCTGCACCAAATTGAAGGCGTAGATACCGCTGCGCAGTTCGCCGCCCATGATCAGGTCGGCGAGCGCCTGGTCCTCGGCGTCGAAGCCCTGCCGCAGGTCGCCGTTCTTCGCAGCGGCCATGATGTCCAGGGCCCGGTACGCGGCCGGTGCCGCGCCGTGCACCTTGGAGTCGGCGATGGCCTTGCCGCGCTGGACCGCCTGGTCCCAGCCGTCACCGCGGTCCACGGCCTGGCGAGCGACCTCGGTTTCGCCCGTGAGGACGGACGCCGTCCACGCCAGCGACTGCTCCAGGAAGTCCGCACCCTCGAAGATCGCGTCGGCGATCCCGAGCTCGTGGACCTGCTTCCCCTTGAGCTGCTTGTTCTGGTTGAGCGAGTTCTCGATGATCACCGTGACGGCACGGTCGGCACCGATCAGGTTCGGCAGCAGCGTGCAGCCGCCCCAGCCCGGCACCAGTCCCAGGAAGACCTCGGGCAGCGAGAACGCCGGGATCGCGGCCGAGACCGTGCGGTAGGTGCAGTGCAGCCCGACCTCGACACCGCCGCCCATCGCCGCGCCGTTGTAGTACGCGAAGGTGGGCACGGCCAGCGCGGCGAGCCGCTTGAAGACGTCGTGGCCGCCCTTGCCGATGGCCAGCGCGTCCTCGTGGCGCTTGAGCAGCTCCACGCCCTTCAGGTCGGCGCCGACCGCGAAGATGAACGGCTTGCCCGTGATGCCGGCGCCGACGATCTCGCCGTCCGCGGCCTCCTTCTCGACCTGGTCGATCGCGGCGTTGAGGTTCGCCAGCGACTGCGGGCCGAAGGTGGTCGGCTTGGTGTGGTCCAGGCCGTTGTCCAGCGTGATGAGCGCGAACTTCCCCGCGCCCTGCGGGAGGTCGAGATGGCGCACGTGCGCCTGCGTGACGACCTCGTCCGGGAACAGCTCCGCCGCTCCCTTCAACAGCTCAGCGGTGCTGCTCACTTGCCTGCTCCCTCGAAGTGCGGGTTCTCCCAGATGACCGTGCCGCCCATGCCGAAGCCGACGCACATGGTGGTCAGGCCGTAGCGGACGTGCGGCTGCTCCTCGAACTGGCGGGCCAGCTGCGTCATCAGCCGGACACCGGAGGAGGCGAGCGGGTGGCCGAAGGCGATGGCGCCGCCGTACTGGTTGACGCGCTCGTCGTCGTCGGCGATGCCGTAGTGCTCGAGGAAGGCGAGCACCTGCACGGCGAACGCCTCGTTGATCTCGAACAGGCCGATGTCGGAGATCGACAGGCCCGCCTTGGCCAGCGCCTTCTCGGTCGCCGGGACCGGGCCGATGCCCATCACCTCGGGCTCGACGCCCGCGAAGGCGTAGGAGACCAGGCGCATCTTCACCGGCAGGCCGAGCTCGGCGGCCACGTCCTCGGCGGCGAGCAGCGAGGCGGTCGCACCGTCGTTGAGGCCGGCCGCGTTGCCGGCGGTGACCCGGCCGTGCGGGCGGAACGGGGTCTTGAGGGAGGCCAGGCTCTCCAGCGTGGTGCCCGGTCGCATCGGCTCGTCGGCGGTGGCCAGGCCCCAGCCGGTCTCGCCGCCCTCTGGGTTGGTGCGGCGGATCGCGATCGGCACCAGGTCCTGCTGGATCTTGCCGTTGGCGTAGGCCTTGGCGGCCTTCTCCTGGCTGCGCACCGCGTACTCGTCGGCCCGCGCCTTGGAGAGCTGCGGGAAGCGGTCGTGCAGGTTCTCCGCCGTCATGCCCATGAACATGGCGGACTCGTCGACCAGCTTCTCGGAGACGAAGCGCGGGTTGGGGTCCACGCCCTCGCCCATCGGGTGGCGGCCCATGTGCTCGACGCCACCGGCGACGACGACGTCGTAGGCACCGAAGGCGATGCCGCCCGAGGTGGTGGTGACGGCGGTCATCGCACCCGCGCACATGCGGTCGATGGAGAAGCCCGGGACGGTCTTGGGCAGACCCGCCAGGATCCCGGCGGTGCGGCCCAGAGTCAGTCCCTGGTCACCGATCTGCGTGGTGGCGGCGACGGCGACCTCGTCGATCCGCTCGGCGGGCAGGTCCGGGTTGCGCCGCAGCAGCTCCCGGATGCACTTGATCACCAGGTCGTCGGCGCGGGTCTCGTGGTAGATGCCCTTGGGTCCCGCCTTGCCGAACGGGGTGCGGACGCCGTCGACGAAGACGACGTCCCTAGCGGTACGAGGCACTTTGGCTCTCCTCCAGACGCGGGGGCTCTGCAGGGCACGCCGCGGGTTCGTCCCGTGTGGTCACGGGAAGCCCACGGCGGCTCACACCGCCATGCTACTTGCGAGTAACCAAAGTGCACAGTCCCCCCGCCCGGAGCGTTGAAGGTCACATCGGTGCGAGGGGGCGGGTGGGGCTCCCGAGCCGTCGGCGAGAAGCGGGCAGAACCTCAGGAGTCGGGGGCGATGGCGCTCAGCGCCTCCGCGACCACGCCCGAGACGAGCTCCACCTGCCACGGCCGGGCCCCGCGCTCGACGAGCCGCTCGGCGACCGCCGTGACGCTTGGCTCGGCCGGCGGCTCCCAGCACAGCCGGCGCACGGCGTCCGGTGCGATCAGATTCTCCTGCGGAAGACCGAGCTCCTCCGCCAGCCGGGTGACAGCGGCGCGTGCGGCGCTGAGCCGCGCGGCGGCGGCCGGGTCCTTGTCGGCCCAGGCGCGGGGTGGGGGAGGACCGCCGAGCGGAGGTGCGGCCTGCGGCAGCTCACGCTCCGGCAGGGTACGCGCACGGTCGACGGCCCCCTGCCAGGCGTCGAGCTGGCGGCGGCTCATGCGATTGCCGAATCCGGGCAGCGCGCCGAGCCCCTGGGCGCTGGTCGGCATCGCCAGCGCGGCGGCGACGATCGCGGCGTCGGAGAGCACCCGTCCCGGCGAGACATCCCGCTCCTGGGCGATCCTGTCCCGTACCGTCCACAGCTCGCGCACGGCGGCGAGCTGGCGGCGGCGGCGCACCTTGTGCATGCCGGAGGTGCGGCGCCACGGATCGGTGCGCGGCGCGGGCGGGGGCGCGGAGACGATCGCCGCGAACTCCTGCAGCGCCCATTCGAGCTTGCCCTGCGTACGCAGCTCCTCCTCCAGCGCGTCGCGCAGGTCGACGAGGAGCTCGACGTCGAGCGCGGCGTAGCGCAGCCACGGATCGGGTAGCGGACGCGTGGACCAGTCGACGGCCGAGTGGCCCTTCTCCAGTGCGTAGCCGAGGACGTTCTCGACCATGGCGCCGAGGCCGACCCGGGCGAATCCGGCGAGGCGGCCGGCGAGCTCGGTGTCGAACAGCTGGTCGGGACGCATTCCGATCTCGGCCAAGCACGGGAGGTCCTGGGTGGCCGCGTGCAGCACCCACTCGGTCCCGGCGAGGGCATCGCCCAGCGCGGTGAGGTCGGGACATGCGACGGGGTCGATCAGCGCGGTCCCCGCTCCGGCTCGGCGTAGCTGGACCAGGTAGGCCCGCTGCCCGTACCGGTAGCCGGATGCGCGCTCGGCGTCGACGGCGACAGGACCGGTGCCCGCGGCGAAAGCCTCCACAACGGCGGCGAAGGCCTCCGGGCTGGCGGTCACCGGCGGGATGCCCTCGCGCGGGTCCAGCAGCGGGACCGGCGCCGGGGGTGCTTCGTTGGCGGTCTCTCGGGCGTCGGTCACCCGTCAAGGGTAGCCGGGCATAGGCGCGCGACCCATGCCGAAGAGCGCCGGGGGTGCGGGCACGGCGAAGGCCCGTGGCCGGAACGCTCCGTCCACGGGCCTTCCCCAGGCCGTGCGAGACCAGGTCAGTGGATGATGCCGGTACGCAGCGCGACCGCGACCATTCCGGCGCGGTCGCCGGTGCCGAGCTTGCGGGCGATACGGGCGAGGTGGCTCTTCACGGTGAGCGCGGACAGCCCCATCGAGACGCCGATGGCCTTGTTCGACTGGCCCTCCGCGACCAGCCGGAGCACCTCGACCTCACGGCCGGACAGCTCCCGGTAGCCGCCGGGGTGCCCGGGCGCGCCCGGCGGGCGGCGCTGCATGCGGGCACCCGGGGCGCCGATCGGGGCGGCGCCGGGACGCTGTGCCAGGCCGACGTTGGTGCGGGTGCCGGTGACGACGTAGCCCTTGACGCCGCCGGCGAGCGCGTTGCGCACGGCGCCGATGTCGTCGGCGGCGGACAGGGCGAGTCCGTTCGGCCAGCCTGCCGCCCTGGTCTCGGCGAGGAGCGTGAGACCGGAGCCGTCGGGGAGGTGGACGTCGGCGACACAGATGTCGCGCGGGGTGCCGACCCGGGGGCGAGCCTCCGCGATGGACGAGGCCTCGATCACGTCGCGCACGCCGAGTGCCCACAGATGTCGTGTGACGGTGCTGCGGACGCGCGGGTCGGCGACGACGACCATGGCCGTCGGCTTGATCGGACGGTAGGCGACCAGGCTTGTGGGGTGGTCGAGAAGAACCGACACCGGGCCTCCTGTGGGGTGGCGGGACGGGCCCGGCCGGAGGGGAAGGGCCGGGACATCCGCGGTGGAATGGTCACAGTCTCCTTCGGCACTATCGGAACGTGGCTTTAGGGGAAGATCACGATTTATTGAGTAACAATTCGGGCAAGTCGGGTGGGCAGGCGATCGATTACCAACGAAAGAGTTAACTGTCCGATCACTTCAGTACAGATGACGGGCCGACAAGAACACCGGGGCCCGGCGACGGCGTCGAACGCGCCCGGTGTGCTCGGTGTGCTCGGTGTGCTCGTGCGCTTAGCGCGGTCCGCGGCGGTTCGGCAGCGAGACCACGCCGGTGGCACCCGGATCGGCCGCCGCCGGCGGCAGCCCGGCGCACGTGCACAGCAGCTCGCACCAGGCCGAAAGGTGCGCCGCCGCGTCCGGCCCGCCGGCCGCCGTCTCGCCCGGCGTCCACGACGCCCTGACCTCGATCTGCGTCGAGTCGGGCCGGTCGGCGAGCCCGCCGAAGTGGTGCGAGGAACTGCGCGAGACCGTGCCGCTCACTTCCGTGTACACCGCACCGCGCGCTTCGAGCGCACCCGTCAGCCACGACCAGCACACCTCGGGCAGCAGCGGGTCCGCGGCCATCTCCGGCTCCAGCTCCGCCCGGGCCAGCGTCACCAGGCGGAACGAGCCGTGCCACCCCTCCGGTTCACCTGGGTCGTGCAGCAGCACCAGACGCCCGTCCGCGAGCTCCTCGCCCTCGACGGTGACGGCCGCCTCCAGCGCGTAGGCGTACGGAGCCAGCCGCTTCGGCGCGGGGGTCGCTTCGAGTGCCACTTCCTGCCGTACCCGCGCGGTCCGCAGCGCGCCGACCGCTCGACGGAAGGCGAGTGGTGTACCGTCCTCGCCCTCGAGGTGCTCCTGAGCCGCAGCCATGCCCGGAAGACTAGGACGCTGGCACGCTCCCATACGGGAGGAACACCGGTGTGGGCGGGTCGTTGTCACGGCCGCATGCGAAGATTCAGGACGTGAGTGCAGACGAGCAGACCGCAGACGATCCACGCCCCACCCGCGCCGCCGCCGCGACCGCGGATTCCGCGTTCATCCGCGCGTGCCGCCGCGAGCCGGTGCCGCACACACCGGTGTGGTTCATGCGCCAGGCCGGGCGCTCGCTGCCCGAGTACCGCAAGGTGCGCGAGGGCACGGGAATGCTCGAATCGTGCATGCGCCCCGACCTCGTCACCGAGATCACGCTGCAGCCGGTCCGCCGTCACAAGGTCGACGCCGCCATCTACTTCAGCGACATCGTCGTACCACTCAAGGCGATCGGCCTCGACCTGGACATCAAGCCGGGCATCGGGCCCGTGGTCGCGCAGCCGATCCGGACACGCGCCGACCTCGACCGGCTGCGGCCGCTCGACCCGGACGACGTCTCCTACGTCGCCGAGGCCGTCGGGATGCTCACCGAGGAGCTCGGCAGCACACCGCTGATCGGTTTCGCCGGCGCACCGTTCACTCTCGCGAGTTATCTGGTCGAGGGCGGCCCGTCCCGCAATCACGAACACACCAAGGCGCTCATGTACGGAGAGCCTCAGCTGTGGGCCGATCTGCTCGACCGGCTCGCCGGGATCACCGCCGCCTTCCTGACCGTGCAGATCGAGGCGGGCGCCTCGGCGGTGCAGCTCTTCGACTCCTGGGTCGGCGCCCTGGCGCCCGACGACTACCGGCGGTCGGTGATGCCCGCGTCGGCGAAGGTCTTCGACGCCGTGGCCCGCTACGGCGTGCCCCGCATCCACTTCGGCGTCGGCACGGGCGAACTGCTCGGCCTGATGGGGCAGGCCGGTGCCGACGTCGTCGGCGTCGACTGGCGCGTCCCGCTCGACGAGGCGGCGAGCAGGGTCGGGCGCCACAAGGCGCTGCAGGGCAACCTCGATCCTGCGGTGCTCTTCGCACCGCGTCAGGTCGTCGAGACCAAGGCGCGCGAGGTGCTGCACGCTGCGCAGGCCGGGCCCGGCCACATCTTCAACCTCGGCCACGGTGTGCTGCCGAGCACCGATCCGGACGCGCTCACCCGGCTCGTCGAGTTCGTGCACACCACCACCGAGGCGCGCTGACGACACTGGGAGACTGGTGTCATGAGCGAATCGAAGCCCCGCGTCCTCGTCGTCGGCGGCGGCATCTCCGGTCTCGTCGCCGCGTACGACCTGTCGCGCAGCGGTGCGCAGGTCGTCGTCGCCGAGTCGTCCGAGCGGCTCGGCGGCAAGCTGTACGCCGACGAGATCGCGGGCGTGCCGGTGGACCTGGGCGCCGAGTCGATGCTCGCGCGGCGGCCCGAGGCCGTACAGCTGGCGCGGGAGGTCGGGCTCGCCGAGGAGCTCCAGCCGCCTGCCATCGCACAGGCCGCGCTGTGGACCCGGGGCAGGCTCCGCCCGATGCCGCGCGGCCACATCATGGGCGTCCCCGGCGACCTCGGGCCGCTGTCGGCCTCCGGGGTGATCTCCGCGGCCGGGCTCGCCCGGCTCCCGCTCGACCATGTGCTGCCGCGCACGCCCGTCGGCGACGACGTCGCGATCGGCGAGTACGTGGCAGCGCGGCTCGGACACGAGGTCGTCGACCGCCTCGTGGAGCCCCTGCTCGGCGGCGTCTACGCGGGCAACGCCTACCGGATCTCCATGCGCGCCGCGGTGCCGCAGCTGTTCGAGGCCGTGGCGCAGGGCGGACGGTCACTGATCGAGGGCGTACGCCAGGCCCAGCGCAGGGCCGCCGCGGCCGCGCCGCAGGACGGTCCCGTCTTCATGGGGATCCGCGGCGGCGTGGGACGCCTGCCGCTGGCGGTCGCCGACGCATGCCGCGCCGCGGGCACCCGGATTCTCGACCGGACGGCGATGCGCGAGCTGAAGCGCACACCGCGCGGCTGGCAGGCCGTCGTGGACGGGCCCGACGGCCGGACACTGCTCGACGTGGATGCGGTCGTGCTCGCCGCTCCCGCGCCCGTCGCCTCACGGCTGCTGAGCGCCGAATCCCCCGCGGCCGCCGCCGAGTTGGCGTCCGTGGAGTACGCGAGCGTGGCGCTGGTCACCATGGCCTTCCGCCGCCGCGATCTGCTGAATCTGCCGAACAGCAGCGGTTTCCTGGTTCCGCCGGTCGAGGGACGCACCGTCAAGGCGTCGACGTTCGCCAGTCGCAAGTGGGGCTGGATCCGCGATGCGAGTCCCGACACCGTCGTCCTGCGCACCTCGGTCGGCCGCCACGGTGAGGAGCACCACCTCGAACGGGAGGACACCGACCTCGTGCGGCTCTCCCGCGAGGATCTCTCAGCCGCGATCGGGCTCACCGCCGCGCCCGTGGCGGCGCGTGTGACGCGGTGGGACAGCGGCCTCCCGCAGTACCCGGTGGGACATCTGCAGCGGGTCGCCCGGATCCGTGAGCACGTCGCGAAGCTGCCCGGACTCGTCGTGTGCGGCGCCGCGTACGACGGTGTGGGCATCCCGGCGTGCATCGCCGGTGCGCGGGAGGCGGCGCGTTACCTGTCCCAGCAACCGGGGACCCTGGAGCGGCCGGCCTCCGGCGGCGCGCGAGAATAGGTGACATGACCGACAACGCTGAACCCGCCAAGGCCCCGAACGCGGGCAAGAAGGCCCGCGAGCTCAACGACGTGATCCGCTACACGCTGTGGTCGGTGTTCCGGCTCCGTGACGTGCTGCCCGAGGACCGCAGCGGATACGCCGCCGAGGTCGAGGAGCTCTTCGAGCAGCTCGCGGCCAAGGACGTCGTCGTCCGCGGCACCTACGACGTCTCCGGGCTGCGCGCCGACGCCGACCTCATGATCTGGTGGCACGCCGAAACGGCCGACGCCCTCCAGGACGCGTACAACCGCTTCCGCCGCACCAAGCTCGGCCGCGGCCTCGAACCGGTCTGGTCGAACATGGCGCTGCACCGCCCGGCCGAGTTCAACAGGTCGCACGTCCCGGCCTTCCTCGCCGAGGAGACCCCGCGCAGCTACGTCAGCGTCTACCCGTTTGTTCGCTCCTACGACTGGTACCTGCTGCCCGACGAGGAGCGCCGCCAGATGCTCGCCGACCACGGCAAGATGGCGCGTGGCTTCCCGGACGTGCGTGCCAACACCGTCGCCTCCTTCTCGCTCGGCGACTACGAGTGGATCCTCGCCTTCGAGGCCGACGAGCTGCACCGCATCGTCGACCTCATGCGCCACCTGCGAGGCTCCGAGGCGCGCAGGCACGTCCGCGAAGAGGTGCCGTTCTTCACCGGCCGGCGCAAGCCCGTCGCGGAGCTGGTGGCGGGACTGGCCTGATCCCGTCCGCGGGCCGTCCACGGGCGGCCCTTCCGGGGCACGTCATGGCTGCGGCTGCGGATGCGGGTCGCAGGTGACGTCCCCGTCGAAGGTGTCGCCGTGCAGCAGATACGCGTCGACGTGTGCATTGACGCAACGGTTCGGGCCGCCGGAGATGCCGTGCGAGCCCGAGCCCTTCTCCGTCACCAGGACGGAGTCCGGCAGCCGCCGGTGCGCGTCGAGCGCGCCCGCGTAGGGGGTCGCCGCGTCGCGTTCTGCGGCGAGCATCAGCACGGGGGGCAGTTCACCGGGGGCGAGGGAGACGTCGACGGGTGTGCCGCTCGGTGCCCGCCAGTACGCGCACGGCAGGTTCATCCACGCATTGCCCCAGGTCTCGAAGGGCGCACGGCGGGCGAGGCTGCTGTTGTCCCGGTCCCAGGTGGCGAAGGAACGCGGCCACGGGCCGTCGGCGCATTCGACGGCGGTGTAGACGGCGTTCTCGTTCTCCGCGGCGGCGGCGGCATGCGCCTGGTTGGGGGCGGCCTGCGCCACCAGCTCCTCGGGCCTGCCGTGCACGTACGCCGAGAGGGCCTTGGCGAGCTTGGGCCATGTCTGGTCGTAGTAGCCCGCATTGAGATAGGCCGCCTGCAGCTCTCCGCCGCCGATCACCCCGCCCGCCGGGTGCTTGTCCACCGCGGTGCGCACCCGGTCGTAGGCCCGCTGTACCGCCTGCGGTGTGGTGCCGAGGTGGTAGATCGCGTCGTGCCGGGCGACCCAGGAGCACCAGTCGAGCCACCGGCGTTGGAACGCGAGGTCCTGGTCGAGGTTGGCCCGGTACCAGATGCGGTCGGGGGCGGGGTCGACGACGCTGTCGAGCACCATGCGGCGAACATGGCCGGGGAAGAGCGCGGCGTACACCTCGCCGAGATACGTGCCGTAGGAGGCGCCCAGGAAGTTCAGCTGCGGCTCGCCGAGCGCCGCCCGGATGACGTCGAGGTCGCGTGCGTTGTTCGCCGTGGTCAGATACGGCAGCATCCGGCCCGACCGGCGCTCGCACCCGTCCGCATAGGCCTTGGCGGCGGCGATCCTGCGCTCCTTGTCGGCCTGCGTGACGGGATCGGGGTCCGGGGTGGGGGCCTTGGTGAACTGCGCGGGCGACTCGCACGAGATGGCCTCGGAGCGACCCACACCCCGTGGATCGAAGCCCACGAAGTCGTAGGCGCGGGCGAGGTGCGCCCAGCCGCGAAGGTGGCGCAGCGCGTACATGGGGAAGTAGAGCCCGGAGGCCCCCGGGCCGCCCGGGTTGTAGACGAGCGCGCCCTGACGCCGGACCGCGGGGCCGGTGGCGGCCAGCCGGCTGACGGTCAGGGCGATCCGGGTGCCCTCGGGGTGCGCGTAGTCCAGGGGGACGGAGACCGTGCCGCAGCGGATCGGGCGCGGCAGGCCGGTGGCGGGCGCGCACGGCCCGAACTTCACCCCGGTGGCCTGCGCCTGCGCCGCGGCCACCGCCACACCGCGCTCATCGGCGACCGTCGCCGGGTCGGACGAGGCCGGGGCGGCCGGTGCGGCAGGGGCCGTGGACAGGGCGGCGAATCCCGCGAGGGCCACGGCGGCCACGCCACCGTACAGCGCTGCTGCTCTCATGCGCGGTCCCTTTCCGCGTACGGTTCCGTACGCTGCGTGACGTGATCGCTACGACGGATGCTCGGCGCGTGCGCGGGTGATGTAAAGCACCCGGAGGCTCATGTCGCACTTCCGGAAAGTCCGATGAACGCTGCGCCGAACGCCGTCGAACGCCGTCGCGTCCGGGCACTGGGTGCTATTTGAGCCAGGGGTATGGCGGGACGCCCGGCCGCGGACCACACTGGCGCGCCATGGCGGGCGAAAATCACGGGGAGCGCGACGGCCGGGACGAGGCCGTCGCGGGCACGGTGGACGTCCTGGTGATCTGCGGGGCCGCTGGCGTCGGCAAGAGCGAGACCGCGCGCGAGATCTCGCACCGGCTCAGCGAAGCCGGTACCGCGCATGCGGTGGTGGACTGCGACGAGCTGGACCGGGTGCACCCCTGGCCCGTGCCGGGCCTGCCGCCGTGGGAGCCGGCACGCCGCAACCTTGCGGCGGTGTGGGCCAATTACGCCCGTCTCGGCCATACCCGGCTGATGCTCTGCGGGGTCCTCGCCGATCTCCGCCAGGAGCTGCCGTGGATCGCGCAGGCGGTACCCGATGCCGCCTTCACCGTCGTCCGGCTCACCGCCGGCATCGACGAGCTCCACGAGCGGGTGCGCCGCCGCGGCCCGGGCACCGGCAGGCGGGAGCAACTGTGCCGTACCGCACGCCAGGTGGAGCAGATCGCGGCCACCGATCCGCCGGCCACTCTCGTCGTCGACACGACGGGCCTCGACGTCCCCGCCGTCGCCGCGCGCGTCATCGCGCTGTGGCCGGCTGTCGCCCCGGCCTAGGCCCTTAGCGCGGGGTGGTCGGCGACGGCCGTGCACGAACCCGGGGCGATCTCCGTGAAGCCGGCGTCACGGACCAACGGCAGGCCGCTCGTGGTCAGTTCGGACCAGCGGCCGGCGTCGGCGGTGCGCGCTGCGAGCGCGAACCCGGCCTCGCGCCACTCGGCCCGCGCCGCGGACGGCAGCGCCCACCAGGCCAGTTGTGCGGCATGGCCGACCTGGGCCATGGCCTTCCCCGCCGACATGCCGAGATCCGGGTTGAGCCACAGCACGGGCACGTCAGGGTCCACCGGTCCCGGCGCCCGTGGCTCCTCCAGCTCGGTACCGGAGACCTGCAGCCGTGCGAGCTCTTTCGGCCAGCCGTCCAGCGGCACCGGCGGAAACACTCGCACCTGTGCCGTTCCGCCCTCGACCGTGATGCCCGGCACCGCCTCCGCGCGCCGCCACTCGGCGCCGCGCGCACGGCGCACCACCTTGCGGATGCGGCCGTCCTCCCAGCCGTGCCGTGCCTGCGCCCACGGTCCCTCACCCGCCGCACGCTCGTCGGCGAGGAAGGCCAGGACGGCACGCGCCGCCGTCTCGAGCGCATCGGTGCGGGCCGGCGGAGCGTCCCGTTCGATGCGGACCACGAGCGGCAGCACGAACTGCGGTGCTGCGTCACGGTCCGCGGCGGCCGGCGCGGTGAAGGGATCGGTGCTGGTCACCGGACCAGCATGGCACGAGGCCCTCAGCTGACGGCCATGAGGCTGGAGGGGGTCGGACGCCGCTACCGCAGGCGCGGGCCGTGGGTGCGGCGCGGTATCGGCCTCGACGTGCCCCGTGAGGCGCTGCTGCGCGCCCCTCGTCCCACTCGCCGTCGCGGCCGTCGCCGCGCTCGCTGCGACGGCGGTCAGCTGCCGCCTCGCAGCGCGCCGTTGACCGCAGGGGAGGACGCGCCGGCTACTCGACCGCCGGCCGGGGGCTCGGCAACGGCGGCCGGCGGCACGCCCCCTTCGCGCGCTGCCGCCGGGCGGACCTGCACACCACGATCAGCGCATCCTCGATCAGCTTGACCTGGTCGCGCATGGCGCAGGCCCAGGCCTGCTCACGGGCGTAGACGGCCGCGGTGTCGGGGTGGGCACCGTGACCGCCGAGGGTCGCTTTGTGCGGCATCAGGGAGTCACGCAGCGAGCGCAGCCCCGTCTGCATCGCGGCGATGTCGGCCTCCAGCTGCAGCCTGACCATGTGCGCGAGCTCGACGGGGTTCTTGTGCAGTACGTCCTCGTACCGCCAGCGAGCCGGCGCCAGGTCGAACAGCCATGCCTTGGCCGACTGCTCGAAGCCGGGTGAGTCCGGCGGCCTGACGGCACCCGGCCACCGCGCCGACGGGGTGGAGCCGTGGCCTTTGACCGGGTCTGGTTCGGGTGTCGTTGGTGCCATGTGAGTTCCCTAACCCTGGTTCCCGCCTGTCCGGGGCTCCTCGGCCGATGGGACCGCACCTGGGGCGTAAGGGCGGCATCGGTGGAGGAGTGGGCAAACAGTACCTACACCGCGGTATGCGTACAAGAGTTTGCTCGGTGACGCTGGGTGACCGGGTGCCGACGGGGCACTCGACGGGTCACTCCGTGGGCGTCAATCGCAGCGAGATGCTGTTGATGCAGTACCGCTGGTCGGTCGGGGTCGGGTAGCCCTCGCCCTCGAAGACATGGCCCAGGTGCGAACCGCAGCGGGCGCAGCGCACCTCCGTGCGCACCATCCCGTGTGAACGGTCCTCCAGCAGCTCGACGGCCTTGCTGTCGGCCGGGTCGTAGAAGCTCGGCCAGCCGCAGTGCGAGGCGAACTTGGTGTCGGAGCGGAAGAGTTCGGCGCCGCAGGCGCGGCAGGAGTAGACCCCTTCGGTCTTGGTGTCGGTGTACTCGCCGGTGAAGGCGGGCTCGGTGCCGGCCTGGCGCAGCACGGCGTACTCCGCGGGCGTCAGCTCCTCGCGCCACTGCTCTTCGGACTTCTCGACCTCGTAGGACATGGCCGGTTCCTCGGCTTCCTCTCAGGCGAAGCTTTCCAGGCGGGACAGGATCCGCGGGCCGAGCTCGGTGACGTCGCCCGCGCCCATGGTGAGAACGAGATCGCCGGGCTTCGCCATTCCGGCGATCACCTCCGGGACGGCGTCCTTGTCGTGCTCGGCGGTCACGTCGGCGCCCTTCGCCGCCGCCGCGTCGACGATCAGAGCGCTGGTGACGCCGGGGATCGGGTCCTCCCGGGCCGGGTAGATGTCGAGCACCACACAGGCGTCGGCGAGCGTGAGCGCCTCGCCCATCTCGGTGGCGAGCCGCTGGGTGCGGCTGAACAGATGCGGCTGGAAGACGACGAGCACGCGCCCGTCGCCCGCGCCGCCGCGGATCGCTTCGAGGTCGGCGGCGATCTCGGTCGGGTGGTGGGCGTAGCTGTCGATCACCTGGACGCCCGCCGCCGTGCCCTTCAGCTGCAGACGGCGCTTGACGCCGGTGTACGAGCCGAGGGCGGCGGCGAGGTCGTGGGCCGGGACGCCTGCGGCGACACCGGCGGCGAGCGCGGCGACCGCGTTGTGCGCGTAGTGGCTGCCGGGCACGGAGACGGTGAACGTCAGCTCCTCACCCGCGAGGGCGACCGTCACCTCACTGGTCAGGCCGTGCGGGACGATCTCGAGGATGCGCACGTCGGCGTCGGCGGCCTCGCCGTAGGTGACCACCCGCGGCCGGCCGTCGCCGGCAGCCGTGACGCGCGCGGTCAGCTCACGGGCGCCGGCGTGGTCGGCGGAGACGACGAGCGTGCCGCCGGGCACGATGCGTGCGGCGAAGGTCTCGAAGGACTCGTAGATTTCGTCCATCGAGGCGTAGTTGGCGTGGTGGTCGAGCTCCACGTTGAGCACGATCGCCACCTCGGGCGCGTACTTGTGGAAGCTGCGGTCGCTCTCGTCCGCCTCTGCCACGAAGATCTCCCCGGCGCCCTGGTGCGCGTTGGAGCCGGGCGCGTCCAGGTCACCGCCGATCGCGTACGACGGGGCGAGACCGAGCGTGGTCAGCGCGACCGCCAGCATCGACGTCGTCGTGGTCTTGCCGTGCGTGCCGGCCACCGCGATCGGGCGCGCCCCCTCCATCAGCGCCGCGAGCGCGTCGGAGCGGTGCACGACGGGGATGCCGCGCTCATGGGCGGCGGTCAGCTCCGCGTTGTCCTGGCGGATGGCGCTGGAGACGACGACGCAGGTCGCGTCCGGCGCCAGGTGTTCGGCGGCGTGGCCGATGTGCACGGTGACGCCGAGCTCCCGCAGCGCCGCGACCGTGCCCGATGCGCGCGCGTCACTGCCCCCGACCCGTGCCCCGCGCTGCGCGAGGATCTTCGCGATGCCCGACATCCCGGCGCCGCCGATGCCGATGAAGTGCGGTCGGTCCATGGCGGGCGGAGTGGGAACGGCGGATGCCATGCGCGGGTCTCCCTCGTGGTGCGGATCGTGCCTGCCGTCGGCAGCCGGTCGGCCTTGATTGTCGCACCCGCGGCACTCGCACCCGTCAAGGCCGACCGGCCGCATGCGTCACGCTTCGCGTGTCATTCGTTGTGGGCGTAGAGCTTGAGGACGGGGACGCCGACCTTGTGGCGCGCCTGGGAGGCCCAGTCGCGGTGGAAGAACTCCTCGACCAGGTGCGGGGCGGTCAGCACGATCACCTCGTCGGCCTTGGTCTTCTCCACGACCGAGCGCAGCATGTCCAGCGGGTGCTCCTGGACGATCTCACCCACCGCCTCGTTGCCGGCCTTCCGCAGTGCGGCCAGGCTGTGGTGGAGGGCGTTGACGGCGGCTTGGTCGCCCTTGATCTCTTCCTCCTCGTGGGCGACCTTGTCCAGCTCGCCGAGGGCGACGTCGTCGAGGGCCCGGAGCAGCCGCTCCTGGTCGCCGCGCGGCTGCATCAGGACGACGAAGGACACGGGCTCGTCGCCGTGCAGGGTAGTGACGAGATCCACGTCGACGGGGGCGAGCGGCTTCTCGATCATGAGTACGGTCGTGATCACGGACTCGTCCTTCTTTCTTACGGGCCAGCGGCCCCCACAGGAACCATCCTGCCCCGTCCACGGCCGGGGCACGTGAGCAAACCCTTACCCCCCGCGACAGCAAACGGAACGAGGGATTCCGGGCGGTTGAACGGCATTGGTTGAACTGCACTGGTCGAACGGCACGCCGGCAGGCGGGTTCAGCTGTCGCGCTCGCGGGCGTGGCGTTCGCGGACGTAGCGGCCGAAGAGGAAGCCGTCCTCCTCCAGCAGCCCCGCGAGGCGGAAGCGCTCGGGCACGGCGATGCCCGGGCCGTTCATGATCCGCGGCGCATCGCCCGCGGTGACCAGCGGCGCGATCGACAGGCACAGCTCGTCCAGCACGTCGGCGGCGGCGAACTGCGCCAGCAGCCTCGGTCCGCCCTCAGCCAGCAGCCGCGTCAGGCCGCGGTCGGCCAGCTCGCGCAGCGCCTGCGCCGGGTCGATCCCGGAGCCCTTGCCCGCGACGACCACCTCGGCGCCCGCAGCCTCGGCTTCCCGCACCCGTGCGGGATCCGCCTGGGCGCCGGTGAGCACCAGCGTCGGCACCACGGGCCCGGCGAAGAGCGGGAGCGAGAAGTCCAGATCCAGGCTCGCGCTCACCACGGCGATCACCGGTGCGGGCGACTGGCCGAGCGCTGCCCGTCGCTCCGCGAAGGCGGGTCGTGCCTTCGCCGGGCGGTAGCCCTCCTGGCGGACCGTTTCCGCCCCGACGACCACTGCGTCCGACAGCGCCCGCAGCACGCCGAAGATGCGCATGTCAGCCGCCGAGGACAGCTGCTCCGAGCGCCCCTCGTGCCGGGCCGCCCCGTCGAGCGAGGCGACCATGTTCGCCCGCAGCCACGGTTCACCCTCGGGACGCGGAGCCGGATAGGCGTAGGCGTCGGCGAGGGCGTCGAGCGTGTCGAACGTCTCATCGGGCACGTCGCCGGCGCGGGGCACAGGGAACAAACGGTGCATGGCGAGCAGTCTGGCACGGCGTGCCTGCCGAGGCGGGCGGCTTGGCCCAGTCCATTGCCGGGAGCGCATCGCGGAGGCAATACGCTTGGGAGCTGTGTCGTCCCCTCTGAGCCCCGGCCCCGTGAGTCACAGCGCCGCCCCGGACACCGCCCAGCCCGCGTCCCTGTGCGGGCGCGAGCCGCACGTGCCCGCGGAACGGCTGGTCGCGGAGATGGTGCCCCCTCCGCGCTTCGACGCCGTACGGTTCGACACCTACCTGCCCGATCCGGGACAGCCCAGCCAGGCGGAAGCCGTGCGGCTGCTCAGCGGCTTCGCCGCAGGCCTCGGCGGCGCAACCGCCGTGAGCGGTGGGAAGAAGCGCTGGTTCCGGCGGGAGGCCGCCGCGCCCGCCGGCCCGAGCGGCGTCTACCTCGACGGCGGGTACGGCGTCGGCAAGACCCACCTGCTCGCCTCGCTGTGGCACGCGGCGCCCGCGCCGCGCGAGCAGAAGGCGTTCGGCACCTTCGTCGAGCTGACCAACCTCGTGGGCGCGCTCGGCTTCCAGCAGGCCGTCACCGCGCTCAGCGGGCACCGGCTGCTGTGCATCGACGAGTTCGAGCTCGACGACCCCGGCGACACCGTCCTGGTGTCCACCCTGCTCGGCAAGCTCGCCGACGCGGGCGTCAGGCTCGCCGCCACCTCCAACACCCTCCCCGGCAAGCTGGGCGAGGGCCGCTTCGCCGCCTCCGACTTCATGCGGGAAATCCAGGGCCTGTCCGCCCGCTTCCGCGCACTGCGCATCGACGGTGAGGACTACCGCCACCGCGGCCTCCCGCAGGCCCCGCCGCCGTATGCGGACGATGAGGTGACCGAGGCCGCGCACGCCACGCCGGGCGCGTCGCTGGACGACTTCGGCGCCCTGCTCGGCCATCTCGCGCGCGTCCACCCCAGCCGCTACGGGGCGCTGTGCGACGGTATCGACGCCGTTTTCCTCCGCCGCGTCGAGCCGGTCACCGACCAGGCGACCGCGCTGCGGCTCGTGGTCCTCGCAGACCGGCTCTACGACCGCGAGGTGCCGGTGATGGCCTCCGGCACACCGTTCGACCGGATCTTCAGCGAGGAGATGCTGGCCGGCGGCTACCGGAAGAAGTACTTCCGCGCGATCTCCCGGCTCACCGCCCTCGCCCGCGAGGCCAAGCCAGCCGCCGGCTGATCAACGGGTGCGGCTTCCGCGGCCCCCGCGCACCACAGCCGCCGATTCCGGCGGCAGCACCAACCGCTCGTCGCCCTCGGGGAGTTCCACTGACGCGGCGAGGACCTTGAAGCCGGACAGCGGCAGCGTGCGCGGCTCGGGCGCGAGATTGACGGCGGTGTGCAGCCCGCCGCGGCGCACCAGGATCCAGCGCGCCTCCTCGTCGCAGCGGACCTCGGTGGACGGCAAGTAGGGGTCGGCGAGCTCCGGCTCGGCGGCGCGCAGCGCGATCAGCGCGCGGTACCAGCGCAGCAGTGCGGCGTGCGGTTCGCGCTCGGGTTCGGACCAGTCCAGACAGGAGCGCAGCCGGGTCGCCGGGTCCTGCGGATCGGGGATCTGCGAGGCCTGCCAGCCGTGCTCGGCGAACTCCCGGCGGCGCCCGGTCCGTACCGCCTCGGCGAGCGCTGGATCGGTGTGGTCGGTGAAGAACTGCCAGGGAGTGGACGCCCCCCACTCCTCGCCCATGAAGAGCATCGGCGTGAAAGGTGAGGTGAGGACGAGAGCGGCGCCCAGGGTGAGGTGAGCGGCCGTCAGCCGGTCGCCCAGAGCACGGTTCCCGATCTGGTCGTGGCTCTGGGCGTAGCCGAGGAAACGGTGGCCGGGTGTACGCCGGTCGAGCGGGCGCCCATGGACGCGGCCGCGGAACGAGGAGAAGGTGCCGTCGTGGAACCACACACCCGTCAGGGTCTTGGCGAGCGCGGCGAGCGGAGCGCGGGCGAAGTCCGCATAGTAGCCCTGGGCCTCACCCGTCAACGCGGCGTGCAAGGCGTGGTGGAAGTCGTCGCTCCACTGCGCGTGCAGGCCCAGCCCGCCCGTGTCGCGCGGAGCCGTGGTGCGCGGATCGTTGAGGTCGGACTCGGCGACGAGGAAGAGCGGACGGCCCACGTCGGCGGCCAACGCATCAACAGCGGTGGACAGTTGCTCAAGGAAGTGCAGTGCGCGGGTGTCGGCGAGCGCGTGCACGGCGTCGAGCCGCAGCCCGTCGAGCCGGTAGTCGCGCAGCCAGGCGAGCGCACTGCCGATCAGATAGGCGCGGACCTCGTCCGAGCCGGGGGCGTCGAGGTTGACTGCGGCGCCCCAGGGTGTCTGGTGACGGTCGGTGAAGTACGGGCCGAACTGCGGAAGATGGTTGCCGGACGGGCCCAGGTGGTTGTGGACGACGTCGAGGATCACGCCCAGGCCGTGCGCGTGCGCCGCGTCGACGAAGCGCTTCAGACCGTCCGGCCCGCCGTAGGGTTCATGGACCGCCCAGAGCGAAACGCCTTCGTATCCCCAGCCATGGGTGCCGGGAAACGGGCAGACCGGCATCAGTTCGACATGGGTGACGCCGAGCCGCGCCACATGCTCCAGCCGTTCGGCGGCGGAGTCGAAAGTGCCCTCGTACGTGAACGTGCCGATGTGCAGCTCGTAGACGACCGCGCCGGGAAGCGGACGGCCCGGCCACGGCGTGCGCCACGCGAACCGCGAGTGGTCGACGATGGCACTGGGTCCGTCGGGGCCTTCCGGCTGGTGACGCGACCGGGGATCGGGCACTGGCGCGCCGCCGTCGAGCACGACGGCGTACCGGGTGCCGTGCTCCTTGGGCAGCCCTGACGCGTACCACCAGCCGGCTCGCGCCGGATCCGGGCGCATCGGGTGGAGCGCCCCCCCGATCCACACTTCGGCCTGCCGGGCGTGCGGCGCCCACACCTCGTAACCCTCGTACCCCACAGGGTGACGGTACGCCATGCCCGGCCTCTCACGCGCGACGCAGCAGTGCCACCGGATGGCGGGTGAACAGCGCTGTCGCGGGGACGTTGCCGTCGACGACCTCACCCGTCAGCAGCTCCCGCCAGCGGCCGCCGGGCAGGGGCAGCACGGTGTCGCGCCAGCCGCCCGCGTCCTCCAGACGCCGGCTCAGCCGGGTGACCGCCGTGATCACCTCGCCCGCGCGGCAGAAGGCCAGCAGGTGCTCGCGGGCCGGGCCCTGCGCGGGCAGCGGGGCGTAAGAGGACCGCGCCCCGAACCACTGGGGGCGCTCCCGGCGCAACCGCAGTGCTGCAGCGGTCACCAGCCGCTTCTCCTCGTCGAGGCGGCCGCGCGGTGGACATCCCGCGTCCAGCTCCGCGAGCAGCCGCGGCCGGAAGCACACCGGCCGCCGGTTGTCGGGGTCGACCAGGGCCTCGTAGGCGCCTTCCGTGCCCTGGTAGAGATCCGGGACCCCGGGCATCGTCAGATGGACCAGCGCGGCGCCCAGGCTGTTGGCGCGCGCGTGGGCATCGATACGACGGCCGAACGCGGCGAGCGTCTCCTGCGCGGGACCGCACACCCCGGCGGCGACGAACCCCCCGACCAGCTGCTCGTACTCCTCGTCCGGCTCCGTCCAGCCCGTGCGCAGCGCCGCCTCGCGCACCGACTTCATCACCGCGGCCGACAGGCGCTCCGGATGCGGGGAGGCGAAGCCGACCGCGGTCTGCCACGCCACGTACTCCACGTGCCGGTCGGGTGCGGTCGCCGACTGCGCCGCCTGCCGCGAGAGCTCCTCCAGCAACGTCGCCCATTCGTCGGGGAGTTCGGTGAGGACGGCCATACGTGACCGGACCTCGGCACTGCGCTTGGTGTCGTGCGTGGACAGCACGGTCCCGGTGTCGGGCCAGTCGCGTTGCAGACGTTCGCAGAAGGCGTGGAAGGAACCGGGCGAGGTGCCAGGGCGGCCCGGATCGCCGCCGACCTCGGCCGACGACAGCAGCGGCACATAGCGGTAGAAGGCGGTGTCCTCGACGGACTTGGCATGCAGCGCCGAGGCGAGCTGCGCGAAACGGATGGCGAAGTCGTGGTGGTCGATGCCCGGGCCGAGCCGTCCCAGCGCCAGGTCCGTGACGACGTCGACCGCGTGGGCCTCCTCGGGCACGGCGAACGCGTACCGGGCGTCGTCGGCCGCCTCGCCCAGGATCTCCGCCGCGGTCTCGCGCTCGGCAGGGGTCGACGTGTACGGACGGTAGACGGGCAGACGGACCAGCAACTCGCGTATGGCCGTGCGCAGCGCCCATGGCGCATGGTCGGCGAGGCCCCGGTCCGCCGCGCATATCCGGTCGGCGGTGCGGACGAGGCGTTCGACCTCGGCGGCGAGGTCGTGGCGGATCACCCGGTGGGCGGCGGCGCGCGCGGTGGGGGCCCACTCGCCGCCGCGGTCGGCGGCGGGGGACGCGAAGTCCCGGTAGACGACGGCGAGGCGGGCGGCGCCGACGGGGTCGACGAACAGCCCGTCGATGCGGGTGAGGGCGTCGTAGCCGGTGGTACCCGCGCATTCCCAGCTGCGGGGCAGCCGCTCCTCGCCGCACAGTATCTTCTCCACGACGGTCCAGCGACCGCCGCTCGCCTCCCTCAAACGGTGCAGGTAGGCGTGCGGATCGGCGAGACCGTCGGGATGATCGATGCGCAGTCCGTCGACGACGCCGTCGCGCAGCAGGCGCAGCACGGTCCCATGGGTGGCGTCGAAGACGTCGGGGTCTTCGACGCGTACCCCGATCAACTCGGAAATGGTGAAGAAGCGACGGTAGTTGAGCTCGGTGCGGGCCAGCCGCCACCAGGCGAGACGGTAGTGCTGGGCGTGGAGCAACTCGGGCAGCGCCAGGTGCTCGGTGCCGGGGCGGACCGGGAACAGGTGGTCGTGGTAACGCACGACGGGCTCGCGGCCGGTTGCCGCGCCGCTCTCGGACTTCTCCAGGCGCAGCACACCGGCCGCGAGGGATTCGCCCAGACGCTCGCCGAGCACCGGCAGCAGCATCTTGCCGCCGTGCGCGGCCCAGTCGATGTCGAACCACCGGGCGCAGGGCGACGACGGACCGTCGCGCAGCACGCTCCACAGCGCCGTGTTGAGCTTCTCGGGAGCGGGCACGGCCATGTGGTTCGGCACGATGTCGAGCACGAGCCCGAGCCCGTGCGCGTGAGCGGTGCGGGCCAGCGCCCGCAATCCCTCTTCGCCCCCCAGCTCCGCCCGAACGCGCGTGTGGTCCACGACGTCGTAGCCATGGGTCGAGCCCGGCACGGACTCGAGCACGGGGGAGAGGTGCAGATGGGACACGCCGAGCGCGGCGACGTAGGGGACGGCGTCCGCGGCCGCGGCGAAGGGGAAGTCCGGCTGCAGTTGGAGGCGGTACGTCGCGGTGGGCGGCGTGATGGTCATACGACCATCTCTACATGCTTATGGGCTGTACCGCAGGGGGGCGGGCTCGCTCGGGCGGTATGCCACTGCGCGGGAAGCGCGCCCCCGCACACCCGGATGGGTGAACGTCACGCCGGGCGTTGAAGAACGACGAGGCTGCGGTCGGCGAGCAGGAGCCGATCCCCCGCCCGCACCTTGCGGCCGCTGCCCGGCGCCACTCCGTCCGCGACCGCGGTGTCGACCACCACTTGCCACTCCTTTCCGTGGTTGACGGGGACGACGAACTCCATCGGCTCATGGTGTGCGTTGAACATCAGCAGGAAGGAATCGTCGGTGATCTTCTCCCCGCGCGCACCGGGCTCGGAGATCGCGTGGCCGTTGAGGAAGACCACCAGCGACTTGGCCTGGGCCGCCTCCCAGTCCCGCTGCGTCATCTCCTCACCCTCGGGGGTGAACCAGGCGATGTCCGAGAGCTCGTCGTGGGTGCCCTCCACCGGTCTACCGTGGAAGAAGCGGCGCCGCCGGAAGACCGGGTGGTCGCGGCGCAGCCACACCATCGTGCGGGTGAAGTCGAGCAGCGCCAGCGCGTCCGCGTCCTCCTCACTGCCGCCCTTCGGCCACGGGACCCACGTCACCTCGTTGTCCTGGCAGTACGCGTTGTTGTTGCCGCCCTGCGTGCGCCCGAACTCGTCGCCGTGGCTGAGCATGGGCACGCCCTGCGAGAGCATCAGCGTGGCGATGAAGTTGCGCATCTGGCGGCCGCGCAGGGCGTTGATCCCGGGGTCGTCCGTCTCGCCCTCGACGCCGCAGTTCCACGACCTGTTGTGGCTCTCGCCGTCCCGGTCGCCCTCGCCGTTGGCCGCGTTGTGCTTCTCGTTGTAGCTGACGAGGTCGCGGAGGGTGAAGCCGTCGTGGCAGGTCACGAAGTTGATGGAGGCGAGCGGCCGGCGGCCGTCGTCCTGGTAGAGGTCGGACGAGCCCGTCAGCCGCGAGCCGAACTCGGCGAGCGTGGCGGGCTGTCCCCGCCACAGGTCGCGCACCGTGTCGCGATAGGCGCCGTTCCACTCCGTCCACATCGGCGGGAAGTTGCCCACCTGGTAGCCGCCCTCGCCGACGTCCCACGGCTCGGCGATCAGCTTCACCTGGCTGACCACCGGATCCTGCTGCACCAGGTCGAAGAAGGACGACAGGCGGTCCACCTCGTGGAACTGGCGCGCCAGGGTGGCGGCGAGGTCGAAGCGGAATCCGTCGACGTGCATCTCGGTGACCCAGTAGCGCAGCGAATCCATGATCATCTGGAGTGCGTGCGGGCTCCGCATCAGCAGCGAGTTGCCGGTTCCCGTGGTGTCCGTGTAGTAGCGGCGGTCCTTGCTCAGCCGGTAGTACGAGGCGTTGTCGAGGCCGCGGAAGGAGAGCGTCGGGCCCAGGTGGTTGCCCTCGGCGGTGTGGTTGTAGACGACGTCGAGGATCACCTCGATCCCGGCCATGTGCAGGGCGCGCACCGCCGTCTTGAACTCCAGTACCTGCTGGCCGCGGTCGCCCATGGACGAGTACGCGTTGTGCGGGGCGAAGAAGCCGATCGTGTTGTAGCCCCAGTAGTTGGTCAGGCCCGCGTCGACCAACCGGTGGTCGGTGACGAACTGATGCACCGGCATCAGCTCCAGCGCCGTCACCCCGAGCTCCACCAGGTGCTCGATGACAGCCGGATGGGCGAGCGCCGCGTAAGTGCCGCGGATCTCCTGGGGGAGCCCCGGGTGCAGCATCGTCAGGCCCTTCACGTTGGCCTCGTAGAGCACCGTGCGGTGGTAGTCGATGCGCGGTGAGCGGTCGTCGGACCAGTCGAAGAACGGGTTGACGACGACGGAGGTCATCGTGTGCGGCGCCGAGTCGAGGTCGTTGCGCACCTCGGGGTGCTCGAAACGGTAGCCGTAGACGGCCTCGTTCCAATCGACGGTGCCGCTCATCGCCTTGGCGTACGGATCGAGCAGAAGTTTGGCCGAATTGCATCGGTGGCCGAGCGAAGGTTCGTACGGGCCGTGCACCCGGAACCCGTACCGCTGGCCGGGCATCACACCGGGAACATAGGCATGACGTACGAACGCATCCGTCTCGCGCAGCTCTATGGCCGTTTCCGAGCCGTCGTCGTGCAACAGGCACAGCTCGATGCGCTCGGCCACCTCGGAGAAAACCGCGAAGTTGGTACCGGCGCCGTCGTACGTCGCGCCAAGGGGATACGCCTGCCCGGGCCAGACCTGCATCTCTCGACTCTTCCGCTTGTGCCACTCTTCCGCTTGTGCCACGCGGGCGCCAGGCCGCCCTGGTGCATCTTCGCGCACCAAACGGCGCTTGTGTCCGTTTTCGCAAGATCTTCCCCTGAACGGGTGCCCGATCCGGGCCGTCTGGCCGCGGCGGCCGGCGGCGCGCAGGGGCGGTACGCTGCAACAGCCGCCGCCCACAGGCCTGATGGGCAGTGGCGGAGACGTGAAAGTAGTGAAGTAGGACCCATAGAGCTGCGCCCTGTCCTGCCCCCGCAGTAACCTTCCTTGATCGTAGGCGGGGGCGGGAGAGGCGGTGCGGTGGTGACGTCGGGAGGTCTGGTGCTGCCGGGCGGCGGTGACCAGGAGAACCAAGGCGACGCCATCGACGGGACGGCGGCCACTGTCTCCCTGGCTCAGCCCAAGGAGCCCAAAGAGATCGGAACGGAATTGGAGTGGGGCGCCGAGGCCTGGGCCGAGGTGCGCACCCGCGCCCGGCGCGCCGGACGGGCGTACGTGTGGCTCAATCTCGTCGAACAGCGGCTGCGGGCCGTCGTCGGCTCTGTGCTGCGGCCCATCTACGAACCGGTGCACGGCGAGGAATGGGTGGTGGCGGCCGCCGGCCCCGCCGGCCACGAATGGGTGCAGCGGGCCGCCGCCGTACGCGAGGTCAGCCGCCGCAAGGGATACCTGCTCGACCCGGCCGACGACAACATCCTCAGCTTTCTGACGCTGCCGCAGCTGCGTGAACTCGTCATCCAGCACTGGCCGTGCTTCGAACCGTATCTCGACGAGCGGCGCGAGCTCGAGCTGGTCCTCGACGAACTAGAAGTCGCCCGGCACGTCGTCAACCGCAACCGGGCGCTGTCCGAGACGGTGCTCGCGCAGGCGGAGCGGGCAGCAGCGCGTCTGCTCGACATGCTCGGCAGCGGCCCGGAGGCGCGCTCCGGCGACCGGTTGCCGGTCGATGCCGTCGAACAGATCGTGGGCGACCGGTACTCGGACGTGATCGGCGTCCACCCCGACCGGGTGCGGCTGCTGCGACGGCTGCCCGCCGAGGATCTGTTCGGCGGCGCGAGACGCCTCGACGCGATAGGCATAGGGCTCAACCTGCTGGTGCAGAACTACTCGGGGCGCCGGCTTGTACGCCTCGCCGAGTCCGGCTGCCGGGTACGGCTGCTCTTCCTCAACCCGGCCAGCAGCGCGGTGCGCCGCCGGGAGCGCGAACTTGGCCTCGGGCGCGGTGAGATGAGCCGTTCGGTCGAGATGAACATCATGCACATGCGCAGGGTGCGGGCGCGGCTGCGCGACCCGGACGCCTTCGAGATCCGTGTCTTCGACGAGACGCCGCGCTTCACCGCGTACTTGGTGGACGGGGACGGGGCGGACGGGATCGCGGTGGTGCAGTCGTATCTGCGCAAGGCGCGGGGCATGGAGGCGCCGGTCATCGTGTTGCGCGGCGGCAGCCGACGGCTCGTCCAGCGGCAGGGCGAAGCACCCGCCGACCGGAACGGTGAGCACGGCCTGTTCGAGATCTACCGCGAGGAGTTCGAGGGGGTCTGGGCCGATTCCCGGCCCGTGTCGTGATCGCCCGCCCCAGCCCGCCCCGGGCTCGTTGTCAGTGGTGCACGAGATGATGGGGAGTGTCAGGGGGAGATGAGGAGGGGGTCCGCCATGGGATGGCACCACGAGCTGCTCGTCGGCTTCGACTTGGAGACGACGGGCACGGATCCGACGCAGGCACGCATCGTCAGCGGTGCGATCACCGAGGTCAGCGACGGCGAGCCGACAAGGGTCCGGGCATGGCTGGTCGATCCTGCCGTGCCGATTCCGGCCCAGGCCACGGCCGTTCACGGCATCACCACCGCCAGGGCGCGCGCCGAGGGCCGCCCCGCGCACGAGGCGGTGGCGGAGATGGCCGAGGCGCTCGGTGCGTACTGGGCGTCCGGCGTGCCGGTGGTCGTCTACAACGCGCCGTTCGACCTGAGCCTGCTCGCCGCCGAGCTGGCCCGGCACGGGCTCCCGTCGCTCGACGGCTCAGTGGGCCCGGTCGTCGACCCGCTCACGGTCGACCGGGCCGTCGACCGCTACCGCAAGGGCAGGCGCACGCTGGAAGCCGTGTGCGGTGTCTACGAGGTGGCGCTGGACGGGGCGCACGAAGCCGGCGCCGACGCGCTCGCCGCCGTCCGGGTCGCGCGTGCGATAGCCGAGCGGTATCCGCAGATAGCCGCCGCCGAGCCCTGGGAGCTGCACCGCTCCCAGACGGCTTGGTACAGCCAATGGGCGGAAGGCTATGAGCGGTGGCTGCGACGCGGGCAGGACAAGGAGGCGGTGGTGGACCGCAGATGGCCGGTGAGGCCGGCGCAGCCCGACGCCGTCACGATCAGAACGGGTACCAGCGCACCGTAGGGTCACCGTCCCGCAAGGACGCCACACGGCGCTTGAACTCCGCGAGCGCTGAAGGGCTGCCGGGCGCGTGCTGGGCCACCCAGGCACAGCTCGCGGTCTCACGCGCCCCGCGCAGGACGGCGCAGCCCTCCCATTCGCGGACGTCCCAGCCGTACGCGGTGGTGAACGCGTCGTACTCGGCGGCGTCGAGACCGTAGCGGTCCAGGCTCAGCGCCATCACCACCAGATCGTGCTCACGCAGATCGGAGGAGAAGGTTTCGAGATCCATCAGCACGGGTCCGTCCGGGCCCACCAGAACATTGCGCGGCAACGCGTCCCCGTGCACCGGACCGGGTGGCAGATGCGGGATCAGGGCGGCAGCCCGTGCGGCGAATCCGTCCCTGCGCTCGCGCAGATACGCCGCGTCCGCCGGGTCGACGGCCTCGCCCGCCAGCCGCAGCCAGCGCTCGACCCCGCCGAGCAGATCGCGCGGCGGAAGCACGAAGGCGGGCTGGGCAAGGGCGTGGACGCGGCGCAGCAGCACCGCCAGATCCGCAGCCCCGGCCGGCCGTACGGCATCCGGCAGCCGCCACCAGTACGTGACGGGGTGCCCGTCGACGAGCTCCGCATCCGGCTCGGCGGCGCGTACCGCGGGCACACCCTGCTCGGCGAGCCAGCCCGCGATCCGCAGCTCGCGCTCGGCGCGCTCCAGCAGCCCGGCGTCGCGACCGACCTTCACGACGATGTCTCCGGTCGCGAAGACGGCGTTCTCGCCGAGCCCCAGCAGCTGTGCCTCGGCCGCGTGCGCCGTGTCGACCTTTGCCGCGGCGGCCAGCACCTCTCGCGCTCGCCGCTCCGTGAATGCCACGCCGCGCATTCTCCCCTACGCGCTCAGCGCCACCCGGTAGGAGGCGCCGCTGGCACGGGCCTCGTCGTAGCGGTGGAGCAGCAGGCGGGCCAGTTCGGGGGCGGCGCCGAGGACGGGTGCCAGGGCATCGGCGTGGGCGGCGCCGGCGACGATCCGGTCCGGAAGGAAACCGGGGGCGATCACGTAGGGGGAGACCGCTACCCGTTGGACGCCCTCGGCGCGCAGCTCCCGCACCGCGTCCTCGGTGCGGGGAAGGGATGCGGAGGCGAACGCAGGCCGCACGGCGCACCAACCGGTACGCCGCCACTCCCGCGCGATTTCAGCGATCACTGCGATCGCCTCCGGGTCTGTGGAGCCCGCCGAGGCCAGCACGATGCCCGTCGAGCCGCGGTCACCGTCCGGCATCCCCGCCTCGCGGAGCCTGCGCTCCAACGCGCTGATCAGCAGCGGGGACGGGCCGAGCACGTCGGCCTGGTGGATCGTCAGCCGGGGGTGCCTGCCTTCCGCCTCCCGCAGCACCGCGGGGATGTCGGACTTGGCATGGAACGCGCGCGTCAGCAGCAGCGGGAGCGCGATCACCTCGCGGACGCCCTCGGCGGCGAGCCGGTCGACCACCTGCGGCACGCCGGGCGCGCAGTGGTCGAGGAAGCCGGTCTCCACGCGCAGCCGCGGCCGCAGCGACCGCACGCGCTCGCACAGGGCGTGCACGGTCGCGGCATGCCGCGGATCGCGGCTGCCGTGCGCGGCGACGAGGAGAACCGGCTTGGTCGTCATGTCAGCGCGCCTCTGTGAGGAGTCCGCGGCTGCGCAGGACGCGTCGTTCGGCGGGTTTGAAGATGAGCAGTTCGATGCCGATGCCGACGATGAGGATGAGGATGATGGCGGCGAGGACTCCGGGCATGTCGGCGTTGGTGCGGGCGTTTTCCAGGAGTTGTCCGAGGCCGGTGCCGAGCGCGGGTGAGGTGGCGATGATCTCGGCGGCCATCAGGGAGCGCCAGGAGAAGGCCCAGCCCTGCTTGAGGCCTGCCAGGTAGCCGGGGAGGGCTGCGGGCAGCAGTATGTGCCGTACGCCGTTGATCCCGGTGGCGCCGATGGTGCGGCCGGCGCGCAGGAAGAGCGGGGGGACCTGGTCGATGCCGGCGACCAGGCCGTTGGCGATGGAGGGGACGGCGCCGAGGAGGACGACGGCGTAGATGGTGGAGTCGTTGAGGCCGAACCAGATGATGGCGGCGGGGACCCAGGCGACCGAGGGCATGGACTGCAGCCCGGACAGGATCGGGCCGATCGCTGCGCGGACGGCGGGGATGCGGGCGACGAGCAGGCCGAGGGGTGTGCCGATGGCGACGGAGGCGAGGAAGCCGAGCGCGCCGCGGGAGACGCTGGTCCAGATGTAGCCGAACAGGGTGCCCTGCAGCCAGTCCTGGTGGAGCGAGCCGATGACGTCGCCGGGGCTGGGCAGCAGGTAGTGCGGCTTGAGCTGGAAGTGGTAGGCCAACTGCCAGGCGGCGAGCACGAGAACGATCGCCAGGAGGGGCGGCAGCGCCTTGGTGCGCAGGATCTGCCCGATGGGCGCCTTGGCGGCGGTGCGGGTCTCCAGCGCGTCCAGGCCGGCTTCGAGGCCTGCCAGATCCGGCTTGTCGGCGGCAGGCTTTCCATTCGTCGGCTTCTCTGCTGTCGGTTTGATGTCAGTGCTGGCCATGGCGGCGGATCTCCCCCCGGAGCTGTTCGGTGATCTGGACGGACAACTCGGCGACGTCGGCGTCCTCGATGCGGCGCGGGTGCGGGATGTCGACCTGCCATTCGCGGGCGATGCGGCCGGGCCGGGAGGAGAGCAGGACGACACGCTGTGCGAGGCGCACGGCTTCGCGCACATTGTGGGTGACGAACAGCACCGAGACGCCCGTGGACTCCCAGATGTGGGTGAGTTCTTCGTGGAGGACGTCGCGGGTGATGGCGTCGAGCGCGGCGAACGGCTCGTCCATCAGCAGCAGGTTGCTGTCCTGGGCGAGTGCGCGGGCCATCGCCACGCGTTGCCGCATGCCCCCGGACAGCTCGTGCACCCGCTTGCCGTAGGCGCCCTTGAGCCGGACCAGTTCGAGCAGTTGCTCGGCGCGTTCGCGGCGCTCGCCGCGGGCCACGCCACGCATCCGCAGGGCGAGTTCGATGTTGCGGCCCGCGGTCAGCCACGGGAACAGGGCATGCTCCTGGAACATCAGGGCCGGCCGGCCGCCGGGCGTCTCGATCGTCCCGGCGGAGGACCGGTCGAGCCCGGCGACGAGGTTGAGCAGCGTCGACTTGCCGCATCCCGAGGCCCCCAGGAGGCAGACGAACTCACCGGGCGCCACATCGATGCTGATGTCGTCAAGCACCTGCTGGGCCGCCCCTGGCCGGCCGAAGGCCTTCGAGACGTGGTCGAGCCGGGCGGCATACGGGACGTCCGTCCCGGGGCGGGTAGGCGTCTCGCTGATCGCCGTGGTCATGGGGTCACCTCCTGGGGGTGGTGGTGCGGGCTGGTGGCCTCAGCTGCCGAGGCCTGCGTCGGAGACCTGCGGCTTTCCTTCGGACTTCAGTACGGCATTGAGCGGGGTGAGGTCGTAGATGCCCTTCAGATCGGGCTGCTTGAGCAGCCCTGCGGCCACCCCGTGAGTGGCTTCCTGCTGCAGGGTGGAGGCGAGCGGGTCGTCGGTGACCTCGATGTTGCCGAACGCGGAGTCCAGGACCTTGCCCGGCAGCGGCTTGCCGTTCAGCGCCTGCAGCTGTGCGTTGATGGCGCTCTTCGCGGCCTCAGGGTTGGCCTTGATCCAGGCGTTGGCCTGCACCGAGCCGCGCAGCACTGCCTGCACGACATCCGGGTGCGCGGCGAGGAAGGACTGGGAGACGACGACGTTGGTGGTGACGAACTGCCCGCCCGGCCACAGCGACTTCTCGTCGATGAGGGTCCTGGCGCCGGCGGCAACGAGCTGGGAGGCGGTTGGTTCCGGTACCCAGGCACCGTCGATCTGGCCCTGCTGGAAGGCGGTCACGGTGGTCTTGTTGTCGATCCGGGTGACGGTGACATCGCCCTTGCCGGTGGTCGGGTCCTCCTTGTAGCCCTTGCCCGCGAGGTAGTTGAGCAGCGCCACGTCCTGGGTGTTGCCCAGCTGCGGGGTGGCGATCGTCTTGCCCTTCAGATCACTCTCGCTCTTGATCTTGTTGGGGTTGACGACGAGGGACGCCCCGCCCGAGGTCGCGCCCGAGATGATCTTCAGGGACTTGCCCTTGGACTTGATGTAGCCGTTGATGGCGGGGGAGGGGCCGATCCAGCCGATGTCGATGGCGCCGGAGTTGAGCGCTTCGACCTCCGACGGGCCCGCGTTGAAAACTTGCGTCTTCAGCTGTGTGCCGCCCAGCTGCTTCTGGAACAGACCCTGCTGGACGCCGACGAGAGCGGTGGCGTGCGTGACGTTGGCGAAGTAGCCGATCGTGACGGAGTTGGCGGAGAGCTTCTTGCCGGAGGCGGCCACCGGTCCTGAGGCGTTGTCCTTCGTGGCCTGGGAGCCGTAACCGCAGGCGGCGAGCGAGGTGAGCAGCAGAGGGAGGGCGGCGGCCGCGATCAGGCGGGCCGCTCTGCGGGCGGGGCGTGCTGGTCCTACGAGGGTGCGATCGGCCCGACGACGGAGTCGGCTAATGTCACTCACGGGAGGGTTCCTTTGCGGAGGCCCGGGATCTCGCGCTATGGCGCGGCCGGGTCATGGGAAGGGCATTGGTGGTACGGCTTTGCATGCAGGTGCGGGGCGGCCGTCAGTGCACACATCGCGCCACTCCGCCCTGCCCGCTGCCGCGGGTGCCGCTGCCGACGCGGCCGCCCTCCTTCGCGAACCCGGAGAAGGCTTCCCCGGTCATCAGAAGTCCCATCCGTCGTCGGCCGTGCTGTCGGCCTCGGCCGCTGTTGTGCTGGTGGTGGGGAAGGCTTCGCCTGCCATGCCGGCGGTGAGGGTCTGTCCGTCGGCGGGGTCGATGAGGATGAACGCCCCGGTGCGGCGGGAGTCGGTGTATGCGTCGACGGCCAGCGGCTGGGCGGTGCGCAGCACGACGGAGCCGATGTCGTTGACGGCCAGCTCGCCCGGGGCGTTGGTGCGGGCGAGGCCGGCATCCCGGTCGAAGGAGGTGACGTCCAGGCGGCCCGTGATGTCCTTCACGATCGCCTTGACGGTGCGGGTGCCGTGCTTGAGCAGCACGCGTTCGCCGATGCGCAGCGGGCGTTCGTGCAGGTGGCAGACGGTCGCGGTGATGTCCTGCGTCGGCGTGGGCGCTCCGGTGGCGGGGGCGATCACATCGCCGCGGGAGATGTCCAGGTCGTCGGCGAGGGTGATCGTCACCGACTGCGGGGCCCAGGCGACGTCGACGGCCTGGCCGAGGGCGTCGATGCCGGTGATGGCGGAGGTCTGCCCGGAGGGCAGGACGACCACCTGTTGGCCCACCCGCAGCAGGCCGGAGGCGATCTGCCCGGCGTAGCCGCGGAAGTCGTGGTGCTCCGGGGTCTGCGGGCGGATGACGTACTGGACGGGGAAGCGGGCCGGGGCGTCGGTCTGGTCGGTGCCGACCGGCACGGTCTCCAGGTGTTCCAGCAGGGTGGGGCCGCCGTACCAGTCCATGTGCGCCGAGGCGGTCACCACGTTGTCGCCGGCGAGTGCGGAGATGGGGATCGAGGTGATCTCCGGCACCCCGAGCGCGGTCGCGTAGTGGGTGAACTCCTCGGCGATCGCGGCGAAGACCGGCTCGGCGTAGTCGACCAGGTCCATCTTGTTCACCGCGAGGACGACGTGGGGGACGCGCAGCAGGGCGGCGACCGCGGCGTGGCGGCGGGTCTGCTCGACCACGCCGTTGCGGGCGTCGACCAGCACCACGGCCAGCTCCGCGGTGGAGGCGCCGGTGACCATGTTGCGGGTGTACTGCACATGGCCGGGGGTGTCGGCGAGGATGAACCTGCGCCTGGGGGTGGCGAAGTAGCGGTAGGCGACGTCGATAGTGATGCCCTGCTCCCGCTCCGCGCGCAGCCCGTCGGTGAGCAGAGCCAGGTCGGGGGCGTCCTGGCCGCGGCGGCGTGAGGCGTGCTCGACCGCCTCCAGCTGGTCGGCGAGCACCGACTTCGAGTCGTGCAGCAGCCGGCCGACCAGGGTGGACTTGCCGTCGTCCACGCTGCCGGCGGTGGCGAAGCGCAGCAGCGAGGTCGCCGAGGTATCAACGGTGGTGGCGGACATTTAGAAGTACCCCTCGCGCTTGCGGTCTTCCATCGCGGCCTCGGACAGCTTGTCGTCGGCGCGGGTCGCTCCCCGCTCGGTGAGCCGGGAGGCGGCGATCTCGGCGATCACCTGGTCGATGGTGGCGGCGTCGGAATCCACCGCACCGGTGCAGGACATGTCACCGACGGTGCGGTACCGCACCATGCGCGACTGGACGGTCTCGCCGTCCTTCGGGCCGCCCCACTCACCCGCCGTCAGCCACATCCCGTCTCGGGAGAACACCTGGCGGGTGTGCGCGTAGTAGATTTCCGGAAGCTCGATCTTCTCCCGCTCGATGTACTGCCACACATCCAGCTCGGTCCAGTTCGACAACGGGAAGACCCGCACATGTTCACCCGGCGCGTGCCGGCCGTTGTACAGCTGCCACAACTCCGGCCGCTGACGGCGCGGATCCCACGCGCCGAACTCGTCGCGCAGCGAGAACACCCGCTCCTTCGCCCGCGCCTTCTCCTCATCCCGCCGTCCGCCGCCGAACACCGCGTCGTAGCGGCCCTCGTTGATGGCATCGAGCAACGGCACGGTCTGCAACGGGTTGCGGGTGCCGTCCAGGCGCTCGCGCAGCCTGCCGTCGTCGATGTAGTCCTGCACGGACGCCACATGCAGCCGCAGCCCGTACTTGGCCACCGTGCGATCCCGGTAGGCCAGAACCTCGGGGAAGTTGTGCCCGGTGTCCACATGCAAAAGCCCGAACGGCACCGCAGCCGGCGCGAACGCCTTCAGCGCCAGATGCAGCATCACGATCGAGTCCTTGCCACCGGAGAACAAGATCACCGGCCGCTCGAACTCACCCGCCACCTCACGGAAGATGTGCACACCCTCGGACTCCAACGCGTCCAAGTGCGAAAGCGCATACGGATTGTCGGTATCGGCACCGACAACGGGAGCCGTCGTCACGCTGCACCCCTTCCGCTCGCACCGCCGCGCCGGCGGCTACTGGCCCCATCAGGGGGCATCTCCCGCCGCAGGCAGGGGGAGGCTCCGCCACGGGCACTGTCGCCCGCGGGGCGCACAGGCGCGGCCTCCCCCAGACTCCGTCCGGGGGTACCTCCTGTCCTCATCTGCGGCCCGGCGGCCGCCCCGCCGCGGTAGCAGCTGATGTCGCGGTCGTTGCTCACAGCAGTCCCCTCTCGCTCAGCAGCGCAGCCAGCGCCGCGGCGGACTCGTCCACGCTCTGCGTGTGCGCCTCGATCCGCAGGTCCGGTGCGGCCGGGGCCTCGTACGGGTCGTCCACACCCGTCAGGCCCGAGATCTCACCCGCCGCCTGCTTGGCGTACAGGCCCTTCACGTCCCGCACCGAACACACCTCGACCGGAGTGGCCACATGCACCTCGAGGTACGTGGTGCCCGCCGCCTCGTGCCGCTTGCGCACCGCCTCACGGCTGCGCCCGTACGGAGCGATCACCGGCACCAGCGCCTTCACGCCGTTCGACGCCAGCAACTCGGCCACGAAACCGATCCGCTGCACATTGGTGTGCCGGTCTTCCGCGGTGAAACCGAGCCCCGCGGAGAGGAACTCGCGGATCTCGTCCCCGTCGAGCACCTCCACCCGGTGCCCGTCGCCCCGCAGCCGCTCCGCCAGCGCGTAGGCGATGGTCGTCTTCCCCGCGCTCGGCAGACCGGTGAGCCACACGGTGGCTCCCTGGCCTGTCACGCCCATTGATCGCTCCTGCTGTGTCACGTTCGTCATCCGTGCAGCCCGCACTCGGTCTTGGCCCGGCCCGCCCAGCGGCCGGCCCGCGCGTCCTCACCTTCGAGCACGCGGCGGGTGCACGGTGCGCAGCCGACGGAGGCGTAGCCGTCCATCAGCAGTGGGTTGGTCAGTACGCCGTGTTCGGCGACGTAGGCGTCCACATCGGCCTGCGTCCAGCGGGCGATGGGGGAGACCTTGACCTTGCGGCGCTTGGCGTCCCAGCCGACGACCGGCGTGTTCGCGCGGGTCGGGGACTCGTCGCGGCGCAGGCCCGTCGCCCATGCGTCGTAGTTGCGCAACCCCTCTTCCAGGGGCTTGACCTTGCGCAGCGCGCAGCACAGGTCGGGGTCGCGGTCGTGCAGCTTATCGCCGTACTCGGCGTCCTGCTCGGCCACCGTCTGGCGCGGGGTCAGCGTGATGACGTTGACGTCCATCACCGCGGCCACGGCGTCGCGGGTGCCGATCGTCTCGGGGAAGTGGTAGCCGGTGTCGAGGAAGACCACGTCGACGCCGGGGAACGCGCGCGAGGCGAGGTGCGCCACGACCGCGTCCTCCATCGAGGAGGTGACGCAGAAGCGCGGCCCGAACGTTTCGGCGGCCCACCGCAGCACGTCGAGCGCGTCGGCGTCCTCCAGGTCACGGCCCGCCTGCTCGGCCAGTTCCCGCAGTTCGTCCTCGGTACGGCCGGTGGTCGCTGCGGTGGTCATCGTGTGCCCCCTTCGTCAGTGCCGTGCCGCAGGCCCTTGGCCAGCAGCCCGATGAACGAGAGCCGGAACGCGCGATTGCACGATCCGCATTCCCACACTCCGTGGCCTTCCTCGGAGGGCCGCAGGTCCTCGTCGCCGCAGTACGGGCAGTAGAACGGCGCAGCACGCTCACTCACGACAACGCCTCCTCCGACGCACGCGATGCCCAGGCAGCGAACCGCTCGCCGTCCTCGCGTTCGGCCTGGAAGCGGCGGAGCACCCGCTCGATGTAGTCGGGGAGTTCGGCAGCGGTGACCTTCAGGCCGCGCACCTTGCGGCCGAATGCGGGGTCGAGGCCGAGGGTCCCGCCGAGGTGCACCTGGAAGCCCTCGACCTGCTCGCCGTCGTCGTTCATCACCAACTGGCCCTTGAGGCCGATGTCCGCGGTCTGGATGCGGGCGCAGGCGTTGGGGCAGCCGTTGACGTTGATGGTGATCGGCTCGTCGAACTCCGGCAGGCGCCGCTCCAGCTCCTCGATGAGCGCCGCGCCGCGCGCCTTGGTCTCCACGATGGCGAGCTTGCAGAACTCGATGCCGGTGCAGGCCATCGTGCCGCGCCGGAACGGCGAGGGGGTCACCTGGAAGCCGAGCGATTCGAGTCCGCTGACGAGGGAGTCAACGCGGTCCTGCTCGACGTCGAGGATGATCATCTTCTGTTCGACCGTGGTGCGGAGCCGGTCCGAGCCGTGGTCCGCGGCAAGCTCAGCGATCTTGGCGAGCGTGGGGCCGTCGACCCGCCCGACGCGCGGTGCGAACCCCACGTAGAACCGGCCGTCGCGCTGCGGGTGGACGCCGACGTGGTCGCGCCAGCGCGAGCGCGGCTCCTCGGGCGCGGGCCCGTCGGTCAGCTTGCGCTTCAGGTACTCGTCCTCCAGTACCTGGCGGAACTTCTCCGCACCCCAGTCGGCCAGCAGGAACTTCAGCCGGGCGCGGGTACGCAGCCGCCGGTAGCCGTAGTCGCGGAAGATGCCGACCACGCCGGCCCACACGTCGGCCACCTCGTCGAGCGGCACCCAGGCGCCCAGCCGTTCCGCGAAGCGCGGGTTGGTGGACAGGCCGCCGCCGACCCACAGGTCGAAACCGGGCCCGTGCTCGGGGTGGACGACTCCGACGAAGGCGACGTCGTTGATCTCGTGGACGACGTCCTGGATCGGCGAGCCGGAGATCGCGGTCTTGAACTTGCGCGGCAGGTTCGAGAACTGCTTGCTGCCGATGAAGCGCTCGTGGATCTCCTCGATCGCGGGTGTGCCGTCGATGATCTCGTCCGCGGCGATCCCGGCGACCGGCGAGCCGATCACCACGCGCGGGCAGTCGCCGCACGCCTCGGTGGTGGACAGGCCGACGGCCTCCAGCTTCTCCCAGATCGCGGGCACGTCCTCGATCCGCACCCAGTGCAACTGGATGTTCTGGCGGTCGGTGATGTCGGCGGTGCCGCGCGCGTAGCTCTCCGAGACCTCGCCGATGGCGCGCAGCTGGGCGACGGTGAGGCGGCCGCCGTCGATGCGCACCCGCATCATGAAGTACTTGTCGTCGAGCTCCTCCGGCTCGAGGACGGCGGTCTTGCCGCCGTCGATGCCGGGCTTGCGCTGGGTGTACAGGCCCCACCAGCGCATACGACCGCGCAGGTCGGCGGGGTCGATCGCGTCGAAGCCGCGGTGGGCGTAGATCGTCTCAATGCGTGTCCGCACATTGAGACCGTCGTCGTCCTTCTTGGACTGTTCGTTGCCGTTGAGCGGCGTGAAATGGCCGACGGCCCACTGGCCCTCGCCGCGGTGGCGGTGGGCCTTGCGGCGCTGGGGCGCAGCTTTGGAGGTCTCGGGCGTGGTGGCCATGGCGTTGCGGTCCAATCAAGCAGACTCAGGGCGGTGCGTGGCGCGGCGTCCCTGGCCTGCGGAGGCTGGGCAGCGGAGACCGCGCGTCCGCGACGACGGGAAGTGCGTGAGGGGTACGGCGCTGGACGGTCAGCTCGCCGGACAGATGGCGCTGGACATGCGGCCGAGGTCGACGTGCAGTCGACCTACCAAGGCGATTCCAGCGCGAGACATGACGGCAGCGTGGCACGGCCGTCTTGTGCGAGTCCACTATTATCCACTATGTGGACGCGATCATTTCGCTTCATGAGACGCTGTGTCGCGCGTCACCATGCGGGCGGCGTCGGCTTCTCCTCCTGCTCGGTGCGGGTCTCGAAGAGCCGGAACCCGCGCCGCTGGTAGTTGCCGAGCGCGTGCGGCCCGTCGAGGTCGCAGGTGTGCACCCACACCCGCTTCGTCGGCGGGCGGTGCGGCCACCGCTGGGCCAGGTCCCACGCCCGTGCCGTGCCGTACGACAGAAGATGGCCCCCGATGCGGCGACCTCGGAAGGCCGGCAGGAGCCCGAAGTACGCGATCTCGACCTGGGTGTCCTGCTGGGCCTCCAGCTCGATGTACCCGGCGGGCGTCCCCCGCTCGTACGCCACCCACGTCTCGACGCCCGGCTGGTGCAGGTACTCCTGCCACCGGGTGCGCGGCCACGCCAGCCGGTCGGTCCACGAGACGTCGGCGCCGACCGATGCGTACAGGTAGCGGCTGAACTCCGGGCTCGGCACCTCGGCCCGCACGATCGTGATCCCGTGCGCCTCGCCCGCAGGAGTGAGGTCGGCCGGCGAGGTCTGCTCCAGGCACCAGGTGGTGACGGTGACGCTCATGCCGGACAGCCAACCATGCGCGGGCCGCGGTGCGGCTAACGGGTGCGGGTGAGGCGGGCGAAAACGACCACGTTGCCCTGGTAGCCGGTGCGCCGGGTGAAGACGCCGCCGCAGGTGATCACGCGCAGCTCCGCGCGGCCGGTCCCGCCATACACCCGCCGTGCGGGGAAGTCGTCCTGGGGGAAGACGTTGATGCCGTAGACGGTGAAGACGGCGGTACGGCCGTCGGCGCGGGTGACGTCGATGCGGTCACCCTTGTGGAGGGCGCCCAGCTCGTAGAAGACGGACGGGCCGCGCATGGTGTCGACGTGCCCGTCGATGACGGCCGTGCCGGTCTCCCCCGGCGCCGCGCTGCCGGAGTACCAGCCGGTGAGGCCGGTGTCGTCGGGCGGGGGCACGCCGACCCAGCCACCCTCGGCGAGACCGACCTTCATGATCCGTGCATACACCCCGATCGCCGGGATCCTGATCCGTACCGGTGTGGAGAACGGCAGGGACGCCGCGGCCGGCGCATGCGCTCCCGGCGCGGCGGCGGTGTCGGCCGGGTTCACTGCGGCGGCCCCGGCGGGCTGGGGCGGGCCGGAGGTCTCCATGCCGTCGTGGATCAGGAATATCCCGGCGGCCGCGGCCGCGGCTATCGCACCCGGCACGGCGAACTGCCCGTACCACGAGCGCTTCGGCCGAAGCATGTCCATGGGCGGCCTCCTGGAGTCCTCCTGGAGTACGGCGCCGACGCTAGCCCGGACGGGGGTGCCCGGCGACTCCGGACGGGCGAATGAGTGGCGGCCTCCGGCCACCGCACACCGCCGAGGGGATGGCCGCCGGCCGGGGGATCGTCACGGACCCGCACGGCACCGTCGACATGGCCCTACGCCATACGAAGCGTGCCGTGCCAGGCCGTCCGCGCGCCGCCACCGGATGCGGGCCCGCAAGGGCAGGGTGAGTCTCGGTCCAGGACGCGCACTCCACCCGATGCCGGGGCACCGCCCCGAGGCGCGTCCGAGGAGGTTCAGCATGCACGTCACCCGCGCCCTCGCGGCGGCTGCACTCGCGGGCACCGCCCTCGGTGTCGCCGCGCCGCTCGCCCTCGCGGACGACTCGGGCGGCTCCGGCAACACCGGCAACACCGGCAACAACACGAGCAACGCCAGCGAACCCAGCAGCGCCAGTAACATCGGCCCGAGCAACATCATCGTCATGCCGGCGACGGTGAAGCAGGGCGCGACCTTCACCGTCACCGTCGATGGCGCCTCCTGCCGCGGCACCGGCAGGACCTACGACGCGGTCGTGGAGTCCGCCGCCTTCCCGCGCACCCCGCTCAAGGGCATGGCCACCCAGGGCTCCTCCTACGCGACCCCGCAGATCTTCGCCGCGACCCGGCCAGGCGCGTACGACATCACGGCGACCTGCGGCGGGAAGACCGTCACCGGCGGCGGGTTCACCGTCGTCGCGGCAGGCGCCTCCGCGTCCTCCGCGTCCTCTGCGGCCCCCGCACGGCCGTCCATGCCCACCAAGGGCGCCAAGGCGGGCCTCGGTGCCGCCACACGCTCCATGGACTCCACTGAGACCGCGCTCGGCGCCACCGCTCTCGCCGCCGCGGTCGCGGCCACCGGCGTCTACCTGATCCGCCGCCGCGCCTCCGGCAGCCGCTGATCGCGGGCGGCGACGACGGCCGGCGCGGTGGAGAACGGCAGCAGGTCCAGCGGGTCGGCCGGGCGCAGCAGCCGCACCTCCGCCTCGTCGGTGAACCGGTACGGGCGGTGGGCGAGCACCCCCGCCATGTGGCGGCGCAGCCGGGAGAGCTCGGCCCGTACGGTCACCGCACGCGCCGGGTCGCCGAACAGATCGGCGGCGAGCTCCGCGGCGGTGCGGCCCTCGCGGTGCACGGCGAGCACGAACAGCAGCTCCGCGTGGCGGGGGGAGAGGCTGTGCGCCCAGCTGCCCGCCGCCCCGTCCACCGAAACCGGCCACGCCCGCGGCCGCGTCAGGTCGAGGACGACCCGGCTCGGGGATCGCGGCGCCTCCTGCGGGTGGACGCGCACCAGCCAGCCGCCCGGCAGCGGTTCCAGCGAGCACGGCCCCAGCGAGGGCAGCCATGCCTGACCGGTCTGCGGTGAGTCGGGCAGCGCCACCCGGGCCGTGGGGGCCACCCCGGTGACCCCTGCCGTCCAGCCGTAGCGGTCGACGGCGATCGCCTTTCCGCCGATCCTCGCCAGCAGGGGTGCGGCCGCCGAGCGCAGCCGCTCGACCGACTCCAGGTGACGGGAGCGCAGCTCGCCCTCCGCGACCCGGGCGACCGCGGACACCAGCGCCAGCGTCGCCGGATGGACCTGCTCGGCCGGGCCGGTGAGGTCCACCGCGCCGAGCAGCCGCCCGTCCCGCGGATCGTGCACCGGGGCCGAGACGCAGAACCAGGAGTGGAAGACCCGTGAATAGTGCTCGGCCGAGGTCACCTGCACCGGGCGGCGAGCGACGAGCGAGGTGCCGACAGCGTTGGTGCCGGCCACGTCCTCGGTGAGGCAGGAGCCCTCTTCGAGACCGAACCGGTCCGCGGTCCGCACCCCGGCGCGGCTGCCCGACCGCCACAGCACCTGGCCGTCGGCGTCGGTGACCACCATCAGGTGCCAGTCGTCCTCGGCGACCGCCGCGAGGCCTTCCCGCACCACGGGCAGCAGCTCGCCGAGCCCCGAGCTCTCGCGGCGTTTGTCGACCTCCTCGCGAGGAAGCAGCCCGGAGTGGCGGTTGCGGTCGGGATTCATCCCCTTGGCCACCATCCGCTTCCACGATTCGAGGATCAACGGATCGGGCACGGTGGGCAGTTGGCGGCCGGTCACGGCTGCCTCGTGCATCCGGGCCAGTGCCGCCCGGTTGAACGGTTGGTGGCTCACGGATGGATGGTCCCCGAGTTCGCAACCCTGTGCAACGTTTGCTGGGTGAACTAATTTTGACGCAGTGTGACGGCGTGTCACACCAGTACCTGGTGTGCGGCCAGGGTGGTGCCGAGTCGGCGCGGCACCACCCGTTCACCTGCGCGCAGTGCCTTCCGGGCCCGAGGACCACCCGATCCGGCTACCGCTCATGGCCACTTATCCCTCGTCCACCGGACGTGCCCGATCCACGACCGCGGCCAGATCCAGTGTGTGCGGAAGCGTGCCGAACGCCGTACCCCAGTCGCCGCCGAGCCGCGAGGCGCAGAAGGCGTCGGCGACCTGAGGCGGCGCGAACCGCACCAGCAGCGAACCCTGCAGCACCAGCGCCATCCGCTCGACGACGCGCCGCGCCCGCGCCTCGATCCCCTCCAGATCAGCCAGTTCGGTCAGCAGATCCTTGATCGCGCCGTCCAGCCGGTGGTCGGCGCCGCGCGCCAGGCCGAGCTCGCCGAGGAAGGCGTTGAGCGCATGCGGCTCGCGTTGCAACGCCCGCAGCACGTCCAGCGCCTGCACGTTGCCCGAACCCTCCCAGATCGAGTTGAGCGGCGACTCGCGGAACAGCCGAGGCATGCCCGACTCCTCCACATAGCCGTTGCCGCCGAGGCATTCGAGCGCCTCCACGGCCACCGCGGGACAGCGCTTGGTCACCCAGTACTTGGCGACCGGCACCGCGATGCGCCGCAGATAACGCTCCTGCTCGGTGTCCTTGTCGTACGCCGCCGCAAGACGCAGCGCGGTGGTCGTCGCCGCCTCGGACTCCAGCGCCAGGTCGGCGAGCACATTGAGCATCAGCGGCTTGTCGATCAGCAGGCCACCGAACGCGCTGCGGTGCGCGGTGTGGTGAATCGCCTGGGCTACAGCCTGGCGCATGATCGCCGCCGAGCCCGAGACGCAGTCGAGCCGGGTCGCCGCCACCATCTCGATGATGGTGGCCACCCCGCGCCCCTCCTCGCCCACGCGCCGCGCCCACGTCCCGTCGAACTCCACCTCCGACGACGCGTTCGAGCGGTTGCCGAGCTTGTCCTTCAGCCGCTGGATCGCGAACACGTTACGAGTGCCGTCCGGCAGCACACGCGGCAGCAGGAAACACGTCAGTCCTCCCGGAGCCTGCGCCAGTACCAGGAACCCGTCCGACATCGGGGCCGAGCAGAACCACTTGTGCCCGGTGAGGGCGTACGTGCCCTCCTCCGCGAGCGGCTCGGCGCGGGTGGTGTTGGCCCGGACGTCGGAGCCTCCCTGCTTCTCCGTCATGCCCATTCCGAACAGGGCGCCCGGCTTCCGGTCGGCGGGCAGCAGCTCGGGATCGTAGACGCGTGCGCCGAGCCGCGGCTCCCACTCGGCGGCGAGCTCCGGCTCGGTGCGCAGCGCCGGTACCGCCGCGTGCGTCATCGACAACGGGCAGCCGTGTCCGGCCTCGACCTGTGTCCAGGTGATGAAGGCGGCGGTGCGCCGCACATGCCCGTCGGGCCGCGACCAGGCGTCGGTGAGGCCGGCCGACACGGCGTGACCGAGCAGCCGGTGCCAGCTGGGGTGGAACTCCACCTCGTCGATGCGGTTGCCGTAGCGGTCGTGAGTGCGCAGAACGGGGGCGTAACGGTTCGCCTCCTCGCCCCAGCGCTGGGCCTGGGCCGAGCCGGCCGCGCGGCCCAGCTCGCTCAGCTCATCCCGTACTTCGTCGAGACGCTCGGGGGCCACATGCCGTTCGACGCCCTCGGTGAGGGCTGGATCGGCGGCGAAGACGTCGTAGGCGACCAGGGGCGGAGCCTGGTTCGTCACCGTGTGTGTAGGGGGTGCCATGGCAGCTACGGTAGGCAGGTGCAAGGAGCAGAGGGAACACCACCGCCGACACGGGGGCGGTGGCACAGAGCACGCGCTCTGTACCGCAATGTCTCAAAGCGCAAGGTGACGTGGGTGCTCCTGAAGGACACCTTCCACTCCTGCATGGAGTACCGGGTCACCGGGCTGGCCGCAGAGGCCGCGTTCTTCGTGCTCTTCTCGCTGCCGCCGCTGCTCCTCGGCCTGGTGGGCGCGCTCGGCTACCTCGACAGCGTCATCGGTGCCGACACCATCGGCCACATCCGGCAGAACATCCTCACCGCCTCCGGGACGGTCCTGTCCAGCAAGGGCGTCAACCAGCTGGTGCGCCCGCTGGTCAACGACGTCTTCCGCGGCGGGCGCCCGGACGTGATCTCGTTCGGCTTCGTGATCGCCCTGTGGTCGGGCTCGCGCGCAGTGAACGTCTTCGTCGACACCATCACGATCATGTACGGACTCGAAGGCCACCGCGGCATCGTGCGAACCCGCCTGCTCTCCTTCGGCCTGTACCTCGTCGCGCTGGTCGTCGGAGCGATCGTGCTGCCGCTGATGGCGGCCGGGCCCGAGGCGGTGATAAGCCTGCTGCCGCAGATCGCGGGGATGGTGCGGATCCTGTACTGGCCCGTCGTCATCGTGCTGTCGGTCGTCTTCCTCACCACGCTGTACCACGTGTCGGTGCCGGTGCGCTCCCCGTGGTACGAGGACGTGCCCGGCGCGCTGGTGGCGCTGCTGATCTGGGTGCTCGGCAGCGTCATTCTGCGGATCTACCTGGTGCACGCCGTCGAGGGTCCGACGATCTACGGGTCGCTCGCGGCGCCCGTCGCCGTGCTGCTGTGGCTCGGCGTCTCCGCGTTCGCGGTGCTCGTCGGCGCGGCGGTCAACGCGGCGATCGACCGCGTCTGGCCCTCCCTGGAGATCTCGGCGGCGCGCGAGCTGAAGGCCAAGGCCTCCGCGCAGGCGGCGGCCGAGGCCGTCGCCCGCGCCGAGGCGCGCCGCACGGCCAAGGAGGGCGAGGAGGGCGAGGCGCGCCGCACGGGCAAGGAGGGCGAGGAGGGCGAGGAGGGCAAAGAGAGCGAGGAGGGCAAAGAAGACAAGGGTGACGGGGAGCAGGAGCACAAGGAGCCGGACGGCAAGGGCGAATAAATGGGTGGACGCGCAGGTGCGCGCGTCCGTACGCTGCCTGGCGGCATGAAGCCGCACCCATGATGAACGACGCGTGAGAGCGGGAGGTGAGGACCGATGGTTGCCACTGCGCTGGGCGCTGCCCGCATCCCGACATCAGTCCTCCCCACCCCCGCGGCCATCGGCTGAACCCAACCGTCAACCACGCAGCCGGGCCGCCCCGTTGAAGGGCCACCGCGTGAACTCCTCGCTCTCCGGCTACGGCTGGAACAGCACTGTCGAATCCGCCTTCACCCCGCACAGTGCCCAGGGCCTCGTCCCCGCCCGCATCGTGCGCGTCCACGGCCGGGTCTGCGACGCCGTCACGGCAGCCGGTCCCGTACGCGCCGACATCTCACCTGTCTCCTCGCCCGATCCACTGCAATGGGTCTGCACGGGCGACTGGGCCGCCCTCGACCTCACCGGCGACCCCGTGCTCGTACGGGCGTTGCTGCCGCGCCGTACCGCGACCGTCCGCAACACCTCCTCGCGGCGCTCCGAGGGGCAGGTGCTGGCGGCCAACGTCGACCATGCGGTCCTGGTCGTCTCGGCCGCCGCCGAGCTCGATCTCGGCCGGATCGAACGGTATTTGTCGCTGGTCTGGGAGAGCGGCGCCCAGCCGGTCGTCGCGCTCACCAAGTGCGACCTCGTGCCCGACCCGGCGTTCCTCGTCACTGACACCGAGGCGGCCGCGCCCGGTGTCCAGGTGATCGCGGTCAGCGCGGTGACCGGCGATGGCGTGGACGTGCTCGCCGCTGGTCGGCGGGGGCACCTGCGTGCTCCTCGGCTCGTCGGGCGCCGGAAAGTCCACTCTCGCCAATGCGCTGCTCGGCGAGGAGACGCAGGCCGTCCAGGCGGTCCGCGACGCCGACGGCAAGGGGCGGCACACCACGACCACGCGCGATCTGCTGCCGCTTCCCGGTGGCGGGGTCCTCATCGACACACCCGGACTGCGGGGCGTGGGCATGTGGGATGCCGAATCCGGTGTGGCGCAGGTGTTCGGGGAGATCGAGGAGCTGGCGCGGGAGTGCCGGTTCCACGACTGCGCGCACGCCACAGAGCCCGGCTGCGCCGTACGCGCCGCGATCGAGGACGGCATGCTGCCGCAACGACGCCTCGACAGCTACCGCAAGCTGCTCAGGGAGAATGCCCGGATCGCCGCCCGCACGGATGCCCGGCTCCGCGCCGAGCAGCTACGCGTCTGGAAGCGGCGCCCGGCGCAGGGCCGGGCGGCGATGGAGGCGAAACGCGGCGGCGACGTCGGACGTGGCCGCCGTCGATAGGCACCTGGGCGCCAGTCGCCGTCGCCGAGCACCGTCACTACGCGCCGGTCGCTAGTTGGCACCGTTGTGGCGTCGGCGACGGCCCTGGAGCGGGCTGCCCTCGTGCCAGAAGGTATAGACCACACTGCCTATGCCCAATGCAATGATCACGGCGCCTATCACGATCGTGTAAATCATGGGCTCCTCCTGGCAGTTGGGCAGGGCTTCACCAAGACTTCACAGTTGGTGCGTGCTCGTGGGATTCCCGTGTGCCCGCCTTCCCACACCAGATTCCGGCCGGTAACACGTCACGTTTGGCAGGGCCCGCAAGGCGGTATTCACGCGCGCTTCACCGCTCACCCATGGTGATGTCCGATTTCCGCCAGTCACGGCCGTCGGTACAGCGCAGACTGGAAGACGTGATCGACGAAGAGACCGGATACCAGGCCGTGCGCAGCCGCGACGCACGCTTCGACGGCGTCTTCTTCACGGCGGTGAAGACCACCAGGATCTACTGCCGCCCGAGCTGCCCGGCCGTGACCCCCAAGCGACAGAACGTCACCTTCTACCCGACGGCCGCCGCCGCGCAGGGTGCCGGCTACCGCGCCTGCCGTCGCTGCCGCCCCGACGCCGTGCCCGGCTCCCCCGAGTGGGACGCCCGCGCCGATCTCGTCGGCCGCGCGATGCGGCTGATCCGCGACGGCGTCGTCGACCGCGACGGCGTCGCCGGGCTCGCCAAGCGCCTCGGCTACAGCGAACGGCAGGTCAACCGCCAGCTCACCGCCGAGGTCGGCGCCGGACCCGTCGCGCTCGCCCGAGCCCAACGGGCCCAGGCCGCACGCGTTCTGCTGCAGACCACGCAACTCCCGGTCACCCAGGTCGCGTTCGCCGCCGGCTTCGCCAGCGTACGCCAGTTCAACGACTCGATCCGTGAGATCTACGGCCGCACCCCGACCGAGCTGCGCCAGGACGCCCATTCCCGCAGGGCCGCCGCCCCAGCAAGCCACGCCACCGCAGTGCCGCTGCGCCTCGCCTACCGCGGCGCCTACGAGGCGGGCGGGGTCTTCGACTTCCTCGCCCGACGCGTGATCCCCGGCATCGAGGAGATCACCGGCACACCCGGCGCCCGGACGTACCGCCGGACGCTGCGGCTGCCGTACGGCGCGGGAACGGCGGAGATCGACGAGGCGCCGGGCCGCGGCTGGCTCGACTGCCGGCTACGCCTGAGCGACCTGCGCGACCTGACCACCGCCGTCCAGCGCATCCGCCACTTGTTCGACCTGGACGCGGACCCCGATGCGGTCGGCCAACTGCTCGGCACCGACCCGGTGCTCGCCCCCGCCGTCGCCGCACGCCCCGGTGTGCGCTCACCGGGCGCCGCCGACCCGTTCGAGCTGGGCATCCGTGCAGTCATCGGCCAGCAGATCACCGTGGCGGGCGCGCGCACCATGCTGGGGACGCTGGTGGCCGCCTACGGCGACCGGCTCCCCGGCGGAGCGGACAGCGGGCTCACCCACCTCTTTCCGGCGGCCGACAGGCTCGCCGCCGCGGGCTTCACCGAGCTCGGCATGCCCGACTCCAGACGACGCACCCTGCGCGCGCTCGCCGAGGCAGTGGCGAGCGGTGCACTGCGCCTCGACCCGGGCGCCGACCGCGACGAGACCACCACACGCCTGCTTGACCTGCCGGGCATCGGGCCCTGGACGACCGGATACATCCGGATGCGCGCGCTCGGCGACCCCGACGTCTTCCTGCCGACGGACGTCGGCGTGCGGCGGGGGCTGGCCGTCCTCGGCGTCGACGGCGCACCGAGGACCGCGTCCGCGGTGGCCGAGGCCTGGCGCCCCTGGCGTTCCTACGCCCTCCACCACCTGTGGGCCGCGGACCACGAGACCGGCAAACCCAACGGGAGCACACCATGAGCACGACTCTCTACACCACCCTCGACAGCCCTCTCGGCACCCTCACCCTGACCGGTGAGGAGAGGGCGGACGGCTGTGTCGCACTGACCAGCGCGACCGTCCCCGACCAGCGCGGCGCCGTGACCGTACGGCAGGAATGGCGGCGTGACCCGACCGCGTTCGCCGAGGCGGAACGCCAGCTCAAGGCCTACTTCGCGGGCGAGCTGCGCGAGTTCGACCTGCCGCTCGCCCCGCACGGCACCGATTTCAGGCGACGCGTGTGGGCAGCGCTCGACACCATCCCTTACGGCTCCACGGTCACCTACCGCGAACTGTCCGACGCAGCAGGGTCGCCGGGCGCGGTGCGTGCCGTCGGCGGCGCGGTCGGGGCCAATCCGCTGCTGGTGATCTGCCCCTGCCATCGCGTGATCGGTTCCGACGGCTCACTCACCGGCTACGCGGCCGGACTTGACCGCAAGCGTGCGTTGCTCGCCCTGGAGGGCACCGCAGCCGCCGAGGTCAACGGAGGGGAAAGCTGAAGCCGTAGCCCTGTTCCTTCAGCCACGGAAGGATCTGCTTCAGCGCCTCCACCGTCTGGGAACGGTCACCACCACCGTCGTGGAAGAGGATGGTGGGGCCGTTCTTCAGCTCCTCCTTGACCGTGTCGGCGATCGCGTCGACACCGAGGCGCTCGTAGTCCTTGGTGTCGACGTTCCAGCCGAGCGGCCGCATCCCGTTCGCGGCCGCAATCTGCCGGCTGTACGGGGTGAACGCCCCGCCGGGCGCCCGGTAGTACATCGGCGCGACGCCGCCCGACGCCTGCTCGATCTCGTTCGCGGCGTCGAGTATCTGCTGCTTCTGGTAGGCATCGGGACGGTGATCCATCGACGTGTTGTGCGAAACCGTGTGATCGCACAGCCGGTTGCCGTCCGCGACGACCTGCTTGACGATCGCCGGATTCGCCGCCGCCTCCGGCCCGATCATGCAGAACGTCGCCTTGACGCCGTTCTCCTTCAGCACCTGGAGGACCTGCGGCGTCCACACCGGGCTGGGGCCGTCGTCAATGGTGATGGCGACGGTCCTGCCGCCGGCCTCGGTGGCGTGGGCGATGTCCATGCTCACCTCGGGGGCGGGGAGACCTGGATCGGGCGTCGAGGTCTGCCCGGGCACGGGCGTGGGGGCCGGCGACCGCGTCGAGCCCCCCGCCACGGGGGACGTCTGCGCGGCCGGGGTGCCCTTGCCGGCATCGCCCGCGTACGCGCTCCACACCCCGGCGAGAACACCGGCCCCCGCCACCGCGGCGATCGCGGCCCCGACCACTCGCCGGTTTGCCGCCCCCGCCCGTATGCCGCTCCACCCCATGATCGCTTTTCCTCCCGCGTGTGCTGTCCGTCAGTCCTGTTGGAAGACGGTCAACACGGGGGATATGGATCCCGCTGTGACAGTTTCCTCATAATTTGCTGTGAGAAGCCGGGCGCCTCGTGTGTCCGGCGTTATGCGGCGTGCGCCAAGAGCCCCTCGCCTCTTCTCCGACGACGAGTGCGCCACACCGCTGAACGACGCCTTCACCCAGGGACGTTCCCCCAGGGACGTTCACCCGGCGCCGGCGGACGACCTCCCCGCGTGCGCACTGCTGCACGGCCTCGCTACGACCGTTCGGGGTATGACCGGCCGAGACCGAGCAGCACCGCGCGTTCGACGGGGGAGTACGCGCCGTCGCGGCGGTCGAGGTCGAGCAGACCGGTCGGGATCAGGGGAGGCTGGGCGATGATCCTCGGGACGGTGCCGCGGTGCGGCTGGGCCGCGTGGATCAGAAACGGGTGACACAGATATACATCGCCGGCCCGGCCGGTGGCGAGCGCCAGCGGACGATCCGGCGCGTCGAGTCTGCCTGCGGCGTCCATCGCCTTGCACAGGGTGAACATCCCCATGCCGCGGTCGCCGGCAGGTTCCAGAAAGGGCGGCACATCCAGATGGGAGCCGGCCTTGATACGAGTCGGTGCGTTGTCGGCGTCGACATCGGAGAACAGGAACAGCATCAGCAGCGCCCGGCCACGGGACCGCAGATTGAGCCAGTACTCGTGTTCGCCCTCCGGGACGTAGCTGGCGTCCATGTGCCAACCGGCGTCGCCGGGATCGTCGGGGTGCGGAAACCGGATGGGAAAGGTACCCAGGCCGTCGCACGGCACCCACCGGCCCGCGCCGACGAGTTGGTCGAAGGCACCGTGCAGGCGCGGTGTGTTGGCGGCGCGCCGGAACGGCTCGTTCCCATAACCGCCGAGGCGGACGACGGGCCGGGTCCACGTCGCGGGGTCGTCGGGGTCCAGCCCTGTGTCCCGCCACAGGATCGCCCGGCACTCCTCCGCCACCGACCGCGGAAACGCCTCGGGCACGCGGACGAAACCGTCCGTGACGAACCGCTCTACTTGATCCGCCGTCAGGATATCCCCCATACCCGCGATTCTTGGCCTGCGCCGCGAGCCCGGCAACCGGTTTTCCCGGCACCAGTTCCTCATCTTGCTCATCGGACCGTCTGGTCGACGCCGGAGGCGTCCAGACGTTCGCGCGCCTTCTGCCGGAGCACCGTCTGGGAGCGCAGCTGGAACAGGACACCGGTGCCGGCCAGGGCAAGGCCGCCGAGACCGGCCGTGGCGAAACCCCACCCGGGGGAGGAGTGGTCGATCGCGAAGCCGACCGCCGGGCTGCCCAGCGCCATGCCCAGCCGGCTCGCGGAGTCCTGCAGCCCCATCGCCTCACCCCGCACCTGCGGCGGAGCCAGATTGCTGACCGTCTCGGCGCTCGCGGCCAGGGTCGGTGTGCACATCAGGTTCATGGGGGCCAGGGCGAGCGACAACGCCCATCAGCTCACCCTCGCCCCCGAGGACGACTTCTGCCGGGACGAGCAAGGGCTCATCGGCTTGCTGGACGCCGCCGGCCTGCAGTCCGCCGCGTGCGAGACGCTCCGATGGGACCATCGGGCCAGTGCCGCGGAGTGGTGGGGCGGCCCCGATGCCGGGGCCGCGACGATCGGGCAGATCGTGGTCAGCCAGACGCCCGAAATCCGAGCCGGAATCAAACGCCACTTCGACCTGCTCAGCGGGGAGTTCACCGGGCCGGACGGCCCGCTGGTGCTGCCGCACGCGGCGCTGCCGGCGAGTGCCTGCGCTTGAACGGCCGTGCCGTCATGGAGGCGGTCGTGCGGACGTGAGGAGCGGGCGTTCACCCAAAAGCTGTCACGCCGAGCCAAGTGCCCGCCACCAGCAGGCAGGCGAAGAGCTCCACCAGCAAGGACGCGCCGATGGCGCGCATGGCGACGCGGGTGGACATCCGGGCCGCGCGGTGCGTCCCCAGGCGGGAACGTTCCTGCATGTAGATTCCGCCGACGAAGCCGAGCAAGCCGCCGAGGACGGGAACGACGAAGAAGCCGAGGATGCCGGAGATCCCGCCCAGGAAGAGCGTGCGCCGGGAGATTCCCGAGTCCCGCAGGCGGCGGGCGGGCATCAGTACGACGACCACCTGCGCGAGCACCAGGACGGCTGCGGTGGCGAAGAGCACGTACCACGCGAACGCGGTGTGCAGGGTCGACGCCCACCACAGCACGGCCGCCCAGCACACCAGCGGACCGGGCAGCCCCGGCATCAGAACGCCCAGCAGGCCGGCCGCCATCACCAGGCCGACGATAAGCAGCTGCGCGGCCGTCATGTCGTCAGACTGCCCGAATCGGGGGCGCGTTGACCCACGGCATGCGCGGGTCCGTTCGGGTAGATCTCCCAAGAACCGTTTCCCTGGGCGTGTCGCGGTGGACAATAAGGGCATGAGTCACAAGGGGGAGGCGCAGCCGACGACCCAGGACACACCAGCGGACGCCTGGTGGGGCCGGCTCTACGACGACGGCGGCACGCCGGACGTGGGCGACGACGCGCCGGAGCCGGAACGGGCATGGTACGGCGACTCGCTCGACGAGCACTACGCCTCAGCCATCGCCGCGGTGACGGACGCCGTGCCTGTGCCCCCGCCCCGTGACGCGGCCGGCGAGGCGCCGGACGCCGACGTGTTGAATGCCGACGCGCCGGATGCCGACGACCGCGCCGAGGACACCTTGCGGTTGCGGCAGCTGTACCATACGCCAACGCGGTCAACTCCAGCCCCGAGCAAGCGACTTCCGCCGAGCTGGGCGGCGCGCGAGCCGGGGCCGGGGCTTCCTGCGCCGGGGAGTTGGGAGGCCGCCGCGGTGGCGCCGGGGCCGGCGGAACCGTGGGGCGACCAGACCCCTGAGCAACTCCCCGGGCGGTCCGCCGAACCCGAGCCGCCTGCCGGCCCCGGGGACCCCGACGTGCCTGTCGTCGCGTATGTCGGCGACCGGCCGCCGACGTACGAAGGCGAGCCGACCGCCTGGCCGGTGGCGGATGCGGAGCGGCTGGACGAGCTCGTCCCGGACACCGTGCTCGACGGCGCCCACTACGGGCGGCTGACTGTGCGCGCCGCTTCCACCCGCGGCGATTCCGCACGGTATCGGGGTCGCCCGCGCGGTGACGCCCTGCTGACGGCACGCTTCGGGGTGGGCGACGACGCGCTGTTGCTCGCCGCGGTCGCCAGCAGCGGGCGGGCCGTCGAGGACGGTCACCGGCTGGCGTGGGAGGCGTGCCGGGCGATCGCCGCGGCCGTCGGGCGCAGCCACGCCCGGCTCGTGGAGGACGTCCGCGCATCACGCCGCGGTTCGCTCAAGTCGGGGCTGCAGCGCCTCACCGAGCGTGCGGACGCGCACACTCAGACCTCCCTGCACTGTCTGCTGCTTCCCGTGGACCCGGACTGCCCCAACCGCCTCTTCTTCGGCATCGGTTCAGGCGGCCTGTTCCGGCTCCGCGACGGCGAATGGCAGGATCTCGGTCCCGGCGCCGATCCGCCGGAGCCGCACGATCCGCCCGAGCCGTCCGCCGACGACACCCGCGCCGACGATGTCGGCTCTGCGCGCTTCCGGTTCCGGGCCTCCGTCGCGCGGCCCGGCGACACCCTGCTGCTGTGCAGCGTGGGTCTGGCGGAACCGCTGTGTGACCAGCCCGAGTTGGCTCGCAGGCTCGCACGGCGCTGGGGTCCGTCGCAGCCTCCGCCCGGCATCGCCGCGTTCCTCGCGGACGCCCAGACACGCGTCAAGGGATACGCGGACGACCGCACGGTCGTGGCCGTCTGGGAGCGGTGAACGATTCAGCTGCTCGTGGGTGGGCATGCATTGCGCGAAGCTGTTCGAAGGGGGATATGTGGCGGGGGCCGGAGCGGAGTCGATGGATCGACGGCCGGAAGCAAGGACCGAGCGGGCCGAACGGGGCGGTGGCATACCCGTCCCGGATCGTGGCCCGCATACGACAACGACGGAGGCGACGGCGGGTCCGTCCGGAAGAGAGCTGCGGCACCGGCTGAGGCGCGCGGACCTGCCGGCGGTCGCGGAGGTGCGGCGGCTGCTCCGCGACCAGCTCCACTCCTGGGGCGCGTCCGGCCTTGCGGACACCGCGGAGCTGCTGACCAGTGAACTTGTCACCAATGCGCTGGTGCACACCGACCGGGGCGCGGAGCTCACCGCGACGCTGAGCGGCGGCCCCGTGCACCGGCTGCGCGTCGAGGTGTACGACTTCGTCACCCGTCACCCGAAGATGCGCAAGGCATCCGACCAAGCGGCCTCCGGGCGCGGGCTGTTGCTGGTGCAGGCACTCGCCGACGCCTGGGGGGTCAGGCCGCATGGGGTGGGGAAGATCGTGTGGTTCGAGCTGGTCGCCACCGGCGGCTCCTAGCCGAACTGCCGCTCCAGGTCCTTGAGTTTGGCCTCGAGAGAGTCCAGCCGCGGCAGCGTCATCGTATCGTCCTCCGCGGTCAGGTCGATGGTCACGCTCTCGCCGGGGATCGACTGCAGCGCGGGCCTGGCCCGCACCGGCAGCTCGGCCGCTTCCGCGGTCTGCGCGGACGCGGGCGCCGGCGCGGGCTCCGCCGCCGGCGTACCGGCGGTGAGCTCCACCTGGCGGCCGCCACGGGTGCGGCCCCAGCCCCGGTGCTGGCGTGCGATCGCCTTGATACGGGCCCGCTGCAGGCGGTCGCGGTCGCGGCGGCGCGTCCGCTCCTGCTCGCGCTCGCGCCGGTCGTCGCGCACCTCCTCGACCGCCTCATCGAGCGTGCGGACGTTCTCCAGCAGCATCAGCGACCAGGCGCGGTACGTCTCGATCGGGGCGCGCACCCAGCGCATCACGCGGATCTGCGGCAGCGGGCGCGGTACGAGGCCCTGCTCCCGCAGTGCGGCGCGGCGGGTCTGCTTCAGCGCGCGGTCGAAGAGCACCGCGGCCGACAGCGACATCCCGGCGAAGAACTCCGGGGCGCCCGCGTGGCCGTAACCGCGCGGTGCGTGTACCCAGTTGAACCATGCCGACGCCGCCGCGAACGTCCACACCAGCAGCCGCGAGCCGAGCGCCGCGTCGCCGTGGCTCGCCTCCCGCACCGCGAGTACCGAGCAGAACATCGCGGCGCCGTCCAGGCCGAAGGGCACCAGGTACTCCCAGCCGCCGCTGAGGCCGAGGTTCTGCTCACCGAAGCCGACCAGGCCGTGGAACGACAGCGCCGCGGCGACCGCAGCGCAGCAGAAGAGCAGGATGTATGAGGCGCTGCCGTACACCGCTTCCTTCTTGCGACGGCGGTCCTCGCTTCGTTCCCATGAGTCGAGCTGCTCGGCCTGCGCGGCGCGGGTCTTGCGGCTGCGCAGGAACATCGTGGCCGCCGTGCCGGCGACCACCAGGCCCACGACTGCCGACAGCATCCAGTCTGGCGATATGTCCGACATTCTCATCTGGTGGTCCCTTGTTTCGCTTGTCTTCGCGCTGCGCGCCATCCTGGCGAATGACCCGCGTCAACGGGACGGTTTCGGGACAAGAGAACGCCAATGAGCGGTCCACGCGGGACGAAGGGGGGTGAAGTCTCGAACTATCGGGCGAGTATAGGGGAGTTGATCCCGCGCCTATCACTCGATCGGATGTTGCTCGGGGAATTTGTGTGATCGCTAGGGCTGACGCACCGTGACTGGTGTATGACGCTCGGCCGAGCCCCGCGAGGCGACTGCGGACCGTGAAGTAGGGTGCGATGAGCCGTTCGGGGGAGGAACGAGGAGACGTCGGTGGAGCAGGGCACGCAGTCGCGCGCATGGGACGCCGGGGACCGGGCTCCCGCGTCGTCGCAGCGGGTGCCGGGCCAGGCGGCGGCGTCGCCGTTCGAGACGGTGCCGTCGGCGCGCGGCGAGCACGTGCACCCCGATCCGGCGCAGGCGGTGGGTGCACGGCGGCTGCCGGAACGGTACTCCCTGCGCGACCAGGTGCTGCGCGAGCTGCGCAGTGCGCTGGTCACCGGGGACCTGCGGCCGGGCGCGGTCTACTCGGCCCCGGCGCTGGCGGAACGCTTCGGCGTCTCGGCGACTCCGGTACGCGAGGCGATGCACCAGCTGGTGCGCGAAGGCTCCGTCGAGGTCGTGCACAACCGCGGCTTCCGGGTCACCGAGCGCACCGCGCGCGATCTGGCGGAGCTCGCCGAGGTGCGGGCGCTGGTGGAGCTTCCCGTGCTGCAGCGCCTTGCGCACACGGTGCCGGCCGAACAGTGGGAGGAACTGCGCCCGCTCGCCGCTGCGACGGTCGACGCGGCGGCCGAGGGTGACCGCGCGGCATACGCGGAGGCGGACCGGGCATTCCACGGCGCGCTGCTCGCGCTCTCCGGCAACGCGCAGCTGGTCGTCGTGGCCGAGGAGCTGCACCGCCGCGCCCAGTGCCCGGTGGCGCAGGGCACGGGACCCGGCGCCGAGGCGGGCATGCTCGGGGATGCGACGGAGCACGTCGCTCTGCTGGACGCGCTGGCGGCGGGTGATGTCGAGGAGGCCGAAGGCCTCTTGCGGGAGCACTTCGGCGGGTCCTCCTGGGCGTAGGGGCCGTTCCCCGCCGTCGTGGCCGAGCATGAGGAGCGTGCTTCAGTCCTCGTCGCCGAGGACGTCCGCGAGCCAGACGGGGATGCCGCCCAGCAGCCGGAACAGCCGGTGGGCCTCGCCGCGCAGGCGGGCGGCCGTCTCGGTCTCCGGTTCGACCTCGGCGAGCGAGACCAGCGCCGGCGTGGTGCCGATCAGATACCCGAGCTCCTCGCGGATGCGCAGCGACTTAGCGAAGCCGTGCCGCGCCTCGGCCAGATCGCCCTCGCGCAGCGCCAGACCGGCCAGATGGCGCCAGGTGAACGAGAAGAGCAACCGGTCGCCGTGCGCCGCGGCGGCCGCATGGGCACGACGGTAGGCGAGCTTGGCGCCGGCCGGGTTGCCCGCCAGGTTCTCCGCGACCAGGCCGCGCCGGAAGTCGAGCAGCGCCCGGTCCCGTACGCCAGGCGGCAGCAGCGCCGCGCCGCGGCCGAGCGCCGCCCGCGCCTCGTCGGCACGGTCACGCACATGGAGCACGGTGGCGGCGTACGCGAGGTGCCCGCGCTCGCAGGCGGCGCGGCCGCGTTCGGCGTCGGTGCGGGCCAGTGCCTCCGCGGTGCGCAGCGCGTCTTCCGCCTCGGCCCAGCCGGACGCCGTGAACAGGCAGCGTTCCGTCAGCAGGGCCGCGCGGCGCAGGGCGGCGTCCGGGTCCGAGGCGCTGCCGGCGGCCAGCAGTTCCGCCGCCTCCGTCCAGCAGCCGCGTGACCGCAGCCGCCACAGACCCGGTGGATCCTCGTACACGTGCCTGCCGGCCGTCCGGTCGGCCGTCCCCTGCGTGTCAGATTCCGCCATGGAGGCGTCGGCCACAGTTCCCCTCCCCGAGCGCACCGTCGAGCCCAGCCGTCGATCTGCGGTAGGGCGAAGTTCAACACGGCGGGCAGCGCCCAGCCAAGGGGTAGGTGAACAGATTCACAAAGTCGCAGACGGGGGCGGTCTTGACAGCACCGCCGCGTGTCGTTCAGCTCATGCGCAGCGCCAGGAAGAAGTCGACCTTGTCCTCCAGCCGGGACAGATCCCGGCCCGTCAGCTGCTCGATGCGGCCGATGCGGTAGCGCAGCGTATTGACGTGCAGGTGCAGCCGGGCGGCGCAGCGTGTCCACGATCCGTCGCAGTCCAGGAATGCCTCCAGCGTCGGGATCAGCTCGGCGCGGTGCCGTCGGTCGTAGGCCCGCAGCGGGTCGAGCAGCCGCGCGGTGAACGCGCGCCGCACGTCGTCCGGCACGAACGGCAGCAGCAGCACGTGCGAGGCGAGTTCCTCGTGGCCCGCCACGCACACCCTCCCGGAGCGCGCCGCTGCCACGCGGCGTGCGTGCCGCGCCTCCTCCAGCGCGCCGCGCAACCCCTCCGCGGAGTGCACGGACGCGCTCACCCCGATCGTCAGCCGCCCGTCCCCGTCGAGGCCGCGGGCGAGCGGGCCGGCGACCGAGCGCAGCAGCTTGTCCGCGTGCAGGCCCTCCGTGACCTCCTCGCCCGCCTCCTCGCCCGCCGCCTCGCCCGGCGCGGCAGGCAGCGGCAGCAGCGCCATCGCCTCGTCCGCTGTGTGCGCGACGGCGATCCGCTCGGCGGGGTCGGCCCCCACCGCCGCCGGGTCGATCAGGATCTCCTCCAGCAGTGACTGGGCGACCGGCCCGCCGGGGATGTCGCCGCGCGCCCAGTCCACCGTGGCGACGACGACCTGCCAGTGCGGCGCCGTGCCCGTGCCGGGCAGCAGCACCGGCGCGGCCACCCGTAGCCGCGCGGCGACCTCGGCGGGCGGCGCGCCCGTCTGCACCAGCTCCAGCACCTCCTGGGCGAGCCTGCGCCGTACCGAACCGGCCGCGTCCTGGCGGTCGCGTTCGACGGCGATCAGCTGGGTGACGCCGCGCAGCAGGTCGAGCCGCTGGCGCGGCCAGTCGCCGGTGTCGGCCTCGACCGCGAGCAGCCAGTCCGACAGCACGCTGGTGCGCGAGTCGGCCTCGGTGCGGCGGATCGGGAAGAGCGAGAAGGCCCGTCCTGCGGCGATCGCCCGGTACGGCGCGGGGCGCGCCGTGCGGCACGCGGCGAGGTGCTCGCCCGCGAGCTCGGCACGGACCGCGGCGGGCAGCGCGTCCTCGCCGCCGGCGATCTGCCGTCCGGTGGAGGAGAGCACCCAGGCCCGCAGGTCGAGGTCGGTGACGAGCAGATCGAGCACGGCGTCGGGGCCGCCGCCCGCGGGTCCGGAGGAGACCAGCCTTCGGTGTCTTTCCACAACGGCGGCCAGGTCGCCTGCGCGCTCGGTGGAGACCTGTCGCACCACGTACTCGGTGATTGTCGCAAAAGCGACGTCCTCGTTGACGGCGAAGAGCGGCAGCCGGTGCCGTGCGCACGCCCGGACCAGGTCGTCGGGAACGGACCCGAGCTCGGCTTCGCCCGCGGCGAGCGCCGCGACGCCGGCGGCCGCGAGCAGCCGTACGAACGGCTCGGCGTCCTCCGGGCCGCGCCGCCACGCCAGACCGGTGAGGACCAGTTCACCACCGGAGAGATAGCGGCTGGGGTCGCGCAGGTCCGTGGTCATCACACCACGCACCGTGCGGTCCAGTTCTTCCTCGCCGCTGAGCAGCCGAAGGCCCAGGGCTTCGGTATGGAGCAGGGTGCGCAGCCGCATCGTCGTCGCCTCGTCGGTGGTACGGATCGGTGGTACGGGGTCGGTTCCGGGAGCTGGCGCAAGAGCGGAACCTTGCCTTTCAGAGGAATCTACAAGCTATGGGTTCCAGCCAGCCAAACGCTTCATGTTTTCAGTGACTGCACTCAAGTGGCTGCTCGTCTGTGTACTGAGCCTCATCAAGCGTTAACACGAGATGAACGTCCGACGAGTGAGACAGCGGTCCCGCTCGGCACCCCTCCGGACCGCACACACGCGCCACTCAGCAACTCGACACTCGAGAAGAGACACCCATGGACTTCCTGCGCCCCGCCAGCTGGGAGGAGGCGCTCGCCGCTAAGGCCGAGCACCCCACCGCTGTGCCGATCGCGGGCGGCACCGATGTGATGGTCGAGATCAACTTCGACCACCGCAGGCCCGACGTGCTGCTGGACCTGAACCGCATTGCCGAGCTGCAGGAGTGGGAGGTGGGCGAGGACACCGTCCGGCTGGGTGCCTCGGTCTCGTACACCAGCATCATCGAGAATCTGCGCTCGGAACTTCCCGGCCTGGCACTCGCCAGCCACACCGTCGCCTCTCCGCAGATCCGCAACCGCGGCGGCGTCGGCGGCAACCTGGGCACCGCCTCCCCGGCCGGTGACGCCCACCCGGCGCTTCTCGCTTCCGGCGGCGAGGTCGAGGCCGTCTCCGTGCGTGGCACCCGGATGATCCCGATCGACGAGTTCTACGTGGGCGTCAAGCGCAACGCGCTCGAACCCGACGAGCTCATCCGCGCCGTCCACCTGCCCAAGGCCGACGGGCCGCAGCAGTTCTCCAAGGTCGGCACCCGTAACGCCATGGTGATCGCGGTGTGCGCCTTCGGACTTGCGCTGCACCCGAAGACCCGCACGATCCGCACCGGCATCGGCTCGGCCGCCCCGACGCCGATTCGCGCCAAGGAGGCCGAGACCTTCCTCGCCGCCGCGCTGGAAGAGGGCGGCTTCTGGGAGAACGGCAAGATCATTCCGCCTGCCGTCGCCCGCCAGTTCGCGGAGCTCGTCTCCGGCGCCGCCAACCCCATTGACGACGTGCGCGGATCCGCGTCCTACCGCCGCCATGCGCTGGGCATCATGGCCCGCCGCACCCTCGGCTGGACGTGGGACGAGTACCGCGGGAACGAGAGGAGCGCACAATGCGCCTGACCTTTAATGTCAACGGCCGGCAGCAAGAGGCCGACGACGTCTGGGAGGGCGAGAGCCTTCTGTACGTGCTGCGTGAGCGGCTCGGCCTGCCCGGCTCGAAGAACGCCTGCGAGCAGGGCGAGTGCGGCTCCTGCACCGTCCGCCTCGACGGTGTTCCGGTCTGTTCGTGTCTGGTCGCCGCGGGCCAGGCCCAGGACCGCGACATCGTCACCGTTGAGGGCCTCGCCGACCAGGCGAAGAAGCGCGCCGCTGCCGGCTGCGCCGGCGGCGCCTGCGGCACCACGCTCGACGAGGCGAAGCAGTGGGAGTCCAAGCCGGCCGACGGCCAGTCCGGAGAGGCGAGCACCTCCCCGCTGACGCTCTCGCCGATCCAGCAGGCGTTCATCGACGCCGGCGCCGTCCAGTGCGGTTTTTGCACCCCGGGGCTGCTCGTCGCCGCCGATGAACTGCTGGAGCGCAACGACTCCCCGTCGGACGCCGACATCCGCGAGGCGCTCTCCGGCAACCTGTGCCGCTGCACCGGCTACGAGAAGATCCTCGACGCGGTCCGCCTCGCGGCCGCCCGCGCCGGGGCCGAGACCGCAGGAACGGGGGCCTGATCGCCATGGGCGTCACTCGCACTCCCACCAACATCACCCAGGGATCGCAGACCAAGGGCGGCATCGGCGAGTCCACGCTGCGCCCCGACGGCACCCTGAAGGTGACCGGCGAGTTCGCGTACTCGTCCGACCTGTGGCACGAGGACATGCTGTGGGGCTTCACGCTGCGCAGCCCGCACCCGCATGCGCGCATCAAGTCGATCGACACCTCCGAGGCCCTGGCGCAGGCCGGCGTCTACGCCGTGCTCACCCACGACGACCTGCCGACCGAGCACACCAAGTACGGCCTGGAGTACACCGATACCCCGGTCCTCGCAGACGGCGTCGTGCGCCACCACGGTGAGCCGGTGGCCCTCGTCGCCGCCGACCACCCGGAGACGGCGCGCCGCGCCGCCGCGAAGATCAAGGTCGACTACGAGCCGCTGCCCGTCGTCCACGACGAGGCGTCCGCGCTCGCCGACGACGCGCCGATCCTTCACCCGGGCCGCGACGACCACCACGCCGGCCAGGTCCCGCACCCGAACATTGTCCACCGCCAGCCGATCATCCGTGGCAATGCCGAGGAGGCCGCACAGCGCGCCGACGTGATCGTCAGCGGCGAGTACGAGGTCGGCATGCAGGACCAGGCCTTCCTCGGCCCGGAGTCCGGTCTCGCGGTTCCCGGCGAGGACGGCGGCGTCGACCTGTACGTCGCTACCCAGTGGCTGCACTCGGACCTCCGCCAGATCGCCCCCGTGCTCGGCCTGCCCGAGGAGAAGGTCCGCATGACGCTCTCCGGCGTCGGCGGCGCCTTCGGCGGCCGCGAGGACCTGTCGATGCAGATCCACGCGTGCCTGCTCGCGCTGCGCACCGGTAAGCCGGTCAAGATCGTCTACAACCGGTTCGAGTCCTTCTTCGGCCACGTCCACCGCCACCCGGCGAAGCTGTGGTACGAGCACGGCGCCACCAAGGACGGCAAGATCACGCACATGAAGTGCCGGATCGTGCTGGACGGCGGTGCCTACGCCTCGGCCTCCCCGGCGGTCGTCGGCAACGCCTCCTCGCTCTCGGTCGGCCCGTACGTCATCGACGACGTCGAGATCGAGGCCGTCGCGCTCTACACCAACAACCCGCCCTGCGGCGCGATGCGCGGCTTCGGCGCGGTCCAGGCGTGCTTCGCCTACGAGTCGCAGATGGACAAGCTCGCCGAGAAGCTCGGCATGGACCCGGTCGAGTTCCGGCAGAAGAACGCCATGTCGCAGGGGACGATCATGCCCACCGGGCAGGTCGTCGACTCCCCGGCGCCCGTCGCCGAACTGCTGCGCCGCGTCAAGGCGATGCCGCTGCCGCCGGAGAAGCAGTGGGAGGCCGCGGGCGATGCCGCCGACGTGCGTGCCCTGCCCGGTGGTCTGTCCAACACCACGCACGGCGAGGGCGTCGTCCGCGGTATCGGCTACGCGGTCGGCATCAAGAACGTCGGCTTCTCCGAGGGCTTCGACGACTACTCGACCGCCCGTGTGCAGCTGCAGGTCATCAACGGTGAGCCGGTTGCCACGGTGCACACCGCGATGGCCGAGGTCGGCCAGGGCGGCGTCACCGTCCACGCGCAGATCGCCCGCACCGAGCTCGGCGTCACCCAGGTGGTCATCCACCCGGCCGACACCCAGGTCGGCTCGGCCGGTTCGACCTCCGCGTCCCGCCAGACCTACATGACGGGCGGCGCGGTGAAGAACACCTGCGAGGCCGTCCGCGAGAAGGTCCTGGAGATCGGCCGCCGCAAGTTCGGCACGTACCACCCGGCGTGGGCCACCGCCGAACTGCTGCTGGAGAGCGGCAAGGTCGTCACCGACGGCGGCGAGCCGCTGGCCGATCTCGTCGACGTCCTCGAGGGCGAGACGGTCGACATCGAGCTCGAATGGCGTCACCGCCCGACCGAGGCGTTCGACCTGGTGACCGGGCAGGGCTTCGGCCACGTCCAGTACTCCTTCGCTGCGCACCGCGCGGTGGTCGAGGTCGACACCGAGCTGGGCCTGGTGAAGGTGATCGAGCTCGCGTGCGCCCAGGACGTCGGCAAGGCACTCAACCCGCTGTCGGTCAAGGGCCAGATCCAGGGCGGCACCACACAGGGCCTCGGCCTGGCCGTGATGGAAGAGATCATCGTGTCGAAGGACTCGAAGGTCCGTAACCCCTCCTTCACGGACTACCTGATCCCCACCATCCTCGACACGCCGACCATCCCGGTCGACGTGCTCGAACTCGCCGACGAGCACGCCCCCTACGGGCTTCGCGGCATCGGAGAGGCCCCCACCCTCTCCTCCACCCCGGCCGTCGTGTCCGCCATCCGTGCGGCCACCGGTCTGGCGCTCAACCGCGTGCCGGTTCGTCCCGAACACATCACCGGCACCTGACGAACCCTCCGGGGGTGGTGGGTCGTCCGTCCACCGCCCCCGGACCCTCATGGACCGCAAGCAGACGTCTCCGGGCCGTCCCCCGGGTCGTGATGCCGCTGCAGCATCCCAAATCCCGTACGCCGTACGGGTGCCCCTGTGAACCTTGGGAGTGGCACCGCATGACCCAGAACATCGAGACCACGAAAGAGGCGTCCCATGATGCTGGTCCAGGGCAAGTCGACGATGCGCGTCGTACGCCTGATGGTTCCGGCCCCACCGCTCGCGGGCCTGTCGACCGTTACTTCCTGATCAGCAAGCGCGGGTCCACGGTCGCCCGCGAGGTCCGCGGAGGTCTGACGACCTTCATGGCGATGGCCTACATCCTGCTGCTCAATCCGCTGCTGCTGTCGGGCGCGGATGTCAACGGGCACCACTTGCCGCACGCCGCCCTGATCACCTCGACCGCACTGGCCGCAGCAGTGGTGACCTTGGCGATGGGCTTCATCGGCAAGGTGCCGCTCGCGCTCGCCGCGGGCCTGAGCGTCGCGGGCGTGGTCTCCACCCAGGTGGCGCCGCACATGACCTGGCCGCAGGCGATGGGCATGTGCGTGATCTACGGTGCGGTCATCGTGCTGTTGGTCGTCTCCGGTCTGCGGGAGGCGGTGATGAACGCGATACCGCTGCCGCTCAAGCACGGCATCACCGTCGGCATCGGCCTGTTCATCGCGCTGATCGGTCTGGTCAACGCCGGCTTCGTGGGCGTCGGCAGCGCGAGCTCCCCGGTTCAGCTCGGCGCCGGGCCCACCCAGCACCTGACGGGCTGGCCGGTGCTGATCTTTTGCGTCACCCTGCTCACGATCTTCATGCTGCAGGCGCGCAAGTTCCCAGGCGCGATCCTGATCGGCATCGTCTTCGGCACGGTTCTGGCCATGATCGTGCAGGGCGTGCTCCACCTGAAGCCCGACGCGTGGGGCACCAACGTGCCCCAGCTGCCCAAGAGCCCCGTCTCCATGCCTGACTTCTCGCTCATCGGCCACGTCTCGTTCGGGGGCTGGGGCAACATCGGCGTCATGACGGTCGGCGTGATCGTCTTCACCCTCGTGCTCGCCGGGTTCTTCGACGCGATGGCCACCATCATCGGTGTCGGTTCCGAGGCCGGACTCGCCGACAGCCAGGGCCGGATGCCCGGCCTGAGCAAGGCGCTGTTCATCGACGGTGCGGGCGGCATGATCGGCGGCTCCGTCGGCGGCTCCGGCCAGACGGTCTTCATCGAGTCGGCGACCGGCGTCGGTGAGGGCGCCCGTACCGGTCTGGCGAGCGTCATCACCGGTTTGCTCTTCGCCAGCGCCCTGTTCATCACCCCGATCGCCTCGATCGTGCCCGCGCAGGCCGCCTCCGCGGCGCTGGTCGTGATCGGCTCGATGATGATCACCAACGTCCGTCACATCGACTGGACCGACCGTGCGGTCGCGATCCCGGTGTTCCTCACCATCGTGCTGATGCCGTTCACCTACGGCATCACCCCGGGCGTCGGTGCCGGCGTCATCGCGTACTGCGCCATCAAGGGCGCGCAGGGCAAGTGGCGGGACCCGAGTGTCCTGATGTGGATCCTCGCCGTGGTTTTCGTGGCCTACTTCGCCATGAACCCCATCCAGAGCTGGTTGGGCGCCAAATAGCAAAGTCGAGTAGGGAGTCACCACCATGCTGGACATCGCTGACGAGTTGCACCGTTGGTGCGAGCAGGGGCGGGTCTTCGCCGTCGCGACCGTGGTCGCGACCGGCGGCAGCGCGCCCAGGCAGCCAGGTGCGGCGCTCGCCGTCGACTGCGACGGCACCGCCATCGGCAGCGTGTCCGGCGGGTGCGTCGAAGGAGCCGTGTACGAGCTCTGCCAGGAGGCGCTGGAGTCCGGTGACTCCATGCTCCAGCGCTTCGGCTACTCGGACGAGGACGCCTTCGCCGTGGGGCTCACCTGCGGCGGGGTGATTGACATCTTCGTCCAGCCCGTGGACCCGGACAGGCGGCCGGAGCTGGCGGGCGCCCTGGGCGCTGTCGCCGCGGGAGATGCGGCGGCGGTGGCGAGGATCGTCTCCGGGCCCGCCGAACTCCTCGGCGAGGCGTTGGTCGTGGCGGCCGACGGGTCGTACGACGGCGGCTTCGGCGACCCGGAGCTCGACGCGACGGTGCGCGCCGAGACCGCCGCGTTCCTGGAGGTCGGACGCACCGGCACCGTAGAGATCGGGAATCGTCTCGCATCCGCAGATCAAGAACAGAGCGAAGGCGGAGCGCAGCGGAGCGGAAGCTTCTGCGGCGAGGCGTTGAAGTTGATCATCGAGTCCAGCGTTCCGCCGCCGCGGATGCTGGTGTTCGGCGCCATCGACTTCGCCGCCGCGCTGGTCCGTGCGGGGAAGTTCCTCGGTTACCACGTGACCGTCTGCGACGCGCGCCCGGTCTTCGCGACGAAGGCACGCTTCCCTGAGGCGGACGAGGTCGTCGTCGACTGGCCGCACCGATACCTGGACTCGCAGGTCCTCGACGGCCGCGCCGCGTTGTGCGTGCTCACCCACGACGCGAAGTTCGACATCCCGCTGCTGCAGCGGGCGTTGAAGCTTCCGGTGGGTTACGTCGGCGCGATGGGGTCGCGCCGCACCCATCTGCAGCGCCTCGACAGGCTGCGGGAAGTCGGCGTCACCGAGCTGGAACTGGCCCGGCTGCACTCGCCGATCGGCCTGGACCTCGGCGCCCGCACGCCCGAGGAGACGGCCCTGTCGATCGCCGCTGAGATCGTCGCGCACCGGCGCGGCGGCAGCGGCCAGTCGCTGACCCGCAGTGGCGGGCCCATCCACCACGACACCGCTCCGGCCGCCGGCCGGGTCACGTCGGTGGCCTGACCACCGTTCACCGGTAGGTGAGTTCGGCGAGTTCGCTCGCGACCCGGGTGCGGAAGGCGGGGACGCGGCCGAGCAGCGGGAGCACCGTGGTGCGTGCCGTCCGCGCCGCGACAGCGTCGGAGGTGGCGAGCCTCGTCAGCCGGTCGGTAAAGGAGACGACGCGGCGTGCGACCGGGCGCCGCAGCGCCTCGTACGTCTCCGGCCGTCCCTCGGCAAGCGCCCGGCCCAGCACATAGCCGTCCTGGATCCCGGTGTTCATGCCCTGGCCTCCGGCCGGGCTGTGCACATGCGCGGCGTCCCCGGCGAGCAGCAGCCGCCCCGCGCGGAAGCGGTCGGCGAGCCGGTGGTGCACCCGGAACCGGGACGACCAGGTGATCCCGGTGACCCGCCCCTGGCCGGGCGCGCACGCGTCCAGCAGCCCCTGCATATAGGCGATGTCCGGCTCGGCCGGCGCCTCGTCCACGGTGGCGACCACGCGGAAACGGTCGCGGGGCAGCGGTACCACGACCATCAGACCCGCCTCGCTGAACAGCAGCGACCCTTCGTCGCGGCCCGGTGCCCACTCCATCGTCAGGTCGGCGAGGGCGAACGACTCGTCGTAGGAACCGCCGGTGAAGCCGATGCCGGAGGCGGTGCGCACGGCGCTGTGCATTCCATCCGCGCCGACGGCCCAGGCGGCGCGCAGCGTCTCGCCGGTGGTCATGGTGAGGGTGACGCCCTGGTCGTCCTGCGTCACCGAGGCCACCTCGTACGGGCGGTGGACGTCGCCGCCGAGTTCGCGCAGCCGTTCCAGAAGCACCGCTTCGGTCTCGTACTGCGGGATCATCAGCGCGAACGGGTACGGGGTGGGCAGTCCTGCGAAGGAGATGCCGAGCAGCTGCCGCGCGCCGTCGCGGACCGTGAACCGCTCGATGCGCAGGCCGCGTTCGATCAACGGCTTGGCGGCGCCGATCCCGTCGAGAACCTCCAGCGTACGGGCGTGCACGACCGCGGCGCGCGAGGTGTTGGCGCCCTCGGGGAGCTTGTCGAGGAGGACGAAGTCCACCCCCGCGGAGGCGAGGGTCGCGGCGAGCGCGAGGCCGGTGGGTCCTGCGCCGACGATGGCGACCTCGGTGCGGTCGGGGAGTGCGGTGGTGTGGGTGTTCATGGTGGTGACCCCCTTCGGCATGCCAACAGCTGTTGGCCAACGTCTGTTGACAGAATGCGCCGCAGGGCATGGAAAGTCAACACATGGTGGCCTACATTTGGTGGCATGCCCCCGAGATCCGACCGCACCAAGGCCGCCATCCTGCGCGCCGCCCGTGAGCGCTTCGCTGCGAACGGTTACGAACGCACCACGATCCGCGCCGTCGCCGCCGACGCGAACATCGACCCGTCCATGGTCATCCGCTATTTCGCCACCAAGGAAGGGCTCTTCGACGCCGCCCTCACCATCGACCTGCGCCTGCCCGACCTGACGGCCGTGCCCGTCGTCGAGCTGCCCGGCACGCTCGTGCGGCTCTTCCTCGAACGCTGGGAGAGCGATCCCTCCGGCGACACGCTGCTCGTCCTGCTGCGCTCGGCTGTCACCAACGACCGCGCCGCGGAGCGAGTACGGGCGATCTTCACCCGTCAGGTCGCCCCCACCCTGGTCGCGGCCCTCGGCCCGCAGGTCGTCCCCCGCGCCGCGCTGGTCGCCTCCCAGCTCCTCGGCCTCGCCCTCACCCGCTACCTGCTCCGCCTTCCGCCGGTGACCCAGATGACCGCGGACGAGATCGCCGAGACGCTCGCCCCGGCGCTGGCCGCGACGTTGGGCCTGGCGGAGGCTTGAGACCTCAGTCGCTCGCGGTGTCGTCGATGTACTCGATGTACTCGATGTACTCGAAGACCGCGCCGTCCGGGTGCCGGGCGATGAGGCGGGCGCCGTTCGGCGCGGGGGAGGAGTCTTCGAGGATCTCGCCTCCGCAGCGCTCGACGGCCGCGATCACGAGGTCCATCCGCTCGACCAGTACCGTGGCCGTGCGGTCCGCGTACGGCGCGGTGTCTCCGCTGAGCAGCAGGAACGGGCCGACGCGGGCTAGATGGACGTCGCGGAAGCCGAAACGCCGGACGGCCTCCGGCGGGACGCCGGCCAGTTCCCGGTAGAGCGGGATCGCCGCTTCGAGGTCCTCCACGACGACGCGGGCCAGCACACCGGTGATGTTGGGCATGCACCGCACAACCACCGCGGCCGAGGCCTTATGCCACTCGATCACGGTCGTGCGCTTCGCGGCCTGGGCGTCGGTGATCCCGCGGACGGTGATCAGCAGCATCTCGCGCTGCTCCGCCAGCGTCCGCCGGTCCAGCACCCTCCATGCCGGCCAACGCTATCCCCGGGGTACGACAGCGTGCGCAGAACCTCGTGAGGCCTCGGGCGTTGGACATCTCGATGCGTAATTTCGTCCGGATGCCGTGGCAGTGGACCGCGGGCGTGGCCCTCGCCGTCGTCGCGCTCGCCGCCGCGGTCATCGCGGTCATCGCGGTGTTCGCACACGTCCGCGCCCCGCAGGAGGCCGCTGGGCCGGGCTCCGGCGCCCTGTCCACGCCCACGGTCACCTCGCAGGACGTGGACAGGGCCGCCTATGCGCACGGCTGCGTCACCGAGCGGGACGGCATCGCGTCGTGCTTCGTCTGGGACCAGAACGGCGCACAGGCGTATGCCGATCCCTCGAAGCGGAAGCGGATCGGTCTGCTGCGCTACGGGGTCCAGCCGTTCTCCTGCCAGACGCGCGGGGAGACGGCCGCCAAGGCGGATGTCGCCAATCGGCGCTACTACAGCTCCTGGTGGCTCCGCTACGCCGGCCCCTCCGCTACGGCCTGGGTCAACGCCGTGGAGATCCTGGGAGGATGGGACCACGGAAAGGTCCCGCACCTGGAGCAGTGCTGACCGGTACATACGGCCTACCGCGCGTCCCCGGTGACGGGGAGTTCGTGCACCCCGTAGATGTTCATGCCGTGGCGCAGCGGGCACCTGCTCGGGCGATACCGGCGCCGAGGGCGACGCCGCAGGTGTGGCCCGCTGTGGGCGCTGGCCGGCGCCGGGCTCGTGCCGCCCCGGCAGGGCGCGGGGGTCTTCGTCGTTGCTACGCAGGCGGTCGAGGACTGGCCGACGCGGTTGCGCAAGGCGGCCATCACCGATGTCTACGAGGTCCGCATGCTGGTGGAGGTGCAGGCGGCCCGGCCGGCGGCGCGGCGCCGCACGGAGGACGACATCACGGCGATGCGACAGGCCCTCGACGGCCGTCGCGCCGCCTCCGACAACGCGGCCTTCGTGGACGCCGACCTCGCCCTGCACGCGGCACTCATGGCGGCCGCCCACCAACCCCGTGCTTGCCGACCTCTTCGGGGAGTTCGTGCCCGTCCTGCGCAAGACGAGGAAGAGGCCGGCGGCTCGCTCAGGCGGAGCTGGAGGGGACGTTCGCGATGGTGCGCCGCTCGGGTCAGAGCTCCCGGCCCGGGGCGAGGTAGCGGCGCAGCACGCGTTTGCACTCGGTGATCAGTGCCGGGTCGCCGTCGGGAGCGACCCGGAAGGCGAGTTGCAGGACCGCGTCCGCGCACTCCATGGCGACGCGCAGGGCGAGGGGTGACTCGACGCGCTCGCCGTCGGTGAGCAGGCCGGCGGTCAGGGCGCGCAGGCGTTCGGCTACGGCCGCGTTGTTGTCGAGGACGCCGTCGAGGATGTGCTGTTCGGTGTGGGTGCCGGGCGGGCCGACCAGGCCGAAGTCGAGGACGCCGAAGCCGGCCACGGAGCGTTTCATCGTGACGAACTCCTCCACCGCGACATCGACCAATGCCGCTACATCCGAGGGGTGTTCGGCCTCCATACGACGGGAGAGCCGCTCCAGGTAGCGCTCGAGGTTGCGTTCGGCGAGCGCTCCCACCAGGCCGTCCTTGCTGGGGAAGAACTGGTAGAGCGTGCCGATCGGCACATCGGCGCGCCGTGCCGCCTCACGGGTCGTCAGCGCGGCGTAGCCGGACTCGTCGAGTAGTTCGGCGGCCGCGTCCAGGATACGTTCGAACCGTGCCAGGCTGCGCCGTTGGACGGGACGTCGGCGCACCGGGCTCCTCGTGGCATCAATCGTCACCGTTCCACTGTGCCACTCTGAGTGAATCGCTATCATGAACACCCCTCATGTTTTGGAAGGGGGTATGGCGATGCCGCTGCCGTCGCTTCCCGCGCTGCCCGCCGCGTTCGTCTGGGGCGTCTCCTCCTCCGCGTACCAGGTGGAGGGCGCCACCACTGAGGACGGACGCGGGACTTCGGTCTGGGACACCTTCGCCGCGCGGCCCGGGGCGGTACGGGACGGGCACACCGCCGTGACCGCCTGCGACCACTACCACCGCTGGCCCGAGGACGTGGCGTTGCTGAAGGGGCTCGGCGTCGACGCCTACCGGTTCTCCATCGCCTGGCCGCGCGTGCAACCCACCGGGGCCGGGCCCGCCAACCAGGCCGGGCTCGGCTTCTACGACCGGTTGACCGACGGGCTGCTGGAGGCCGGGATCACGCCGGTGCCCACGCTGTACCACTGGGATCTGCCACAGGCCCTCGAGGACCGAGGGGGCTGGCCGGCGCGGGAGACCGCGTACCGGTTCGCCGACTACGCCGCTGTGGTGGCCGGGCGGCTCGGCGACCGGATCCGTGACTGGATCACGCTCAACGAGCCGTTCGTGCACATGGCGTTCGGGTACGCGCTGGGCTATCACGCACCGGGACGCACTCTGATGCTCGATGCGCTGCCGGTGGCCCACCACCAGCTGCTGGGGCACGGTCTGGCCGCGCAGGCGCTGCGCGAGCACGGGGGGCGCGTGCTGATCGCCAACAACTGCTCGCCGGTCCGGCCGGCCACCGACGCGCCGCGGGACCTGGCCGCAGCCGAGGCCTACGACGCGCTGCACAACCGCCTCTTCAACGACCCCCTGTTCCTCGGGCGTTACCCCGACCTGTCTCCTTTCGGCGTCGAGGGCGACCTCGGGGGAGTCGTACGCAACGGCGACCTCGCCGTCATCTCGGCACCGCTCGACGGCCTCGGCGTCAACTACTACAACCCCACCGTCATCCGAGCCCCGGCAGCCGGCGCCGTCCTCCCTTTCGACGAGGCACCACTCGACGGCGTGCCCCGCACCGCCTTCGACTGGCCGGTGGTCCCCGAGGGCCTCACCGATCTGCTCCTCGGCCTCACCCGCCGCTATGGCGACGCCCTCCCACCGCTCACCGTCACCGAGAACGGCTGCTCCTACCCCGGCACCGACGACCACGAGCGGATCGCCTTCCTCGACGCACACATCCGGGCGGTCGCCGACGCGGTGGCCCAAGGCGCCGACGTCCGCGGCTACTTCGTCTGGACACTCACCGACAACTTCGAATGGGCCGAGGGATACCACCAGCGCTTCGGCCTCGTCCACGTCGACCACGCCACGCAGCTGCGCACGCCGAAGGCGTCATACGCCTGGTACCGCGACGTGATAGCGGCGCAGCCGCGATGAGCGGTGTCCGTCTCCGCGGGACCGCGCCGGCCGCCGCCCTCGCCGAGCCCACCACGCCGGTCGGCGCGGCCTGGACCGCGTCGCTGAGCCTGGCCACGCTCGCCGTCTTCATGGCGTTCCTCACCCCGATCCAGATCCTGCTGCCGCTCCAGCTCGAACACGCCGATCCCGCCCACAAGGACGCCGCGCTCTCCTGGGTCACCGGTGTCGGCGCGCTGGTCGCGATGGCCGCCAACCCCGTCGCCGGGGCGCTCAGCGACCGCACCACCTCCCGCCACGGCAGACGGCGGCCGTGGATACTCGCCGGAGCGGTGACGAGCGCGGTGGGGCTGCTGGCCACCGCCGCGCAGCATACGGTCGCCGGGATCCTCGTCGGCTGGTGCCTGGCGCAGGCCGGGCTCAACGGTCTGCTCGCCGGGGTGACGGCGCCCGTCGCCGACCAAGTGCCGGTAAGGCAGCGGGCGGTGGTCTCCGGCTGGACGGGCATCTGCCAGTCGCTCGGCCTGGTCGTCGGCGCGATGCTGGTCACGCAGGCCGTCACCGGCGTCGTCACCGGCTATATGCTCATCGCCGCCGTCACCGTCGCGCTGTCGCTCCCGTTCGTCCTGGGCTTCCGCGAACCCGTGCTGCCGCGTGAGCAGCGCCCGCCGCGGATGCGCGACGCCGCGCTGTGGATATCCCCGCGCCGCCACCCCGACTTCGGATGGGCCTGGCTCACCCGCTTCCTGATCAACCTCGGCAACGCCATCGGCACGCTCTATCTGCTCTACTACCTCACCGACGCCGTCCACTACCCGCACCCGGGTGATGGCGTGCTCGTGCTCACCGTCGTCTACACGCTCGCTGCGGCCGTCACGGCGATCCCCTCCGGGATCGTCTCCGACCGCACCGGCCGCCGCCGCTTCCTCGTCCTCGTCTCCTGCGTGGTGATGGCCGCAGCCGCGATGCTGCTCGCCGCCGTCCACACCTGGCCCGCCGCCATCACCGCCGCCGCGGTGCTCGGCGCCGGATTCGGGATCTACCTCGCCGTCGACCAGGCGCTGATCACCCAGGTGCTGCCGACCGCGGCCGACCGGGCCAAGGACCTCGGAGTGATCAACATCGCCAACTCCGCGCCGCAGGTGCTCGCCCCGGCCCTCGCCGCGCCGGTCCTCGCGCACGCGGGCGGCTACGCCGGCCTCTACACCCTCGCCGCCCTCGTCACCCTCGCCGCGGGCCTCCTGGTCCGGCGCATCCGGACGGTCGCCTGACGCTGGCGTGACCCCTCCCCGGCGCGCCACGATGTGACCGGCGTTCTCGACGAGGAGGGCACATGGCGGACAGCAAGGGCACGGGCACGGCCACCGAGGATTTCCGGGCGGAGGCGATGGTCGGCGGCTACCACCGCACCGGCGACATCGGCTCACGCGACGCCGACGGCTACATCACCTGCATCGCGCGCGCCGCAGAACGTCTTCGAAGCGTCAACATCAGGGGGCTTTTCTTTTCAATTGTGGTGGGCCGCTTGAGTGACGGTGGCCGTTGGTATTCCTTCGTTGTTGTTCCTGGGCGCTGCGGATAGGGGAGAGAAAGCAATGCGGGTGCCGATGACTATCGCGGACTTCCTCGACCGAGCGGAGCTGGGGTTCTCTTCCAGTCCCGGTGTGGTCGACGAGCCGTTTCAGCCGGCAGAGCCGGTGCCGGATTCGGCCTATGGGCGGCTGGGGGAGCGGGTGCGGGCCTGGCAAGCGGGATTCGACGCGCTCGGCGTCGGTGAGGGCGAGCGGGTGGCGGTGGTCAGCCACAACTCCACCCGGCTGCTCGAGCTGCTGTTCGCGGTGCCGATGAGCGGCCGGATCTGCGTTCCGGTCAACTTCCGCCTCAAGCCGGAAGAGGTCGACTACGTGGTGCAGCAGAGCGGCTCTGCGGTCCTGCTCGTCGATCCGGAGCTGGAAGACACTCTGTCCGGCGTCAAGACGGGTCACCGTTTCGTTCTGGGTGAGCAGACGGAGGCGGAGCTGATGCGGTTCGGTGTAGAGCCGCGCCCGTGGTCGAACCCGGATGAGGACGCCACCGCGACGATCAACTACACGTCGGGGACCACAGCCAGGCCCAAGGGCGTGCAGCTGACCCATCGCAACATCTGGGTAAACGGCCTGACGTTCGGGCTGCACACCCGGGCCTGGGAGCGCGACGTCTACATGCACACGCTGCCGATGTTCCATTGCAATGGCTGGGGCATGCCGTACGTGATGGCCGGGCTCGGTGTGAAGCAGGTGGTGTTGCGCAAGGTCGACGGCACGGAGATCCTGCGTCGCGTAGAGGAACACGGCGTCACGCTCATGTGCGGCGCACCTGCTGTCTGGAACGCGGTCCTGGATGCGGCGGCCCGCTGGGAGGGTGAGATCCCGGGCCGTGATCGGGTGCGGATCGTGTGCGCCGGGGCCCCGCCGCCGAGCAAGATGATCCAGCGGGTGGGCGAGGAGCTGGGTTGGGAGTTCACCCAGATCTACGGCCTGACCGAGACGTCCCCGGTGCTCACCTTCAACCGCTCCCGTCTGGCCGATGCGGATCTGCCCGCCGAGGAGCGGGCCCGGAAGCTGTCCCGCGCGGGGTTGCCCGCGCTGGGGGTCAGGCTGAAGATCTCGGACTCGGGCGAGGTTTTGGCCCGCTCGAATGTCGTGCTGGAGGGCTACTGGGACAGGCCGGAGGAGACTGCGAAGGTGCTGGAGGACGGCTGGTTCCACACCGGTGACGGCGGCACCGTCGACGAGTCGGACGGCCATCTGACGATCTCCGACCGGAAGAAGGATGTGATCATTACGGGTGGGGAAAACGTGTCGTCGATCGAGGTGGAGGACGCGATCTTCAGTCACCCGGAGGTCGCCGAGGTCGCCGTGATCGGTGTGCCGGACGAGAAGTGGGGCGAGACGATCAAGGCCTTGGTCGTCCTGGTCGAGGGAGCGACGGTGCGGGAGGCCGACATCATCGCCCACTGCAAGCAGCGGATGGCCGGATACAAGGCGCCGACGAGCGTGGAGTTCCGCGACTCCATCCCGCGCACGGCCACCGGAAAGGTCCAGAAGTTCAAGCTCCGTGAGCCGTATTGGGCGCACCAGGAGCGGGGAGTCCACTGAGCGTCAGCCCCAATTGAGCCGGCGGCATCAAAAGCATCTTGCTACGACTGTTCCCGATGGAAGCCGAGATCCGCGTCGGCCGTAGCCGCCGACGCGGCTTCGTGTCACGGTGCGCATAAAAATGCTCCTGTCCACCGCAGGCGATCTTCGCGCACTCGCGTGACGTCCTTGCCTGTTACAAACGGGTTCGCGTACTGGAGTTCGCCGAGCTGTCCAAGGCCGTCTCCGGCAAGATCCGCCGCATCGATCTGCGGCAGCGTGCGGAGCACCCGTCTCGCCCGTGGAGTTTCGTGAGGAGGACTTCCGTTAGGCTTCCCTCCTTGCAGGTGAAGTCGCGGGGGCCGACGGATGGGAGCAAGGGTGTCCAGCGCGAGCGAGGGCCACGCCGGCGCCGCGACCGTGGTCGTGATCGCGTACAACGACGCGGCGAACGTCGCGGACGCGGTCGCCTCGGCGCTCGCGCAGGGCGACGCGGTCGCCGAGGTCGTCGTCGTGGACGACGCCTCGACCGACGACACGCCCCAGGTGATCGAACGGCTCGCCGCCGCCGAGCCGCGCGTCCGTGTCGTACGCCGCACCGCCAACAGCGGCGGCTGCGGCACCCCGCGCAACGACGGGATCGACGCGGCCCGCTCCCCGTGGGTGGTCTTCCTCGACAGCGACGACATCCTGCCGCCCGGCGCCGTCGACGCACTGCTCGCCGCCGCGGTGCGGCACGACGCCGACGTGGCGGCCGGGCTGTGCGTGCGCCGGGAGCTGCCGAGCGGACGCGAACTGCCATGGCAGCCCTCGCTGTTCGCCGCCGAGTCGGTGCACGAGGGCGTCGCCGCCCGCCCGCGCACGCTGTGGGACACCCTGTCCGTCAACAAGATCTATCGGCGCGACTTCCTGCGGGAGCGGCACATCCGCTTCCCCGACGGTGCCGCGCACTACGAGGACTTCGTCTTCACCGGGCGCGTCTATGCCGCCCGCCCGCGACTCGCCGTCATCCCCGACACCGTCTACATCTGGCATGTGCGCTATGGCACCGGCCGCGCCTCCATCTCCCTGCGCCGCGACCGGATCACCAACTGGCAGGACCGCGTCGCGGCCCACCAGCAGGTGCTCGACATCATGCGGGACAGTGGCGCGCAGGAACTGCTGACCGCCGCGCAGACCAAGTTCCTCGAGCACGACCTCGCCGTCTACCTGCGTGAACTGCCGCAGCGCACACCGGAGTACCAGGACCAGTGGTGGCGGATCTCGCGCGAGCACGTGCGCGCCTTCGGCGCCGAGGCGGTGCGCCGGGCGACGCCGGCCGCCCGGTGGCGGACCGCCGTACTGCTCGGCCGTGAGCGCGCCACCGCCCGGCTCGGGCGCCTTGCCGAACTCGCCGCCGACCCGCCCCGCCTCGCACCCCCGTATGCGGGCGACGCCGGACATCCGCTGTGGGACGAGCCGGGCAGTGCCGGCGATGCGATCGAACTCGACGGTCTCGCCGGCGCCCCGCTCGACGAGCTTCCGCTCTACGTCGCCGCGACGGTGCGCACCGGGCGCCGCCTCGTCGTCGAGCTGCGCCTCGCCGACCTGTACGGCAGGACGGCGCAGGCCCGCCCGGTGCGCGCGGTCGTCGAGCTGCGCCACCGGGTGACCGGCAAGGCGCACCAGTACGAGGCCGGCTGGAGCGCCACGGGCGACGGGTGGCGGACCCGGGTGACCGTCGACGCCTCGGCGCTCTGCGAACGCGACGCGATCACCACCTGGGACGTGTGGGCGACCCTGGTCTTCCGGGAGGGCGGTCCGGTCACCACGACGGTGCGGGCGACCGCCGGCCTCGGGCGCCGGGTGCAGGTGGGCCGCCGCGGTCAGGTGCTGCTGCTCCAGCCGTACGCCACCAGCAGCGGCTGGCTGGCGATCCGCGTCGCCGACGGACTCGCCGGCGCCCGCCGCGTCCTCGCCGGTCGGCTGCGCCGCCGCGTGCGGCGCTGACACCACGACCGTCACCGTGGGGCGGGGCCGGGTCCGCTCCCGGCGCGCGCGATCCCGTCCGGCACCGCGCAGGACATCCAGGACACCATGGCGTTCAGCGCCCTGCACGGCATTCGTCCCATGATCGAGACCGCGCCGTTGGACGGGGTCGCCAGGCCTACGGGCAGATGCTCTCCGGAGCGGCCCGCTTCTGGATGGTGCTCACCGCGCGCTGACGGCACGCTTCGAGGCCGTGGGGCGTGCCCGTACGTGCATGCGCTCGCCCTGCGAGCCGAAGAGGGAGAGGAACTCGACCGGCCGCTTGCCCGCATTGCCGAAGCCGTGGGGGGTGCGGGTGTCGAACTCGGCGGCCTCCCCGGCGGTGAGGATCAGGTCGTTCTCCTCGAGGGCCAGCCACAGCCGGCCGGACAGCACGTAGAGCCACTCGTACCCCTCGTGCACGCTCTGATCCGGGCGCACCGGGTCGCCCGTGGTGTCGGCGGGGATGATGAGTTTGAACACATACAGGCCGCCCAGATACCGGGTCAGCGGCACGAATGTCTGGCCATTGCGGGTGAACGGCCGCGGGTGGATGCGCGGGTCGCCGGTCGCGGGCGCGCCGACCAGCTCGTCCAGGGGCACATCGTGCGCCCTGGCCAGCGGCAGCAGCAGCTCCAAGGTGGGCTTGCGCCGCCCGGACTCCAGCCGCGACAAGGTGCTCTGGGAGATGCCCGTTGCCTCGCTGAGCTGCGCCAACGTGGTGCCGCGCGAGCGCCGCAGCGCCCTGAGTCGCGGGCCCACCCCGGTCAGCACGGACGCCAGGTCGCTGTCGTTCATGCCTCCACCTTGCTGCTTCGGCAACTTTCTTTGTCAAGGTGACGAAGCGCGGTGCACGCTGCCACCACGACCGCACGACTGAGGGAGACCGACGATGACCGACGCCACGAGCGCGCAGAGCGCCGAGCAGTTCTGGGAGGAGCGCTACCAGGGCCAGGACCGCGCCTGGAGCGGCAAGCCCAACGAGCCGCTGGTGCGGGAGACCGCCTCGCTGAGCCCGGGGACCGCCCTGGATCTGGGCTGCGGCGAGGGCGCGGACGCGATCTGGCTGGCGGAGCAGGGCTGGCGGGTGACCGCCGTCGACTTGTCCGCCACCGCGCTGCGACGCGCCGCGGCCGCGGCTGCCGACGCCGGTGTCGCCGAGCGCATCGACTGGCAGCGGCACGACCTGTCCGCAACGTTCCCGCAGGGCCGCTTCGACCTGGTGTCGGCCCAGTTCCTGCACTCCCCGGTCGCCGCCGAGGGCGAGCGGCCGGGCATTTTGCGCCGCGCGGCCGATGCGGTGGCCGAGGGCGGGGTGCTGCTGATCGTCGGCCACGCCGGCTGGCCGTCGTGGCAGTGCGGGCAGCCGCCCTTCCACTACACCTTCCCGACCACGGGTGACGTCCTCGACCAGCTCGCCCTCCCGGACGGTGAGTGGGAGGTGGAGACCGAGGACGAGATCGTCCGCGATGCGCCGGATCCCGAAGGCCGGCCCGGCACCCGGACAGACAACATCCTCAAGGTCCGCCGCACAGCCGGCCGTACCCGCTAGGCCGGGCCCGGCTTCTCGCCCAGGAAGATCCGCCGTACGACGCGCTCTGCCGCGTGGCCGTCGTCGTACGGGCAGAAGCGCGCGCGGAACTCCTCGCGCTGCTTGGCCGCGGCCGCACCGGCGTACTCTCCGCCGCGCAGCACCTCGGCGAGCCGCTCGGGCGTCGTGGCGACCGAACCGGGCGGCTGCTGCAGCAGATCGAAGTAGACCCCGCGGGTCCTGCGGTAGACCTCCCAGTCCGGCGCGTAGATCACGATCGGCCGGTCCAGCGCCGCGTAGTCGAACATCACCGACGAGTAGTCGGTGACCAGCACATCGGCGGCGAGGCACAGCTCCTCGATCGACGGGTGGGCGGAGACGTCCTTCACGTCGCGCAGCTGCACGTCGCCCCGCGCGTCGAAGTAGTGCGCGCGCACCAGCAGCACATGGTCGGGGCCCAGCTCCGCGGCGAGCCGCTCCGGGTCGAGCGGCAGCTCGGCCTCGTCCCGGTAGTCGCGGTGCGTCGGCGCGTACAGCACAGCGGTCTGCCCGGGGGCGATGCCGAGCCCCTCGCGCACCCGGCGCACCTCGTCGGCGGTCGCATTCACCAGCCGGTCGGCGCGCGGGTAGCCCGTCGGCAGCACCTCGTAGCGGCCGGGATAGACGCGCGTGAACACCTCGGTGGTGTGCGGGTTCGGCGAGACGAGGAAGTCCCAGCGCCCGCACTGCTCCACCAGCCGCTCGAAGTTCAACCCGCCCGCGGCCACCGGATAGTCGCGCAGGTCGGTGCCCATCTTCTTCAGCGGCGTGCCGTGCTGCGTCTGCACCAGTACCGAGCCGGGCCGCTTGGACAGCTCGTACGGGAAGTTCACGTTGTTGACGAGGTACTTCGCACGGGCCATCGTGCGCAGATGGCGGGCCGAGCCGGCCACCACGTGATCGACACCGGGCGGCATCGACCCGGCGCGGTCCTTGCCGACCACCCACACCCCGCGTACGCCGGGCGCCAGTTCGCGCGCCTTCTCGTAGATGGCCGCGGGATTGCAGGCGTATCCCCGGTACCAGTAAGCCGCGTACACGGCGAGGTTCTCGTCGACCGGCAACAGCAGGCAGGCGCGGTAGTAGGCGCGCCGCGCCGCGGTCGCCGCGAGACGCGTGGCCGAGCGCGGGGCGCGGCGGGCCCGGCGCACAGCGGGACGCAGCGCGAGCCGCAGCCGGTTGACCGGTTCGAGCGCCGCGTACGCGGGGAAGGCGTCCCGCTCCACGAGCCGGTACTGCAGTCCGCGCAGCCCCGACGGACAGGAGTAGCCCTGCGGCCGGAATCGCCGGAAGTGCTCCGAGGCGCGGCGGAAGAATTCACGCCGGCGATCGGCCGGTACCAGGCCAGGGGTGGCGAGCACGGTCGTCGCATGGCGCACGGTGCGGTCGAAGACGGCCGTGCGGAACTGCCCGGCGGTCTCCTCCTCGCGGTCGACGAAGTCGAAGATCTGCTCGTACTGGCCGAAGAGGTCGAAGTGCTTGGGGCTCGCGGTGTTGGTGATCGCCCCTTCGCGGCCGCGCCGGTAGTAGTAGCAGACGCGGTCGAGCAGGCTCAGCCGCCGCGCCGCCATCAGCACCGGGTACGTGACGGAGATGTCCTCGTAGTAGCCGCGGCCGAAGCCGACGTCGAGGCCGGCGAGGAACTCCCTGCGGACCACCCTGCTCCAGGCGGTCATGATCAGGTCGAGGACGCCCGGCCGCTCCGCGAGGGTGAAGCTCTCCGGGGCGTCCCGGAACAGATGCGCCCGCACATCACGCTCGGTGCCGCCGTCCGGGTACGCCAGCGCGAAGTCGACGACGAGCACGTCGGGACGCGAGCGCTCCAGCCGTTCGGCGACCGCCGCCAGCGCCCCGTCGGCCAGCCAGTCGTCGCTGTCGACGAACCAGATGTACTCGCCCCTGGCGCGGGCCAGGCCCTCGTTGCGCGCCTGCCCCAGGCCGACGTTCTGCTCCAGGTGCACCACGCGCAGCCGCGCGTCGCGGGCGGCGTACTCGTCCAGGATCGCGCCGCACCCGTCGGGCGAGCAGTCGTCGACGGCGACGACCTCGACGTCCGCGAAGGACTGCCCGAGGAGGGAGTCGAGGCACTGGGGCAGGTACTCCTCCACCCCGTACACCGGCAGGACGATGCTGATCGGCACCTGTTCCGACACGTAACCTCCGAGTATGTGTCCCTTCCCCTACCCGGCGGCGGGGGGACCCCCTCCCCGTCGGACGGAGGCGGACAGTAGCGGAGAGCAAGGATACGCACGCCGTCGCGGGCTTGAGTCTCCAGCCGCTGGAAGCTCCACACTCGCAGACATGGACGACGACGGTCACCCGCTGCTCACCATCGGCCAGCTCTCCCGTCGCACCGGTCTTGCGGTCCGCACCATCAGGTACTGGTCCGACATCGGTGCCGTGCCCCCCGCGGGGCGGACGACGGGCGGCTACCGCCTGTACGACGCCGCGTCCGTGGCCCGGCTGGAACTGGTGCGCACGCTGCGTGAGCTCGGCCTCGGTCTGGACGAGGTACGGCGTGTGCTGCAGCAGGAGATCACCGTTGCCGACGTCGCCGCCGCGCACGTGGCGGCGCTGGACGCGCAGATCCGTTCGCTCAGGCTCAGCCGTGCGGTGCTCAGCACGGTGGCCAAGCGGCATCCCGGCACCGAGGAGATGGCACTGATGAACAAGCTGGCGCGGCTGTCCGCACAGGAGCGCAGGAAGATCATCGAGGAGTTCGTGACGGAGGTCTTCAGCGGTCTCGACGCGGACCCGCAGTTGAGGCAGAAGTTGATGACGACACCCCCGGAGCTGCCGGACGAACCCACGCCCGAGCAGGTGGACGCCTGGGTGGAGCTGGCGGAGCTGGTGAGCGACCCCGGGTTCCGGCAGCGCATGCGCAGGATGGCCGAATACAACGCCGAGAGCCGTGCGCAGTCCGGGCCCGCCCGCGACACCGGCGCGTACATGCGGTTCCCGAAGAAGGTCTCGATGCTGGTGGGCGAGGCGCGCGAGCGCGGCGTCGCGCCGGATTCGGCGGAGGCGGCCGAGGTGGTGGACCAGCTTCTCGCCGGCGCGGACGCGGCGCGCCGCGCGTACGTCCTGGAGCGCCTGGAGGCAGGCATCGACAGCCAGTCCGAGCGCTACCACCGGCTGCTCGCGGTGATCAACGGGCAGGAGCCGCGCCCGTCCCACGTGCCCGACTTCGAGTGGCTGATCGCCGCGATCCGGGCGCGGCAGGGCTAGGGCCTGCTGCGGATCAGCGCGTCCGCTGCGTCGTTGACCGGCTGCGGTGCGCCCGTCAGGTCCATCACGAAGAGCGGCACGCCGAGTTCGTCGGCGCGCAGCCGGGCGTCGTGGGCGTATCCGGCGAGGGAGAAGAAGGCGCCCGTAGCGTCCTCGTTGAGGCAGTTGAGCCACAGTGTCTCGACGTCCCGGCGCGGGGTGCGGCTCGTCGACGGGTCGACCAGGGCGACGATGCCTTTGCCGCGCAGATCGACTCCGGTGGCGCTGCGGTCACTCGCCTGGGCCACGTCGGTGTGGCCGAGCCATTTCAGGTACTGCGCTGCCGCCGCCACCGCGTCGCGCCCGGTGCGGATGGTGACCGGGTGGAAGGGCGGGCGGGGCAAGGGCGGCCCCGGGAGGGGCGCGGCGGGGGCCGGGACCGTGTCCCGGCCGGGCGGCGCCGGCGTGGTCCCGTTCACCGGCGGGCGCAGCACGGCGCCGCAGGCGCAGCCGAGTTCGGGGTGCGGCCAGTCGTCCTGCCGTCCGCAGGTCGGGCAGCTCAGCGTGACCCAGGAGTTCTTCCAGGTGCGGTGCTCCAGCTGCGCGGGCTCGCCGTCGGGCAGCACGGGCACGGTCAGCGGCGCGCCGCATGGGCAGGGGAACGTGGGCGGAGTGAACGCGTGCACCCGGTGGCATGCCGGGCAGCGGACGGGCACGCTTTCGGCCATGCGGGGCTCCAGGCAGTCCGGTCCTGTGGACGGTTGTGACTTCCAGGGTGCCACTTCACAGGCCCGGTAAGGGAATTGAGGGAGAGAACAAAAGCGCGTCCGGGGTGGTGCGCGTGATGACGCGCACCACCCCGGACGCGTGAAGCCCTGCCTCTGCTCCGAGATGTGGTTCAGTTGTCGCGGAGTTCGCGGACGGCTTGTTCGACGCGCTTGCCGTAGTC
>NZ_JANFNG010000019.1 GCF_024436035.1 Streptomyces humicola
CCGCGCCGGTGCGAGTCTGCGCCCCCGGCCAGACAGCACCGTGCACCCGCTTCCTCCACGGCGTGAAGGCCATTGCTGCGAACGGCCTCTCCGGCGCCCACAGCCTGGCATTGCGCAGGAACAGCACAGTCCTGGCCTGGGGCGACAACTCCGTCGGCGAGGTCGGGGACGGCACCACCACTACCCCCCGGACCACGCCGGTGCGAGTCTGCGCCCCCGGCCAGGCGGCTCCATGCAGCCACTTCCTCCACGACGGAAGCGCCATCGCCGCGGGCGCATTCCACAGCCTCGTGTTGCGCAAGGCCGGAACAGTTCTCGCCTGGGGGGCCAACGGCCAAGGCGAGGTCGGGGACGGCACTACCACTACTCCCCGGACCACGCCGGTGCGAGTCTGCGCCCCCGGCCAGACGCACCCTTGCACCCGCTTCCTCCACCATGTACGCGCGATCGCCGCGGGCGGCGACCACAACCTCGTTGTCGTTCAACCTCACCGACCTCATCATTGAGGACCCGCCCGCGGTCGGGAAGACGACGGTCGCCAGGCTGCTCGCGCGACGTCACGGGCTGCGCTGGTACTTGCTGAGGTTGAGAGGCTGTTCGCCGACGCGCTGGCCGAAGGCTCCAGGGGTGTCAGGCGGCTGGGACTTCGAGCACGGCCTGGCCTCTGGAGATGCCCATCTCGATGGTCCAATGAGCGTCGCCGACCGCCTCCCACGGCCTGGTGTCCACGAATGCCTCCGGAACGCGGAAACCCGCCGCGACGTCCCGCCACAAACGGGCGATGTGGGCGCGGTTGCCGGTGCGGACGCCGATCAGCGACTGGCTGCGCAGGTAGAACGGCAGCAGCCGGACCGGCAGCGGATCGCGGGCGATTACACCGGAGTCCACGACGCGGCCCATGTCGGCGAGCGTGTCGCGGTACTGCTGCCAAATGGCGGGGATGCCCAGGTTGTCGATGACGCAGTCGACACCCCACTCGCCCGTCACCTCACGCACCGCACGGGCCAGATCGCCATCGGCGTCACCGTCGACCGCTGCGGCGAGCGGCAGACCGTCCAGACAGCCTGGTTTGAGGGCGAGCCGGTCGACACCGATGACCTGGGCCCCGCGATAGGCCGCGAGGGTCGCGGCCGCCGCACCAAGCGCTCCGGCCCGGCGGCAGCCTTCCGGCCCACGCCTGGCTGCCCTGCCACGCCGTGCCCCCGGCCTGGCCTGACGACCTGGGCAGGGGCTTTCGGGTGCAGCTTCCTCCTGCTGTGGGGCGTGTTTGTCGCCTACTGGTTGGGTCCGATGTTTTCATCGTGTTGTACGGCCTCGCCTCTTTTCATCTCTGCCGCACTGAGAGTGACTTGGCCTGGGCTTCGATGGCTCAGCAGTCGATGGTCAACTTGTCGTCTGCGACCTGTCAGTGAGAAGCGAGCGCCCGTGGATCCGGTCCATACCCAACGGCGTGAGCGTCATGCCGTTGCCCCGGCCACCCAGGTCCCAACGGGGCCCTCTACTCGCCGCTCCAGCGGCACGTCGCGGACAAGTGGAGTGTGTACGGGTTCGTGAGTCACTTCGGGAGGGTCCGTCGCCTCTCGCCGTTGATCACAGGAGGACCACGACGGCGATCAGCGCGAGAAGCGTGATCAGGGTGGCGGCCGTGATCAGGCCGAACCGCGCCGGGGCGTAGAGGCCGGCGTCCAGTTGCTGGCCGACGGACCGGTATCTGACCGTGCCGTAGGCGCCGACGAGCAGTCCGGCGAAGATCAGGATGCCCCCGGAGATCACGGCGTGGATTCCCCGGTGCGGGGCGAATTTGGCCGCGGCCACGCCGAGTGCCGCCATGCTGATGCCGGTGCGGAGCCAGGCGAGGTAGGTGCGTTCATTGGCCAGGTGATCCCGGGCGCGGCTGCCAGTGTTCGGCGTAGCGCGCTTGGGAATCTCCGGGCTCACGTGTCCCTCCGACTGATCGTTACTTTTAGGGCATATCGTACGGGTGTCGACGGCAGGCACGGGGAGGAGACACGGATGGGCGCTCTGACTCCCGAAGCGGCCGGAGCCATGGAAAAGACGCTGCAGACACCTCGCGCGGCGGGAGCGGCCGGGATCGTTTTCGCCGTCCTGCTGGCGGCCACGATCATCCTGGTGCACAGCGCGATCCCGATCCGGCCGGTGAATGCTGCCACCTGGCTGGCAAGCTCCTCCAGCCGCGACGCGGCACGCGCGACGCTGGCCCTTTTGCCGTTCGCCGGAATCATCTTCTTGTGGTTCATGGGCGCGGTGCGCAGCTACGTCGGCGAGGGCGAGGACAAGTTCTTCGCCACGATCTTCCTCGGCAGCGGCCTGCTGTTCGTGGCGGCGCTCTTCACGCTTGCCGCCGAAACGGGCAGCATGCTCGCCACGGCGGCCGTTCCCCGCGGGACTGCGCAACTGCACCTGTGGCAGTACGGGCGCAATGCCGCCTTCACCCTGCTGTCCAGCTACTGCATGCGCATGGCCGCCGTCTTCACCATCGCCACCTCGACGATCGGGCGGCGGCTCGGCGTCTTCCCCTGCTGGCTCACCTGGCTTGGCTACCTCGTCGCGATCATTCTGCTCTTCGTCGTCACCAGCATCGCCTGGTTCCAGCTGGCCTTTCCGCTGTGGGCGCTGGTCGTCAGCGGCTATATGCTGACGACCAGCCACTCTGCCGCAGGCGCGTAACCGCGCGATGCCCGAATGATGCACGAAGTGCTGTACGCGGTGGTGCTGGGAGTCACCGTCTTCTGTGCCACGAACATCGACGCCTGGGCACTGTTCGTGGCGTTGTTCCTGCCCGAAAGACGGCCTCGCAAGCGGCTCTTGGTGTCAGCACTCCTCCTCGGCCTCCTGACGCTCTTGGGGCTCGGGGCCCTGGGCGGTGCAGTCGCCCGGTTGCTCGTGCCTTCATATGTCCGGCTGCTCGGAATCATCCCGGCTGCCCTGGGAGTGCGCGGCCTGGTACGAGGCGGTGATGTGGTGGCACCGCTGCGTCGGGCGGCGGAGTACCGACGCCTGGGGCAGTACGTGGCACTGGTCCTGGCGACTGGTCTGGACAACGTCAGCGTGTTCACTGTGGTGTTCTCGCGAGTGACCGTCGGTGCGGGTGTGCTGTTCGGGTGCGTGCAAATCGCGTTGGCTCCCTCGCTGGTCTGGGCAGCCGACGTGGCCTGTGAAGGGTGGTGCAGGAGTCGGCTGGTACGGGTGCACCAGCAGCGGCTGTCGTCGGTTGTTTTCATCCTTGTCGGCGCAGCGGTGCTGGTGACGGGGTGAGGCAGTGCTGGTGTAGGCGAGACGCTTTCCACTCAAATGGCAGACACGCCGACGGCGGCCTAGCATCGAAGGGAGTTCACACAGCTGCATTCGAGCGGGGCCCGCCCGCGACGGACCGGATGATCGGGGCGTTGCGCAGCGCCGCGGGCGACTTCCCTTCCTTAAGTCCCAAAGGGTCGATGTGCCGGTCGGCATCGCCGTGCGGGAGGCATGGGTGGAGGACGGGCAGATGTCGCCGAAGGAGTTCAAGGAGTACAGGCCGGGGACGGCGTTTCCGGGTGTGATCGGCCGTACGGCCGAGGAATCGAGTCCTGGGTGGCCGCAGCCGATGCGGGCCATGCCGGGAGCTCCGAATGTGTTGTTCATCGTGCTCGATGACACCGGGTACGGTCAGTTCGGTTGCTACGGCAGCCCGATGGCCACGCCGAACATGGATGCGCTGGCCGCTGATGGGCTGCTGTACAACAACATGCATACGACGGCGCTGTGTTCGCCGTCGCGTTCGTGCATCATCACCGGTCGCAACCACCACGCCAACGGAATGGCGGCGATCACCGAACTGTCCACCGGCTACCCGGGATACAACGGCCAGATCCCGTTCGAGAACGGGTTTCTCTCGGAAATGCTGCTGCAGCACGGGTACAACACCTACATGGTCGGCAAGTGGCACCTGGTCCCCTCGGAGCAGGAATCGGCGGCCGGCCCGTACGACCGCTGGCCGCTCGGCCGGGGCTTCGAGCGGTTCTACGGCTTCCTCGGTGGCGATACCAGCCAGTGGTATCCGGACCTGGTCTACGACAACCACCAAATCGAGCCCCCTGCTTCGCCAAAGGAGGGTTACCACCTGACCACGGATTTGGTGGACAAGGCGATCTCGTTCATCGCGGACGCCAAGCAGGTGGCTCCGGACAAGCCGTTCTTCCTGGACTTCTGTACCGGGGCGACACATGCGCCGCACCACGTGCCGAAGGAGTGGGCGGACGCCTACGAGGGGCAGTTCGACGACGGCTGGGACGCCTACCGCGAGTCCACGCTCGACCGGCAGAAGCAGTTGGGCGTTGCCCCGCCGGATGCGCGGCTGTCCCGCCACGACCCCGATGTGCCCGAATGGGACTCCCTCCCGCCAGATGCGCGCAGACTCGCGGCCAGGATGATGGAGGTCTACGCCGGGTTCCTCTCCCACACCGACCACCACATCGGGCGGCTGCTGGACTTCCTGAGGGAGACTGGCGAGTTCGACAACACGCTGATCATGGTCGTCTCCGACAACGGCGCCAGCGCCGAGGGCGGCCCCACCGGGACCACCAATGAGCTGCAGTTCTTCAACAATGCCCCCGAACCGCTCGAAGAGAGTGTGCGGTCGATCGACGAGCTCGGCGGTCCGACGACGTTCAACCACTACCCGTGGGGCTGGACCTGGGCGGGCAACACACCGTTCCGGCGCTGGAAGCGCGAGACCTACCGGGGCGGCGTCAGCGACCCGTTCCTCGTTCACTGGCCCAAGGGCTTCAAGGCGCGAGGCGAGGTGCGCACCCAGTTCGCGCACATCATCGACATGGTCCCCACCGTGCTCGATGTCCTCGGCATCGAGCCCCCGGCCACCGTCAAGGGCGTATCGCAGTCCCCGCTGCACGGTGTCAGTTTCGCCCACACCTTCGACAACCCGACCGCGCAGACCCTGCACCACTCCCAGTACTACGAAATGCTCGGCCACCGCGCCATCGACCATGACGGCTGGCGTGCGATCTGCCCCTGGCCCGGCCCGTCGTTCACGGAAGGCGGCAAGCCCTTCGGCACCCCCATTACCGCCCAGGACCTCACCGAGCTGGACGCCCACCACTGGGAGCTGTACCACATCGACGAGGACTTCGCCGAGACCAGCGACCTCGCCACCGAGAACCGCGACAAGCTCATCGAGATGATCGCCCTGTGGTACGTGGAGGCCGGCAAATACGGCGTCCTGCCGATCGACAGCAGCGGCGTGCAGCGGATGATGATCGAGCGCCCGCAGATCACCGCGGCCCGCACCAGCTACACCTTCCGTCCCGGTACCGAGACGCTTCCCGCGGCCGTGGCACCCCGGGTGATCAACCGCCCGTTCAGCATCACTGCGGATGTAGAGATCCCGTCCGGCGGTGCCGAAGGGGTCCTGCTCTGCCAGGGTGCCAACGTCGGCGGCTGGACCCTCTATGTGAAGGACAGCAAGCTCCACTACGCCCACAACTACGTCCGGCGTGCCCTGCACCAGGTCTCCTCGACGGAAACGGTGCCCGAGGGCCGGTGCGAGCTGCGCTTCGAGTTCGAACCCACCGGCGAGCCGGACATCGCCCACGGCAAGGGCACACCGGGTCGCGCCCGGCTCTACATCGACCGCCGCCCGGTCGGCGAGGCCGACATCCCGGTCACGACACCCGTGGCCTTCAACCCGGGCGGCATGACCTGCGGCGCCAACCCCGGCTCCGCGGTGACGCCCGCTTACCAGTCGCCGTTCAGGTTCACCGGCACGCTGCACACCGTGACCGTGGACCTGTCGGGAGAGCTGATCACCGACGTCCAGACAGAGATCCGCATGCACATGGCACGTCAGTAGCGTTCGGCGTCGAGCAGCAAACGCAGCTCGATCTCCAGCCACTGGCTCTCGCGACGCCACGCGTCCAGGGCGGACACCAGCCGACGGCTCAAGGCCCCGACCGTCAGCGACCGCCATCGGCAGCCGTCCAGGAAGCCCACGAGCACCCCGATCCGCTCATCCTGGCGGGCCACCGGCTGCCCGTCCAGCGCGGCGAGCGCCAGGCGGCTGACCTTCACGGGCGTGAGCGACCGCCACGCGTACGGGCCGAGCACGTCACACACGGCACCCACGCGTACGTCATCAGAAGCCACGAGCTGCACATACACAGGGTACGGCCGCGACGTAAAGGTCTACACCAGATGTGACTTCGGAACGCTGTCCGTTCTCGCCGAGCTGCAGCGAAAACTGATCCCGGATGCACCGATGAGTTATGTGGTCGGGACCTGGGCATGAGGGAGCGGATGCCCTCCGACCTGCGACGATGGGACTTGCTACAGGACCAGGTCGCCAGATCGGGAGAACATCCGCCAGATGCAAGTCTGTCATGCCGCCGAACATGTCTCCGCTGTCTTCGACGAGCCGAATCTGATCGCCGATGCTGGGCTGTTGCCGCTGGTTCGGCTGGCCGAGCGGGTCGGGCTGCGGGAGCTGGCTGCCTCATCGGTACGGATCGAGGGCGCGGACAATAGCGGTGGCGCCCACCCGGCGGCGAAGGTGACCTCGTTGCTGGCGGCGATGTGCGCTGGTGCGGACAGCATCGAGGATGCCGACCGGCTGCGGCACGGCGCGATGGACCGGGCCTTCGCCGGGGTGCGAGCCCCGTCCACCCTGGGTACCTTCCTGCGCTCGTTCACTCACGGCCATAACCTGCAACTGCACCGTGTGCACCGCCAGTTCCTGACCAATCTGGCGTCGTATACGCCGCTGCTGCCCGGCGCCGATCAGGTGATGTTCATCGACATCGACCCCACCCACCGCCGCGTGTACGGCCACGCCAAGCAGGGCGCCGAGGTCGGACGGCTCAAGGGGCAGCGCACGCTGCACCCGATCCTGGCCACCTTCTCCACTCCGATCGCCCGGCCGGTGATCGGCGCGGTCCGGCTGCGCCGGGGCAAGGCCGCCGACGTGCGCGGCGCCGGGCGCTTCGTCGCCGAAGCCCTGGCGATCGCCAAGGATGCCGGCGGCACGGGGATCCGGCTGGTCCGGGCGGACAGCAAGTTCTACACCGCCGACGTGGTCGCCGCCTGCCGCCGCGCCGGCGCCCACTTCTCCCTGACCACGGGCATGAACCCCTCCATCGCCGCCGCGATAGCGCGCATCGATGAGACCACGTGGGTTCCGATCCGCTACCCGGACGCCTTCGTCGATCCCGACACCGGCGAGATGGTCTCCGACGCCGAAGTCGCCGAGATCGAGTACACCGCGTTCACCGGCAGGAAGAAGGCCGAGCAGGTCACCGCCCGGCTCGTCGTGCGCCGGGTCCGCAGGCTGAACGCCGAAGTGGCCCAGGGTCAGGGTGAGTTGTTCACCGCTTGGCGCTACCACCCGATCTTCACCGACAGCCCGTTTGAGATGCTGGCCGCTGAGCTTGATCACCGTCGACACGCAGTCGTGGAGCAGGCCATCGCTGATGGAAAAGCCGGCCCGCTGGCCCACCTGCCGTCCGGGAACTTCCAGGCCAACGCCGCATGGCTGACCTTGTGGGCGATGTCCCACAACCTCCTGCGAGCCGCCGGAGCCCTCGCCTCGATCTTCCACGCCAAGGCCACCACCGCCACCCTGCGCGCCCACCTCGTCCACGTCCCCGCCCGGCTGGCCCGCACCGCCCGCGTCAAGCTGACGGTCCACCTGCCCGAGCAGTGGCCCTGGCGCGACGCCTTCCTCAGCCTGTTCGACGCCGTCCACTGCCCACCATCAACAGCCTGAACGCCCCATGTGACTGCGCACCTGACGGCCGCACGACCACCGGCGACACCGCCACCACCCTCAGCCCCGACCACGGAGAACCCCTCGGACAGGCCGCGACCCGGGAGCGCGGCGGACCCCACACGCCCTCAAACCCCTGCCCCACACGGCCAACAGACCTCGGAGAGGAGCTGAGCTCCCAGAACATCAGCCGGTGCATTCGGGCTGATTGTCGCAAATACCAACGACGGCCTGGCCGCCGCCCGCGACCGCGGACGCGTCGGCGGACGCCGGCCGAGATTTCCCCCCGGGAGTCTACCCGGGGAACAGCCTCTAAAGAGCTCGATAGAGAGCTTCAGAGCGCTCGGGATCGCTCGCCACCGCGTGGCAGCGGCAGAGTTCGAACCTGCGTAAGAGCAAGCCGACAGATTTACAGCGGGCCGTCTGCGCACCCTCTGACTTGGCACTTTTCTAGCAGGCGACGACTCGGGGGACACACGGGGGAATCGAGTCACTCGAAAGCCGTGCGCGGACGGAGATCCGCGGGTTGGAGACGTGCTCTCAGCGGCCCGACGACAGGGCGCATTTCGGTCAATCTCTCCATGCAGGGGCGGCTCCATCCTACGGACACTGCAAGATGCACATGCGGGCCGGCGTCATCCCGTACCTTCTCCATAGATCTTGTCCCCCAAGCGGCACGGTGACCTGGGGACTCCTGCGCGTCACCACCGCCCACCGGGCTGTTCGTAGGCTACGGGCAAACGGCGATAAAATTACCCAAATCGGTGGCCTGGCTTCCGGACCTAGGCTGCTGCCTCTGTGACCTGGGCCGCAACGACGGACAGTCCATCCGCATCCACCCCACCGGCTGGGACATCCTCACCCCCCACCTGCAGGAGGTGTGCTGGCCTCCGATGGACGCCTGTTCACCGCTGTGCGGGGCGGACGGGTCAGGTCAACCGAATACACGGAGGTGTGGCAGGCCGCACGTGACAAGGCTCTGTCGGAGGAAGACGCGGCGTCTCCTCTGGCGGACGTGCCTTACTCGCTCCGGCATGCCGGGGTATCCCTGTGGATCAAGGCTGGCGTGGATCCGGTGGAAGTCGCCCGCCGGGCGGGGCACAGCATCGCGGTGTTGTGGAAGTTCTACGCGAAGATCCTGCGAGGTCAGCAGCACCGCGCGAACCAGCTCATCGACGCAGCTCTGGACCCGTCCGAGTAGGCCATCGGTCGGCCGGAGCTTGGCCGCAGGTTGGCCGCACAGGCAGGTCAACGGAGGGATTCACGCGGTCAGGGTGAGACAAGATACAGGTGGGCGGGGGTCCCGGAATGACCCGGGACGCCCGCCCACCTGCGTGTTTCCTACCTGTGCGGAGGGTGTGGGATTTGAACCCACGGTGACGTTGCCGCCACGACAGTTTTCAAGATGTCTTTCCGGATCTTGGCGCGGACGGCTCCGCCGCTGGTCAGACGGGTACCAGCGCCCCCGCCGAGCCGTCATCGTCGTCATCGTGCCCTTTACGTGCCCCTCGGGGGTTGTCGTGCCCCTCCATCCAGGACTCGGACGCCTCGGCGACCTGAGCGTCACGGCCGACCGCAGGTCGAGCGTAGTGCCGAGTCGTCACACTCGCGTTGGAGTGGCCGAGCCGATGAGCGGCGGTCATGACGCCATACTGGTCGGCGACCCAGGTGGCGTGAGAGGCCCGCAGGTCGTGCGGTGTCACATCCGTCAGTCCGGCCGCCGTCACGGCGGGGTCGAAGTGCGCCTTGCGCCATTGGTTGTAGCGAAGCGGACGGCCAGCCCGGTTGGTGAACAGCAACGCATCATTGCCGCCAGGCAACTGGCTCAGGTAGGCCGACAGCCGCTGTACCAGCGAGCGCGCCAGCGTCAGGGTGCGCTTCTGGTGTGATTTCGGCGTATCGAAGACCAAGGCCCCGTTCGCCTCGGCGAGGTTCTCGTCCACGTGCACCAGGCGTCGGGGCACGTCGATGTCTCCACGCCGCATTGCGAACGCCTCACCGATCCGCAGGCCGCCGAAGGCAAGCAGCGCGATCAACAGGTCATGCGGTGCGTCGGCAGCCCGCACGATGCGGGAGGCTTCCTGTGGGGTCAGGATGTGCGGTTCGGTCTGCGGCATCCTCGGCAGCCGCACCCCACGGCATGGCGTCACCGCGATCAAACCGTTGTCCACAGCAGAGGCCATGATCTGAGCGAACACGCGATAGCACTGGCGGATCCAAGAGGCACCGGCACCATCCGTCTTCATCTTGGCCACCCACTCCGCAACGGTGATCGGCCGCACGCTGGACAGCTCACGGCCGCCGAGCACTGGATTGATCCGTGAGGCGATGATCGACCGGTAGGTAGCCCGAGTTTTGTGCTTCAGCTGGGGTCCAACCGATGCCAGCCAGCGAGCGGCCCAGTCCTCAACGGTCGTCTTGGCGTCCGCCGGGTCGAGCCACCGACCTTCCTCGATCTCGATCCGCTTCTTGGCAAGCCACAGGTCAGCGTCGGTCGTCGTGGCGAACGTCCGATCGGCCGGTCTGAGAACACCATCCGGCCCGGGGTAACGGACCTGGTACCGGCCAGACGGCAGCTTACGGACACGGCCGAACTGGCGGCGGCTCTTGCGCTTTCCCGCCATCACGCCACCGCCTTTAGCCGATGCATGGACACGGGTTGCACTGTGTTGGCGCAGATGAATTCCTCAACCGCACTTTCGGGGACGCGCACATGGCGGCCGATTTTCACGAACGCAATCCGTCGTTCCTCGATCAAGCGGCGAGGGAAACGCTCCCCGGACGTTTCAAACGTCCCGAGCCGCTCCGCAACCTGTGCCACGGTCAGCAGTCGGTCAGGCATGGGTAGCTTCTCCCTCCGTGCCCGGTGCGGGCTGGACTGTCGCAGCGAGGAATTCCTCGCCGGGGGTGAGGCCGGTTCCGGCGAAGGACCAGTGAGCGAGGACGAGCGTGGTTTCGTCACTGTCCGCGGTGGCCGGCTGGGGTGCTTCCTCACCGCGTGCGATGGCGGCCTGGAGTCGGCGCCATTCGGCGCGGGCAGTGCGCAGCGCGCCGAGGGTGGTCGAGTAGCGGCGGGTCTTGGTGGAGAAGTGGCCGCGGAAGCCGAGCATGTGAGCCCAGGCACGGAGGCGGAGGTCTTCCAGTTCGGGCTGTGCCCCGAGTGCCCAGGCGGTACGGATCATCCGCCGGGCATGCTCGCTGAGACGCGCACGGGCCAGCTCTGCGAGGAACTTGATCGGACGATCCAGCGTGCCCGTCGCCGTTTCGGCGCCCTTGGTGGCGTATTTGGCGATGTACGCGGCGACGGCGCGATCGGTCAGTTCGGTGCCTCCGTCTAGGTCGGCGCTGCGGATGGGACGGATGTCGAGTTGGGTGCCGAAGGCGAATGCGTGCGCTCGGCCGTCGACGATCGGGCCAGTGATATCCGCTTTCGCCGTGGCGGTCTGGATGGCGTCGGCGAGCAGTTCGACCGTTGCCCAGGCCGGGGGCGGGGTGTCACCGCCATCGGGTCCGTCGAGGCGGATCACAGCATGGAAGTGGACCGCGCCGCGCTTTTGGTACTCGGCGACCTTGGCGAAGGAGACGCGGGCGTGATGCCGGAAGTCCCGCTGCGTGAGCCCGGCGCGCTTGGCGATCTCCCGACGCAGGTAGATCGAGAAGCGCCGCCACAAGGCGCCCGCGTGAGCGTTCCACAGCACGGCCGCTTCGTAGTCGTACGTCTCCGGGTCGAGCGGCGTGCCCAACTCACCCGCGTCCTCTGGGTGCTGGGTGCCGCAGCGGCAACGGCCGGAGTCGGGCCGGTTGTGGACCGGCCCGAACGACGGAGCGGTGAACGTGGCGAACACACGCGGATGCGTCGCGACCTGGTCACTGGTGCCCTTGCCGCCGCGCAGTCCGGCGGTGATCAGGTGGTAGGTGTCACGGCGGTAGGTCTCGGCGCAGGCCGGGCACCGGGTAGTGCGGCGGTTGTTGCAGCGGACCAGGAGGTGACCGGCGGGCAGGTCTGCGGCGTGCAGCTCGGACAGGATCTGCCCGGTGGCGGTGTCGATCTCGGTGCGGTGGCCGTCGAGGCGGATGGGCCGGGCACACCCGCCCAGGCCCCTCAGTTGCCGGAGCAGGGCGGGCACGGTGCCCAGCGAGGCCAGGTCGGCCAATTCCTTGACCGGCGGCGGTGTGCGGACGGGCATCGGGCGAACTCCTCCTTTCAGCGGCGGCGGTTGTGGTTGGCGAGCAGGGAGCGCAGGACGACGGCGCAGACCGCGACGGAGACGGCGCCCACGGCGACGGCGGTCAGCAGCGCGGTCAGGACGACGCCGACCGCGATGACGGCGGCCACTCCCCCGGCGCCAGCGGCGACAAGCGGCGCGACCGGACGGCGAGGAGCCGGGGCCGGGGCGGGGGAGTGCTGACAAGAGCAGGCAGGCGCATGGGCTTCAGAGCCCAGAACCACGGTCGAAGGCCGGACAGCCGGAAGTTCCGGAGCCTGCGGGTAGACGGGACGGAGCAGCATGGTGGCGGGTCCCTTCAGCGATGGATGCCGTTGACGACGCCGACCCCGGTGCGGGTGCCGGAGTCGATGGCAGGGGCAAGGAAGGTGTGGGCGAGGTAGAACCCGAACAGGGCGATGACGGCGGCGACCCACAGGCGAATGCCGAGGAACTTGATCGCGGCCCAGGCGACGACACCGAGGACGAAGACCAGGGGCAGGCTGACGGTCACGGCGGAAGGTGTCCTTTCAGCGGACGGGGCAGCGGTGGGTACGGGCGGCCAACTCGGCGGCGGCGCGGGAGTCGTAGTCGGCGGAGAAGCCGCAGCGCAGGGCGGTGCAGGCGGCGGTGTGCTTCTCCCGGCCTCGCTCGTCGTAGGCGGTGCCGACCTGGACGGGGCCTATCCGGATCACGCGGCGGAAGCGGCGGTTGGCGGGCATCAGGCGTCCTCCGGGGCGCGGACGAAGTCGTCGGCGTGGTCGGTCAGCCAACGGCGGATCTCGGCGCTTTCGTCTGCGTCGGACGTGTTGATGGCCAGCTCGGCGACCCGGACGCCTTCAACGAAGCGGTTGCGGCGAGTCAGTTCGGCCGCGCGCCGCAGAGCGCGCAGGGTGGACGGACGCATTGGTGATCTCCTCTCAGAGTTGGGCGGCGATGGCGTCGGCAAGCGGGGCAGGCACGCCGAGCCGGGCGCGCAGGGTGGGTGTGTCGATGGGCGAGCCGGTTCGGGCGTGGTGGTCGGCGGCGACCTTCCGGGCGTGCTCGACGAGCGCGGCCGGGACGGACACGGCAGGCGCGTCCTGCTCGACGGGTTCCGGGCCGGGCAAGGGCTTCGGCTCCGGTTCCGTCTCGACGTCGACAGCCGTTGGCGTCGAATGTGCGAGGAGGGTTCCGCCGAGGAACGCGATGGCAGGCCATCCGGCGACGAGGATGCGCAGCCAGGCGGGCACGGCGTGAACGTCGAGGAGTCCGGCACTGGCCACATTCGCCCCGAGCGAGGCAGCGAGAGCGATCAGGAACCAGCACCATCCGGCCGGCCGGGACGAGCCGGAGCGCAGCCGACGCCAGGCGGCGACGAGCAGCAGATCCACCGAGATCGGATAGGCCCATGCCTTCCAGCCGGTCTGTCCGGCCGTCGCCGCGATGTCATGCAGATGGGCAAAGGACAACGCGGCGGCGATGGCCGCTTGGATCAGCACCGCATCGACGCGAGCCAGATAAGCGCGCAACGGTGTCACCTCCTTTCCTGGTTCGGGCATGGCGGGGGTAGGGACTTGGCGCGAAGACGGTCACGCCGACCGATGAAGGGGTTGGGCTACTCGGTCACGGGCCGGGGCTTGACCAGTCCGGCGGGGCGGTCCACCGGCTGAGCCGGGACGGCAGGCCGGAACCGGTCCAGCGAGGGCAGCTCCGGAACCAGGTGGGCCAACTCAGCGCAGACGGCGGCAGCGTCGGCCATCGACAGGTACGGGGTGCGGATGCGGGACCAGCCGCCGGAGGTGTCGCCGACGACGGCCATACCGGGCCGCTCCGGCGCAATGGCGCAGGCCGCCGAGACGGCCTCGGGGGCGATGTCGCCCAGCGCCATGGTCGCCGAGGGTTCGTCGTTGACGCGGTGGCAGACCCGCCCGGTGAGCTGAGCCCGGAGCATCGTTGCTCCCTTGCCTAGCTCGGCGCCGAACCGCTGCCCGCACACCTCCAGGTAGATGCCTGCCGCACGGCCGAGTTGGGCAAGGCGGATGAGCTGCGTGACCATCTCGTCCCGCCGTTGTTCGTCTTTCTTCGTGGCGACCAGGAAGAGCTCTGCCACCTCGTCGACGAACAGCACCACCGGCACCGGCCTCTCCGCCTCTGGCAGGCCCCAGATGTCGGAGGTGATCTCCTCGTCCGGCCTGCCCGGTGCGATGCCCTGCCGGGCCTTGATCAGGTCGTACCGGTCCTCCATCAGCCGCACCAGCATCGGCAGCAGCTCGGCTGCCTCTTCCGGATCGGTCGCCAGCGCGGAGAGACGAGGAGCGAACGGTGCCAGCTCCACTCCGCGCTTGCAGTCGATCCCGGCCAGCGCGACCGGCTGAGGAGCCAGCCCCGCGACCAGGTGGCGCAGGAACATCGACTTGCCCGACAGGGTTGCGCCGAGGGTGAGTTGGTGAGGTATCGCCCGGTAGTCGCGAATGAATGCCGTTGCATCCTCCCGCAATGCCACCGGCACCCGAAGGAACCCACCAGCCGTCTTGCGCGGCATGCGCACGGCGCGGAACACATCGAAGCCGACCAAGCGCAGCTCCACCACACCCGGCTTCACCTCCGAGACATACACGGCGTGAACTCCCCAGGCGTGCCGGAGTCGTTCCGCCGACGCGGCGACATCCTGCGGTTCCTGGCCGGGGGTGAGTCGTAACCGTAGCCGCATCCCGGTCGAGGTCGGACGGATGATTCCGCGCCGAGGCGGAACCGGCCGCACTTCCCGCCGAGTTGTGGCACGAACCGCAAACGCCCGCAGCCTGGACGGCTGCACCGTCAGCCCGCACGAGTCCATCACCGACCCGTACGAGACCAGCAGCTTGGCAGTCGAGACGGGCAGGCCGACCGAGCACCAGAACGCCGCCGGATGCTTCGCCCGGAGGTAAGCAGCCCCGCCACCGGCCACGGCGACCGGGCCACCCACCTCCATCAGGTTCAACAGCTCGGACATGGTGTTCAGGCCACCTCGCCCGCCGCCGCGGTCGGCATCATGCCGGGCACTACCGCCTCAGCGCGGAAGGCGATGCCGTGCCGTTGCTGACCGTTGAAGGTGCTCTCCCACGGCCGGGCCACCAGACCCGGCAGCGAGACCGGGGCGCCGACTGCCAGGCCCTCACTGATGCCGCGCTCCGGCACAGTGACCTTGATCAGCGAGGACTCCCCGTCCTCGATGTAGACCACGCCGAGCGTCCACAGCGTCTCGCCGCTGACGGCATCGGTGGCCACCTCGCCAGACCGACGGTCCTTGACCTTCTTCTCCGGAGCCTCGGTCAGCAGGATCGTCGCCGCCGAGGTCTCCACACGGATGGAACGCAATGCACAACTCCCTTTGTGCTGGCCCTTCTTCACGAAGGGACTCAATTGCCGACAAACAGCTACACAATGGGAGGTTGACCGCATACGGGCTGGGCGCGATACGCTCTAGGAGCGTTGATGCCAACGACGCACCCGGCCTGAGTGGGCTGCCTCCCGCTCAGGCCACATCCATTTCTGTGGCCTTCTCACACGCGCACCGGGCCGGGTCTGCCTTCCCGTATCGGTGCGCTTTCGCATGCCTGCTTCACCAACTCCGCCGGATGCGAAGGAGCGTTGCTGACACCACCACAGTAACCCGTACTCAAAGTATTGTCTAGTACTTCAGGTACTAGTCCGCACTTCTTGTACGCCCAGCTCGTTCGCCAGCGCCCTGAGCTGGTCAGACGGCGGCTGGCTCATCGTCAGCAGATCGGTCACGAGCTGCTTGACCAGCGGCATGGCCCGCACCATCTCGGGCGACAGGCCGCGCGCCTTGAGTAGAGCGGAGACAGCGGCGCCGACCTGGCGGCGCTGTGCGTGCGCTCTCGCGATGTCGATCTGAAACCGCGTCTGCCGCTCGGAAGAGAGCCCGGAAGCGTCGACAGCATCCGCCACCCGCAGGGCGACGCCCGCGTCACCGAGATCGACGGCAACGGCGACCTCATGCAGGCCGACGTTCGTCGGTCCGAACTCGGTGTTGTAGTCGTTGCGTCCGTCGCCGACCTGTTCGCCCATCTCGCGCGCCTGGCGCAGGTACGCATACGCGGCGTCCGCCTTGTTCATCCGGGCCGCTGCGACCGCTCGTTGGAGGGTCAGCGCTCCGCGCAAGGCAACAGCCTCAATCTCACCGGACTCCGCCATGGGGGCGAGCGCATCAGCCGCGCTACCCGATGCCTGCGCGGCCTGGTCGAAGTGGCGCGCGCCGAGGAAGACGATCGACAGCCGGAACTCACCGGCCGCCATCAGCAACGGGTCGTTGGCCCGCTCGGCAGCAACCACCGCGCGGTCAACGGCGATCCAGGCCGCCTCCGGTTCGCCCATGTTCGCCAGCCCAGCGCTACACGTGTGATACATGATCGCCAGCAGCCGGAACAGCTCGGAACGTTCCTCCTCCGGCGCCGAGCGTGCCGCCGCCTCCAGACCGGGAACGAGCTGTTCCAGGATCTCGGCGAGGTCCGCATAGTTGCCCTCATGCGTCAGTGACCACGCGCGATCGACCTGAGCCCGAAGCGCCGGCACGTCCGGCGGCTCGTGCTGGCCGAGGATGGCCTTGAGGGAGTGGGCGGCGCTCAGCACCAGGCGGAGCCGACTGGCCCCGGGCGGCTCACCCTCCACCACCGACGCGACGATGGGTGCCTCGGCCGCCAGCTCCGCGACCGGGATGTCAAGGACATCGGCAACCTTCTCCAGCACCGTCATCCGGTCGATGCGGCGCACGCCCCGTTCCACCTGGGACACCCAGGCTTCCGAGCGGTCCAGCAGCCGAGCGAACTCCTTCTGTGAGAGCCCGCGGCGCTTGCGGTTGAAGGCGATCTTGCGACCGAGCGCCTTTTCATACTCAGTACTCAACGTCCACACCCTTGCCGGACAGGAAGTCCAGGCGATCGACCTCGACGCCGGACAGGTATTGCTCCCGCTCGGAGAGGAAGGCGCGGACGTGGTTCTGGGACTCGTGAGCCTCGAAGGCGTCCTTGTCCCGGTACAGCTCGTAGAAGATCCGCTCCAGGGGGCGGCCGTCAACCCGGTGCACGGCGTAGATCAGCGTGCACGGCTCATTCGCCCGGATCAGCTCCCCAGTACGCGCGACCAGGGCGTCGAACGCGGCGGCTGCGGACTCGTCCTTGCACGTGAAGCGCACCATCAGCCCGAACATGCGGTTTCCCTCTCTGTCGGTATCTCGGCTCAGCACCACATCACGGCGTGAACGGTATGCGGTCGACCACCCCGCACGAAAAGTACGATCCCACACTCGGAGTACCCGTACGCGAGATACGGTGCTAGTACTAATTGTACGGCTCGCCACTGTCCGCGTCAGCAAAACGCAACAGCTGACCCGGCAAACCGCAGGTCACCGCCATGGAGGCAGCCATGCCCAGCTCCCCGAGAGCCCTTGTCCCTACCAGGAGCGATCCACCACCGACACCACATACCTGGCCGCTCGCTGATCACACGGTGGAACCCGCCGGGCAAGGCCGACACCGCAGGACAACGCCGACGCGCAGCCTTCACTGTGAGGCAGTCGCCTACACACCGCAGGACGGCCGATCCTTCCCGCTCAGCTCACACCGAGCCGCCTCTCCACGCCTGGCACTGCGTTGGATGCGGCGCCGAGCCCGGGACATCGCTGATCAGCTCGATCCGCCGACCGCACGACCGGTCCGGCACTGGATCAGCGACCACGCCGAGCACGAGCGCGCCCTGGCGCTACTCGCACGAGGCGAGACCTACACATTCACGATCTTCGACGACGCCACGCGCTACGCGCTGTCGGCCCACCCCACAGGGAACGCGCGATGAACCACCTGACGCCTCTCATCCACCACGGCTACTGGTGCGAGTGCTGGACCCAGAGCCCGACAACCGGCGATGCCGCGGTCTTGCTCGCATCCTTCGACACCACCAGCGCCGCCCACGCCGTCCGCTGGATCCGCGTAGCGCTCCGCACGCTCGCCTCGGTCGACCCGGACGCGTTCGCCGGAGCATGGGGATGGCTCACCGGCGGCTACGTAGCCGACATCGAAGCACTCGCCGGAACCGAGCCGTGCACCATCTCCATCCGCCACAAGGACACCCACGTCCAATGGACCGCCCGCCCGGTGCTCTTTCTCGGCCTGGCCCACCGTCAGGCGGACAACCTCCCGGCATGCGCAGGGAAGTTCACCCCGCTCACTGCCGCCCCCGTGCCTCACTGAGTAACAACCTTCTCCACGGGTTCAAGGCGGCTCGCTCCACTCGCCGCGCGCGCCCCGGCTCACCGCCGGGCCCGACGCTCCTGTCTCCGCCCCGCTCCGGCCCCGGCTCCGCCGGGCGCGCGGCTAGAGCGATCACGCCATGAGGGTGAGGCCCAGCGGTGGCTGGGGCGGCCGGCTCCACGGCTTTAGGCAGCCACCATGGGGCGAGCCTCGAAGATCGGGGCCCACATCGGGCCTTAACGGGCAGGTCCACAGACCGCCCGAGTCGCCAACAGCTTACGGGCCCCGATCTCTCGCCCCATGGCAGCTCCCGCCCAAAGCCGCTACGCCGACCTCGCGTCGGACTGTGCGGGCGCGTTGCACGTGAAACCAGTCCGCGCAGGGAAGCTGGCTCAACCGCGCCAGTAATAGGCAGGTTGCCGAACGGTCTATTACAAAACGTGAGGCGGCCATAGCGCCCGAAGCCAACCGACATCTGCCTTGTCGCGACGGATCGAAAATTTTAGGTTCGCAGGTCAGGGGCAGTCTTTGGCAAAGTCCACACAGCCTTTGGTGGCTCCATGCACAGAGAGTCCACACTTATCCACAGATCATCTTGTCTGCTGTGGATGACCATTGTGCATTCCGACTGAGACGGCGTCATGCTTCTCTCACACGCGCTCGCCAACAGTCGGTGTCGGTGGAGCGCGTTAGCGTCGCCCTAGACATGCGGAGGGCGCCCGCCTCTGGCCAAGAAGATCGGGCGCCCTACTCACGAACCGAAGGAGAACGCCGATGGCGTCCTACGTAGCTCGCGGCACAGTTGCCAAGGCTGGCGGCTGCACGCTTCCGACTCTCGCACAGCGCTCTGACACCCGCAATACCGTGTTGATCTTGTTCGTCTTGCTGGGGTGCGTCATCAACGGCGAGTCGCTCTCCAGCATCTTCGGAAAGGCGACCGGGCTCATTGTCGCCGTGACGGTGCTGATCATCGTTCGTGTCGTCGGCGCGCTCGTCATAGCGATGACGGGCCCGACTGACATCAGCGTCTGACACCCTCACGCACGGATGGTCCGCAGCGCCGTGCCCCATCCGTGCCCGATCCACCGGGGAATCACGGGGACTCACGGTCGAACACGGGCACCGGGAACGGCAACGACCCCTGACCAAAGTAGCTGGTCAGGGGCCGTTTTCACCGCTCCACCTGCGGAGGGTGTGGGATTTGAACCCACGGTGACGTTGCCGCCACGACAGTTTTCAAGACTGTTCCCTTAGGCCGCTCGGGCAACCCTCCCCGCGGCGCCGGCCAGCGGCGACGCGGGGGACAGCCTAACGGGTCCGGGGGCGAGGTGCTCAAGATCGGGGGTGATCAGCTGCCGTCGCCCTTGCGTTCGCCCAGGGTGACCGTGGTCGTCTGCGTCTGGCCGTTGCGCTGGTAGGTGACCTGGACCTGGTCGCCGGGGCGGTGCTGCCAGATTGTGCCGATCAGGGTCGGGCCGCTGTCGATGATCGTGCCGTCCAGCTTGGTGATCACGTCTCCCGGCTTGAGGCCGGCCTTCTCGGCCGGGCCGCCCGAGACCACCGACGAGCCGCCGTTGGCTCCGCTGGGCGCTATCTGGGCGCCCTGGCCCTGGTAGTTCATGTTCACGGACATGCCCATGATCGCGTAAACGGGCTGGCCGGTCTGGATCAAGGTGTCGGCGACCCACTTGGCCTCGTTGATCGGGATGGCGAAGCCGAGGCCGACGCTGCCGCCCTGGGAGGAGCCGCCGAAGGGGTCGATGCTGCCGCCGTTGGACGACTGGATCGCGGAGTTGATGCCGATCACGTTGCCGCTGCCGTCGAGCAGCGGGCCGCCGGAGTTGCCGGGGTTGATCGACGCATCGGTCTGCAGGGCGCTCAAGTACGACGCGGACGTGCCCTGGCCGTCGCTGGAGGCGACCGGCCGGTTCTTCGCGCTGATGATGCCGCTGGTGACCGTGCCGGAGAGGCCGAACGGCGCGCCGATCGCGACGGTCGGGTCGCCGACCGCGACGGCGTCGGAGTTGCCGAGGGGAAGCGGGGTGAGCTTTTCGCCGCCCGCGTTCTGCAGCTTGATCACGGCGACGTCGTAGCCCTGGGCGTGGCCGACGACCTGGGCGTTGAACTGCTTGCCGTCGTAGAAGGTGGCCGTCAGCTTGCAGCCATCGGCGGCCGAGGCGATCACGTGGTTGTTGGTGATGATGTGACCCTGCGTGTCGAAGACGAAGCCACTGCCCGTCCCGCCGTTCTGGCAGCCGGTCGACTGGATCGTCACCACGCTCGGCAGCGCCTTCTTCGCTATTCCGGCGACGGATGTGGGTGACCGGTCGAGGTCCTTGGGGTTCACGGCGGCCGACACGGTCGTCGAGCCGCTGTTGGAGCCGTCGGCCGCCCAATAGCCGATGCCGCCGCCGATCCCTCCCGCGACCAGCGCGGCCGCGATCACGGCCGCGACGAGCCCGCCGCCGCGCCTGGGGCCGCTCTGCTGCGGGTGCTCCGGATAGGGGGCCGGGCCGGTGGTGTACGGGCCGTACGGGCTCTGCGGGCCGCCCGCGGCGGGGCCCGCACCGGGCGGCGGCGGGGACGAGAAGGCCGACGGCTGAACGGGAGGCGTCGGCGGTGCCGGCGGCGTGGGGGGCGCCGGCGGTACGGAGGGCATCCGAGCGGTGGTGTCGGCGCCGGTGTCGCCAGACTGCTCCGAGACGCCCGGCTCGCCCTCCGCAGGGCGGCCGCCGCCGTCCTGCCCGGAGGCGGGGAGGCCGCCCTCGTTCTCGGTGCTCACAGCTTTGTCTCCTCGAAGATGCGGTCGACGATGTGGTCAGGCGTGTCGAGTCAAGCTTTTACCATCGTCCGTCGGACCACCGTAAGCAGTCCCTGTGCCGGTGCGCACGTTTCCTTATCACCGACATCTCTGACAAATCAGGCCCCTGCCCCGGACGGTGGGACGATGTCCCGGTGACGTACGCGTACGCGGACGGGCATGCCGACGGCATCCCTGCCCGGACCACCATCGAAGTCGTCGCCCACCGCGGCGCCTCGGAGGATGCCCCTGAGCACACCCTCGCCGCCTACCGTAAGGCCATCGAGGACGGCGCGGACGCACTGGAGTGCGATGTCCGGCTCACCGCCGACGGCCACCTGGTGTGCGTGCACGACAGGCGCATCAACCGCACATCCAACGGGCGCGGCGCCGTATCGGCCCTGGAACTGCGGGAGTTGGCGGCGCTCGACTTCGGCTCCTGGAAAGGCACGGACGGCTGGGACGAAGCCGATCCGTACGAATCCCCCGACTGGGAGGCCGATCCGAGCGAGCGCAGCGCCGTGCTCACCCTGGAGCGGCTGCTGGAGCTCGTCAACGGCGCGGGGCGCCGCATCGACCTGGCGATCGAGACCAAGCACCCGACGCGCTGGGCGGGCCAGGTGGAGGAACGGCTGCTGGAGCTGCTCGGGCGCTTCGGTCTGCGTGACCCACGGAACGCCCCGAAGACGCGTTCACGCGTTCGTGTGATGAGCTTCTCGGCACGCTCACTGCGCCGCATCCAGACCGGCGCACCCGAGCTGCCGACCGTCTACCTGATGAGCTACCTCCTGCCGCGCTACCGCGACGGGCGGCTTCCGGCGAGCGCCCGCATCGCAGGGCCCGGCATCCGCGTGCTGCGAGCGAATCCCGGTTACGTGGCACGGGTGCACCGCGCCGGTCACCGCGTGCACGTGTGGACGGTGGACGAGCCGGAGGACGTGGAGCTGTGCGCACGGCTCGGCGTCGACGCGATCATCACCAACCGGCCCAAGCAGGTGCTGGCGCAGCTGGGCCGGCAGGTCCGGGAGCTTCCGTAGCTTGGGCGCATTTGCCGCACACGAGGAGTACACCGGCGCGTTCGTACCGTGTTCGATCCCCATGAATGCCCCTGGAGACGCCCAAGAGATCGCCGTTCGGCTGTTTCCGGTCCAGGCCTATGGGGCATCCACTCCGTGGCGTGGGGTGAAGGAGGTCTCGGGGGTGGCGTTGGTGGTGGCCCAGGAGGTGCCGACGTCCTCGACCATGGCCCTACCCCATGGTCCGGCGGGCGTAGGAGAGGCGCGGCGGCGGCTGCGCAAGGAGCTGTACGACGCCGGGGCACCGGATGCGGTGGTCGACGACGCAGTGCTGATTCTTTCGGAGCTTCTCAGCAATGCCTGTCGGCACGCCCGGCCGATAGAGAACGGCGGCCCGAGTTCGGGTCTGCGCGCTGCGTGGCGCCTCGACGAGAACGGTCTGCTGACACTGGAGGTGACCGACGGCGGCGGCCCCACTCGGCCCATGCCGTCCAGTCCGTCCCTGACCGCCCGTGGCGGCAGGGGACTGGGAATCGTCGGTTCACTCTCGTTGGAGTGGGGCGTGCGCGATACGCCCGGCGAGGTCACCGTGTGGGCGATGCTCGCCGTACGCGGGCGGCACGCGCGGCGCAACGGCGTCAGCAAGCGGATGGCCATGCCCGCGGTGGGCGCCGTCGCGGACTTCGGTGATCTCTTCGACGAACTGGCGTAGCCACGTCAGCGATTACCGGCCCGATTCCGATGCGCGCTTCCGACGTGCATTCGTCCCCCGTCTGTCCCTCGTGCGTCAGCCTCATTGCCGCTTGCTGGGTTGTGTCGCGCCGTGGGCGCGGCCGGAAGGACTACGCTCGCGCCGGAAAACATACGCAGCACGCGGGAGATGCCCACCCATGGCCAAGAAGCGCCCCCTCACGTCGGACCGGAAGCCTGCCGCACGGCGCGGCGACGGGGAGATCCCGGTCGTCGGCGCGCGTGAGCCGTGCCCCTGTGGTTCCGGCCGCCGCTACAAGGCCTGTCACGGCCGGGCGGCAGCGCAAGCGCTCACCGAGTTGGTGCTCCGGCCGTTCGAGGGGCTGTCCGGCGAGTGCGACTGGGTCGCGATGCGCGAGCTCGTACCGGCGGCGACGGCCGAGCTGACGCTCAGGGAAGGACTGCCCGAGGGTGTGCCGTCGGTGACGCTCGTGACCGTACTGCCGATGGCGTGGCCCGCGTTGCGTCGGGACACGGGCGCGGTGCTGCTCGGTCTGCAGAACGACACGACATCCGGGGACATCAGCAGGGACCTCGCCGACACGTTGCGCCGGGCGCTGGAGACCGAGCCGGGCAATCCGGTGGAGGCGCGGCGCGCCGAGGCGTCCGGGCCTCGGCTGCAGGACCTGCTCGATCTCGACGCGCCGTTCGAGCCGGTGGTGCACAGCGGTTTCGAGTTCTGGCTCGGCGGTCCCGAGGAGGCGGCGAAGGCCACGGGCGAGGTGGCCGCCTCGCTGGAGCGGGCGAACGCGGCCGCGATGCCGACCGCCCGGCTGTCCGGGGTGGAGGCGGCGTACTGGTGCGCGACGCCGGACAAGAACCATCTGCGGTGGGTCATGCCGCACCCGGAGGAGAAGCTGATCGACGCGCTCGCGCGCCTGCACGCCTCGGGTGGCTCGTCGCTGGGCGACGGGACACGGCTGGTCGGATCGTTCCGCGCGCACGGGCTCGTCGTACCGGTGTGGGACCTGCCGACGTCGGTGCAGGCGGACGATATCGAGAAGCCGGCCGCGGAGTTCGACGAGCGGCTCGGGGAGGCGCTCGCCTCCGGCGCGCCGCTGACCGCGGAGGAGCGGCGGGCGCGCAGTGGACTCACCAACCGGCAGATCACGCTCAGCTGAGCGCCTGAGGACGGCGACGACGTGCGATGATGCGTGATTCCTGTCACAACTGGCCATTTCGGCCGGTGAATCTGCTGCAACGAATTTGCTCAAAGCCGAAGTCTTGTTACCGTTAAATAGAGCTCGATCGCTGGTGCATCCCCCGTCGCCAGCGATCGGGCCTTTTCCTGTTCCAGGGGGGCCGTGTTCCAGGGGTCCCTGTCCCAGAGGTCATGCCCGCGGCGTGTGCGGTACTGACTGACGCATCGCAGCGCGTCAGTACGCGAGCCGGCTCCCGTCGGGCGAGCCGACCCCCGCCTCGACGAGCGTGTCGACGATCACGGAGATCCGTGGCAGCCGGGGCGCCCCGCCGTCGGGGCCCGGCCGCGGCGGCCGCGCCCAGCTGACCTGGCCGGCCGCGATCCGCGACGGCGGCAGCACCACGTATCCGCCGCGGCCGTGGTAGCGGAGTGAGGACGGCACCCAGTCGTGCCGGTCGAGGAGTTCACCCAACTCCTCGAAGGAGTAAGGCGCCACGAGGAGTACGCACCGCGTCGGCGTCGCGACGACGGGTCCGAGCCGCACCCCCGTCTCCTCCAGCGTCGCGAGGGCGCGCGCGCCGGCAACGGCCGGGAGACTGACGGCGGAGACCGCACCGCCGGTGGCGAGGATCACGGGAGCGTCGGGGCGGTTGGTCCACCACCAGCCGATCATCGTGGGGTCGGTCGTCGCCGCGAGCAGACCCGGGTCGTACGGATGGCCGCCGGGCACGGCGCAGTCGGGGCGCGGGCAGGCGCAGGCCCGGTCGCCGCCCCTGTGCTGCTCGTCGCGATCGGTGGCTGCGCGGTCACTGCCCGCGCCCGGCAGTACCGGCCACTTCCACTGCGCGGCGTATGACAGTGCCGCGGCCCGTAGCGCCGAACGCTCGCGCTTGGCCTTGGACCACTGGCTGGACCACTTGAGCCTGCGTCGCCTTCCGAGGATCTCGCGCATCAGCGCTCGTTCCTTTCCGTGAACGCCCGAGGACCTGCCCATTACCACCAATGCCGCTCCCCCGTGAAGCCAGCACACCGCGTACGAGGCAGCGCATCACGCCGCCGGCCGAGCGTGGAACGTGGCGAGGGGTGGCGCACCTATGGCGCTTGGCGCTGCGCTCGCCTTCCCTCGTGACTGCCTACTGTTCCGCGTTCTGTCCCGCTCGTTGTCAGTCGTCCCGCCGGGTTTTGCGTTCCCCGCCACGTTCGCACACGTTCGCATACGGGGTAGGTCGGCCGTCGTCGTGTAGGACGCGCGGGTCGGGTGCCGGGTTCCGGCCATGCCGCCGCTCGTACCGATCGGCCGCCCTGCGCCTGTCCCACCTCGTACGTACCCGCCGACACGCATCCCACGCGATCAACACAGATATGACGCGCTGTCGAAGAAGCTGAATGACTTCAGTCGACCGCGAATTGGCATGCACTGCAGCTATTTTCAGTCAATCTCTCACCCCTTCTGTCGTCCGCCCTCCACTCCGAAACACTGTCGCACCTAACAGGGGCAATCCTGGACATGTCCTCACCCTTGCGTGTACAAGTGAGGTATTGATAGCGGCGCAGCATGACATGGGGGTTTGCGATGCTATTGACACAAAAGTGCAGTTCAGACGCCACCCTGAGCACCCCTGCCAAATCCCCGCAGAACAGAACAAATCCATGCAGATCCCTCGGCCGACCTGACCAGAGATTTCCCACAGGAAGCCCAAGGCCATGAGCGCGTCGCGCGTTCCGAAAGTGGCCGGAATCGACCCCACCCTTACGGGCGTCGCGCAAAATCACGCACGCGCGACGGACGCCCCCAACGCTGCGGACCCCGGCGCGAACCTGCCCGACCAGCCCGAACAGCCGGGCCGGGCCTCCGCGTCGGCGGCGTCGGACGGTTTCGCCGACACCGTACGTCCCGTCGATCAACTCGCCGCCGTCCAGGACCGTCTGGCCACCTGGATCTCCGATCTCACCACACTCCACGAACTGACCGAACGGCTGGCCGCTACGGTCACGCTCGACGCCGCGTTCGAAGAGCTGCTGCGCGCAGGGGCGTCACTCGTGGGAGCCCGCCGCGGCCTCGCCGTACTGGAACCGTCCGACGGCCTCGGGCCGCAGACCTGCGTCGGCTACGGCCTGCTCCGCGCCGACCTCGGCACCATCGAGACCGTCCCCGGCGGCGCCGCCTCGTACGGCCGCCTGCTCGGCGGCCAGGCCCGCGACTGCGGCAGCGGGCCTGTCGAGGTGCTGCACAGCGACCTCGCCGCAGAACCTGGCATCGACTCGCGCCACCGTGAGGTCGCCACCCAGCTCGGCTTCGGCGCCAGCTACGGCCTGCGGCTCGCCACCGAGGACCAGGGCAGGCTCGGCGCCGTCGTGTGGTTCTACGACGAGCCCGCGGTGCCGGCCGGCCGCCAGCGCCACCTCGCCGGTCTCTACGTGCGGTACGCGGCGCGGCACATCGCCCGCCAGCTGGAGCTGACCCGGGCGCGCGGCACGATCGCGATGCTGCGCGAGGAGCTGCTGCCCAGCAGGCTGCCGCGGGTGCCCGGCGTGCGGATGGCCGTACGTCACCGCACCGGGCCGCGTGGTGGCGGCGACTGGTACGACGCACTGCCGCTGCCCGAGGCCGCGCTCGGCCTCGCCGTCGGCGGCGTCACGGGATCCGGGCCCAGCGCGGTCGCCGCGATGGGGCGGCTGCGGGCCAGTCTGCGTGCGTATGCGGTGATGGAGGGCGAGGATCCGGTCGCCGTGCTCTCCGATCTCGAACTGCTGCTACGGCTCACCGAACCCGCCCGCTCGGCGACCGCCCTGTTCGCCTACGTGGAACCGGCGGCGCGCAAGCTGCTGCTCGCCGGCGCCGGGCACTGCCCGCCCCTCATCGTCGGCGAACGGCGGGCGGAGTACGTAGAGACCTCGCTCTCCGCGCCGCTGGGGATGCTGAGCTGCTGGGAGGCGCCGAGCGTGGAGCTCGAGGCGGAGCCAGGAGAAACCTTGCTGCTGTACACCGACGGGCTGCTCCACCGCACCGGCGAGCCGGTCGACCGCTCCTTCGCGATGCTGCACGCCGCGGCGGCGTGCGCGCCGCGGCGCGTGCGTGAGGATCCCGAGCTGCTGGTCGACCACGTGCTGCGCACGTGCCTGCCGGACGGGCGCGCGGAGGCCGACGACGCCGAGGACATCGTGCTGCTCGCGACGCACTTCGACTGATCGAGCCGAGAGGGCGGGGCGCCCGGGAGCTGGTTGACAGAGGCCAGTCAGGAGTTGTCCACAGGGGCCGGGGCAGTCCGCGGTGCGCGCATACGATGGCGGGAGCGGTCGAACAACAGGCCCCAAGTGCGAGGAGGCATGACGTGGCCGAGGAGCGCGCCCCGGAAGTGCAGAACACCGAAGGTGACGAGCCCATGAAGCAGCGGAAGAACGGCCTCTACCCGGCCGTCTCCGACGAGCTTGCCGAGTCGATGAAGTCAGGCTGGGCCGACACCGAGCTGCACGACCTGCAGCCGATACCCCAGGCCCGCCATGCGGCCGCCCGCCGCGCCGCACTGTCGGCGCGCTTCCCCGGCGAGCGCCTCGTGATACCGGCCGGAAATTTGAAGACCCGGTCGAACGACACCGACTACCCCTTCCGCGCCTCGGTGGAGTACGTCCACCTCACCGGCGACCAGACGCAGGACGCCGTCCTTGTGCTCGAACCGACGGCCGACGGACACGAGGCCATGGCGTATCTGCTGCCTCGCTCGAACCGGGAGAACGGCGAGTTCTGGCTCGACGGCCAGGGCGAGCTGTGGGTCGGCCGCCGGCACAGCCTCGCCGAAGGCGAGCGGCTGCTGGGCATACCCACACGGGACGTGCGCAAGGCTGCCGACGACCTCAAGGCCGCACGGGGCCCGGTCCGCGTCGTCCGCGGCCACGACGCCGGGATCGAGGCGGCGCTCACCGACAAGGTGACCGCCGAGCGCGATGAGGAACTGAAGGTCTTCCTCAGCGAACTGCGCCTGGTCAAGGACGACTGGGAGATCGGCGAGCTGCAGAACGCGGTCGACTCCACCGTCCGCGGCTTCGAGGACGTCGTGAAGGTCCTCGACAAGGCCGAGGCCACCTCCGAGCGGTACATCGAGGGCACGTTCTTCCTGCGCGCCCGCGTCGAGGGCAACGACATCGGCTACGGCAGCATCTGTGCCGCAGGACCGCACGCCACCACCCTGCACTGGGTGCGCAACGACGGCCCGGTCCGCTCCGGAGACCTGCTGCTGCTCGACGCCGGAGTGGAGACCACCTCGCTCTACACTGCGGACGTCACCCGCACCCTGCCGATCAGCGGCACCTACACCGAGCTGCAGCGGAAGATCTACGACGCGGTGTACGAGGCGCAGGAAGCCGGCATCGCCGCGGTCAAGCCCGGTGCGAAGTACCGCGATTTCCACGACGCGGCGCAGCGCGTGCTCGCCGAGAAGCTCGTCGAGTGGGGTCTGCTCGAAGGCCCGGTCGAGCGCGTGCTCGAACTCGGCCTGCAGCGGCGCTACACCCTGCACGGCACGGGCCACATGCTGGGCCTCGACGTCCACGACTGCGCCCAGGCACGCACCGAGACCTATGTCGACGGCACGCTCGAGCCCGGCATGGTCCTCACCGTCGAACCCGGCCTGTACTTCCAGCCCGACGACCTGACGGTCCCGGAGGGGTACCGGGGCATCGGCGTACGAATAGAGGACGACATCCTCGTGACGGAGGACGGCAATCGGAATCTGTCCGCGGCGCTGCCTCGGCGCGCCGAGGACGTCGAGGCGTGGATGGCGTCGCTGCGCGCCTGAGCGCACCTGAACCCGGTCGGGCGGTCCGGGGTGCGCGGCTTGCTCGTGCGCCCCGGCTTGCGCCGACTGCTCCTCAGGACGCCTTGAGCAGGGAGTCGTCCCGCCACTTGAGGACCTTGTCGAAGCTGACGACGACGCCCCGGCCCGGCCTGTTGCGGAAGTCGACGTGGTCGACGAGGGACTCGATCAGGAACAGGCCGCGGCCTCCCTCCTGATGGTGCGCCGCCCTCCTGACGAGGGGACGCAGTGCACGGCGGGCGCGGGACCGCGAGAAGCCTGGCCCGGAGTCGGTGACCTCGATGCGGCAGCGGTCGCCCTCGATATGGGCGGTGACGTGGTATTCACCGGCGCCGGCCCCCCACTCGGCGGCACCGCCGTGCTCAACGGCGTTGGCGCACGCCTCGGAGAGGGCAATCGACAGGTCATAGGAAATATCCGGATCGACCCCTGCTGTCTCCATCGTCCCCAACAGGAGCCTTCTCGCGAGCGGAACGCTCGCAGCCTCGCGCCGGAGATGGAGTGACCACCAGATGCTCATGCTCCAGCCTCCTGGCTGCGGCTCGACATACGGTTACGTATTGCCGCGAAGGACACCCGGTAAGCGTGGCGTTGACGTGAATCCGCTCATTCGGCGGATGTACGCGGCCGGTGCGGCGGGGTAAAAGGGCACCCGGTCACGTACTACCGCAGGCCGCGCGCCCTGCCATCGGAGGCTGTCGGGCGCAATGGGATGATGGCGACCGTCATGACTGTCCCCGTGCGCGCCGGTGCCGGCCTGAGGCTGCTGAGAGCTGTGATGTTCTCGGCGGTCTGCGTGACGCTGTCCGCGGCGGGGCACTCGTTGGCGTCCGGTGGGGCGATACCGCTGTGGGCGCTGATCGCCGGGTGGGGTGGGGTGATGTGCTTCGCCGCGCCGCTCGCCGGGCGGGAACGTTCACTGCCAGGGATCGCGGCCGCACTGCTCACGGGTGAGCTGGGCCTGCACCTGCTGTTCAGTGCAGGGCAATGGTGCGGCTCCCCGTCCCCTTCGTCCGGATCCGTGAACTCCGGCGCCGTCGTGGCGCTTGCGCAGCGGCTGCTGTGCAACGACCACCTGCTGGGGCTGACTCCGCAGACTGCGGCGCGCATCGTCCGGCAGGCGGGCATCGCCCCGACCTCCGCAGCAGCGTACGTAACGCCGGCCGCGTCCCCTATGCCGGGAATGGCCTCTGACGGCGGGGCGCCGGGTGCACACACCATGGCGATGTCGCTCGCCGCGATGTGCTCTCCGTCCATGCTCGCAGGGCACTTGGCGGCTGCCGTCGTTCTCGGCTGGGTACTGTGGCGCGGCGAGTCCGCGCTGTGGCACATGGTCAGGCTCTCCGCCCGGACCGCGGCGCAGACCGCGGACCGGTTCGTCGCGCTGCTCCCACTGACCGCCGTACTCGCCGCGATACGCGCGCTCGCCCTGCTCACCGGGGTGCTCGAAGAGCGTCTCGCCGCGGTGCGCACGCGCCGGGCGGACGACGGAACCGGCCGACCGGAATCCGTGAAGCTGCAGCACTCCGTGGTCCGGCGGGGCCCTCCCGCGGTGACACTCGCGGCTTGACGCGTTCTCTCGACGCCGCGGGGCGTATCGGGGGGCGTACGGCCGCACGCGTGCCACCGATAACCGAGATAACCCTCTTCACCACGAACCGTGGAGTCACCGCATCATGCGCATCTCACCCAGCCGCACCCTGCGCCGGATCCCGGCGATCACCGCGGCCGCAGCCGCCACCGTCCTCCTCGTCGCCGGGCCCGCCTTCGCCCACGTCGTCGTCGAGCCGTCCACCGCGCCCAAGGGCGGCGAGGCCACCATCGACTTCAAGGTGCCCAACGAGCAGGACAACGCCAACACCGTCAAGGTCGAGGTCTACTTCCCGACCGACCACCCCATCGCCCAGGTCTCCACCGAGCCCGTGCCCGGCTGGACCGCATCGGTGACCACCTACAAGCTGGCCAAGCCGATCACCACCGACGACGGCCAGGTCACCAACGCGGTATCGAAGATCACCTGGACCGGCGGCAAGATCGCACCCGGCGAGTTCCAGCAGTTCCCGGTCTCCGTCGGCCCGCTGCCGACCGACACCGACAAGGTCGTCTTCAAGGCGCTGCAGACCTACGACAACAACCAGATCGTCCGCTGGATCGACACCCCGGCAGCACCCGGCGCACCCGACCCCGAGCACCCCGCCCCGACACTGACGCTCACCCCCGCGGACGCGACAAGCAGCACGGCGAGCGGTACGGCGCAGACCACGGCGGCCAAGGCCTCCGACGGCGACACCACCGCCCGCGTCCTCGCCGTCGTCGGCATCGTCCTGGGCGCCGCAGGCGTGGCCTACGGCGTGTTCGCCGGACGCCGCCGCTCGGGCAACGCCTGATCCGACCTGCCAGGACATCGGGAATCATCCATGCGTACACACACTCGTACACCCTCCGCACCCCGTCGGGCACGACGCCTCGTCGCCGGCGCCGCGCTCGTCGCCGCGGCCGCCCTCACGCTCACCGCGTGCGGCTCGTCCTCCGGTGACAGCGGCAGCAGCGACCAGCCCGTCGCGTCGGTCTCGGGTGGCTCGTCCTCCGGCGCCGTGCCGCTCGACCCGCCGTTCGCCAAGCCGGCGGCGCAGCTCACCGACAACCACGGCAAGCCGTTCGACCTCGCCAAGGAGACCGCGGGCAGGCCGACGCTCATCTACTTCGGCTACACCCACTGCCCCGACGTCTGCCCGACCACGATGGCCGACATCGGCAATGCGGCCCGCACCCTGCCCGCCACCGAACAGCGGCAACTGCAGGTCATCTTCATCACCACCGACCCGCAGCGCGACACCCCGCAGCGCCTGACCCAGTGGCTCGGCGCCATGGACCCGTCCTTCATCGGCCTGACCGGCGACTTCGCCACCATCCAGGCGGCGGCCCGCAGCGTCGGTGTGGACGTCGAGAAGCCGGTGAAGGAGAAGGACGGCAGCATCAGCGTCACCCACGGCTCGGAGGTGCTCGCCTTCTCCCCCAAGGACAACAAGGCGCACTTCCTCTACACCGCGGGCGTGTCGGTGAGCCAGTACACGACGGGGATCCGCAAGCTCGTCAAGGGGGAGACGCCGTGACCGCCGCGCGACGCCTCATACCGACCGGCCCCGTACTGCTCGTGGGCGGACTGCTGGTGGGCGCGGCTGCGCTCACCGGCTGCTCGCACGCCTCGCAAGCTCCGGCAGGCAAGCCCGAGCTGCGGGTGAGCGGCGCCTACGTGCCGCAGCCGCCGATGTCCGACATGGCGGCCGGCTATTTCACCGTCACCAACACCGGTGGGGCATCCGACGAACTGACCGGCGTCACCAGCGACCTCGCCTCGGACGTGTCCATGAACACGACCACACCGGCGGGCCAGATGCAGGACGCCGCGTCGCTGCCCATACCGGCCGACGGCAAGCTCGTCCTGAGCACCGGCGGCAACCATCTGATGCTGATGGGGCTGCGCAAGAAGCCAACGGTGGGAGAGAAGGTCTCATTCGTGCTGCACTTCGCGAAGTCGTCCCCGATCGCCGTCCAGGTGCCGGTCGAACCCGCGACGTACCAACCGCCCAAGGACTGATTCGCCATGACGAGCGCCAAGCGGATCGCAGTCCTGCTGGGCGCGCTGGCCGCCGTGCTGCTCGGCACGGCGGCCCCAGCGTCCGCGCACGCCGCGCTGCTCACCACCGATCCCGGACAGGGTTCGGTGGTCAAGGTCGCGCCCACTCAGGTGCTGCTCACCTTCTCCGAGGGGGTGCTGCTCTCCGACGACTCGCTGCGGGTCCTCGCCCCCTCCGGCAAGGACGTCGAACGGGGCACGGCGCACCACGCGGGCGACAACCAGAACACGGCGACGGTGGCGCTGCGTCCGGGCCTGGGCAACGGCACCTACACCGTGGCGTGGAAGGCCGTCTCGGCGGACACCCACCCGGTCGCGGGCGCATGGACGTTCTCTGTCGGCGCACCGTCGGCGACCTCGGTGAACGCCGGGTCCCTGCCCGGACAGCAGCCGGGCGGCGGCATCGTCGGCACCCTGTACTCCATCGGCCGCGCCTTCTCCTACGGCGGCTTCGCGCTGCTCGTCGGCGGCTGCGCGTTCCTCGGCGTCTGCTGGCCGCGCGGGGCGCGCCTGCGCGTCATGCAGAAGGTCGCCGTCAGCGGCTGGGTGACGCTGGCAGCCTCGACGATCGCGTTGCTGCTGCTGCGCGGCCCGTACGTCAACGGGACCGGGCTCGGCGGGATCGCCGACCTGGGCCAGTTGCAGGCCGCGGTGGAGACCAAGGAGGGTGCGGCGCTGATCTCCCGGCTGCTGCTGCTCGCCGCGGCCGCGCTCTTCCTCTCCGTGCTCTTCGGTGCGTACACCCGGCGCGAGGATCCGGAGGAGCGGCGTGATCTCGCCCTCGGCCTCTCCATAGGGGGCGCGGTGATCGCGACCGGGATCGCAGCGACATGGGCGATGTCCGAGCACGCCTCGGTCGGCATCCAACCGGCCGTCGCCATGCCCGTCGACGTGCTGCATCTGCTGGCGATGGCGGTGTGGCTGGGCGGGCTCGTGGCGCTGGTCACCGCGCTCTACCGGACGACGGCCATCGAACGCGCGGCGGTACGGCGCTTTTCGCGCATCGCCTTCGGATGCGTCTGTGCGCTGGTCGGTTCCGGGATCTACCAGGCGTGGCGTCAAGTCGGCTCCTGGCACGCGCTGTTCACGACGGAGTACGGGCAGCTGCTGATCGTCAAGATCGGCCTGGTGGTACTGATGCTCGGCACGGCGGCGATCTCGCGCCGCTGGACCGCGCGGCTCGCGGACGCACAGCACGGCGCCCCGGCCGAGCCCGAGACCGAACCCCAGCCGGTGCATGCCGAGGCCACGACGGCCGAGGACCCCGAGCGCGCCGCGCAACTCGCCCGCCAACGCGCGGCATTGGCCGCGGGGCGTGCGAAGAAGCTACGCGACGCCGACCCGGCGCGCGGCGGATTGCGCCGCTCGGTGCTCACCGAGGCCGCAATCGCCGTGCTCGTCCTCGCCGTCGCGACCGTGCTCAGCGGCAGCGAACCGGGCCGTGCCGTCGAGGAGTCGATCGCCGCGTCCGGCGGCGCGGCCGGCGGCGCGGCCGGCGGCCCAGTGCTGCTCTCCATTCCGTACGACACCGGCGGGCCGGACGGCAAGGGAACGGCCGGCGTCCACCTCGACCCCGCGCGCACCGGGAACAACGTGCTGCACCTGAGCGTCACCGACGCTTCGGGCAAGCCCGTCGACGTCCCCGAGGTGGATGTCGCGCTCACTCTCCCGGCGAAGAACCTCGGGCCGATCCCGGTCACGCTCCGGCACGTCGCCACCGGCGAGTGGGCCGCGACGAGCCTGCAGCTTCCGATGCCGGGCCAGTGGCAGCTGAGCGTCACGGTGCGTACGGACGACATTGACGAGACCACCGTCGCCAGGAACGTGGCCGTCGGCGGATGAGGAAAGATCACATACCGGAGAACATCTCGGAGAAGCCGAAGAACATATCCCGCCGACGGCTGTTGGGCACGGCGGGCCCGCCGGGGCGGCCGGGCCGGCGTCGGGCGGGGCAGCCGGCGCGTCCGCCTACGCCGCCGCGCACAACGGCGGGCCCGCGCTGACCACGGTCGGCAGCACCGCCGTCCCCTTCCACGGCACCCACCAGGCGGGGATCACCACCCCGGCGCAGGCCCGCGGTCACCTCGTCGCCTTCGACCTCGCGCCCGGGCGCGGGCCGCAAGGGCGCTGCCGCGCTGCTGCGCCGCTGGTCTGCGGCGGCCGGGGCGATGACGGCAGGCCGCATGCCGGACGGCGACGACCAGATCGCGCTGGACGCGAGCCCCTCCTCGCTCACGGTGGCCTTCGGGCTCGACGGCGGTGACGGGCTGACGCGCTTCACCCGGCACGAGTCGAGCGCGCTGTTCGCGGTACCGGGCGGGGCCCAGCCGGGCGAGTACGTGAGCCAGCGGCTGCTGGAGTCATGATCCCCGTGAGCGACGCACGCGAGCAGGGGAAGGGGGGCGGAGAACCGGAGAAAGGGACGCAGCCGACGATCGGCACGTGGCCGCATTAGGGTGAAGGTCATGATGTCCTCGTCAGCAGCCCGCTTCACGTACCTCGGCCCCGAAGGGACCTTCACCGAGGCAGCGCTGCGCACGCTGCCGGAAGCGGCGACGCGTGAGCTGGTGCCGATGGTGTCGGTGCCGGCCGCGCTGGACGCGGTACGGAGCGAGGAGGCCGCGGCGGCGCTGGTGCCGATCGAGAACTCGGTGGAGGGCGGGGTCACCGCGACCCTCGACGAACTCGCCACCGGCGAGCCACTGATGATCTTCCGCGAGGTGCTGCTGCCGATCGCTTTCGCGCTGCTCGTCCGGCCGGGCACTGAGCTTGCGGGCATCAAGACGGTCACCGGGCACCCGGTGGCGCAGCCGCAGGTACGCAACTGGCTTGCGGCGAATCTCCCCGATGCGGTGTGGGAGTCGGCGGCCTCGAACGCCGACGGGGCACGGTTGGTGCAGGAGGGGCGGTTCGACGCGGCGTTCGCCGGTGAGTTCGCGGCGGCGCGGTACGGCTTGGAGCCGCTGGTCACCGGGATCCATGACGCCGAGAGCGCACACACGCGGTTCGTGCTCGTGGGCCGCCCGGGGCGGCCGCCGGCGCGGACGGGGGCGGACAAGACCTCGGCGGTCTTCTGGCTGCGTGACGACCATCCGGGCGCGCTGCTCGAACTGCTGCAGGAGTTCGCGGTGCGCGGGGTGAACCTGGTGCGGATCGAGTCGCGGCCGACGGGCGAGGGCATCGGGCGGTACTGCTTCTCGGTGGACTGCGAGGGGCACATCGGCGACCGCCGGGTGGGCGAGGCGCTGATGGGGCTGAAGCGGATCTGCCCGCAGGTGCGTTTCCTGGGGTCGTATCCGCGGGCGGACGAGGTCGAGCCGCGGTTGCGGCCGGGCACGACGGACGAGGAGTTCACCGAGGCCGCGGACTGGCTCTCCCGCGCGCTCGACGGGCGGTGCTGACCGCGGGGGCGAAGCGCCTGCGCCGAGGGCGGCGGGGTCCCCATGTCAGAGACCCGGCGGGGTTCCCCATGTCGGAGACGAGGGGCGGGCGACGGGCGGGACTGAGCCGTCTGTGGTTATCCACGGAAGTTATCCACAGGCGCCTTTCGCGCCCTGGGGATAAGTCGACACGTCGCTGAAGAGTCGGCGCACGCGAACGCGACGTAGTCGACAAATCGCCCTACAGTGCCCAGCATCGCCCACACCGCAGCAGATCGCCGTTCGTCAGCACAATTCCTTTGATCAACTCCATAGAGGGACCAATTCTCACTCGAAAGGGAGTGTTGACGAGGTTTGGGGTGGGAATCATGCCCCAGCACCGCGCCCTAACGGAACGATCTCTTCCGTCTTCCACAGATCGCACACACACCCTGTGGACAAGGGAAAAGGATCTCCACCATCCTGTGGATAACTTCGCCCGTCAACTTCCGCCCGGCAGGCGGAAGATACCCCGAGGGAGGGATATGGGTGAATTATGTTGACGGATATCGAGCCACCCTTATCCACTTCCCGCACTCATTTTCCAGAATCGGACAAATCGCCACAAGAACGACTTAACTTGTCGCTGCACGGCGCCCGGTCCCGGTAACCTGTCCTCGTGATTGACCTTCGCCTGCTCCGTGAGGACCCCGACCGTGTGCGCGCGTCCCAGCGCGCCCGTGGAGAGGACGTCGCGCTCGTCGACGCGCTCCTCTCCGCCGACGAGCGGCGCAGGTCGTCCGGCTCCCGCTTCGACCAACTGCGCGCCGAGCAAAAGACGCTCGGCAAGCGCATCCCCAAGGCCACCGGCGACGAGAAGGCCGAACTGCTGCGCCAGGCATCGGAGCTGGCCGCCGCCGTCAAAGCCGCCGACGCCGACCAGAACGAGGCCGCCGAGGAGGCCCAGCGCCTGCTGCTCCAGCTCGGCAACATCGTCCACCCCGACGTCCCCGTCGGCGGCGAGGAGGACTTCACCGTCCTCGAGACGATCGGCACCCCGCGTGACTTCGCGGCCGAGGGGTTCGAGCCCAAGGACCACCTGGAGCTCGGCCAGCTCCTCGGCGCCATCGACGTGGAGCGCGCCGCCAAGGTCTCCGGCTCGCGCTTCTACTACCTCACCGGCGTCGGCGCGCTGCTGGAGCTCGCCCTCGTCAACGCGGCCATCGCCCAGGCCACCGAGGCCGGCTTCACGCCCATGCTCACCCCGGCGCTGGTCAAGCCGCGCGCCATGGAGGGCACCGGCTTCCTCGGCCAGGCCGCCGAGAACGTCTACCACTTGGAGAAGGACGACTTCTACCTGGTCGGCACCTCCGAGGTCCCGCTCGCCGCGTACCACATGGACGAGATCGTCGACGTCGACCGGCTGCCACTGCGCTACGCCGGTTTCTCGCCCTGCTACCGCCGCGAGGCCGGTACGTACGGCAAGGACACGCGCGGTATCTTCCGGGTCCACCAGTTCGACAAGGTGGAGATGTTCTCCTTCGTCGCGCCGGAGGAGTCGGAGGCGGAGCATGCGCGGCTGCTGGAGTGGGAGAAGCAGTGGCTGAGCGCGCTCGGCCTGCCGTTCCAGGTGATCGACGTCGCCAGCGGCGACCTCGGCGCCTCGGCGTCGCGCAAGTACGACTGCGAGGCGTGGATCCCCACCCAGGGCAGGTACCGCGAGCTGACCTCCGCGTCCAACTGCAACGAGTTCCAGGCCCGCCGCCTCGCGGTGCGGCTGCGCGACGAGCGCGGCACCCGCCCGCTCGCCACGCTCAACGGCACACTGTGCGCGGTGCCGCGCACGATCGTCGCGCTGCTGGAGAACCACCAGATGGCCGACGGTTCGGTGTGGGTGCCGGAGGTGCTGCGGCCGTACCTGGGCGGGCGTACCAAGCTTGAACCGATCAAGAGTGGCCTGGAGTCCGTCAGCAAGCCTGCCACCAAGTGAGCCCCGCCTCCGGCCGGTTCCCGTACGGGCTGATCGCGACAGACCTCGACGGCACACTGCTGCGCGGCGACGGCTCCGTCTCGCGCCGCACCTGTGACGCGCTCGCCGCCGCGACGGCGGCGGGCGCGGCGCACGTCATCGTCACCGGCCGCCCCGTCTCACGGACGCTCCACATCTTCGAAGCGCTCGGGTACGAGGGCCTGGCGGTCTGCGGGCAGGGCGCACAGCTCTACCACGCGGGCGAGCGACGGCTGCTCACCTCGGTCACCCTCGACCGGCAACTGGCCGCGCTGGCCCTGGAGAAGATCCAGGCCGAGGTCGGCCCGCTCGCCGTCGCTGCGCCGCGCGACGGCGTGGACGGTGCATTCCTCGTCGGCCCGGGATACCGCACTTCCGCGACGCTGCCGGCCACCCGCATCGCCGGTCGGGCGGAGCTGCTCGCAGAGCCGATCGGCAAGGTCTTCATCCAGCACCCGACGCTCGGCGACGACGCCCTCGCCGAGGCCGCCCGCGCGGCCGCGGGCGGCCTCGTGGGCGTCGTGATGGCCGGCGAGGACACCGTCGAGCTGCTCCCGCCCGGCCTGACCAAGGCCACGGGCCTCTCGCTCGCCGCCCGCCGCCTCGGCCTGACGGCGGCGGACACCATCGCCTTCGGCGACATGCCCAACGACGTGCCGATGTTCTCCTGGGCCGCGTACGGCGTGGCCATGGCGGCCGCCCACGACGAGCTGAAGGCGGTCGCGGACGAGGTGACGGCCGCGAACGACGAGGACGGGATCGCGCTGGTGCTCGAACGTCTCTCGCCCGTCTCTTGAGCCGCTCACGCGCGGCCAGGACAGCACATATCCGGACGGGCCGGCGCCCCAGGTCGGATACGATATTGACAGCCAGTAGATCAAATACTCACGCTCAGTAGCGACTTGGGAGCTCCAAGCAATGGCCCGACACCTGGTAACCAGCGCATTGCCGTATATCAATGGCATCAAGCACCTGGGCAACATGGTCGGGTCCATGCTCCCCGCCGACGTCTACTCGCGCTATCTGCGTCAGCGTGGCCATGACGTCCTCTACATCTGTGCCACCGACGAGCACGGCACTCCGGCCGAGCTGGCGGCCAAGGAGGCCGGGCTGCCGGTCGCCGAGTTCTGTGCACAGCAGCACGAGGCGCAGAAGGCGATCTACGACGGCTTCGGCCTCGCCTTCGACTACTTCGGCCGCAGCTCGTCGGCTCAGAACATCGAGATCACGCAGGAGATCGCGCGTGAGCTCAACCGCTACGGGTTCATCGAGGAGCGGTCGATCCGCCAGGTGTACTCGCTGGACGACGAGCGCTTTCTCCCCGACCGCTACATCGTTGGCACCTGCCCGCACTGCGGCTACGACAAGGCCCGCGGTGACCAGTGCGAGAACTGCACCCGCGTGCTGGACCCGACGGACCTGATCGACGCACGCTCGGCGATCAGCGGCAGCAGCGCGCTGGAGGTCCGCGAGACCAAGCATCTGTTCCTGCTCCAGTCCAAGCTCGCCGACGAGGTCGACGCCTGGGTCGAGCAGCACGGCAAGGAGTGGCCGACGCTCGCCTCCTCGATCGCCCGCAAGTGGCTGACCGAGGGCCTTCAGGACCGCGCGATCACCCGCGACCTGGAGTGGGGCGTCCCTGTGCCCGGCGACACCTGGCCGGAGCTGGCGGCCGAGGGCAAGGTCTTCTACGTGTGGTTCGACGCCCCGATCGAGTACATCGGCGCGACGAAGGAGTGGTCCGACCGGGCGCCCGCCGAGCGGGACTGGAAGTCCTGGTGGTGGCAGGCCGACGACTCCGTCCGCTACACGGAGTTCATGGCCAAGGACAACGTGCCGTTCCACACGGTGATGTTCCCGGCCACGCTGCTGGGCACCCGTGCCCCGTGGAAGAAGGTCGACTACGTCAAGGCCTTCAACTGGCTGAACTACTACGGCGGCAAGTTCTCCACGAGCCAGCGCCGCGGGGTATTCACCGACGCGGCGCTTGAGTTGCTGCCCGCCGACTACTGGCGCTACTTCCTGATGGCGCACGCACCGGAGTCGGACGACACCAGCTTCACCTGGGAGCTGTTCGCCGCCACCGTCAACAAGGACCTGGCCGACACCCTCGGAAACTTCGTCAACCGCGTGCTCTCCTTCTCCCGCAAGCGGTTCGGCGACGAGGTCCCGGCCGGCAAGGAGGCGGGCGAGCCGGAGCGGAAGCTCGGCGAGGAGATCGCTGGGTTGCTCGCCGAGTACGAGGAGCACATGGAGACCTTGCAGTTCCGCAAGGCCGCGCAGGCGCTGCGCGCACTGTGGAGTGCGGGCAACTCCTACCTGGAGGAGAAGGCGCCCTGGCTGGAGATCAAGACCGACCAGGAGGCGGCCGCGCTCACCCTGCGCACGGCGATGAACCTGATCCACCTGTACGCGGTGGTCTCCGAGCCGTTCATCCCGGCCTCGGCGCGGACGATGCGGTCGGCATTCGCCCTCGACGGCGACGACGCGCAGTGGGTGACCCCCGAGGAGGCCCGCGCTTTGAACGCCGTCCCGGCGGGCACGTCCTTCACCGTCCCACCCGTACTCTTCGCCAAGATCACAGAGGAGGACCTCGACGCCTACCGCGCCCGCTTCGGCGGTGCGGAGGAAGCGGCATAGCGTACGCGCGCGCTGCGGCGCACGCGCAAACATGCTCAAGGCCCCGGAACAGCACGGAGGTTCCGGGGCCTTGTGCGTCGGCCCTCGCCATGGCGTCTTCACGGACCCCGACTGGACGCGATACTAAGGTATGCCTTACCTTATCGACCGTGACATGGGCTGAAGCTGTACCGAATCTTCTCATCGGCTTGCGCGAGGGGCTCGAAGCCGGGCTGGTCGTCAGCATCCTGCTGGCCGCGCTGCGCAAGACCACGGTGGGTGAACAGCGGGTGTCGACGGCGCCGGTCTGGCTGGGCGTGCTCGGCGCGGTGATGGTCGCAGGCAGCTTCGCCGCGGTGCTGACGTTCTCGACCAGCGTGCTGTCCAGCGCTGCTCAGGAGGCGGTCGGGGGGCTGCTGAGCGTGCTCGCGGTCGGCCTGGTCACCGCGATGGTGTTCTGGATGCGGCGTACTGCGTCCGGGCTGGCGGCGCAGCTGCGCGGCGAGGTCGAGCGGGCCGTATCGGTCGGAACGGGCGCGCTGGCCGTCACCGCGTTCCTCGCCGTCGGCCGGGAGGGCCTGGAGACGACACTGTTCCTGTGGACGGCCGCGAAGGCCTCGGGCTCGACGCTCGCGCCGCTGGTCGGTGCGGGGCTGGGGCTGGCCGCGGCGACCGTGCTGTGCTGGCTGCTGTACCGGCAGGCCCTGCGGCTGAATCTCGGGGTGTTCTTCAGCCGGACTGCGCTGGCGCTGGTGGTGATCGCCGCGGGGGTGCTCGCGTATGGGCTCGGCGATCTGCAGGACGCGGAATGGCTGCCCGGCTACCACTGGGTCGCGTTCGATCTGACCGCGCACATCGACCCCAACTCCTGGTGGGTCTCCATCATGACCGGTGTCACAGAGCTGGCACCCAGGTTGACGATGCTTCAGATCGTGGCGTGGGCCGTGTACTTGGCGGTCGTGGTCCCCGCGTTCGTCCGGGCCGGGCGCCCCGCCACCGCCCAGGCTCCTGACGCCCAGGCTCCCGCCACCTCCGAGTCACCGGCAGCGGACGAGGAGCGCGGGCCGGGCCGGTGGGAGCGGCTGCTCGGCCGGCGCCCGTGGGCGGTGGCCGCCGTCCTGGTCGTGGTTCCCGCACTGGCGGCGGCGACCACGATATCGATGCTGCCGTCCGGGGCCGCATCGTCGACGCAGACGGTGACGGTGACGCAGACCACCTGCGCCAAGGACTGGACCTCGGCACACGCGGGCACGCAGACCTTCGAGGTGGAGAACAAGTCCGGCAAGGCCGGCGAGATCAATCTGGTCAATTCCGCCGGTGCCGTGGTGGGCGAGATCGAGACGATCGGCCCGGCGACCACCGCCGAGATGACCGCCACCTTGGGCAACGGCTCCTACACCATCAAGTGCCTGATGTCCGGGCAGCCGGAGCTCTCCTCGGCCACCGTGCAGGTCAGCGGTGCAGGCTCGCAGCAGGCAGCCCCGGCCGCCGTGGCACCGGTGACCGTGCAGCAGCTCACCGGCCCGAACAACGCCTACCAGGCCTATGCGGCCGGCGGCCTGACGCAGTTGTCCGGTGCGGTGGCCGCGATCGGCGCGGACCTGCGGCGGTCAGATCTCGCTGCGGCGAAGAACGACTGGCTCACCGCACAGCTGGACTGGGAACGGGTCGGAGCCTCCTACGACAGCTTCGGCGACGCGGGCACCGCGGTCGACGGCCTGCCGGACGGTCTGCCCGGCGGCGTGCAGGACAAGGACTTCACCGGCCTGCACCGCCTCGAATACGGGCTGTGGCACGGGCAGAGCGCGGCCCAGCTGATGCCCGTGGTGGACAAGCTCAGCACGGACATCGCCACCGTCCGGAAGAACCTGGGCAGCGACGACCTCGCGGGCGACCCCACCAACCTGCCGATCCGCGCGCACGAGATTCTCGAGGACGCGATGCGCGACCACCTCTCGGGAATCGACGACCAGGGGGCGGGCGCGGCCTACCCGGAGACCTACGCCGACCTGCAGGTCACCCGCACCGTGCTCGGCGAGCTGTCCGGTCTGCTCACCACCCGGGCCCCGGCACTGATCCCCACGGCCAACCAGCAGATGGACACCCTGCAGTCCGCGCTGCTCGCCACCCGGACCGGCGGGCAGTGGCGCTCCCCGGAGCAGACCCCGCTGGCGGCGCGCCAGTCCGTCAACGCGGCGGTCGGCGCCCTGCTGGAGACCCTCGACCAGGTGCCCGACCTGCTCGAAGTACCGCCCACGCACTGACCACGAGCATGCAGAAGCATTCGGAAGAGATAGGCACCCCACGATGAATGTCAGCCGTCGCCGATTCCTCCACGGCACCGCCGCAGGCGCAGCCGGTACTGCTCTGACCGGCGGCATGCTCATCGGCGGGGCCCACGCGGACGCGCGCGCCGCCGCCGGCAGCGGCCCGGCGACCGCCGACTCCTACCCGTTCCATGGCGCGCACCAGGCCGGGATCCTGACCCCCGGACCGGCGGACAAGCAGAGCGCCGCCTGCTACGCCGCATTCGACGTCACCGCCAAGAACAAGGCGGAGCTGGCCGATCTGATGAAGACGCTGACCACGCGGGCCCGCTTCCTCACCGCGGGCGGCACGCCCGAGAACCTGGGGATCGGTCAGCCGCCGCCGGACAGCGACGTCCTCGGCCCGGTCATCCCCGCCGACGGGCTCACCATGACCCTGTCCGTGGGCTCCAGCCTCTTCGACGACCGCTTCGGCCTCGCCACGCTGAAGCCGGCCAAGCTGACGCCGATGCGCATATTCCCCAACGACTCGCCGGACCCAGCCTGGATGCACGGCGACCTGCTGCTGCAGCTGTGCGCCAATCACCCCGACACCATCCACCACACCATCCGCGACATCGCCAAGCACACCCGCGGTGCGATGCAGCTGCGCTGGAAGATCGACGGCTACAACTCCCCGCCCCGGCCATCGGGCACCGGCCGGAACCTGCTCGGTTTCAAGGACGGCACGGCGAATCCCACCGGCACCACCGCCTCCGACCTGATCTGGGTCGACGACCCCGCCGAGCCCGCCTGGGCCCGCGGCGGCTCGTACCAGGTGGTCCGGCTGATCCGGATGCTCGTCGAGTTCTGGGACCGCGTCTCCATCAACGAGCAGGAGAACATGTTCGGCCGCCGCCGCGACTCCGGAGCGCCGTTGGACGGCACCAACGAGTTCGACACCCCGAACTACGCCGCCGACCCCAAGGGCTCGGTCATCCCCCTCGACTCCCACATCCGCCTCGCCAACCCGAGGACGCCCACGACCGCGAACCAGAGGCTGCTGCGCCGCTCGTACAACTACGACCTCGGCGTCGACCAGAACGGCGACCTGCAGGCCGGGCACATCTTCACCTGCTTCCAGCAGGACGTGCAGCGCCAGTTCGAGACCGTCCAGACCCGCCTGATCAACGAACCGCTGGTCGACTACGTCCAGCCCTTCGGCGGCGGCTACTTCTATGTCCTGCCGGGCGTCGCCGACACCCGCGACTGGTACGGCCGCGCCCTGCTCACCTGAGTAGAAGCGGAAAGGCCCCGGAACCTCGACGGTTCCGGGGCCCTCGTATGCCGTGCCCTGCCTGCTACTTGTTGCTCGGGGGCGGCTTGCGGATGCTCAGGTGCAGCTCCTTCAGCCGCGCCTCGTCGACCTCGCTCGGCGCACCCATCAGCAGGTCCTGCGCGGTCTGGTTGAGCGGGAAGGCGATGGTCTCGCGGATGTTGGGCTCGTCGGCGAGGAGCATCACGATGCGGTCTACGCCCGGCGCGATGCCGCCGTGCGGCGGGGCGCCGAAGTGGAAGGCGCGCAGCATGCCGCCGAACTCCTTCTCCACCTGCTCGCGCGCATAGCCGGCGATCTCGAACGCCTTGTACATCACGTCCGGCTCGTGGTTACGGATCGCGCCCGACGACAGCTCGACGCCGTTGCAGACGATGTCGTACTGCCACGCCAGGATGTCCAGTGGGTCCTTGGTCTGCAGCGCTTCGAGCCCGCCCTGCGGCATGGAGAACGGGTTGTGGCTGAACTCGATCTGCCCGGTGTCCTCGTTCCGCTCGAACATCGGGAAGTCGACGATCCAGCAGAAGCGGAAGACGTCCTCCTCGAAGTGGCCGGCCCGCCTGGCGGCCTCCACGCGCACCGCGCCCATGATCTTCGAGACCTCGTCGAACTCGCCCGCCCCGAAGAAGACCGCGGTGCCGGGCTTGCCGTCCACGGCCTCGACCAGCGCCTTGACGTCCTCCTCGGTGAGGAACTTGGCGATCGGGCCGGTCAGCGCGTTGTCCTCGCCGATGCGGATCCATGCGAGGCCCTTCGCGCCGAGCTCGACGGCGAACTCGCCCATCTGGTCGAAGAAACGGCGCGGCTGGTCCGCGGTGTCCGGTACGGCCAGCGCCCGCACGTGCTTGCCCGCGAAGGCCTTGAAGCCGGAGTTCGCGAAGATCTGCGACACGTCGACGAGTTCGAGCTTGGCGCGCAGATCCGGCTTGTCGGAGCCGTACTTGAGCATCGCCTCGCGGAACGGGACGCGCGGGAACGGCGAGGTGACGTGACGGCCGCCGCCGAACTCCTCGAACAGCTCGGTCATCACCTTCTCGATGACCTCGAAGACATCCTCCTGCTCGACGAAGCTCATTTCGACGTCGAGCTGATAGAACTCGCCGGGCGACCGGTCGGCGCGGCTGTCCTCGTCACGGAAGCACGGCGCGATCTGGAAGTAGCGGTCGAAGCCGGCGATCATCAGCAGCTGCTTGAACTGCTGCGGTGCCTGCGGCAGCGCGTAGAACTTGCCGGGGTGCAGCCGCGAGGGCACCAGGAAGTCGCGTGCGCCCTCGGGCGAGGTGGCCGACAGGATCGGGGTGGCCATCTCGTTGAAGCCGAGCGCCGTCATCTTCTCGCGGATGGCGGCGATCACGGCCGAGCGCAGCATGATGTTGCGGTGCATGCGCTGGCGTCGCAGGTCGAGGAAGCGGTGGGTGAGCCTCTTGTCCTCGGAGACACCGTCCTCGGGGAAGACGGGGAAGGGCAGCGGGTCGGCGGCGCCGAGCACCTCGGCCTCGGTGACCTCGACCTCGATCTCGCCGGTCGGCAGCTCCGGGTTGACGTTCTCCGTGCCGCGGGCGCGCACGCGGCCGTCGACGCGGATCACGGACTCCTTGGTCTGCCGGTCCAGCGCCTCGTACGCCGGGGTCCCCGGGTGGGCGATCAGCTGGACGACGCCGTAGTGGTCCCGCAGATCGACGAAGAGGATGCCGCCCAGATCACGCCGGTTGTGCAGCCAACCGGACAGGCGCACCCTGGCGTCGACGTCGGCGGCGCGGAGTTCGCCGCAGGTGTGGGACCGGTACCGATGCATCGTCCATCCAACTCTGGGGTCCGGGGGCCGGCCCCCGGCCCACCGTAAAAACACAGAACACAGCAGGCTCCCCAAAGAGTACCGTGACACCCCACCTCGATCTTTGGCATATACATGGCGACGCCCTGCACCAACCCAAGTAACACAGGGGTAGATATCTGAGGAAATCTCATTAAAGTGGGCTCGATGTATTCGGATGGCGCCCCACAGCCGGTCCGGGCCGAAGACGTCCTGACGGCCGTCGGCACCGGCCTTTGGCATTGGGACAGCGTCTCCGGAGTCGTCGAGATGGACCGCGTCACCGCCCGGCTGCTGGGCCTGCCGCCCCAGCCCGCGAAGGTACGGGACACCGTGATACGGGCCCGGTACCACGTCGAGGACTACGTCGAATTCAGCAGGCTCGTCTCCCTCGCGCTGACCGAGGGCACCGTCGCCGAGTCCGTCCTGCGGGTTGTCGGGGACGACGGCACGATCCTGCGCCGGGTGCGCAACCGCGTCCACCCGATCGGGTCAGGCGAGGTGCTCTTCCTCGGCGGAACGCTGCAGGAGGTCCCCGAGGGCTGCCCGCAGATGCCCACCACGGGCATGACCCCGGGCACCCTGGACTGGCAGCGCTCGCGCGAGGCCTTCCTGCTCGACGCCGGGCGCGCGCTCGCCGAGGCGAACAGCACCGCCGAAGTGTTGCGGGTGGCCTCCACCCTGTCCATGCCCGGCTTCTCGCCCGAGGGCATGGCGATCTTCAAGGTCGAGGGCGACCGGCTGAACATCATCGGCCACCACGGCCACAGGGAGGGCGACGAGCGCCCGTTCCTGGAGATGCCGGTGGAGACCAACTATCCGGCGGCCGAGGTGGCCCGCACCGGCCGCGCCATCTATCTGCCCACCCCCGGCGCCTACCGCGAGCGGTTCCCCGACACCTGGCCGATCGTCGAGCCGTTCGGCCGCTCCTCCTGGGCGTTCCTGCCGCTCGTCGTGGCCGGCGGGACGATCGGCGCCTGGCTCGCCGCCTTCCGCAACCACGTCGACTTCACCCCGGACGAGCGGTCCGTGCTCACCACGGTGGCACGGATGCTCGCCCAGGCACTCGACCGCGCCCACCTGCAGGAATCCGAGCGCGAGCTCTCCGACGGGCTGCAGCGCACGATGATGCCCACTCACAAGGCGGAGATCGGCGGAATGGCGCTCGCCGCGCGCTACGTGCCCACCGGCGGCGGGCTGCGGGTCGGCGGCGACTGGTACGACGTGATCGACCTGCCGTCCGGCCGCACCGCCCTGGTCATCGGCGACGTCCAGGGGCACGACGTCCACGCGGCCGGGCTGATGGGGCAGCTGCGGATAGCCCTGCGCGCCTACGCCTCCGAGGGGCATGCGCCGGACGCGGTGCTCTCGCGCGCCTCCCGCTTCCTCGCCGGGCTCAGCGCGCCGGGACCGGACGGTAACGGCCAGGGCCACGCCGAGGCCGCGGCCGAACGCTTCGCCACCTGCCTCTACCTCGAGGTCAACCCGGGGTGCGGAACCATCGAGATCGCCAGAGCCGGCCACCTCGACCCGGCGATACGCCTCGCCGACGGAACGACGATCATCCGGCACACGCCGGGCGGCCTACCGCTCGGCATCGACCCCGACGCCGACTACCCGACGACGCGCCTCGCCCTCGACCCGGGTGAGGTGCTTCTGGTGTGCACGGACGGACTGATCGAGACCGGCGGCCACGACATGGACTCCGGCTGGACCCGGCTGACGAAAGTGCTGAGCGAGGGCCCCGTCGACGACCTGGAATCGCTCGCCGACTCGCTCGTCACCGCCGTGCACGGCCCGCCGTCCCACCACACCACGGGACCGCTCGCGGACCGCCGCGAGGACGACCTGGCGCTGCTGCTGTTGCGCTGCGGCGAAGCCGGGGACGATATGGCGTTCCCGGCGCGCCGTGCGGTGCTCACCGTCGCCCAGGACGAACCGAAGCGGATCAAGGGCGCACGGGACGAGGTGCGCGCGCTGCTCCACGACTGGAACGGCCCCGAACAGGTCGACGCGGCCGTGCTCATGGTCTCGGAGATGTGCACCAACGTGCTCGTGCACACCGACGGCGACGCGGCGCTGAGCGTCACCATCCTCGGCCGCCCGGGCTCGCGCAGCTTGCGCATCGAGGTGGCCGACCGCAGCGACGACATGCCGCACCGGCGCTCGCCGGGCGAGATGGCTTCGTCCGGGCGCGGACTGATGCTGCTCGACGAGCTGGCGGCCGCGTGGGGCGTGGAGCCGCGGGGGAACGGGAAGTCGATCTGGTTCGAGCTGTACGAGGCGCAGGCCCAAGCCCACGCCGGCGCGTATCGGGCGTGATCAGGGGTGCGCCACCGTCAGGCGTGCGCCACCGGGACGGTGCCGAGCCGTCCCGCCTTGAAGTCCTCGAAGGCCTGCGCCAGCTCGGCGTGCGTGTTCATCACGAACGGCCCGTAGTGGAACATCGGCTCGCGGATCGGCGCACCGCCGAGCAGCACGACCTCGAAATTGGCGCTGCGGGAGTCCTGCGTCTCGTCGGCGCGGATGGTGAGCGAGTCCCCGCTGCCGAAAACGACCGCCTGCCCCATGCGGAACGGCCGCCCCTGCGTGCCGGCCGCGCCGCGCCCTGCGAGTCCGTAGGCGAGTGCGTTGAACTCCGGGCGCCAGGGCAGCGTCAGCTCGGCGCCCGGGTTGACGGACGCGTGGATCATCGTGATCGGGGTGTGCGTCGAGCCGGGCCCGGCGTGGTCCGCGAGATCGCCCGCGATCAGCCGGAGCAGCGCACCGCCGTCCTCGGAGGCGAGCAGTTTGACGCTCCCGCCACGGATGTCCTGGTACTTCGGCGGGATCATCTTGTCGTGGCTCGGCAGATTGACCCACAGCTGAAGGCCGTGGAAGAGCCCTCCGGAGACCACGAGCTCCTCGGGCGGAGTCTCGATGTGCAGCAGGCCGGAGCCCGCGGTCATCCACTGCGTGTCGCCGTCGGTGATGACGCCGCCACCGCCGTGCGAGTCCTGGTGCACAAACGTTCCGTCGATGATGTACGTGACGGTTTCGAAGCCGCGGTGAGGGTGCCAGGGCGTTCCCTTGGCCTCTCCGACCGCGTACTCCACCTCACCCATCTGGTCCATCATGATGAACGGATCGAGGTGGCGGTAGTCGATTCCGGCGAAGGCGCGGCGGACCGGGAAGCCCTCGCCCTCGAATCCGCTCGGCGCGGTGGAGACGGCGAGCACCGGCCGGGGAACGGCGCCCGAAGGCGCAGCCACACGCGGCAGGGCCAACGGGTTCTGTGCGGTCACGGCAGGCATGACACCCTCCTCGGATGTTCAACGTTCAACTTAGTTGAAGGGTGAACAAGCCGCAAGAGGTACTCATTCCCGTCGTCACAAAATCAGCCATCTGCGCAGCAGTGGCATGTAGCCGTCTGTGCAGCAACGGCGTCTAGCCATACATACGGCGCATCGCGAAGTCGACCATCTGCTCGACCGCCTTCGCGTCGAAGACCATCCGGTGCTCGCCCTCCATGTCGAGCACGAATCCGTATCCCGTCGGCAGCAGGTCCAGCACCTCCGCACCCGTGATCATGAAGTACTTAGACTCCTTGCCCGCATACCGGCGCAGCTGCTTGAGCGAAGTGAACATCGGGATCACGGGCTGCTGGGTGTTGTGCAGCGCCAGGAAGCCGGGATTCTCGCCGCGCGGGCAGTAGACCTTGGAGGTGGCGAAGATGTTCTGGAAGTCCTCAGCGGACATCGACCCCGTGGTGAAGGCCCGCACGGCGTCGGCGAGCGACGGCGGCGACGGCTCGGGGTACAGCGGCGGCTGCCCCGCGTACCCGCCGGGTCCCGGCGCTCCGACGGGGGGCGGTGCGGTGGCGCCTGCTGCAGAGGTCTGGTCGTAGCCGTACACGCGCTACAGAGTAACGAGGGTCATAGACCCGAACGGTGGTTGCTTCTTATTACCCGCGGGTAGCATAGTGGCGACTACTAACCAGTAGAGCTTCTCCCGACCAGACGGAGCCTTACGTCATGGGCCACTACAAGTCGAACCTGCGCGACATCGAGTTCAACCTGTTCGAGGTTCTCGGCCGCGACAAGATCTACGGCACCGGACCGTTCGCCGAGATGGACGTGGACACCGCCAAGAGCGTCCTCAGCGAGATCGCCCGTCTGTCGGAGAACGAGCTCGCCGAGTCGTACGCCGACGCCGATCGCAATCCGCCGGTCTTCGACCCCGAGACCAACACCGCGCCGGTCCCGGACAGCTTCAAGAAGAGCTTCGCCGCGTACATGGACGCCGAGTGGTGGCGGCTGGGCATTCCGGAGGAGATCGGCGGCACCACCGCGCCGCGCTCCCTGCTGTGGGGCTTCGCCGAGACCATCCTCGGCTCCAACCCGGCCGTGTGGATGTACGCGTCGGGCCCGGCCTTCGCGGGCGTCCTCTACGACGAGGGCACCGAGGAGCAGCACAAGATCGCCCAGCGGATGACCGACCGGCTGTGGGGCTCCACGATGGTGCTCACCGAGCCGGACGCCGGCTCTGACGTCGGCGCCGGTCGCACCAAGGCGATCCAGCAGCCCGACGGCACCTGGCACATCGAGGGTGTCAAGCGCTTCATCACCTCGGGCGAGCACGACATGGCCGAGAACATCATCCACTTCGTGCTGGCCCGCCCCGAGGGCGCCGGGCCCGGCACCAAGGGCCTGTCGCTGTTCATCGTGCCGAAGTACGACTTCGACTGGGAGACCGGCGAGCTCGGCGAGCGCAACGGCGTCTACGCCACCAACGTCGAGCACAAGATGGGCCTGAAGGCCTCCAACACCTGCGAGATGACCTTCGGCGCCAGGCACCCGGCCAAGGGCTGGCTGCTCGGCGAGAAGCACGACGGCATCCGCCAGATGTTCAAGATCATCGAGTTCGCGCGGATGATGGTCGGCACCAAGGCCATCGCGACGCTGTCCACGGGCTACCTCAACGCGCTGGAGTACGCCAAGGAGCGCGTCCAGGGCGCCGACCTCGCCCAGTTCATGGACAAGACCGCGCCGCGCGTCACCATCACCCACCACCCGGACGTGCGCCGCTCGCTGATGACGCAGAAGGCGTACGCCGAGGGCATGCGCGCCCTCGTCCTCTACACCGCCGCCGTCCAGGACGAGATCCTGATCAAGGAGGCTGCGGGCGAGGACGCCTCCGCCGCGAACCGTCTCAACGACCTGCTGCTGCCGATCGTCAAGGGCTACGGCTCGGAGAAGTCGTACGAGCAGCTCGCGCAGTCCCTGCAGACCCTCGGCGGCTCCGGCTACCTGCAGGAATACCCGATCGAGCAGTACATCCGGGACGCGAAGATCGACACCCTCTACGAGGGCACCACCGCCATCCAGGGCCAGGACTTCTTCTTCCGGAAGATCGTCCGCGACCAGGGCCAGGCGCTCACCGCCCTCTCCGAGGAGATCAAGAAGTTCCTGGCCGACGCCGTCGGCGGCGAGGAGCTGGCCCCGGCGCGCGAGAAGCTCGCCAAGGCCGCCGTCGACCTGGAGGCAATCGTCGGCGCGATGCTCGCCGACCTCGCCGCCACCGAGCAGGACGTGAAGTCCATCTACAAGGTGGGGCTCAACACCACCCGCCTGCTGCTCGCCTCCGGCGACGTGGTCGTCGGCTACCTGCTGCTCAAGGGCGCCGCGGTGGCCGCCGAGAAGCTGGCCGGTGCGAACGAGAAGGACAAGGCCTTCTACCTCGGCAAGATCGCGGCCGCGAAGTTCTTCGCCGACACCGTGCTGCCGGGCATTGCCATCCAGCGCGAGCAGGCCGAGTCCGTGACCAACGAGCTCATGGAGCTGCCGGAAGAGGCGTTCTGACGGCAGCAGTCACCGCGCGCTTCTATGCTGTCCGCATGAGCTTCGACCGCGCCCACACCGACGACCTGATCGCCTTCCTCGGCTCGAGCCCGACGCCGTACCACGCGGTGGCAAGCGCCGCCGAGCGGCTGGAGAAGGCCGGTTTCCGGCAGGTCGAGGAGACCGACGCGTGGGATGCGCAGCCCGGCGGCAAGTACGTGCTGCGCGGCGGCGCGATCATCGCCTGGTACGTCCCCGAGAACGCCGGCCCCGAGACGCCGTACCGCATCGTCGGAGCGCACACCGACTCGCCGAACCTGCGCGTCAAGCCGCGCCCCGACGCCGGTGCGCACGGCTGGCGGCAGGTCGCCGTGGAGATCTACGGCGGCGTGCTGCTCAACTCGTGGCTCGACCGTGACCTCGGCATCGCGGGCCGGCTCTCGCTGCGCGACGGCAGCCACCGGCTCGTCGCCGTCGACCGCCCTCTGCTGCGCGTACCGCAGCTCGCCATTCACCTCGACCGCCAGGTGAACGAGGGCATGACGCTCGACCGCCAGAAGCACCTGCAGCCGATCTGGGGGCTCGGGGACGTCGACGAGGGCGCGCTCATCCGCTTCCTCGCGCAGGAGGCGTCGCTCGACGCGGACGAGGTCGTCGGCTGGGATCTGATGACGCACGACGTGCAGCCCCCCGCCTACCTCGGCCGGGACCGCGAGCTGCTCGCGGCGCCGCGGCTGGACAACCTGCTCTCGGTGCACGCGGGTACGACCGCGCTCGCATCGGTGGCCTCAGGCCCGCTCCCGTACATCCCCGTACTGGCCGCCTTCGACCACGAGGAGAATGGGAGCCAGGCCGACACAGGCGCGATGGGACCGCTGCTCGGCGGCGTGCTGGAGCGGTCCGTCTTCGCGCGCGGCGGTACGTACGAAGACAGGGCGCGAGCCTTCGCCGGGACGATCTGCCTCTCCTCCGACACCGGCCACGCCGTGCACCCCAACTACCCGGAACGGCACGACCCCGGCCACCACCCGCTGCCCAACGGCGGCCCGATCCTGAAGGTCAACGTCAACCAGCGGTACGCCACGGACGGCGCGGGGCGCGGCATCTTCGCCGCCGCGTGCGAACGCGCCGACGTGCCGTGGCAGTCGTTCGTCTCCAACAACGCCGTGCCGTGCGGCACGACGATCGGCCCGATCACGGCGGCACGGCACGGCATCACCACCGTCGACATCGGCGTGGCGATCCTGTCGATGCACTCGACGCGCGAACTGTGCGGCGCGGACGACCCGTTCCTGCTGGCGCGAGCGCTGAAGGCGTTCCTCAAGGGGTGACCGGGCCGGCGGCCGCGTTCAGCGGTCATCGTCCATACCCGCCAGGACGAGCGGCAGCCGTGATGTCGCGCCCTCCGTCAACCGGACCGGGACGCCCCAGTCCTGCTGGTGGACGTGGCACGCCGGGTACTCGTTCTCAGGGTCGTCGTCGCATGAGGCGGCCATCGCGGAGACGTGGAGGACCCCTTCGCCGACGGACGCGTCCAGCGTCAGTTCGCGGGTGAGGTCCGTGCCCGGTCCTTCACCGGAGGCGAGCAGCTCCGGCGGCGTGGCGGAGACCAACAACCGGGTGGACGGCCCGTAGCGCTCGTCCAGCTTCTGGCCGGCCGGAGCCGTGAAGATCACGTCCAACTGCAGCCGCCCCGGGGCGACTTCGGTCGCAGGCCGTTGGGTGCGGTGCGCGGCCGCCTCGACGCGCACCGCCTCCTCGGGGAGCCGGAGCCGGGTCAGCCGGTGCCGGGCCGATTCGACGACGACGACGTCGCTGCCGACGACCACCGCGGCGGACGGCTCGCGCAGATCGGTCGCGAGCGTGGTCACCTCGCCCGTCGCCGGGTCGAAGCGCCGCAATGCGTGGTTGTAGGTGTCGCAGACGGCGACCGAGCCGTCGGGCAGTGCGGTGACGCCCAATGGGTGCTGGAAGAGCGCCTTTTCGGCCGGTCCGTCGCGGTGTCCGAAGTCGAAAAGGCCGGTGCCCACGGCGGTGTGCACGGCGTATGCGTCGCCGTCGCGCTCGACCCAGCGCAGCGCCGAGGTCTCGGAGTCCGCCACCCACAGCCGGTCGCCGGCGGCCGCCAGCCCCGACGGCTGTGCGAACCACGCCTGACCCGCCGCGCCGTCGACCAGGCCCTCGCTGGTCGTGCCGGCCGCCACCTCCACCGTCCCGCGCTCCGGGTCGTAGCTCCACAGCTGGTGGACGCCGGCCATCGCGATCCACACTCGCCCGTCGAACCACGCCACGTCCCACGGCGAGGAGAGATCCACCTCGCGGGCCGGTCCCGAGGTCGGCGACCCCTGCCACCACTGCTTCCCGGTCCCGGCGACGAGCTCGATGTCACCGGTGGCCGGATCGTACGTCCGCAGCGCGTGGTTGACCGTGTCGGCGACGATCACCTTGCCGTCCGGGAGCAGCGCCAGCCCTTGCGGCTCGTTGAAGGTGCCGGGGCCGCCGATCCGCCGTACGACGGTCTCCCCGTCCTCCGCGAGTTCGACGAGGGTGTGCCGGGTGGTGTCGGAGACCAGGAAGGTGCCGGACGGAAGCCGCACCGCCTTGCCGGGGAAGCGCAGATCCGTCGGCTCGGGCTCCGGCGGCACGTAGGGGCCGTCGCCGCGCCGCAGCGTCCCCTTCGCCGCGTGCTCGGCCTCGAGCTCCTCGACGAGAGTGGCGATGGCGTGCGCATGCCCTTCGCCCGCGTGCTGAGCCACAACGTAGCCCTCGGGGTCGATGACGACGAGGGTGGGCCAGGCCCGTACCGCGTACTGCTTCCAGGTCGCGAGCTCCGGGTCGTCGAGGACGGGATGGTGCACCCCGTACCGTTCGACGGCGTCGACGACGGCCGCGTGGTCGGCCTCGTGCACGAACTTCGGCGAGTGCACCCCGATGATCACGACGGTGTCGCGGTGCCGTTCCTCCAGCTCACGCAGCTCGTCCAGGACGTGCAGGCAGTTGATGCAGCAGAACGTCCAGAAGTCGAGCACGACGCACTTACCTCGTAGATCGGCAAGGGACAGCTCTTTGCCGCCGGTGTTGAGCCAGCCGCCCTTCCCGACCAGCTCAGGGGCACGGACACGGGCACGGGCGCGCGGGGCGGGTGAGGCATCGGTCATGGGATCAAGGGTGCCATCCGACGGGAGGTATCCGGCCCGGGGTGGCTGTGAGCAGGGCCACGCGGATGCCCCGCCCATGCGTGGCGACGGGACCCACGGACGGGTGCAGCCGACCCGCTGAGCTGTGTTGCTCGCCGTCGCGCAGCGGGCCGGGGTCTACTGCTCTCGCGTCACGCGGGCGTGGTCGGTGAACACGCGCCGGAAGAGATCGTGGCCGGTCCGGCCGGTGTGCTGTAGACACCAGTCCTGCGCCGTTTCCTGCTCTTCCTGCGGGCCGGATTCGGCGCCACAGCCATACGCGACGCAAAACGCTTCGTACGTGATCCCGCTCTCTGGTGCGTGCCGGATCGTGTGAGGCACGTACCGCATGACTGAGCGCGTCATGGACACTCCCCGTGAGCGTGTCTGCGAATCTCCACGTTCAGGTCACTGACCCGGAATGGTCCCCGCGCATCCTGGCTTCCGTTCGCTGCGAATCCAGCGCGAAGCACACGTCACAACCGGCCGTAGGTTTCGGGTCCGGCTCCAACCGCAACGGCAACTCAACCGGTGCTGTGGGGTATCGCTGCGGCTTGGTCATGCGCCGATCCTCGTACCGGTCCTCGGGACGGAGGAACCTCGTACGTTTCCCACTTCGGGACGTCCCACAGGGGGTAGAACGTCCCTAGCAACGTCCGGAAGTGCGGGGTGACACTGATCATGCGGAATGAGCGCCTGCGGGCCGTCATGGTGTCCGGTGGATGGACGCACGAGGACCTCGCCAACGCAACCGGGGTGGATCCCAAGAGCGTTTGAACGGTGGGTCAACCTCGGGCGCACCCCTAGGCGAGCAACCGCATTCAAGGCAGCCGAGGCACTAGGGGAAGACGTGCACGCACTTTGGCCAGCACTCAGGCAGGCACGAGCAGCACGGGCAGTGAGTCCCGAATTGATCGCGCTGTACGACCAACGGGCAAACCTCCCCGTGTCCACGTTCGTTGATCTGTTCACGCAGGCAAGGGAACGCATCGACGTCCGGGACTGCCGTTCGCGAAGTGCGGGAAGAGACCGGCCTAGAGGTCGAGATCACCGGGCTCGTGGGCACGTACACCGACCCGAAGCACGTCATCGCCTACAGCGACGGCGAGGTACGCCGGCAGTTCGCTGTCGTCTTCACGGCACGCGTGGTCGGCGGGACGCTTGCCATGTCGGACGAGTCGACAGAGCTGCGCTACGTCTCCTCCGGCGACCTGGACGCGCTGCCCATGCACCACACACAGCGGCTGCGGCTGACGCACTACCTAGAACACCGGGATCGGCCCTATCTCGGCTGAGCCACTGAGATTCGACGAGCAGCCACGCCGCACTGACTTTCATTGCTACGTTCAACCATGAGCGTCTCCGAGATGACCCGAAAGATCCTCTGGGTTCAGGCTGGTGGCCGGTGCGCCGTCTGCAAAGAGCAAGTGATCACGTCTGGGACTGATTCGGATGACCCCTCTGCCTGCTGAAGGACTTTCTGGATATAGCCGGGGAACTTGTAAGCATCCGAGAGAACCGTGACGCGGAGAAGACACTTCAGCGGTGCATCAGCCGGCTCGCCGAGCGTGGGTTCCTTGTGGGTGCCTACGTTCGCCACATGCTCTTGACGGGCGGGACTGCTGACTCGCTCTTCGCCGAGGCAGTAGTGGATGCCGGTGGTCGCCTCGTGGTGGTGCTGCCCTCGGAGGATTACCGACAGGCAAAGGTGAAGCCGGACCACGCCCCGTTGTTCGATCGCCTCATCGAGGTGGCGGGTGGTGATCGAGGCGCGCGAGGCTGGGATCCCGGTAGATGTGGTCTGGCCGGAGGGCGCTGCTCGCGTCGGCTAGATAGGTGATCGATTCCTAGGCGGCGAGTCGTCCCGCAAAGAGGGACGGTCGAACGCGAACGCAAACACGAGCACCACCACTGAGGGCGTGGCGGTGCTCGTGTCCGGGGGCGGTCAGCGGCGGACGGCGGCGAGAACCGCGTTCGCCATCGCCCGTTCACCGCGCGCGTTCGGGTGGAACGGCAGGGCGGGGTTGGTCGGGAAGAGCGCCTCCGACCAGCGGACGTTGCGCGCCTCGCAGAAGTCGTGGCGCAGGCTGGCCGGGTGGTTGTTGACGAAGACCGCGTGGCCCCTGCGCGCCGCCTGCGCCAGCATCCTGTTCACCGCGTTCTCGAAGGTCCCGAGGTAGGCCAGGTCGCCGTTGCCGAACATCTCACGCGGACGGCAGCCCCGATGGTCCACGGGGACGAGCCGGAGATAGCCGACGAGGAAGACACGGGCGCGGGGGGCGCGCCGGTGGATCGCCCGCAGCAGTTTCACGACCTTCGGCTCCGCGGCCGCCAGCCGCCCCTGCAACTCGTCGGAACCGCCGGAACCGCTACTGCCGTAACTGACCTGACAGGGCGAGCCGTTCGAGTCGAACGTTCCGAGGGCGGTGCACTTGGCGACGATGCGTGAGAACCCGACGTCGTTGCCGCCGATGCTGAGGGTCACCAAGTTGGTGCCGCGAGTGACCGCACGCAGCTGCTCGGCGAAGACGGTTTCGGTGCGCGCGCCGTCGCACGTGACGTCCTTGAACGAGACGACGTGCAACCGTCGCGCCACGATGGACGGATAGTTGTGGTTCGAGCGCATGCACCGTGCGTCGACGGTGTCGGGAACGCCGGACGCTGCGGCGGATGAGTCGCCGAGCGCGACGTAGTGCACGCCGTGAACGGGCGTGCCGGCCGCCGAGCCGGGCACGGCCATGAACAGACCGAGCACGAGGGCGACCACCGCGGCAATGCGCGGCGGGCGGAGTGGGGACAGGGACGGTGTGCGGGACATACGGGCTCCTGCGGACTTCCTGCGCGAGACGATCACCACGATCGCTACTGAATGTGATCGTGTGATCACCGCACCCGGAAGTCCACGGGGCGCGCCTGCCGCAACCCGAACGTTGACCGGATGGGCGTACCCCTCGCGCCGGCGGGGCCCGCCGGGCCCGGCGCGGCGACTACGGCGTCGGGAGCCCGAGCACGCGGTCGCGCAGCACCGGGAACTCAGCCCGCGTCTTCGCCACCTTCGCGGGATCGAGTTCCACGGTCAGCGTTTCCTCCCCGGCCCCGGCCTCCGCCACGACCTCGCCCCACGGGTCGACGACGACGCTGTGGCCGGCCTGCTCGACCCCCGCGTGCGTACCCGCCGTGCCGCAGGCGAGGACATACGCCTGCGACTCCACGGCGCGGGCGCGTGCCAGCAGCGACCAGTGCGCGCGGCGTCGCGCGGGCCACCCGGCCGGGACGACGAGCAGCTGCGCCCCGGCGTCGACGAGCAGCCGGAACTGCTCGGGGAAACGGAGGTCGTAGCAGGTGGCGAGGCCGATGACGGTGTCGACGACGGGCGCGGTGACGATCTCGCGCCCGGCTCCCATCAAGGTCGCCTCGCCCTTGTCGAAGCCGAAGCGGTGGATCTTGCGATAGGTACGGTTCAGCTCGCCGTCAGGTGAGAAGAGCAGCGAGGTGTTGTACAGCGTGCCGTCCGTGGCACGTTCCACGATCGACCCCGCGTGCAGCCATACGCCCGCGTCACGCGCCGCGGCGCCCATCGCCCGGGCGGTCGGTCCGTCGGCCGGCTCGGCGTGACTGGCGAACGCGTCGAAGGCGAAGGCGCCCATGGGCCACAGCTCCGGGAGCACGACCAGATCGGCACCGTCTTGTGCGCGTACCAGCCCCGCCACCCGCTCCCGGCGGGTTTCCACCGGCTCGTCCGGCTTGACGTCGATCTGGAGGAGCGAAGCGCGCACAGTACCACCGTCCATGGGTCCGGCCCGCCCCCGCGGGCTCTACGATCGTCACACGAAAGCACTGCCATGGTGCCAGCGCACAGCGTAATTTGGGGCGCACACCGCCACGACCGCGCACCGATCGTTCGAGAGGTCCCGTGACCGTCCACAGCACCCTCCAGCCCTACATCGACGCCTGGACCCAATCCATAGAAGCCATATCGGAATTGGTCGCGCCGCTCGCCGAGGGCGAGTGGAACAAGGCGACCGAATGCCCGGGGTGGTCGGTCCGGGACGTCGTCTCGCACATCATCGGCCTCGAGTGCGAGAAGCTCGGCGACCCCCGGCCGATTCACTCTCTCCCACGCGATCTCTTCCACGTCAAGGACGAATTCAGCCGTTACATGGAGGTGCCGGTCGATGTGCGGCGCTGCCACACCGGCCCGGAGATGACGTCCGAACTGGAGTACACGATCATCCGGCGTGCGAGGCAGTTGCGCAACGAGAACCGCGACCCGGAAACGACCGTGCCCGGCCTGATGGGCACCGAGACGACACTCGAACGCTCCCTGCAGACGCGGGTGTTGGACGTCTGGGTGCACGAGCAGGATCTGCGCCGGGCGCTGGACAAGCCCGGCAACCTCGACTCACCGGCCGCGGTAGTGGCCCGCGACGCGCTGCTCGCCGCGCTGCCGAAGGTTGTCGCGAAGGACGCGGCGGCGCCGGCCGGCTCCGCGGTGGTCTTCGACGTCCACGGCCCCCTCGAATTCATGCGCACCGTCCGCGTCGACGCGGAGGGGCGCGGCACGATCGACGGCCATGTCTCGCTGGGCCCCGCGGCGACGCTCACCCTGGACTGGGAGACGTATGTCCGCCTCGCCTGCGGCCGGGTGCGCGCGGATGCGGTCGACGACCGTGTGAAGGTCGAGGGCGACCAGCGCCTGGCGGAGGCGATCCTGGCGCACTTCGCGGTGACGCCGTAGCGCCATACCGCCGGGACGGCGGCTGCTGCGCGCCGCGGATCGCGCCTTCGGCGCGGAGACGCAACCTGCGCCCGGCACAGGGCCATGCCGCCCCGCGGCGCGCAGCCGCCCCGCTACGGGACCCGGCCGATCACGCGGGGACGTGAACCGCCGAAACGCGGCTGACCGTGATCCGCTCGCGCTCGCGCCTCGCCGCGCGGCGGCGCAGGCGGAGGATCTGGCTCAGGCCGAGACCCTGCAGCACGAAGATGCTGCTGAGCGCGATCGCGTAGTTGTCGCCCGTCGCGTCGAGCAGGACGCCTATAGCCAGCAGCGCGATCATCGACGCCGTGAAGCCGCCCATGTTGACGATTCCCGACGCCGTGCCCAGCCGCTCCGGCGGGTTCGCGGGGCGGGCGAAGTCGAAGCCGATCATCGACGCCGGGCCGCAGGCCCCGAGCACGGAGCACAGCACGATCAGCAGCCACATCGGCGCGTGCGCCCCCGGCCAGGCGAGAACCGCGATCCAAGCCGTGGCCGTCGTCGCGATCACGCCCAGCGCGAGTGGCATCCGCGCACCGTGATGGCGGGCGATGACCTGGCCGAAGACCATCCCCAGCGCCATGTTGGAGACCACCACGAGCGTCAGCAGCGTGCCCGCCGCGCCCTGAGAAAGCCCCTCCCCCTCGACGAGGAACGGCATCCCCCACAGCAGCAGGAACACCATCGCCGAGAACTGCGTGGTGAAGTGCACCCACATCCCGAGCCGTGTGCCCGGCTCCCGCCAGGCGTCGACGAGCTGCCTGCGGACGGCGGCGGCCGACGGCGGCTCGGAAGGCGGCGGTTCGAAGCCCTCTGGATGGTCCTTCATACAGGTCAGCACGAGGATCAGGACAAGGGCGCCGCCGAGCGCCGTGCCCACGAAGGTCGCCGTCCAGCCGATCGAGTGCAGCAGCCGCGAGAGCAGCAGCGTGCTGACGAGGTTGCCGGCCATGCCGAACAGCGCGGCGCCCTGGGCTATCAGCGGTCCGCGCCGCGCCGGGAACCAGCGCGCGCCGAGTCGTAGCACGCTGATGAACGTCATCGCGTCCCCACAGCCCAGCACCGCGCGGGCGCCGAGGGCGAGGCCGTACGAGTGGCAGAGCGCGAACCCCAGCTGCCCGGCGGTGAGTAGCACGATGCCGACGCTGAGCACCCGCTTGGTACCGAACCGGTCGACGAGCAGGCCGACGGGTATCTGCATCCCCGCGTAGACCAGCACCTGGAGGATGGAGAAGGTGGACAGCTCGGAGGCGCTGACGTGGAAGCGCGCCGCCGCGTCGATGCCGGCGACGCCGAGGCTGGAGCGGTGCACCACGGCGATCATGTAGACGAGGACGCCGATGCTCCACACGGCGACGGCACGCGAACCGCCCGGCGGGTCGCCGGGCAGTCTCAGCTTGTTCCTGTCGGTCTCGATCACGCTCATGCCTCCCCCCTCACCAGGGCCTTCACCCGGCTGACGTGCCGGTGGACCATCGCTGCCGCCGCGTCTGCGTCGCCGCTCCGCAGCGCGGCGAGCAGTTCTCCGTGTTCGGCGATGTTCTTGGCGACGCGGCCCGGGTCGGCGTGCATCACCTGCACGCCCATCCGCAGCTGGCGGTCGCGCAGCTGGTCGTACAGGTGGGACAGGATCGCGTTGCCTGCGGCGCGGACGATCTCCGCGTGGAAGCAGCGGTCGGTGACGGCGGCCGCGGCGAGGTCACCGGTCCGTGCGTGCTCCTCGTGCTCGGCCAGCAACTCCTCCAGCTTGCGGAGGAGTTGAGGTTCAGCCGGGACGACCTTGCGGATCGCGTGCTCCTCGACGAGCAGCCGGGTCTCGACTACGTCGGCGATCTCCTGTGCGGAGACCGGGAGCACGAGCGCGCCCTTCTTCGGGTAGAGCTTGATCAGCCCTTCCGCTTCGAGGCGCAGCAGCCCTTCCCGTACGGGGGTGCGTGAGACCCCGACCGCCTCGGCGAGATCGCCCTCGGTGAGCAGCGTGCCGCCCTCGTAACGCCGTTCGAGCACGGCCTGCTTGACATGGGCGTAGACCCGCTCGGCGGCGGGCGGCTGCTTGGTGGTGGTGCCGGAGGCAGTCGAAATCATGATGAGCACATCATAGATACATCATGTATGCGCGGGGAGGTGGCGTCCGGGATACGGACGACGGGCCCGGCCGCGATGTACGCGCCGGGCCCGTGACTGCTACTACGAGGCTGCGGGACTACGCCCAGGTGATGAGCCGCTTCGGTTGTTCCAGGATGGCCGCGACGTCGGCGAGCACCTTGGAGCCCAGCTCCCCGTCGACCAGACGATGGTCGAAGGAGAGCGCCAGGGTGGTCACCTGGCGTGGCTTGACCTTGCCCTTGTGGACCCACGGCTGTTCCTTGACCGCGCCGAAGGCGAGGATCGCGGATTCACCGGGGTTGAGGATGGGCGTTCCGGTGTCGACGCCGAAGACGCCGACGTTGGTGATGGTCACCGTGCCGCCCTGCATGTCCGCCGGCTGCGTCTTGCCCTCGCGGGCGGTGGCCACCAGGTCGCCGAGCGCGGTGGCGAGTTCCGGCAGCGTCTTGGTGTGCGCGTCCTTGATGTTGGGGACGATCAGGCCGCGCGGGGTGGCCGCGGCGATGCCCAGGTTCACATAGTCCTTGTAGACGATCTCCTGGTTGGCCTCGTCCCAGGCGGCGTTGGCCTGCGGGTGCCGCTTGATCGCCACCAGCAGGGCCTTGGCCACCAGCAGCAGCGGGCTCACCCGCAGCCCCTCGAAGGCCTTGTCCTGCTTGAGCTGCCGCACGAGCTTCATCGTGCGGGTGATGTCGAACGTCACGAACTCGGTGACGTGCGGGGCGGTGAACGCGCTGGTCACCATCGCCTGGGCGGTGGCCTTGCGCACGCCCTTGATCGGGACGCGGCGTTCGCGTTCCGCGCGTTCCGCGGCGGATGCGACGGGGGCCGGAGCGGTCGGCCGCACCGGCTGCTCCTGCGGGGGAGCCGCCGCGGCGTGGACGTCCTCGCGGGTGATCGTGCCGTGCGGTCCGGTGGGAACCACGGCCGCCAGATCGACGCCGAGGTCCTTGGCCAGCTTGCGCACCGGCGGCTTGGCGAGCGGGCGCGGCTCCGACGGCTGCACGGACGGTACGGACTGCACGGACGGAGCCGGCGTCGTGGTCCGGCCACGCCCGTTGAGCTCCGAGGCCTGCACCGGGACGCCGGCGACGGGCTTGCGCGGGCGCCGCTTCGTCGACGACTCGCTCACGCCGTAACCCACCAGCACCGCCTGGCGCTTCTTCTCGGGCTCCGGCCCAGGCTGCGCGGGCTCCGGCGTCGCCGGTTCCTGCGCCGACCGGGCCGGTTCGGGTGCGGGCGCCCCGCCCGGCTGGGTGTCGACGGTGATGATGGCCGTACCGACGTCGACCGTGCGGCCCTCGGGGAAGCGGATCTCGTGGACCACGCCGTCGAAGGGGATGGGCAGTTCGACGGCGGCCTTGGCCGTCTCCACCTCGCAGACCACCATCCCGTCGTGGACGGTGTCCCCCGGCGCGACGTACCACTTGAGGATCTCGGCCTCGGTGAGCCCCTCGCCCACATCGGGCATCTTGAACTCACGGAAACGCTCTGCAGTCATGTTCGCTGCTCTCCTCGGCTCTCAGAACGCCAGCGCGCGGTCGACAGCGTCGAGCACACGGTCAAGGCCCGGCAGGTAGTCCTCTTCGAGCCGGGCCGGCGGGTACGGGGCATGGAAGCCGCCCACCCGCAGCACCGGGGCCTCGAGGTGGTAGAAGCAGCGCTCGGTGATCCGGGCCGCGACCTCGGCGCCCGTGCCGAGAAAGACCGGGGCCTCGTGGACCACGACCAGACGCCGAGTCTTGACCACCGACGCCTGCAGGGTGTCGAAGTCGATCGGCGACATCGACCGCATGTCGACGACTTCGAGGGACTTGCCCTCCTCCTCGGCCGCGGCCGCCGCCTCCAGACACGTCTTGACCATCGGCCCGTACGCGGCGAGCGTCACATCGCCGCCCTCGCGGACCACCCGCGCGGAGTGCAGCGGCGCCGGGATCGCCGTCGTGTCGACCTCGCCCTTGTCCCAGTAGCGGCGCTTGGGCTCGAAGTAGATCACCGGGTCGTCGCAGGCGATGGCCTGCTGCATCATCCAGTACGCGTCGGCGGCGTTCGACGGCGAGACCACTTTCAACCCCGCCACATGCGCGAACAGCGCCTCGGGCGACTCGCTGTGGTGCTCGACCGCACCGATCCCGCCGCCGTAGGGGATGCGGATGACGACCGGCAGCTTGACCTTGCCGAGCGCCCGCGCGTGCATCTTCGCCAACTGCGTGACGATCTGGTCGTACGCCGGGAAGACGAAGCCGTCGAACTGGATCTCCACCACCGGCCGGTAGCCGCGCAGCGCGAGACCGATCGCCGTGCCGACGATGCCTGACTCCGCGAGCGGGGTGTCGATCACCCGCGCCTCGCCGAAGTCCTTCTGCAGACCGTCGGTCACCCGGAAGACGCCGCCGAGCTTGCCCACGTCCTCGCCCATGACCAGGACCTTCGGGTCGGTCTCCAGGGCCTTGCGCAACGATTCGTTGATCGCCTTGGCGATCGCCATCTTCTCGTCGGCCATGATCAGTGTCCCTCCCCGTCCGCGAAGGACGCCTGGTACGCGGCGAACTGGGCGCGCTCCTCGTCGACGAGGGCGTGCCCGTCCGCATAGACGTTCTCGAAGATCGCCATCGGATCGGGATTCGGCATCGCGCGTACGCCGTCGCGTACCCGCTTGGCCAGCGCCTCACTCTCCGCGTCGAGCGCGGCGTAGAACTCGTCGTCGGCCAGGCCCTCCTTGGTCAGGTACGCCTGCAACCGGGCGATCGGGTCCTTGGCCTCCCACTCCGCGCGCTCGTCGGCCGTCCGGTAGCGGGTGGCGTCGTCGGAAGTGGTGTGCGCGCCCATCCGGTAGGTGAACGCCTCGACCAGCATGGGCCCCTCGCCGCGGCGCGCCCGCTCCAGGGCGGCGCGGGTGACGGCGAGGCAGGCCAGCACGTCGTTGCCGTCGACGCGTACGCCCGGGAAACCGAATCCGGCCGCGCGCTGGTAGATCGGCACCCGGGTCTGGCGTTCGGTGGGCTCGGAGATCGCCCACTGGTTGTTCTGGCAGAAGAAGACCACCGGCGCGTTGTAGACCGCGGCGAATGTGAATGCCTCGGCGACGTCACCCTGGCTGGAGGCGCCATCACCGAAATAGGCGATGACCGCGGAATCCGCGCCGTCCTTCGCGACCCCCATGGCATATCCGGTCGCGTGCAGCGCCTGCGAGCCGATGACGATCGTGTAGAGGTGGAAGTTGTTCTCGTTGGGGTCCCAACCACCGTTGTTGACGCCCCGGAACATGCCCAGCAGATTCAGCGGGTCCACTCCGCGGCACCAGGCGACGCCGTGCTCGCGGTAGGTGGGGAATACGTAGTCGTCGGACCTGGTCGCCCGCCCGGACCCGATCTGCGCCGCCTCCTGGCCGAGCAGCGAGGCCCACAGCCCCAGCTCGCCCTGGCGTTGCAAGGTGATCGCCTCGGCGTCGAAGCGGCGGGTCAGCACCATGTCGCGGTACAGGCCACGCAGCTCGTCGGGGGTCAGGTCGATGGAGTACTCGCTGTGCTGGACGCGGTCGCCTTCAGGGGTCAGTAGCTGTACCAGCTCGGGCTCCCGCCCGGCCGCCGCCCCTCGGCGCTTCGCGCCGCCGCGGCTGCTGCGCGCGGCAGTGCTCTTCACGCTCACGTCTGCTCCTCCGTCTGTCCGGCCCCCGGGATCCGCCGGTGGCCAGTTGCGGCTCTCACCCGACTTGGCGCGGCGCACGGGGTATGTGCGGCACGGCGAGCCGGGCGTTTCAGGTGCCCGGCGACCGGTCTGCGAAACGAACGTTACCCACATCTTCCGCAATAGCGCGAAGGGGCATCTACCTGCGGTTTTGCTTGGATTTCCTAGTAACTGGTCGTTCTCGCAGGCCACCGGGACAACGGCACCGTATCCCGCGGCTCCACGATTCGTAAGGGGGGTGGAGATCCAATCGTGCGGCAGTCGTGTGGAACGCGGCCAGCCGCCACGCACTGCCGTTCGTGAGCGTCGCCCGCCATCTGCTGCTGGAGGAGGGACGTGGACGGCGAGGGATGGGCCGTGGAGTTCGTGGGAAAGGCGCGCGTCGCCGAGCCGGGGCCCGAGCTTCACGCCCGCCTCGGGGCGCTCCCGGGCACGGTGAACGCAGCGCCCTACGACCCGGTCTACCTGCGGATCGAGCCACAGTTCGTGACGCGCAACCGCCTCACCGGCGTGGACGAACCCGGCTGGGGTGCCACCCGGGATCCCGGCTGACGTCCCGGCCGGGACGGAGCAGCGTGACCGGAACCGAACGCTCCGTGATCTAGGTCCTCTACCATTCCCCGAGTGGTCTCCCGCAGTACGGCAATGGCGCCGCCCTCCACCCGCACGCTCGGCGCGCTGCTGAGCCGCTACGACCGCGCCGGGACCCCGGTCTCGTGCGAGCCCGTCGCCCAGGGGCTGCTCAATCGCGGTTACCGGCTCGCCACCACCCATGGCCGGTTCTTCCTCAAGCACTACGTCGACGGCGCCACCGCCGACTCGGCCACCATCGCCCGCCAGCACCGCGCCACGGTGCGGCTGCGCGCGCTCGGCCTGCCCGTCGCGGCCCCGCTCGCCGACGCGAACGGCCGTACGGTCGCGGTGATCGGCGGCCGCCCCTATGCGCTGTACCCGTGGGTGGAGGGGCGCCACCGCAGCGGCGGGGACCTCGACGAGCAGCAGTCCAGGCGGCTCGGCGCACTGCTCGGCCTCGTCCACACCACCCTCGCAAGAGTGCTGCGCGGCCCCGAGCCCGCGCCTGCCTCCGCGCTGGCCGGCGCCGACCCGACGGAGACGGACCGGCTCATCGACGAGCTGCTGCGCCTCGTGCGGCGCGCTCGAGCCTGTGAGCCGCGCGACCCCTTCGACCGGCTCGCCGAGCAGCGGCTCCTCGAACGGCGCGTACTGCTCGAACAGCACGCACACCGCCGGCCCCCCGCGGCCACCTCATGCGTCACCGGCTGGGTGCACGGCGACTTCCACCCGCTGAACCTGCTCTACCGGGGCGCGGAGCCCGCGGCGATCCTCGACTGGGACCGGCTCGGCGTGCAGCCGCGCGCAGAGGAGGCCGTACGCGCCGCGGTGATCTTCTTCCTGCGGGAGCCGGACGGGACCCTCGACCTGGCCAAGGTGCACGCCTACGCGCGGGCGTACCGCAGCGCGGCGGAGGTGCCCGCGGCGGAGCTCGCGGCGGCCGTGCACCGCGTGTGGTGGGAGCGGCTCAACGACTTCTGGACGCTGCGGTGGCGTTACGAGCGCGATGACCGCCGCGCCGACCCGCTCTTTCCCGCGGCGGCCGCGCTCGCCGTGTGGTGGACGCGCGAGTACGACGCCGTACTCACGGCGTTCACCGGCTGAGCGCGGCGGCCGTCACCCGCCGAGCGGAGTACTGGGTGTCGGCGTCGGCGTGGGGGTCCCCCCGCCTGTCGGGGTCGGCGTGGGCGTCGGGGTCGGGGTGGGCGTGTCCGTCGGCGTCTGCGTGGGCGTGTCCGTCGGCGTCTGCGTGGGCGTCGTCGGGATGGTGTCGGTCGGGCTGCTCGTCGCCGTGTCGCCGGACGACGAGGTGCTGGTGTCGCTCGGCTCGTCGCTCGGCGAGCTGCTGTCGCTCGGGCTCGTGGAGGGGCTCGACGACTGCGTCACGGACGGCGTGGTGCTGGGCGGCGGATTGCCCTGTTGGTTGTTGTGGCTGTTGGCGTTCATGGCGATGAAGACGCCGATGCCGATCGCGAGAATCGCCGCGACCACCACCATGAAGACCCTCCGGCCGCGGCCGCCGCGCCCGTCGCCGTCCCCATAGCCGTCGTCGCCGTCGCCATCGCCTCCGGGCGGGCCCATCAGCAGCGGCGGGCCGAACTCTGCGGTCTGGCCGATCCTGGCCGTCTGCGCGGTCTGCTGCCTGAGCACGGTGGTGGCGTCGGCGCTGCCGCCGACCTGAACGTGCCCGGTGTCCCAGGTGCCGGTCCATCCGCCCTGCTCGTGCAGCATGCGCAGCGCGTACTGGACGACGCCGTGCATCTCCTCGGCGCTCTGGAACCGGTCGTCCGGGTTCTTGGAGAGGGAGCGCAGCACGAGCCCGTCGAGCTCCGGCGGGACCCGGTCGTTGACCTCGGAGGGGATCTTCGGGTCGTCCTGGACGTGCTGATAGACCACCGAGAGCGGCGTCTCGCCGGTGAACGGCGGGCGCAGCGTGAGCAGTTCGTAGAGCAGGCAGCCGGTCGCGTAGAGGTCGCTGCGGTGGTCCACGGCCTTGCCGAGCGCCTGCTCGGGCGAGAGGTACTGCGGGGTGCCCATGACCATGCCGGTCTGGGTCATGGTGTTGGACGCGCCGTGCAGCGCCCGCGCGATGCCGAAGTCCATGACCTTGACCGCGCCCGTCGTGGTGATGATGACGTTGGCGGGCTTGATGTCACGGTGCACGATGCCGTGCTGGTGGCTGTAGGCGAGCGCCTCCAGGACGCCGGAGACGATGATCAACGCCTGGTCGACCGGCGGTGCCTCGGCGTCGATCAGCAGGTCGCGGATGGTGCGGCCCTCGCACAACTCCATGACGATGTACGGAACCTGGTCCTTGCCGATCCAGTCCTCGCCGGAGTCGTAGACCGCGACGACGGCGTGGTGGTTGAGACCTGCCACCGATTGTGCCTCGCGCGTGAAGCGTGCCTTGGAGGTCGGGTCCTCGGCGAGGTCGGCGCGCAGCAGCTTGATGGCGACGGTGCGGCCGAGCCGCAGGTCCTCGGCGGCGAAGACCTCGGCCATGCCACCGCGGCCGAGTCTGCGGGTGAGCTGGTAGCGGCCGTCGCCGATCAGCCCGTTGTTGCCCCACAGTGCCGTGGTGTCGTACCCCGCGGGCTCTCGGGCCGCGGAGGCCGAGGACTCCTCAGGGTTGCTTGAGCCCTGCGTCTGATCCATCAGTCCTCGCCGTCGCTCATCGCCTCGTACAGGGTCGCCAAGAAATGAACGGTACCGTCTCCGGCCGCGGCACCGGAAAAGCGAGGACCGGACATCAAACCCGTAACCGCCTCACCTGCGCAAACCAATTCCCGACCAACCCCACCCCAATACCCGACCATTCCTCAACAGGATCGCGCATGAGCCTCCCCCAAGGCCAGGCCTGCGGCACCGCACGTGAGCCGAACCGTTCCGTCATCCGGGCATCCGGTGACGGAACGGTCAAGCAACTTGACGCATTTCCGCTCTCCGGCAGACTTGGCGGGCAGGATCAGGTCCGGTGTCTTGTGCGTGCGGTTCCCGTGCGCCGAGGGGGAAGCGGTAGATGAGCGGGGACACACAGGCCGACATTTCGGGCAACACCGTCGGAAACGGCCGCTATCGACTGCGCAGCCTGCTCGGCGAAGGCGGCATGGCCTCCGTGCACCTCGGATACGACACGGTGCTGGAACGTCCCGTCGCGGTCAAGACGCTGCACAGTGATCTCGGGCGTGAACAGTCGTTCCGCGAACGCTTCCGCCGCGAGGCGATGGCCGTCGCCAGGCTCAACCACACCAACATCGTCTCGGTCTTCGACTCGGGCGAGGACATCATCGACGGGCGCTCGGTGCCCTTCATCGTCATGGAGCTCGTCGACGGCAAGCCGCTGCGCCAGGAGCTCGACGAGGACGTGGCGAAGTACGGGGCGATGCCGGCCGAGAGGGCACTGAAGATCACCAGTGATGTCCTCGCGGCGCTCGCGGTCAGCCACGAGATGGGGCTGGTCCACCGCGACATCAAGCCGGGCAACGTGATGATGACCCGCCGCGGTGTGGTCAAGGTCATGGACTTCGGCATCGCGCGGGCGCTGCAGTCCGGGGTGACCTCGATGACGCAGACCGGCATGGTCGTCGGCACCCCGCAGTACCTCTCGCCCGAGCAGGCGTTGGGGCGCGGCGTGGACGCCCGCTCCGACCTGTACTCGGTGGGCTGCATGCTCTTCGAGCTGCTGACCGGCCGGCTGCCGTTCGACGGCGATTCGCCGCTGTCGGTGGCCTACCAGCACGTGCAGGAGGAGCCGCCCGCGCCGTCGTCGATCAACCGGTCGCTGCCTCCGGCGGTGGACGCGCTGGTCGCGCGGGCACTGCGGAAGAACCCGTCGGAGCGGTTCCCGACCGCCGAGTCGATGCAGGACGAGTGCGAACGGGTCGCCACGGCGGTCAAGGGCGGCGCGACGCCCCTGGTGATCGGCGAGGGGCCGAAGGCGCATCCGCCGCCGGCACCGCAGGCGCCGCAGGGCGACGGGTATGCGATCTTCCCGCAGGCGCCGAACGGCTACCAGACCCCGCCGCCAGGGCCTGTGCTCCCGCTCTACCAGAACCAGACGCCGCCGCCGCAGGTCAACTACGGGCCGCCGACCCCACCGCCCTCGGTGAACCCGATGGCGAACCCGATGGCGAACCCGATGGGGCAGCAGCCGTACCCGCCGGGCGGCTACCAGGCGCCGCGGCCCGCGTACCAGCCGCCGACGCCGCGGGCGAGCGGCAATCGCGTGCCGTTGATCATCTTCGGCTCGTTCGGCGCGGTGCTCCTGCTCTTCCTCGTGCTGATAGTGATACACGTCGGGAACAGCGGCGGCGGGGACAACAACGCGGGTTCGACGTCCGGCGGCACCACAACGCAGTCATCCACCGCGAGCGGCAGCTCGGACGGTTCGGTCAAGCAGGGTGATCAGAGCCGCACCGTCGACCCCAGCACCTGCACTCAGGCGAGCACGGGATTCACCAACAACGGCAGCAACGGCGTCATCATGCCGGACCTGACCTTCAAGTACATCGACTCGGTCAAGGGCTGCATGGACGCCGCGGGCTGGAAGTACACGCTCAAGTACCAGGACGAGCAGGTGTGGGGCAAGGGCACAGTGCTGAGCCAGATGCCCGCCGCGTACAACACCTTCAACCCCCGCACGAGGCAGATCACGCTCTACGTGTCGACGGGCAAGAGCAGCGGCTGACAGCGGCGTTGAGGCTTGGGGCCCGGGGCGTGCGCCCCGGGCCCCAATGCCGCTCGATGCGGGTCCTCGGTACCGGTCACAGATACGGGCCGGAGCGGGTCGGGCCCGTGTGGCCGTCCTCGTCCTCCTCGCGACCGGAGAGAACGCCCGGGGGAAGCGCGCGGCGCATCTGCTCCAACTGCGCGCGTGCGGCCATCTGCTGGGCGAACAGCGTGGTCTGGATGCCGTGGAAGAGGCCTTCGAGCCAGCCGACCAGCTGGGCCTGGGCGATGCGCAGTTCCGCATCGCTCGGCACGGTGTCGTCGGTGAAGGGCAGCGAGAGCCGCTCCAACTCCTCCACGAGCTCGGGCGCCAGGCCGTCCTCCAGCTCCTTGATCGAGCTGTGATGGATCTCCTTGAGCCGCTGCCTGCTCGCCTCGTCGAGAGGCGCCGCCCGCACCTCCTCCAGAAGCTGCTTGATCATGCTGCCGATCCGCATGACCTTCGCGGGCTGCTCCACCATCTCGGTGACGGGAGTCTCGCGCGACTCCCCCTCCTCGCCGTTGTGGACGCCGCCGCCCAAGGCCATCCCGTCCGGGCCGACGACCAGGACGTGCGGGTTCTCCTGTTGTGGTCGTTCGTTCCTCGGCATCTCCATGCCGCCATTCTCTCGCACAGCTGACTCACTCTTTGGTGTGCCCCGGCTGTGCCGTGATCCACCTCACTGCGAGCAGCTGTGCTCAGCGACGGCGCACGAGGCCGATAACGGCCATGCCGAGGCCGACGAGCGCCAGGCCGAGGCCGAACGGCAGCACGCGCCGTGCCCGCAGCGGTGCGGCGCGTGCCGTCGGCGGCCGGGACGACGTGGCGGGGGCGGGGGGAGCCGGCGAGCTCGGCGGATGCACCTGGTCCGGCGCTGTGCCCGGCGTCGGCCTGGGGCTGGGGGCGGGGGCGGGGGCGGGGGCGCCGAGATCGGCGGCGTCGGCGAGGCGGCCAGGGTGCTCGCGCCCCTCGCCCGCCCGGCTGCCGGCGAGGCCGGGCGGACGGCTCGGCGTCGGCGAGGGGCGCGCCGCAGAGCGCTTCCTGCGATGGTCCTTCTGTTGGTGGCGGTGCTGATGCTGCTGGTGGCGATGATGTTGCTGATGGTGGTGGTCTCTGTGCGAGACGCGCGGGTCGTGCGGGAGTGCGGCCGCCGCCGGGACCGAGGACAGATGGACGGCGACCGCCAGGAGCACACCGCCTGCTGGCCCGAGCACGGACCGGACGCGGGGTGCTTCAGTCACGGCCGCCGCCTCCCTGCCCGGGAATTCGCCCTGTGCCTTCAGCGTCACATAGGGCTACACTTCCGGCATCTCGGGCGCCTCAGACCGTGAGCAGCACCTTCCCCACGTGCTCGCTCGCCTCGACGACGCGATGCGCCTCGGCCGCGTCACGCATCGGCAGCGTGCGGTCCACCACCGGCCTGACCCGGCCGCTCTCGATGAGCGGCCAGACGTGCTCGCGCACCGCCGCGATGATCGCGGCCTTCTCGCGGGGCGGCCGGGAACGCAGCGATGTCGCCATGACCGCAGCCCGCTTGCGCAGCAGCGCATTGAGGTCCAACTCGGCCTTGGTGCCGCCCTGCAGGCCGATCACGGCGAGCCGCCCGTTCACCGCGAGCGCGTCCACGTTCCGGGCCAGATATTTGGCACCCATGATGTCGAGGATGACGTCGGCGCCGGCGCCGTCCGTCGCCTTGCGCACCTCCTCGACGAAGTCCTGCTCGCGGTAGTCGATCAGCACGTCCGCCCCGAGCTCGCGGCAGCGGGCGAGCTTCCGCGGCCCACCCGCGGTCACCGCGACCTTCGCGCCGACGGCCTTGGCCAGCTGGATCGCCATGGTGCCGATGCCACTCGCGCCGCCGTGCACGAGCAGCGTCTCGCCGGGGCGCAGGTGGGCGACCATGAAGACGGTCGACCAGACCGTGCACGCGATCTCGGGCAGCGCTGCGGCCTGCGCCACGTCAAGTCCGTCGGGTACGGGCATGAGTTGGGATGCGGGGACGGCGACCCGCTCGGCGTAGCCGCCGCCCGCGAGCAGCGCGCACACCTCGTCGCCGACGCTCCACCCCGACACCCCCGGGCCGAGGGAAACGATCCGTCCGGAGCATTCGAGCCCGGGGTAGGGGGGTGCGCCGGGTGGCGGTGGGTAGAAGCCCTGCCGCTGCAGCAGGTCGGCGCGGTTGACGGCGCTCGCCGCCACCTCGACCAGGACCTCGCCCTCCGCGGGCACCGGATCCGGGACCTCGGCCCACACCAGCGCCTCGGGACCGCCCGGTTCGGGAATCGTGATCGCATGCATGGCACGACGCTACCCCCCGAGTCCCCCGCATCCCTCACGTCACTACTGCTCGGCCGTAGTGCGGGTGGGCGAGCGCCGGATGGTGATCACGCGGTCGGCGGCACGCAGCGGCGCCGCCTCCGGCGCGTCGTAGGCGAGGAGGCGGTGACCACGCAGCACGGAGACGACGAGATCGTCGAGTTCGAGGGCGGCGACGGCGAGCCGGCTGACCTTGCGCATCGGGCCGGCGGTGGCCCGGGGGAGCAGGATCTGGAAGGCGCGGCCGGCTTCGCCGTCCTGCTGGACGTGATGCCTCTCCCCGCCGCGCGCCAGTCTCAACTGGCGCTCCCCCAGCCGACGTCCAGGATGTCCACCGCCGCTCCGGCCTCGGCGCCGCCCGGAGGGATGACGGCCATGGCGTCGGCGGCCGCCAGTCCGCGCAGCATGGCGGGGCCGCGGAAGCGCAGCGGCCGGGCGGCGCCGGAGGCGTCGTCGAAGGCGACGGGGATCAGCCGGGTGTCGACGGGGTGCCCGGCGACGGGCTCGGCGAGCGGCACGGCGTACGGGACGGGGTCCGGGCGTCCCCCGAGCGCACGCAGCAGGGGCGCCGCGAGCGTCAGCACCCCCGTGACGGCGGCGAGCGGATTGCCGGGCAGCCCGACGAGCGGGCGTCCGGCGGGCAGCAGCGCAAGCAGCATGGGGTGGCCGGGGCGGACGGCGACGCCGTCAACGAGCAGGCGGGCGCCGAGGCGGTGGACGACGAGGTGGACGAAGTCCACGGGGCCGGCCGCCGTACCGCCCGTGGTGATGATCAGATCGGCGGTGCTCGACCCGACGGCCTGGTGGAGGAGGTCGGGGTCGTCGTGGAGTCGGCGCACGGTCGTGTCGGGGCCGGCGCCCAGCGCCCGCAGCCAGGGGGTGAGCAGTGGGCCGAGCGCGTCGCGGACCCGGCCGTCGCGGGGCGGCCCGTCGTCGAGCAGCTCGTCCCCGAGGACGAGCACGTCGACGCGGGGGCGCGGGGTGACGGTCAGTTCGTCGTAGCCCGCGGCGGCGGCGAGGCCGATGAGGGCAGGGGTGACGGGGGTGCCGGAGGCGAGGAGGTGGTCGCCGGAGCGGCACTCCTGGCCCCGGGGGCGCACGTCCTGTCCCGGTTCGGGCTTGGGGCAGCCGTCGGCGACGTGCAGCCAGCCGGCCGGGCCGCGCTCCTCGGTGCGGCCGTCTTCGCTGCGGAGCACGGCGGTGGCGCCGGGCGGCAGGGCGGCGCCGGTCGCGATCCGGATGGCGTGGCCGTCGGGGAGCGGTGCGGCGCCGGGGCGCTGCCCGGCGAGGAGTTCGCCGGAGAGCAGCCAGGGGCCCGGTCCGGAGACGGCCCAGCCGTCCATGGCTGAGGTGTCGAAGGAGGGTAGATCGCTGAGGGCGGCGAGCGGCTCGGCGAGTACGGTGCCTGTGGTCTCGGCGAGCGGGCGCGTGACAGGGGAGAGCGGCCGGGCCGCGTCGCGGGCGATCCGGCGCGCCTCTGGCCAGGGTGTCGCGCCGCCGGGCTCGGCGGCTGCGGCGGGATCCTCCATCGGAGGCCAGATCGGGTCCGACGCCGTCTGCGGATTCGCGGTCATGCCGTCGCCTCCGGACCCTGTTCACCCTGTTCACCCTGTTCACCCTGTTCACCCTGTTCGGCCTGCTCGGCCGCCCAGCGCTGGGCGAGCAGCACCGCCTTGCGGGTCGCTTCGGCCACCTGCTGCGGGCCGCCGCCCGCCGAGGCGGCCGCGTAACCGACGAGGAACGTGGTCAGCGGCGCCGCCGGGCGGTCCACGCCGTGCGCGGCGTCGCGTGCAAGGTCGAGAAGGGCGCGGACGTCGACGTCGAGATCGATCCCGAGGTCGGCCTTGACTGCGGCGATCCATTTATCCAACACATGCCCATGCTCCCTGATACGGGCGCGTGCCGAGGAGAGGTCCTCCCAGGTGTCGCAGTCGAAGGCGGCGCTTGCGGGGTCGGGGAGGCGGGTGAGCGTCAGCTGTGCGATCAGACGGCGCAACGGCAGACCGGTGAGGGTGTCGTGTTCGGCCGTGAGCCGGGCCAACTCGCGGCGCAGTGCCGCGCTGCGGTATGCGGCGGCGAGCAGCTGATCGCGCCCGCCGGCGTCGGTGAGCAGCGCGCCGTCGCCTTCGACGGCATGCAGGAGCGCGCGGGAGGTGGCGGGGGTGAGGAACGGCAGGTCGGCGGCGTAGACCAGGACCCGCCCTGCCGTGGTCCGGTCCAGTCCCGCCGCGAGTGCCGGGAGCGGGCCGCCGCCGGGCGGGTCCTCGCGGGTCCAGACGACGGGCCGTGCCGTGGGCCGGCGCGGCCCGACGACAACCGTCGTGGCGGCGCCCGCGCAGGCGTCGAGCACCCGGTCGAGCAGGGTCGCCCCACCCACGCGGAGCGCGGGCTTGTCCGTCCCGCCGAGCCGCCGCGCGGCGCCCCCGGCGAGGACGATGGCGTCGTACGCTGCCGCCGGCGCTGTCTGTGCCGCTGCCTCTGCCTCGCTCATGCCGCGAGTATCCCGCGCGGCGGGCGTGTCACGCCGGGCGCGTCATACGTTGCGCAGCAGCGTGGCGGGGTGTTCCACGCAGTCGGCGACGAAGCGGAGGAAGCCGCCGGCCGTGCCCCCGTCGCAGACCCGGTGGTCGAAGGTGAACGACAGCTGGACCACGTGGCGCACCGCCAGTTCGCCTTCGTGCACCCACGGTTTGGGGGATATCCGTCCGACGCCGAGCATCGCGGCCTCGGGGTGGTTGATGATCGGCGTGGAGCCGTCGACGCCGAATACGCCGTAGTTGTTGAGGGTGAAGGTGGATCCCGTGAGTTCGGCAGGGGTGAGGCAGCTGGTGCGGGCGGCCTCGGTGAGCCGGGCGATCTCGGCCGACAAGTCGCCGGTCGTCCGGGCGCCCGCGTCGCGGACGACGGGGACGACGAGGCCGCGCTCGGTCTGCGCGGCGAAGCCGAGATGCACCGCCGGAAGGCGGACGATCTCGTTCCGCTCGGTGTCCACGGTGGCGTTGAGCTCGGGGTAGCGGGCGAGCGCGGCGGTGCAGATCCGTGCGAGGAGCGCGAGCACCGAGACCTTCGGCCCGGTGGCGTTCATTGCCGCACGTGCGGCGAGCAGTTCGGTGGCGTCGGCGTCCACCCAGCAGGTGGCGTCGGGGATCTCCCGGCGGCTGCGGGCAAGTTTCTCGGCCACGGCCCCGCGCACACCGCGCAGCGGTATGCGGGTGCCCTCGCCCGTGTCGCGCTGCTCCACGTGAGTCCGGGCGCCGGCGATGGCGCGTTCGACGTCCGAGCGCAGGATCAGCCCCTGGTGGCCGGAGCCGTGCAGCGAGCGCAGGTCGATGCCGTGTTCCCGGGCCAGCCGCCGCACCAGCGGGGAGACGACGGCGACCGGCCGCTCCCCGTCGTGCGTCGCGGCGCGCTGCTCAGGGGGCGCCGGTGCAGCCGCCGGTGTCGGTGCCGCTGCCTCTGCCGGCGTGGGTGCCGGCGCAGGCGCCCGGCGGGCGCGCCTGCGCCGGGGTGCGGGCGCCGACGTGCCGTATCCCACGAGCACGTTGCCCGATTCCCCCGCGCCCTGCTGCGTGCCGGAGTCCGCGTGCTCGGGCGCGCCGACCGCGACGGTCAGCAGCGGCCGGCCGACCGGGATCTCGTCCCCAGGTGCGCCGAACAGCGCGGTGACCACGCCGCCGTACGGGCACGGCACCTCGACTACGGCCTTCGCCGTCTCGACCTCGACCACGGGCTGGTCGACGGCGACCACGTCGCCGGCCTCGACGAGCCACCGGACGATCTCCGCCTCGGTCAGCCCCTCCCCGAGGTCGGGGAGGGTGAACTCCTTCACCTCAGCCATCAGTTCCCCTCCCACTGCAGCCGGGCCACCGCGTCCAGCACCCGGTCGGCGCCGGGCAGATGGTGGCGTTCGAGCATGGGCGGCGGGTACGGGATGTCGAAGCCGGCGACGCGCAGCACGGGGGCTTCGAGGTGATGGAAGCACCGCTCCGTGACGCGGGCCGCTATCTCCGCTCCCGCGCCGCCGAATCCGCTCGATTCGTGGACGACCACGGCGCGACCGGTGCGGCGCACCGATGCGCACACCGTCTCGTCGTCGAACGGCACGAGGCTGCGCAGATCCACCACTTCGAGATCCCAGCCCTCCTCCACTGCCAGCTCGGCGGCCTCCAGGCAGACCGGCAACGAGGGCCCGTAGGTGATCAGAGTGGCCGAGCGGCCGGTGCGGCGGACGGCGGCGCGGCCGAGCGGCGGCACCTGCTGGGGTGCGTCGGCCGACCATTCGGCCTTCGACCAGTACAGCCGCTTGGGCTCGAGGAAGACGACGGGGTCGTCGGAGGCGATCGAGGCGCGCAGCAGCCCGTAGGCGTCGGCGACGGTTGCGGGCGTGACCACGTGCAGGCCTGGGGTGTGCAGGTAGTACGCCTCGGAGGAGTCGCTGTGGTGCTCAACCCCGCCGATACCGCCGCCGTAGGGCACGCGGATGGTTATCGGCAGCGGCAGTGCGCCGCGGGTACGGTTGCGCATCCGCGCGACGTGGCTGATGAGCTGTTCCAGCGCCGGGTAGGCGAAGGCGTCGAACTGCATCTCCACGACGGGCCGCAGCCCGTACATCGCCATGCCGACGGCCGTGCCCAGAATGCCGGCCTCGGCGAGCGGGGTGTCGGTGACGCGGTCGGCGCCGAACTCCTTCGCCAGGCCGTCGGTGATGCGGAAGACTCCGCCGAGGGTGCCGACGTCCTCGCCGAACACGTGGACGGCCGGGTCGGCGGCCATGGCGTCGCGCAGTGCCCGGCCCAACGCCTGTGCCATGGTGGCAGGTTTGCGTCCGGTCGGTGCGGCGGAGGGCGCCGTCGCGGTGCTCATCGCCCTTCCCCCTCCTCTGCGTGGAACTCTGCCTCGGCATCGAGCTCGGCGCGCAACTGTGCTGCTTGTTCGCGCAGTTGGGTGGTCTGCTCCGCGTAGACGTGCTCGAAGAGCTCCATGGGGTCGAGCACGGGATCGGTGTTCATCCTGTCGCGCAACGTCGCCGCCATCGCTTCGGCGGCCGCCTCGGCCTCGCGTATGCCCTCATCGTCGATGAGTGCGCGGTCGCGCAACTCCCGTTCCAGCAAGGCGATCGGGTCGTGTGCGCGCCACTGCTCGACCTCGGCCTGGTCGCGGTAGCGGGTCGCGTCGTCGGCGTTGGTGTGGGCCTCGATGCGGTAGGTGACGGCCTCGATCAGGGTGGGGCCGCCTCCGTTGCGGGCGCGTTCGAGTGCCTCGACGAGCACCTCGTGCACCGCGGGGGCGTCATTGCCGTCCACCAGCCGTCCCGGCATCCCGTAGCCGACCGCCTTGTGGGCAAGGGACGGGGCGGCCGTCTGCTTCTCCAGAGGGACGGAGATGGCGAAGCCGTTGTTCTGGACGAGGAAGACCACCGGTGCCTGCCAGACGGCGGCGAAGTTGAGCGCCTCGTGGAAGTCGCCCTCACTCGTGCCGCCGTCCCCGACGAGGGCGAGCACCACCGTGTCGTCGCCCTTGAGGCGGGCGGCGTGCGCGAGGCCGACGGCGTGCGGGAGTTGGGTGGCCAGCGGTGTGCACAGCGGGGCGACCCGGTGGGTGCGCGGGTCGTAGCCGCTGTGCCAGTCGCCGCGCAGCAGGGTGAGCGCCTCGACGGGCTCGACGCCGCGGGCGACGACGGCGAGGGTGTCGCGGTAGCTGGGGAAGAGCCAGTCCTGGGGGCGGAGAGCAAGTGCCGCGGCGACCTGGCACGCCTCCTGGCCGGTGCTCGACGGATACACCGCGAGGCGGCCCTGCTGGGTGAGGGCGGTGGCCTGCCGGTTGTAGCGGCGGCCGCGCACCAGCTCGGCGTGGAGCCTGCGCAGCAGCGCGGGGTCGAGGCCGGCGGCGGCCGGGGTGCCGAGCACGCGGTACGGCTCGCGCTCGGGCAGCAGGGGGGCGGGGTCGGTGCGGGGATGCCAGTCGGGCGGGGGCGTGTTGCGGTGATCGGCGGTACCGGGCTGTTCCAGGACTGTCATCGCGCACCTCCTCGTGGGCGGCCCGCCGCACCGGCGGCCGATGTCACGGCGGCCGCATCGGGCCGGAGTGAGCGGGGTTCCACTCACCTACCGATTGTTCGGTCGCCGGTGCCACTTTGGCCACAGTCGCGCTCAGCCTGTGGACAAACGGTTCTCCACAGCCTGAGATAGAGGCAGTACGTCCATGGTAGGGAGGCCCGGGGGGATGGCGACTGAACAGATGGCCGACGACGGGCGGCCGACACGACCGCTCGACGCCGTCGACCGCGCGATCCTGCGGCTGCTGCAGGAGGACGGCAGGGCGTCGATACGTTCCGTCGCCGATCGCGTCCATGTCTCGCGCGCCAACGCCTACGCCCGCATCAACCGGCTCATCGAGGACGGGATCATCCGCGGCTTCACCGCCCGGGTCGACCACGAGCGGGCCGGGCAGGGCGCATCCGCATACATCACGCTGAAGATCGTCCAGAACTCGTGGCGCACGGTGCGCGAGAAGCTCCTCACCCTGCCCGGGGTTGCCCATATCGCCCTGGTGAGCGGGGATTTCGACGTACTGCTGCTCGTGCACACCGCCGACAACCGAAGCCTGCGGGAGCTGGTGCTCACCCGCATCCAGGCGGTGCCCGAGGTGCTCAGCAGCCGGACGCTGCTGGTCTTCGAGGAGACCGACCTCGTCGTGGACGAGTGAGCCCGCGCGGGGGCGCTACGACGTGCGCAGGCCCTCGAACGCGATGCGCACCACCGTGTCCGCGACCTGCTCGCCCGCGTGCTCACCGTGGCGCTCGCCGCCCCTGGGCGGCCGGTACCACTCGACGATCGAGTTGATCATGCCGAAGAGCAGCCGGGTGGCGAGCCGCACGTCCACATCGGCCCGCAGATCGCCCTCGGCGACGGCCGCCTGCAGCAGCTCGGCCACCTGGTGGTCGAACTCGCGGCGGCGCTCCATGGCCCAGCGCTCGGTGCCGGTGTTGCCGCGCACCCGCAACAGCAGAGTGACGTACGGCAGCTCGGCCATGAGCACCTCGGCGGTGCGGTGCACGACGTATTCGAGGCGGTCGATCGCGCGCTTCTGCGCGGTTGCGCCCTCCTCCCCGAGGATCGCGAAGAGCCCGTCGAGCGCCCGCCCGACCGCCCGCTCCAGCAGTTCCTCCTTGCCGCGCACGTGGTGGTAGATCGAGGATTTCGAGATGCCGGCGGCGCGCGAGAGGTGCTCCATCGAGGTGCCGTCGTAGCCGCGCTCGTTGAACACCTCGACGGCGACCGCGAGCAGCGATTCCGGTGTGTATGTGTCCCTCTTCGGGGCGGTGGTGTCGCGCTTGGCCATGGTCATGCCGTGACATTAACCCGCTGACCGCGCTGGGAGAGCAGCTCCGGGGCGCGGAGGTTGTCCACAGGCCGGATCACCCCTCTTGCACCGACCGATCATTCGGTCAAGACTGTTCCTGCAGACCGACCGACCTCCCACCGCACAGGCCACCCGAACGAGGATGTGGTTCCGCATGGCCGCAGGCCTTTCCGCCGCCCAGCTGACCGAACGGCACGGCGCCACCCTGGACAAGGCGCTCGGAGCGATCCGCACGCGCGCATACTGGTCCCCGCATCCCGAACACCCCAAGGTGTACGGGGACGGCTCGGGCATCGGCCCGGCCGAGGGCAAGGCCGCCTTCGACGCGCTGCTCGGCACCCGCTTCGAGCTCGACCAGCCCGGCACGGACGACTGGCCGGGGGGTGAAGTCTCCCCGTACGGCATCGAGTTGGGTATCCAGTACCCGCACCCGGACATCGACGTCCTGCTGCCCGCGATGCGCGCGGCGATGCCGGCCTGGCGGGAGGCCGGGCCCAAGACGCGGGCGCTGGCGTGCGTGGAGATCCTGGCCCGGATCAACGCACGCAGCCACGAATTCGCCCACGCGGTGATGCACACCTCTGGCCAGGCCTTCACCATGGCCTTCCAGGCCGGCGGGCCGCATGCGCAGGATCGCGGCCTGGAGGCGGTCGCGTACGCCTACGCCGAGCAGATCCGGGTCCCGGATTCCGCCGAATGGGTCAAACCGCAGGGCAAGCGCGACCCGCTGCAGCTGCGGACCACGTTCACCGCCGTGCCCCGCGGGGTCGCCCTGCTCATCGGCTGCAACACCTTCCCGACCTGGAACGGCTTCCCCGGCCTCTTCGCCTCCCTCGCCACCGGCAATCCCGTCCTGGTCAAGCCGCACCCGAGGGCGGTGCTGCCGCTCGCCCTGACGGTGCGGATCGCCCGCGAGGTACTCGCCGAGGCCGGGTTCGACCCGAATCTGGTCTGCTTGGCGGCGGAGCGTCCGGGCGAGGGGATCGCCAAGACGCTCGCGGTGCGCCCGGAGATCCGGATCATCGACTACACGGGGTCCTCCGCGTTCGGTGAATGGCTGGAGACCACCGCCCGCCAGGCGCAGGTCTTCACCGAGAAGGCCGGGGTCAACACCGTCGTCGTCGACTCGACCGACGACTACCGCGGCATGCTCTCCAACCTCGCCTTCGCACTCTCGCTCTACAGCGGCCAGATGTGCACCACCCCGCAGAACCTGCTGATTCCGCGGGACGGCATCGCCACCGATGCCGGGCACAAGAGCTACGACGAGGTGGTGGCCGACCTCGCCGCGGCCGTGCAGGGCCTGCTCGGCGACGACGCGCGCGCCAACGCGCTGCTCGGCGCGCTGGTCAACCCGGGGGTGCGCGAGCGCCTGGAGAACGCGCCGTCGCTCGGCTCCGTGGCACTGGCGTCACGGCAGGTGACACACCCCGAGTTCCCCGACGCGGTGGTCCGCACGCCGGCAATCGTCACGCTGGACGGCGCCAAGCCGGACGCGGAGGCCGCGTTCCTGTCGGAGTGCTTCGGCCCGGTGTCGTTCGCGGTCGCGGTGGACTCGACGGATCAGGCGATAGCCCTGCTGCGCCGCACGGTCCGGGAGAAGGGCGCGATGACGATCGGCGCCTACACGACGTCACCGCAGGTCGAGCGGGCGGTCGAGGAGGTGTGCCTGGAGGAGTCCGCGCAGTTGTCGCTGAACCTGACGGGCGGGGTGTACGTCAACCAGACCGCCGCCTTCGCCGACTTCCACGGCACGGGCGGCAACCCGGCGGCCAACTCGACACTGTGTGACGGCGCGTTCGTGGCGAACCGCTTCCGGACGGTCGAGGTGCGGCGCCCGGCGTAACGGGCGCGCCGGCCGCTCGTAGGCTGGGGCCATGATCGAGGACGAGGAGGCCGTCGCGGGGCTTGTGCGGCGCTGGCATGAGAGCGCCGGTGACGCCGTGCTGCTCGACGGGTTCCACGCCCTCAAGCACGCGCTGCGCTTCGGCGCGGACGCGACGATCGTGCTCACCAGCGACAAGACCGCCACGCTCGCACTCGCGGAGCAGCTGGCCGACGATCTCACCCGGCGCCTCGACGCGCTCGCCGTCGAGGTGCCGGGTTCCGTGCTCCGCCGGCTCGTACCGCGCGTCCACCCCACGGGGGTCGTCGCGCTCGCGACGCGGCCCAGTGCCACGGCACACCTCGACGCGCTGAACACCGTTCCCCGCCGGTCACCCGTCGTCGTGCTCGACGCGCCGCGCAATCTCGGCAACATCGGGGCCGTCATCCGCCTCGTGGCCGGGTTCGACACCACGGGGGTGATCACCACGGGCGATGTCGACCCGTGGCATCCCACCGTCGTACGCGCCGCCGCAGGCCTGCACTTCGCCACCGCGGTGGAACGCCTCGCCCTGCCCGACCTCCCGCCGGGACCGCTCTATGCGCTCGACCCGGAGGGTGAGGACATCAGGTCGGTCCGCATCCCCGACGACGCGCTGCTCGCCTTCGGCTCCGAACGGCACGGCATCTCACCGGAGCTGCGCGGGCGCGCGACCCGGCTGGTCGCGCTGCCCATGCGGCCGCAAGTCTCCAGCTTCAACCTGGCCACGAGCGTGGCCATGACCCTCTTCCACTGGATGTCGCAGCGGAAACCGCGCGGATAGGTCAGGGCGAAGCGATCAGGGTGAAGCGATCAGGGTGAAGCGGTCAGACCGGAAGGGTGGATGCGGACGGTTCGCCCTCCGACCGCTGCCTGGGCACGACGGCACGCCGTCCGGGCAGCGCACGCACCACGCGGTCGCCCACCCAGCGCAGGAACGACGTCGGCAGGAAGACCGAGTCCGCAGTGATCATCGCCAGCGAGAAGAACGGCAGCCCGAGGACGACCGCGATCCCGGCGTGCTCGCACATCATCATCACCAACAGCACGTTCTTGACACGCCGGTTGAAGAGCGTGAACGGGAACGCGACCTGGACGGCCACCGTGCCGTAGGTGATGAGCATGACGATCAGTCCGCTGCTGCCGAGCGCGTGCGACAGGGCCGGCCAGGGGGTGAAGTCCGCAAGGTGCAGCGGGTAGTACAAAGCGGTGCCGTCCTCCCAGCGGGAGCCCGTGATCTTGTACCAGCCGGCCGTCGAGTAGATCAGGCACACCTCGACGACGATCACGAGCATCGCGCCCGCGTGCACCACATTGCCGACCATGGTCATGACCGTGCGCGGTTCGCCCGGCGCGTAGCGCCGCACCAGCCACCACGCAGCCTGCGCCGCCAGGAACCCCCAGAGGATCAACGCCCAGCCCGTGCTCAGCTTGCCCAGCACGGTGACGAGGGCGAGCACGGCCGCAAAGACCACCCACATCACGATCCCGACCGGATCGCGGTCGCGGTCCCGGTCCCAGTCCCGGTCGCGGTCCCGGTCTGCCGATCGGCGCGCCCTGCGCGCGTCCAGTGACCAGACCTGCCCGCATCGCGCGAACACCAGGTAGATCGCCATGATGTGGATGACGTTGTCGCCGCCGTCGCCCTCGAAGACACTGCGGTTCTGCAGCGCCAACACGCCGATCATGAACAGCAGCGAGGCGGTTCGCGTCCGCCAGCCGACGAGCAGCATCACGGACGCGGCGATCGCGGCCGCGTAGACGAACTCGAACCATGCCCTGCTGTCGGACCACATCAGCACGGTGAAGGCGTGGTTGGTCGCGATCAGCGCACGTGCCATGCTCCAGCTCCACGGGCTGTCCGGCCCGTAGAGCTCGTCGCGGTGCACCCATTCGCGCAGCAGAAACGCGAGCCATGTGAGCGAGAAGCCGATCCGGATGACGGCCGACTGATACGGCGCGACGGGTCCGCCGGTGATACGGGCGAGCCCCTTGCCGATCGCGGCGTCGACTTTGCGCGGCAGCCCGGCGAAGGGCGACGGCACGGGAGCGGACCCGGACGCGGCCCCGTACCCCGACGTGGACGTGGACGTGTTCTGATCGGTCACGTGAAGTCCTCGGAGCTGACGTTCCACCACGGCTGCGGCTGGTAGCTGGTGGCGGTGCTCGTACCGTTGCTGTCGCCGCTCCACGGCGGCGAGCCGACCGGCGTGTCCGCCGAGCGCACCTGGATGCGCTGCACCGTGCCGCCGTTGAGGTGCGGCCCGAAGCGGTGGGCGACGATACGCAGCACGTACTCCTGCGCGAGGGTGCCGCGCAGGCCGACCGGGTGGCCCTGGCTGTCGTGCGAGTCGGTGTAGAAGCTCCAGGCCCTGCGCAGTTCGTTCTGCTGGGTGTGGCTGGGGAACGGGTTGTGGACGATCTGCGCCTGGTCCAGCGCCGTCAGGTCGACCCAGCCGGTGGTCGTGCTGGTGCCGTCGGGCATGAGAACCTCGGCGCGCGCCTGCACGTCGTCGTTCTCCTGCAGCGGGTTGGGCGCGAAGAGCTTCCAGTTCTGCTCGAACTCGGGGTAGACGTAGTCGTTGATCGTCGTGGAGTACTGCTGGGAGAGCGTGTTGGACGGCGCGATGCTGAGGAAGACCATCCCCAGGTGAAAAGCGGCGCCGACGATGACGGCCGCCACCGTGAGCGCGATGACGATCCTCGACGTCAGCGATACAGACGTCAGCTGCAGATCGGATATCTCCTGCGAATCCGGCAACTCCGGCTCCCCCGGCGGACCGTCGACCGGCACCCTTTCGCCCACCTCGACCGCTTCGCCCGCTTCGTCTGCCTCGTCTGCCTCGTCTGCCGCCCTGGTCTCGGGTGGCTCCATGTCGTTCCCCGTCCCTGTGTGTCAGCCGTACGGCATCGTACGGCCCGGAACGCTACCCACGAGGGCGCCTTCGGGCCACTGCCGGGCGGTTCCCTGATCGTAGAACCTGTTCTAGTCTGACACCCAGTCAGAACATCGGGTACGGCGGGAGGGCCGAGCAGTGGACTTCAGCTTCACCGAGGAGCAGCAGGCGGCAGCCGAGGCGGCGCGTGCGGTCTTCTCCTCCGTCGCACCGGACGCGGTGCCCAGCCCAGCGCTCACCGCGGGACCGGTCGCCGACGACTTCGACCGAGCGCTGTGGCGCCGACTCGCCGAAGCGGATCTGCTCTCCTTGCTGCTCGCGCCCGAGTACGGCGGGGACGGGCTCGACCCGATCGCCCTGTGCCTGGTGCTGCGCGAGGCGGGACGAGTGCTGGCCAGGGTGCCACTGCTGGAGACATCGGCCGCAGCACTCGCCGTGCAGAGGTACGGCGGTGAGGCGCTGCGCGCCCGGCTGCTCCCCGAGGTCGGGCGGGGCGGCACCGCCCTCACGGTCGCCACCAGCGGTCGCACCGGGCACGACCCGGCCGAACTCGCCGTCCGGGCACGCGAGGTCACGGGCGACGGGACGTGGCTGCTCGACGGCGTCCACACCGCCGTCCCCTGGGCGCTCCAGGCGGACCACACCCTCGTCCCCGCCCGCACCGACGACGACGGGCGCACCGTGATCGCCGTCGTCCCCCGCGACCACGACGGCGTCACCCCCGCCGAGCAGGTGTCCACCAACGGCGAGAGCTACGCCGAGCTCCGCCTCGACGGCGTGCGCGTCCCGGCGACGGACATCATCACCGCGCCCGGCGCCTGGGAGTGGCTACGGGACCTGCTGGCCACCGGCACCTGCGCCCTCGCGCTCGGCCTCGCCGCCCAGGTCACCACGATGACCAGCGCATACGCCTCGAAACGCGAGCAGTTCGGTCATCCGATCGCGACCTTCCAGGCAGTTGCCGTACAGGCCGCCGACCGCTACATCGACATGCTCGCGATGGAGGCCACGCTCTGGCAGGCCGCATGGCGGCTGACCACCGGCACGCCGGGCGCGTTGCCGGTCACCGGGGACGTCGCGGTCGCGAAGATCTGGGCCGCCGAGGGGGTGCGCCGCGTCGTCCAGACCGCACAGCACCTGCACGGCGGCTTCGGCGCGGACACCGACTACGCACTCCACCGCTACCACGCATGGGCCAAGCAGCTGGAGCTGGCGCTCGGCCCGGCGGCCGCGTACGAGGAGCAGCTCGGCGACCTGCTCGCCGCCCATCCGCTCGGTTAGACGCCTTTAGACAGTCTTTAGACCTTCGGGCGGGACCACGCCCGGATCAGACCACGCCGGCCGGGCCGCCGTGCTCGCTCACCAGCGGGCGGCCCGCCGCCTCCCACGCGAGCATGCCGCCGTCGACGTTCACCGCGTCGACCCCCTGCGCGATCAGGTACTGAGCGACCTGCGCCGAGCGCCCGCCGACCCGGCAGACCACATGCACCGTTCGACCAGCCGGCACCTCCGCGATACGGGCGACCACCTCGCCCATGGGGATGTGCACTGCTTCCTCGGCATGCCCGGCCGCCCACTCGTCGGGCTCCCGGACATCCAGCAGGTAGCCGTCGGACGGCACGGCGGCGGCATCCACCGTGGGCAGCTGGGCGAAGTGCATGGGTCGGCCTTTCCGGTCAGCAGTACGTACCGGCTACGTACCAGGCCAAGGATGCCAGCCCCGTCAGTCGGCGGCAGGGCGCAGCAGGCCCTCGAGGCGCCGTTCACGCTCGGCGACCTGCGCCAGCAGCTGCTCGGCGATCTCGTTGAGCAGCCCGTCCGGGTCCTCGGGCGCAAGCTTCAGCATCTGGCCGATGGCGCTCTGCTCCAGCTCGGCCGCGACCGCCGCCAGCGCCTCCTTGCGCTGGGCCAGCCACTCCAGGCGCCCATACAGCTCCTCGGCCTTGCTCGGCTGGGCCTCCTCGGCCGGCGGGCCCGCCTCCCACTCGGCGGCGAGCGCGCGCAGGCCCTCCTCGTCACCCTGCGCGTACGCCTCGTTGACGCGGGCTATGAACTCACCGCGGCGCTTCTGCTCCGCCTCCTCCTGCGCCAGGTCGGGGTGGACCTTGCGCACCAGCTCCCGGTAGAGGCGCCGGGCCTCCTCGCCGGGCCGGACGCGCCGCGGGGCGTCCGGATCCTCGGGCTGGTGGACGCCGTCGGGGCCGAGCAGCCCCTCGAAGAGCTCCTCGATGCCCGGCATGGGCATCACCAGGGCGCGCGCCTCCCAGGCGTACCGGATGTCCTCGCGGTCGCCGGTTTGTGCCGCGACCGCCTCCGCGATCAGCGCGTCCAGCTCGTCGAGGCGCGTGTACATGGGGCCGAGCCGCTGGTGGTGCAGGCGGGAGAAGTTCTCCACCTCGACCCGGAAGCTCTCCACCGCGATCTCGAACTCGATCAGCGCCTGCTCGGCGGCGCGCACCGCTCTCTCCAGGCGATCTTCCGCCGCCTGCTCCGCCGCCTGCCCCACCGTCTGCTCCGCCTGCCGGCCGTCCGGGTTCGTCACCTGCCCAGCCTACGAGGCCGCGCCAGCCGACCGGCGGGTGACCGGAGGCGGTGACATCCGTTGCTCCGCCCGGGGCAATCTCCGTAATTTCCCGTACTCGTACGACGTTTCGTGCTTCCCTTGCCCCGGAGGGGCGACGTTGGACGAGATGACCGCGGTTCCGTCCGATCAGGCCGGCACCGACACCGATACCCGCACTGCACCGAGCGCAAGCATCGGCAACGGCGGGCGCACCGGCGCACCCGTCGCGGCGCTGCTGCGCCTCGCCGTGCTCACCGTCGACCCGGACGGCCGGATCTCGCACTGGAACCGGGGCGCGCAGGAGCTCTTCGGCCACACCTGGGAGACGGTTTTCGGCCACCGCGCCGCCGGGCTGCTGTCCACCGCCTCGGCCGATGGACGTCCCGGCGCCGGGCGCGACGCGCTCGATCTGCTCGACGACCTGACGCGGCCCGCCTGGGCCGGGTCGCTCGCGGTCACCGACCGGGACGGCGCGGTGCGCGAGGCCCTGTGGTGGTCGTACCGGATCGTCGAACCGGCCGGCCGCAGTCTGCTGGTGCTCGCAGCCGACGCCCAGCCGCTGCGCTCCGGCGCACTACGGCTCACGCTGGGTGACCGCATGGTGTCGTACGCCCCCGATGACCCGCGCGGTGGCGCCGTGCGGGTCACGGCCCGGCTCGCCGAGCCCACCGCCCACGGCGGCGAACCCTCCCGGCTCGGCACCGTGCTGCCCCGCGTCAGCCCGAGCCGGCTGGAGCGCATCGTGCGGCAGGTCGCGCCGCTCGGGAACCCTGCGCTCGAGGTCGACGGCTCGGTGCCGATCCCAGTGCTGCCGTACGAGGCGGCCGAGGCCGCGCGCTCCCCCTGCCTTCGGCGGGAGGTGCCCCCTGCCGCCGCACCCGCGGAGCTGCTGCCCGCGCCCCGCCATCGCAGCGGCGATGCGGTCCCGGCCTCCGCTCTCACGCCCGTTCCGCCGGACGCGTTCACCCCCGCCGCGCCGGGCCATCTCGTGGACCAGCAGCTCGCCCTGCTCCGCGAGACCGGCGCGCGCGTGGGGACCACCCTCGATCTGACCACCACCGCACGCGAGTTGTGCGACGTCGCCGTGCCGCGCTTCGCCGACTTCGCCACCGTCCTCGTCGTCGACCACGTCTTCTCCGACTCCGGGTATTCCGGCTACTCCGGGGCCTTCGAGTCCTTCGGCGCCTGCGAGGCGCCGGCACCGGGTGCCGGCCGTGCCGTCACCGTCCGCCACGTCGCCAGCGCCGGCGGCCGTACCGGCGGCTGGGGAGCCGCGCAGCCCGAGGGCGAGGTGCTCTCCCTGCGCCTGAAGCAGTCCCCCGGTTTCGCCGGCCCGATGCTCCTCCCCGTCGTCGAAGCGGCCCTCGCCGCCGGCCTCGCCGAGGACCTCGGCGTGCCCGCGCTGGGCAGGCTGCTGCCGGGCCGTTCGGTGCTGCTCGTGCCGCTCACCGCCCGCGGCACGCTGCTCGGCCGCATGTGCTTCGTACGCCACCCGCAGCGCCGCCCGTTCAACGCCAGGGACATCGCCACCGCCACCGAACTGGCCGCGCGCGGCGCCGTCCACCTCGACAACGCACGGCTGCACCGTCTCGAATCACGCGCCGCCGCCACGCTGCAGCGCAGCATGCTGCCCACGTCGCCGCCGCGCATCCCTGGTGTGCGCATCGCCCACCACTACCGGCCCGGCGACCGCCAGGCGCAGGTGGGCGGCGACTGGTTCGACGCGATCCAACTCCCGGGCGGGCGCGTCGCGTTGATCGTCGGCGACGTGATGGGGCACGGGCTGCTCAGCGCCGCCGTGATGGGCCAGTTCCGCACCGCGGTGCAGACCATGGCCGCGCTCGACCTGCCGCCCGCCCAACTCCTGCGCCACCTGGACAACCTGGCTCAGCGCCTCGGCGCCGACCACCTCGCCACCTGCGTCTACGCCGTCTATGACCCGATCCACCGCACCCTCACCCTCGCCAACGCGGGCCACATCCCGCCGGTGCTCGCCCGGCACGACGGCCGCAGCGAACTACTGCAGATCCCCAAGGGCGCGCCGATCGGCGTCGGCGGCGTGGCCTTCGAGACGGTGGAGGTCCCGGTTCCGGACGGCAGTTGGCTGGTGCTGTGCACCGACGGCCTCGTCGAGGTACGCGGGCAGGGCATAGACGCCGGACTCGCTGCGCTGTGCGCCAACGTCATCGAGCCGCAGCAGACCCCGGAGGACGTCTGCCAGCAGATCCTCGCGCGTGTGCACTCCGACGACCGCGGCGACGACGTGGCGCTGCTCGTCGCGCGCTTCGAGGGGATCTTGGCGTCGGACGTCGCGCAATGGCCGCTGGCCCTCGACCCCTCCCAGGTGCGCGCCGCGCGCACGCTCACCCGCAAGCAGCTCGCCGCCTGGGGGATCAGCCAGCTCAGCGAGCTCACCGAGCTGCTCGTCAGCGAACTGGTCACCAATGCGCTGCGGGTCGCGTCGCAAAGGGTCGAGCTGCGTCTGATGCGCGTCGGCAAGCTGCTCGTCGAGGTGAGCGACGACGACCACAACCTGCCGCAGCTGCGACGCGCCGACGCGGACGACGAGGACGGCCGCGGTCTGACACTGGTCAGCAATCTCTCGCTGCGCTGGGGGACGAGCAGGCAGGCCGTGGGCAAGGTGGTGTGGTTCGAGCTTCCGCTGCCGCACCACCCATGACGCCGCGCGGGCTCCTCCCGTATGGTTGCAAGTAGCAACATCCAAGGGAGACACCATGCCGACCCCGCGCCCCGCACACTCTCGGGACGAGTCCGTCGAGACGATCCAGCGCGAACTCACCGCGTTCGCGCGCCGCGCCCGTGCCACGGCCGCACGCGTGCACCCGGAGCTGTCGCTGGTCTCCTTCACCCTGCTCGCGCACCTGCAGGAGCAGCAGGGGTGCCGGGCCACCGACCTCGCGGCGCACTACATGCTCGACAAGTCGACGGTCAGCCGCCAGGTCGCGGCCTTGGAGAAGCTCGGTTACGTCGAACGCCGCCCTGACCCGGACGACCAACGGGTACACGTGCTGCACCCCACCGCCGCCGGGCACCAGGCGCTGGAGGCCGCACATACGCGCCGCCGCACGCTCCTCAAGGAGCGGCTCGCCGACTGGCCGGAGGAGGACCTCGCGCGGTTCGCCGACTATCTGGTGCGCTACACCGAGGCCTGGGGCACGACCCCGCTGCGCGGGCAGGCTGGCGCGTCCGGCATGTGTTCCTCGGCCCAGTCCGCGAGCGCGTCCATCGCGGGTCCCAGCGCCGCGCCCGCATCGGTGAGCCGGTAGCAGACGCGCAGCGGCGGGCCCTCGTCCACCTCACGCACCACGAGCCCCGCGCTCGCCAACTCCGTCAACCGGTCGGAGAGCATGCGCTCGCTGATGCCGGGGATGGCGCGTCGCAGCTCTGCGAAGTGCGCGTGCGGACGGCCCATGAGCACCGCGAGGATCAGCCCCGTCCACCGTTTGCCGAGAAGCGCGAAGACGCGCGTGATGCCCTTGTCGACCGCGCTGCACGCGTCGTACCCGTCCGCCGTCATGGCATCAGCGTACTGCGCTTGTCACATCTGCTGCAAAAAAGTAAGGGAGTGTGGTATCTATAGGTCTCGTACGAGTTTCAAGTTTCGAACCCGGAGGCACACCATGGCCACGTTGCTGCACATCGACACCTCGCTCTTCCCCCAGGAGGCCTCGGCCTCGCGTGACGTCACCGCCACCTTCCGCCAGGAATGGGAGGCCCAGCACCCGAACGGGACGGTGATCTACCGCGACCTCGCCGCCGAGCCGCTGCCGCACCTGGACGCGGCCGGTGCCAGCGCCGCATTCGTCCCTGCGGCCGACCACACCCCGGACCAGGCGGCTGCCTTCGCGCTGCGCGAGACCCTTGCCCAGGAGATCGAGCAGGCCGACGCCATTCTCATCGGCGCCCCGATGTACAACTTCACCATCCCGTCCACGCTGAAGGCATGGCTGGACCAGGTGATCATCGCCGGTCGCACGGCCGGCGAGACCCCCTCCGCCAAGGGCACCCCGACCGTCGTCGTCGCCAGCCGCGGCGGCTCCTACGCGCCCGGCACCCCCCGCGAGGGCTTCGAGTTCGTTCAGAACTACCTGGAGAAGCTCCTCGGCGACTTCCTCGGCCTCGACGTCCAGTTCATCGTGCCCGAGCTGACCATGGCCCGGTCCAACCCCGCCATGGCCGAACTGGTCGACAAGGCCGACGCCTCGCGCGCCAAGGCGCACGAGGACGCGGCCCAGACGGCGAAGACGCTCACCTCCCGTCTCGCGGCCTGACCAGACCGGCCGGAACAGACCGGAACAGACCGGCGCAGGGGTGTGAGGAGTTGACTCCCCACACCCCTCAAACTTCCCATCAGACTTCCCAAAGATGGCATATGACGCATTCGTGAGGTACTACGGAGAGGGCGGCTCCCCCCACGGGACGCACGTACCGGGAGCCCGATCCGAGGGACCGAAGGGCAGTGGCGGCGGAGAACGAACGTGAAACGGAGTCCGGCTACCTGCCGCGGTTGCAGCTCGATGAGCTGCTCGAGGAGCTGCAGGTACGGATCGACGCGGCGCGCGGGACCCAGGACCGCGTCCACAGCCTCCTGGAAGCGGTGCTGTCCATCGGCCGCGAGCTGGACCTCCCGCAGGTGCTGCGCAGCATCGTCGAGGCCGCGGCCACCCTCGTCGACTGCCGGTACGGTGCGCTCGGGGTGATCGGCGAGGACCAGAAGCTGTCGGCGTTCGTGCCGATCGGCGTCACCGAGGAGCAGGAACGCGCCATCGGGCATCTGCCCGAGGGGTACGGACTGCTGGGCGAGCTGATCCGGCATCCCAAGCCGCTGCGGCTCCGGGAGCTGTCGGAGCACCCGTCCTCGTACGGCTTCCCCGCCGGCCATCCGCCGATGCACTCCTTCCTCGGGGTGCCCGTCCGGGTACGCGGCGAGGTGTTCGGCAACCTGTACATGGCGGAAAAGCGCGGTCAGCGGGAGTTCGACCCCGAGGACGAGTCGGTGCTGCAGACACTCGCGGTGGCCGCCGGAGTCGCCGTCGAGAACGCCCGGCTCTACCAGGAGGCCACGGACCGGCAACGCTGGCTCGCCGCCAACGCGGAGATCACCAGCCGCCTGCTCTCCGGGGTGGACGAGGAGCGTCTCGTCGAGCTGGTCATCGAGCATGCGCGGCGCATCCTCGCCTGCGACCTCGCCCTGCTCGCCATCCCGGTCGACGGATCGGACTCCATCAGGACCGCCGTGGCCACCGGGACCCACGCTTCGGTCCACCGCGATCTGGTGCTGCCGCGCGAGGGATCGTTCGCCGGTGCGGCCATCGATGCCGGCAAGCCCGTCACCAGTGTCGACATCCAGGACGATCCGATGGTCAGCACCGGCCCGCCCTGGCGCTGGCAAGGACTCGGCCCCGCGGTCGCGGTGCCGATGAGCACGAGCGGCGATCCCCCTGTCGTGCGCGGGGTGCTGCTGCTGGCACGGGCGGCCGGCGGGCAGCCGTTCACCGAGAGCGAGACGACGCCCCTGCTCAACTTCGCCGGGCAGGTCGCGCTCGCAATGGAGCTCGCCGAGCGGCGCCGGGACGCGGAACAGGTGGCACTGCTCGAAGACCACGACCGCATCGCCCGCGACCTGCACGACCTGGCGATCCAACGGCTCTTCGCCACCGGCATGACGCTGCAGAGCGCCATGCGGTTCGTCCAGCACCCGGAGGCGGCCGAACGGATACTGCGCGCCGTGGACGACCTCGACGAGACCATCAAGATCATCCGGACCACGATCTTCGGGCTGCGCAGTCACGAGGCCGAACCGCGCCGCCGCGGCCTGCGGGTCCGTACCGCCCAGGCGATCGAGGACGCCGTCCCCGCCCTGGGGTTCACCCCGACCCTGCGCACCGAGGGGTTCGTCGACACCGACGTCCCGCCCGCGATCGCCGACGACGTGATCGCCGTGCTCGTCGAAGCGCTCTCCAACATCGCCCGGCACGCACGGGCAACCGCCGCCGACATCCGGCTCACGGTCAAGTCCGGCGAGGTGATCGTGTCCGTCACCGACAACGGCGTCGGCATCCCGGAGGGCGGCCGCCGCAGCGGCCTGGCCAACCTCGCCGCACGCGCGGGAAAACTCGGCGGCGAACTCGCCCTCGACACCCGGGCGCAGGGAGGCACCCGCCTGGCGTGGCGGGTGCCGCTGCCCGCCGTCTGAACGGACCGGCCGAACGGGCTCCGAACCGGCTAGGCCCGTACTTCGCAGGTCGCTGAAAAGGTTCGCCGCAGCGGCCTCTTGGCGTCCGAGAGCGACCAGGTCGGCCCCTTGTCGGCGGCTCCTGACCGATCCCGCCCGCCAGGCGATCGACTCCGACCTGTCGATCGTCACGATCGGGTGACCTGCGAAGTACGGGGCTAGGCGGTGACCCCGCTCTCCAGCACCTCCCGCGTCTCGCGCCGCGGCGTCTCGGGCCCGGCGGGCCCGTAGCCGAGCCGCATCAGCATCTGCACATGGCTGGGCCCGGTCTCCGCATCGCGCAGCGCCCACCGCAGATCGGGCCACTCGAGCGCCTGGTGGAGCAGCGAGGCACGCAGGCTGTGCGCGGTGGCCACGAGCAACACGTGCTCCAGCGCCTGCCCGGCGCGCAGCCAGTCGGACCTGTCGTCACGCGCGGTGGAGAGCACGGCGATGGTCGGGGAGGACTCGAACGTCGCGACCGCCCGGTGGTGGCGCGGGCTCAGCGCCGAGAAGTCCCGCACGGGTATGTGCCCGCCCGCGTCCTGCGGCCCCAGCGCGGAGGACGGAAGGCCCTCGCGGCCCTCCTCCCGGATCCACGCGCGGCTCTCGGCGCGCCGTATCCGGTCGTTGGTGGTGCGCCACTCGCCCTCCGCGGTGATCCGCAGCAGACGGCGGGTCTCGGCCGGTCCCGGCACCCGCAGGACGGCGTCCTCCTCGTACGCCGCGTCGGCGAGCGAGGCGAGCAGCTCGGCGGGGAGCGCACGGCCGTCGAACGGGAAGCGGCTGCTGTGCCTGTGCCACACCGACTCGTACAGATCGGGCAGGTCGCGCCCGTGCGTGGTGCGCTCGTGCGCCGGCCCGGCGAGCCGTACGGAGGCGAGCACCTCGGGCTGGTCGTAACGCGGCAGCAGCCGCACCACCGGTCGCCAGCCGAAGTGCGCCACCGCGACCCGCAGATTGAACAGCGCGGCGCCGATCGAGATGTGCAAGGCGCGTCCCGTCGGATCCATTTCGCGCAGCGCACGGTCCGGACGGACGCGCAGTTCCAGCGTGGCGGTTTCGGGGTCGAGCCGGTAGCGCCACGGCTGGGTGTTGTGGAACGAGGGCGCGGCGGAGGCGGCCGAGATCAGCTTCTCCAACGTGGCCGCGTCGAGTGCCGTGGGCTCCATGGCGTGCTCCTTCGTCCGTCCCCGTGGTCCAAGCGTCGGCTCGCTGCGACGCGCACGGCAGGGCCGTTCGTCCCTCCTGCGCCGGGCCGGTCGGGTCGGCCTCTGGCATTGGGGTCCCGGTGCGAGAGACGATGGATGTGCGCACAGGGTGGCCGTGCGGCCGCTACGGCCGTGTGCCTCGGAGGAGGTGCGTGATGCGCTCGACGACGGTGAGGCTGTGGAGGTGGCGGCGCAATCCGCTCAGGCGCCGCTCGGACGTCGTGGAGGCGTGGGTCACGGCGGTGGCTTTGCTGCTGGTCCTGATCTTCGCGCCGTTCGCGGGCTTCGTCGCGGGGCACGCTCTCGACTCCTCCGCGGCCCATCAGCGTACGGAGGTCCACCGGGTGACGGCTGTGCTCCAGCAGAACGCCCCCGTCCTCGCCGGCACCGCCAGTCAGGCCGGCTCCTCGCATGTGCAGGTGCCGGTCCGCTGGAAGGCGTACGACGGTGCGGTGCACACCGGGACGACGCTGGTGCCCCAGGGGCTGAAGGCCGGAACGCCGGTGGTCGTGTGGGCCGACCACGCCGCCCGCCTCGTCCCGCCGCCGCCGAGCGCGGCGCAGGGCTTGGCGCTCGCCGTCACCGGCGGCATCGGAGCGGCCGCCGGCGTCTGCCTGCTGGTGATGATGGCCTGCAGCCTGATCCGGACGGAGCTCGATCACCTGCGCATGGGGGAATGGGACCGCGAGTGGGCCGACAAGGGTCCCCGCTGGAGCCACGGCCGTACCTAGGCGCGCAGGCGCCACCCGCGGCCGCGCACACGTGAGGAACAACACAAAAAGGCGCCCCTCATCAGCGACTTTCGTCACTGTGAAGGGCACCTTTCCGTCGGTACCTCGTGGTGCGCGAGGGGGGAGTTGAACCCCCACGCCCTTTCGGGCACTGGAACCTGAATCCAGCGCGTCTGCCTATTCCGCCACCCGCGCATGGGTGTTGTCGTGGGCGTTCCGCTTGCCCCGGGACCGACTGTGCGATCTTGCGGATCCGGCGGGAGCGCCTGGCGACATCCAGAACAGTAGCACGTGGGAGAGGGTGGATTCACATCCGTTCCGGCCCCCGGCGGCGGGGAACCTGCCACTCTTGCGGGACACTGGCAGACGCCACCTCTACCATCCCTGTGAACACATCGCCGACATCGACACAGCAGCACGACAAACGGGCGGTGATCTTCACATGGCACGGAGAGGTATGTGAGGGTCGACACTGTTGTAGTCGGTGGCAGAGGGGAACCACTCGTTTCCCTCGCGCGTGGATACGATCAGTAAGCAGTACAGGACGTCGAGGGCCGCCGAGCGACGAGGAGGAGGTGCCCCGTGGGAGTACTGAAACGCTTCGAGCAGCGGCTCGAAGGTCTCGTGAACGGCACCTTCGCCAAGGTGTTCAAGTCCGAGGTGCAGCCCGTCGAGATCGCAGGCGCGCTGCAGCGCGAGTGCGACAACAACGCGACCATCTGGAACCGTGACCGCACCGTCGTCCCCAACGACTTCGTCGTCGAGCTGAGCAGCGCCGACTTCGAGCGGCTCAGCCCGTACGCGACACAGCTCGGCGAAGAGCTGGCCGGCATGGTGGGCGACTACGCCAAGCAGCAGCGCTACACCTTCATGGGGCCGGTCAAGGTCCATCTGGAGAAGGCCGAGGACCTCGACACCGGCCTGTACCGGGTGCGCAGCCGCACTCTCGCCTCCAGCGAGTCCCAGCCGCACGCCGCCGCCGCACGCCAGCAGCAGCCGTCCTACCAGCAGCCGCACGGCGCCAACGGCGGCTACCCGCCCCAGCCAGCCGCGCCGCCGCCCATGCCGTCCGCACCGCCTGGCGTCCCCCGCCCGGGGACCGGCCAGGCGCCGGTGAGCAGGCTGCCCGGCACGGCCGACCCGTCCGGGACCACTCGGCGCTGGATCGAGATCAACGGCACCCGCCACCAGATCTCCCGGCCCACCATGGTCCTCGGCCGCAGTACGGAAGCGGATGTGCGCATCGACGACCCGGGGGTCTCCCGCCGTCATTGCGAGATCCGCGCCGGATCGCCCTCGATGATCGCGGACCTCGGATCCACCAACGGCATCGTGGTGGACGGGCAGCACACCGCCCGCGCCACGCTCCGCGACGGCTCTCGGATCGTCGTAGGAAGTACCACCATCGTGTACCGGCAAGCCGAAGGGTGAAGCGGGGAGAATGTCGGAGCTGACCCTCACGGTCATGCGGCTGGGTTTCCTCGCCGTACTGTGGCTGTTCGTCATCGTCGCGGTCCAGGTCATCCGCAGCGACCTGTTCGGCACCAAGGTGACCCAACGCTCGGGCAGGCGCGCCGACACGCAGACGCGCCCGCAGCCGCAGCGCCAGCAGCAGCCCCAGGCCGCGCAATCGCCGGGCCGCTCGGGCCGCCAGCGCCGCGGCGCGCCGACCAAGCTGGTGGTCGCGGAGGGCTCGCTGGCCGGTACGACTGTCGCACTCCAGGGCCAGACCATTACCCTCGGCCGGGCGCATGACTCGACAATCGTGCTCGACGACGACTATGCGTCCAGTCGTCATGCCAGGATCTATCCGGACCGCGACGGTCAGTGGATCGTCGAGGACCTCGGATCCACCAACGGCACCTATCTGGACCGGACCCGGCTGACCGCCCCGACGCCGGTTCCGCCCGGTGCCCCGATCCGCATCGGGAAGACCGTCATCGAGCTGCGGAAGTAGTCGCACAATGAGCCAGCGGAGCCAGCGAGCGCGAGCGAGAGGGTGGGCACCGTGCGGATGTACCCGGAGCCGACGGGCGAGGTGCGCATGAGTCTCTCCCTGCGTTTCGCCGCCGGATCACACAAGGGCATGATCCGGGAGGGCAACGAGGACTCCGGCTATGCCGGGCCCCGCCTCCTCGCGATCGCCGACGGCATGGGCGGCCAGGCGGCCGGCGAGGTCGCCAGCTCCGAGGTCATCTCCACCCTCGTCACGCTCGACGACGACGTCCCCGGCTCCGACATCCTCACCTCACTCGCCACCGCCGTGCAGCACGCCAACGACCAGCTGCGCGTCATGGTCGAGGAGGACCCGCAGCTGGAGGGCATGGGCACCACCCTCACCGCCCTGCTGTGGACCGGCCAGCGGCTCGGCCTCGTCCACGTCGGGGACTCGCGCGCATATCTGCTGCGCGACGGTCTGCTCAGCCAGATCACCCAGGACCACACCTGGGTGCAGCGGCTGGTCGACGAGGGCCGGATCACCGAGGAGGAGGCCGGCACCCACCCGCAGCGCTCGCTGCTGATGCGCGCGCTGGACGGCCGCGGCCAGGTCGAGCCCGATCTGTCGATCCGTGAGGTGCGAGCGGGCGACCGCTATCTCGTCTGCTCCGACGGCCTGTCCGGCGTGGTCAGCCACGAGACGATCGAGGACACGCTCGCCAGCTACCAGGGCCCGTACGAGACGGTGCAGGAGCTCATCCAGCTCGCACTGCGCGGCGGCGGCCCGGACAACATCACGTGCATCGTCGCCGACGTCTTCGACCTCGACGACGGCGACACCCTCGGCGGCATGGTCGCCGAGAACCCGGTCGTGGTCGGCGCCGTCGCCGAGAACCCGCACGGCATCTCCGACCCCCGCCATCTGCAGACCCCCGCCGGGCGTGCCTCCGAGCTCGGCCGCCAGGTACCGCCGCAGACCGCGGCCCCGGAGGGCGCCTTCGGCCCGCCCGACAGCGCCGAGCTCACCATGACCGGGGCGCCGCTCGGCGCCTTCGGTGCCTACGAGGAGCCGGAGGGGGCCGACGCCGCGCTCGGCAGCGCGGGCGGCGAGGGACACGCCAGGCCCAAGAAGCGCCGCACCGGCCTGAAGATCACCCTGTTCGTCCTCGTCGTGCTCGCGCTGCTCGGCGGCGGCGCCTACGGCGGCTATCAGTGGACGCAGACGCAGTACTACGTGGGCGCCAACGGCGACCACGTAGCCGTCTACCGGGGCATCAGCCAGAATCTGCTGGGCCTGAACCTGTCCAGCGTCCACCAGGACTACCCGCAGGTCGAACTCAAGTACCTGCCGACGTACCAGCGCAGCCAGGTCCAGGGCACCATCACGGCGAGCAGCCTGACGGACGCCACCACCAAGGCGCAGAACCTGCAGCAGCAGGCCACCGTCTGCAAGACCCTCGCCGACGCCACCGACGCCAAGAAGACCTCGCCCAGCCCGAGCCCGAGCTCCAGCACCAAGCCGGGCTCCAACAGCAGCGGCAGGAACGGCTCGTCGTCCTCATCGACGACGTCAAACCACCAGCCCGTGACCACCCCGACCCCGACCCCGTCGCCGGGCCCCACGCTCTCCCCCGACGAGCAGAAGCTGGCCTCCCAGTGCGGCGGCGGCCAGCAATAAGGGCGGCCCTACGTGAGCAGCATCAGCACCACTACGATCACGCCGGTCGGCGCACCGAACCGGCGCAACACCGAGCTCGCCCTGCTCGTGTTCGCCGTCCTCGTCCCTGTGCTCGCCTACGCCAACGTCGGGCTCGCCAAGGACGGCTCGGTCCCCGGCGGCATGGCCGGCTACGGCCTGGGGCTCGGCCTGCTGGCAGGCACCGCGCATCTGATGGTGCGCAAGTTCGCTCCGTACGCCGATCCGCTGATGCTGCCGATCGCCACTGTGCTCAACGGCCTCGGCCTGGTCTTCATCTACCGGCTCGACCTGGAGCCGGCGATCACCACCCGGGCGCTCGGCGGCCCCAAGGCGCCCGGCCAGCTGATGTGGTCCGCGCTCGCCGTCGCGCTCTTCATCGGCATCCTGGTCGTCCTCAAGGACCACCGCATCCTGCAGCGCTACACCTACATCTCCGGTGTCGTGGCGCTGGTGCTGCTGATCGCTCCGGCGTTCTTCCCGGCGATCAACGGCTCGAAGCTGTGGATCGTCATCCCCGGTGTGGGCTCGATCGAGCCGGGCGAGTTCGCGAAAATCGTCCTCGCGGTCTTCTTCGCCGGCTACCTGATGGTCAAACGGGACGCGCTCGCCCTCGCAAGCCGCCGCTTCGTGGGCCTTTACCTGCCGCGCGGCCGCGACCTCGGCCCGATCCTGGGTATCTGGGCGCTCAGCATGGTGATCCTCCTCCTGGAGGACGACCTGGGCTCCATGATCCTTTACTTCGGCCTGTTCGTCGTGATGCTGTACGTCGCCACCGAGCGCACCAGCTGGGTGGTCTTCGGGCTGCTGCTCGCCTCCGGCGGGGCGACGGCGGTCGGCCTCACCTCCGCACACGTCAAGGTCCGCATCCAGAACTGGCTCGACCCGTTCGCCGGCATCGCCCAGCACGGCGCGAGCGAGGCCGCCCAGGTCGCCTGGTCGTTCGGCTCCGGCGGAGTACTCGGGGAGGGGCTCGGCCAGGGCTACTCCCGGCTCATCGGGGGCATCGGCGTCAAGAGCGACTACATCCTCGCCACCGTCGGCGAGGAACTCGGCCTCGCCGGGCTGATGGCCGTGCTCCTGCTGTACATACTGCTGATCGAGCGCGGCATCCGGACCGCCCTCGCGGCGCGCGACCCGTTCGGCAAGCTGCTCGCCGTCGGACTCGCCAGCGCCATGGCGCTGCAGGTGTTCGTGGTCGCGGGCGGTGTCACCGGACTGATCCCGCTCACCGGCATGACGATGCCGTTCCTCGCGCAGGGCGGCTCCTCCGTCGTCGCCAACTGGGCGCTCGTCGCGCTCCTCATCCGTATCAGCGACACCGCGCGCCGCCCCAACCCGATCCCGACCCCGTCCACCGACGCCGAACCGACTCAGGTGGTCCGCCTGTGAACAAGCCACTGCGACGGGTCGCCATATTCTGCGGCCTGCTCATCTTCTCCCTGCTGCTGCGGGACAACTGGATCCAGTTCGTCGAGGCGGACTCGCTGAAGAACAATCCGAACAACCGTCGGATCGCCATCAACGAGTACGCCCAGCCGCGCGGCGACATCATCGTGGACGGCAAGGCCATCACCGGCTCCACCACCACGGGCGGCGACTTCAAGTACAAGCGCACCTACACGGACGGTCCGATGTGGGCACCGGTGACCGGCTACGCCTCGCAGGCGTACGGCACCAACATGCTCGAAGGCGTCGAGGACTCCATCCTCAACGGCACCGACGACCGTCTGTTCTTCAACAACACGCTCGACATGCTGACGGGCAAGAACAAGCAGGGCGGCGACGTCGTCACCACGCTCAACGCGAAGGCGCAGGCCGCCGCGTTCAACGGCCTGGGCAACAAGAAGGGCGCGGTCGCCGCGATCGACCCGCAGACCGGCGCGATCCTGGCGCTGGCCAGCACCCCGTCGTACGACCCGTCGACGATCGCGGGCAACGGCAAGAACGACCAGGCCAACTGGCAGTCGCTCAACGCGGACAGCAACCAGCCGATGCTCAACCGCGCGCTGCGCGAGACGTACCCGCCCGGCTCGACGTTCAAGGTGGTCACCGCCGCGGCGGCGCTGGACAACGGCCTGTACAGCAGCATCGACCAGCCGACCGACTCGCCGCTGCCGTACACGCTGCCCGGCACCACCACGCAGCTGAACAACGAGGGCAACATCCCCTGCAAGAACGCCACGCTGCGGGTGGCCCTGCAGTACTCGTGCAACACGGTCTACGGTCACATCGGCGCCCAGCTGGGCGCGGCCAAGATGCTGGAGGAGGCGAAGAAGTTCGGCTTCGACCAGCCCATCTACACCCCGGTCCGGGCGGTGCCGAGCAACTTCGACCAGAATCTGAACGCGCCGCAGACCGCGCTGTCGTCGATCGGCCAGTACGACACCGCCGCGACCCCGCTGCAGATGGCGATGATCGCCGCGGCGGTCGCCAATGACGGCAAGCTGATGAAGCCGTACATGGTCGACCAGCTGCGAGCGCCCAACCTGAACGTCATCGAGCAGACCACACCGCAGGTGATGGACCAGGCGATGTCTCCGCAGACCGCGCAGGACCTCCAGCAGATGATGGAGACGGTGGTCAACAGCGGCACCGGAACCAACGCCCAGATCCCGGGCGTCGAGGTGGGCGGCAAGACAGGTACCGCACAGCACGGTGTGGCGAACAGCGCACTGCCGTACGCGTGGTTCATCTCATATGCCAAGACGTCCTCCGGTTCGCCGGTCGCGGTCGCGGTCGTCGTCGAGGACGGCAACGCCAACCGGGACGACATCTCGGGCGGCGGCCTCGCGGCTCCCATCGCCAAATCCGTCATGGAGGCCGTGCTGAACAAGTGACTCCGGTCACGTCCCGATGCCGGAATCGGTACGTTTTCGCACGTCGACGTACCGGTCGGATATCGGGTCGCGGTCAGGGCAGGGATCGCTGTGGAGTGCCCGGTACCGTATGCCCGAGCAGCACTGCGAGCGACGCACGCGAGCAGGCGGAGTGGGCGGCCGAGGAACGAGGCCGGCCGCAGAGCCTGCGAGTGAGCGCAGCAGCGAGCAGAACAGGGAAGCCGCGCACGCCTCAGAGCAGAAGACGGACGGTCCGGAAACAGGGAATCAGGGAGAGGCTGGAACTATGGAAGAGCCGCGTCGCCTCGGCGGCCGGTACGAGCTGGGCTCGGTGCTCGGCCGCGGCGGCATGGCCGAGGTGTACCTCGCCCATGACACCCGCCTCGGACGCACCGTCGCTGTGAAGACGCTGCGGGCGGACCTCGCTCGCGATCCGTCGTTCCAGGCCCGGTTCCGCCGAGAGGCCCAGTCGGCCGCCTCGCTCAACCATCCCGCGATCGTGGCGGTCTACGACACCGGCGAGGACTACGTCGACGGGGTCTCCATCCCGTACATCGTCATGGAGTACGTCGACGGCTCGACCCTGCGTGAGCTGCTGCACAGCGGCAGAAAACTGCTGCCGGAACGGTCGCTGGAGATGGCGGTCGGCATCCTGCAGGCGCTGGAGTACTCGCACCGCAACGGCATCGTCCACCGCGACATCAAGCCGGCGAATGTCATGCTCACGCGAACGGGTCAAGTCAAGGTCATGGACTTCGGCATCGCCCGTGCGATGGGCGACTCCGGCATGACGATGACACAGACCGCCGCGGTCATCGGCACGGCGCAGTACCTCTCACCCGAGCAGGCGAAGGGAGAGACCGTCGATGCCCGCTCCGACCTGTACTCCACCGGCTGCCTGCTCTACGAGCTGCTGACCGTCCGCCCGCCGTTCGTCGGCGACTCGCCGGTCGCGGTCGCGTACCAGCACGTACGCGAGGAACCGCAGCCGCCGAGCGTCTACGACCCCGAGGTCACCCCCGAGATGGACGCGATCGTCCTCAAGGCGCTGACCAAGGACCCCGACTACCGGTACCAGAGCGCGGACGAGATGCGCGCGGACGTCGAGGCCTGCCTCGACGGCCAGCCGGTCGCCGCCACCGCCGCCTTGGGCGCCGTCGGCTACGGATACGGCAACAGCTCGTACAGCGACGCCCCCACCACGGCACTCCCGCGCAACCAGGACGCCGGCCACACCTCGGTGCTGCCGCCGACGCCCGCCGGGCCGGACGACGGTTACGGCTACGAGGACCGCCGCGACCGGCGCCGCTCGAACCAGCGCAAGAGCCGCGCCTCGACGATCCTGCTGGTGCTCGCGGCGATGCTCGTCCTCGTGGGCGCGGTCTTCATCGGCAAGTCGATCTTCTCCGGCGGTGCCAACGACCAGATCAGCGTGCCGGATCTCAAGGGCCAGACGCTCTCCCAGGCCCAGACCTCGGCGCAGAACGTCGGCCTGACGGCCCAGAAGGGCGGGGACACGTTCTGCGACGAGCCCAAGAACACGGTGTGCAGCCAGACCCCGGCCGCGAATTCCACCGCCTCCAAGGGCCAGACCATCACCCTGACCATGTCCAAGGGCCCGGCGCCGGTCTCGGTGCCGAGCGTGGTCGGCCAGCCCCAGGACTCGGCGACGCAGGCGCTGGAGTCCGCGGGCTTCCAGGTGAGCGTGAAGCAGGACGACGGGACGTCCGGCCAGCCGGCCGGCCAGGTGCTGAAGCAGGACCCGGCCGGTAACGCGCAGGCCCAGAAGGGGTCGACCGTCACCATCACGGTCGCGGCGTCGCCGCAGCAGGTCACCGTCCCCAACGTGGTGGGCCAGCAGTTCAGCCAGGCTCAGTCGCAGCTGCAGAACATGGGCTTCAAGGTGGTCGAGAGCGACGCCCAGGCGTCTCAGCCCGCCGGCCAGGTCATCGCCCAGAGCCCGAGCGCCAACGCCCAGGCCGCCCAGGGAACGACGGTGACGCTGACCGTCTCAAAAGGGCAAAGTCAGGGCACCCTCCCCGACGAAACGGGTAAAACGCTCGCCCAGGCCAAGCAGGACCTCGCTTCGCTCGGGCTGAACCTGCAGATCTCCGGGCCCTCCGACCCCAACGCCGTCGTCGTCAGCACCAACCCGCCGGCGGGCACCCAGGTCACCCAGGGCCAGGCCGTCACCATCCAGACCATGGACAACCCGAACGGCGGCAACGGGAACGGCGGCTTCATCGGCGGCATGGGCGGCTAGAAAGCGGAAGGGTCCGGGGGCTTCGGCCCCCGGACCCTCACCTTTCCGTTGCCTATGCCTACTGCAGCTGCCCACTGCAGCTCGGGCGGGACTAGGCGTAGCGTGGCAGGCCGTCTGTCGAGATCGTCCACCCGCCGATCGTGATGTCCTCGCCGTACACGAAGTCCTTCCTGGTCGCGTACCGGGGACCGTTCGGGGTTGCGTGGATGTCGGAGAGGACGGCTCCCTCACCGGTGCGCGGATCGAAGATCACGTAAACGGGGATTCCGAGCAGAGGGTAGTCCCGCATCTTGCCGGACCAGTCGTTGTCCGGGTTGGACCGGGACACCACCTCGACGGCGGCGAGCACGGCCCGCGGATCGAAGGCGCCCTCGACTTCCATGTCCGCTTCGGCGATCACCATGATGTCGGGGTGGCGCATCACACCTACGTGCACATCCTCCACGTCGGGCGTCCCCGTGTGGGCCAGTAGGCCCTCGGGCATCACCTTTTCAAGCCGCCTGCTGATGCGCGCCGCCGTCAGTTCGTGAGGCCCCCCCGGCGACATCATGTCGTGGACGATCCCTTCCTTGGTGATCTCGAGCTTGCCGGGCACACCGGCCTGCATCTGATCAACGATGTCCCGCATGGCCTGGTACTGGAATGCGTCACGCCCTGCATGGTCCGGGGCCATGGTCATGACACTCGCTCCTTCATCTGGGGCAGTGACCTGCCGCGTGACAGGGGCCTCGCATTCATGCTAGCCACGCGGACCATGGCGGCCCGGCTTGCCGGCCGTCCACGCCCCGCCCCCGGTGGACTCCGGGAGCGGGGCAGCGATCACTGCAGCTCCGGCGGAAGCGTCCGCTTCGCGTCGACCGGCTGGGTGCGGACCAGTTCGCCCCAGACGATGTAGCGGTAGAGCGAGGTGTAGACGGGCGTGCAGGTCGTCAGCGTGATGTAGCGGCCCGGCGTGGTCTTGCCGGATTCGCGCGGGATCGGCTGCAGCACCTTCACGTTGTACTTCGAGGTCGGCGCGAGGATGTCGTAGACCTTGTAGATGTACCAAGTGTCCCGGGTCTCGAAGACGACCGCGTCGCCGACCTTGATCTTGTCGATGTTGTGGAACTTCGCGCCGTGGCCGTCGCGGTGGGCGGCCACGGTGAAGTTGCCGGTCGTGTCCCACGGCATCGCCGACTTGTACGGGCTGGTGTAGTAACCGGCCACGCCTTCGTTGAGCACGTCGACCGAGGTGCCCCTCTTCACCAGCACCTCGTAGCCCTTGCCCATCGCCGGGACGTGCAGGAAGCCGATGCCGTCCTCGGTGTTGAGGGCGCCGGGTGCCTGCGGTGCGGACCATGCCTTGCGGATCGCGGCGGCATCCTTGTTCTCCTGACGGTCCGCTATAACGTTCGTCCACCAGAGCGAGTAGACGACGAAGAGCGCGAGCACCACGCCCGACGTGATGAGCAGTTCGCCGATCACGCTGATCGTGGTGGCGATACGCCTCCGCTTGCGGCGCGCGGGCGGCGATCCGGCACCGGTGCCGTCCGTATCGGCGATGTCCTGGTCGTGCTCGGTGGTAGCCACCGGTCACCCCGTTCCGTATACGTGTGACGTATTACCCGGCCAGCGCGGCGGGGGTTCCCTTGCTGCGTGGCTGTTCGTCGACCATCTTGCCCCACACGATGAGCCGGTAGAGGCTGGTGAACTCGGGCGTGCAGGTGGTCAATGTGATGTAGCGACCCGGCTTGGTGAATCCGGACTCCTGAGGAATGGGCTGGATCACACCGATGTTCGACGGAGAGGTCTGCGGCAGGGTGCTGGTGATCTCATACGTGTAATACATGCTCGACGTCTCGACCACGACCTTGTCGCCCGGAACCAGCTTGTTGATGTACCGGAATGGCTCACCATGCGTGTTGCGGTGCGCGGCGACTGCGAAGTTGCCCGTCGTGTCCCAGGGGAACGCGGTCTCCAGCGAGCCGGAGTAATGACCGACCTCGCCCTTGTCGAGGATCGTGGTCTCGTCGACCCCCTCGGCGATCGGCGCTTCGACGTCCAGCTTCGGCAGATAGATGATGGCGAAGGTCTGGCCCTCGGCGAAGTGGTTGGGCATGTCGGCATCGCTCGTTGCGCTCGCGCCGGCCCACTGGTGCTTGAGGTTGTTGGTTGCGCCGTTGGCCGCCTCGTCGGCGAGGATGTTGGTGTACCACAGCTGGTAGACGACGAAGAGCAGCATGAGCGCACCGAGGGTGATGAAGACCTCGCCGGTGATCCTGCTCGCCACGACCATCGTGGGATCCTTGGCGGCGCGCGCCGCACGCCGGGCTTCCATCCGGGTGCGGGGCGCGGCCGGCGCATCGGTGGAGGCCACGGTGGCAGGGCCGGCGGCCCGTCTTCCCCGGCTGCGCTTCGCCGCCTTCCGCCGGGCGGCGCGGCCGCCGGGCATGGGCGCCGGTTCGGCGGCCGTCTCAGCGGCAGCAGCCGCTCCCGGTTCGACGACCGGGAGCTGCGCCGTCTGCGAGACACCCGAAACCCCGCCCGCGCGTGGCGCACGCCGCGGCGCGGGCACTGCCACCGGCACGGGTTCCGGCTCCGGCGCCGGCTCCCACTGCGGCTGCGCCTCAGGCGCATAGGCGTACGCGGGCGCCTGATACTGCTGCTGATACCCGGGCGCCGCGTACGCCGTCCCGTAGTCGTACGACGCGTACGCCCCGGGATCGGGCTCCGGTCCGGGTGCGGGTTCGGACTTCGGCGAGGCCCCCGGCAGCGGGTCGCTCAGCGGGTCCGCGAGCCTGCCCACGGCGGCCGCGAACTCCCCAGTGTCCTCGTACGACGTGGTCACGCCACCGTCACGCCCCGACCTTGCCGACCACCGGCGCCAGACCCGCGGAGCGCTCGACGGCGCCGGCGTCCCCGCACACCGCGAGCCAGTTGGCGAGCATCCGGTGGCCCCATTCGGTCAGCACGGACTCCGGGTGGAACTGGACTCCCTCGACCGGGAGTTCGCGATGGCGCAGCGCCATGATGACGCCGGTCTCCGTCCAGGCGGTGATCGCCAGTTCGTCCGGAACGGTGTCGCGTTCGACGGCGAGCGAGTGGTAGCGGGTTGCGGTGTACGGCGAGGGGAGGCCCGCGAAGACGCCCTTGCCCTCGTGGGTGACGAGCGAGGTCTTGCCGTGCAGCAGTTCCGGCGCCCGGTCCACCACGCCCCCGTACGCCACCGCGATCGACTGCAGCCCGAGACAGACGCCGAAGACAGGCACCCCGGTCGACGCGCAGTGCCGCACCATGTCGACGCAGACGCCCGCCTGCTCGGGCGTACCAGGCCCGGGGGAGAGCAGCACCCCGTCGAAGCCGTCCTGCGCGTGCCTCAGCTCGACCTCGTCGTTGCGCAGCACCTCGCACTCGGCACCGAGCTGGTATAGGTACTGGACAAGGTTGAAGACGAAGCTGTCGTAATTGTCGACAACGAGAATCCGTGCGCTCATCAGCCTGCGCTGCCTCCGCCGTTCACCGTCACGTCGTTGAACGGGAGCAGTGGCTCCGCCCAGGGGAACACCCACTGGAAGAGGATGAAGACCACTGCCAGGACCAGCACGAGTGAGATGGCGGCCTTCGCCCACGCGTTGCCTGGCAGGCGGCGCCAGATCCAGCCGTACATACGGTGTCTTCCCTCCGGTTCTGCACCAGTTCTGCACCAGACTAAGGGGAGAGGGGCGGGGCGCGAGGGTCAGCTGAGCAAAGCTCTCGGCATCCCTTGTTCAACGGGCTGGGTGGACTCCAGGTGGCCCCATGCGATGAGGCGGTGGCTGTGACCCCACGGGGGGTCGCATGTGGTCAGCGTGAGATAGCGGCCGGGGGACGTGTACGGGGTGGCCGAGGTGTCGAGCGGTGCCGGGATGGGATTGATCACACCGATGTCGTTCGGCAGGGTCAGGTACGGCTGATCGTCGATGACGTACGTGTACCAGGTCACGCCGTCCGTGAGGACGACCTTGTCGCCGGGGCGCAGCTCGGCGAAGGCCTCGAACGGGTTGCCGTAGGTGCGGCGGTGTCCGGCGACCGCGAAGTTTCCCACAGCCCCGAGGCGGGCGGTGCCCGTGTAGTGGGCGACGCCGCGCTGGAGGTCGCTGGTGCTGGTGCCCTCGATGACGGGCTTGTGCCAGTCGGCGCCGAACCGCGGGATGTACATGATCGCGAAAGGCTGGCCGTCCCGGTAGACGGGCGGCGTGGGGGTGGCCGAGGGAGACGGGGTGCTCTGCTGCGTCTGCGGCGCGGGCGTCGCGGGGGCGGTGGCGGTGAGCGGGGTGCGCGCCCACTGGTTCTGCAGTTTGGCGACCTCGTCGGACATGGTGTTGTCGGCGCGAACGCCCGTCCAGAAGAGCAGATAAACGACAAGCAGGACGATCAAGGAGCCTACGGTGACGCACAGTTCGCTGAGTGTCCGTACGGCCAGGCGTACCATCGCGCCGCTCCCCTCCCGTCACCTCCGCCGTCGGTGGTCACTGTGCCTGAGGAGAGTGCAGGAGTCACGGGTCGTGAGCGCATAATTGGCGACGGGGCACTTATCTCATCCGCACCCCAAGAAGCACTACGCTAACGGACGCTCCGGGGGCGGCGCCGGCGATGCCGGCCGTCCTCGGCCCGCGACAAGACACAACCGCCGCGCGTCCCGCAGGGGGCACCCCCGCCGAAGGCAGGGGGAGCATCGACAGGAGAATCTCTCGTGCCGAAGTCACGGATCCGCAAGAAGGCCGACTTCACTCCGCCGCCGGAGAAGACGAGCATCAAGCTGGGCTCGGGCCGAAGCTGGGTCGCTCCGCTGATGCTGGCGCTGTTCCTGATTGGTCTCGCCTGGATCGTCATCTTCTACGTCACCACCGGCAGTCTGCCGGTCGAGGCGCTGGGCAACTGGAACATCGTCATCGGCTTCGGATTCATCGCGGGCGGGTTCGTCGTCTCGACGCAGTGGAAGTAGGCGCGCGGCGCGCGTCAAGCTCTCGCCAGGGCTGTCCACAGAGTTATCCACAGGGTGACGCCCGGTGGGGACAAAGGTCGGAAGATCTGTGGATAACCTCTGGCGCATTGACGCCGGTGTGACCGGGTGGCGTGTCGCCGCACGGTGCAGTGCGCAGCAATTGGGCCGTCTTCCACGCCGTGCACAGGTGTACGCACGCTCTGTGGATAAGTCTGATCAGCAGGTGAAGCGGCCGGCGGCGTCAGCCGTAAGGATTCAGCTGCCCAGCCGTATCGTCCCCACCGCCACGATCCCGATGATCACCGCGAGCGCCACCGCACACGCACCCCACTGCACCAGCGCCCGGCGCTCGCGCGGCGCGTGCGCCATCGCGTACGTCAGCGCCGTGCCTGTGATCAGCCCGCCGACATGGGCACGCCAGTCGATGTCCGGGATGGTGAAGGTGAAGACCAGGTTCAGCCCGATCAGGATGATCACGGGCCGCACGTCGAGCCGCAGCCGCCGCATCAGGACGAACATAGCGCCGAGCAGCCCGAAGATCGCACCGGAGGCGCCGAGGCCCACCTCGTTGACGGGCGCGAGCAGGAACGACAGCGCGCTGCCACCGAGCCCCGAGAGCAGATAGAGCGCGAGATAGCGGACCCGTCCGAGGGCCACCTCGACGCTCGGCCCGATCCACCACAGCGAGAGCATGTTCAGGCCGATGTGCGCGATCTGCTGGTGGAGGAAGACCGCCGTCAGCAGTCGGTACCACTGGCCCTGTGCGACGCCGACCGTGTGCCCGGCGTAGGGGTCGAAGGCCTTGGGCACCAGCCCCAGGTCGTTGACGAGCGGGTTCCCGTACGCCTGCACCAGCAGGAACACCACGACGTTGATCCCGATCAGGACCATGGTGACCAGTCGCGGGTTGGCGGCCAGCGTGCCGCCTGCGATGGTGCGCGGCCGGGTCACGGGCTGGCGGCCCTCCGTGACGCACTCCGGACAGTGGAAGCCGACAGAGGCGGGGATCATGCACTGCGGGCAGATCGGACGCTCGCAGCGGGAGCACCGCACGCCGGTCTCACGGCTCTGGTGTCGGTAGCAGCAGACCGCCTGGTCCATGGTCGCCTTCTTCCCTGTCTACGAGTGCGTGGTCCCGTCACGAGCGCATGGCGCCCCGCCCGTACGTACGCATACGGCATACGGACGGGCGGGGCGCCTGAGTTCCCGTGACGTCCCGGTCGGTTCCGGTCAGCCCTCGCGCTTCTCGATCACCACGGATTCCAGGACGACGTCCTTGACCGGGCGGTCGGTGCGCGGGTTGGTCTGGGTGGCGGCGATGGCGTCGACGACGCGCTGGCTCGCCGGGTCCGTGACCTCGCCGAAGATGGTGTGCTTGTTGTTGAGCCATGCCGTCGGGGCGACCGTGATGAAGAACTGCGAGCCGTTGGTGCCGGGACCGGCGTTGGCCATGGCCAGCAGGTACGGGCGGTCGAACTGCAGGTCCGGGTGGAACTCGTCGCCGAACTCGTAGCCCGGGCCGCCGGTGCCGTTACCCAGCGGGTCGCCGCCCTGCAGCATGAAGCCCGCGATGACGCGGTGGAAGACCGTTCCGTCGTAGAGGCGGGCATTGGTCTTCTTGCCGGTCCGCGGGTCGGTCCACTCCCGTTCGCCCTGAGCGAGCTCGACGAAGTTCTTCACGGTCTTCGGCGCGTGGTTCGGCAGAAGCCGGATTGCGATGTCCCCGTTGTTGGTCTTGAGGGTGGCGTAGAGCTGCTCGGCCACGACGTACCTTCCATAGACTTCATTGACGGCCACAAATCCTCCCACGGCCCGCCCCCGGCCGAGCACGCACGAGCGCCGCGCCGTCGTCGCTGTGCCCCGGATGCCCCTGCGCACATGCCGGTCCGCCCGCAAACGGGCATGATCTCATTTCGGGCGGAAAGGCGAATTCTGTACGCCCACGAGCACCGAGGAGGAGGTTCCCGTGACCCGCACTGAGAGCGTGCGCCACGCAGCCGCTACGACCAAGGAAAGCGTGCGTCACGCGGCGGTGGTGGCGGCACCCTATGCCGGCACGGCCAAGGACACCGCCGTGCACTACGCCGGTGAAGCACGCCGGCGGATCGCCCCGAAGGTGTCGAGCGCCGCAGGGCAGGCCCGCGACGTGGCCCGCGCCCAGTACGACGCGTACCTGGCGGAGCGGATCGCGGACCGGATCGCGCAGGCCAAGGGCGCGGTGCCGCCGGGCGTCAGCACTTCCGCGGCGCAGACCGTCAAGCACGCCCGCGAGACGGCACGGCAGGCAGCCGAGTACGCATCGCCTCGCGTGGGCCATGCCGTCGAGACGGCACGGGCCGCTGCCGAGCCGGTGCGCGAAGAGGCCGTGGCGCGCGGCGCTGCCGCGCTCGCCGCGCTGCGCGGACAGGTCTCGGCCCGTGACATCGACAAGCTGCTGCACCGCCAGGAGCGGCGCGCGAAGTGCGGACGCTTCGCCAGGCGCCTGATGGTCCTCGGCACGCTCGCGGGCGGCGGTGTTGCCGTGTGGCGGTGGTGGAACCGCCAGGCCAACCCCGACTGGCTGGTCGAGGCCCCGTCCCCGACGGAGGTCGCCGACCAGACGACGACGAGCGAGACCGCGGCCGACCGTGCGCATCTGAAGTCGGTCGACGGGCCGGAAGGCGAGTCCGATGAGCCCGGGCAGAATCCCGCCTGAGGCTGAAGCGCCGTCAAACATCCACAGTCCACTCACGTATCGAGCACATCCGCTGCTCTCGCCGTGCGCGGCAGCCTCACGGGGCGACGCAACTCGCGCCGCCCATACCGGACATGGCACCCCATCGGTAGCAAGAGGGGACGACGAGCTTGCAACGCCCCCCGCCGGGCGTGCAAGGATCACCTCCGTCACCCGGAACGTGTGTCATCCGTACGGGAAGGTCCCCCCTTTGCTGCCTGCTTCGCCCGCCTTGCCTGCTGCCGACGTGCGCCCGCGCACGACGGTCGCCCGGCGCGCGCTGCACGTGCTGCTGTTCCTCGGGGGGTTCCTGACTCTTGCCTTCATCCTGGGCGGGCAGGCGCACGCGGACACCCCGGCGTCGCCGTTCTCATCGAGCACGGCGTCGTCCACGTCCAGCAGCGCATCTCCGGCGGCGACGGCCGGCCGGACCACGGTCGAGCACGCCGCCGCCACCCTCACCTCCCGTGCCCAGCAGGCCGGTAAGAGCCTCACGAGCGCGGTCGCCCAGGTCGGCAGCGTCACCAGGACCGTCCGGCCGCTCAGTCTTCTCCTCGGGACGGTCCAAGGCGCGGCCCAGCAGGTCGTGTCCCCCCTCGTCGACGCGGCCACCGGGCTCACCTGCCCCGGTCACGCGGCCAAGAGCGCTCCGAACGCCGTGGGCCACACGGCGGTTCGGCCGCACTCGGCAGGCCGTACCGCGCTCACCGCGCGGGTCGGCCGTACGGCCGCCACGGCACACGGCACCGCAGCGCACCACGCGCTCGCGGCGCACCAGCAGCAGGCGCCGGGCTCCCAGGCTCCGGTGCCCGCGGATCACTCCTCCGACCACCCCGTCGAGGGTGACGGAGGCTTCCACCACTCCGGTGACACGCACGCCGCGCTGCTCTCGGGCGGCGTGCGGTTCCCGCTGTGCGCGGCCGTGATCGGCACCGCGCACGGTTCGTCGCCCGTCATGCGGTCGACGAACGTCTCCGTACAGCCTGACTAGGCAGGTCGCGGCAACGCCCGGTGCACGGCACGGGCGACCGACGTCGCGGCCGCGTCCATGATCCCCGCCCGCGCGTCCCGTCCCGGCTGTACGTGCTCCTTCCCGGCTGAGCCGCTCCCCCTCATCGCACGCCGTCAATTCGAGTCTGACGGCCTGATGAGCCACCAACCCTGCCCTGTCCCAGGCACGTTCAGCCACCTTCATCATTTCGCTAGGAGAAATTCCCCATCATGCGTAGCAACATCAGCCGTGCGGTAGTCGTCGCAGCAGCAGCCACCGGGATCTGGGCCCTCGGCAACGCCGCCGCCAACGCGGCCACCCTCCCCTCCGTTCCCTCCACCGGCTCCACGGTCTCCACCGTCACCGGCACCCTCGGCTCCGCGACGAGCACGCTCCCCTCGCCGACCGGCGTGGTCAACGGCGTCGTCAAGAGCGTCACCGCCGTGCCGAGCAGCGCCCCCGGCATCCTCAGCACCAGCAACCTGGGCAACACCCTGCAGGGCCTGCAGCAGTCCGAGCCCGGCGTCCAGCAGACGCTGCAGGGCCTCACCGGCGGCCTCACCGGCACCGGCCAGATCGAGCAGCCGATGCTCGCCCACACCGGCAAGGCCAAGGGCAACGACAAGGGTCTCGCCGGCAGCCTGCCGGCCGGAACCGCCACCGGCGCCCTCTCCCACGTCTCCGGCCTCATCGGCGCCGCCCACGGCCTCGCCGGCGACTTGCCGACCGGTGCCGCGACCGGCGCCCTGAGCCACGTCGGCCACCTGCCGTCCGTTCCGTCGCTGCCGAACCCGGCCGGCGCCACCGACGTCGCCAACGGTGTGCTGGCCGCGGGCACCCGCCTCGACCTGCTGAACAAGGTCACCAAGACCCTCCCCAACGGTCTGCCGACGGGTCTGCCCGCCAACCTCCCCACCAACCTGCCGACGGGTCTGCCCGTCGCGGACCTGCCGGGCGTTCCCAGCGTTCCGAACCTGCCGACGGGTGTGCCCACCACCCTGCCTAACGTCCCGAGCCTGCCGTCGGTCCCGAGCGTCCCGAGCGTTCCGGGCCTGCCCAACCTGCCCACCGGCAGCGTGTCGTCGGTGACCAACGAGGTGCTGCCGCCGGTCGCGCAGACCGCCGTCGCCGAGCTGGTGCCCGCCGTCGCGGGCGCTGTCGACGGTGGCGACGCGCTGGCGCAGGCCGAGGTCGCCCAGGTGCAGCCGTTCGCCCACGGTGTGGTCGGCCAGGTCCGCCCGTTCGCCCAGGGCGTCGCCACCCAGGCGCAGCCGCTGGCGCAGGGCATCGCCGGCCAGGCCGAGCCGTTCGCGCAGAACGCCGTCGGCACCGCCGTCTCCGGCCTGACCGTGACCGGTGGCCGCACCGTCACCGCGGTGAAGATCGTGGTCACCTCGCTGCCCGCCGGCACCTCCGCCGCCGGCCTGACCAGCCCGGCCGCCGTCCCCGCGATCCCGGCGCTGCCGACCTCCGTCGCGTGACGCTGACCGCGTGACCGTACTTGGCCGATAGACCCGGTGGCCCGGGCCGTACCTCTCCCCGTACGGCTCGGGCCACCGTCGTTGCCGGTGCCTACAGGCCCGCGATGCGCGCGCCCCGCCGCAGGACGTCGCGGATCATCGCCGGGGTCACCGTCTTCGTGGACACATTGCGCTGGCTGGGGTGGTAGCAGCCGAGCACCTGCAGCTCCCGCCCGCCGCCCGTCCCAGCGGGGAGCCGCACCTCGGTGCCGTGCCCGAACGCCGGACGGGGGCGGGGCAGCTGCCACCCGGCGGCGGAGAGCACCGGCATCAGCGCCTGCCAGGCGAAGCCGCCCAAGACCACCACCGCGCGCAGCGAGGGCCGCAACAGCTGCAGTTCACGGGCGAGCCACGGCCTGCAGGTGTCTCGTTCGGCCGTGGTGGGCCGGTTCTGCGGGGGCGCGCAGTGCACCGGCACGGTGATCCGTACGCCGTGCAGCACCAGGCCGTCGCCGCGATGGGTGGAGCTCGGCTGCGAGGCGAGGCCCACCTCGTACAACGCGGCGTAAAGCACGTCTCCTGACGGGTCGCCGGTGAAGATCCGCCCGGTGCGGTTTCCTCCGTGCGCAGCGGGCGCGAGACCGACGACGGCGAGCACGGCGTCCGGCGGCCCGAAGCCGGGCACCGGCCTCGCCCAGTACTCCCACTCCTGGAACGCCCTGCGCTTGACCCGGCCGGCCTCCTCGCGCCATTCCACCAGCCGTGGACAGGCCCGGCAGCAGATCACCGTCGCGTCGAGCTCGGGCACCGTGCCAAGGTGCGGCGCGCGGCGCGCCGGGAACCCCAGGTCGTCGCCTTCCGCGGCTGTACCGCTCACACCACTGGCCTCCTCACCAGCCCCGTTGTTCGTATTTTCATAGTTGACCGCAGAGCATTGTTTGTCGTGTTTTACGCGTTTCAATCCCTTTTGTCCTGGCATCTTGGAGCGGGCGGAGAAGCGAACGAAAGAACCGCTGTGGAGAAGCGAACGAAAGAGCCGAGGTGCCGTGTCTGGACTGCCTGAGGACCAGCTGGAGGGATTCAGCCGACGCAGCTTCCTGTCGTCTCTGGCGATCGCGTCCGCCGCGGTGGTGGGTCTCGACGGCGGCGCGACCGCCGCGGTCCGCGAGGGGCTCGTCGTCCCGGAGGCAGTGCCCGTGCCACTGCCGTACGACCTTGACGGCGCGTCGTACAACTGGGCCCGCTCGGCGGCCAACCTCGACGGACACGGCTGGTCGTTCCCGGCCGAGCAACTCCCCTCCGGCCGCACCCGGATCGCCGGTGTGCCCTTCGACTTCCCCGCGGACGACTCGTACGGCCCCGGCGGCGAGAACTTCACCGTCGCCAAGGGCCAGACCATCGACCTGCCACAGGCCGGATATGCGCTGCTCTACCTGATCGGCGCCGCCACCGGCGGCTCCGTCGACGCCAAGGGCGAGGTGCTCTACGCGGATGGCGGCTCGATGACCGTGCCCGTACGGTTCTCGGACTGGGCCCAGGTGCCCGGGTTCCTGGAGGCCGTCGTGGTCGAGGCCGGCCACCGCCACAGGGCCTCGGGGGATGCCGCGCCGCGGGTGCGGCTCTTCCTCCAGACCATCCCGTTCGATCCGCAGCGGGAGGCCGTCGGCTTCCGGCTTCCCCGGGCCAAGCGGCTGAAGCTGATCGCGGCCTCCGCGCAGCCGGCGGTCCTGGGGACGGCGGTCAAGGTCACCGCGGTGGCCTCCCCGCAGGTGTTCACAGGCTCCGAGCAGGCGCCACAGCAGGTCGTGCACGTCAGCGTCGCCAACATCGGCACGCAGGCGCTCAGCTCCGACGACCCGGCGATCATCACCCTGACGGGCGAGGGGATCACCACCCCGCACCCCGTCGTCCTTCCGGATCTCGCCCCCGGTCACCAGGAGACCGTCGAGGTGTCGGTGGCGTACGCGTCGCAGCACGAGCAGGGGACCGAGCTGCGGGCGCACGTCCACGCCACGACGCAGGACGTGACCGACACCCAGTCGGTGCGGATCACGGCGGCCGAGCCCGGCTGGACCATGTACATGGTCCCGCACTACCACTACGACCCGGTCTGGTGGAACACCCAGGGTGCGTACACCGAGACGTGGGAGAACACCGGATTCCAGCGGCCGGGATTCACGCTGGTGAGGGCGCATCTGGACATGGCCCGCCGCGATCCGGACTACAAGTTCGTCCTCGCCGAACTGGATTACCTCAAGCCCTTCTGGGACACGTTCCCCGAGGACCGCCCGTTGGTGCGGCGGCTGGTCGAGGAGGGGCGCCTGGAGTTCGTGGGAGGCCTGTACAACGAGCCGAACACCAACCTGACCAGCGTCGAGCTGACCATCCGCAGCGCGGTGTACGGGATGGGTTACCAGCGCGACGTGCTCGGTGGATCGCCGCGCACCGCATGGCAGTTGGACGTCTTCGGCCACGACCCGCAGTTCCCGGGGATCATGGCCGATGCCGGTCACTCGTCGAGCTCATGGGCGCGCGGTCCCCACCACGAATGGGGGCCGAAGCAGACCGTCGGGGACAACAAGCGGATGCAGTTCCGCAGCGAGTTCGACTGGATCGCGCCGAGCGGTACGTCGCTGCTCACCAGCTACATGCCCAACCACTACTCGGCCGGCTGGCGGATGGACACCGCCAAGGACCTGCTCACCGCGGAGGCGACCGCGTACGACCTGTTCCGGGACCTGAAGTCGGTGGCCGCGACGCGCAACTGCCTGCTGCCGGTCGGCACCGACTACGCGCCGCCGAACCGGTGGGTGACGCGGGTGCACCGCTCGTGGGCGAGCAGGTACGTGTGGCCGAAGTTCGTCATCGCGGTGCCGAGCGAGTTCTTCGACGCGGTGCGCGAGGAACTGGACGCGAACCGCATCGCGCTCTCGCCGCAGACGCGGGACATGAACCCCATCTTCACCGGCAAGGACATCACGTACATCGACACCAAGCAGGCGCAGCGGGAGGCGGAGAACACGCTGCTCGCGGCGGAACGATTCGCCACCATCGCCGCCCTGCTCGGCGCCGCCTATCCGGCCCGCGCCCTGGACAAGGCGTGGCGCCAGCTGTGCTTCGGCGCCCACCACGACGCGATCACCGGCTCCGAGTGCGACCAGGTCTACCTGGACCTGCTCGGCGGCTGGCGCGAGGCGCTGGAGCTGGGGCGCACCACGCTCGGCAACGCACAGGCTTTCATCGCCGCGCACGCCGACACCCGTGGCCCCGGCATCCCGCTGCTGGTCTTCAACGCTATGGCCTGGCGGCGTACGGACGTTGTCCTCGCCGACATCGACTTCCCCGCGCCCGGCCCGGCCGGTATCGCTTTGCGCGACCCGAACGGGAGCAGCGTGCCCGTCCACGTCGAGCGGATCAGCCGCCACCACGACGGCACCATCGCCTCCGCCCGGCTCGCCTTCATCGCCCGGGACGTACCGGCGACCGGATACGCCACCTACCACCTCACGCACGTCGGCGCCCCGCTGCACGCACCGGCCTGGCGCCCGGCACCGGACAGACCGCTGCAGATCGAGAACGAGTACTACAGCGTCGCCGTCGACCCCGCACGCGGTGGCGTCATCAGCTCGCTGTACGACAAGACCGCACAGCGGCAGATGCTGCGCGCCGGCGGCTCCGCCAACGAACTGCTCGCCTACGACGAGTACGAGGACGGACCCGGCGCGCCCTCGGGCGGGCCCTGGGTGACCGTGCCCAAGGGCGGCCCGATCGCGTCCAGTTCGCAGCGCCCGGCGAAAGTCGCCGTGGAGCACTGCCCGATCGGCCGGCGCATCACCGTGGCGGCCGACTTCGTGCAGTGCCGCTACACGCAGGAGATCACGCTCTGGGACGGCGTGGCCCGCGTCGATCTCACCACGCGCATCGACGACTTCACGGGCGTCAACCGCCTGATGCGGGTGCGGTTCCAGCCGGACGTCGAAGGCGGCATGCCCGTCTGCGAGGTCGGCGACGCCGTCGTCGGCCGCGGGTTCGGGTTCCCCAACGTCGACTACGCCCACGCGAAGTGGACACTCGACTACCCCGCCTACAACTGGGTCGAACTCGGCTCGACGCTCACCGTCGCCCTCCTCGACGGCGGGCCGGAAGGAGCGGTGCGCGCCTCCCGGGCGGTCAGCGTTGCCGAGGTCGTCGTCCCCGCCCGCCGACGGAGTCGGCAGGTGTCGTACAGCACCGACTACAACGACGCGGCGCGCGACACCGTCGTCGCTCTCGTCGCCACCGGTGTCACCGCCACCACCTCCACCGACGACGGCTCGCGTTACGGCAGCCTCGACGTCGACTCCAACCTTCCCGATGTCCGCATCAGCGTCGGCGGCCCCGACGAGAACGACTTCACCGCCGACGTGCTCGGCGCGGCCCACCCCTCCTACGCCGCCGAGCTCCGCCGCCAACTCCGCCGCGGCCGCACGGCACTCCTGTGGGTGCCCGCCGAGCGGCCGCTGGCCGAGACCTGGGTCCCCCTCGCCGACCTGCGCGGCCCGCGCGCCCTGCCGGTACTGATCGTCGCCGGGCGGACCCCCGCCGACACCCGGACGGCGATGCACGAGCTCGCCGGCGACCTGCGCCGCGCGCCGCGCATCGACGTCATCCAGCCGGCCGAGCTCGACGGCACGACCGGCCGGGTCGAGCCGTACGGCTTCGCCGTCCTCAACCGCGGCCTTCCCGGCTTCAACGTCGACACCACCGGCGACATCTACCTCGGCATCATGCGCTCCTCCACGGGCTGGCCCTCGGGCGGCTGGATCGACCCGCCGCAGCGCAGCCTCCCAGACGGCGCCAACTTCCAGACCAACCACTGGAGTCACACGTTCCGGTACGCCATCGTCGGCCACAGCGGCGACTGGCGGGCGGCCGGGCTCGCACGCCGCGGCCACGCCTACAACAATCCGCTCACCGCACGTCAGGAGGGCACGCACGCCGGTGCCCTCCCGGCCGGCGCCGACCTGCTCTCCGTCGACGGCGACAGCGTCGTGGTCACCGCGCTCAAGCCGCGCGGCAACCCGATCGCGTCGATGGCGGGCGCCGAGGCCGATCCGGCGGCCGGGATCGTGCTGCGCGCCTATGAGTCCAGTGGCAGACCCACGACGGCACGGTTCACCTTCTTCCGTCCCTTCACCGAGGCCACGACCGTCAACATGCTCGAAGGCGACCCGCGCCCCGTCAGCCTCGACGGCGGGCGGATCAGCTGCGAGCTCAGCGGCTTCGAGATCCGCACCCTCGGCGCCGTGCCGATGAGACCGGTCGGCAGCGGGCCGACCGCGCGGGTGCCCTTCGTCACCCCGGAGATCGCACCGGTGACCGAGCCGGCCACGCCTGTGTACACGTCGTACTGGCGGCACAACAAGGGTGCTGCGCCGATGGGTTACCAGATGATCTCCGTGCACGCCTCGCCGGGCGCGGTCTCCGGCCGCGGACCGTACGAGCTCCGGGTCACCGTCGCCTCTTCGCACACCGGCGGGAACATCGCAGGCGAAGCCGAGATCCTCGTGCCGCCCGGCTGGACCGCCTCGCCGCCGAAGCGGCTGTACTCGCTCGCGCCGGGTGCGTATCTGCGCTACAAGGTGCGCGTCCAGCCGAGCGGTCCCGGCGGGCGCTACTTCGTCTTCGTACGCACCACCGACCCGCAAGGCCAGCTCCACGAGGACGTCGTCACGATCGAGTACGTGGCATCCGGGCGGGCCGCTTCGGTCCCGGCCGAGCCGCCGCTGCCCGGCTCGGAGCCGACCCGTCCCGTCCACGACGGAGCGGCCGAACGCGCGCTCTCCCTCTCCATCGACAAGGTCACGCGCAAGGCACGCATGGTCCTGCCCTCCCACCCGGAACGCACCCATCAGGCACAGGAGCTGGCGACCACGCTGGTCACCCCGGAGGTCACGGTCGCCCCCGGGCAGACGGGCCGGCTGACGGCGCGTCTGCACAACACCGCGCAGAGCCCGATCCACGGCGAGGCCCAGCTGATCACCCCCTACGCGATCTGGCCGATCACCACGCCCTGGACGCAGCCCTTCACGGTCGTCGCGGACGGCGACACCGACGTGCACTACGAGTTCGCCGCCCCGCCCGGCTCCCGGCCCGGCAGCTGGTGGGCGCTGGTGAAGGTGATGTACTTCGGGCGGCTGCTGTACACGCCGACCGCGGTCGTCGCCATCGGTGAGGCATCCGGTAGGCCATCCGGTGAGGACTCCGATGAGGCGTCCCGGCGCGCGGCTCCCGCACCGCGGCACAGTACCGACCGCGACGACATCCCGAGCAGGAGCCCGCAGTGAGCGCGGCGACGGAGGTGGCGCGGGTCGGCGACCGTGTCATCACCATCGCCGAGCTCGACCGGCGGCTCGCGGCGATCCGCCGTGGCCCGTACGGCACACGGCTGCCCGAGGACCGCACACCGGCCGGCACCCGGCTGCGCCGCTGGGTGGCACAGCTGCTCGCCTCCGAGGCGTTGATCCTCCATGAGGCACCCGACGACAGCCTCCCGCTGGACCGGGCCGTGCATGCGCTCTTCGTACAAGTCACCGCAAACGTGACGGTGAGCGAGCCGGAGCTGCGCCGCTACTACGCGGCCAACCCGGATCTGTGGACCCGCCCCGAGCGCCGGACGATGCGCCACGCCGTCCGCCCCACCAGGGCCGAGGCCGCAGCGGTGCGCGCCGACGAGCTCGGGGAGCCCGAGACGGTCGCACGGGGCCAGCTCAGCGGCCCTGTCGAGGACGCGCTCTTCGCCGCGGCGCCGGGCAGCAGGATCGGCCCGGTGCGTACGTCGTTCGGCTGGCACGTGGCCGTCGTCGAAGGCGTCGAACCGGCCGCGATCCGTCCCTTCGAGGAGGTACGCGCCGCCATCCACGCCGATCTGCTCGCCGCCGCGCGCGGCACCGCGTTCGACGACTGGCTCGCCGCCCGCCGCGACGCCCTCGTCCGCCTCGCCCCCGGCTTCGAGCACCCGGGCGACCCCAGCCTCCCGGACCACGTCCACCGGCACTGAGGACTGGGGAGGACTGGGGAGGACTGCGGAGCACTGGGGCGAGGGCGGGCGCGCTGGGTGCGTCAGCGCGGTTCGAGCACCACCCACACCTGACCGGGATGGAAGGTCATGCGCTGTCCCCGGTAGGTGAAGACCGTGCCGTCGTCCCCCTGCGGCCGCGACCACCTGCAGTCGTACGCCTTGCCGTCGCGCAGGACCACGGCGCTGCCGCCGCCGACCGTCGGGGCGAACGGCGAGGGCACGCCGGGCGAATCCATGAAACCGCGCGGCGAGGTGGTCTCGGCCACCTTCTGCACCACGACGGTCGGAGCGCCCATCTGCCCGCCGTCGGTGGTCCCGGCCGGTGAACCGTCCATCGTCACCAGGTATGTGCCCTGCCGGGCGGACCAGGTGAAGGTGAACGAGGCGGCGGGCATTCGGGCGCTGTAGGAGGCCGTCGGCGTGCCGCCCGCGGGCGCAGGACCGAAACGGAACCCGATGTCCCGCGCGGGCGCGGATTCCGGGAATTGACGCAATACGCGGGAGGGCACGACGTATTCGTTGTACGGCGGCACATTGGTGCCGGAGCGGACGAATGAATTCGTCTGCTGCGGCGACGCGTTGATCACATTCGCGCGGGCGAGGACGGGCAGGAACTTGCTGAGGGCGCCGGAGTAGACGAAGTCCACCCTGCCGTACTGCTGGAGGAGCTCCAGATCGCTTTCACGAGCGCTGCGCACCGGGCCGATCCGGTCGCCGCGCGGCAGATGATTCGAGTCGTAGACCGCCAGGAATCGCGAAATTCCTCCCTCGACCTCAATGGCATAGACGACGTCGGCGGAGTTCACGGCGGTCTGCGGCCGTGCGTAGACAATATTGTCGATCTTGACAGCGAGAATCCGGCCGGCCATGCCCGGCAGCCCGGTGAGCGGTGAGACGGCCGGGCCGGTGGACGTCGGTGACGGGGAGCTGGAGGTCACCGGCGCGTGCGGACCCCGTCCGAGCACGGCGATCACGACACCGGCGACCAGGCCGAGCACGACCACCGCAAGCACGGCGAGCCGTACGCGCGCCTTCTTCGACAGGGCACGGAACACGCTCGCTCACCTCCGTCCCCCCGGGTTGTGGTCAGGGTGCGGAGTTGGGGATGTTGGGGCTGTCGGCGTAGGCCTGGGTGGGGGTCATGGGTACGCCGTTGATGGAGACGGTGTCGAAGGTGCTGACCTGTGCGCACTGTTTTTGGTCGCCGTTTTGGGCGTTGGCGCCGGCGACGGCGGCCTTGGTGTCGGCGGGGGCGGGCTTGGACGAGCCGCCCGCGCTGGCCGGGAAGGTGGTGCCGCTGGTCCAGTCGCTGCCGATGACCACGGTCACGTTGCTGACGGCGCTGTCGGACTGCAGCCGGCTGGTGGGGATCTGCAGGGTGCGGGCGACCGCCTGGGCCTCGGCCTGCTGGCCGGGTGCGTAGTGGATCGAGGTGGTCGGGGCCGGTACGGGTGCGTTGGCGGAGCCGCTGTTGGGGCCGAAGCCGGAGTTGATCAGGTACTGGGCCACATCGGAAGCCCGGCCGGAGATCCCGCTTCCGTTGTTGACCTGCACCGTGATCTGTGAGTCGGGCACGGCCGGCTGCGCACTGGGGGTGGAGGTGGCCGTGGAGGTGGCGTGGGTGTCCGCCGCCGACTTCCCTCCGCTGCCCGTGGTCAGCGACTGGTCATTGATGACCGCGTCGAACAGGTTCTGCGCCGCAGGGGAGACCACGACCCGCTGGTTGTTGTTCGGGTCGGGCACTGTCTGCATGGTGGTGAAGGTGATCCGGTTGGACGGCACCTTGTTCAAGTCGTCGGCCAGGCCCAGCAGATCGGGGATGCTGGCAAGGCCGGTGTCGACGGTCAGGGCCTTGGTCGCCGCGTCCGCGAGCCCGTACAGCGCGCTGGGATCGGTCAGCGTGCCCGCGCTCTTCAGCGTGCGGACCATGGAGGCGAGGTACATGTGCTGGGCGACGGTGCGGCCCAGGTCGCTGCCGTCGCCGAAGCCGTGCCGTGAGCGCAGGAACTCCAGTGCCGAGACACCCTTCAGCGTGTGCGTGCCCTTCGACAGCTTCAGATGCGAGTACGTGTCGTAGACGTTGTTGGAGACGCAGACCGGCACACCGCCGATGGCGTCCGACATGTTCACCAC
>NZ_JANFNG010000001.1 GCF_024436035.1 Streptomyces humicola
CGACGACAACCCATGGGGGATACCACAGCACAGAGACGACTCGTGAAACTCTCGGTAGCCGCGACCTGGCGAATTTCATCGCGGGTCTTCCCGCGCCCGACGCCGCATAGAGCGATCGAGGGCTACAGCCGACGCGCGATCGCGCCGCACCCCCCGCCGTGCACTGCGGGCCATTGCGCGTCACGCAGGGTGTTGATTTTCCCAGATGGCCCTGGTGACGGGAGCGGGGCGGGGGAGCAGTCGGCCGTCGAGGTAGTGGTCGGCGTTCTCGTTGTAGAAGGCGACCAGTCCCGCGATGGGCGACACTTGCCGGGTGGGGAAGTCGTAGGCCCAGGCGAGGTCCGGATATGTGGCCTTGTCGGTCCTGACGGACCAGTAGCCGCTGGTTTTTCCTTTGTACGGGCAGCTGGTGACGGAGTCGGTGGGCTGCATGCGCGTCCAGTCGAGATGCACGCGGTCGAGGTAGTAACGCGTCGGCAGACCCGTCTCCAGCACCGTCACCGAGGAGGGTGCGTCGGCGAGCACGGCACCGTCGAGCATCACGCGGACGCTGCGGCCCGACCGGAGCGCGTCGACGCGGGTGTAGGGGTTGCGGGGGTGGACGAATACCTGCTCGTCCTCCTCGAACCATGCGTCGATGGCCTCCCAGCGGAAGCTGACACAGCCGACGATGTCCGAGGGTGCGTCGTCGCCCCACTCCCAAGCCGCACCCGGGCGGCTGACCGAGTCGAGCTGGAGGGTATGGCGGCGCGCCCTGCCGACCCTTAGTGCGAGGGTCCGGCCCTCGTCGAGGAGAGCGCCGTCAACGATGTCCTTGCGGGGAATGCAGTACTGCGGGTAGCCCGGCCACAGCCACACGTACCGTGCCCGCACGGTGTCGAAGACAAGACGGTCGGCCGCAAAGCCGCGGATGCGGCGCGGTACAGGTTCGACGTGCCCGACCGGGACGATCATCCCGGGGTAGTCCGGTGTGTAATGTTCCATGGTTACTTGCCCCTCGTGGCATTTCCTGCCTGTGCCGGGCGGGCCGGGGTCAGGCTCGCTCCGACGTCTCCAGGCAATCACCAGGGCCGCTGTCCGGCATCTAGGGGAGCCAACCGGAATACGCCGGGAACGTGCCGTAGGCGGTAGGGGTAAGGCTCTGGGCTTCGCCGGACGCGGGGTGCGTGGCGTGGAGTGCCTGTCCGGGTGAGCGAGCAGAAGAAGGCGCCGCAGTTCGTCCGTCGGGAGGTGGTGGAGCAGGCCGGTGAGCATAGGCGACGGTGCCTGCCCCCGGTCAGTGCGCGCCCGCTACGGCGACATCCCGCCCCGGACCCTCACCACCGAATGCCCTCCCGGACTGGACACGGTTCCACCCGCGATCGAGATTACCCGGCTGGCCGCCGAGCGTGACTGGGTCGCAGGACTGCTGACCGAGCTGGAGTCCTCGCCTGCAGGTTGGGATAAGAGGCGAAATCAGCGGCTCGCCGGTCTGTCAGACATCACGATTAGATGACATTCATGACATGCGCCAGACGCATCCAGTCGCATAGGACCGCAGCCGTCGAGGACGGTACCTCCACAACCAAGGACTCCTATGCGACGCAATCCTGCCACCCGGGGCGCAGCGCCCAGCCGGGCCATACGCACCACCGCCGTTGCGTTCACCGCCGGAGCCACCGCTCTGGCACTGGGCATGGCACCCACCAGCATCACGGCGAGCACGAAGGCACTCGCTGCTGACAGCGCGAGACCTGGGGCGATGATCCGCCCGATCTCCGTCGGCGAGCACATGGCCGGCGTGCACGCCGCACCTATCACCACCTCGCAGTGCGTCTCGCAGTTCGGCATCCACTGCTACTCGCCGCTCCAGTACCGCAACGCGTACAACCTCAACCCGCTCTACTCCAAGGGAATCACCGGGAAGGGCCGCACCATCGTCATCGTCGACTCCTTCGGGTCGCCGACCATTCAGAACGACCTGCACGTCTTCGACAAGCAGTGGGGCCTGCCAGATACCAACGTCGACGTAGTGAAGTGGGGCAGCGTCCCGCCCTTCAACCCCGGCGACTCCGACATGTCAGGCTGGGCCGGAGAGACCACTTTGGACGTGGAGTACGCTCACGCCATTGCCCCCGACGCCCGCATTGTCCTCGTTGAGACCGGTGTCTCGGAGACCGAGGGCACCCAGGGCTTCCCCGAGATGATGGACGCCGAGAAGGCCATGATCGACCACGGCGTTGGCGACGTGATCTCGCAGAGCTTCGGCGCCACCGAGAACACTTTCCCCGGCTCCGCACAAGGCGACTACTCGTCACTGACCAGTCTGCGCTACGCCTTCAAGGACGCGGCAGAGCACGGGGTGACCGTCCTCGGCGCATCGGGGGACAACGGCGCAACCGATGCCGAACTGGACGGGACGACGCTGTACCCCTACCGCGTCAACTCCTGGCCATCGTCCGACCCGCTGGTCACGTCCGTTGGCGGCAGCCAGCTGCTGCTGGACGATCAGGGCAACCGGCTCTCGCCCGACAAGGTCTGGAACGATGGATACGGCGCCGGTGGCGGCGGGGTCTCGGCGGTATTCCCACGACCGTCGTACCAGTCCGGGGTGAGCTCGGTGGTCGGCAGCCACCGCGGGACACCCGACATCAGCATGAGCGCCGCGGTCGATGGGGCGGCTTGGACGTATTCATCCTACGACCCGAGCCAGACCGGATGGGGCCTGGTCGGCGGCACCAGCGAGGCCACTCCCATCTTCTCCGGTGTCGTGGCGCTGGCCGACCAACTGGCCGGGCACCGGCTCGGCCTGATCAACCCGGCCCTCTACACACTGGCGCGCCTCCCCTCGCGAGTGAGCGGTCTGGTAGACATCGACAGCGGGAACAATTCCTTCGGCGGCGTCACCGGCTACACCGCAGGCCCCGGCTACGACCTGGCCTCCGGCCTGGGCACCGTGAACGGTGGGCAGTTCGTCCGGATGCTGGCCCGGCTGGGCTAGGCTGCCAACTCCGGCAGGGCGTCATGGCCTCTGCGACATCCCGCACCATGAGGTCGGGTTCGCAGGGGCCATACGTCCAACTATGGCCAAGGTGACCATCGAGGAGCTGCTGGCGGCGCAGGAGTGCTCCTTCGGCAACCGGGTGCCGGACGTGCCGTCGGCTGAGCAGTGGCCCATCCCGCGGACCCTCGCCGAGAAGATCACCTACATGATGACGACCTACCCGCCGGGCAAACAGCCCCCGCAGGAGGAGGAGATCGCCAAGGCCTTCAATGCCAAGGCCGGCCGGGGCTTGGTCACCGAGGACATCGTACGGACGCTGCGGACCGGTGAGGAGACCGCCGTCGACCCGCAGGACCCCGTGGTGCTTGAGGGCCTGGCCGAGGCTTTCTCCGTCCCCGTGATGTTCTTCCAGCCGAACGAGCAGGCCGCACGGCAGCTGACCGAGGTCGTCGAGCTGCTCAGAGCCATCAACGACCGAAGGATCCTGGCTTTGGCCGCTCGCGGCAATGAGGACAGCCTCTCGCCGGAGATGATCAGCGTCGTGACCAATCTGGCTGCCGGGATCCGCAAGGGCACCGTCCCGCGGACCGGCCGGAGGTAGGACCCGGCTGCTGAGGTCACATCAGCAGTACGCCCGCGGTGAGGGCGCCCAAGGAGGCGGGCCACGGTCTGCGCGACGGAGTGGTAAGTCAGCGCCACGCGGCTCCAGCCGGCCACCGTCTCCACCGCCGCCTCTGCGCCCGGGGTCGGCCCGGGCGCAGAGGCGGCGGGATCCGGACCATGCCCAGACAGGGGCCGAAGGGTCACGGCGCTTCATCACCTCGGACGGCCGGCCTACCCACCCGGGCGCCTTCTTCCCCTTCGGCATCGGTCCCCGTGCCTGCCTCGGTCTGCAATTCGCGCTCCGCGAATCGACCGTCCTGCTCGAACACCTGCTGCCTGCCCACACCCTTGCCTTCCACTCCACCCCCACGAAGGCGTTGTACGGCATCACCGTCCGCCCCGACGGCCCCACCCCCGCAACCTTGGAACCGCCCCTCAGCTGAAGCGTGCCATTGTGCGGCTGCACCACATCGGTGACGGTTCGAGCGATGTTCATACGGCGGGCTCCTGCTCGGCCTCGGCAAGCAACTGCTCGGCTTGTGTGCACACCGGGGTCCACTCAGAGTGACTTAGCGGAGCAGCTACGTCGATCCAGATCAACGCGATGCAGGCCGCCGTGTAGTTGGGAGTACCCGGTCGCTCGCGCTGCCAGGCCGGCTGCGATGCCGGCGGCGGAGCGCGCGGGCTCGGGGCCCTGTGCGGCGGCCGCCGGCACCACCGATGATCCAAGGCTGCGCCACCTTGCTATCGGCGAGCCGTTCAACTCGACCGGTGTGGTCGGGCAGCCGCTCTACTCGACCACGCGCACCGCGCCCGACGGGCAGAGCGTGCCCGCCTCACGCGCCGCGGCGCGGGCCTCGTCGCGGGGCTCGGCGGCCAGCACCATCACCACACCGTCGTCGTCCTGGTCGAACACCTCCGGCGCCGTCAACGCGCACAGGCCCGCCCCCACGCAGACCTCCCGGTCGGCCGTCACACGCATGGCTGCTCCTTTCGCCGCGGTCACCAGGTGACCGGAAGTTCATTGACGCCCTGGATCGTCGTACCCGGACGTAGTGTCAGCCGGCCCACCGGCACTGCCAGCCGCAGGCCCGGAAGCCGCTCGATCAACGCTGTGAGGATGACCTCCAGTTCGAGGCGGGCGAGGTTCTGGCCGAGACACTGGTGCACCCCGTAACCGAACGCCAGGTGGTGGCGCGCCGCGCGCCGCACGTCGAGGGTGTCGGGGTCCGCGAAGACCGAACCATCTCGGTTGGCGATGGAGTTGGTGACGATGACGCCCTCGCCCGCCCGGATGCACTCCCCGTCGACCTCGATGTCCGCTGTCGCGACGCGCCCCCCGGCGATGTCGGCGATCGCCAGGTAGCGCAGCAGCTCCTCTACCGCGCCCGGCACCAGCGACGGGTCGTCACGCAACACGGCGTATTGATCGGGGTGTTCGAGCAGGGTGATGACGCTGAGCGAGGTCATCGACGCCGTCGTCTCGTGGCCGGCCACCAGCAGCAGGATGGCGGTCGCCACCAGCTCCTCGCGGTCGATCGTGCCCTTCTCCATCTGCTCGGTGACCAGGGTGCTGAGCAGTCCCGGCCGGGGCGCGCCGCGCAGGGTGTCGACCAGGCCGCCGAGGTAGCCCTCCAAGTCGTCCCGAGCCGCACGGACCCCCGCCGCGTCCGGGGACTGGACCAGTCGCCTGCTGGCGTCCTGGAAGTAAGAGTGGTCGGCGTAGGGCACGCCGAGCAGGCGGCAGATCACCATGGACGGCACGGGCAGCGCGAACTGGCTGACGAGGTCGGCGGGCGGCCCGGCGGCGATCATCTCGTCCAGGAAGCCGTGCACGATCCGCTCGACGTCGGCCCGCATGCCCTTGATACGCCGGACGGTGAACTCGCTGATGGTCATGCGCCGCTTCGGCCCGTGCTCGGGCGGGTCCAGGCTGATGAATGCAGGCCGGCGGTCCCGGAAGCTCTCCACCCGCTCGGAGGTCGCGGGGAAGTCGACGTGCGTTCGATCGGATGACAGCCGGGGATCGGCCAGCAGCTTCCGCGCTGTCTCATACCCCGTCACCACCCACGCCTGGCGGCCGTCGTAGAGGGTGACCCGCTGCAGCGATCCCTCCCGCTCCCGAAGGTCGTTGTATCGGTCGGGCAGGTGGTAGGGGCAGGTGCGGTCGCTGGGGAAGGCGGGAGCGCCTGATGGGGGCGTCGCAACGGTCTCGGTCATCGGTACCTCGATGTGCTCGACGCTTAAAGAACTGTCAGTTCTCTAAATCGGAGGCTAGGCTAACTCACCCGAGGCCCACAACGGATGTTCGACAAATGGCCGGGAGTCATGCCTCCAACCAACGCGGATGCGCCGGACCGGTCGGCCGGCGACCATCGCAGAAACCCTCGCCGCCGAGGCGAGGCGCTGGAGCACGCCATCCTGACGGCGGTCCTCGAGGAACTCGCCGAGGTCGGTTACGCCGGACTGACAATGGAGCGCGTGGCCGTGCGTGCCCGCACCGGCAAGGCCACCCTGTACCGCCGGTGGCCCGGCCGCGCCGAACTCGTCGTCGACGCCTGCGCGGCCCACCGCCTCTCCGACGCCGACCTGCCCGACACCGGAGCCCTGCGCACCGACGTCATCGCGGCACTGCGGCAACTCTCCGCCAGATTGACCACCTCGCACGGCGACATCCTCCGCGGCCTGCTCACCGAGATCATGCACAACCCCGAGTTCGCCCGGCTGGTACGCGAACGCGTCCACACCGCCGGCCCGGGACCGATCCATGGCCTCCTGCAACGCGCCGTCCGCAGGGGCGAGATCGAGCCATGGGTCCCCGCCTCACGACGCGCCACCGTGGCGGTCGACCTGCTCCGCAACCACTACCTGCTCCACGGCGCCCCGATCCCGGAGGACGTCATCACTGAGATCGTCGACGACGTCTACCTCCCCCTCCTCCTCGCCCCACCGGGCACTCCCGCGGCCCCGCCCTCGAACGGCCCCGCCGGGGGCGCGTAGCCGACCACCCGTCAGAGTCCATGAAGCGCCCGAGGCGAGCGGGCGGCGACGATCACGAACAGGGCGTACAGGCGGTGCGGGCCGAGGGTGTCGATGGGGAACAGGTCGGTGGCGAGGAGGCCGTGAGCCTGGGACTTCCCGAACGCTGTCCACTCGCCGCGTGCGGGGTGGCGGCGCGGGGCGGGTCCGAGGTCGGCGCCGCGTAGGATGCGGCGGACGGTGGGCGGGCTGACCTTGTGCCCGAGGTGGCGGAGCTCACCGCGGATGCACCGGGATCCCCACCGGGGATTCTCGGTTCCGAGTCGGTTATCAAATCGTGCGTTCACCGGACCGCACGGACCACTCAACAACCAAGATCAGCCGCTAAGTTGACACACCCCTGTCAGGCAGTGCGCGAAGAAGTCCACCACCCCTCGCCTGCGCCGCAACGGTTGAAGATCAAGCTGGGCCAATTTCCGGCTATCAAGGGCTATTGCAAAGCCCTATGAATCGCAACCTTTCCTCATTGGTGTGACCGGGGTAATGGGGCGTGGATCGCTTCCCGGTGGATGGTGCGGGCCTTGCCCGTGTGGTGAGAGTCACGTTCGAAGTCAATTAGTAGGCGTCCCTACCATTGGTGTGCCCCTCGCGCGGCGATTGCACCGAGCTTGGCAGAGCTGAATACGTAATCGCTTAGTAGAAATAAGGAAAACGCCTCTTGGCTCGCCGGTTTTGAGCGGATAGAACTTGCGGGATTCCCGAGGGAAGAGGTAATCCTCGCATGCAGCGCCCCGCTAAGCCCATGAGCGGTCGTCTTGCCAAGGCCCGCACGCTCATTCTCGGCGGCATCGCCGCCATAGGCATGACCCTTCTGGTCGTCAACGTCGCGGCGCCGAGCGCCTCCGCAGCCACGGCATTGCGCGTGGGCGTAGGGGCGACGCCGGCACTGCAGGTCGGGCAGCAGCCGCGTACGAGTACTCCGGTCGCTGCCGCGACGGCGACCAACACGTCCAGGGCGGCGGCGACACCGAAGGCGGGGGAGAAGGAGGCGAGCCTGTCCAAGGTGCTCGGCGGCCTGCGTACCGACGGCGCCCGGATGTCGGTTGCGGTGCTCGACACCGCCACCGGCGCGGGCGGCTTTTACGGCAGCGGCTCCTACGACACTGCGAGCATCGTCAAGGTCGACATCCTTTCCACCCTCCTGCTGCAGGCCCAGGACGCCCGGCGCGCCCTGACCGATCAGGAGCAGGATTACGCAACCGCCATGATCGAGCACAGCGATAACAACGCCGCGACCGCCCTGTGGGACGAGATCGGTGCCGCCCCGGGCCTCGACGCGGCCAATAAGCGCCTCGGCCTGACCAACACGCAGGCAGGCCAGAACGGCTACTGGGGCCTGACTCAGAGCCGCAGGTCTTCCCCGTCCAGCTCTACGGGGACGCCGACCGGCAGGGTGAGGACCGGATCGGCGTGTCCGACAGCAGCGCGGGGCCGGAGCCAAGCGCCCGCGCCTGAGACCCCGCGTATCCCGTACACCCGCTCCCACCGTGCGGATGAGGTTTTCGGCAAGCGCGGCGTCGGGTCGGCGTTCAAAGAGGGTCGGGTCCGGCGATTCGCTCGTAGCCGGTGAAGTTTAGGGTGATCGCACGGAGGGGCACGACCGGCCCCTCGTGATCCGTCGATGGGGAACGAGGAACACCAGTGGAGCATGGCAGGGCACCAGCTGCCGTACGCATCGAAGGCCTGTGGAAGCAGTTCGGCCAGCAGGCGGCGGTCGCCGGGGTCGATCTCGAGCTGCCTGCGGGGCAGTTCATCGGGCTCGTCGGGCCGAACGGGGCCGGCAAGACCACCACCTTGTCGATGGTCACCGGACTGCTGCGCCCCGACTCGGGCCGGGTCGAGATCGGCGGCCACGACGTATGGAGCGACCCGGTCGCCGTCAAGTCGCGGATCGGTGTGCTGCCCGAGGGGCTGCGGCTGTTCGAGCGGCTTTCGGGGCGCGAGCTTCTCTCCTACACGGGACGGTTGCGGGGCCTGCCCGGCGACGAGGTGGACAGGCGGGCCACCCAACTGCTGGACGTACTCGATCTCGCGGGTGCGCAGCACAAGTTGGTGGTCGACTACTCCACTGGTATGCGCAAGAAGATCGGACTGGCGGCGGCGCTGCTCCACAATCCTGAGATTCTCTTCCTGGACGAGCCGTTCGAGGGCGTGGACCCCGTTTCGGCGCAGACCATCCGTGGGGTGCTGGAGCGCTACACCGCTTCCGGCGCGACCGTCGTCTTCTCCAGCCATGTGATGGAGCTGGTGGAATCCCTGTGCTCCTGGGTCGCGGTGATGGCCGCAGGCCGTATCCGCGCGTACGGGCCCGTCGCGGATGTACGGGGCACCGCTGCGAGCCTGCAAGCGGCGTTTCTGGAACTAGTAGGTGCCCAGCGCACCGCGTCCGGTGACAGCCTCGACTGGCTCGGCGGCGACGCCCGATGAACGACACGCACCAGGCAGCCACCGGACAGGTGGCCGTGCGGCCCGGCGCCGCGTCCCTCACCTCGGTCTTCGTCCGGCTCAAGCTCGCTCTCCTGCGTAACGGGCTGCGCCAGTCCTCGGGCCGCAGGGCCGTCTACGTCACCTCGATCGTCCTCGTCATGCTCGTCACCGCGCTCCAGATGCTCGGTCTGATCGCGCTCCGCGGCACCGCGCACTCCGCCGCCCTGACCACCCTCCTCGTGGTGGTACTCGCGCTCGGCTGGGCCGTCATGCCGCTGTTCTTCGCCAGCGGGGACGAGACCCTCGACCCGACCCGGCTGGTCATGCTCCCGCTGCGGCCCATCCCGCTGGTGATGGCGCTGCTGACGGCGTCCCTGGTCGGTATCGGGCCGGTGTTCACGCTCGCGATCATCGTCGGCTCGGTGATCGCCACGGCGCACGGCGCCGCGGCCACGGTCGTCGGGGGGCTCGCCACGGTGCTGACAGTGCTGGTCTGCCTGGCGCTGGCCCGGGCCGTCGCGACCGCCAACATCCGCCTGCTGACCAGCCGCAGGGGCCGCGACCTCGCGGTGCTCAGCGGCCTGATCATCGGCGTCGGCATGCAGTTCGTGAACCTCGGTGTGCGGCAGCTGGGTGCGGCAGGGGGCCTGCAGGCTTTGCAGCCGGTCGCCGACGTCCTGCGATGGGTGCCGCCGGGTTCGGCGATGGACGCGGTACGGGCCGCGAGCGACGGCAAGTACGGCATAGCCGTGGCTGAGCTCGGTATAACAACCACGGGACTTGTCCTGCTGCTGTGGTGGTGGCTGCGGTCCTTGACCCGGCTGATGACCTCCCCGGACTCCTCCACCCTGCAGGCCGCCGCCCAACCGGACACCGCACGCGGGGGCCGGGCGGGGATCGCAGGTCTGCTGCCTGCGGGCCGTACCGGCGCGGTGATGCTGCGGTCACTGCGCTACATCTGGCGGGACCCGAAGACAAAGACGGCGTGGATGTCCTCACTGACCCTCGGTCTGCTGGTGCCGATACTCAACGCGGCGCAGGGACACGGCTCCTTGTACTTCGCCTTCTTCGCGCCGGGATTGCTCGGCATGCAGATGTACAACCAGTTCGGCCAGGACACCTCCGCCTTCTGGATGGTGCTCCAGACCATCGCCTCCCCGGCGGACGCCTATGCGGAGCTGCGCGCCCGCGCCTTGACGATGTCTCTCATCGCGGTCCCGTATGTAGCGCTCGGCGTCACCGCAGTGGCCGCGGTCACTGGCGACTGGCGGGGACTGCCGGAGGTGCTTGGACTGTCCTTCGCTCTGCTCGGCACGCTCCTTGGCACGGGCGCCCTGACTTCGGCGCTGTTTCCGTACTCGATCCCGCAGGGCAGTGGCTTCAAGAACGTCGCCCCGGGGCAGGTCGGAATCGCCTGGCTCTCTCTCTTCGGCGGACTGGTCACGGGCGCCCTGTTCTGTTCGCCGCTGATCGCGCTGACGATCTGGCTGCATATCTCGGGCAGCTTCGGACTTGTGTGGACCCTGCTGCCGCTCGGCGCAGCGTATGGGTTCTGCGCAGCATGGGGCGGCCTGCGGCTCGCCGGGCCACGGGTCGCTGCACGACTGCCCGAGATTCTGCTGGCGGTCAGCAAAGGCTGAGCTTCGCCTTGTGACAAGCCGGGATCCTGAGGCCGCTATTCAATCGATGGGATGAATAGCGGCCTCAAAATGGATCGGTCTCCGCACTTCGCAGTCTTCCCATCGCGAACTGGGGGAGATCCAGCCGACAACGGTTGCATGCCCTGCCGGCGCAGCGACGGCCACAACTACACGTCCGGGGCTCCATGGCGATTACTCTTGTGCTTCGTTCCGGTCGTGGCCAGCGCGGACGCCCCCCAGCTCCGCTGCAGGAGACCGTGATCACTCCGTCCGATTGGTTGGCCTCAGCCGAGACCGGCGAGTGGTGAAGAGGTGCACGGTCGGCCCATCGAGCTGTGTGCCGGTGTCGATGTCAGATAGCTCGAAGCCGTAGCCGTACCCGGACTGCAGTGCTTCCACGAACGCGGTCCGTTCGTTCTCATCAGCCAGAAGGGTTTCGATGGCCTCTGCAGCCGCCGCCGACAGATGGACGCTGACACTGGAGGCACGCTCAAGCACCCACCGCAGCGCTGCCTCGGGATCCACAGCCTGATACGCCGCCAGCACGATGCGATGCTCGCCGCCCTGAGGCAGGATCACGACGTGCTCGCACCGGTATCCGGCCATACCGTCTCCTGCGGCGACATGGTTCTGGTGGTGTCCCACGGGACAGTTGATCCATTCAGTGACAGTGAGTGACAGTGACAGCGGACGCAGCCCCGCGGGGCCGCACCTGGTGTCGCCACAGCGCTACGCCGCCGGCAGCGGCTGGTCGAGACAAGCGCCGCGCAGACCAATCTCCCGACCCGACTTGGACCTCCCCAAGGGCGATAGTCATGATCCAACAATATCGGGGCTCACGCATTCGTGGTGCTCGTTGAGGCGGAGCAGTACGGCCGTGAGGTCAACCGGTGACGAGGCCGGCTGTTCGAGCTGATGCTGCGCTGGTCCCCGACTTCAGTGCGCCTGAATAAACGCACCTGCTGCGGGATGTGCGCTTCGATCAGCTCGTCGATCACGGTATCGGCGTCCCCGCGACGGCGCGCACGGCCGCAGCAGCTCCGCCCGCGATGCTCCGTCAGTCAGTTGAAGTTCTCGACTCACAGGGCCGTCGTCCCATGTGACGAAACCGTGATCCGACTGCGGCGGCTCGTCCGGCATCGTCTGGTACCGCCCCCGCCCCCACGACGAACACGACGGCACCCGCCGGTGCCGCCGCCTGCCCGACACGCTCGCTGGAGGCGAAGGTGGGCTTCAGCCAGGGCACCGCGGGCAGCACCTATACCGTGCTCGACTTCACGAACATCTCCCAGACGACCTGCACGCTCTACGGATATCCCGGGGTCTCGCTCGCCGGCGGGACACCGGCGACCCGGATCGGCCTCGCGGCCACCGAGAGCAAGACCACCCCACGCAGACCGGTCACCGTTGGAGGAGGGTCCGGGCCAGATCGTCGGCCTGGCAGCGGATTTCGGGAACCGCGGTCGTCTCCAGGAGGTTGCCGCGGCGAAGCGACCCGAGTGTCCACAACGGTGCGGGGACGCCGTGCGATGCGGGGCGGAGCTGTCCGGTGGGAGCGGTGTCGAAGCCACCGCCGATCGCCGCAGGGCGGCCCAGGCCGGACGCGAGCAGGCTTGCGACCAGGGGGTCGTCGACTCGGGTGAGATCGGTCTGTGAACCCGTGCAGTTCACCACAGCACCCACCTGCAAACAGCGGCCGTCGTCCAACCGGATGTGGAGATGATCCGCCGCGGGCCGGGCATCAGCCACCGTACCCTTGCCGATTACGACGAGGCCAGCTCCCATGGCTGTCTCAAGGGCCCTGGCGCTGACCGGCGGAATCCTGTGGCGGTGGGTCTCCCACAGGCGGAGGTGTTGGCTGAGGAAGCGGGCCCGGTCCGGTGGGGGTAGTTGCAGCCACAGGGTGACGGTGACGGGGCGGAGGCTGTCCATTCCAGGCCGCCAGTCGCCGTACATGCGGCGACAGCCGGCGATGTGGCGCAGGACCGCCCGGCGCAGGGCGGTCAGGCCGGATCGGGCGTCCAGGCACGGGACGGTGGGCATGGTCAGTGGGGATGCGGGCGATTCGGCGTGGGGTTGTGGAACCAGTCCGTTGCGTGAGACTGCGTGGACGACGCGTCCGGGGCGCTTGAGCGTGAGCGCCGCATCCACCATGGTGAGTCCGGTGCCGACGAGAAGGATGTCGCGGTCGTCCGGCACGGACGCCAAGGCGCCGGGTGCCCACGGGTCGGTGAAGAACCTGGGCGAAGTGCGCAGCGACGGTGGCGCCCAGCTCTGGTCGGGGGGGAAGTTTCCCAGGGCAAGGACGGCAGCGTCGACGTCGAGAGTCCGGCCTGCTCCGAGTTGCAGGCAGAGCGACGACCCGGCGCGTTCCGGACGGTGACTGATTCCGACAACGCGGTCGTGGGTGCGGACCAGGTGTGTCGTGCCACAGCGTTCGCTCGCGGCCTCCAGGCTTTCGGCGAGGTACCGCCCGTAGAGACCACGGGTTACGAAGTCCTGGCCGGTGCCGCGGTGGGCGAGCCAACGGACGAAATGGTCGGGATCGTCGCGGTGGGCGCTCATGCCGGCGGCCGGGACGTTCAGGAGGTGGTGGGATGCGTCGGTGGCGAAGGCGAGGCCCCGCCCCGTGGTGCCGGGATCGATGAGCCAGACGCGACAATGGTCTCCCTGCTCCGGCGAGTTGTGGAGCAGGCGCATCGCCGTCAAAGTGCCCGCCGCTCCCGCACCCACTACGGCGATGTTCCGGTAGGCACCGCTGTGGCGCCAGTCGGTGTGACCGACCGGTTCGTCACCGATTCGCTCGGTGTTCTCCGCCGGGCTCACCGATCACCCTCAGGCAGGTCGTAGACGCGACGAATGCTGGTGCCCAGCTGTGCTACGTTCGCGCCGTAGACGTGGACCGAGATCGCCTTGGACGAACCGCCGTTGCACACCTGGTGGATGTCGCCGGGCGGAGCGAATGCGACGACCGATCCGGTCGGGTTGTGCACCGTCTCGGTCGGGACCAGACGCGAGGTGCGTCCGTCAGTCATCAGCCGATAGCGGTGCTCGAGCTCCTGGCCCTCATGGACACCGGTCACGCACCAGCAGACATGGTCGTGGATCGGCGTTCGCTGCCCCGGTAGCCAGACCAGCGCGACGATCGAGAAACTTCCGTCCTCTTCGGCATGGAGAACATGCTGTCGGTAGCGATCCGGATGGCCCTCGTGCTGCTCAACGATGAGCAAATCACGAGCGCCGAGCGAAGACGCAAGACACCCGGCCACCAGATAGGCCGTCGACTCCGGTGGAAGTCCTCGTCGCACGGCCTCGCGTACCTGGACGATGAGGTCGTCGACTCGTTGAGTGACCTTTGCGACGACTACGCCGGAGCCAGTGAGAGATGTCATGATGCAAACGTCGACCCCGGATGGCTGCTGCGTCCAACGACAATCCTTAAGCCACCTTCAAAGCCGGGCTTATGGCCCGCGGCGGGATCAGCAGCCGTCGCGGGCGGCAGCCGCCGCCTTGAGCGCGTCCAGCACCAGTATCGTTGCCGGTACCCGGCAGTGCTCTCGGAGCACATAGGCCGACACCTTGCGTCTGGTATGCGGTTTCACCGCCCGTCCGGTCAGCTTGGCATGGCAGAGGAACGACAGGACCAGGGCAGGCACCAGCGCCACACCCGCGCCGGCCATGACCAGGCTCTGCACCGCGAGGTTGTCGTCGGTGCTGAACACGATGTCGGGCGTGAATCCCTCCTCCGCACACACGTGGAGGAAGTTCGCCCGGCAGCGTGGACAGCCGGCTATCCAGCGTTCGCCGGAGAGGTCGCTGAGACGCACGGCCTGGCGACGTGCCATTGGGTGGCCAGCTGGGAGGAGGACGGTCAGGAGGTCCTCTGTCAAAGGAAGTTCGACCACTTCGGTCGGGACCTCTACCTGCAGACCCGGGTAGCTGAACGTCAGTGCGATGTCGCACTCTCCGCGCACCAGCCGCTGCACGGACTCCGGCGGCTCGTCCTCCAGCAGCTCGATTCGGATGCCCGGGTGTTCGACAGTGAGTTGTGCGATCGCCTCGGGGAGCAAGGTGGCGTTCGCGCTCGGGAACGCACAGACCCTGACCCGTCCGGCGCGTAACCCGGCCAACCCCTTGAGCTGCTGCTGGGCTGCGGAAAGATTACCGAGGATGACCCCTGTGTGCCTGGACAGGGCCTCTCCCGCCTCGGTCAACTTCAGTCGTCGTCCGACCCGGACGAACAACGCCAGGCCGACGGTCCGTTCAAGCGCTTTCATCTGCTGGGTGACGGCCGGCTGGGTATACCCGAGCGCCCGAGCGGCCGCCGAGTAGGATCCGGTACGGACGACTTCGTGAAAGGTCGCAAGGTGACGCGAGTCCAGCATTCCGGCAGCATAAGCAGAATTTGGGCACAGAGACGAGGGTTCAAAGCCTCGACCTCACGTCCCCTCCTGGCCGGACGTGAGGCCGGCCAGGAGCCGACTGCTGCCTGGTGTCGTGCTCGCGGCTGCCGTCCGGGTGCTTGACCGCTCGTCGGCGGTATGCGGCGGAAGCATCAGCAAGCGCCCTTGCCAGGGCCGCCGAGGCGGAACGAGGTGGCGGTGACCTGCCCCGCGTCGTAGTACGCCGGGCTGGTTGTTGTGACGGTCAGGGATGGGGCGTTGGTGGTCCCGAAGAGGCGGTAGCCGGCAATCCAGGAGGACCGCGGGCGGCTGCCGTAGCGGCCGTTACCCATTTGGGTACAGGACGGCAGGTCGGTGGGGTTGAGCGCGTTCTCGCCGAATGCGGTGACGAGCTGGGCCCTGGTGTAGCTGTCGCCCCACAGCGAGCCCGGGAAGTAGCCGATCTTGAGGTTATCGAACAGGACCCACCAGTCGCCGTCGATGTTGCGCAGGCCGAACTCCGCGGGAACGTAGCTCTCGAGTGGCATGCCGGGGGTGATGGTGTGGGACACCTGGACGAAGCCACAGCCGTTGTAGCAGGTGGTCTGTCCGTTCACCCAGTGGTAGACGAACAGGTGTGGCAGGTAGTCACCGTTGAGTGGCTCGTCAACGGTCCAGCCGACTTCGACGGTTGACTGCTGTGCGCTGTCCTGCAGGGCCAGCTCCTGGAGCGAATGCTCGCCGTTCTGTGTGGGATCGACCACCGGATCGCCGACCAGCATGTCCACGCTTGCTCCGGCGGTGTCAGTCTGCTGGCGGCCGTAGACGTAGTCGTAGCAGGCATCGAACCAGCAGATCGGGTGTTCACTGCCCGAGGCGGCGGCTCTGGCCACGGGCGGAACCGTCGGAGTCACCCCGGAGACGGCCGCCTGGGCGGGCGGACCTGTCAGCAGTGCGGCGACGGTGGCCACGGCCCCGAGGCCGGCTATGAGTGGGGCGCGCATGCGCATGAGCTCTCCCCTCGTGGATGGCACGACGGTGATTGACGTAAGTAGCAATGTAAGAGCGATTACGCGATGACTTAACATAGGGTGGCGTGAGCGCGGAGGGCAATGGCCCGTCAGGAAGTAATCTGGCGGTAACTCCCGCCAGATGGAGGGGACTTGGTGGCGACAGGCGAGGGGCCGGTCAGGTTGGATGAGGGAAGGGCGATCGGGGCACGTGTCCAGAAGCTCCGTATTCAGCGGAAGCTGACTCAGCGCCAGTTGGCCGAGCCCAAGTACACGGCTGCCTACGTATCCACGCTGGAGGCCGGCAAGGTCCGCCCATCGGAGACCGCCCTGCGTTACCTGGCCGACAGGCTGGGCACCAGCTACGAGCAGTTGGTCACCGGCATTCCGGCCGAGTTGCGGACGGAGCTGCGCGAGGGTCTGGCCGAGGCCCGCACTCTCATGAGCCAGGGATCAGAGCCGCACCGCGTCGAGGGCCTTCTCAGCCGTCTGCTCGTGCGGGCAGAGCAGTACAATCTCGCCGATCTGCAGGCCGACCTGCACGTCGCGCTGGGTGACCAGCGGATCAATCAGGGTGAACTTGCCGAAGCCCGCGAGCATTTCGAACGGGCTGAGCGGCTGCTCGGGGACGAGCCTCTGCCCCGCCGGGTCCCGGCGCTGCGGGGCGTGGCCAGAGCCCACCACCTGGCTGGAGAGCTCCGATACGCCTGCTACCGGCTGGAGAGCGGCATCGACGAGCTGAACGGTACCGGACTGCCCGACCCGGAGGCACTGCTGCTGCTCTACACCGCCGTGATCACCCCCTACCTGGACATGGGCTCTTTCGAACGTGCTGGCAAGGCCGCCGCCCTTGCGCTCGAACTGGCACCCCAAGTTCGGGATCCGGTCGCGGTCGCCGCGCTGCACCGCTCGGTGGCCCGCACCCTGGCTGCTCAGGGTCGTTTTGAGGATGCCGAGACGTACCTGCTCCGCGCCCAATCGGTTTATCAGCAGTGGGAGATCCGCGCTGACCTCGCGCACTGCCATTGGATGCGCGGCTATCTGCACACCCAGCACGGCCTGTTGGCCGAGGCCGAGGACGAACTCCGGGCAGCAGGCGACATGCTCCGGGAGACGGGCGCCGAGCTCTACGCCGTGCAGGTCGAGGTCGAACTCGCCGACGTGCGATGGCGGCGCGGCCGGGCTGCGGACGCCGAGGAACTTCTCACCGCGCTGCTGGGCGGCCTTGGGCCGGGGCATGGCGCGGTGCATGCCGCCGCCGCGCACCGCCTTCTCGGGATGATCCGGGAGCAGCACGGTGACGACGAGGCGGCCGAGCGCCACTACCAGGCCGCCGTACTGCTCCAGGAGGAGGCGGACGTCACCGGAGATCTTGCCGACACCTCCCGGCTGCTGGGGGATCTGCTGTACCGCCGAGGCCGCACCGATGAAGCGGTGGAGGCATACCGTCACGGGTTGACCCGCCTCGCAAGGCCGGGAACCACCACGCTAGGCCCGTCCCCGGCGACCCCGCCCATCGCGACCCCGCCCCTGAGCGGTGGCCGGTCGGACCGGAGCAGCCCGGACTTGAACGGCTGATGACGCCCCGCCGGGCTGCAGGCTTGGCTTACGGCCGCTGTACCGGACGGAGCGCGTGCCATCGGCCCGCTCCGCCCCAGAGCGATTGCGTGCCGCGTCGTGGGACTGCCCGTGTGTCCCGAGTCGTCGATGCGCTGCCGATGGCCATCCCGGTTGCCGCCGGTCAGCGCGACGGCGAGCGGGTGCCACGCGCGCTGTATTCGCCGTTAGCTCGTGACCACGACAAAGTCCCAGGCGCGTCCGGCCCTGCGAGCCGTGGCCAGTTCCAAAAGGACCCAGGGCAGGAAGGGGCGGATGACGCCAGGCTCGGGATTCCCCCTGATCAGGGGCGGCAGGGCCGCGACGGATGCGACACTCCAATTGCGACATGTCGAAACTAGAAGCTCCGCGCTCAACATGTCAACAGTGGAATGTAGAATCATGGTCATGACCCTTCGACACGCGATGCTCGGACTGCTGGCCAACGGCCCGGCCAGCGGGTACGACCTGCTGAAGACCTTCGACCTGTCGCTGGCCAACGTCTGGCCGGCCACGCAGAGCCAGGTCTACACAGAGCTCGGCAAGCTCGCCGACAGCGGGCTGATCACGGTCTCCGCCGAAGGGCCGCGCGGCCGCAAGGAGTACACGATCACCGACGAAGGCCGCGCCGAACTGCGCCACTGGCTGACCGAGGTGGAACCGGAACTGCCGGGCCGCAATGGCGCCCTGCTGCGGGTCTTCTTCCTCGACCAGGTCGAGCGAAGGGAAGCACTCGGCTACCTCGGGGGCCGGGCGGAGCGGGCGGCCGAGGAGCACGCCAGGCTCACCGCCCTGCGCGAGGCCCTGACCGGCGAGGGCGAGAGCGGCCCGCTGACGACACACGGGCTGCTCGCCCTGGAGTACGGGATCCGGTTCACGGCGATGATCGAGGAGTGGGCCCGCTGGGCGGCGGACCAGCTCAACCAGGTGGAGCACGTCGGGGACCCGGCCGACTCGCCGGCGCAGCCCCCCGCCCCCGCGGACTCCACACCAACCGCACCCAGCGGAATCCCGATGTGATCAGCGGCCGATCGCCATCGGGGACGCCGGCACCCGAACTCCGGGGCTGGTCTTATTCCTGACAGCGTGCCGGTCCATGATTGTCGCGGGGCATGCGAGTCCGAAGGACGCCGAGGCGGCGGTTCCCTGGCCGGCGGACCCGTCCCGTACCGACCATGCGGCGCGTGTCTGCCGCTGACAGTTTCACGGTCTCCAGGGACGCCCAGGGTGAATGCGGGTGTGCGAGAGCTTCTCCCGTCTGCCGCAGGTGGTCGTCGGTCAACGCCGCGCTGCGAGAACTCCGGGAAGAGCCAGGCGGCGTGAGCCCTGCGGGGCAGTAACGGCGGCGACGTCGCCGCGAGCCATCCGGTCCGTGACGGACTGAACGCTCCCTGTGTCACCACCATTTGAAGACTGCCACACCTCTTGACGCTCCATCGCTTCACGAGTTGAATCACGGCGCGAACTAAGCCGTACATGAAGGCCGCCTTGAAGCGCCGTTCGCGCTCAGTCGGCCAGACCCATATTTCCGCCCACTCCCGCCCCCACATCCGGCTCCACTCCGGAAGGGAGATCCCATGGCACCGCCCCTCCCCGGTCGGCACCGCCAACGCCGCCCTCGTCGGCTCATAGCCGCGTTCGCGTCCGCAGTCCTGGCGTCCGCGGGCCTGCTACTCGCCGGCCCGAGCATCCTCGCGCATGCCGGCGCCGTCACCGTCAGGACTGCCGCCCCGGGCTCCCCGGCCGCCGGCGAGCCGGTGAACATCTGGCTTACCAGCACAGACGATTCCGCGGGACGGCACGTCACCCGCGGTCTGGAACAGCAGACACCGATATCGTTCTCCTCCGGAACGGGCAGCGCCGGGCAGACGGTGACGGTCGACGAGAACACCCGGTACCAGCAGTTCACCGGTGGCGGGGCGTCGTTCACCGACACCGCGGCGTGGCTGATGAACAGCAGCGGCGCGCTCAGCCCGGGCATCCGCAACCAGGTGATGCAGAAGCTGTTCGACCCCAAGTCGGGGATCGGTCTGGACTTCCTGCGCAATCCGATGGGCGCGTCCGACCTCGCGCGGTACGACTACACCTTCGACGACATGCCCGCAGGCCAAGCCGACCCGAACCTCGCCCATTTCTCTATCCAGCACGACCTCACCGACGTGCTGCCGCTCACCAAGCAGGCCGAGCAACTGAATCCGGAACTGAAGGTGCTGGGCACGCCCTGGACCGCCCCCGCATGGATGAAGGACAACGATGCCATGGACCAGGGGTGGCTGCAGGCCCAGTACTACGCGGCGTACGCCCAGTACTTCGTGAAGTACATCCAGGCCTACCAGGCCCAGGGCGTGCACATCGACTACGTGACGCCGCAGAATGAGCCGACCTGCTGCTCGGGCTACCCCTCGATGCAGTGGAACGGATCAGGTCTCCACTACTTCACTGGCACGGACCTGCTGCCGGCGCTGCACGCCGCGGGACTGTCGACCAAGGTACTGGTGCTCGACTGGAACTGGGACAGCTACGACTCCTACGGCGCCCCGACCGTCGACGACGCGGCCATCCGCAACGACCCCCTCTTCGGCGGCATCGCCTGGCACGGCTACAGCGGCGACGTCTCCGAGCAGACGACGGTCCACAACAAGTATCCGAGCGTCGATGCGTACGACACCGAGCACTCCGGCGGTACCTGGATCGCCAACCAGCAGCAGGAGGACATGAACAACATCATCGACTACACCCGCAACTGGGGTAAGTCGGTGGTCAAGTGGTCGCTCGCCGTCGACCAGAACATGGGCCCGCACAACGGCGGCTGCGGCACCTGCACCGGCCTGATCACCGTGCACAACGGCGACAGCCGCAGCGGCCAGGTCGACTACACCATCGAGTACTACGACATGGGACAGCTGACCAAGTTCGTGAAGCCGGGCGCATACCGCATCGACTCAACCGCCAACTCGACCATTTCGAACGTCGCGTGGCTCAACCCCGACGGCTCCAAGGCGCTCATCGCGTACAACGGCAGCGGCTCCGCACAGCAGTTCACGGTGAACTGGGTAGGCCAGACCTTCACGTACTCGATCCCCGCGCAGACGTCGGCGACCTTCACCTGGACCGGGTCACAAGGCAATCAGGCATCGGGTGCCCACGCGGCGGGTCTCCATCTCTCCTCCGGCGCCTCCGCCCAAGGCACGCACACCGCGTCGTTCCTCCCTGCCGTCGTTCCCACCCGGCACACGCGTCTCACCCTCAGCTGACGTGAGGCCGGCCTCCCCCCACACACACGGGGCCGGCGTCACGTCCCCATCCCCCCACACCACAGGAGTCCGTTCATGCCGCGTTCATCCCTCCTCCGCCGTTCCCGCGTCGGCGCCACTGTGGCCGCCGCCCTGCTCACCACCGGCTGGACCCTCGCCACCACCTCGTCGGCCGACGGCGCCCAGGTCAAGCCGTCGGCGCCGGCCGCCACGACCACCTTCTCCGACGATTTCAACGGCCCGGCGGGCAGCGCGGTCGACTCGAGCAAGTGGCGGTACGAAACCGGCGACAACGTCAACAATCACGAGCGGGAGTACTACACCTCGGGCACGAACAACGCGGCGCTCGACGGCCAGGGCGATCTCGTCATCACCGTGCGCAAGGAGAACCCGGCCAACTATCAGTGCTGGTACGGATCATGCCAGTACACCTCCGCGCGGCTCAGCACCGCGCAGACCTTCACCCAGGCGTACGGCCACTTCGAAGCGCGGATGAAGATCCCGCGCGGCCAGGGCATGTGGCCTGCCTTCTGGATGCTCGGTGACGACATCGGCAGCGTGGGCTGGCCGAACTGCGGCGAGATCGACATCATGGAGAACATCGGCAAGGAGCCCGGCACCGTGCACGGCACCATCCACGGACCGGGCTACTCCGGCTCCAACGGCCTCGGCGCCGCCTACACGCTGCCGAATGGCCAAGCCTTCGCAGACGGCTTCCACACCTTCGCCGTCGACTGGTCGCCGAACTCGGTCTCGTTCTCGGTGGACGGCAACGTATACGAGACCCGTACCCCAGCGGACGTGGGCAGCAACAAGTGGGTCTTCGACCACCCCTTCTACATCATCCTCAACCTTGCCGTCGGCGGTTACTGGCCGGGCGACCCCGACAGCAGTACGCAGTTCCCGCAGCAACTCGTCGTGGATTACGTGCACGTCACCAGCGGGAAAAGCGCGGCCGCCGTACGCGCGCACGGCTGAGGCTTCCCGCCCGCAGGACGTCAACCATCCACGCCTATGGCCAGACCGGGACCGGGCGGCGTGACGGCGGGCGATCAGGTCGCGGTGCCGGCCCAACACCGTGTCCGGCTGTACCAACAACCGCATCTGATCGTCCGATGCAACAGCATCTGCGCCGGGAGCCGGTTGTTCGGTGAGTGCGGCGTTCGCCTCGCTCAGTTCCCGTAGGACACGGCCTGGTCGTAGAACGTCTGCACGCTGGGGCCGAAGACCACGCTGTACGAGATGTCCGGGGTGTCGCCGCCCTCCTCGTAGCCGCCGATGACTCCAATGATCGTGCCCGGGCTGCCTCCGACGAGCCACGGGCTGCCGCTGGTGCCGCCGGTGAACCCGGTGCATGCGATCTCCAGTTGTGTGCTGCTGAAGGCGGAGATGCTGTTCGTGCACGTGATGGGTTCCTCGGAGGTCTCCGGGTAGCCGGTGATGGTGACCGGGGCGGCCGTGCCCTGGTCGATGCCGAGGGCGTAGCCGCCGGTCACCGATTGGATGTCGCGGCCGTTGAGGGGTGTCACTACGGCGAAGGCAACGTCGTAGTCCTGGTCGGAGTCCTGGGACCACTGCGCGGGGACGATGACGCGTTCCAGGTGCCAGACCCCGTAGGGGGCCACGCCGTCGTGGTATCCGGGGACGAAGACATCGGACGTCGACTCCAGGCAGTGCGCCGCCGTCACGATCAGGTCCTTGCCGGGACTGTCCACCACGCTGGCCGTGCAGTGGTGAGGTCCGCTCAGTCCGTCGCTGAACACTGCGCCCGTCTGCGGGGCCGTCTGGGAGGGCGGGACCGTCCGCGAGACGCCCGTCGGCCACGTTGGTGAAGGGGAGGTGGCAGGAGTGGTCGCCGGGGCCGACGCGGGCGCCGGGGGGTGGTGCGAGGCGGTCGCAGTCTGGGCAGCGTGCACCGGTGAGGGGCCAGGCGTCGCGGACGCGGTCGGCCTGCCCGGGGACCGGGGCCGCGGGGTGGCGCTGGATGACGGCCGGGGTATGCCGGTCGGGGACGGGAGGTTCGCGGCGGTGGGTTCGAGGGCCTGGCTGGCCGCGGCGCCGCCGGTGATCAACAGGGCGAACGCCGTGAGTAACACGGTGCCCCGGAGCGGACGCCGCCTCCCGGCATGCCTGTCGCGTCCCAACTGCCCATGCTTCATCGAGGAGTTCCTTTCCTCTTGCTGCCTGTGCGTTACCCGTGCGGTGATCGCACATGCAGCACGGTCACAGCTGCCGATGAGGTCCTGATGGCAGGAGGGTGAGAAAGGAATGATTCATGCTGTGAGCGGCGGAAGCGTCTGGTCGAACAGCCAGGCGCGGAAGACGTGGCCCAGGTCCCGCCCCGTGCGGTCGCCGATGAGTGCGAGGAACTGAGGTGTTCCGGCGCAGCCGTGTCGGTGGCAGTCGGCCCGCTGCGGCAGATCGCGGCGGACTGGACCCTCGGCCAGTACATCGACCGCATGCTGCTGGAACTCGGTCCGAGATTCTCCCCGGAGGACGTGTATGTGGCCGAACTGCTCGGCGCGATGCGCTCGACTGCGGCGCGGGCTTGGCTGACGACCGGGCCGCCGACGGTGGCGGCCCGGTCGTCAGCCAAGCCCGCACGCGCCTGTTCCTTGGCGGTGGTCTCAGTCGGGGTCGGTCAGCCTGCGCAGCAACCGGCCCGCCTCCAGCACCTTCTGCGCGTCCTGCGGCGACAGCGTGCCGAGGCGCTCGGCGAGTGCCCCGGCCTGGCTGTGCGCCACTGTGGACATCGTCCCTGAACTCGACTCGGTGATGACCACGCGAATGGCACGGCCGTCGGCCGGGTCGGGTTCACGGCGTACCAGCCCCGCGGACTCCAGGCTCGCGACGGCGGCGGTGACCGTCGGTTGCGAGCACGGGATCCGGTCGGCGATCACGCCGATACGCAAGGGACCGTACTGGGCGAGCAGGGCGAGGACGACGAGCTGGGTCGGTTGCAGGCGCGGATCAGGCCGCGCCTTGCGCAGGGTGCGCAGGAAGCGGTGCAAGGACACCAGGAGTTCCAGTGCCGCTTCCTCACTGACTGCCGCCGTCATTCGCTCCTCACACTGCCTCGGTCAGGTCAAGCGAGGGTAATCGTAGGCGAGTACAGGTCCATCCACAGCGCGAGATCGAGCGTGCGCTCCAGACCGTGCCGGGACGCCTGGTGGATCTGCGGAGTGTCGACCTTCACCGCCTGCTCCAGCCATGCGCGGTCGACCAGGTCGAAGACCGGGTGCGAGGGCTTGGCCAACAGGTCCTTGGCATTGTCTTGCAGCGCCAGGGCGTACTTGGGATCCTGCGTCGAGGGGTACGGGCTCTTGACCCGGTCGTAGACGGACTTGGGCAATACGTCCGCGGTGGCCTCGCGCAGCAGGCTCTTCTCCCTGCCGTCGAAGGACTTCAGTGCCCATGGGGTGTTGTAGACGTACTCCACCAGGCGGTGGTCGCAGAATGGGACCCGGACCTCCAGGCCGACCGCCATGCTGGCGCGGTCCTTGCGGTCGAGCAGGATCCGCACGAAGCGGGTCAGATGCAGGTAGCAGATGACGCGCATCCGGTACTCGAAGTCGCTCTCGCCGTCGAGGCGTTGGACACCGGAGACCGCCTTGGCGTAGCTGTCGCGGATGTAGCCGCCCAGGTCCAGGGAGTTGGTGACGGCAGCGGAGAGGATGTTGCCGTCGTCCCCGAAGTGCTGGGCGTACCGCACCAGCCAGGGGAATGTGTCCGCCTTGCGGGCGTCCTCGTCGAAGAACTGCTTGTAGCCGCCGAAGACCTCGTCCGCAGACTCGCCGGACAGGGCAACCGTTGAGTGCTGACGGATGGCTTTGAAGAGCAGGTAGAGGGAGGCGTCCATGTCGCCTAGGCCCGCGGGGATGTCACGGGCGCGGATGACCTTGGACCGCACCTCTGGGTCGGCGAGCTGGTCCGAGTCGAGGACGATGTCCTGGTGCTCGGTGCCGGAGTTGGCGGCGACGGCATGCACGAACGGGGTGTCGGGGGTGCCCCGCAGGTCGTCGGCGACGAAGTTCTCGGTCTGGCCGACGAAGTCCACCGCGAAACTGCGGACCGTCTTGCCCTCGGCGGCGAGCTGCTGCGCGGCGATCGCGGTCATGGCCGACGAGTCAAGGCCGCCGGAGAGCAGGGTGCAGCGCGGCACGTCGGCGACGAGCTGGCGGCGCACGATGTCGTCGAGGAGCGTGCGGACGTGCGCGATCGAGGTCTCCTTGTCGTCGGCGTGCTGCTGGGTCTCGAGCTTCCAGTAGACGTGGGTGCGTATGCCGCTCCGGCCTACAGTCACCACGGTCCCGGGCTCGACCTCGCGCATGCCCTCCCACACGGCGTGACCGGGCGTCTTGACGAACGCGAACAGCTCGCGCAGACCGTCCAGGGTGACGGTGCGTGCGGCGAGCGGGTTGGCGAGGATCGCCTTGGGCTCGGAGCCGAACAGCACCCCATCGTCGGTCGGGTAGTAGTAGAACGGCTTGATGCCCATCCGGTCGCGGATCATGACGAGCTTCTGCTCGCGGCTGTCCCAGATGGCGAACGCATACATCCCGTTGAGGCGGTCGGCGACCGCCTCGCCCCACTCCAGGTAGCCGTGGAGGACCACTTCGGTGTCGGAAGTGGTGGAGAAACGGTGCCCGCGCGCAGCCAGTTCCTTGCGCAGCTCGGTGAAGTTGTAGGCCTCCCCGGAGTACACCATGGCCACGCTGCCGCCACCGGGGGCTTCGACGGTCATCGGCTGGCGGCCGCCGGGCAGATCGATGATGGCAAGCCGTCGGTGGCCGAGCGCGGCCGGTCCGTCGACCCAGGTGCCGCGGTCGTCGGGGCCACGGCAGGCCATCGTTTCGGTCATGGCGTCCACGGCGGCTTGTTCGTTCCGCAGGTCACGCTGGAACGAGACCCATCCGGCGATTCCGCACATGTGTCGTCCTCCTACTGCACCGCAGTGTGTTCGTGTTTCCGTGGCGTTACGACCCCGTTGACGTGCGACGTCTCGTAGCGCCCTCTTCATGGAATGTAATTTGTATCGGGCACCTATGTAATTAGCATGCGTCCCCCGGCGCTGTTCGTCAACGCCGCTCGACGGCGTCCGAGATCTCGGGGCATGATTTCGGCCAAGCTGCTAAATCCCCCCTGGCCTACGGCGTGTCGCTGCGCGAGCGCCGTCGACGGGCTCTGCGGGAAACGGGAAACGGGCCGCGGTCCGGGCGCTCGTGCGAAGGGGGTGCGGGCGCGGGAGGGGCTGGATCTGATCGGCCCGCGCGGGTCCGTACCTCCAGATTGGGGCGGCTCATGGCGGGGTGCAGGTAGGCGCGGGCGGCGCTGAGTCGGCGCCCGCGGTGCACATTGCGGTCGAAGGCGGCAAAGCCCTCCTGGCGGTAGCCGTTGACATCGTCGGTCAGCGGGGTGACCCGCCCGCTGCACGGCTTGGAAGAAGGCGCCGTACAGCGGGTTGGTGGCCGGTCCACGTTCGAGTACGAGAGGTCCATGATGGCCACGGAAGACCCTCTCTCGTACTGCCAGTCGTAGAGCCGCTTGCCGATGGGGAAAGTCAGCGCCGCCGGCATGTGGATGAGGACATCCCACCGGTAGTCGGGGCGCCCCGCTTCCAGCACCAGCACCCGGTTAGCGGGGTGGGCACTGAACCGCGCCGCCAGTACGCAGCCGGCAGAACCCCCGCCGACGATAATGAAGTCGTCTGCCGCTCCGAAGCCATGGTCTCCTGCCGTAGCTATGGGCATCTGAGGTGCGATGCCTTTCTCTTCGGGCAGCTCAGCGCACACCATCTCCACCCGCACCGGGCCGCCGCCCGGCCCTTTGAGGCCGGACCGCCCCACCACCGGCACCCTCCTCGACGAGCACGGATCGGTACATGGACCGGCGGTCAGGCCGGAGGCAGCGGCTGCTCGGCCCAGATGACCTTGCCTTGAGCGGTGTAGCGGGCACCCCAGCGTTGGGCGAGCTGGGCGACGAGGAACAGGCCACGGCCGCCTTCGTCGGTTGCGGCGGCTTGGCGTAGGTGAGGGGAGGTGCAACTGGTGTCGGAGACCTCGCAGACAAGCGTCCGGTCGCGCAGCAGGCGCACCTGGATGGGGCCGGTTGCGTGGCGGATGGCGTTGGTGAGCAGCTCGCTGAGGATCAGTTCGGTGGTGAAACAGATCTCCTGCAGTTCCCAGATGGCGAGCTGCTGGGTGACCGCAGCACGAATGTCGGGCACGATGGCCGGGTCGGCGGGGAGGTCGTCCCAGCAGGCGATGTCGAACGGATCCAGACCGTGCGGTCGTACGACAAGCAAGGTGACGTCATCATCGCTTGGTTGGGACGACGGCAGCCCTTCGATAACGGCCAGGCAGGTCTCCTCCGGCGAGCGGTGAGGCCGGCCAAGAGTCCGGCGGAGATCCTCCAGAGCGATCTCTATGGATCGCTCGCGGTCCTCCACGAGCCCGTCGGTGTAAAGGACCAGTTGGCTGGCGTCCGGCAGTTCGATTTCGGCCGACTCGAACGGGAATCCACCCAGGCCGAGCGGCGGCCCGGCGGGAAGCTCGGGAAATGTCACCGTCCCGTCGGGCTCGACGAGCGCCGGCGGAAGGTGTCCCGCACGAGCCAGTCTGCAACGCCGGGACGTCGGATCGTAGATCGCGTAGAGGCAGGTGGCTCCCACGAACACGTCTGCCTCGCTCTCCTCCCTGGCCATCTGGTCGACCAGGTCGTCGAGGTGCGCGAGCAGTTCGTCCGGGGACAGTTCGAACGTCGAAAAGTTGCGCACGGCAGTGCGCAGACGCCCCATGGCCGCTGCGGCATGGACGCCGTGGCCGACCACGTCGCCGACGACCATGGCAACGCGGGTTCCCGACAGGGGTATGACATCGAACCAGTCACCACCGACTCCGGCGTGTGCGGGCAGGTAACGGTGAGCGACTTCCAAGGCATTCTGTTCGGGTAGGCCCCGGGGGAGCAGGCTGCGCTGAAGGGTGAGGGCCAAGGTGTGCTCGCGGGTATAGCGGCGCGCGTTGTCGATGCAGACGGCGGCGAAGGCGACCAGCTCCGACGCGACGCAGAGATCGTCGTCTTCGAAAGGTACCGAGCTTTGCGAACGGTAGAAACTGGCCACCCCCAGGGCCACTCCGCGCGCGCTCAGAGGGACGGCGATGAGGGAATGGAATCCCTGGTCGAGGATCGCTCCGGCGCGTATCAGGTCCTGGGCTGCCCAACCGCCCGCTGCCTTCAGGTCCGGCTCGATCGCCGGCGAACCGCACGCCAGGCACCTGGCCTGCGGTGTGCTGGGGGCGAAGCTGACCTGCTCACCCGCGGCATAGAAGAGGGAACTGTCCCGCCCGCCCACGGCAGCACGGTGCAACATCGCGATCGTGGCTGAGGGCTCGTCCCCGCAGAGCACGGAAGGGTACAGATCGACGGTGACGACATCGGCGAAGTTTTCGATCACCACCTCAGTCAGTTCTTCGGAGGTACGGGCCACATCCAGGGTGGTGCCGATATGGCGGACGGACTCGCGAAGCAGCTCCAGGCGGCTGCGAGCCGCGAGGACGAGCCTGCCGACGCCGGGCTCGCCAACGGCCAGCAGCGATCTGGAGTGGCGCCCAACGACCCCGTCGGCCACTGAGGCGACGGTGGGAGCGGAGGACGCAGACCCAGGGGCCCTGGCCGTCTCGTGCCCGTCGATCCTCGACAAGGGCGTCGATATGGAATCGGGCAAGTCACCCGTCGTGAATACTGTGGCGCAGGCAGGGATGACCACCTCGACCGAGACACCCTCGGATGCGTCCGCCACCGGCCGGGCCAGGAGGGTGGCCGCGCGACCGCCGGACAGCGGCACTTCGATGGCGGCCCTTCGACCAGAGGCGATCAGCTCTGCCGCCTTCTCCTCCACGATGAGCCGGTCGGAGCCGTTCGGTATGCCGTCGGTCGGGGCACCGAGGTCGATCCGCCTTCTCCCCTCGAAGGCGGATAGCCGCGCGCGGCGTTCGGCCTCCAGGTATGCCTGCAGCAGGGCACGCTCGCGATCCGTCGTCTGTGACAGCAACCTCCGTTCGATCGCGAGGCCTGCTTTCCGGGCCATGGCTTCCAACGTCGGGGCGAATTCGGTTCTCCGGGACGCAAAGTCCAGGACACCGACGATGCGTCCGCTCAGCGGGTCGTGCACCGGAACGGCCACGCAGCTTTCCACCGTCCATGCATCTGCGAAGTGCTCATGACCGTGGACGCGAGAAATGCTCCGCTCCACGAGTGCGAGGCCGATGGAATTGGTACCGGCGAGCGACTCGTGGAAGCTGAAGCCGGGTGCGCTACCGCCGACCTCCTCCAGATATTTGGTTACCCGCGGTTCGCCGGCCAGGCATCCGAGTACCACGCCATCGCCGTCGGTGAGGGTCACCGTCACCCACGCACCCGCAATCGCCGTTGCCAATGTGTCGAGCACAGGCTGCGCCGCGCGAACAAAATCGGTGTCCAGGTCGGGTTCTCCCTGGTAGGTGGACTCGACGCCTGCTGGCGTAAGACCCAGGGATTGGCAGCGGCGCCACGAAGACAAGATTGCGCTGCGCACCCGGGCGACTACCGGCTCACCCGCAAGGAACCGCTCACGGCCGCGCGCGACGAACTCGTCGCCCCGATTGTCGTGCGCCACATGGATCACTTCCCACTCGTGGAAGTTTCGGCGGTCGTACAGTCCAGCACTTAACAGGCGAGGACGCAGGTGAACGGCATTCCGGGCGAATATATCCCGTTCAATCGAACGGGGAAAGTCCTCCACCGATCAGGCGATCCTTCCTCTCACCTGCATGGATGGACTTTTCGGCCCCCACAACGTCGCGGGCGTCCGCAAGGCTCTCGTCGACCAGGGTTCAGCCGTCGCTGACCACGGTGCCGCTCTCGGCATCGAGTGGAGATCGTCGAGCCGAACCCGCAGCCGGTCGGCTTCGTGCCACAGCTTCGATGCGACAGGATCCGTGCGAATGTGGTCAGTTGGCTCGTCCCGGGGGGTGTCCTCCGCTGGGGGCGAAGGGTTGTGCGTGGGCGATGAGCAAGGCGACGTCGTCGTGGTCCTCGGGGCTTCGGAGTTCTCGAAGGAGCCGGTCACAGGTGTCCTCCAGGAGCCGGTCGGGGGCGTCGAGCAGGTGGAGGAGGGCTTCGAGGCGCTGGTCAATGGGGTGGTGGCGGGTTTCGACGAGGCCGTCGGTGTACAAGACGAGCCTGTCGCCGGGGTCGAGGCGGAAAGTGGTGGTCTCAAAGAGGACACCGCCCAGTCCCAGCGGCGCGCCGGTGGGAAGATCGAGCAGTTCGGGATCCTTGCCACCGCGTATGAGAGCGGGTGGCAGGTGTCCGGCGGTGGCGATGCGACACCTGGCGGTGTGTGGATCGTAGACGGAGTAGCAGCAGGTGGCGATGTAGTTCTCCAGACCTGTGGTGATCCTGTCCAGGTGATGGAGCACGTCGGCCGGGTCGAGATCGAGGTCGGCGAAGGCGCGGGTGGCAGTGCGCAGGCGTCCCATGGTGGCAGCGGCGTCGATGCCGCTGCCCATCACGTCGCCTACCACGAGGGCGGTCTTGTCTGCGTCGAGAGGGATGACGTCGTACCAATCGCCGCCGACCTCATAGGCGGCCTGCGCGGGCAAGTACCGTGAGGCGACTACCAGGCCAGGGTGACGAGGCGGATGTTCCGGAAGCAGGCTGCGCTGCAGGGTCTCGGCGGCGTTACGCACGCTCTGGTACCAGCGGGCGTTGTCGATGCACACCGCCGCGCGGGAGGCAAGCTCACATGCGAGGGTGAGATCGTCCTGGTCGAGCGGCCGCGGATTGCGGGCACGCGCGAGGCCGAGGAAGCCCAGGACCTCACCGCGGGCGATGAGCGGAACCGCCAGGTAGGAGTGAATCCCGGCTCGCGCAAGGAGGGCGGCGGCGTCGGAGTCACGGGCGATGCGGGCCAGGTCTCCGTCGTCGACATGGGAGATCAGAAACGGGCAGCCGGTACGGACACAGCGAGTGGCCAGGCGGTCGGGCTCGTATGCGGCGATGTGGCCTGGCGGATCGGCGGCCTGGACGGCTTCGGTGGAATAGGCCGCCTTCACCGCGAGCGCGCGGAACAGTGCCGGGCCGCCGCTGGGGGCAGGCGCGCGGTTGTCCAGGACAGAGTCGAGGACATCGACTGCTGCCATGTCGGCGAGTTCTGGCACGGTGACCTCGGCCAGCTCGCAAGCGGTCTGCTCCACTTCCAAGGTGGTGCCGATACGGGCGGAGCCGTCGGCGATCAGGGCCAGGCGTCGCCGAGCCCGGGCGGCCTCGGTGATCGCTTGGTATCGTTCAGTGACGTCAACGACCGAATCGGCCACCCCCAGCACGTTCCCGGCGGGGTCCTCCAGTCGGTAGAACGACAGCGACCAGGCGTGGTCGTGATCCGGGTCGATGGGCGGTCGGGCGATGGTGTAGCGATCGACCAGCGGCACGCCGGTCTCCAGGACCTTTCGCATCGCGGCCTCGAGCACGTCGACGGGCAGGCAAGGCAGGACATCGCGGTAGCGGCGGCCGAGGTGGTCCTTCGCCGGAAGGCCGTGAATCCGCTCGAGAGCGGGGTTGACGGCCACATAGCAGAGGTCGGTGTCAAGGACGGCCAGCCCGATCGGTGACTGGGAGACCAGCCGGGTGGACAACGCGAGGTCCCGCTCCACCTCGCGCAGGGTGGGCTCATCGGTGGCCAGCCCCAGGGCGTAGAAGTCCCCGCGATCATCCAGCAGCCGCATATTGCGGAATTCCACCAGGCGGGTGGTGCCGTCCTTGTGCCGGATGGGGAAGGCCCCGGCCCACGTCTCACCGCTCGCCATGACGTCGACGAACAACTTGATGATCAGATCCTGGTTCTTCTCGTGAACCAGCAACGGCGCCGCGTACTGGCCAAGCGCCTCACCGGCCGTGTAGCCGAGTAGCTCTTCGGCCTGCGGACTCCACAAGACGATGCGCCCATCAGCGTCCAACAGCACCGCGGCGACAGAGAGGAGATCCATCAGCCCGCTCGGCCGAGATGAGCCGTCCGCCGGCCGGCTGGTGTCAGTCGGACGCCTGTCGGTTGTGCTCATTGCAGGCACTCCCTTCGCCTGCCGGCAACATGCGAGCCCTCCGCCAGCTCCCTACCGCGACCTGCAGCTCAGCTGGCTTGCATCAGGTTCCATGGTCTCGCGGATCGGCCGAGCGCACAGCCCCCGGTCCAGCCGCGTCGCGCCGGAAGGCCCACCGCTCACCGTTGTGTCCTGCCGGTGGCGAGCCGCCCTTGCCGGAGCGTCTGCGCAGGACTGAGGGGTCAGCCCCAGTCCGACCCCTCCGACCCCTCAGTCCTGGGAGCTCAGTAATAGCTCTTGTGGCACCGCTTGCGGCGACGACGGTGCCTGCCGTCGAGCCATCCGAAGATGCCCATGTTCGACCTGCCTCCTGCGCATCACCCGGTCGAGAGGATCACCCTCGTCGCATATTCGCCTACCCGCTCTGCGCGTGTGCACCAGCCGAGCTGTCCGGCCCGCCCCGGCGAACAGAGCACCGCCGCGTCACGGCGACGGTGGGGCTTTCGGAGGCCCCTCAGACGTCGGCCGGGTGCCTGGATGCCGTCCGCGCAGTCGATGTTGCCCTTGCCCTTGGCGGCGGGACACGGTAGTGGAACTGCACGGCGATCGGGTCGTGGCCGCCTTTCGTCGGCAGGTTCGGTGCGGGACGACTCAACGTCCCACACCGGGCCGCCGAGTTGTCACCGCCGGTGTGCCGAGGCGGCTGTTGAGCTGGGCGTCGTTTGGTATGGCGCCGTGGCGTGCTGGGCTGCGTAGAGCAGCGCGGGCTTCATCTTCGGCCAGAAGTAGCTGTCCTGGCAGGAGTACGGCGGCGTGAATCCGTCGCAGCCGCGGTTGTCGACGTCGCCGATCTCGATGGTGAAGCTGGCGAGGCCGAGCTTGTCGTAGGTCCAGTCGTCGGTACCGCCGGACGCGTCGTAGAGGATCTCGCCGGCCTGGCCGTACTGGTAGCCGGTGATCGAGCCCAGCTGGGCGGCGATGCCGCGCAGCGCGCTGTCGTTCCCGGTGTGCACGGTGGAGTCGTACTCCCATGGGAACAGCACCATGCTGGCGTCGCTGTGCATGGTGATCATCATGCCCCGGGCGGTGTCCGGTGCCGGGTCGGTGACGCCGCTGCCGGTGCGCACCGCGGGGTACAGCTCGCGGAAGAGCCCCTCCAGCGCGGTGTTCTCGGTCTCGGAGTCCGCGGCGGGGCCGTCGTACTCCTGGTCGCACGGCTGGTGCGAGATTCCGGTGGTGTCCCAGTGGGTGCCCGCGTTGCGGTTGAGGTCGACGCCGATCTGGCTCTCCGCGCTCGCGCCGCAGGACGAGCCATTGGTGTCGTCGGCGTTCTTGCGCTGCAGAACGGGGTTGTCACCCCCCTGTGCGACCATGTCGACGCCGTCGGGATTGGCGTCGGGAACGACCCACATCTCGGTGGTGTCCATGAGCTTGGTGATGTCCGAGTCCTTGCCGTACTGACCCGTCAACTCGTCGATCCAGCGCCACGAGATCTCCCCGGTGGCGATCTCGCGCGCATGGATCTGGCTCATCAGGAAGAACCGCGGTTTGGCCGAGTTGGGGTTGAGCTGACAGTCCCCCTGCTGCATCTTCGTGATGCAGATGGCCTTGAGATCCTCACCGCCCTTCCCCTGCTTCTTCAGCCACGACTGCCCGTACGTCACGACTGTCGCGAGGTCCGGGTGCTGGCTGACGACCTGGTCCATGTGCGCGTACTGCGCGTCCACGGTGTGATAGCCGCCGTCGTATGTGTCGTCCACGCCGGTGGCATGGGGCTTGTCCAGCCTGAGGGGCTTCGGCTTGGGCATCGACTTGACGACCTTCGGCGAGAAGCCGAGCGTGCGCAAGCCGCTTGCGGCCGTCGAATCGCCCATCACGAACAGGTCGTTGCCCTGCCGGTGTTCCATCAGGTCGTACCCGTCGCGCATCAGCGTCTGGGCGTCCTGCTCAAGGTGGTGCGTCCGCACCCGGTAGACGAACACGGTGTTCTGGGTGGCGTTCTGGGCTGTGTCGCCGGCCGCCCGCGCGGGGTTGGCGTACGTGGTGACGTGGGCCGATGCGGCCTGGGGCAGTAGGGCCGCGGCGACCGCGACAACCGCTCCGGCGGCTATGCCCGCCGCCAGGCGTTTGCGTGGCATGGGTGGGGGACCTTCCGTGGGGGGACAGGTGCCCCGCAAATATGGCATGCCCGCGTCACGCGCGAGAATGTGTCGTCAAAGGAGACGCACAGCTTTCGGCCGTTCGCCGACGCCGCCGGTCGGCTACTCCAGCGGTTGGTCGGTCCGGATGACCTTGCCGGTCTCGGCGTAGCGGGTGCCCCAGCGCTCCGTGAACTGGGCAACCAGGACGAACCTTCGTGTTTCGGTTCGGGCTGACTGATCTGGGGGATCCCCGTGTTGGTGGCCGCGAGGCTGCTGTCGGAGGGCGGGCATGTCGAGGGCCCGGCGCCATGGCCGGGTGCTCCTGGGGATCCTCGGGTCGTGGGTGGTCGGTGGCGGGCTCGTCTCTCAAGTGGCCGGTCGGGGCAGTGCCGGCAGGCGGCTGAACGCCGCGTTCACGCGAGCGCCTCGCCGGGATTCCGGGGGCCGCAGGTCAGGCGGCCTGCGTGAGAGCGCCTCAGTACTGCTCGGTTTCGATGTACCCCGTGTCGTCGTCGGCGCCGAAGGCGCCCGCGGCAGCGGTGGTGTCGAATCCGGGCGGGCTGTCCTTGAAGGCCAGGCCCATACCGGCCAGCTTCGCCTTGACCTCGTCGATCGACTTCGCACCGAAGTTGCGGACGTCGAGCAGGTCGGCCTCGCTGCGCGCCACGAGCTCGCCCACGGAGTGGATGCCCTCGCGCTTGAGGCAGTTGTAGGAACGGACGGTCAGCTCGAGCTCCTCGATCGGCAGTGCGAGGTCAGAGGCTAGGGCGGCGTCCGTCGGGGACGGGCCCATGTCGATGCCCTCGGCGTCGATGTTGAGCTCGCGGGCGAGCCCGAAGAGCTCGACCAGCGTCTTACCGGCCGAGGCCATCGCGTCACGCGGGCGCATGGCCTGCTTGGTCTCGATGTCGAGGATCAGCTTGTCGAAGTCGGTGCGCTGCTCGACACGGGTCGCCTCGACCTTGTAGGTGACCTTGAGCGCCGGGCTGTAGATGGAGTCGACCGGGATCCGGCCGATCTCCTGGCCCTGCTGCTTGTTCTGGACCGCGGAGACGTAGCCGCGACCGCGCTCGACGGTCAGCTCCATCTCCAGCTTTCCCTTGCCGTTGAGGGTGGCGAGGACCAGGTCCGGGTTGTGCACCTCGACACCGGCCGGCGGGGCGATGTCGGCGGCGGTGACCAGACCGGGCCCCTGCTTGCGCAGGTACATCACGACCGGCTCGTCGTGCTCGGAGGAGACGACCAGGCTCTTGATGTTGAGGATGAGGTCGGTCACGTCCTCCTTGACGCCCGGCACGGTGGTGAACTCGTGCAGCACGCCGTCGATCCGGATGCTGGTGACGGCAGCGCCGGGGATGGAGGAGAGGAGAGTGCGACGCAGGGAGTTACCGAGGGTGTAGCCGAAGCCCGGCTCCAGCGGCTCGATGACGAACCGGGAGCGGTATGCGTCCACGACCTCTTCGGTGAGAGACGGACGCTGAGCGATCAGCATGAGGTATTGCCTCCAGTTTTCGGCGCCCGCTATGTGATGCCGGTCCACCGAGCGGTAGCCCGGTGTTGATACTGCAAGGCTACGGGCGTACGAGCTGAATAGCTTCGTACCACCCGTAATGGGGCGTGGCGAGCGCGCGACGATCTTCGTCAACCTGCGGCATCGATCGGAGTGCCAGGCGGTGGCGCGGCCGGAGCGCGATCTACCGGGCCGCCGCCCCGGGCGTCGAGGCTCATGTCCGGGTAGCGGACAGCGAACGACAAGTGGGGAGGCCATCGGCGTTCACTTCTGACTACCACGGTCACGCCTCAGTCACCGGACGCTGCTACGCGCGCAGCAGGGGGGCGTTTCATCCAGAGATGCAGGGAACGCAGAACGGCAGTCGACGATCGAAGCGTACGTTGTGCACGCCGGGCCGCACGTACCTACTGCGTCTCGGCTCGCCACCGGAATCGTGACTACTGAAAGCGGCCGCGATGCCGGGCGGCCTTGGCGCTGTTGCCGCAGCGTTGCATGGAGCACCACTTGCGGGGCTTTCCCTGAGCGGTGTCCAGATAGATCATGCGGCAGATCTCGGAGTCGCACTCTCGGAGCCGCCCTCGCAGGTCCGGGGCGGTGATCAGGGTGATCGCGTCGCGCGCGATCACGGAGAGCAGCGCGGGAGCCGCGAGGCGGGGGCTGCCACCCGATTCGGGGAGTCCGTCCCTGCCGATGCGCAGCCTGGGTGCCGGCGGCTCGACCTGGGCCAGGCGGTTGACCAGGTCCACCGATTCCGGCTGCGGCGTGCGGCTGTGGAGGTAGGCGACGACGACGTCGTACGCGGCGGAGCGGAGGTCGTGGAGTGCGGTGACGAGCGCCGGCGTGGCGTCGTCGGGGTCGAGGGCGAGGTTGACCCCTTCGCACCAGGCTCCCAGGCGGTCGAGGCCGTCGAGTCGTTCGATCGGGGAGCTGGGCCGGCGGCCGACCGTGGCGATGAGGTTGAGCGACAGCGTGCCGCCGTCGAAGCGCAGCTCGCGAAGGCGGGCCGTGTTCCGGGTGCGGGGGGTTGATACGCCGGCGCTCATGGCATGATAGTAACCTGAAGAACGGTTACTAAGGAAAGTGTGCGAAACCCTCACCCTGGCCGACGTCGGGGACGATCGCGGTCAGCGGGACATCCCATTGCCCCGACCACCTCGCGTGAGCCTCCTCATCCGCCTCGTTCAACCGGAAGGACGTGTCATGCGTATCGCTGTCGTGGGAGCCGGCGGTGTCGGAGGGTATTTCGGGACCCGTCTCGCCGAGGCAGGCAACGAGGTGACGTTCGTCGCCCGTGGCCGGCATCTTCGGGCCGTTCGCGAGCACGGCCTGCTGGTGCGCAGCCCGCTGGGAGAGTTCCGGGCACCGGCCGCGTCGTTCGTCCCGCGCATCGGGGACGTGGATCCCGTCGATGTGGTGCTGGTGGCGGTGAAGCTGTGGGACACCGAGGAGGTGGCCGCCCAGTTGCGGCCGCTGGTGGACGCCGGTGCCAGGGTGATCTCGTTGCAGAACGGCGCTCACAAGGACAGCGTCTTGCGCCGCTATCTGCCGCCGGAGGCGGTGTGGGGCGGTGTCTGCTACATCTCCGCGGTCATCGAGGAGCCCGGGGTCGTCTCCCATCGAGGGCAGATGCAAAAGCTGGTCTTCGGCACATACGGCGACCAGGAGGACGCCGGGGCACGGAACTTCCTCGATGCGTGCGTGAAGTCCGGTCTCCAGGCGGAGATCAGCGCGGACATCGCTCGGGCCATCTGGGAGAAGTTCGTTTTCCTGGTGGGGCTTTCGGCGACAACTACGGTGGTGCGGCAGCCGATTGGCGTCATCCGGCGTGACACCAGGACACGGGCGTTGCTGCGCGACGTGATGGCTGAGGCAGTCGCCGTCGGCCGAACGGCCGGGGTGAACCTCGACTCCGGATTCGCCGACGACCGGCTGGCGTTCTGCGACACCCTGCCGGAGTCGATGACCTCGTCCATGCACCACGACCTGGACCAAGGCAACCGGCTGGAACTGCCGTGGCTCAGTGGCGGTGTCGTCGACCTCGGCCGGGAGCTGGGCGTCGACACTCCCCGCAACCGGACGGTTGCCGACATCCTGGCCCCCTACACGTTCGGCCGGCCGGCCGTGAACGGTTGACGTTCACTCCCTTGGGTTGGCGGTGGTGACCTCCCACTAAGGATGAAGGCCAGCGGGTGCTGACTTCGTCGGTATCCAGACCGCGGTGAAGCAATCCGTCCCCTCAGCTCGCTGGCGTACTCCGGAAGGCGGGCCAGTTCCCACGCCGCCCGCTCAGTGGTGCGGCCGCCGGTCTGCACGGCGAACCAGGACGTCTCCCCGAGGTCCTTGTGCCGGTGATCCGGTCGCTCGCCGTGAGTGCGCAGGCATTTACGGCGGCGCGCGGGAAGTACGCCACCGGGTACCGGCCGGGCTCGTGCAGCAGGATCACGTCCTCGCTGTCGGCGATCCACTCGCCGTTGAAGAGCACACGCATCCGCCGACGCAGTCGCTCGGCGAACAGCAGCCGCTCGGGTAGCGGATCAGACGTCAGGAGCCGTCCAGTCGGCGGGTCCGAGGCCGCCCGTAACCCAGGATGCACTTCGGTGGGCCACCGCTCGACCCGTGCGTTATTTATGAATGTTGGCCGTCCAGCGCCGAGCCGGCTCTGATGCCGACGGCGGTGACTGCTTGTGGGTGAACGATGAGACTACGCCCTCGTGCCGACGACAACTCGTCGATCGGGCCCATTATGGTTGGTGTTTGTGCCGTTGAGCTGTGCGTTTGTGAACCTCAAACCCGGAGTGGGAAAGACGACCAGTGCTGTCTGGCTGGCCCATGCGCTGCACGAGTCGGGACTTTCGCCGCTGCTGGTCGACGGCGACCCCGCGGCCTCCGCGCTGCGCTGGAGCGAACTGGCCGAAGGCTTTCCGTTTCCCGTGATCGCCCTTCCGGTGGGGGACGTCCACCGGCGCGTGAACGACTTCCTCGGCGAACGGCAGGCCGTCGTGCTCGACGCGCCGCAGCTGGAGGACCACGCCCGCATCACCCGCAGCATCATGAGGTACGCGAGCGAGTGGATCGTGCCGGTGACCCCCGCGCCCATCGAACTGGACCGGATGGCCCCCATCCGCGGAGAGATGGAAGACGTGCAGTCCTTGCGCGCCGAGCCGGCCCGCACTGCGGTCCTGCTGAATCGCACCAATCGCCCCGATGCCACGCGCACCGGCCCCGATGCCGACGCTCGTGAGGCGCTCACCGAGTGGGGCTTCGACGTGCTGGACACCCAGATCGCGCGGCTCGACTTGTATGCCCAGTCGTTCGGGAGCGCGGTCGAAGTCACAGGCTCGGCGTACATGGACCTCGCGGATGAACTCATCAAGCGTCAGGAAGAGGCATGAACCAGCGCAAGGACAGCTACCGTGCGGCACTGCGGCGCGGACAGGACATCGCCGCACCCAGGCCCGCCAAGGTCACCACACTGGACAGCAGATACGTCCGGGTGACCATCGAGGTGGACCCGGACCTACGGCGCGACCTGACGCGATGGGCGGGCACGCCGGTCTCCGCGCTGGTGCTCACCGGTACCGCCCTTCTACGCACCGTCGCCAGGGTGGCCGGATCCGCCGACGCGGAGGCCTGACCAGGCCCGCCGGCGGGGTGCGGGCACGGGGGCAGCACATCAGCCCCGACGACACGGGTTTTCTGCTGTCGGGACTCAATAAGTGGACAGGGGGGCGAGACGGTGTCCGTGCCAGGGCCCGGGGTGAGCAAGACAGCGGCAGATTGGCTGGTTGGTCGTTACCGGGTGATCGAGCAAATCGGGCGGGGCGGTATGGGCGAGCCGCAGCACCAGGGCCTGGATGGACCGGATGGTCCGCGAGTGTCCTGGTCGCTTCGGCCTGCGCTGCTGGGCGTTGCCCTTGCCGCCGGACAGGCGTGTCAGGCTCATCGATCGGGCGGCATGCTGCACACCCTGCCGTTCCTGATCCCCAGTACCGCGGACGCGCCGGCCGTGGCGCTCGCCACGATCGCCTTCGAACTGGTGGCCCTGGCCTGGATCCGATGGCTTCGGTACCGGCTTCCTCCGCTCCTTCGCCGTCATCGCGATCGGTGGGTCGGTCATCACGAACGTCAGCGCCGTGCTCGGCGCGGTCAGCTGACCAGGCAGGTCCCCGCAGCAGCGCTGCCAGCGGCCCATGGCTCCAACAGTGCATGGCCCCGGCGCGGTCGGTGAGCACGGCTACGTGCCGTCTCACAGGGTCGCATGACGACGGATGCGCACGGTCGTTACGGGATCCAGCTTCGAGGGCCCCGACAAGCCCTGCAAAGAACCAGCAAAGGTGTGATGCCCGGCCTCGCCGGGCGCCACGGAAACCTCATCGCTGAGGTGTCCGCAGGAATGGCCCCTGCCTACGCTTTACAAGGCAAAGGGGCCCTTAGACCTTCGGATTCCGTTGACGCCAGGGGGTTGTGGCGACGTTTTAGCCATGGCACGCTCCACTGCGTCGCGACACCGAGATCACCGCCTGACCAAACGCAACCGCGAAGGGCCACCGTGTATTTCGAGACGCTCAAAGCCAAGATCCACCGTGCCACCGTCACCCAGTCGCACCTCAACTACGTCGGCTCCATCACGATCGACCTCGATCTGATGGAAGCGGCAGGCATCCGTCGCCACGAGAAGGTCGACCTGGTCAACGTCACCAACGGCGCCCGTCTGTCGACCTACGTCATCGAAGGACCCAGGGGATCTGGCGTCATCGGGGTCAACGGCCCATCCGCCCGGCAAGCCCAGGTCGGCGACCTCGTCCTGATCGTGTCGTACGCCTCGGTCACGCCGGAGGAGGCCGATGGGTTCGAGCCGAGGGTCGTCTTCGTCGACAGCAAGAACAAGATCACTGGCTTCGGCGGGGACGCAGCCGAAGTGCCGCCCGGGAGTGGCCTCGTGCGTGGCGACCAGATAGCCGGTGTCTGAGCGGATGGGCCCCGGGGCGCGCCGGGCCCGTCCGTATCACCCTGCTCCTCAGGCAGCCTCCCCCGCCTCCTCGGCGACATCTCGACCCCGAACGGGAATAAATTGACCTCCACGCTTTGCGCATCCACGGTGCTGAAGAACGCTCTCACGCACTACCACGCAGAACTGCAGGACGCTATGGCGGCCTTGGAAGGCGACCGCGTCGAAGGCGACGAAGCCTTCTCGCCCGCCTTCCGCCTGCCCGACCCCAGTGCCGCCCTCGAGCGGTTCTTCTCGGTGTCCGACATCGGCGTCACCGAACTGCCCGCCTATCATGGTCACGCCCTCCGCCTTCTCGACTTGATGCGGAACCCGGGAACGCATACCACCAAGACGCTCGCCTCGCTCACCATCATCGCCCGGGCCGTGCGGCACATCACCGAGACCGGTGAACGCATCATGATCGTCACCCCGTCGTCCGCGAACAAGGCCACAGCCCTGCGTGACGCGGTTCATCGAGCCATTAGCGCTGGACTGGTGACGGAGAATCAGCTGCAGATCACCAGTGTGGTGCCCGCGGTGTCCACCGCCAAGCTCTGGTCGTCACCGTTGAGCGAGCACGCTGAGCTACGACGTCGCAATCCGCTGGTGGTGCACGAATCGGAAGAGCCGGCCTCGGTCAAGGAACTGGCGTCCGCGTTCGCGGCCGAAAACGCCGAACGTCTCCAAAGACGGTACGGCGTCCGTATCTGGTACACGCTCGGGCTCGACAACTACCGGGCCGCGGACATGATCCGCGCGTTCGCCGAGCGGGACCTGCTGCCCGGAGCGGACAGCGGCACTCCAACCCGTACCCATGTCCACTCCGTCTCCAGCGCCTTCGGCCTGCTCGGTCATGACCTGGGGCACCGCAAGGTCACGGAAAACGGCTGCCGAACGCTGCCGCAGGCCCGCTATTTCCTCGTCCAGCACCTCGGCACTCCGGACATGGTGCTCAGTCTCCGCCATGGCACACACGACCGCGGAAACCTGCCCGTGTACCGCCTGGACCAGGCCGAGGGCCTGTACCGACAGGACGAGGACCCGCACTTCCCTGCGACGACGTTTGATCCCGAGGAACAGCTCGATCCCACTTTCTACACCCGCCGTCCGGTCACCTCTGCGCAGATGGATAGCATCATCGCCGCGCAGGGCGGAGGCGGCGTTGTCGTCTCGCTGCACGAGTGCCTGAGCCGGTACGCCGAAGTGCGCGCCCTGCTGGCCGATGCCGATGTCACGTTGCCCGTCGACCCCCGACGGCTGCGCGAGTGGTCGCTCGTGATGGCGGTCACCGGAACCCTGAACGCCGCCGACCGCGGGCTGCTGCCGGACAGTGGCGACGTGCTGATCCACGGCTCCGGCAGCTACAGCGACCGGGATTACCATCCAGTGCCTGCCCATCACCGTTTCACGGCGGCGGACATGACGGCTCTTGCAGGCCACGTCGAGGACGCAGTCCGCGCCGCAACCTCCCGCTGAACCCGCCGCGTCCGCCGGTAACCATACGAACAGGAGCAGTCATGCCCAGGCAACCGGACAGTCTGCTGTCCCTCACCGACTTCAACGGCACGCCATTGGCGGAAGAGATGGTGTGGAAGACGTTCCACGGCCTGATGGAGCGCCATGGCTATGTCTTCATGAGTAACGTGCCCGACGCGTTCGATCCGGTGGCCTTCTGCAAGAGGCTCGGCGACTTCGTCCCTCAGTACACCGGTGTGCTGGTCGGCGACGTCACCCCGGAGCCGGGAATGGAGGAATTCTATCACGCGGGAAACACCAAGCCCCTGTATCCGCATTCAGAAGGCTACGACTTCGAAGGTCTGCCTCCCCGCTACCTCGCCCTGTGGTGCGAGACCCCCAACACCGGCGCAGGCGGCGAGACGACGATCGCCGACGCCCGCGCCTGGACTGAGTCGCTGGCCGAGGCCGACCGCGCGTATCTGCGCGAGCGCATCTGGGCGTGGGAGACCACGGACGCGATGCGTCATCTCGGCCTCGACCTGCACCCCGAGCACCCGGTCATCGAGGACCACCCGGACGGCACCATCGTCCGCTACTCCTTCAACAACCTGGTGCGCGGCGGGGATGATCGGATCGGGCCGCTGCTCGACAGCGCGAAGGAGTACTTCGAACGCGAGCACGTGGCGATCCAGTACGAGCGGCGAGACATGCTCGTCTTCGACAACTGGCGCATGCTGCACGCCCGCAACGCGTTCACCGACACCGGGCGCCACCTGCGCCGTATCCAGATCGCCCACCGGATCACGGCATGACCGCTGCAGCACCGGCGGGCGTCGCCGTGGTGGGCGGCGGATCGCTGGCCCGCAGCATCTGTTACTCGCTGGCACTCGCAGTCGATCCGCCGCCCGGCACCGTGACCGTTCTCGCCCGTTCCGCACGGGCGGCGAGGGAGATCGCGTGCATCGCCAACACGCGAGCCGCGACCTCCGCGTCCCCCACTCGGTTCACAGCCGAGGTCCTGGACGCCTCGGACCACGGGACGGCTGCCCGCTTGCTGCAACGCATCCGACCGCGCGTCGTACTCCACTGCGCGTCACTGCAGTCACCTTGGGAGAGCACACGCGCTCCATCCGCCTGGACCAAGCTCCTAGCAGCCGGCGGGTTCGGCATCGCTCTACCGCTGCACGCGGTACTCGCCCGGGACATCGCCCGAGCAGTCCAACTCAGCGGTGTCCCCGCGATGTTCGTCAACGCCTGTTATCCGGACGCAGTCAACCCTCTTCTGCACGCCGAGGAACTGCCCGCGTTCTGCGGTGTGGGGAACTCCGCAACGCTGGCGGCCTCGCTCCACGCCGTACTGCAACCGCAGGCGGACGAGCGGCTGCGTATCCTCGCCCACCACGCCCATCTGCACGCTCCCGTAGATCCCTCGGACGAGGTCCGGGTGTGGCTCGGTGACAGGTCGGTGGAGCGGGTGGGTGAACTGCTCGCAAGCCACCGTGCCTGCTCCCGCGAGGAGTTGAATGCGGTGACGGGACACACGGCTGCCGTGCTCGCTTCCCGCCTGGCTGCCGGTACCGAGGTACGCGCCAACCTTCCCGGGCCGCTGGGACTGCCGGGCGGCTACCCCGTCCGCATCCAGGATGCCCGGGTCACGCTTGACCTGCCGAACGGCCTCACTCCGGAAGAGGCCGTCGCGTGGCAGCTGCGCATGGCCGAGCACGACGGCGTCGTGGTCACGCCTTCCGGCGATGCGCGCTTCGGCCAACGGGCCCAAGAGGCCCTGTCCGAACATCTGGCGGACGTACCGGAGTGCCACAGAGCACCGGAGGTGAAGGTGCTGGCGTTGCAACTACTGAGCCTGCGCGAGAAGTTGCGCAGAAAGCCGTCCGTGTGACGTCCGCTGCCCGCCGGGGTGCGGCGGTCGGGCACGGGCGAGGACAACGGCTCAACCTTGAAGGTGGCAGGCGAGCCGGCCGCCACGCCTGTTGGAGACAGCGGCGAGCCGTCCCGAGGCCCGCGTGCTGCTCGCCCTGGCCCCGACCCCGGCGCGGGCGGCCCGCCTGTCCATGGCACAGCTCCGGTCGGGTCTCGAGCGAGCGGGCCCCAGCCGCGGTATCGAGGCCGAAGCCGAGCGGCTGCGCGAGGTCTTCCGGGCCGACTACGCCCACGAATCAAGGGCGCCCCCTGCCGCCGCGGCGGAAGGGGGCGCCCTCGTACGCGTGCCGGTGGATCAACGCCGCTTGCGGGCGCCGCCCTCCTGGTGGGGCGGGGTCTGCTGCGTGCCCGGGAGCGTTGGCTTCGGTAGGGTCGCGACTTCCTGCTTGGCCTGCGCCAACTGCTGCGCGGTGTCGTCAGGCAGCTGTGGCGGGCGCGGCGCCGCATGCGAGAAGCCGAAGGCGGAGGTCAGGTCGCCGAAGGTGCGGCGCCGCCACTGGCTGATGTTGGGCTCCTCGACACCGGTGAAGCGCTCGAGGAACTGCAGCACCGAGGTGTGGTCGAAGGATTCACCGGCCGCCCAACCGCCCACCGTCCACGGCGAGATGATGATGCACGGCACCCGGAAGCCGCCGCCGATCGGCAGGCCGTCGACGAACTCGTCGGCCGTACCGGGGTTGGGGGTGGGCGGCGGTACGTGATCGAAAAGGCCGTCGTTCTCGTCGTAGTTGAGGATGAACGCCGTCTTCGCCCACACCTTCGGGTTACTGGCAATCGCCTCGATCTTGGAGGCGACGAAGTCGGCACCGGCGGCCGGCAGATAGTCCGGGTGTTCGGACTGGGTGCTGGTGGGGAGGATCCACGAGACCGCGGGGAGGCGGTCATTGCGCGCGTCGTCCTCGAAGGTGCCCTCCGGCTGGAAGGTCATGCCGTTGTCGTACAGCGGGTCGCCGGGCTTGGCGTCCTGGAACTGCTGGAACTCCGACAGCATGTTGGTGCCGTAGTTGTCGGTCTGCTGGTAGACCTTCCAGCTGATCCCGGCCGCCTGCAGCCGCTCCGCGTACGTCGTCCAGCGGTAGGGCTCGGGCGCGACGTTGGAGAGTACGGGCCCGCCCCTGGTGCCGGAGGGGTCAATCGTGCCGGTCATCCAGTACAGGCGGTTGGGCCAGGTCGGGCCCATGATCGAGCAGAAGTAGTTGTCGCAGATGGTGAAGTTCTCCGCGAGCGCGAACTGGAACGGTATGTCGTCGCGGGTGTAGTAGCCCATGACGTACGGGCCGTTGGCACCGTCGGCAGCCCGGTGCGCGGGCAGCCACTGGTCCATCTTGCCGCCGTTCCACGCCTGGTGCTGTACGGCCCAGGCGTGGCTGGTGGACGGGATCGACTGGGCGCTCGTGGTGTGCGTATCCAGGTGGAACGGCAGCAGGTAGCCGTCGGGGTTGACGGAGTCGGGCTGGTAGAAGACCGAGCGGCCTGTGCTGAGGCGCAGGGCGTCGGGGTCGCCGAAGCCGCGTACGCCGCGCAGCGTGCCGAAGTAGTGGTCGAAGGAACGGTTCTCCTGCATAAGCAGGACGACGTGCTCGACGTCCGCGAGCGAGCCGTGCGTCGCGGGTCCCGCCGCGACCGCCTGCTGGATGCTCGGCGGGAGCAGCGTCAGCGCGGCGGCCCCGCCGACCGCGCCCGCCGCCGCGCCGAGAAGTCTGCGTCGGGTCATGTCCGGCATGGATGTCTCTCCCTTGAATCGCTGAGATCCAGGCCCCGGGGACGGGCCGCAGTCGACTCTGCTGGCGGGTTCGAGTCAGAGGGAGGATGGATTGCGTGAACAACGCATCAACTGAAAGGGAATTAGTATTGAGTTGACGGGGTGGGTCGGCCGGACTGTGCGGCGGATGTGTCGTCCGGCCCGGTCATGCCGTTCTGGCCGCGGCGCAGCTGTTCCTCGAGCGACTGAAGAAATTCGGGGTTGTCGTCGGGGGCGACTCAGCCCGCCGGTGGTTCGGTGAGGGGCCTCCGGCCGCGAACACCGGCTCCGGGGCCACCTGCGTGCCTTCGGCATGTCCCGCGTCCGGCTGCGCGAGGTGGCGCATGCGGGGGAAATGCCGCGGGTGCGGCAGAGCCGCTTGTAGCCGCACAGACGTGGCGGTGAGGTTGCGGGTGCCGAAGACCCCCTCCGCATCCCGTGACCCACGTGTTCTCATGAGTGGCCGACGTTCGCCGGATGGGCGTGTCAGGCTGATCGATCGTGCTGCTGCGACTGCCCTACCTCGCCATGTCGATCGTGTTCGCCGTCATACGGCTGCTTCCGATGAGCGATGTAGACAAGGACATCCAGATATTGACGCTGCGCCACCAGCTGGCCGTCCTGCACCGGCAAATCGACAGGCACAGGTCGTCCCGGCGGACCGCGCCTTCCTCGCCGCGTTCCTTCACCGGCTGCCCCGCATTCTCCCCGGACACGATCCTGCGGTGGCGCCGCGACCTCATGCGCCGCCGCCACGCCGATACCTTCCGCCGCAAGCGGGCCGGCAGGCCGCCGACCCGCCGCGCCACCCAAGCCCTCGTCCTGCGCCTGGCCCGCGAGAACGCAGGCTGGGGCTACCGGCGCATCCACGGCGAACTCGCCGGCCTCGGCATCAAGGTCGCACCCTCCACCGTGTGGGAGATCCTCCGGGCGCAGGGGATCGAGCCGGCGCCCGAACGCGATCACCAGACCTGGGCCGCCTTCCTGCGAAGCCCGCCCACACGATCCTGGCCTGCGACTTTTTCACCGCCACCACGCTCAGCGGGGCGAGACTCTATGTCTTCGCCGTCATCGAGCACGCCAACCGCCGCGCTCGCCTCATCGGTTCCGACTGCGGACAACGCCCGTTGCCTGACGCGCTTCAGGCAAGGGGGGCGTAACGCTGATTTTCGACTTCATGCCGGAGCAACCGGATATGCCGACGTTTCGCCTGCCGAAAAACCTATCCAGTGACGTCAGGCGGATTGACTGTCCACGTCGCCTTGAGTGATGGCCAGCCGACTCACTGGAGTTGTTCATGCTTCTCGGGGAGCCGAGGCGGCGGGGGCCGGTGCGGAGACCGCTCCGTCCATGCTTGGTGCGAGGGTGGAGTTCCGCAGCGTCTCCAGGACTGCCAACCCCTGCGCGACAACCCCTGATGCGACCTCGTTGACACCCTCGGTGCCGTTGAGGATGGTCAGGCGGGACCCGGCGATACCTCGGGCTGCCGCCTCGGTGAGCACCGGCAGGTTTTCCACGACGCGATTCGCTGCGATGAGCTCCTGGTTGCCGTCTCTTAGTGACGCCGCCCGGGCGGTGTTGGCGTCGGCTTGCGCCTGCGCGATGGCCCGCTCGGTGTAGGCCCGCCCGTCCGCCTCGAACTTCGTCCGGTCGCGTTGGGCCTCGGCCAGGGTACGCTGCCGGTAGGCTTCCGCGTCTGCGGGGCGGCGTACTTCGGCTTCCAGCCGCTGTGCCGCGAGAGCTGCCTGACGCTGTGCCAAGGCAGTTTGTTCCTCGATGACTTCCTGGGACGCCCTGGCTTCGGCCAGCGGGCCCGCTTGGGCGGCACGGGCGTTGGACTGCTCGGTCTCGGCCAGGAATCCTGCCCGCTTGATCGCCGTGTCGCGTTCGTACTCGGCCTTCAGAGCAGCGGCCTGCTGTTCACGCTCGGCCGCTTCTTGGTCGGCCTTGGCCTGCGCGATCCGGGCCTGGCTGGCGACGGCCGCGGCATGCGGGGCCGCCAGGTTGTTGATGTAACCGGTTGCGTCTGAGATCTCTTGGATCTGCAGGGCGTCGACGACGATGCCCAGCTTTTCCATCTCGGTGTGGCTGGCCTCCTTGACCTCCTGCGCGACCCTGTCGCGTTCCCGGATGATCTGCTCGACCGTCAGACCGCCGACGATGGAGCGCAGATGCCCGGCGAAGATACGGCCGGAGAGTTCTTCCATGCGTTCCTGTTCGGTCAGGAAGCGCCGGGCTGCGTTGGCGATGGACACTGAGTCGTCGCCCACCTTGAACGCTGCGACGGCGCGGACGTTGAGCCGGATGCCTTGTTGCGTGACGCAGTCCTCGACGATCTCCGCCTCCCGTAGCGCGAGAGACAGCATGCGAGCCTTCTGTTTGATGGGGAGCACGAAGCTGCCGTGTCCGGTAACGATGCGGAACTGCGTGTCGTGCGCCGGACGCTTGGAGCCGGAGATGAGCATGGCCTCGTTGGGCGCGGGAACGTGCCAGAACAACATAGAGGCCTCCTGTCGGATCGATTACGGCGAGTCGATTGCGGCTATGGGAAGGGCGCGACAATGACAGAGCGAGCCGAGGTACAGTCCACGACGATCACGAGGGCGTGTTTGCCGATCGGCTTCTCGGACCAGGCCGCGAACGCCTCGGTCCCGCCGCGCACCGCGACCAGAACTTCGCCAGGCCCGTCCGGCGGGATCGAAACGGTCACCCGCCCGATGGCTCCGATCGGACTTTGGTCTGCCTTGTCCAGTGGCTCCATACATTTATCATCCCGCCCTCTGCTCCGACGGGCCCCCAGCCTGCGCGAACGGAACTCGCCCGCCCGGCGCTCGGTCTGTGGCCGGCTCCGGATACGCCCACGGACGGCTGCCGGGCGGGCCCCGGTACGCGGGGTGTCCTGGACAGCTCCACCGTACTCCCGGCGCGCTGCGCGGGCCCTGCTCGAAGGAGACCACCAAACGCTCCTACCTGGCCGGCTGGGCCGAGTACGGCTACTGCGCCAGCCACAGGCGCTACTTCTGGGGCCTGCGATTGCACCTGGTCTGCACCGGCCGGCCGCATCCGTACGTGCCGCGGGACGAGGGGTTCCCGGCCGACAGCTGTGGTTATGGCAATGCGTGCCCTTTGGGTAACTCATTGCGATTCACCAGACTTCGCCACTTCTTGACGATCCGAGCAGCCACTATCACTTCCCGACTTGGGTTATTGCGTCCGTAGTGCGAGCCTTGTAGATAGAGATCGTTGGGGCAAAGTTTGAGGCCCCAACCGGGTGCCGGTTCCCCCTGGCACCCCGGCCGCGATCAGCAGGAAGGAGGGTCGGACATGGCTATATTCGGAGCCTTCGGCCGCCATTACGGCCGCCACTTCGGGCGTCACTGGGACGGTGGCGACGGTGGCGACTGGGGCGACGACTGGGGATACGGATGGGGCGACTGGTGCGACTGAAGCACCCTTGACGATCCCTCGCCATGATCCTTCACGTACAAGTTAAAAGGGACTGCAAAAGGGGTCGGCGGTCTGCCCGTCGGCCCCTTTTCCCTGCATCCTGCGATCACAACGGGCGATCGAACGCTCTGCGAACGCGATCGAAGGCGTCATCCCCGTCATCTACGACCAGAACTCGTTCACCGCATCCAGGTCCTCAACACCCGTGCAGGTCGGTCACCTTCTCACCTACGATCCGGAACGCGATGGCCACCGATCTGGTCCAGCTTTTTGCCGCCTCGCTGGCCGTGATGTGGTGCACGCACATCACATGTCCCCTGCCATCCACCGAGCGCATGGACGGAGCCGCTTACCGGCGGGGGCTTTCGCACGCGCAGCGGACGCGACGGGCCGGGAACCGGCAGCAGCGGGCACCAGCATTGCTGATCAGTCGCGAGCGATGGCATGGGCCCCACTGGTTCACCTCGTGCGCCGCGCTTCACTACCTGGCTGACACGCGAGCCGAAGTGCAGTCTGGTCGCATCCGCCGGTTTCCCCACGGCCCCCGCAGTCCGGAAGTCCACGCCTGGGCCGCCCACCAACCGCGGCGTGTCGCGGACGGGCTGCGTGGGGAGGGAGGAGGCGCGGTGGGGCGGCGTCCTGGCTGGTCGGCGGCGCTGGGACGGTGCAGGGTGGAGACGTGGTGGCCTGGCAACGCGTTGCCGGTCCGCGGCAGCCATGGCAGGGAAGCCGTGCGCTGATGGCGCTGCCCCTCATGCTCATCGTGCTCATCACCGTGGTGGACGTCCATTCTCCCGCAGGCGTCCATCTGGGGCCGGCGCTGGTCATCGCGCCCGCGATCACTGCTTCCTTCGCCGGCCCCCGTCTGACGGGTTTCATCGGAATCCTGGCCCTGGCGGCCCAGGTGCTCATTGCCGTGTTCCATGGCGGCGTGATCACCACCAACCACATGGTGCAGATCGCCACCCTCGCCGTCCTCTCGGTCTTGATCGTGTCCTTCTGTGCGGTGCGCGAGCGGCGCGGACGGGAGCTGGCTCAGGTCCGGTCGGTGGCCGAGGCCGCGCAGCACGTCCTGTTGTGGCCGCTCCCGGAGAAGATTGGTCCGCTGCGGATCGCCTGCCTGTACCTGGCCGCCGAGGACGAGGCCCAGATCGGTGGCGACCTGTACGCCGCCAGCCGCACCGAGACCGGCGTCCGCGTGATGATCGGCGACGTGCGGGGGCAAGGGCCTGTCCGCCATCGGAGAGGCCGCCCTCCTGCTCGGATCCTTCCGCGAGGCCGCCCACCAGCACACGACCCTGCCCGCACTGGCCGCCGCCCTGGAACAAAGCGTTACCCGCTACCTGGCCGACTTCGAGCCGGCCGACGAGGCAGGGGAACGCTTCGCCACCACTTTGCTGCTGGAAATCCCCGACGACGGCCACATCACATCGATGACCAGCTGCGGCCACCCCCCGCCCCTGCTGCTCAGCCCCGGCAACGCCGTGCACCCCGCACCCCCGCTCGGCATCGGCGGCACAGGCCCGGAGGACTACGGTCTCGATGTGGTCTCCTTCGAGCCCGGAGACACCCTCCTGCTCTACACCGACGGTGTCGTCGAAGCCCGCGACGCCGACGGCGGCTTCTACCCGTTCACGGAGCGGGCCGCACAGTGGACCGACCACAGCCCCGAGGCACTTCTCCACCACCTCCGCCGCGATCTCCTCTCTCACGTCGGAGGACGCCTCGGCGACGACGCCGCACTCATCGCGCTCCACCGCACGCCGACCGTCCACCGGGACCGCCACCACGGAAAGATCACCCACGGGCTCCGCCACCGCCCCTGAGCTCCGCCACCGCCCCTGAACCTTGTCGGTCTGATGACTTCCACCTGGAACGGCAGGCGTTGGACGACGTAGTCGAGGAACTGGATAGCGGTGGCCTGGTTCAGCGTCGGGTAGATGCGGGCAGCACGCGCAGCCTTGTGCGACATGGCGTATGACCGCCCGGCGCCGCTTGGCCTCACGATCAAGCGGTGGTTCTTCGACATGGGTGATCTCCGTAGTGGCCGGAGACCCAGGCGCACGCGACCATGAACGCACCCCCGCCTACGCCGAACCCACCTCGCCTGGAGCGTCGTCACCTTCATGCTCCGACGCCTTGTCCGCACCAGCGTTCCAGCGGCCTGCTCGCCGCGTGAGCGGCGGGTTCAACGCGACCCTTCCCGAAGCCGCAGAACTCAGTCGGCGCAGTCCGGCCCGGGACCACTCTCCACCCAACCTGTCGGCGAGGACCTGTAGCGTGACCGCAGATGCCGCCTTTTCGCCTCACGGCCAGGACGTTCGGGAGCCCCACGTGGCCAAAGACGACGAACTTTCGCCACCAAGCAGGCACCAGGCCACGGTCCTGCATGCAAGCGTGGGGTGTGCCTCATGACCCCCGCTTACGGCACTTACGGCAGGTTCATCCAGCAGATCCGGCTGGCCTCCGGTGTCGACCACAGCCGGTACCCGTTCAGCCTTCCCGCTGTGAGGCAACTTGCCTGTTCAGGCGCACTCGCCCTGGCGCCGGGGGTCACGTTCCTCGTGGGTGAGAACGGCGCAGGCAAATCGACGCTGATCGAGGCGATCGCGGTGGCCGCAGGGTTCAATCCCGAGGGTGGTAGCCGGAACTTCCGGTTCGCCACCCGAGCCACCGAGTCCGTGCTGGGTGACCACCTGATCCTGACCCGGGGGATCCGCAAACCTCGTACCGACTTCTTCCTGCGCGCGGAGTCCTACTACAACGTGGCCAGTGAGATCGAACGACTCCATCGAGCCGGAGGCCCGCCACTGCTACGGGCCTACGGTGGCGTGTCCCCGCACGAGCGCTCCCACGGGCAGTCGTTTCTCGATCTGGCCACCCACCGCTTCGGACCCGAGGGACTGTACCTGCTGGACGAGCCGGAGGCCGCCCTGTCAGTCCAAAGTTGCCTCGCCCTGCTCTCCCGCATGCACGAACTGGTCGAACAAGGCAGCCAGTTTCTCGTCGCCACGCACTCGCCGATTCTCCTCGCTCTCCCCGGCGCGACGATCATGGAGATCTCCGACGAAGGCACGCTGGAGCAGGTCGACTTCGACCAGGCCCTCCCAGTGCGCCTGACACGCGAGTTCCTCGGAGCACCGGGCCGGTTCCTGAATAATCTTCTAGGGACCGGCGAGATCAACGGTACTCAAGGCAGTTGGCACTGAAGCAGGTATTGGAGAGCGCCCTCAGGCCCGCATTCTGCTGACCCGGCTCCATACCGAACACCCCGAAATCGCGCTGGTCCGGGGCGGACAACGCCTATGGCGGTGAGGAGTTCACCACCTGGGGCCGGTGGGCGTTGTGGTGCAGCTCGAACTGGCGGAGGGCGTGGCGCAGGTGGCGCTCGTTCCAGATGAGGGTGCGGTCCAGGAGTTCGTGGCGGCAGGTCTGGACCTAGCGCTCCCGTGCACCCTGCGGTAGCCCCACGATGGGTTCTCCCGGACCAGGTGCGGGATCAGGATGCGGATCGAGCGAACGGCGGACGGGCGGCCTGGCCCCTTCGGTCGGCAGGTGCGGGCGTGGCGCTGCTTGATCAGGTCGCGGTGCCATCGCAGCACGGTGTCGGGTTGGACCAGGAACCGGAGCCGGCGCAGAACCTGGCCCGGCAGCGGCACCAGCGGAGCGGCGAGGAAGGCCCGGCCTTCCGAGGCGGACTTCGCCCGGTCCGTATCGAGCTGCCGCTCAAGGGCCATGATCTGGTGGCGCATGGCGAGAATCTCCGCGTCCTTGACGCGGTCGCTCGTCGGTAGCAGCCGCAGCGCGGCGAACGCGCTGGTGACGGTCAGGTAGGCGAGCGGCGAGACGAAGCAACGAGTGCTCATCCTGCCGCAGCGCCGAACAAGCCCCTGAGCTGTATGGATGACATTCTCGGCAGGCGCACTGTGCTCGCGGGCGGGCAACTCTCAAGTCGCATCACGATAGCCCGGCGCTCCGGCGAAGGGCGCATCTCGGGGCCTGAGTTGATCTGCACGGAATCGTGAACCGGCCGGAAGGCAGGGTTCCAGCGAAGGCGAATGCTCCAATTGCCCCAGCTCGCGCACGCTGTTGTCCTGGCCCTCTTGTCTGGGTGCCGTCAAATGCGCTGGAATGCGTGAGCTTGTCGGGACGGGTGTTCCAAAAGCACACACGCGTCCAAGACCGGCATGCGCCCCTGCATGCCCCCTGACGTCTTACCAGACGAGAGGATGTCAATGTTCGGCTGGAGAAAATCCCAGCTCGTTGGTGTCACACTCACCGCCGCGTCCCTCGCCCTGGCCTTCGGGACCACGGCGAACGGCGCCCCGCTGCCTTCAGTGCCCAATGCCCAGGCGGTCGCGGACAGCAGAGCACCGGCACCGGTGATCGTGATTTTGAAGGACCAGATACCGGGCGTCCCCGCCGACGCCGCGCATCTGAAGGAGCGAGCGCAGAAGACCGCAGCGGCGCAGGCCCCGCTGCTGGCCAAGGTCAAAGCGGAGGGCGGCACCCGGATCAAGACCTTCGTGGTCGGCAACGCCTTCTCCGCGACGGTGAGTCCGGCGCTGCGGGCCGCGCTGCAGGCCGACCCGGCGGTGGCCTCCGTCGTGCCCGACGAGTCGGTGTCGGTCACCCCGACCAGCGGCACCGACACCACACAGGGGACCGCGAGCGCCGCAACGGCCCACGCGGCGGCAGCGCCCAAGGCGCACCGCACCTCCGGTAACGAGCTGCCCACCAACACGATTTGCCCGAGCAACCCGGCCAAGCCCCTGCTGGAGCCCGAGGCGCTCTACTCGACGCACGTCGAAGGCACCCCCGGATCGCCGGGCGCCCACGCCATCGCCACCGGCAAGGGCGTCAAGGTCGCCTACATAGCCGACGGCCTGGACCCCAACGACCCGGACTTCATCCGCCCCGACGGCTCGCACGCGGTCATCGACCACCAGGACTTCTCCGGTGACGGTTGGGACGCGCCGAGCGGTGCGGCGGAAGCCTTCGGCGACGCCTCGGCGATGGTCGCGCAGGGCACCCAGACCTACGACCTGTCGAAGTTCGTCAACCCCACGCACCCGCTGCCCGTCGGCTGCAACATCCGGATCGAGGGCGTGGCGCCCGGTGCCTCCCTGGTGGCCCTCAAGGCCGGCGGCACCCTCTTCCCCAACTCGGCGATCCTGCAGTCCATCGACTACGCCGTCTCGGTGGCTCACGTCAACGTGCTCAACGAGTCGTTCGGCAGCAACGTCACCCCGGACAGCGGCGCGCACGACACCATCTCGCTCTTCAACGACGAGGCGGTCGCCGCGGGTGTGACGGTGACGGTCTCCAGTGGGGACGCCGGAGTCAACAGCACCGTCGGCACTCCGTCGACCGACCCCAACGTGATCTCGGTGGGCGCCTCGACGGACAACGAGTCGTATCTGCAGACCGGTTACGCGGCCGCTCAGTTCTCCAACGGCACCTGGGCGGACAACAGGATCTCGGCGCTCTCCTCCGGCGGCTTCACGCAGGCGGGGCGCACCGTGGACCTGGTCGCCCCGGGTGAGGCGGACTGGGCGCTCTGTTCGCCCAAGATCACCGAGTTCACCGAGTGCACCAACTACAACGGCAGCGGCAGCCCGATCCAGCCGTTCGGCGGGACCAGCCAGGCCGCGCCGCTGACGGCCGGTGCGGCTGCCCTGGTGATCCAGGCGTACCGGGACGGCCACCACGGCCAGTCCCCGACCCCCGCGCTGGTCAAACAGTTCCTCACCGGCACTGCCCAGGACCTCGGCCTGCCGGCCCAGGAGCAGGGCGCGGGTCTGCTGAACGTGCGCGGCGCCGTCGAAGCCGCCCGCGGCTACCAGAGCCCGGCGGGCGCGCAGGCGAGCAGCACGGTCGCAGTCACCACCGGTCAGGTGGACATCACCGGCCGCCCCGGCTCGTTGCACACCGCGAACGTCACCGTGGTCAACACCGGCCACACCGCGCAGACGGTGACGGGCGCCACGCGCACCTTTGCCCCGCAGTCCAACGCGCAGCAGACGGTGGCGCTCAACTCCACCACCGACCCGCAGTTCCCGTACGCCACCAACGGCGCGCCTTGGGTGCATCACGATGTGAAGTTCACCGTCCCGCCGGGGGCCGACCGGCTCTCCGCGTCGATCGCCTGGCAGGGCAAGGCACAGCCGTCGGGGTCGTCCACGGTGACCCCGGTGGTCCGGATGACCCTGCTTGATCCGTCCGGCCGGCTGGAGACCAACACCCGGCCGCAGGGCGCCGCGGTCTCGCCGAACTTCGGCGTGGTCGACGTCCCGCACCCGGTCGCCGGCCAGTGGACCGCGATCCTCTACACCCCGGCCGGCAGCAACGGCTTCACCGGTCCGGTGCTGCTGGACACCGCCACCCAGCGCGCGGTGCAGGACGGCTTGGTGAGCCCGCAGGTGACCACCTTGGCCCCGGGCCGGAGCGCCACCCTGCACGTTCACCTCACCACCCCGGCGACCAGCGGTGACGCCGCCGAGTCGATCACCGTGGCGAGCTCAGGCGGCCACACCACCAGCGTTCCGGTCATCCTGCGCAGCCTCGTCGACCTCTCCGGGAAGAGCGGTGCCTTCAGCGGTGTCATCACCGGTGGCAACGCCCGCGACGCCTCGCCCGCGCAGCAGTTCACCTACGCGTTCGATGTGCCGGCCGGCCACCGCGACCTGCGGGCCGGGGTGGACCTCAGCGACTCCAACGTGGTGGTGCAGGCCGCGCTGATCAGCCCCAACGGCACCCCGATCGACATCGAGAGCAACGGGCTCTTCAACGCCGCTGGCGCCCTGACCGGCACCGGGCGTGGCGTGTCGGTCACCACCGTCAACCCGGCTGCCGGTCGCTGGCGCCTCGTGCTGGTGGTGGTCAACCCGGTGAGCGGCGCCGAGCTCAGCTCCCCGTTCCAGGGCACCATCGGCTTGGACCAGGACCAGGCGACCGTGCCCGGCCTGCCGAACAGCGCGGCCACCAAGCTCCCGGCCGGCAAGCCGACCACGCTCAACGTCTCTTACACCAACAACACCGCGGCCACTCAGCTGGTGCAGGCCGACGGCCGGCTCGCCACATACGTGGACCTGCCGTTGGTGCCGCAGGGCACCTCGGCCACCGTCACCCTGCCGCTCAGCGTGACCTCGGTGACCCCGGGCTTCCTCGTACCGCCGGGCACCGACAAGTTCACCGCCGTGGCATCCTCCTCGACCTCCGCGCAGCTGGAGATGAGCGGCGTGGCCGGATCGCCCGACCTGTTCGGTGACCTCACCTCCGCGCAGGCCGGCTCCACGATCTCGGTGGTCAAGGACGAGGGCAGCACCTCGCAGCCGATCGTGCCGGGCTTCTGGGGCAGCTACGTGCAGCAGATCGGCCCGTTCCCGGCCGCGGGCGCGCCAGCCGGCACCTCCACGCTCACCGCGAGCGCCCACACCCTGGCGTTCGACCCGGCGCTGACCTCCAGCACCAACGACCCCTTCGCCGCCGCGTGGAATGCCTCGGCACCGGCGGTCGCGCCGCTCGCCGTCAAGCCCGACGCCATGGGCACCCTGCGGATCACCATCACCCCGCAGGGCCCGAAGGGCAGCATCGTGCACGGCGTGCTGTACCTGGTGTCCGACCCGGAGGGCGTACTCACCGCCAACAACCAGTTCGGCACCACCGGTTCGGTGCTGGCGGCGATTCCGTACAGCTACACCGTGAGCTGACATCTGTCAGTGAACAGGCCGAGGCTGCCCCGCACCGGGGCGGCCTCGGCTGCTTATGGTCTGCCGCTCGAAAATACGAAGCGCTGGCACGCCACGACCTGCGTGCCGAAGCGTCGCTGGGCGCCCGCCCACCGTAGCCTCGATCCGCGCCCCGGTGCTGTGCCTGGCCCGGGAGAACAACCCGTGGGGATATCGCCGGATCCATGGTGAGCTCGCGGCGCTGGGGATCAATCACCCGGATCGCGAGTGGGGATGAGGCCCATGCCTTGGAGTGTCAGGGAGCTCGCGGGCCCGCGAGGTGCGGGCCGCCTGCCCGACATCCTCAGTCGGCGAGGGCGCCCATGGGGTCCCAGGCGGGGAGGACGATCGGCGGTTGGTCGAGGGCGGCAGCCAGCTCCGGCGGCAGCGCGGAGCGCCGGACCGCGATCTCGAAGACATGCTCACCGAACCACGAGTCGTTCATGGTCCAGAAGCCCTTGTCGGCCTTCTCCTCACCCCAGCTGTTCTCCACCCGCCAGCGGCGCGGGCTCCCGTCCACCACGTCGACGCCGGTGAACAGCATCGCGTGAGTCATCTGCGTGTCGTGGTGCAGCAGCCGGGCGGCCTTGTCCATGGTGAAAGGGGCGTCGTAGACGGCCGCGTAGTCGAAGAGCCCGGCGTCCCAGACACCGACGTCCGCGCGCATCATCTTGGCCACGTCGCAGCCGAACCACACCGGCTCTCCGCCGACGATCGCGTCCATGGCCAGCCGCTTCAGCAGCTCCATCTGCGCGTTGAGATAGACCACCGGCGGGGCGTCCACGATATTGCCCAGATACTCGACGGTGAAGGTGCGGCCCACCGGGCTCGACTCACGCGGATCGTGCACCAGGCAGACGTACTCGTCCAGCGGCAGCTGCACATACGAGGCGGCGAACTCTGCCGGGGTGAGCCAGCCGTCGCGGTGGAACTCCCTGTCCTTGTCCTCCCACTGCCACAGGAAACGCTGCGGAGGCGTGCCGAGGTGGATGCTGAGCACCCGGTGGACGGCGGCCAGCACCTCCCGCTTGCGCTCCCGCTGCGCTTCGACTCCCTCGGTGGCCTGCTCGCGCAGGTCGCGGGCGCCCTGGCGGAGCAGAGTTTGCAGGGCCCGGTTCATCGCCCGGGTCGCGGAGGAGCTGTCGGTCTCCGGCATGGCCGACTTGGGTACCAGGCCGTGCTTGGCGACCAACGCCACGAACATGTTCCACTGCCCGCCGTCACCGATGGGGTCCGCCAGCAGGTGCGCCACCGTGCGGTCGTCCACATCCCGGTCTGAGGTCTCGATGACCGCCTCGAAGAAGTGGTTCGCCCGTTCGAACTTGTCCCACCAGAGCAGGTAGTTCTGGGAGAACTCGAAGTCCTTCACGCCCAGCTTCCGCGCGGCGCCGACCCGGAGCAGGTTGAGCCCGGCGAACATCCAGCAGCGCCCACTCTGCTTCTGGTTGGTGACCTTCCAGTCGTCCAGGTGGTGGGAGACCGAGTGGTCGATGCCGGTGAGGACCCGCCGGTCCAGGGCGACATCGTCCACCGGTGTCTGAGTGACGGCGTTCTGCATCAGCTGGTTCACCGGCCGGGCGGCGAACTCCTTCTCGAAGAGCTTGAGCTGATCCGAGGTCAAACTGCGATCCATGGCCTGACGAGAGTCATCGTTTCCGAAGGTCACAGCGGTCTGCCTCCAGTTCCCAGTGGTTCTCGAGCAGTCATCGAGAGGGGCGCGGCCCTCACCGTCGCACGGCCGTTCAGCCGGAGTCAACGGAGTACCGAAGGTGAGCCGCCACCGCCGAGAAGTGCCGCTCGCCCACCGACTGGACGGGCAGCACGGGTGCTCAGCCGTAGGGGAAGCGGGCCGGGTCGGGGGCTGGGTGGCGCGGGCGTTCGCCGGCGGAGAGAGCGGCGGCGTACACGCCGGAGGCGGGGACGATCTTGAAGCCTTGCCGGAGAATCCCGTGGGACGCCCTCTTCGCCGCCCGGATCAACCTCAACATCCACGCCATCCGCGCCACCGCCGAGAGCCGACCGATCGTCGACCCCGGCTCGAGCGCCTGACTGAGAGACCCTGCACACGGCGCCGCCGCCGGGCGCGGGACCGGCGTCGCACGCTCGGAGCAGCGGAAGAGCGCGACTCGTCGAATGGGGGAATGGTGAGACCTATGGAGACATGGGATGCAATCACCTCGCGGCGCAACGTACGGGACTTCACCGACCGTCCGATCCCCGACGAGGACCTCAGACGAATCCTGGAAGCCGGGCGCCGCGCGCCCTCCTCGCGGAACTGGCAGCCGTGGGACTTCGTGGTCGTGACCGAGCACGCCCAGCTCGCCGAACTGTCGAAGGTGTGGCGGGGCGCGGGATACGTGGCAGGCTCGGCGGCGACGATCGCGCTCGTCGTCGGCGTCTACGACGGCGCCGACGAGCGGGAACGCGCCCAGTACGATCTGGGGCAGGCCACCATGGCGATCATGGTGACGGCAGCGGACCTCGGTGTCGGGAGCGGCCATGCGGCGGTCGCCGACCAGGACCTCGCACGCCAGGTCCTCGGCCTGCCCGCCGACCGGGAGTGCGCCTACCTGATCGCGCTGGGCTACCCGGCCGAACGACCGCTGAGCCCCCTGCAGCGTCCGGACCGTCGCCCGTTCGACGAGGTGGTCCACTGGGGCCGCTGGTAGGAGCGGGCCGCGCCCGTACCGCCCGCACGGGGACCGGCATCGCTGCACGGACTGCGCGGGATGGGATCTATGCGTTGGAGCGTCCGCGGGGATGCCGACGGGGGCTGAGGGACGTCAGCCCGTAAACCTGTGAGGCACGCTTGTCCGAGGAGGCGATTGGGACTCTGGCAGCCTGGTGCGGCTGCGTACGGGCGCCAACATGGCCGCTACATTGCGATATGGCTCGCTACTTAGAGTAGCGACATGCTGGCTCGCCCTGTCCAAGGCCCTGGGCGACGGCATCATCCCTGCACCCGTCCGCGAGCGGCTCTCCCTCGCCACCGCGGAGTCCAACGGCTGCGAGTACTGCCTGTCCGCCCACACCTTCCTCGCAGCCAAGATCGCCAAGCTCGACACCGAGGAGATCGAGCGCGCCCGCCACGCCGACTCCTCCGACCCCCACACCGCGGCGCGGCTCGCCCTTTCCGACGCCATCGCGCGCGGCCACGGCACCACCGACGAGATCACCCTCAAGAGCGCCCGGGCCGCCGGGGTCACCGACGCCGAGATCGCCGAAGTCGTCGGCAACCTCGCCCTGAACATCCTCACCAACTACTTCAACAACCTCGCCGACACCGACACCGACACCGACACCGACAACGAATACCCGCCGGTCCGCCCACACGCCCACAGCTGATACCGCCGCATTGTGGCTGCCCAACGCCACAACTCCGAGGTGCGAGCGAGAGGAGGAGCCGGTCCGCCGCTCACGAAATCGGTGGGCGGCGGGCCATTGGTAACGGGATCGAGAAAATGATGCACTGTTGAAATGTGGTGCGTCCGCGTTGAGATGGTTCGAGGGAGCTGATGATGCCGAGCGAGAAACTCACGTTCGTCGGATCGCAGGGTGCGCCGTTGGCCGGCCGGCTGGACCTGCCCGAGTCGGAACCAGGCGCCTACGCCCTGTTCGCGCACTGCTTCACGTGCAACAAGGACGTTGTGGCCGCGTCAAGGATCTCCCGGGCACTGGCCGGGCTCGGGATCGCGGTTCTGCGATTCGACTTCACAGGACTCGGCGAATCCGGCGGGGATTTCGGCAACACGGATTTCAGCTCCAACATCGACGATCTGGTGTGCGCGGCCGACTACCTTCGAAAGCACTTCGCTGCACCGACCCTTCTTGTCGGACACTCGCTCGGTGGCGCGGCCGTGATCGCTGCTGCGCACCGCGTCCCAGAGGTGCGGGCCGTGGCGACCATCGGTGCCCCTGCCGACGCGGGGCATGTGCTTCGCCTGCTGGGCCGCGGCCAGGCCGACTTCGAGCAGCGGGGTGAGGCCGAGGTGATCCTTGCCGGACGCTCCTTCCGCATCCGCCGGCAGTTTCTCGACGACGTCGCCGCGCAACCGCAGGCCGAGCGCATCGCCGATCTCGATGCGGCGCTGCTGGTACTGCACTCACCGAACGACGAGATCGTTGACGTGGACAACGCACGGCGCATCTTCGACGCCGCCCATCACCCCAAGTCCTACATCTCTCTCGACGGTGCCGACCACCTGCTCGGCAAACGCTCCGACGCACAGTTCGCGGCGACCGTACTCGCCGCCTGGGCCGCCCGCTATGCCATCGATCCGGCGGCCAGCCACCCGCAGCCTCAGCCGGAGCACACGCCGGCCGAGGGCTGCGTCGAGGTCGCCGAGAACAGCAACTCCCCGTTCGGGCAGCGCATCACGGCCGGTCGTCACGTCCTGGCCGCGGACGAACCCCGGCCGATCGGAGCCGGCAGCGGACCCGGTCCGTATGACCTGTTGTTGGCCGCACTCGGTGCCTGCACATCGATGACGGTTCGAATGTACGCCCAGCGCAAGCAGTGGCCGTTGGAGAAAGTGACGGTACGGCTGAGCCATTCACGTATTCATGCGCAGGACTGCGCCGACTGCGAGACGCGGACCGGAACACTGGATCGGGTCGAGCGCACGATCCACTTCGCCGGCAGCCTCGACGACGATCAGCGTCGGCACTTGCTTGAGATCGCGGATAAATGCCCTGTGCACCGCACGCTGTGCTCCGAGGTGCAGATAGAGACCACCGAGGCGTCCTGAGAGCATGCCGCGAGAAGCAGCCACCCGAGTAGCGAGGACACCTCTCGGATGCCGCCGAGGTACACCGCTCACGCTCGTCGGCCCCCAGTCAGGAGTCTGCGGCGGTCCTGGCGGCAGGCTGCCGCTGTCGCGGGTGGGCCACCACGGACTGGGCGAGCGGCTGGCTGGTGAGCAGCACCGCTCCACACAGCACGACCGCCGCGCCCAGCACCTCCGGCAGAAGCCACCATCCGCCGCGCACGTGCTCTCCGTAAAGCGTGACGCCCAGGGAGAGGCTCACCAATGCGTCCCCCAGGGTCAGGGCTGGCTGCGAAGCGGTGATGGGTCCTGACTGAACGGCGTTCTCCAGGAGGAACAGCGCGCTGACGCCTACCACGGCGAAGGCGTAGGTCTGCCAGGCGAGGAAGAACCCCGAGATGCCGCCGACCTGCCAGGCGTATGTGGCCTCCTTGATCAGAGCCGCGGTGAGGGCATACCCGATGGCCGACGCCGCCCCGAAGCCCGACGCCCGCACTGCGCCGGCTGGCCGGCGCAGTGCGACAGCCACGAGGGCGACGATGGCGGCGCAGCAACAGATCAAAACCAGCACCCACGGGCCCAGGCGCGGATGGCCGGTCCCGGGCGACGGCGCGGCTGCGGCCAGCCCCCCGCCCAGCCCGACCACGATGCACACCACCCCCGCCCAGCACCGGTGGGACAGCCGACGACCCAGCACCACACCGCCGATCAACAACGCGAACGGCAGCTCCAGCACGAAAATCGGCTGCACCACCGACAGCGCTCCCAACGACAACGCGACGGCTTGGAAGACGGCAGCTCCGATCACCCCTGCCATGCCGCCCAGCCAGACACGGCGGTGCAGCAGCGTGACGGCGAGTCCCAGTCGCAGATGCTCCGAGACCGGTACCGTGCGTGCCGCACGCCGCTGCAGCACCGTTGCCAGCGCGTTGCTAGCCGCCGCCAGCAACGCGAACACGATCGAAAGCGCACCCTCCACCGAGCGCCTCCCTGTTCATCGATGGGCTGGCCGTGTAATCCCGGGCGGCTGACATGTCAACGACCACTCCGTTGCCATCCCATCCACTGAGGAGAGGAGCCGCCTGCGCGCCATGGTGAGCCGATGATGGGTCAGAGGTACGGCCTTGATACATGTGGTGGTCAATTACATAGCGCGGTCAATCGACGAAGTCTTCTCCGTGCCCAGGCTTATGCGGCCTACCGGGCCCGGCAGGAAAGTGCGCATCGGAACCCGCCGCCGTGATGGGCACCGTCTGATGACTCGGTGATGCTAGGAGACGGATCACAGGTCCGGGAAAGGCTCGGCCAGCGATGCCAGCACATGGTCGGCCTTCGTGGCGCGCAGCTCCGGAACCGTGTAGTGACCGGTGGCCACCCCGATCGCGGTCGCGTTCGACGCGAGCGCTGCCTCGACCAGCACGCGATATTCCATCGAGGACCAGATGTCCTCCGACAGGTGACACAGGTACGCGGTGTACAAACGGCCCAGCTCGTCGCAGCTGGGCTCGCGGCCAAGTACTGCGCGGAACGTTTCCCGTCCGACCTGTGGATCGGTCTCTCCGGCTGAAGAGTGCTCTCCGATGTCGGCTGCCACACCATACAGGCGGTCGAATGCCCAGGCCCAGCTGCGCGCCCCTGAGCCCCCGGTGTGGACGAGGGTTTTGTCAATATCAAACAAAACCGCGATCGGACCCGACATCTTACCTTCTCCTCTGAATCACCGCCGGGCTGCCTGGACGGGCAGCGGTCTTCTCGCCAGCCAACGACACCACCTCCTGCTAGCCGCTATACGGGCACCGCGGACCCTTCGCCGATGAACAGCACCATGACGTGCCGGTGCAGCGTCCATTCTGCTGCCAATTCGCCCATGAGGCGCGGCGACACAGGCGGCGCCCGGCTCACCTTCGTTGCAGGCCTCGACCGTCGTCTTCGGCGTGCCGGCCGTGTTGCGCTCCAACGCGCTGACCACCGGGCGCAACGCCCTACGCGGCTCGCCCGGACGCCGCCCCGGGGCCCCACCTGATAGAAGCCGGGCTGGGGCCGGGCGAAATGTTGAGGGGGCGTATCGGCGGACCTAGGCTGGTGGGAGTGGGTCAGCGAGACGCCCCGCACTCGGCCAAGCAGCATCCTTCCTGGACAGGCGGTCCTGCCGGAACCGGTGACCTGCCTCATCGCGGCCGTGGCTCTACTTCGGCTTCTCGGTCAGGCTCGTCGACGCAGTGCACAAGCGTAGACATTCCTCGCGAGCATGGAGGGCGGCTAGCCGATGACCGATCTGGACACGCTGTCGGTGAACACGATTCGCGGGCTGTGTATGGACGCGATCCAGAAGGCCCAGTCTGGGCACCCGGGGACTCCGATGGGGATGGCACCCGTTGCCTACACGCTGTGGCAGCGTTTTCTGCGTTTCGATCCTGCCGATCCGATCTGGCCGAACCGCGACCGGTTCGTGCTTTCGGAGGGTCATGCCTCCGCCCTGCTGTGGTCGCTGTTGCACCTGACCGGCGTCCGCGCGGTCGATCCCGACTACGAGGTGCTGGGTCGCCCGTCGGTCGCACTTGATGACCTGAAGTCGTTCCGGCAGCTGAATTCCCGCTGTCCTGGCCACCCTGAGTACCGGTGGACGAGCGGTGTCGAGACGACCACCGGTCCGCTCGGACAGGGGGTGGCCACCTCGGTCGGCATGGCCATCGCCGGCCAGTGGCTGGCGGCGCGGTACAACCGTGACGACTTCACGCTCTTCGATTTCGACGTGTATGCGCTCGCCGGGGACGGCTGCATGATGGAGGGCATCTCCTCGGAGGCCGCTTCGCTCGCCGGACACTTGCAGCTGTCCAACCTGTGCTGGATCTACGACTCCAACCGCATCAGCATCGAGGGCTACACCGACATCACCTTCACCGAGGATGTCGCCGCCCGCTTCCTGGCCTACGGCTGGAACGTGACTGTCGTCGCCGATGCCAACGACCTCGATCAGATCAGCCGCGCCTTCCACACCTTCCGGGCCGAAACCGAGCGTCCGACCCTGGTCCTGGTCCACAGCCACATCGGCTACGGCTCGCCGGTCGAGGACTCACCGAAAGCACACGGGGCTCCGTTCGGGATCGAGGGGGTCAAAGCGACCAAGCGCTTCCTTGGGATGCCGCCGGACGCCGAGTTCTACATCCCCGATGGCATCTACGACTGGTTCGCACGGGGGATCGGGGCGAGGGGCGCCGAGCTGCGCAGTGGCTGGGAGAAGCAGTTCGTCGACTACCGCGGATTGCACCCCGATTGCGCCGACGAGTTGGAGCGGATCCAGCGCCGGGAGCTGCCCGAGGGCTGGGAGCAGGCGCTGCCTACCTTCCCGCCCGACCCGAAGGGTCTGGCGAGCCGCGATTCATCGGGTCAGGTGCTTCAGGCCGTTGCCAAGGCGGTGCCGTGGGTGCTCGGTGGATCCGCCGACCTGGCACCGTCGACCAAGACGCGGCTCGCCTTCGACGGAGCGGGTGATTTCCAGCCCGGCGAACGGTCCGGGCGCAACTTGCACTTCGGAGTCCGTGAGCACGCGGCGGCGGCCGTCGTGAACGGTATGGCGCTGACGAAGCTGCGGCCGTACTGGTCCGGGTTCCTGATCTTCTCCGACTACGCCAAGGGAGCCATACGCCTCTCCGCGCTGATGGAGATCCCGACCGTGCACATTTTCACCCATGACTCCATCGGGGTCGGTGAGGACGGACCCACCCACCAGCCCGTCGAGCAGCTCGCGGGGCTGCGTGCGACGCCCGGGCTACTCGTCTTCCGTCCTGCCGACGCGAACGAGGTGGTGGAGACCTGGCGGGTGGTCACTGCCCTACGCCGGGAGCCGGCGGCGCTGGTCCTCTCCCGCCAGGCCCTTCCCACCTTCGACCGCAGTCGGCTCGGGGCGGCCAGCGGGGTTGCGCGGGGTGCCTATGTGCTGGCCGATGCGCCCTCGGGCGAGCCGCAGGTGATCCTGCTCGCCACCGGCTCGGAGGTGTCGTTGGCCATGGCCGCGCATGAGGAGCTCACATCCGAGGGCATCGCGTCTCGGGTGGTGAGCATGCCGTGCTGGGAACTGTTCGACCGCCAACCGCGGGAGTACCGCGACCAGGTGCTGCCACCCGCGGTGACAGCCAGGGTCGCTGTCGAGGAGGCGTCCACGCTCGGCTGGGACCGGTACGTCGGCGACGGTGGTGCCATCGTCGGCATGCACACCTTCGGCGCCTCCGCGCCCCTCAAACAGCTGCTCAACAAGTTCGGCTTCACTCCCGAGCGCCTCGCCCAGGCAGCACGTGAGCTGGTGTCACAGGGCTAGGAGACAGACGTGAAAGCGACTCAATCCCTGCACGAACTGCAGAGCCTGTGGTTGGACAACATCACCCGCGGCATGCTCGACTCCGGGCAGCTCCAGCACTCCAGCTTCCTCGGACAAGTCCATGGAGGCGCGTCATCCCGTCGTGAGCCATCAAGCCGGATCAATTGACGACACGTGCTAGAGGAGAGCAGCCATGGCAACCGACACCCCCATGCAGCTCGGCGTGATCGGGCTCGGACGGATGGGCGCGAACATCGTCCGCAGACTCATGCGGGACGGCCATCACTGTGTGGTGTACGACCTGAACGAGACCGCCGTGAAAGAACTGGAGGGCGAGGGCGGCGTCGGTGCCAGTTCGCTCGAGGACTTCGTGGCCAAGCTGGAGCGGCCCCGCGCTGCCTGGCTCATGCTGCCTGCCGCCGTCGTACAGCGGACCCTCGACCAGCTGGTCGAACTGCTCGATCCGGACGATGCGGTCATCGACGGAGGCAACTCCTACTACCGGGACGACATCACCCGCTCCAAGCAGCTTGCTCCTCGCCGGATCCACTACCTGGACTGCGGGACCTCAGGCGGTGTCTGGGGACTGGAACGCGGCTACTGTCTCATGATCGGCGGAGAGCCCGAATCCGTTGCCCGACTCGACCCGATCTTCCGCACCATCGCGCCGGGTGCCGGCTCCGCGGAACCGACACCGAGCAGGACGCGGACCGACGGGACAGCGCCCGACGGATATCTGCACTGCGGACCGAGCGGTGCCGGTCACTTCGTGAAGATGGTCCACAACGGGATCGAGTACGGGATGATGGCCGCGATCGCCGAGGGACTGAGCATCATCAAGAACGCCGACGCCGGACTGCGCGACCGCACCGCCGACGCCGAGACCGCCCCGCTGCGCGAGCCGGAGGCCTACCAGTACCGGATCGACGTCGGCGAAGTCGCCGAGGTATGGCGCCGCGGCTCGGTCGTGGGGTCGTGGCTCGTCGACCTGACCGCCGACGCCCTCGCCCGATCGCCGCGGCTGGAGGAGTTCACCGGCCGCGTCTCGGACTCCGGCGAAGGCCGCTGGACGGTCCTCGCGGCAGTCGACGAAGGCGTACCCGCCGCCGTGATCACCACGGCGCTCACCGAGCGATTCGAATCCCGGGGCCTCGGCGAGTACGCCGACAGGGTCCTGTCCGCCATGCGCAGCGAATTCGGCGGCCACGCCGAGAAGAGGAGCCAGCCCTGACGCGTCCGGACGATCACGTGATCGCACTCTTCGGAGCCACCGGCGACCTCGCCAAACGCAAATTGATCCCAGGGAAAGCACCATCTCGTCGACACCGCACAGGCGCCGCTATCGCCTGCGCATGATCTGCGGCTCGAAGCTGCCCTCGCGATCGCGTGGCACGTCGACCTCGACCGGGCCGACCTCAGTGATGACGGTCTTCGACCGTGTTCCATCGCGTGAGTTCCCCGATCCAGCCCCGGGCTTGTCGCGCTTCTCGTAGCCAAGATGGCCGGTGCTCTCGCCCTCGAGGGCAGACTCCAGAACCCTTTTCGTCAGCTGTTGCAGCGGCCCACACCCGCCGGTCAGCTTGATGTCTTGGGCACGAGCACAGTCGACCAACTGTCCGGTCAACTCAACTGCTCGTCCAACGCGTCCGGCTTCTGCTCGATCCGCTGGACTTCCTCAACCGCCTCGGCAGATGCGATCACATCGCTCATCAGGTGTTCTTCCTTGATCGGGAGTTACACCGATGACCGTACAGTCTCCGGTTGACGAGCGGACTGTGGAGGATCTCTGAATGAACTGGGGGAGTTGTGTCGGTGGCCGATTGGCGACGATGCCGCCGCGGCCTCTTGACCTGCATAGCCGGGTGATCGACTTCCTTTGCATCGTACTTGTCGCCGCGGGCGCGTTCCACGATGAGGAACGGCCAACGGAGTGCGGCCTCGTGGGGGCAGACAATGCATTAACCCTCCTGACAGGCCAGGGACGGCAACACAGCAAAGGAGCGGGAAATGGCACTTCAGCGAGACGACTGGCTCGACGTAGCACGCAAGGTGGACTGGGAGTTCCGCTACGTCGATGAGCGCGAGGTGTATCCGGAGGTTGTCAGCGGTTCTCCGTGGTTGTCCCACGAGTCGTGGAAGAACTGGGAGGAGGCGTACCGGAACACCTACCGCGAGTATGTTCAAAACCAGCTCGTCAAGGACGACTCCGTATTCGCGGTCCGGGACGCGCTCGGCAAGGCTAAGATCACGGAGCGGTTGGACCCTGCGTGGGTGCAGCTGGCAAAGTTCCATAACGGAGCGATTGCCCTCGGGGAATACGCTGCATGTCTGGGCGAGCTGCGAATGGCGCGCTTCGGCAGGGATGGCGCGTGGCGGACGATGGCGAACCTGGGTGCGCTCGACGAGATCCGGCACACGCAGATTCCGCTGATGATCGGTCAGGACCTGCTGAAGTTCGACTCCAGGTTCGACTGGACGCATAAGGCGTACCACACCAACGAGTGGGCGATGATCGCTGCCCGTCACCTGTTCGACGACATGTTCACCGCTGCGAATGCGTTGGACACCGCGATTCAGCTCACGTTCGTCTTCGAGACCGGGTTTACGAACCTGCAGTTCATCGCTATGGCGGCGATGGCAGACGGTGCGGACGACCATGTGTTCGAGAAGATGCTGGCGAGCATCCAGACCGATGAGTCACGGCATGCTCAGCAGGGTCATCCTGTGCTGCGGACGCTGATCGAGAATGGCGGCAAGGAATACGGACAGTACCTGCTGGACAAGATGTGGTGGCGGTCGTGGCGGATTTTCCTCGCGCTCACCGGCACATCGATGGACTACCTGACTCCGGTTCATGCCCGTCGGCAGTCCTTCAAGGAGTTCATGGAGGAGTGGATCAACGACCAGTTCCTCAAGAACCTTGAGGAGTTCGGTCTGGAGAAGCCATGGTTCTGGGACCAGTTCGTGGAGGAGTTGGATCACGCCCATCACAGCTTCCAGCTCGGTTTGTACACCTACCGGCAGACTCTGTGGTTCGACGAGCCGGTGCCCAGCCCGGAAGAGCGGGCTTGGCTGGAGGAGAAGTACCCGGGCTGGACTGAGACGTACGGCTCCATCTGGGACAACATCGAGAAGATGTGGGATGAGCGCGGCGAACTGGGAACGCTGCCGTACTCGTTGCCGTCGCTGTGTAACCTGTGCCAGCTCCCGACGGCGTTCCGGGGGCCTGGCAAGAACACGGCATGCACTCTCGAGCACAACGGTCGGAAGTACCTTTTCTGCTCCGAGCCGTGCCGGTGGATCTTCCAGCAGCAGCCGGAACGTTTCGCGGAGCATCAGTCGGTCATCGACCGGATTTTCAAGGGCGACTGCCCCACGGACATCTACGCGGTACTGGACTGGATGGGCGTGGAGCAGCACGGAAAGGACCTCCACAACGGGGAACACCCGTGGCGGCAGAAGCGCGCGGCGGTGTCGGCGTGAGCATGTACTGGGATTTCCTGCTACCTGCTGAGCAAGAGCTGAAGGAGACGACGTGATTATCCCGCTGTACGGCTTCTTCGAAGGGGACTTTCTGGGTCTTGTGTTGATCGCGATGCCGGATCAGCCGGTCTCCACGCTGGCTGAGCAGCTTTCTGGTTGGGTGCTCGACCTGCGGGTGGATCGCACGGGTGGTGCGCTTGAGGTCCTGAACGAGGCCGGAGAGATTCTCGATCAGAGCAAGTCGATCGAAGAGGCGGGCCTAGGTTACGGCGACATGTTCCATGTGAGGCAGGCGGCGTGAGCACTCAAGTCAGCAGCACGTGGGTTCAGGTGACGACGCTGGATGAACTCTGGGAGGGCGAGATGCTCCCGGTCAGTGTCGATGAGACCGACGTGCTGGTCGTGAACGCCGGGGGGACAGTTGTCGCTTTCGAGGACAGCTGCCCCCACGTGGGCACCGCATTGTCCACGGGCACGTTCGACGGCAAAGAGATCATGTGCCCTTCGCATGAGTGGACCTTCACGGCGACCACGGGGAAGGGCATTAATCCGGCGGCTGCGTGTCTTCGTCGTTATGCGGTTCGGATCGAGGGCGAGGCCGTGTATATCAACCTGCACGACGTCCTGCAAGAGGAGAAGGGAATGGCATGACGGAAAACGCTGACGAGCGCCGGACACTCAGTCAGGTTATCGAGCGCGGCGTCGGACCGGTGCTGCAGTCGACACCGCTGGGCAAGGCGATCATCGCGGCCATCGAGGAAGAGAACGAAGAGGTCTTCGTCGAGGACGCCGGCGCCTACTTCCGGGTGTTCGTGCCGGACGAGTGTCGGGTGACCCGTGAGGCGATCGAAGGCAACTACGGCCGCAAGATCCGGTTTCCTGGCGATCTAGAGGTGATCATGTCCTCATTTGCCGGAGTCCTGTCTATGAGTCAGGACCGGGCTGTCTGGTCGCTTCCGCCACGGCACCTTTCCTCTTCAGGAGCGTGATGACAATGACCGAACGGAGCGAGAAGAAGCTCAAGACATACTCGATGCTCCAGACTGGTCGGAGGTTGCCGTCCAACTACGAGCTCGTGAGTTCGCGGCTGCACTACCACTACCCGCACAACTTCGAGCTCAGCAACGAGAACCCGGTCAGCAAGTGGTACTACCAGTACCGCGAGTCGTCGCCGTTGCAGGCCCATGACTGGGAGGCTTTCGCTGATCCCCGTAGCACGACCTACCGGGGTTACAACGAGCTGCAGAACGACAAAGAGACCGTTGTCGACGGGCTCCTGCGAGAGATCGACGAGAGCAACTACGACGACGAATTGGCAGCCGAGTGGGTTACCTTCCTGCATCGCTGGTATGGTGCGTGGCGCTTTCCGGTGCACGGGCTGGAGATGATCAGTGCCTACGTCGGGCAGATGGCTCCGGTGTCTCGTATCACGAACGCTGGTGCGTTCCAGTCTGCTGACGAGATGCGCCGGATCCAGCGAATCGCTTACCGTTCAGCGCAGCTGAATGCGCGTAGGGGAGGCTGTGAACCTGGCGAGCAGAAGGCGTTCTGGGAGGATGGCGAGCCGTTCCAGGCGGTGCGGGAGCTCATCGAACGGGCGCTGATCGCGTATGACTGGGGCGAGGCGTTCACCGTGCTGAACCTGGTCATCAAGCCACATCTCGATAGGTTGCTGAACGAGGAACTGGCAGGGGTGCTGGCTGCGACAAACGGCGACACCATGTTGCGTGAGATTCACTTCTCCCTCAACGAGGACGCGCTGTGGCATCGGGAATGGTCCCGCGAACTCGCGCGTGTCGCCATCGCTGACACTCCAGTGAATGCTGACCGGTTTGCTGCCTGGGTCGACGAGTGGCGACCGAGGGCTGTCGCGGCAGTCGAGAGCTATGTGTCGGTCTTCGAGCAGGCGCCGGTTCGGGTGGATGCGAATGGGGTGTTCGCGCGGATCACGGCGGCTGCCGAGGAGGACGTGAAGGCGGCTCTCGCGACGCCGGTCGGCTGAGCGGCGGAGTGTGGGCTGGAGGGTGAGCTCACGTCCGTAGATGTAACTCGAAACAATCTCAAGGAGAACGGAGAGAATTATGGCTGGAGAGCTGAAGTTCTTCTCGCCCGAATGGTGTGCTGCCGCGATTGAAGTGTGCAACGCGAGTGAGCGTATGTACCAGGGTTTCAAGGACCCGAAGAACTTCACACACAGGATGGAGTTCGGGTGTACGGACCGGGACCTGCCTACGCATGTGGAGTGGAGGGAAGGCCAGGTCGTGGCCTGGGGTCCTGCGCAGTACGAAGAGTCGGACCTGTGGCTGAAGATTCACGCGGACATCGACACATGGCGTGATGTGGCCGAGGGCAAGATCGAGGGTGGGAAGGCCCTGATGGCCGGCCGGATCAAGTTCGTCAAGGGACCGATGTCGGCGGCGATCGAGAATGGCGGGGCGTTCAACGGCTTCCTCGCGGCCTGGGGTGATGTCCCGACCGACTGGGACGTCTGAGCAGGAGTTCTGCACGAATAGGTGTGGGAATTGATGGAAGGCGGGTCGGTGTGCTGGTAGCTGGGGTGTTCATGTCGGCCGTGCTCGCAACTGGAGTCGGTGTGGCGGCTTGGCTTGACACTCGTCCACGTGCACAGACCCCGGGTGTTGATTCTGCAGCCGGATGCACCCCGGTCCGCCTTCCGTTCCCCAAGGGTCGACGGGCTGCACGTTGGTGACGATACTGCTGTGATCCTTCGTCCCAGTGCACGCCTTGCCGGGAACCTGGCAGCGGCAGGCCGATGCATTCCTGGAGGATCTGCAGATTTCACCCCGGGTGACGAACTGGCATCGGAAATATTCCGAGGGCGGTACGTGTCCTGCTGGCGGTGCTGCTCGGACTGGTTGCGTTTGAGTATGGCTGGTGTAGTCGTAGCGGCGGATGCGAGGCGGTCTTCTCCTACTCCAACTCGGTGTCCACCCCTTGAATGGGGCGAGGACGCCAGGTCGGATATCCCTAATGGCGCAGGATTCTTTTGAGGTGTCAACGATGAAAGCAGCAACGAAGAAGGACTATGGAGTCTCCCTCTACGACGGGGACCTTTCGAACGGTCTCGCCAATATTTTGGCAACGCTGCTGGCACAAAACTTCGAGAATTTCCCGGAGCGGGTGAAGATAGCTCGGCGCATGCCGCGGCCAGTGGCTGTTTACAGCACGGATACCGACAGCACTGCAACGATCGTGTTCGGTGCAGAGGAGGCCGTCATTTACAACGATCTGGTCGGCCGTCCCAGTGTGCTGGTGAAGGCCACCGTCGACCAGATTCTCGATGTCTCTCAGCTCAAAATGGTCGGTTCCGGTCTTGTCCCGGTCGGTTTCTTCACCAGGCGTGGTGTTCGTGTACTTGGTGAGATTGCCAAGCACCGGCTCGTCGTCAAGGGTCTGCTCACCCACACGGTGATGTCGCTGCAGCTTATCGCCCTGTTGTCCATCGCTGAATGAGAGAAGGCCGGAGGAGAAACGCCACAATTGCGAGGTGGCTTGCGAGGTGGCGGGGTACGCGGTTGCCGGCCGGACGAGAAGTATTTTATGCAGCAGTGTGTGGTGGAGCGCTGACAGCATGCGCTCAGTGCCTCGGGGTCGTGGCCGTCGATTGGTAAGGGCCTATAGTGCACGCGCGAAAGGACGCGATGTGAGTAGTCATGCGAAAGCCCAGTCCCTGTACAGCCGAACAGATGTGACGTTGCCGTTGCGGGTGAAGAGGGCGGGCCCGGTAACGCGGGTTCTTCAGGTAGTGGTCATCCTCGCCCTGATCCCGGTGGGCGCGTTCTATCTGTATCCCCGGATATATAATCTTGTGGCCACGCCGTATCGATTGGACAAGGCGGTGGTCTATGCAAACCGCTACAACCCTGGACTCTTCAAGATCGTGAACGAGGAACAGGTGACTTTGCAGGCATTCGGCGCTCTCGATCAGATGAACGCAGCCATCGCGAGGGTCCAGGGTGTCGATTCCCAGGTCGCGGACCAGCTGAGGACCTTGGTGGGGCAGATCAGGGGTGATCTGCAGGCGACCTTGAATTCGGCGGACGGGGACGTGAGCGGTCTTGTCAGCAGCCTCAACGCGTTGGACGCACGGTTGGAGGGACTCAATCCTCCCGTGGACGGAGCAACCAGCGCTGTGGCACGAGATCGGGCAACGCTTGCCGGGATCCTCGACGAGGCACGGGCTACCGCCGCGAAGGTGCATACCGCCCGGGAAGAAGCGGACGGCTCCGCTCAGAATGTTTCTGGGCATTAACTCGTAGGGAGATGACCGTGTTTTTCGGACGTGCACACGGCCCGGCCCGCATGATTTTGGCCATTGCCGCTGTTGGTGTACTTGGTCTACTCAGTTTCGTCGTGTTCAACCTGAACCACCGTCTGGACAACCAGCAACGCGCGAACTTGCAGACCTTGGCGGCATCGAAAGCGATCGTCGAAGTCAACGACAAGGTGACCGAACGCCTGGCCCAACTCACCGCACTCACAGGTACGGCGCGTCAGGCGGTGAGGCAAACCCAAGGGCTGGAACCGCTGTTGGAGCAGCTGAAGACGGCTGTCCAGCCCGCCGCGGCAGCGGTTTCCACCGGTAGCTCCGGCGCGCAGACCAGCAACCGTCAGCTCACAACGATCCAGAACGTACTCAACGAGGTACGCGACAAGGTCGTTCCCTTGGTCGATTCGGCGGGCAAGTTCGGCGACCAGGGAAAACAGCTCGTGTCGATCGTACAGGGACTCGTGTCCGACCTGCAGGGCGCTGTGGCCGACGCGAAGACGATTAACCAGTCACTGCCACTGCCCAGCTGACGGATCGATTTCCACCGCCGCGGGAACTGACACACAAGAGGTGAACCGTGAACAGGCGCACGGATATCCCAGACTCGGTGCTACGAAGCTCAAGCACCGTGGCTATCACCACCGAGTGGATGGGGAAGATTGCCGCCATCATCGCCATAGCACTTTTCTTCCTGGTGATGACGGCTATCCACAAGGGCCTGCTCGTGCAAAGCAGCGCACGATCGATTGTTCAGAACTTCCACACCACCAACAATTTTTTCGCCACCCGGGCGGACTTCAATGACCCGGCACTGGCAAAGCAGGAACTGCAAACGCTGGCCGGAGTGCTGACTCAACTCAATGGCACCACGGTGCAGGATGTGAATGACCTCGCAGCGACTCTGCCGAACGTCGCCCGTCTGCTGGATGCGGGCAAGGGCGATGTGGACATCGCCAAACAGATGCAGGGTGTGGCCGGCACGCTGCAGGGTTCGGCCAGCAGCTTGCACCGGATCGCCGGGGGTGCCGAGGGCAGCGTCTCCACCGTCAACAATTCGCTGGCCGCGGCTATCAACCTGGTCGGTCAACTCAACGCGCAGCTTGCCATTACTGAACAGAAACTGTCAGTACTGCCCGCGACAGGGAGGTAGAACCCGTGCTTACCAAGAAGGTCTGGTTCGCGACAGTGGCCACCCTGGGAGGCGGGGCGTGCATTGTCATCGGAATGCTCAACCGATTTGTTCCCCACCTGCAGGACCTCTCCGACCCGCTCGGTAGGCCCTCCGCACTGAGTCTTCAGGTCATCCACTCGGCCAGCCAGTTCGACAGCATCACCTCGGTGCTGGTACCCAAGCACCACGACTTGGGCCAGCGCATCCAGGTACTGCACACCGTCGCCGACGACCTGGACGGGCTGGTGAACAAGGCCGGCGGCCTGGTGCCTTCGGCGCAGGCGGTCAACGGCGATACCACCACCGTTCAGGGTGTTGCCACGCCGCTGCCGCCGCTGATCAACAAGGTGACCGGGCGGGCTCAACAGGCCACTCCGCAGGTGAATGCGCTCGGTAACGCGGTCTCTTCGGTGACGACACAACTGAACGCGGTTGACGTCAACATGACGGCCATTGCCACGGACCTCGGCGCGCTCGGTCCGCGTGCGCAGGAGATCGTCGCGATACTTCAGGAGATCGAAGCGGAGTCAGAACGCATCCGGCCTGTCGCTCCGCTGCTGCCGGTGCTCAGCACGGTGACCAACATCACCTCCAGCAACGGCCAACCGATCCTTGGACTGCTCGGCCCGCTGACGTGACCCGGACAACAACAGCCGTACAAGGGAGGCAGCTTTATGTTCCGGCTCTCCTGGGCCATTACCCTTATCTTCTCGCTCGGCATGCTGACGGGAATCCTGGTTGTCACACGGGACCTTGCCGAGACCAACGCCATCTTCAAAGACGGCGTCGTTCAAGCGGAGAAGGTCAACTCCACCACCGATACAGCGTTGGGTGCGACCGGCCAGCTGCCGCCCGCAGACAAGGCGATCGGCCAGGGACTGCCGCAGGTGGTCGATGTTCTCGGTTCGCTGAGCAAGGCGCAAACCACGCTCGGCACGCTGGGCAACCAGCTCGGTAATCTCGGCACCGTGCTCACCCGAGCGGATCCGCCGCTGGTGGGAATTATTGGTGCCGCACAGCAGTCAACCAATCAGGCCAATGCGGCCGCCGCTCCTGCCGCGTCGATCGTGCGGCTGCTCGCCCAGGCGGATCAGCGAGTACAGGCCCTGGCCCCGCTTTTGGACCAGACCGCGGCACGTGCCCGGAACATCAACTCCAAGCTCCACGTGTTGATGCTGCTGCCGGGCTCCGGAGGCGGCTGACTACGAACCGTCCTCCACTCTCGCTTGGAGAGTGGAGGACGAGTGGATGTTGCTGCGGATGAGGCTGGACTCGCAGTCCAAATGATCATTTCAAAATGAGATCGGCGTGGCGGTTGCGTAGGTGTACTCGTATCGAGCACCCTCACGCGGCGGCGGAGCCCGCCCCGTCGCAAACCCAGCCAGCTGTTCGCCAACCGCGCCTACACACGGGGATGCGCGAACTGGAAGGCGGTGGGGAATCGCTCGGCCGGGTGCGCAAGCCGGGTGGCCGGTCGTAAGCGGTCTCGGAGCGGGATGGGGGACTGCGAGCTCCACTGCTGGCCCTGGTCGAGCCCGACGAACGCGGGGACCGGATGTCGCCGCTGCGCTGGACGGTGAAGTCGATCCGACAGCTGGCTGTCGAGCTTTCCGGTCATGGCCACCGCGTCGGCCGCGACACCGATCGTGACCTACTGCGCGCTGAGGGCTTCAGCAGGCCAACGCCAAGGCTCTGGAGGGCAGGTAGCACCTGGCCCGCGACGCGCAGTTCCGCTACCTCATCGAGCAGGCCCGCGAGCGCCGCGATACCGGGAAGTCGGTCATCGGTACGGACACAGCCGCCGAAGCGGAGGAGATCATCCGGCGCTGAGGGAGCAGGTAGTCCATCGAACAGGCGATCACGGACGCGAAGGACCTTCCTCGGCACCGGCGGCGCGCGCAGCCGCACCGACCAGGCGCTGGAAGTCGCTGTTCCCTTTCAACTCGACTGTCGAACCGTGCTGGTGCTCTGGTACATCCGCGCCGGCAACGCTCAACGCGACGTCCGCGCCCGCCGCGCAGCGGCCCGTGGTACCGCCCCAAGCAGCACGTCTCCCTTCAAGGCAACGATCACCGCATTCCAGCGGGCCCGGATTACCGCAGCCGCCAGGCCAACCCGGCTTCGTGCTATTCCACAACGCCCCACTGACCCGTGCCGCTCCCGCCGCGTAACGGCGAAACTTTAGTTCCTCATTTGTCCTCACACCGCCGTTCCGCAGGAAGGAACGTCTCCTGCGGACAGGCCGAAGCCACAGTAAATACAACCGGAGATTTCTCTGTGGGTTGGGGTCGGTCGGGCCAGCGGTGCATGTGAGGAGGTAGCGCGTGTTCTCGTCGACGCTCTTGTGGATGTGCGTCCGGACCGCATCTGGAGATCGAGTCGAGGTACGGGCGGGCGTGAGATTTCGTCTTGGAGGGGGAGGGGCCTAAATCACGTACGTCGACGGTCAGGGGCCGTGCCGGGGCGCACCCTGCCCAGTGGATCGGCCGCAAATGTCAAGGCCAACCAGGCATCGAGGTGTCTTTTGTGTGCCTATCGGCCGTACTGCTTTGCGGGGGGGAAGCTGCCACGGGTAAGGCAGCGCAATCCGACAGGCGTGCATCAGGTCCAAAGTGGCGTACCGGCAGGGCCCACCCTCCGACCACCCTCGACCGGTGTGCTCCGTGTGGGGCTGTTGCACTACTGACGTACGTGGCGGGGAGACCGAGGTGCCCGATATGAGGGATGTGCCTGTGAACCGCTCCACTGTCGACGGAGGGCTGAAATCAGTATGGGCCGCGCTGGAACTGCTGGACTGTTTCGAGGCCGCCCATGAGCTTGGAGTCTCCGACATCGCCCGACAGTTGGGTGTCGCGAAGAGCACTGCTCACCGGCTGCTCACCACGTTGTGTGCCCGCGGGCTGGTTGAGAAGAACCCGCAAAGCGGGCAATACCACCTGGGTTTGCACTTGTTGGAGTTGGGCCTGCTGGTGGCGGGCCGCTTCCGGCTCCGTCAGGCCGCGCTGCCGTTGCTGGAAGAGCTGCGGCAGCGTACCGGCTGCACGGTCCACCTGTCGGTCCCAGAGGGTGCGGACGTTTTGTTTGTGGAGCGTCTCCAGTCGCTGAACGGAATGCATCTGCTGGCCAACGTCGGACGGCGGCTGCCGGCACACTGCACCAGCTCAGGTAAGGTGATGGCGGCCTTCGACGCCACCCTTGCCCGGCAGCGACGTGAGGCCGGATTCCCCGTCCTCACGTCTTCCACAATTCGCACTCCGGCCGTCTGGGATCGGGTTCTTGTCGAGACGCGACGGCGCGGGTTCGCAGTCAGCCGCGACGAGATGACGGTCGGGCTGACGTCATTGGCTGCACCGCTCCGCGACAACGCGGGGCGGGCCCGTGCAGCGATCTCCGTCGTCGGACCGACTCGGGAGGTCGGAGACAGCATTGAACGCTCGGCGCGACTGGTGACCGAGGCTGCGCGCAAGCTCAGCCGCCGCCTGTGCCTGTGATGAGGGCTGCGGGTCGGGAAGATGTGGTGCGTGGCCGCCGCCAGGTGAGTATGGACGCCTGTTCGGGAACGCTGTGAAGATCTGGGGGAGTGCAGGAGCCGGATCAATCGGCCATCGGGTTCCGAAGCGCGCTGACAGCGTCCGGAGCATCCGAGTACTGCGAAAGCCGGACGCAAGCCGGGCGATCCACCGTCGGTTACGACTTTCTGTGCGGCCCCTGCCTGCTGCCCGCCGCGATTGGCGGACGGCGCACCGAGGATTGGAGCGTTCCACGCTCAGGAACGTATGCACGATCGACATCGCCCCGTCTCTAGCTTCTACGACCAGTGGTCCGTTCCGTACGAGTCGAGGTGGTGTGATACGTGAACGCAGTCGCTCAGGCAGAGGCAGCCGATCTGCTTTTGTCTGCCTACGAGTCCCGGGTTCCGGTGGATCCGTTGGTGGAGAAGTACGGAGGGCTCACGCTGGACGATGCGTACGAGATCCAGCTGCTCCAGATCCGCCACCGGATGATGGCCGGAGCCACGGTGAAGGGGCACAAGGTGGGCCTGTCGTCACCCGCCATGCAGCGGCAGATGGGCGTCAGCCAGCCGGACTACGGCCATCTGCTCGATGACATGTTCTGGCTCGAACACCTACCGATCCCGGCCGACCGGTTCCTTCAGCCACGGGTCGAGCCGGAGGTCGCTTTCGTGCTCAAGCGTCCGTTGCAGGGACCCGGTGTGACGGTTGCCGAGGCAGCTGCGGCAGTCGACTTCGTCCTGCCCGCACTCGAGCTCATCGACAGCCGGATCCGGGACTGGAAGATCAGCATTTTCGACACCATCGCGGACAACGCGTCATCGGGCGGCGTGGTGCTCGGCAGCACCCTCACGCGTCTGTCTGCAGTGGATCTGCGTCTCGTTGGCTGCAACCTGCACAAGGACGGTGAGCTCGTTGCCACGGGCGCGGGCGGCGCGGTCCTGGGGTCGCCGCTGACGTCGCTGGTGTGGCTGGCCAACACGGTCGGCGCGCATGGCGTCGCACTGGAGGCAGGACACGTCGTGCTGCCCGGTTCTGTCACCGCGTCGATCCCGGTTCGCGGAGGCGACAGCGTGACCGCCGCCTTCGCCGGGCTCGGCAGCGTGACCGCGCGTTTCACGGAGGAGTGAGCATGACGAAGGCGACGGCCGCGATCGTCGGCCCGGGCAATATCGGCACCGACCTGTTGGCGAAGCTGCAGCGCAGCGAGCACGTCGAGGTGCGCTACATGGTGGGTGTCGACCCGACGTCGGACGGCCTGGAGCGGGCACGCAAGCGCGGCGTTGAAGCGTCGGCCGGCGGCGTCGATTGGCTGCTGGCCCAGGATGACTTGCCGGACATCGTGTTCGAGGCGACGTCGGCGAAGGCGCACCAGGCGAACGCCCCGCGGTACGCGGAGGCCGGGATCCAGGCGGTGGATCTGACACCGGCTGCGGTCGGTCCTCTGGTCTGCCCACCGGTCAATCTCAAGGAGCACCTGACTGCGTCTAACCTCAACATGATCACTTGCGGCGGGCAGGCCACGATCCCGATCGTGAGCGCGGTCTCGCGCGTCGTGCCGGTGCCGTATGCCGAGATCGTGGCGTCGATCGCGTCGCGGTCGGCGGGCCCCGGCACGCGGGCCAACATCGATGAGTTCACCGAGACCACGGCGCGGGCGATCGAGCGGGTCGGTGGCGCGCGGCGCGGCAAGGCCGTCATCATTCTCAACCCGGTCGAGCCGCCGATGATCATGCGGGACACGGTGTTCTGCGCGATCCCGGCGGATGCCGACCGTGCCTGCATCACCGAATCGATCGAGAAGATGGTCACCGACGTGGCTCGGTACGTGCCGGGCTACACGCTCCGTGCAGAACCGCAGTACGACGACCCGCGCGATATATGGGCCGGGCAGGCCCGAGTGGCGGTCTTCCTTGAAGTGCGGGGGAACGGCGACTACCTGCCCCCGTGGGCAGGCAACCTGGACATCATGACCGCCGCAGCGGCTCGCGTCGGCGAACTGCTGGCGGTCGCAAAGAAGACGGCGGTGGAGGCATGAGTACTAACGAGGCAACCCGTGACCTTCGCATCACGGACTCGACGCTGAGGGACGGCTCTCACGCCATGCGGCACCAGTTCACCGAGGAGCAGGTGCGTGGCGTGGTGCATGCCCTCGACGCTGCTGGTGTCGAGGTCATCGAGGTTGCCCACGGGGACGGGCTCGGCGGCTCGTCGTTCAACTACGGCTTCTCCAAGGTTGACGAGATCCAGCTCATCCGGGCCGCCGTCGACGAGGCGACGGCAGCGAAGATTGCGGTGCTGCTGCTGCCCGGCGTCGGCACGGTCGAGAACCTCAAGGCCGCGCACGAGGCCGGTGCGTCGGTGGCGCGTATCGCGACACACTGCACCGAGGCGGACGTGTCGATCCAGCACTTCGGTGCCGCGCGGGACCTCGGTATGGAGACCGTCGGGTTCCTGATGCTCTCGCACCGCATCGGGCCGGAAGCGCTGGCCAAGCAGGCGCGCATCATGGTCGATGCGGGTGCGCAGTGCGTCTATGTAGTGGACTCCGCCGGAGCACTCGTCCTCGCCGAGGCCCAGGCCCGCGTGCAGGCGCTGGTTCTGGAGATAGGGACGCAGGCTCAGGTCGGCTTCCACGGCCACCAGAACCTGTCCCTCGGCATCGCCAACTCGGTGCTGGCCTTCCAGGGAGGGGCGAGGCAGATCGATGGTGCGCTGTGCGCGCTCGGCGCGGGCGCGGGGAACTCGCCGACCGAGATCCTCGCCGCAACTTTCGAGCGGCTCGGGATCTCCACCGGTGTGGACGTGCAGGGTGCGATGGCCGCTGCCGAGGACGTGGTCAAGCCGTTCATCCCGCGCCTGCCGTGGATGGACCGCTCGTCGATCGTGCAGGGCTACGCGGGCGTCTATTCCTCGTTTCTGCTGCACGCCGAGCGGGCGTCGGAGCGGTACGGCGTACCAGCGCACGCGATCTTGGAGCGGGTCGGCGAGGCCGGCTACGTGGGCGGGCAGGAAGACATGATCATCGACATCGCGCTCCAGCTATCGCAGGAACGCGAACTCGCCGCTGAGGGGGCACGCTGATGAGCACGTGGGATATCGACCGGGCCGCCACCGTGCTGCTCGAAGCGGAGGATACGCGCACCGACCGCGCTGCGATCACAGAGGAGTGGCCCGGCCTCGACCTCACGACCGCCTACGCAGTGCAGGACGAAACGCTGCGACGTCGGCTCGAGCGCGGGGAGAAGCTGACCGGCGTCAAGCTGGGACTCACCTCGCGTGCCAAGCAACAGCGGATGAACGTCGCCTCACCGCTCACCGCGTGGCTCACCGACGCGATGGTCCTGCCCGCCGGTGACCCGGTCGCGCAGGACAGGCTCATCCACCCGCGCGCGGAACCGGAGATCGTCTTCGTGATGCGCGACCGGGTGGCCGGACCCGGTGTGACCGCGGCCGCCGCCCTCGCGGCTGTCGGTTCGGTGCACGCTGGTATCGAGGTCATCGACAGCCGCTACCGCGACTTCAAGTTCACACTCCCCGACGTGGTGGCCGACAATGCGTCATCCGGTTGCTACGTGACCGGCCCGGTTGGCCGACCGCCCGAGGCGCTGGACCTGGCGCTCGAGGCGTGCCTCGTCGAGGTCGACGGCCAGGTCGTCGACTCGGCCACTGGTGCCGCCGTACAGGGGCACCCCGCCGAGGCGCTCGCGCTCGCCGCGAACGACCTGGGCCGGCGCGGACACGCCATCGAACCGGGATGGGTCGTCCTCACAGGCGGCATGACAGACGCGGTCTTCGTACCGCCCGGGGCCAAGGTGGCCGCGCACTTCACCAACCTCGGTTCCGTCTTCCTCGCTGGAGGCTGACGTGCCGCTGATCGAAGTGACCCTGGTCAAGGGTCGCACACCGAAGCAGATCCGGTCGCTCATCCGCGAGCTGCATGAGGCGGTCGTCCGCGCGGTCGACGCACCGCCGGAGAACGTACGCGTCGTCGTCCGCGAGGTGCCGCCCACCCACTGGGCTGCGGGCAACGTGACGATTGCGGAGCGACGAGCCGGCGCAGAGCTCGCGGCGCAGGGGCGGAGCGCAGTCGACAACGGAGGGAGGCGCAGTTGATGGATTTCTACGGACACGTGATCGACGGCGAAGAGGTAGCGTCACTCGACGGTGCACGGTTCGACACGATCGACCCGTTCACGCGTCAGCCGTGGGCTCTGGTCGCCCTCGGCGGAAAGGGTGACGTCGACCGCGCGGTCGCTGCCGCGCGCAGCGCATTCGACGAAGGGCCCTGGCCACGGATGGGGTTCGTCGAGCGCGGCCGGATCCTGCACAGGCTCGCCGATCTGATCGAGCAGCACGCCGACGAGCTCGCCCTTGCCGACACCCGCGACATGGGCAAGCCGATCGCGCAGTCCAAGGACAACGACGTGCCGCGGGCAGCGCGCAACTTCCGGTTCTTTGCGGACCACGCGAGGTTGTCGACCGGTGAGGTGATGCCGATGGACACCGGCCATCACACGTACACGAGATTCGAGCCAGCCGGCGTGGTGGCGGCGATCGCGCCGTGGAACTTCCCGCTGATGCTGGAAAGCTGGAAGATCGCACCCGCACTCGCGTGGGGCAACACCGTCGTGCTCAAGCCGGCGGAGGACACTCCTGTCTCGGCAACGATCACCGCCCGGCTGGCCCTCGAAGCGGGTATGCCCCCCGGCGTGTTGAACGTCGTGCACGGCTATGGCCCCCGCTCGGCGGGGCAGGCTCTGACCGAGCACCCGGACGTTGATCGCATCACCTTCACCGGCGAATCCGGCACCGGCCGGATCATCGCGGCAGCGGCCTCGGCACACCTGGTGCCGGTCAGCCTGGAGCTCGGTGGCAAGGGCGCCAACGTCATCTTCGCTGACGCGGATTTGGACAACGCAGTGGAGTGGTCGATCCGCGCGATCTTCACCAACGCCGGGCAGGTCTGCCTGGCCGGCAGTCGGCTCTACGTACAGCGCGCCGTCTACGATGACTTCCTCTCCCGGTTCGTCGACGCCGCCGACGCCATGGTGACCGGCGATCCTCGGGATCCGCACACGCAGATCGGGCCGCTCGCGTCGGAGGAGCACTACCGCAAGGTGCGCGGCTACGTGGAGACCATCGAGTCCGAGGGCGGCAAGCTGCGTACCGGTGGACTCGGTGACGGCTGGTTGGTCCGGCCCACGGTGATCACTGACATGCCGTCGGACGCGCGACACTGCCGCGAGGAGATCTTCGGCCCCCTCGCCGTCATCACCCCGTTCGACACCGAGGGGGAAGCGGTGGCACTCGTAAACGACAGTTCCTACGGGCTCAATGCGATGCTGTTCACCGAGAACCTGCACCGCGCGCACCGGGTCTCGGCCGCGCTGAAGGCAGGCACCGTCTGGGTGAACTGCTTCTTCGTCCGCGATCTGCGCGCCCCCTTCGGCGGGGTCGGCGACTCCGGCATCGGCCGCGAGGGCGGCAACTTCAGCCGCGAGTTCTTCACCGAGCCCAAGGCCGTGGTCATGCAGATCACCGGCGAGGAGGAATGCTAGAGAGCGCTCCGGGCTGGTTGGAAGGAGACTCGAAGGTCCAAAAGAGCCGGGTCCGTCACGCGAAAGCCAGGATCGACGGATGGATGGGACGGGCGGCTCACGGCTGAACGTGTCAACGGGCGAGCGAGCAGGACCCGTCCCGTCGGATCTGGGGTCAGCGGGGCGGCCTTTCCGAATCCCAGTGGAACTCTGCCAAGGCCCGACAGCATTTCTCAGCATGGCGCTTGCCAGCACGGCCAAGACAGAAAGATCACAGATGGACTATTGTATCCCTTGCCGTCGACAACTCAATGGCCATTTATGTTGTCCCGGTTGCGGCATAGAAATCCAGAATATGGTTTCGCTCCCACCTCGCCGTAGCATCGCCTCGGCTGCGCTGGGGGTGACATCGGAGTGTGATTCGGAGTCCTTTCCTGACGTGGCGGCAACCATCGATATCGGCACGGCGGTGGCATCCGGTAGGGTCAGCATACTTTAGCAGGAGGCTGATCGTGACCTGCCCGCTGTGTCCTGTGCCGAAGACTATGTCGACCGCACCTCGAGCAGTAACGCAGTCCGTTACCAGCACGGGAAAGGAATGCAGCGTCACGCTTTCTTTGGTGTCACCGCCGCGTTGATAGGCGGTCTGGTCTCCAACGTTCCGGTGAACGCGGTGCTCGACGACGTGCACGCGCCCGCGGATGCCCGGCAGAACACGCTCAATGCCAAGGTTCAGGTGCCGGTCAGCGGCCAGCAGTTCAACATCCTGACCGCGGACGTCGCCACTGCCAGCGCCACCGCCGACCAGCAGAAGGCCGAGGGTTATGCGAACCTGGTCAACGTCAAGGTAGAGCTGCCCGGCTTGCCGGAGCCCGTGCTGCAGGCCAAGGCGCTGACCGCGCGGGCGACCTGCGTGGCGGGCGAGCAGCCGACGGCGAACGCTTCACTTCTCAAACTCGTCGTGCTGGGTAAGGCGCAGGAAGTCAAGGTGGGCCAGACCATCACGGTGCCCGTTCCGGGTGTCGGTCAGGTCAGCGTCGCCCTTACGACGACGACAAACACTGCTAGCGCCGCCGCCGCGACCGCTCTCGGCCTGCACGTCTTGGAGAATCCGCTGAAGGCGGGCTTCGCAGAGGTGAAGGGGGACATCACGCTCGCGCACGCGACGTGCGAGACGCCTTCAGGCGGCGGGACATCCACCGGCGGCTCGTCGGGTGGTGGCAGCGCGAACGGCGGGTCCACCAGTGGTTCGACGGCGGGTGGCAGCACCAGCGGCGGATCGCAGGGCGCCAGCAGCGGCACCACCGCAGGTACCGGCAAGCGTCTCGCCGAAACCGGTGCCAACTCGAATACACCGTACATTGCAGGTGGTGCGGCAGCCCTCATCGTCGCCGGCGGAGCCGTGGTCTACGCTACGCGGCGTCGCAAGTCGTCTGCGGCAAGGGACTGAGCCCCGGCTCACCGGCCGGCTACGTAGCGGGCCGGTGAGCGGCACGCATGTAAGGGTGCTCTCATGTAGAGAGATGAGGCAAGGACCCTGCTGCTTCCCGAGTTGACGTTGTCCGTGGAGTTGGTGGGGGACAAGGCAGTGAGCTGGACGCTGCGCAGGGAACTGTGCAAGGCTGTGGCCCGTTAGCCCAAGTGCATTGGGGGTCCTGGAAGGGGCTGTGGGGAATCCCCGGTGGAGGCGGACCATGGTTTGGCGGCGGCTGGCGCGTCTACGGCCGTGACAGCGAGCGTTGCGACTGCAGCCGCATGATCGACGTCGATTACATCCGCTCGGCCGTCGATGACTGCACTCGACTGGGCTACGGCAAGGCCTATCCCGATTAGAGGACCGCTACCTACGCCGGGCTGCGGTCTTCTTCGCTATGGTGGGCGACTTGAGCGGGGGTTCTCACCGCTGGTGTCATGGTCTACCGGCGGATTCCGACCCCGGTAGCACGCCCTGGCCCACCTTGCTGCGGTCGGTAGGCGCGGGTGCCCCTACCGACCGCAGACGCCTCCGTTTCACCATCGACGGTGTCAGCCGAAGCTGTCGTAGTGGATCCGGTCGAACTGGACACTGTGCTCACGCAACAGCACGCGAACGGCGTTCACCATGGGAGGCGGACCGGCCAAGTAGATGTCGCTGTCGGCCATGGCTTCCAAATACGGGGTCAAAGCGTCGGTGACCAACCCGGTGGTGCCTACCCAGGAATCTCCTCCCGTCAGCAATGCCCCGTGCAGACGACCGGAAGGCAAGCGATCGACCAGTGACGCGAGTTCATCCCAACAGACCAGCTGGTCCTGCGTGGTGGCGCCGTAGAAGACGCGCACCGGCCTTTGGTCACCGCTCTCCACCAGCTGCCTCACGAGCGCAAGAATCGGGGAGACACCAGTGCCTCCGGCGATAAGAACGACAGGTCGTAGGCCCTCGCGAAGCCACATGTCACCGTACGGCAGCTCCATATTGATGGAGCTGCCAACCGGAAGCCGGAACAGTTGCTCACTTCCCGGTCGGCCTTCGTACCGCTTCGCGATCAACTCGACAACCGGGGAACCGGGAAGATCCGACATCGAGTAGCAGCGTCGCAGTTTGGGTGCGAGTTCAAGGATGGCGTACTGTCCCGCACGGTAAACTGCCTCGCCCTCGAGCTGGAAGCGGAATCTGCAGATCTGCAAACCCAGCTCCTCGACCTCGACCAACTGTGCCTTGTGGTCCGCGGTTGGCAGCTCGGGGCGGGGTTCATCGCTCACCCACGTGGGCTTGATGACGAGATCCGACAATGGCCTACTCTGGCAGGTCACCATCCGTCGCCGCCTGGCGTCCCTTGCATCCATCGCTGGAGCCTCGGCGAACAGCAGGTCAGCCTCGCCCTCGACCACGGTCACTTTGCAGGTTCCGCAGCTACCCCAACCACATTCGAAGGGAAGCCAGACCCCCGCGCGCCTGGCGGCAGCAAGAATCCGGTCGCCTTCACCAACCTCGAACGTCTCACCCGTGTTTGCTAGGGTGACCCGATAGGTGCGCATCGTCATAGCAATCAGAGACCGCACGAGTCAAAGGTGTCACGGCACCGCTCTTCCACGGCGCCCACGAAGTCGTCCCTGGTGACGTTGTTCACCGAGAACCCCACCTGGTTATGGACGTACTCGCAGTAAGTGATCTTATGGGGCTCATCCCATCTCCACCACGCCTCAGCCGGAACACCGAAGCTGTTGGAGAGATCCTCAGGCCATGCCTGGTCCTCATCGACGTAGGAAACCTTCCCGTTCATGTCCCGAGTGAGGTCGTAGCACTCGGAACGGGCAAGACCCGGCATGAGTTCTCCCTTCTCGTCACCGACGGCATCGTCCCTTGTCCGCCGACGCTTGCGCCCGGCGGCGGGTCCGCGCCACCACGGGCTGTGCCCTTCGTGGCGGAATACAGCGTGGCGGATCCGCTGACGGGCCCGCAGGGGCCGTTCCCTCCTGCGGAACGACTGCGCACAAGACATCGTCTGCTGGAGGACGCACAGGCGAACACGTGGTTTCGCGGACCCGTGCCGAGCGGCACCCTGACTTGGTCATTGGCCTCGGGCGTCGAACGACACAGTGCCGGCTGCCGACATCCCCTGCTGGCTGCGGCCGGGAACGAAGAAGTCAACGAACCTACGACCACGCCGCGCAGGTTAAACAAAGACGTGCTCGACGCGGGCGCGGTCCGGCGGTGAGAGGCGTTGGGTTTCCTGCTGCCGGGGCGGCAGGTCGTGACGGCCGGGCTTGCGGCGGTGTGGGATGACCAGGCCGGTGCCGAGGTAGCCGTCGTCGGTGGCCTCGATCAACTTCTGCAGGATCCGCTGGGCCAGGACCCTGAGCAACTCGATTCCGTCGGCCGTGCCCAGTGACTCCATGAGGTGGCGTACATCAGATTGAGACAAGGCCATCGCGCACCTCTCACTTCAACGAGCCTCACCACGTGAGAGCCGCTTCGCACCTGGTGGCCATGCAGTTACACCCTCGGCGGACTCTGCTCACGGTAGTGGTGCGTACTTGCGCCGCCACTGCCGTGAGGGGAGTCCGGCCCGCTCACCGCTGTCTCGTGTGACCGCATGTCAGCCGCCGCGGGACAGGGGCCGTCAGCCGGTCAAGGTGAACAGCTCAAGCTGGATGCCATCGGGATCGCGGAAGACGAGCACCGAGTAACCGAATGGCTCGTGCATGTCGGTGACACCTGCATGCTCAACCCCCAGCTCGTCCAGCCAGGCCACCCAGGCTTCCAGTGTCGTTCTGCTCGACACCGACAAAGCGAGGTGATCGAGCCCGGTACGGGTCTCGTCGAACTGCTCGCCCATGTTGGCCCGGTGATGGTGGAGGCCGATGGCGAGGCCCGAGTTCGGATCGGTAAGCAGAATCGCATACCCGCTGTCTTCCGAGCCGTAGTGCGGGAAGGGCACCGGTACGCGCTCCAGCCCGAAGACACGCTGGTACCACTCGGCGCTTGCCTCTATGTCGGTGACGGTCGGCGAGAAATGGTGAATGCCATCAACCGTCGGCTGCTGGGTCTTTCTCTGAGTCATGTCTGCTCCCTAGTTCGTGTATGCATATGGCGAGCGTGTTCTCGGTACCACGATCTTGGAGGGTGTGCCGGCTACCCAGAAACGTCTTCAGGTGTACCTACTCGTTCCCGGGGCCGACCACGTCTCTCTCCCTGAGTCGGACGTCTTCTCGCTTCGCCGAGAAGACGTCTGGGGGCGTCGACCGGTGGCGATCGGCAAGCGGTCAAAGCAACTGCGCCAGGTGTAAGCTGCACACGCCCTCGCTGCTTGCCTCCCAGTAACCACAAGGACCCGACAAGCACGGCGAGCATTTCAAGCGCTTCGACGGCCGCTGCGGCTCACGCCTATGCCGAACAGCCCGCCGAAGGTTGCAGACACGGTGCCACCGGCGGGCAGCGGTACCGCGGCCGTTAGCCCGCCGGTGATGATGATGTCGCCAGGCTCGAGCCGACCACCGTGAGCAGCCAGTTCGGTCGCGAGCCAGGCCACTGCCTGCGCCGGGTGGCCCATCGCAGCCGCACCTGTCGCCTCGGCGACGGGCCGACCGTCGCACGCCAGCTCGACACGTAGACGCGAGAGGTCGCCGCATCCTTTGAGCTGAGGGCCGAGCACGACATAGGCAGCCGAGGAGCCGTCAGCGGTGTTGTCCTCGAGCCGAAACCTGTAGTCGCGCCACACCGGGTCTACCACCTCGAGAACGGCCCGGGGCTGCGCGCAGGCTGCCAGTACCTGTTCCGGCGTCGCTCCCGCAGAAACCGGTCTCGACAGAACGAGGGCAATCTCAGGCTCGACCCTGGGCTGTATAACCCGATCACTTATGATCTCTCCGTCGTGCATCACCATTCGGTTGGTGAGTGGCGCGAAGTTTGGTAGGTCAATGCCCATCTGCTCACGCATCGAGAGAGACGTGTAGCCGAGCTTCCACCCGATCCGCCGTTCCCCACGCTCGATACGAGCGGACAGCACCCTCGCCTGGATCGCGTACGCATCGTCGAGAGTCAATGGCACCTTGTCTGAGATCGGGTCCAGCAGCCAACCGTATCGCCGTGCCATGACAATGACGTCAGCCCAATGCTGCACGTCCGCCTCGTACATCGACTCGCTCCTCGGTTTAGGTATAGAACATCTTGGCGCGATCGTCAGAGGAGCACCCGCACCATGCATCCACGACATCCCAGTCGAAGCAGATCACCTCGCACAGGACATCCAGTACCAGGACAGATCTATGTCAAGGTGACGTCGTTATTGCACGAGGTTGACCCACTCAGGGACGCAGATGGCTTTGGACTGCTGGCGCAGAACGCCATCGAGGCGAACTGTCAGACCGTACGAGCCTGGCTGCTGTCTCGTATCGCCGCCGCCGCACCGCATTCGGCGACCAGCCGATCCTCTTCGGTGCTGCCGCCGGAGACGCCGACTGCCCCGACCAGCTCGCCATCGACGGTGACAGGCACACCACCGCCGAAAACCACAAGACGCTCGGTCTTGACAATGCCATGAAGCAAGGCCGTTTCATCCTTGATGAGGTTGAACCACTCATGGGTTGGCAGGCCGAATGCCGCCACCGTGTACGCCTTGTCCTGGGCCAGCTGTCCCGACAGGAGCGGAGCACCGTCCATCCGGCCGTACGCCAGCAGATGACCGGCTCTGTCAACCACCGCAACGCACACCACGACACCCAACGACGTGGCCTCGGCCACCGCGGCATCGACTGCGTTCCGGGCTGCCTCCCAACCGATGGTGCTGGCGTTGATCAGTGCCATCATGCTCCTCTCCATCGTGTGCTCAGGCGGCCAGGAAGTCGGACACCAGCTGGTTGAACGCCGTGCTCCACTCGATCTGAGTCCAGTGGCCGCACTGGCCGAAGACGTGCAGCCGTGACCTTTCGATGAGGTGGTGCAGCCGCAGCGAGGTCTCGAGGGGAATCACCTTGTCGTCGCGCCCATGTACCAAGAGCGTCTCGTGTGGGAGCCGCGCGATCTCATCATCCGGCGTGGCCAGGGCGTCCACCCAGCGTTGCCGCGGCGCTGGGAACATCGTTGCGAACGCTTCTTGAAAGCCTGGCTGGATGCTGGCTCGGTAGCGCACCTCGGCGAGTTCCTCGGTGAGTAGTTCCCGTGAGTGGGCGAACACGTCGAGAATGCGCCGCATATTGTCCACCGACGGCCGGTAACCCCACACTGCGTCGAGCCCCGGGGTGATCCGGAATGGCACACCCACGCTGCCCATGAGCACCAGACGTTCCACACGGTCGGGATACCTGGCAGCCACCCGCAGTGCGATCGCGCCACCGAAACTGTTGCCCACCAGTGAGACCCGCGGCAGATCCATCGCGTCGAGGAACCCGACGAGCTGGTTGATCCAGGTGGACAAGTCGTACGTAACGTCAGCCGGACGCTCGGTATAGCCGAAGCCGACCATGTCCGGGGCGATCACCCGAAAATGCTGTGCCAGTGCCGGCATCGTCAGCCGCCAGTTGGCATATGCCGTAACACCTGGCCCCGAACCGTGCACCAGCACGACCGGTGCACCCGAACCAGCCTGCAGATAGTTGGTCCGGATGCCATTGGCGACGGTCGACAAGCCGATCTCGGGCCGCTGCTCCTCCACCGTCGTCACCTCTTGAGCAGCGGACTCTTAAGACCGCCACTGGCCTTGTCGGACTCGTCGAAGAAGTCCTCGCGGTAGATGTCGCGAGGGAACAGCCGTTTGCCCATCAGCGTCTTGATTGCCGCATCGACCATTGGCGGGGGCCCACACACGTACGCGACATGGTCCCGGCAGCTGGCCATCTCCCGGTCAAGCACATCGGTAACCAGCCCAGTCTCGAAGCCGTCCACCTCCTGCGCCGACAGGCAAGGGCGGTAGCGGAACCGGCCGGGACGCTCCTCCTCGAGCGTGCGGAAGAAGTCGACGTCGTAGAGCATGTCCACGCTGCGGGCACCCTGGTAAAGGGTCATCTGCTGCTGGGCTTCACCGGCCAGCACATGTTGGACCATCGACTTGATCGGCGCCAGCCCGGTCCCGCCAGCAATGAGAAGGACGGGCTCGTTGCGCATCTCGTGGAAGAAGAACCGGCCGTAGGGCCCCGAGACCCGCAGCTCGTCACCGATAACAAGATTCTTAAAGATCCAGCCGTCGGTGGCGAGACCGCCTCGCACGCGGCGCACGTGCAACTCGATACGGCGTCGGTCGGAGGGGGGGTTGGCCATCGAGTAGGTCCTGGTCACTCGTGTACCCGGGACCGACACCTGGAGGTACTGACCTGGGTTGAACGCAATGTCGTCATCGAGATCCACCGTCAGTCGCCGAGTGTCGGTCGCGCAGTCCTCGATGGCGGCGACTGTCCCGGTGAAGTCGCGTACCGGGTGGGTGGTGACACCCTCCTCGACGTCCACGTCACCCTCGACGACAACGTCTGACCGGGGCCGGGCGCAGCACAGCAGAGCCTTGCCCTCGTCACGCTCGAACTCCATCAGCGCGAATGTCGAGGCTTCCCCATGGTCCACGTCCCCGTCCAGCACCTCTGCCTTGCAGGTGCCGCAGGTGCCATGAGTACAGGCATGTGGCAGCCACACGCCGGCGCGTAGACAGGCGTCGAGTATCGTCTGATCTCCTCGGCAGGAGACGCTCTTGCCGAGCGGCTCAACGGTAACGGTATATCTGGCAGACATCGCACCTCCTCCGGCGAAGGAACACGCGGCCGGGAGCGGGGGAGCGCCCCCGGCCACGCCAGCGGTTGGATCAGGTAAGGACGGTGGTGAACCGTTCGTTCAGTTCGCGGCTGATGTAGAAGATGCCCTTCGCCAGCTGGTCAGGGGTCCAAGTGATCGTCGGGAAGTCAGGGTATGTGATGTAACCGCCCGAGAAGACCTCGTTCCGGTTGCCCGACGGATCGAAGAAGTAGATGGTCTCGCCACGGGTAATACCGTGACGGGTTGGTCCCACGTCGACGGACACATCGTCCATGGCGAACAGGTCGCCGGCGTGGCGGATCTCATTCCAGTCGTTGAGCCAGTAGGCGAAGTGGTGAAGCTTACCGTTGGGGCCCTTGATGAACGCGATGTCGTGCGGGGTGTTCGTGCAGAACATCCATGAGCCGATCAGATCCGCGTCGCGGTCCAGCCCGGTGACCACCCGCTCGGACGGCTTGAAGTCGAGGCACTCGGCGAAAAACCGCTCGAGAGTTGCCGGGTCTTCACAGGTGACAAGCGTGTGGTCGATACGGGGCACGCCCACGCCGACGAGGTGCCGCGGGAACGGGTCGGGATTGAGTGACCCGGTCTCCGTACCGACGACATCGATCTCGGAGTACAACTCGAGCACATGCTCTGACGGCAATACGACGCGGATACCGTCGCCAACGGACAGGTTCTCGCCCTTGCTCATGCGCTCGGTGACCGCACCGAAGGACTGGATGCGGTTCTCGAAAGCCGCGATGTCGTCGGGTGTTCGGCACTTGTAGCCCAGCTTCACCAGCCCGACGCCGCCTTCTTCGAGGACCACCGAGTGATGGTCGTACTCGTCCCAGGCCTTGAGAAACAGCTTGCCCGGCTCCTCGGCAACGACCCGCATGCCCAGGGTGTCGACGTAGTGCTTCCGGGACTCCTCGAGGTCCGTGACGCGTGTGTGCACGTACCCCAGTCGCATGACGCCCATCAGTCTTTTCCCTTCTGTACAGAGGAGTTGCCGCTCGATCCGCCCCGCACCGCTGCCGCGAGGAACGGCGCGACGCAGCGCAACCGGTCGTCCTCGCGAAGCCGAATCACCGAGTCGGTGACAGGGACCGCTCGGCAGGACAAACACACACCAGCAGCACGCTCATCCGGAGCGAGAACCTCATCGGACACTGTTACCGGATAGTCGACCGCGCCCTCGACGAGGTCGACCTTGCATATCCCACAGCCGCCGCGCTTGCACCCGACGCGGTAGGCGTAGCCGGAGCGGAACAGTCCGCTGAGCATCGGCTCGCGATCATGGAGTTCCACGGTCACGTCCGCTCCGGCTACAGTCAACCACGTCATGTCATGCCTCGAAGGTGAGCAGGCTCTTGTGCCCGACGCCGAGACTGGCGAGTGACATACCCGGCTGCGGCGAGAAAGGGTCGTCATCGAGAATCCAGGCTTGAGTCGAACCTGGCACAAAGCTGGGGTCGGACGCTGCCCACGGCTCGACCATCCCGGCAGTGAATTCAGCCCAGGTCATGGCCCGTGGTGCTCGGAAGCAAGCCGCTGCGCAGAACATCTCGTTGTTTCGCCAGAGCACGTGAACAAGCTGGTCGTCGCCGTAAAGTTCCTGCCTGGACCTCGAGGGGAACTCGTACGTTCCGATCGATTGCACCGCCACTGCGATCAGCTCTCCTTGGTTGTCGAGGCCACTGCCGGCTCGCTCGCGTGCCATCGCCGCCAGTCGAGGTGGTCGAGGGACCCGGTGTATTCGCCGTTGTCGCCATCTTGGATCCCGTACCAGGCAAGGACCTCAGGCACCGACGGACCACCGCAGTTGCCCTGGTAGATCTGGTGCACCGGCATCCATGCCTGGACGTACTTCTCCGGCTCCCGATCGAAGATCCACTTGCAGCCGTCGGAGCAGAAGTCGAAGCGCTCGCCCCTGTAGACGCTGTGCCGCTGGCACAGCGTCGTGGGGTCGCCGGGTTCGGTGAACACCATCGGAATTTGACAGGTCTGGCACAGCTGTGGCAGGCCCTGGAAGAAGAAACGCCCACCACCGTCAATGATTGCTTGAGCCTTGTCCCAGCGGGGCTTGTAGAACGTGTTGAACGTATCCGGATACTGCTCGGCCAGCCAGGCCCGCTCGCCAGCCTCAGGCACGGTCGTCGTGAACGCCGCGGCAAAGGAGAACGAGTACAGCGTCCAGTAAACCTGGTGACTGAGCAGGTCCTTCTCCGCGATCGCGTGCTCGACGTGGCGTGGTGGGGTGATGCCGTAGAACTCCAGGTCCTTAAAAAGGCCGCCCAGCATCTGCTCCTCGAAGTAGAGCTCGAATGCCTCCTTCCAGCTCATCACCTTCCGGGGAAGCATGTAGTCGAGCATGCCGGCGACGAGCGCGGTGACCCGATACCCGCGCCAGAACCATTTGTCAATCCATCCCTGCACGATCGGGACGTTGCCCTCATCCTGCTCGAGCAGGAACTTGATGGCCTCAAGGCCGAGCGTCATGTGCCGGCTCTCGTCACTCTGCGCAGAGAAGCCGAAGGTCATCGACGGGAGGTCCCCGTTGAAGCTGGCACCGCTCATGAACGGGACGAAAAGCAGGTTGGTCAACAAGTACTCGAAGGAGAATCCAATCGCGATGAGGAACTCGAACGGCCCAGCCGAGATGGCGTCGTCGAAGAACGACTTGGGCACCGAGAGGTACCACACTCGGTCATGCATCTTGCTCCATGAATGCAGACCGCCATAGTACTTGTTGTAGTTCGACAGCGTGTGGATCTCGGTTTGCGTGTGCCGCAACTCGTCGATCGACTGACACAGCGCCGCGAACCGCGGGCCCGGGCCGTTCAAGTGCCGTGCGAGATAGCCGAAATGGCGGTGTGCCTGGTACTCCAGCGGCGTCACGCCCTGGAGGAACAGCTTCATCGCGTTCAGGTAGCGGGCGTCCGAGAGCGTGAGGTGCCCCTGTGACTGCGCGAAGCCGTCAAGCACGGCGTAAAGCCGCTTGTCCTTCTCCGCCTGGTACTTGCAGTATGCGTCGATGGTGAGCCGGAACGGATCCTCCCACTTCGCCCAGTCATGGATCTTGATGCCTTCGAACTTCGTGTGCGGGAAGAGCTCTTCCTCGCTCACATAGGATGACTCCCAGTCAAGATCACGAGTCAGCGCCGAGTACCGCTGCTTCATGGAGAGCTTTTTCGTGTTAGCCATTGTCGGTCGTCTCCTCAGTGGTCCCACTTGATGACGATTTCGTCGTCATCCCACTCAGCGATGTGGCCGTAGTACGAGACAATCGCGAGCTGGAACTCGTGGGTCTCCCACGGACGGCCGAGCAGGTCCTCGACTGTTTGCCTTCGCACCACCAGGCGCCCAGGCGCCTGAATCTTCACGAGTCCGGGCAGGTAGCTGACGGTGGCGTCCTCATTGTCGCGTTCGATTGCCTCGACGACGCGGCGGGTGTCCTCCGTCGCCTCCTGGAGGTCGACGCCGACCTTGCGGACGTCAGTGGCTTCGCTGGTCATGCCATCTCCTCCGTGTTCATCGTGGCATCCAACGCCGCGGTGAGCTCTTGGGCTTGGCGTCGTACGGCGTCGATGGCGCCTACGTCAATGGCCCCGTCGATAGCAGTGGCCACCGCGGTGACTGCCTCGATCGCCTGCGGCAGGCGTGCGGTCACGATGGCGCCAAGTGCTGAGCGGTTGGCCGCACCGTGCTGCTCGTCCGTGACCCACGCGGCGATCAGCGCGTCGATCCAGCGACGGTGGTCAGCGAACCAGCCGGTAAGGTGCTGCGCTACCAGGCTGTATGCGCCGGCGCCGCCCAAGAGCGCAGCCTCGTCGAGGTACCGGTACAGCAGCGGATACAGCATTCGGTCAACAAGATCGAAACCGACGACCCCGGTGGCCCAGTCCCGTTCGACGAGCAGTTCCTCTACCAGCCGGCGCAGCCCCTGCAGGCTGCCATCGTCGACCCAGGCCCGCTTCGCGTCGGCAAGGGCGTCCGCAGTGCCGCCCGCGGCTGTGATACCAACCCTGCTGAGTAGTTGTGCATTGCCGATGCGGTCGAACGCCGCGTACGACAGGCACTGCTCCACGGTCGTGCCGTAGGCGAACCTCGCGCCGTTTACGGTCACAAGCTGAGCACCTGACTCGTAGTGGCGCAGGGGCACCATCAGCTGCATCAGCACGGTGCGCCAGCCATCGGGAAGCCGGTCGAACAAGTCGCGGCTCTCGAGGTAACCCAGCGTCTTACCAAAGGACTCGTGCAGCTCCGCGCGCGAGGCAACGTACGGCGCGTAGTAATACTGCCGAGGATCGGTGAAGGTATACGGATCGGTCAGTTTCAGCGCCGAGTAATCCTGGTCGTACAGCTCATGCGCGGGATCCCACAGGGGACGGTAGTGAAAGTTCTCCGTCGCCTGAACGTCGATGGTCCCTTCCTCGTAGCGACTCGCTCCGCGGTCTCCGTACCGCTCGATCAGGTGCTGAAATGTCTTGCGCCGCGGCTCGATCACCTGCTGGCGTAGCTCATACTGCACGATTCCTCCTCGGGTTAACTGCGACTGTGCGCCGGTTCCAAGCGGTCTGCCGCGGTCGTTCCGCAATGGGGAACGACGTGCTTAGCCAGCGGGGCTGCTGGTGGCGTCTGGATCAGTAAGGAGCAGCAGGAGAAGCGTCTCCACCTCCTCCGGGCTGGTCAGCTCACAGGGCTGGCTGGTGCCCACTCCATCGCCGAGCAGCCGGCCCAAGGCACGGCCCCGCGTGAATCGCGTAACCACCCGAGCACAGCGGTCCCGGTAGGCCAGACGGAATCCGAGTCGGCCGTCAGCAAGTTCGTCCTCCAGCGTGATCACCTCTCCATGGTTGGCGAGCACGGCATTGGCCTCCGACACGAGCTGCTCAGCCAGAGATCTCATCAGCACGTGGTCGTCCGCCCCGACGCCCACGGGTTTCGGCATGCTGGGCCTGATCGCTGGTAGTAGCCCCCGGTCGGGAGGTCTGCCGACGATGTGGGCCACACGGGCCATAAAAGGTGTCATCGCGACCTCCTCGATAGCGCGGCGGCGGAGATCCGTCGCTGGAGACACGGTGCGCCCATTGACCGAGCATCGCTGGCTGCGTTCCGCGGCGCGGAACAGGGGCCCATGCCCGAGGGCGCAATCCGCAGCGGATGCGCACGGTGAGCGCTCCCCTCAGCAGCCCCCGCTCGCCTACGGGCGTTACAGGTAGGGGGAGGAAGTGAACGGCAGGCGGCCGGCCAACTTGTTCGCTGCAAGGATGACGAGTCGTGCATAACCTTCGGCGTGGTCCGCCACGCCGAGGCTCGGCCCGTCAATGGAGATCGCAGCGCGGGCCCGCCCGGTATGATCACGTACAGGTGCGGCAAGCGAGCTCAGGCCATCCGCAGCTTCATCCCGGCTGACTGCAACGCCACGTCGGCGCGTTTCGTCCAGTGCGCGATCCCAACTTGCGGGCGTCGTTATCGTCGATAAGGTCAAACCGGGAAACCCGGCGGCCAGGCGACGTTGGGCGAATTCGCGGTCGAAAGCAGCTATTGCCTTGCCGGAACTGGTGGAGTGCGCCGGCAACCGGAGTGGAGAGTTGGCGAACACCCGCATACCGTTGGGCGAATGGAGTCGCTCAACGTAAAGGACGTCCACGCCGTCAGGCACGGCCAGGTGCACCGTGTATCCGGTCCGCTCTCGTAGATCCTCAAGCAAGGGCAGAGCAGATTGGCTGAGCGGGAATCTACTTGCCGCTAGCTGACCCAGTTCCATCAGATGGAGTCCGAGGTGATACCGCCCCGTCTCGGGATTCTTCGCGACCAGTCCGCTCTTGGACAAAGTTGTCAGCAGCCGGTGTACCGTGCTTTTCGCCACACCAAGCCGTCGGGCGAGGTCCGAAACGCCCAGTTCGCGAGCACCTCTAAAGCACGCAAGCAACTCAAAAGCTGTCGAAACCGACTTCAATCCACCATCGACGGTAACACGCTCAACAGTACCTGTGGTTCGATTGTGCATCGGCACTCCCGTCCTCCAAGGGTATTGAAGCTCGAGATCGTTCTCAACAGGCCAGTTCCGCGCCGGGGATCGCGCCCATGGACCGACCGCACCGGAAATGGCGCTCCCATGGGGCTCGAACCCGAAAAAGTTGCAGTTCTTCCTATGTGATGCGGGCTACTTGAATCCTGGGAGAGTAGAAGGGGCGCCGCGCCACAACAATCCGCTTTGCGCGACAGCGGTCCGGATCCCGCGGTGATGGGATCGTGGAGCGATGTACACGCCGCGTTTACATGCGTGTTGATCGGGTGTCCGCGGGTGGAGGCGCGCGTGAAGGCGCGCTGACCGACAGGTCCACACGCTGGCGAATGTCAGGCCTGGCGCGCGGTCTCAACCCGATGCTGCGGGGTTGGTGCTCTTACTTGCGGCACTGACGTGTCCGCAGCAACCTTCCGATATCTGGGAGAGTGAGCCTGGCTGCGAGTCGTTGCCTGGCTCGGCAGGCGACACCAGGCGCATCGTAGCTATGCCCATCGGCGCCGCTACCTCCGGGGGTAGCAGCCGATGCCGGACCGACCGCCAGTTCGACCCCGGCTCGGTCGCGAGCAGCCGCAACCGCTACCGGGGCCGCCGGACCCCGAGGAGACCATCAGTCCCCTCGTTGCAAGACGGATTGTTCCGGTTTCGACGCCGGCGACCAGGCCACAGCCCTATGCCGCCGCCACTGGCGCGTCACCCGAAGTCGCGAAACCTTCGGGCAATGTGTCGGTATGTCAGTCAGTCCAACTCACAGAAAACGGGCCCTGGTCAGTGGGGATAGCACATTACTGCCGGAGGTGTCGCCGGGCTGCTCGACGTTCACTTGGTGGGGCGACGGTGTCAGCCCGCAGGCGAGCGGAGTAGCAGGTATCACCAGGTACGCCGAGAAGCGGGACGTACGTCGGGAGTCTTGCATCGGATGAACGGAACCGGTAAAAGCTAGCTACGTGACAGTGCGTGAAGGGTGATGTGCGATGCGCGAGGAGCCGCTCACCGAGTACGAACAGTTCCGCACCAGCGATCTTGACTTGATTCGTGAGGTCAGTGGGCGGGTTCTCGTTCCCCACCGCGTGGAAGCTTTGGGGCGGATGTCCTCCAATGCCCGTCTGAATGCGGCATCGCTGGGCAGCATCACTCTGGCGTATCTGCGCTACGAATCCGACATGCGGCTGGAGGCGCCGACGACTGAGGCGAGGTACTTCTTCACCGTGCCGCTCACCGGGAAGGCGGAGGGAGTGCGGGGAAAGGGGGAAGTCGCCTCATCGGCGCGCTGTTCGGGACTTGCCTACCAGGCGGATGACCGCGGTGTGATCACCCTCAGTCCTGACTACACCATGTTCTTCCTGCGTATCGAACGGCCCGCTCTCGAACGCCAGCTCGAGGGCTTGCTGGGTCGCGACGTCGTCGCACCGTTGCGCTTCGAGTTTGCCATGGACCTGTCCCAGCCTCCCCTGCGCAGGTGGGTCAACTCTGTTGGTTTGCTCAGGTCGGAACTCGAGCTGGGCCCGGAGGTCGATCAAGCGCCCCTCCTGAGGAACAGGATAGAGGAACTCGTCATAATGGGCCTCCTGCTCGGTCAACCGCACAACTATGCGGAGCTGTTGCACAACAGCCACCATCCGGCTCGGCCGCGCACAGTGAAGCGCGCGATCGATGTTATCGAGCAACAGCCCGAGCGACCCTGGTCCTTGGCAGATCTCGCACGGGTGACCGGGGTGAGCGGGCGAACCCTCCAGGAGGGGTTCCAACGCTATGTCGACATGACTCCCACCGCCTATCTCCGCGATGTCCGGCTGCAACGTGTACACGCGGATCTGACCCAGGCAGCTTCGCATACCTGCGTTTCCGAGACGGCGTACCGATGGGGCTTCTCGCACCTCGGGCGGTTCGCCTCCGCATACCGACGAAAGTTCGGCGAGTCACCGTCAGAGACACTGCGGCGCAGCGTCTAACTGAAGGACCTGCTCAAACGCCGCCATGCGGCGACCTGCACTCGGACTGTCGCGACCACACGGATGCGCACTTTGGAGTGATCCACCAACTTCTCGATCACCGGAAGGGTTCAATCGATCATCCGCGGGTGGCGGGCTGCCTTCTCCGGGACAGGCCCCCACATCTCGGCGGTCGACGCGAAACCTCACCTGCGGGGTTCGAGAGGTTGCGACAAGGCCTCCTTGACCTGTCTGGTCCGCTGGTCGGTGAGGACCTCGACGTGGTCGTTCGCCAGGGCTTCCATGGTCTGCTGCGCGACGTCGTCCGCGCTGATCTTCGGCGCGTCGGTGAAGGAGCTGAGGTCCGTCTCCACGAAACTGGCGTGGACGCCGACCACGAGCGTCCCCTGTTCGCGCAGGCCTTGCCGCAGCGCGCCCGTCAACGACCACTGGGCCGCCTTGGAAGCCGCATACCCGGGGTAGTCCGGACGTGAGGCCCAGGACGCCGTCGACAGCATGTTCACCAGTGCGCCGCCGCCGTTGCGGGCCAGGATCGGGGCGAAGGCGCGGGAGACGGCCCAGGTGCCGAAGTAGTTGACCTCCATCGCCTGGCGCGCGCCGTCGAAGGAACCCGTCAGGAGCTTGGTGCCGAAACCTCCGATGCCCGCGTTGTTGATCACAATGGTGACGTCACCTGCGGCGGCAGCTGCGTCGGCAACCTCCTCGGGCTGGGTGACATCCAGACGTAGCGGAGTAACGTCCTGATCGCTCACGCTTGCCGGATCACGGACGCCGGCGTAGACCTTGGACGCTCCGTGGTCGATCAGCGCGCGAGCGAACGCGCGGCCGATGCCGCGATTCGCCCCCGTCACCAGGGCAACTGATCCTTTGATCTCCATCCGCGCTTCCTCCCTGCCCGCCATGCCGTGCCCGGCAGGCACCCGGGATGAGTGATGCTCTCGCGACCGGGATCAGCCCGGCTTGCACCGCACCGGACACGCCTATGCCCATCCGCTGCGTGCACGGAGAGCGGGCCATCGACCCCAGGTTCGGTATGGGTTTCTTGGCCGCGTTTGAGGGCGATGCCGGGCGGACAGGCAGTCGTGCGCCTCGGCACACCCTGGAGCGTGTTTCCTCAACTTCAGCCTGCACCGGGTGCGGCGGCTTTGCATTCGAACAGACCCCGGTTTCTCACGGGAGCCACTTGGATAGCTCTACCCGCTGCGAAGGCCCGGTGCGCTACCACGCCGAGGCGGTCGTGGGGCTCGACCTGTTCGAGTCGTCCGTGGGCCACTGTGGCGGCTTACTCGGCGGGTGCCGGTCGCGGTGACGCGGGCGAAGAATCGCGCGGACAGCAGCGTACGGCACCGAGCTGGCGACTACGAGTGATCACCGTGTCGTGTGCCGGTCACCGAGGGCCAGGCGGTGGCCGCACGCGTCAATGCATCGACCCACCTTTGCTTGCTGACGTCGCCATCGAGAGCGTGGTCATCCCGCTGCCTGACCGGGTTGCCCCTTCGGGGGAACCGCACTGATGTCGGCCAGCAGTGTGCGGATCTCGTCAATGGCCGGCCTGTGGATGGGGAGGGACAGATGGCCGACTCCGCGTACGAGGACGTTGCGAACGTCCAGGTCCGGATGGTCGATGCGCGCCCTGCTGGTCGGGATGACGGCCTCGTCCAGATCGCTGTAGAAGGCGACGAACCGTGTGCGGCAGCCGACGGCCGGCTCGGCGAGCTCTCTCAGCACGTCGCTCCCGGGCCGCATCTGGCGCAGGTACGGGTGGGCAGGGACCCATGCCGCTGCCGTGGTGCCGCCGTGCGGTGTGCCCAGGGTGATCAGCAGCGTTACGTGCGCGTCTCCGCCGAGCCGCTGTACGTAGTAGCGGGCGATCAGCCCACCCAGGCTGTGACCTATGACACAGACGGGTCGGCCGCCGCTGTCGACGCGTGCCTGCTCGACCTGATCGCCCAGTGTCCGAGCCGCCTGGCGGATGTCGGGCAGCACTCCGTTGGTGACCGAGATCAACGCACCTGCGCCGCAGTCCCGCAACCCGCGGCGCAACGCCATGAAGACCGATGGCCGGTCCGCCAACCCGTGGACCAGCAGTACCGGCAGCCCCGGCCCGGCCGACGCTGCCACCTCGCACGACGTCGGCGGCCTCGGTGCCGACTGGCCCAGTCGCCCGGCCAGACGTCTCAGCCCACCGGCGGTCAGTTCCGCCGGGATCCCGGCCACCCGGACTGCAGCCCAGCCGGCTTCCAGGGCGGCACCACGTGCGATCACCCACAACGGCGTCATCGAGATCAACGCCTCTCTCAGAACGCGGGTGCTCTACCCGCACGACCTCCGGCGCCACTTGACGGGTCACACGCACACGCGGTGGCAGACCGCCGCACGTGACCGGCAGGCGCGTCGTCAGTCGATAGCGGAGCGAGGGTCCCTGAACCTCGCAGTGGTTGTGAGCGGACACGCTACGCACGCTTCGCGCCCCTGGAGGCCACCGAGTGACAACCCTCACACCCGCCCATGAGGAGGTTGGGCATGGGCGAACCCGTGCTCACGGGAGGTCGTCACTGGACGTTTTGGGAGTGTTCGTTCAACTTTGGGCCGCGGCTTGACGCCACTCCGTGCGGGTGCACGGGCGGGGCGTCGTCAACAAGCCGGGGACGGACTCGGCCAGGACGCTATGACCGACGAAGCGCTCGAGAGTGGCGCGGGTGTCATCGACCTGCTTCGGCTCCGACCCGGCGGACAGGGCCTGACGCGCGTCGTACCCACGACTTCGGTGGGTGCGGCGGGACAGCGTCCGTCCCCAGCTCCCGTCCCAGTTCGAGCGGCTGGTGCGCCGTGTGTTCGTCTGCATGACCAGTTGAAACCAACGTGCAGCCGCCGCCCACAGACCCTTCCGAGCAGGCAAGGCCTGGCCTGCCACCGCAATTCACCTATGGCATAGGGATCGGCCCGAACCTCGCCCGTGAGCCGGGCGGCACCGCCGGCCGGTGGATCCTTCGTCCGCGGTCGCGCGTGACCTCGTGAATTCCTCGAACGGTCAGCGGGTATATGCCAGTTGTCCGCTCGCGGTTGCCCGAGGGTGTGGTGCCATGCCGTGGTTGTCGGCTGATGGCGGACCGGTGGGGGAGCCATGACGCACCGCACGCATGCTCGTTCCGACCTGATCCGGCCGCGCCGCGTTGCTGTGGTGATGGCGGTGTTCGCCGCCACCGCGGCGCTGTTGGCAGGTGCCGGGACGGTGCACGCCGCGGCCGTCGAACGCTTACGGCTCGGCGCGGCGACCTGGATCGCGCCCGGGGTGGAGTACGAGTCGTTCTCGATCACCACCACGCGAGATGTCGCATACGGGCACCTGCTCACCGCCGACCTGAGCAACCGCCATGTCTCCGTCGACCTGTTGACCCCGGGAGCTGTCACCGCGCGTGAGCCGCTGAGCGAGATGGCCGACGCGCAAGGCGCCGTCGCGGGAGTCAACGGCGACTTCTTCGACATCACCGAGGCGCAGCATGCCGACGTGGCGGCCACCGGTGCCGCCGATGGTCCGGCGATCGGACACGGGGTACAACTCAAGGCGGCGGTACCGGACGGACAGCGCTTCGGCCCGGCGATGCCGCCCAGCGACTCGGCGCAGGACGTGATCGCGGTGGCGTACGACGGCGTCGCCCGCCTCGACCGGCTGGCGCTCGCAGGTTCCGCGTCCTGGCCGGGCGGATCGGTTCCATTGGGCGGCTTCAACCAGTACGCACTGCCCGTCGGCAGCGTCGGCGCCTACACCTCACAATGGGGGCAGGTCTCGCGGGAGCGCGCAGTGTGCGGCACCGACATTGACCGGGCTGCGCCATGCACATCGGACGCATATGAGGTGACGTTGCGTCAGGGGAGGGTGAGGGCCGTGTCGGCGCAGCCGGGGGCCGGCCCCATCGCACCGGGCACAGTGGTGCTGCTCGGCCGGGAGTCCGGCGCGCAGGTACTGCGCCGGCTGAGGGTGGGTGAGCCGGTCCGCGTCGGCGCGCACCTCATGGCGAGCGATCACGTGCCGCTGCGGTTCGCTGTCGGCGGCTTCCCGATCCTCCGGGGCGGCACGCCGCTCGCCGGACTCGACGATACGGCGGCGGCAACGCGCACGGCTGCCGGATACGGCAACGGCGGACGGCGCTTGTATCTGCTGGCGTTGGACGGCAGTGCGGAGAGCGGCGCCGGACTGACCGTTGCCGAACTCGCCGACGTCATGCACGGGCTCGGCGCGGTCGCGGCCGTGAACCTCGATGGCGGAGGCTCGACGACACTGGTCGCCCGTCCTCCCGGCAGCAGTCGGGTGACCGTGCGTAACCACCCGACGGGCGGCGCCGAACGCCCTGTCCCGGAAGGCATCGGGATCTTTTCGGGGGTCGCGGAAGGCCGCTGACGCTGAGCTGATCCGGGGGGTGCTCGCCGGGGGATGCATGCTCTCGTCCCGAGAGACGCGCAGAGACGCGCAGAGACGCGCAGGGTCCTCTCCCGGAGCAGTAGGGGGCGCGTTCCGGGAGAGGACGTCCGGTCACCGGGGCCGATGCCCCGGGCGGCAACGGAGTCGTCGCGTACGTGCCGTCAGGCCGGGAAATGCTCTGCCGGTGATGGCAGAGCTCGTGATGGATCACGGCCTGGACACCGGCGTGCCGGCTCCCTCGCGACTCGGCCGAACGCACCACGTTCGTTCCGTAGCGCTGTTCCAGACGTCGCACCTTCCACCAGGCCACGCTGCCCAGCCAGGCGACGAGGAAGATCGTCACAATGGCGTACCCGATCTTCGCGGCAGCAGCGTTCCGCAGTCGCGCGCTCGTGCTGCCCGGTGAGCGGCGTTCCGTCCTTCGAGTGTCTGGGCCGGGTTTTGTACGGGCATCTCGCTATGCCGTACCACGCCCCGCGCGGTCACGGGTGATCGATGAACAGATCGGGAGCGGATAGGGGGTCGATGGCCGGCTCGTCCGCAGCGGTGATGAGTGCCTGCAGCGCCTGGACGAGGCCAGTGCGCTGGTCGGCCGGGAGGCGCGCCACGATCGTGGCGATCTCCTGGTGCCTGCGCGTCATCACCTGCGCGACCAGGTTGCGGCCGTCCGCGGTCAGGCGGAGTACCACCTCGCGACGGTTGCCGGGATTGACCTGGCGGTCGACGAGGCCGAGCGCTTCCAGTTTGTCGACGGTTCGCATCGCGGTCGAGGGGTTGACTGTCAGGGCTGCTGCGAGCTCCGCCAGCTTGATCGGTCCTTGGGCCTCCAGGACGACAAGGGTCCGCAGCTGCTGCACGGTCAAGGCAGGAGTGATGTCGGCGAGTGCGCGCGCAGAAATCGCGACGAACAACCGGGACGCAGCCATTACCGCGGCTGCGACGTCCGCCACGGCCCCGTCCAGGTTCGCACGGCTCGCACGGCTCGCACGGCTCGCACGGTCCGCACGGTCCGCATCGGATGCGGGTGCGTCGTTGCTGTGCTGCCTCATGGCGTCCTTCTCCCCGTCTGGCCGCGGCCCACAGCGACCGAGCGATCAGCTCATACTCGCGAGAATGTACTGCATCATTGCTGGACGCAATAGTACAATAGGGAACGTGGCTCCGGACCGGCTTCGGGGGCGGCCGGAGCCATCCAAGGGGTGATGCTCATGGACACTGAACCATCCGCGAGGCGACTTCTTCACGTCCCCGCGGTGCGGGCAGGGATGGGAATACCAGACCGGACACGTCGCGCAGGCCGCTCGCCTGCACGTCTGCTGACGCCCAGGCGCATCACTTCGGGGCGTGCGCGGCGCACAGCGCATCTTCGACGCCCTCCGTCAACGTGATCCGGGCACATCAGGTTCGGGCACGCGACCAGATGAACTTCACAGCACGATCTAATGCATTTGAGAGGAAGCGAGCGGCATGTCTGACCTCTCCCATCGCCCCGACATTGCCGGTCACCCCGATGTGGCCGAGATGCGGGAACGCTATGCCCGGGTGGCGGGCGGCCGCCAGGCCGTCGCCGTCGACGGACTGATCCTGCTGACCGGGCTGTACGCGGCGATCTCACCGTGGGTCGTGCACTTCCACGCGCTGCCCGACATCACCGTGAACAACCTCATCGTCGGCATCACCCTGGCGATCATCGGCCTGGGCATGACCCTGGCAGGCGACAGAATGCTCCGGCTGAGCTGGACCGTCGCCGCCATGGGCGTCTGGGTGATCATCTCGCCGTGGGTCGTGACCGCCGGACACGGCGCCTCGCCGGGGATCGTCTGGAACAACTGCTGGATCGGCGGCATCGCCTGCGCCCTCGGACTGGCCACTCTGGCCATGGTGAGGGCGGCCGATCGCACCACCGGCAAGAAGTAGTGCCGAACCGGCGCGGCCCGGGCTCGCACCACCGCGGCCGGCCGCGCCCTGCGGCACGGGGATCGCCCCCGGGAGGTTCCCATGAGTCTTTCCATGCACGACCGGCGGGTCCTCGCCGACATAGAGGAGCGACTGACCGAGCACGACCCGCAGCTTGCGCTGATGCTCAGCTCCTTCGGCAAGGCGACACCCCTGCGCACAGGCCTCCCGCGCCTGCTCCTGCGCCGCCACGCCGTTCTCCTGGCCACCGCACTGTTTCTGCTCCTGGCCGCGCTGCTGCTGGTCGCCGCAGTCGCCGTTCGCAGTCCGGTGGTCTTCATCGCGGCGGTGAGCATGGCAGGTGCCTCCGCATCGCCGAAGCTGATCGGGTTCTGGCTGCGCCGCCCGCGCACCCGCCGCGCGGCCGGCTGACACCGGGACCGCCCCTTGCGGCGTCAGTCGTGAAAGCAGACCTCCATACCAGCGACCGGATGGAGCCCGTGACAGCACGTGTACGCATCGTCGCAGCGGCCAGGCGGCTGGCATTCGCCGAACCGCCCGGCGCCGCGGCGGCGGTGATGGCCGGCGGCGTGCTGTCACTGTGCTTCGGGATGACCGGGCCGCAGTGGCTCTCCGATGCCCTGCTGGCCGTGACCGCGACCGTATGGGTCGTCCTCATCACGGCGTTCGCCGCCTGCCCGGTCTTCGACCCGGCCCGATGGACCCGCGAGGCCGACCTGCCGCCGGCTCTCACTCTGGTCGCCGGCACAGCTGTGCTGGGATCCCGCACCCTGACGCTTGGCCAGGAAGCACTCGCCCAGGGCTTGCTGATCATCGCGACGCTGCTGTGGATCGTCCTGCTGCCGGGGGTTCTGCGGCACTGGCAGACCCCCGCCACGGGGTCAAGTTTCCTGGTCTGCGTCTCGACGCAATCGCTTGCTGTGCTGGCCGCCCAACTCGCACGGCGAACGGGCGATCGGTGGCTGGCGTTCCCGGCCGCTGCCGCCTTCGTGCTGGGGCTCGCCCTGTACGCCCTCGTCCTTGTCCGCTTCGATCTCCGGCACCTCGTACGGGGCCGCGGGGATCAGTGGGTCGTGGGCGGCGCCCTGGCGATCAGCGCTCTGGCGGGCGCCGCGCTGTTGAACGGCGTGAGCGCGGGCGGCAGTATCTGGAGCGCGGCGCAGCCTGCACTGCGCACCATTACGCAGGTGCTGTGGTGGGCCGCGGTCGCCGCCTACTTCCCGCTCGCCGCGAGCGAAGCGGGATGGCCTCGCCTGCACTACGACATCAGCCGTTGGTCCACCGCTTTCCCCCTCGGCATGCTGGCCCTGACAGGCCTTTCGCTGTCCCCGGTCATCCGCAGCCAGCCACTGCACGACGCCGCAAGCGCGCTGTCCTGGCTCGCCATGGCCGTCTGGCTGACCGTGGCGGCCGCGGCGCTGAGGCGAGCACGACCCACCGCCCGCCGCCGTCGCCGGTCCGGGAGCTGTCGGCGACATCATCTCTTCCCGCGAGTTGTACCCGTCGTTTACCCCAGGTACGGGCGAGATGGCGTGGACGTGCGGCAGGGCATGCTCGCCGGAGCATCTGCAGACGCTGCTGAAGACCTGCCAATGGCTCGCGTCCCGGGCGAGCTGACCGCCCGTCACGGGCGGCAGACGGACTGAGCTCCCTGCGACGGTGCGGAGCCTGCGAGCTCAGCAGCGTTCGAGGTGCGACGCCGGGTCGGTCAGCGGGTCGATGGCGGGTTCGTCCGCAGCGACGGTGAGGGAACGCAGCGCCTGCACGAGACCGGCGCGCTGGTCGGCGGGCAGACGGGCGACGATCGCGGCGATCTCCTCGTGCCGGCGGGCCTGCACTTGTTCGACGAGCCGGTGCCCCTGCGCGGTCAGGCGCAGGATGACCTCGCGACGGTTGCCGGGATTGACCTGGCGGTCGACGAGGCCGATCGCCTCAAGCTTGTCGACCATGCGCATCGCCGTGGACGGGTTGACCGCCAACGCGGTCGCCAGGACGGCGAGTTTGATCGGTCCCTGGTTCTCCAGGACGACCAGAGTGCGCAGTTGCGGCAGCGTGAGCGTGGCATCGATGTCGGCGAGCGCGCGGGCGGACAAGGCGACGAACAACCGGGACGCCGTCATGACCGCAGCAGTGACCTGTGCGACATCGTGATCGAGATCTGTACCGTCTGCACCCGGTGCACCCGGTGCATCCGCGTCGAGCGGCCGCCGACCGCTGCTCGCCTGGTGTCCCATAGGGCCTTTATATCGCGTGCCTGGACAGAGCATCGATCGTCGCGCACACACATCCCTATCTTCCTATCTTAATTATTGCGGACTGCAATGGTACAGTGGTCGCAGGCTGGTCCCGGCGTGGGCGCTGCCGGGACTGGAGAGGGGTGGTGACCGTGAACGGACAACAGCTGCACGAAGCGTATTCGTTCGTCTGTCTGCGCTGCGGGCATGGGTGGGAGCAGGAGTACGAGATCGTGCACTGCGTCGATCCGTCGCGACACGAGCACGTCCAATACTTCGTGGGCGCGCATTGCGTTCCCTCGCCTCTGACGCGGGCCACGTGCCCGTCCTGCGGCGGCCGGCAGATCCGGACACTGCGGTACGGGCGCATTGACTCGGCCCGCCTCTACCACGACTGATCGCCCGCCGAGGCAGCCATCCGGCTGCGGCGCGTGCAACGGAGCCCGCGCCGGTCACCGGGACACAGCTGCGGCGACTGGCCCGTGCGGGCCGCGATCGGCGGTCATCCGGCCCGTACGGGGCCTTATCCCATCACGGGCAGTGCCGCCCGTAACCCAAATGTCACAAAGGCAGGACAGTGCTGTCCGCACGGGGGCTTGAGCCCGGGCGGCTGTGACGACCGACCAATTAAGACAGCGAACAGCGGAGGTGTTCCGTGGCGCAGGCCCATGCTGCCCGGATCCGGAAGAAGGACAACGCGCGGCGGCCCATCGGCCATCGCCATCAACCGAAGGTGGCGCACCTGGGCGACTTCGACGTCTCGCCACGCGTGGTGGTGATATCCCTGCTTGCGCTGCCCATCGGCGCCGCCTCGGCACTGGTGGCGGCCGGCCTGCTCAAACTGATCGCCCTGTTCACCAACCTCGCCTTCCACTTCCGCTTCGGCTTCGCGACCAGCGCGCCCGGCGACACGCCGCACCGGTGGCTGATCCTGGTGATGCCGGTCATCGGCGGCCTGGTGATCGGGCTGATGGCCCGGTACGGATCGGAGAAGATCCGCGGGCACGGCATGCCCGAGGCCATCGAATCGATCCTCATCGGCGGCAGCAAGGTCCAGCCCCGCGTCGCCGTGCTCAAACCGCTCTCGTCCGCGATATCCATCGGCACCGGCGGGCCGTTCGGCGCCGAAGGGCCGATCATCATGACCGGCGGGGCCGTCGGCTCGATCGTCGCCCAGTTCCTGCGCGTGACCGCGGACGAACGCAAGACCCTGCTGGTAGCCGGGTCCGCCGCCGGGATGGCCGCGACCTTCAACGCCCCCCTGGCATCGATCCTGCTCGCCGTCGAACTGCTGCTGTTCGAGTGGCGGCCCCGCTCCTACCTCCCCGTGGCCGTCGCCGCAGTCACGGCGACCATCGTGCGCGGACCGATCCTGGGCACCAAGCCGATATTCGGCGGCGCGCACGTCCCGGTACACCTGCAGATGTCCGCATATGGACTGTGCATCGTCGCCGGAGTGGTCGCCGGACTGCTCGCCCTTCTCGCCACCGCGCTGGTGTATTTCTCCGAGGACACCTTCGCCAAGCTGCCGATCCACTGGATGTGGTGGCCCGCAATCGGCGGCGCGATCATTGGCGTCGGCGGGATGATCGAACCCCGCGCCCTCGGCGTCGGCTACGACGTCATCGGTCAACTCCTCACCGGCCAGGCAACAGTGGGCCTGATCATCGGCATCCTGGTCGTCAAGACCCTCATCTGGGGACTGTCACTCGGCTCCGGCACCTCCGGCGGCGTCCTCGCCCCCATATTCATGATCGGTGGTGCCCTCGGCGCAGCCGAGGGCCTGATCTTCCCTCATGTCAGCCCTGGCTTTTGGGCCCTGGTCTCGCTCGCCGGAGTGCTCGGCGGAGTGATGCGCTCACCACTGACAGGCATCGTGTTCTGCCTCGAACTCACCCACGAGATCAACGCCATCATCCCCATGGTCATCACCGCCTCGTCCGCCTACCTCCTCTCGGTGATCGTCCTCAAGCGGTCCGTGCTGACCGAGAAGATCGCCCGACGCGGCCTGCACCTGACACGCGAATACTCCGTGGACCCACTGGAAGTCCACCTGGTGCGCCACATCGAGACCCCCCACGTTGCCGCGTTCACTGCCGACCAAACTGCCGCCGAAGCCACCGCCATGCTTCAGACGGCACACCAGGGCAAGGACGCGGACGGACTGCTGGCCCAACGGCTCTACCCGGTCCTCAACCAGGACGGACGCCTGACTGGGGTGGTCACCCGCGCCGAACTCCTGCACGGCGACCCGCAAGACCTGCGACCACTGGCCGAACTCGCCCGGCCGGCCATCACCGTCCACTCCGAACACACCCTCCGCGAGGTCGCGTCCACCATGGCCAGGCACACCGTGACCCGAGTCCTGGTCGTTGCACAGGACGAACACCAAACTGTCCAAGGCGTCCTCAGCCTGAGGCAACTGCTCCACGCCCGCCGCATCGACCTGCACGAAGAGCACCACAGCGAACGGATCCTCACCCTCCGGCTGCCACGCAACCCCCGCCGAAGCACCACGGATCCCACCGGCAGCTCCGCCGCAACGCCGGAGCACGAGGCGCAGACCAGCAGGGTCGGATCCGCTGCCTGAGCACTGACCTCGTGCCGACCCTGCCCTTGCCGATAACCTAATGGGAGCAGCCGGGTCGTGGAGACTTGGTGCCGTAGCCGCCAGCACGGCCGTGATCGCCTGGAGCTGCAAAGCGCCTGATCCGAGATTGCGCGTGACTTTTGGCACCCGACAACGCTCTCCCGGGCCGGCTGGGACGATCCGGATTCGGTGGGCCTCGAACGGGGCGTCTTGGCCCACCGACGGGTGTTCAAACCGATCGAGCGAACTCAGTCGCGTCGGCCGAACAGGATCGTGCCGAAAGTTGTCTATACAACTTTTCATTCGGGGCTCGTCCAACCAGGAGGTCCTCATGTCCGCCCCCACGCTGCTGCCACCTCTGTGGCTGCGGGACAACTGCGGCTGCGCCGACTGCCGCGATCCGCGCAACGGGCAAAAGCTGTTCCAGATCGACGAGCTGCCGGAGGACCTGGCCGTGGCCGAGGCCAGGGAGCTCGACGGTGGTTGGGAGGTGCGCTGGGCGCCGGACGGTCACAGCTCCTTCTATCCACGTGAGTTCGCCTTCGCGCTCTCCGAGGCCCCGCCGGATCCACGCACCGAGACGGCCAAGCAGCTGTGGCAGGCTGCTGACCTGACGGGGTGTCTGCCGGAGGCCGAGTGGACTGCCTACCGGCAGGATCCGGCCGTGGCGGAGCGGGTGCTCGGCGATGTGGCCAGGCTCGGCTTCTGCCTGCTCCGGGGCGTACCCGCGACCAGCGGTAAGTCGCTGGAGGTCGCCGAGAGCTTCGGCTTCGTCCGCGAGACCAACTACGGGCGGCTGTTTGAGGTCCGGGTCGAGGAAAATCCGAACAACCTGGCCTTCACCAGTGCCCGAATCACCCCGCACACCGACAACCCCTACCGTGACCCTGTGCCCACCCTGCAGATCCTGCACTGCCTTGCCAACGAGGTGGAGGGTGGCGACTCGGGTCTGGTGGACGGCTTCGCCGCAGCCGCACTGCTGCGCGCCGAGGACCCCGAGGGCTTCGCCGTCCTCACCCGCACGCCCGTACCCTTCCGCTTCGCGGACCAAAACACCGAGTTGAGCGCGGAACACCCGCTGATCGCGGTGGACCCGCTCGGGCAGATCCGCGAGGTGCGTTTCAACAACCGCTCCACCGCGACGCTACGCCTACCCGCGGTCGAACTCGACGCCTTCTACCGCGCTTACCGGCGCTTCGCCGCGCTGCTGCTGCGCCCCGCACTCCGGCTCGACTTCAGGCTCGTTCCCGAGGACTGCCTGATCTTCGACAACACCCGCCTGCTGCACGCGCGAACTGCCTTTGACAGTGGTGGCCGACGCCTGCTGCAGGGCTGCTACGCCGACCTTGACGGACTGCTCAGCACACTGACCGTGCTCCGCCGTGACCGGCAGGACCACGCATGACCCTCGATGACAGTCGCCAGATCCTCGACATTATAGAACGACTATTCGAAGGGCCCGGCGCCGGGGAGTACCTCGGCGAGGAGGTCACCCAGGCGCAGCACATGCTCCAAGCGGGAGCGTTGGCCGAGGCCGCCGGGGCACCCGCCGCCTTGATAGCGGCCGCGCTCTTGCACGACGTCGGGCACTTCCGTGGCGAGATCAGTGGCGCGGAGCTGATGGCCGGAACGGACAATCGACACAGTCACACCGGCGCGGACTGGCTGGCCCAGTGGTTCGGCCCGGAGGTCACCGAACCGATCCGGCTGCACGTGGCCGCCAAGCGATACCTGTGCGCGGCCGAACCCGACTACTTCGGCCAGCTGTCGCCCGCATCCGTCCACACCCTGGTGGTCCAGGGCGGCCCGATGTCGGAAGCGGAGGCTGCCGCCTTCGCCGCCCACCGCTGGGGCGCGGACGCGGTGCGCCTGCGCCGCTGGGACGAGGCCGCCAAGGACCCGCAGGCACCCACGCCGCACTTCTCGCACTTCCGTCCCTTGCTCGCGCAACTGCTGAGCAGGTGATCGACGGGACTGACTGTATGCGGTTGCCACGACATGCCGCCGCTGCGGTCCGACCTGTCCGTGGTTGGAGTTGGAAGGCGTGGATCAAGGCCAGGTCGCCCTCGCCGGTAGTCTGACGTCATCCTCCATCTTGGCCTGCCTTTATGCGTGCGGGAGGAGAGTTCGGCGGCTTGCTTCGCGGCTCGTTCGGCCGCATGTTCTACTCGCTCCGTACATCCTTGGACGCTCTACCAGCTCAGCGCGCTCATCGCCGAGGTCAGCGATCCGTGCAATGGGGTTTGGCGCATCTGGGGGGGCGCGAAGTGCTGCGTGGAGGCCGGGGGAGTACGCGCGCAGGTGGGAGCGGAGTCCCGATGGCCGCTGCCCGCTACCGACTCAGGACACTAGGTTGGCCAGGCGCATCTCCAATGATGCGCGTGCCCCGGTCTTGAGCTGCTGGTCTGCGGTCTCGTGGTCAGCGGGTGGCGCCGAGTTGCGCCCAGAGGAATTCGAGAGTACGCCGCCAGGCCAGGGCGGCCTGCTCGGGGGCGTAGGTCCCGAGCAGGTTCTCGTCGTTGAAGAACGCGTGACCGGCCGGATAGAAGTAGAACTCCGGCTTGCGACCCGACTCCCGCTCGATGGCGGCAGCCATTTCGCGGACCTTTGTGGGCGGAAGGAATTCGTCGTACTCGCCGAAGTGCCCCTGCAACCGGGCGGACAATTTCGAGAACTCCGGACTCGGGCCGGGAACGATTCCGTAGAACGTCACCGCCGCGCCGATCCTGACTCCCTGCTTGGCGGCCAGGAGAAGTACGAAGCCGCCGCCCATGCAGAACCCGACAGTACCCGCCGTGCCGCCGGTGACCGCCTCGTGACCGAGCAGGAAGTCCACCGCGCCGGACAGGTCGCGGACGGCACGGTCAACCGGCAGCTGCCGCATGAGCGTGGCCGCCTCCTGGGCGTCATGGGTGGTTCTACCGCCGAACAGGTCGGGGGCGAGCGCGACGAACCCCTCGGCCGCCAGACGGTTGGCCACCTCGGCGATGTGGTCGGTCAGCCCCCACCACTCCTGGATGACGATGACGCCCGGGCCGCTGCCGGACTGCGGCAGTGCGAGGTAGCCGTGCGCGCTGGACCCGTTGCTGGGGAAGGTGACGTTCTGCCTGGGGTTGTCATCATTGACCATGTATCCGATCGCATCATGGGCGGCTGCCGATCGCATCTGATCCTTCATGGCGAGTGATGGTGCAGCGCCCGTTTGGTGTGATCGCCCACAAGGGTGATTGGCCGATGCCCCCATCGGGTCCATGGCCCACGTGTGTTGTCCTGCACCAGTCCCGTCGTGCCCCTTGGCCGGCACGGATGAATTCTCGGCACACGCACGACCCCATGTGCGGGCGATCAGTGCGGGTGGGCGCGGCTGACGACCGTACGCGCCAGGACGTCAGTGGCGTCCATGACGGGGCAGCGCACCAGGGCTCCCCTCAGTGAGCAGGAGTGGGATCTCGGTGCACGCGCCACCGCGATGTCGGCGACGGGCCGTGGCGAGCGCTTCCACGGCCTGTGAGATCCGGGCGCGGGCCGGTCCGGTTCGCCACCGCATGATGTCTTGCTTATTCCCTGTGGTTCTGGGTTGACGCATCTTCAGGCGCTGGGCCGAATTTGGATCTTGCGTCCGGAGCCGTCGCGGAACGTCTGCAGCGCCTGCTCGAACTCCTCCAGTGCGAAGCTGTGCGTGATCATGGTGTCGGCGTCCACGACGCCCTTGGCCATGAGATCGACGGCCCGGCCGAAGCTGTGCAGCACGGCCATGGAGCCCACAATGCTGATCTCGTCGTTGTACACCTTAAACGGCGAGAAGGTCGCGGTAGCGGCACTGGGTGCAACTCCGAATTGCTGGAAGGTGCCGCCGCGCCGGACGCGGCCGACCCCGTCCTCGATCGCGGCGACCACGCCCGTGCAGTCGATGACCGTCTCCCAGCCCTGGGGCCTGTCGAACGCGTCGGCATTGGTGGCCACCGAGTCGGCGCCGAGGCCCTGAGCGACTTTCAGCCTGTCCTCGTTGATGTCGACGACCGACAGCGACGCGGCGCCTGCGATCCTGGCGAGCTGCAGTATCAACAGGCCCATGGTGCCGGCGCCGTAGATCAGGTAATGGTCCCCGAGGCGACGCGGCAGCATATCGAAGCCGTGTACGGCGCATGCCAGTGGTTCGATCAGCGAGCCTTGGGCGAGGTCGAGGCTCTCCGGAAGCCGGTAGCAGTTGCCGCAAAGGGCGGGCCTGGGGCATCGCCCCCGGCCCGCCCTTGTCATGCCGTGTCCGTCAGTGGTCGTCCCAGTGGTGCTCGTGGCTGGCGTGGCGGTGTCCGTCGTGGATGTAGTCGACGTGGTCCTCGTGCGGCACGGCCACGTGGCCGCACCCCGCCCCGTGGCGGTGTTCGTGGTCCTGGTGGACCGCGTGTTCCCCGGATGCGCACTCGTCGACGTGGTCGCCGTGCACCCGGTGGATGTGGCTGTCGTGCACGTAGTCCACGTGATCACCGTGGGGGACCGCGACGTGCCCGCAGCCCTCGCCGTGGGTGTGGGGGTGGTCTTCGTGGGTGCGGTGCAGCGTTGCGGCAGACATCGGGGACTCCCTCTCGTGTGCCACACCTGCCGGAAGACGTGCATCAACGGCGGCACGGCTGTTCACTGCGTAGAGACATCAGTATATAGCAATGTCTGCATGTATTGGCAAGTGTGACATGCGTGACTGGTGGGCCTTCACGTCGCGGTGTCACCGTCTGGTCGTAGCCGTCGGGGTGGGGCGTGCGGAGATCAGCCGGCTGTGGCGCGACTTCCCGGCCGACTGGCCCCGGGGGCCCGGCGGGCCGGGGGCGCCGTGGATGACGCGCTTTTCCCCAACCCCGAAATCTCCTGGGCGCGAGATCATGGGCGGTAGACAGCGACAGTGAAACGTCGTTCATTTAACGAGGTGGGACCGCAGATGCCCGGCAGGATCCGCCGAACGTGGTGGGCCGACTATGCGCTGCTGGCACTCCCTTTGATATTGATCGGGGCCATCGTCACGGCCGATGTGCTCTCGCCGCAGGACATCCACCTGGGGCCGTTGCTGATCGTGGCTCCCGCCATCACCGCGTCGTTCGCCCGGCCGCGCGTCATTGCGGTGATCAGCGTCGTAACCGTGATGGCACTGGTGGCGATCGGGCTGTTGCGCGGGGTGCTGGCCACCCAGAACGTCGAGTCGCAGCTCGGCGCGGTCGTGGTGATCTCTACGGTGGTCACTGTCTTCAGCATCGTGCGGGAACGACGCGGCCGGGAGCTGGCCGAGGTCCGGACGGTGTCCGAGGCCGCTCAGCGGGCGCTGCTGCGGCCGCTGCCGCGTAGGATCGGCCCGCTGCGCGTTGCCTCGATGTATCTCGCCGCTCAGGACCAGGCGCAGATCGGCGGCGACCTTTACGCAGCCGTACGGACCACCGCCGGCACCCGAATCATCATCGGCGATGTCATGGGCAAGGGCCTGACGGCCATCAGCGACTCCGCACTGCTGCTCGGCGCGTTCCGCGAGGCCGCCCACCGCCAGTCCACCTTGCGGGAACTCGTGTCCTACCTGGAGGCCAGCGTCTGCTGGAACATGACCGAGCCGACCGAGCAGGAACGTGACGGTGAAATTTTCATCACCGCCCTGGTCCTCGACATCCCAGACAACTCCTGGACCGCCCAGATGGCCGTGTGCGGGCACCCGCCCCCGCTGCTGCTGCACAACCACCGGGTCACCGAGCTCTACGTCGCGCCCGCATTCCCGCTCGGCCTGTGCCTGACCACCCCGAACCCCGACGTCTGCGAGTTTCGCCTCGAACCCGGTGACGTCCTCGTGCTCTACACCGACGGCGTCACCGAGGCCCGCAACACCAACGGCGCCTTTTACCCGCTCGCCGACCGGATGGGCGCCTGGACCCCCCACCACAGCCCCCAGGCACTCATTCACCACCTTCGCAACGACCTGCTCAGCTACGCCGGCGGCCGACTCGCCGACGACGCTGCCGTCATCGCCCTTCAACGCACCGCCTAGAAGTGCGGTGACCACATACGTTCACCGGGATTGATCACGCGGCTTTCGCGGTCGCTCGCGTGATCAACCCGGCGAACGTTCTTGGTACCGCACCGATCAGTCGATGAAGGCGGCGCGATGGTTGTCGGGGCGCGTGCGGGCGAGTGGACGGGCTACTCGCTCGGCAGCGGGACGTGGCCCAGGCGCTGGCGGTCCACGAGTTTTTGGTCGACACTCAGCGGCCCGGACGTACCCAAAGCGCGGATGGCGCTGTAGCACGTCGACGACCCGGCCTGACCGTGCAGACGGTAGATGCGATGCAGCCCCGCTCCCGGGCACACCCCGGGGCGGAGACTTAGGGGTACCCCGTCCAGGTGCGCCCGACTGGTGGTCGCCGCAGGCTGGGGTATGGAGTATCCGCCGCTGGTCGTGCACCCGCCGCAGCACGGGGGGCGCCTGATGACGGTCATGGGTGAGCCCGTGGGCGTCGCCAAGTCGGTGGACGATGTTGAGGCGGTTCTGCGTCACGCTGGTCTCCACCTGGATGAGGTGGCGCTCGATGATCCGGGTCTGATCGAGTGGCGGGGCGGCGGCCCAGACGCGTGGGGCTAGCGGCTCGTCTCGCGTCGCCGGTTAATCGACGGTGATAGGGGCGCCCCGGGATAGGTATGACACTCCGTCAGTATCAGCTTTTGGCCGCGGCTTGAAGAATGAGCCTGCCGATCACTTCCGGGTGCGTCACGAGCGACAGGTGGCCTGCGTCGACCTCGATGGTCGTGGCGTTCATCCGCTGGGCCATGAAGCGCTCAAGCTCGGGATTGATGGTGCGGTCGTTCTTCGAGACCGCGTACCAAGACGGCTTCTGATGCCAGGCGGCGACGCTCGTGGTGGACGGTGCGGTCGATAGCGGCCCTTGGGCCGCGTACAGTTCGAGAGCCTCCTTCCTGGGCACGCCGTTCGCGAAGTCCTGGATGAACGCCGGCCGGCTCAGAAACTTGAAGCCACGCGAGGTGATGATTCCGGAGTTGACCGGCGGGTTGGGGAACTTCGCGGAGAGCGCGGTGAAGTCTTCGCCGGCTTCTGGGGCGCGGGCGGCAACGTAGACGAGCCCAGCGACGTTCGGGGCGAGCCCGGTCTGGGAGATGACGGTGCCGCCATAGGAGTGCGCGACCAGGACCGTGGGCCCATCCTGCCGAGCCAGTGCGAAGTTCGTGGCGGCGACATCGTCGGCGAGAGACGTGAGGGGGTTCTGCACCGCGATGACGTTCATTCCGGCCGCTTGCAGCAGCGGGATGACCTTCGCCCAGGAAGAGCCATCCGCGTAGGCACCGTGTACGAGTACGACATTGCGTACTGCGGGCTTTCGGCTACGGGTTGCTGCCCGGGCTGTCGGGGCCCCAGAAAGCGTGGTTGCTGCGACTCCCGCGCCGAGAACAGAAAACTGACGACGACTGATCACCATCATTACCGTCCCTTGCATGTACGCACATTTTTGCCTACGGGACAGCGGGCACCTTCAGGTGCGCGAACGAATGCAGCCCGTAGGCACATGACCTGCCTCGTCCAACGAGATCGACGGGACAGAAGGAGGGCGGATGACCGATGGGCATACAGGACACGTTCCGGCGCCATCGCCCGACACCGGATTGTCCTCGATAGGCAATTTACCCTGGGGCGGTGGTTGGCGCTTGGTGGCGACGATGCATACTCCAGCCGTAGATGTGATCACAGCAGGGCGTCGGCCCGCGAGTGCAGGAACGCAGCCCATGTCGTGTCCGTGCGCTGCGGCGCCGGGTCGATTCCCGTGGCGCGCAGGATCTCCCAGACCGTCGAGGCCGCGACACTGATCCCGAGCACCGCGAGCTCAGGGCCTCGCCCTCGTGCTCGTGTCCGGCGCTCGCACCAGGTCAGCAACGGTCGGACGCCAGCCCGCTCGGGGCCTCTTTTGCTGCCCAGGTATCCGCCTCCACCAGCAGGACGCCGGACAGGTCCCGGTGGGTTTCCATAGGTCCCGCACGGGCGCCCAGATGCGTGTTCGCCGGCCTCGACGAGAACCCGGCCCGCCACACCGAATAGGCCAGGTCGTCGGGCAATCAGGTGCATCGGCCACGCCCGGGAGTCTACGTCGGCGCGGTGCGCCGCTGCTCGCATGTTCGAATGTCTTTTCGATAACCTGAGTAATTGGAGGGCTCGAGAGACAGGCCGGGGAGGGGCGAACCACGAAGCAGGAGGTGCGTATGCCGGGCTTCACGCACCTGCACGCCACGTCCGGCTACTCCGCTCGGTACGGGGCATCGCTTACCGACCAGCTGGCGGTCGCGGCCGCCGAGCGGGACCTGGACGCACTCGCGCTGACCGACCGCGACACCGTCGGCGGGGTGGTGCGGTCCGCCAAGGCCTGCACGGCCGCGGGGATCCGCCCGCTGTTCGGGGCCTCGCTCGCCGTCCCCGAGACCACCCCGCCCGCGGCCGCCGAGCGGCGGCGCCGCACCCCGGTACGCGGCGGAGCTTCCGCCCGGATCGTCGCCGGCCGGCCCTACACGTCCCTCCGCGACCTGAGGCACCGCGCCCATCCCTCCCGTCCGGTCGTCGAGAACCTCATCAAGGTCGGCGCCTGCGATACCTTCCTCGCCTCGGGACTGACCCGGCGCGATCTGCTCCTGCAGACTGCCGAGCTGCACCGGGCCCGCCGGGCCGCGGCCGCCGACGGCCAACTGCCCCTCGGCGGCACCACACAGCAACCGACCGCCCCCTCCGGACTTCCCGAGACGATCAGCGTTGTCGGCAGCGCGGCCTGGAACCTTGCCGATCTGGCCCGCCTGCGCACCAAGCATGGCCGTAAGGCAGTCGCCGACCAGATCGCCCGTGGTCCGGGTGAACCCCGGCCCGTCGAGTCGAGCGACGACGGCCGGCGCATCCGGATGCCCACCGGCTACGAGATGAACCCACGGGCCGACCTCGAGCCCGCGGGTGACCGCACTGCCACCGGCCGCAAGCTGTGGCACTCCAGCCCCGGGAGCGCCGGATGAGCAATCACCGTGAGCCCCACGTGCTGTACGTCCAGGCCCGCCACCTGGTCGGCGAGCCATGGACCGACGAGGCATTCGCACAGCTCCTGGCCGTCCTCGCCGATATCACCCCACTCGTTGAAGCCCTCCCGCCCAACGCGGCCTTCGCCGAGGTCCGCGGCGGCCTGCGCTACTTCGGCCGCACCGCCGCCGAACTCGCCGCCATCATCAGACTGCGGGCGCTGGCCCTGCACTCCATCGACTGCACCATCGGCGTCGCCGCCAACCCGCAGCTCGCACGCATGCTCGTCCACCACGGGCCGCCCGGCGCCATCCGCACCCTCGGCAGCGACCCGCACACCACCGAGACCTTCCTGAGGCCACTGACGCCAGAAGCCCTGCCCGGCATCGGCCCGGCCACCGCACGCACCCTCGCCCAATACGGGCTCACCACCATCGGCCGCATCGCCGCAACCCCGCTCGGCACCCTGCAGCGCATCCTCGGCGCCACCGCCGGCCGCCAACTGCACGACCGCGCCCGCGGCATCGACCCCCACCACATCAGCCCCAACGCCCCGGCCCGATCCATCAACGCCCACCGGGAGTTCGACCACGACGAACTCGACCCCGACCAGCAACGCGCGGCGCTGCTGTCGATCGCCGAAGAACTCGGCGTACGTCTCCGCACGGAACGGCAGATCGCCACGTCCCTCACCCTCACCGTCCGCTACGCCGACCGAACAACCACCAGCCGCAGCCGACGACTGCACGAAGCCACCGCCCACGCCCCCGACCTGACCGAGGCCGCGTACGCCCTGCACCAGCACCTTGGCCTGCAACGCGCCCGCGTACGCGCCATCTCCTTGCGAGCAGAAGGCCTTCGGGACGCCGCAGGCGCCACCCACCAGCTCACGCTGGATGCGGCCGACGACAAGAAGCGCCAGCTGGAGGCCGCCGCGGACCGGGCACGACGACGTTTCGGCGCGCACGTGGTCCGCCCGGCAGCCCTGCATGGCACGGCGCGACGACACTGGAAATCCGGTCCCAGCGTGGCCACCTGACGGCCCGGGGCCTCGCCGCTCTCGCCCGCCTTTGAACCACAGCTCCTATGCCCCTGTCCTGACGAGTTTGGCGGCCGCCGCCAAAGCATCGCGAGCATCGCGTGCCTGGCCTTTTGGTGGCGTCGCGTCCCATGAAGTGGTGTAGGGGCAGCTCCGCCAGCAGCGCGGCCGCACACCGACATCTGGCCGACCGCGCATCAGAGAACGGGACGGCGGGACGGTTCGGGACGGGATGGGACGGTAGGCCGCGTCGCGCAGCGTGGGGGAAGCGTGGGGGAGGGGCGCGTTCGCGGCCGTGTCACGGTTCTCGCCGGCGGCCCTGGAACGGCACCGCCGGATTGGCCGATGTGGCTGTCGGTTGAGCATAGGCCAACGGTTGCCCGACAGTCGCATGAGCCGCTTTACTCTTCAACAGATCGTCATGTCGGGTTCGCATTTCGAGAGCGAGTGGCCGACAAGTAGCCGAATGTGCAAGGGTGCTGGCGCTCACTCATCCGGTGACGACGGCATATGCGAGGTGGATGGGTCAACACTGCTCGTTTCTGGCGACACCCGGCGAACGGATCGCCTAGCCTGTCATGTCTGCCGGTCCACATGTTCCGAGGACGCTCATGTCTGAACTCCCCGCTCCCGATGCACGTACCGGAACCGGTCGCCTGACCGTCCGACGCCACGGCAAACGTCCGGCTCGCGGCCTGAGCGCCGCCGGCGGACTCCGGTCGCGGCTCGTCACGATCTGCGTGCTCCCGGCCGCAACCGTCGCGGTGCTGGCAGCCGCCGCCACGACCTACCTGACCACCTCGGCATCCGCTCCTGAGTTCGGCGGGATGACGGCCGTGGTCCTCATCGTCGCCGCGGCTGCCTGCCTGGCCGTCATCGTCGCCGCGGCCAGGCAGGCCAGCGCCGTGGCGCGGGCGATACGCCTGCAGAGCGTCAACGCGGACTCCGAAGTGCAGCAGCGCATATCCCAGTTGCGATCCTCCGTCGCCGTCGGCGTGGAGGAGCTGCAAAGGCTGGCGGAGCAGGGCCAGCGCGGTCAGCACCTGACCCTGCCCGAGGAGACCGTCGTCACCGCGCCCGGGACTCCGTTCGCCCAGCTCGAACAGGATCTGCGGCAGATGCTCCGCGCCGCCCAGTCGGCCGTCGTGCGGGCGGCATCCCACCGGCAGGTGGAGGTCTCGATCAACCTGGCCCGGCGGCTGCAGACCCTGGTCGGCCGGGCGATCAAGGAGCTGGACGAGCTGGAGCGCGAGGTCGAGGACCCCGTGCTCCTCAAGGGCCTGTTCTCCGTCGACCACCTCGCCACCCGGGTCCGCCGTCAGGCCGAGAGCCTCGCGGTGCTCGGCGGCGCCGTGTCCCGGCGCTTCAGCAGCCCGGTCAACCTCTACACCGTGCTGCGTTCCGCGGTGGCCGAGGTCGAGCAGTACGCACGAGTCAAGGTGATCCCACCCGTCGAGGGTGCCGTCCGCGGCCACGCCGTCGCCGACGTGATCCATCTGATCGCCGAACTCGTCGAGAACGCCACGATGTTCTCCCCTCCCGAGACCCAGGTGTCGTTGCGCGCCCAGAAGGTCGCGGCGGGGCTCGCCCTGGAGATCGAGGATCGCGGCGTCGGCATGCCGCCGCAGGACCGGCAGCGGATGAACAACCTGCTCGTCGCGCCGGAACGGTTCGACATCGGAGACCTGCTCAAGGACGGTCGCATCGGACTGTTCGTGGTCTCGACGCTCGCCCGGCGCTACGGGATCGCCGTACAGCTCCAGAGCAACATCTACGGCGGCACTCAGGCCGTGGTCGTCCTGCCGCACGCCCTCCTCGGCGACGCCTCGGCCCCGGAGGGCTCCCAGGCGCAGCCGGACAAGCACCAGCCTGTCCAGCAGGGCCCGGAACCCGTCCGGGGCTCCCATGTCCCCGAGGCGCCCGCTGCCCATCGCACGCGCGTCGCCGCCCCGGCCCTGGACTCCCTGCCGTCCGCCACCACGACACACGCCGAGGTCCGGGAACCGATCGCGCCGCTGTCGGCGCCGGCCGAGCGGGCCGGCGTCCACGCCGCGGAGGCGGAGACCACCGACACATCACCGGCCAACGGTGACCACCCCTCCCGGCTGCCCACGCGGGAGCCCGGAGCACAGATGCCCGCAGCGCCCCCCACCGCCGCGACGCCGCCGAAGGCCGGCGACGATCCCGTCGGCCGTCCCGGCCCCGACCACGCCGCACGACCGCCGCTGCCGCACCGCAGCGGTTCGTACATGGCACCCGAACTGCGTCAGGCCCGCGAAGCCCGGCCGGAGCCGGTCGCCGGCCACACCCCCGGACTGTTGGCCGCCTTCAGGGACGGACTCAGCCGGGCCGATGAACAGAACGGCCCGTTGAGCGAGACCGATCGCACGAGCTGACTGAGTATGGAATCAAGGAGCGTCAACGCTGTCATGGTGAACCCGAGCCCGTACGGCCAACCCTCCGATCTCGACTGGCTGTTGACAAACTTCGCCAAGCAAGTTCCGCATGTTCGCAGCGCCCTGGTGGCCAGCGCGGACGGGCTGAAGAAGTACGTCCACGGCTTGGACCCCGACGGGGCGGACAAGCTGGCCGCGATCGCGTCCGGCCTGTGCTCGCTGGCGCGCAGCAGCAGTGTCACCTTCGGAGGCAGCCCCGTGGTGCGCCAGGTGATCGCCGAGCTCGACGACACGCTGCTGTTCGTCTCGTCGGCCGGCAGCGGGGCTTTGCTGGCGGTCATCGCCTCCAGCGAGGCGGACGCGGGTGTCATCGGCTACGAGATGGCGCAGTTGGTGCGTCGCGTGCCGTCCTACCTGGCGACGCCTCCCCGGTTCGAACCGGCCCCGCCCGGCAGCACGGTGCGGTGAGCCATGCCCTCTGGCGACGATCCGTGGATCGACGAGGATACGGGACGCCTGATCCGCCCGTACACGCTGACGGGAGGACGCACCCGGCCTCGGCACCAGCTGAATCTGCTGTCCCTGGTCAGGACCACGGAGACGGGGGTTCGCGAGCGCCTGGACCCCGAACACGTCCAGGTGCTCGACGTGTGCAGCGGCCCCCCCGTCTCGGTCGCGGAGGTCGCGGCCAGACTGAGACAGCCCGTGCAGGTCGCCAAGATCCTGCTCTCCGACCTGATCGACGTACGAGCCGTGACCACCCGGGCACCCGTCACAAACGCCGACCCCACCACCAGAGAAACCCTGGAGGCAGTGCTCGATGGCCTACAACAGCTCCTCTGAGCCGTTTCCCCAGGCGCTGAAGATGCTGATCGCAGGCGGCTTCGGCGTCGGCAAGACGACGTTCGTCGGCTCGGTGAGCGAGATCGAACCGCTGACCACGGAGGAGATCCTCACCACTGCAAGCGTTGGGATGGACAGCCTGGCGGGGGTGGAGAACAAAGCCACCACCACCGTGGCGATGGACTTCGGCCGTATCACCTTCACGCGGCAGAACATCGTGCTCTACCTCTTCGGCACCCCGGGCCAGCAGCGTTTCTGGTTCATGTGGGACGAGCTGTCCAACGGCGCGCTCGGCGCCGTCGTCCTCGCGGACACCCGGCGCCTGCAGGATTGTTTCGCCGCCGTCGAGTACTTCGAGCACCGCACCATCCCCTTCGTCGTCGCCGTCAACGAATTCGAAGGAGCCTTCCGCTACACGACCGAAGAAGTACGACAGGCGCTGGAGATCAAACCGGAGGTGCCGGTGCTGCTGTGCGACGCCCGCGACCGGGCCTCGGCGCGTGACGTACTACTGTCTCTGATCCAGCGAGCGCTGGTCGCCCTGCCGTCTCCGACCGCGTAGACCTGACCGGACCGTAGCCCTTCCACCGTAGGAATCCAGGAACCCGCCATGACGACCTATGATCCCCTGACAGGGCACCACCTGCTCACCCCCGTGGACCAGGAGGCACCGCGCCGCGTGGCGCGGCTACGCGAACTCGGACTGGGCGAGAAGCCCGACGTCGAATTCGACGTCTTCGCCGCCGATCTGGCCCGTACGGCGGGCGATCTGGCCGGCATCGCCGGTGCCCCGTACGCGATGGTCAACTTCATCAGCGAAGAGCGCCAGTACTTCGCGGGCCTCTATGTGCCGTCCGCCGGCCCCGCGCACGCGGGCCTGGACACGCCCGGCGCGCAGGAGACGGGCGTCAGCCGGGTGATGTCACGCGACCACGGCTACTGCCCGCATGTTGTGGTCCGGCGCAAGGCCCTGGTTCTCGACGACGTCTGCGACTACCCGCGGTTTGCGGGCAATCCGGTGGTCGACGAGATCGGCATCCGTTCGTACCTCGGAGCTCCGCTGATCGACCACACCGGCACCACCCTCGGCACGATCTGCGTGGTGGACACCGAGCCGCGGGAGTGGGGGCGCCCGGGGCTCGAACTCATCAAGGCCAGGGCGGATGAGCTGGTCAGGCTCATCCACCGTCGCGAGGGATATCGGGACTAATCGGGACTAGGTCGACGGGTTCGGACCCATGGGTCAGACCCAGGAGAGGGGCTCGGCCGCCATCTGCTCGGCCAGCCGCTGCGACCACTGACCCTTCGACCTGCCGAGCGCAACCTCGGCGAGGCGCAACAGTTGCACGTCGGAGGTGCCTGCAGGGGCGAAGATGTGGTGGGCGTCCCGCAGGTACCGTTCGATGGGCCGGTCGGTGAACAGCCCGCAGGCGGCATGCACCTCCATGGCCGTCCGGGCGGAGTCGAGGGCGGACTCGACGTTGACGAGCTTGGCGTTCATCAGTTCCGCGTCGCACGGCAGACCGCGGTCCAGGAGGTGCACCGCGTGATAGGCGGTCAGCCGTGCCGTCATCAGCCGGGACTGCATCTGCCCCAGCTTCTCTTTGACCGTGGGGAGTTCGCACAGCGGCTTGCCGTACCGGTGCTGCCGGGCGGCGAAGGCCACCGTCTCCTCCACCACCGCCTGGTGGATGCCGAGCGAGACGGCGGTCAGGTTGGGCCTGCCGTACAGGATGCTGGAGGAGTAGGCGACGGCCAGGCCGTCGCCTTCCTGGCCGAGCAGATTGTCGGCGGGCACCCGGCAGTCGTCGAAGACGAGTTCGCCGAAGCTGAATCCATGCAGGCCCATGGCGGGCTTGTGCACGCCGAGCGAGAAGCCCGGCCGGTCCGACTCGACCAGGAAGGCCGACAGGCCCTTCGAGCCGGGGCCGGTGCGCACCACGACGCCGTGCAGGTCGCCGACGTGGCTGTTGCCGACGAAGACCTTGCGTCCGTTGAGCAGGTAGTCGTCGCCCTCGCGCCGCGCGCTGGCCGTCATGCCCAGCACATGGCCGCCGGACTCCGCCTCGGTGACGGCGATCGTCGGCAGGCACGCGCCCGCCGCTATCGCCGGCAGCCAGATCTTCTTCTGCATCTCGTTGCCGAAGTGCAGGATCTTGGCCACGCCAAGCTGAGATGCCTGGACCATGGCGCCCATGGCCCCGCTGACGCGTGACAGTTCCTCGATGATGATGGTCTTGGCGAGATGCCCCAGGCCCATCCCGCCGTATGCCGCCCCGATCGTGACGCCGATCCAGCCCTGTCGTGCGATCAGACGGGACAGCTCGTGCTGCACTGACCGGGAATCTTCCATCTCCCCTATCCGCGGGCGCACTTCACGCTCGGCGAAGTCTCGCACCCGCTCCCGTAGGCGTTTGTGACGATCCGTGGCGAAGTAGCCGTCCATCGGCAGCCATTCCTCCCGCGTCTCCCGTCGGCCCGATACTGCGGGGACCGCACCGTTCGCGGACCCGCCATGGAACAGACCTACGGCAACACCGTCCAGAATATTCCCCCCACGTTGGCCAAGATCGCTCCGTGGCGTGGCTGAGACTAGCGCATGGATACGTGTAGTGGACACACCGCGCGCGAGTGGCCGGTTCTCCTCCTCCCCGGTCGTCCGCCCATGCATCTGGCATAGCAGGAGTCGGTAGGAATGGATAGTTCCGGTCAACCCCGAAGGGATCGTCTCACGGGTCAACGGCCGCCCTGGGCAGAGGTATTGACAAGTTCACTTCGAGGTATTCGCTTCGTGTGCAGGCACAACGGAAGACGTACGCCTGTCCCGCGCGAAAACCCACGCGTCCCATGTGCCGCTGTGGGCGGGCTGACCCTGGCAGCCGTACTGGCCGATCGCGCCCGGGCTGGCGGACCGGACGGTGTTGCCGGACTCGAAGCTGGGGTTGCCGAGCTTCTGGCCGGTGCTGGTGCAGTTGCCGCCGCCGGAGGGGTTGATCGTCCAGGTGGACGTGACGGAGCCGGTGGCGCCGGTGGTGTCGGTGTCGGTGTCGGTGTCGGCGTACGTGCCTGCGATGGTGGCCGTGCCGGAGATCTGGCCGGTGCCCGCGTCGATCGCCAGGCCGGGCGGCAGGCCAGTGGCGCTAGGTGAGGGTCGCTGACGAGGAGGAGTCGGTTGCCTTCCCTGGAGGTCGGCCGCATTACCCACCTGGGGCGGGAGGTTTTCGGCACCCACAACCCCGCGGGCCCGAGTCAGCGGGGCAGGAGCTGCGTGCCGTCACGGAGAAACGATTCCTGGACCCTGCGCCGCCACCCGTGCACCAGCATGAGGGCGGGCAGCACGCTCAGTCCGGCCATCGTGCTGAGCACGCGGTAGGCGACGTCGAAGGTGTGGGTCTGCGGTATGGGGTCGTGGCCGAGCGCATGGGGGATGCGGGCCAGGACCATGACGAGGATCGCTGTTCCCAATGAACCGCCGATGTGGTGCAGCGCGTTGAACTGGGTGCTCGCCTCGCTGGCCTGGCTGGGGGAGAGCGTCTGGTATGCGGCGGTCATCGCGGGTGTCATGGCGAGCCCGATGCCGATCCCCCGAATCAACGTCAGGGTGACCAGCCATCTGTACGAGGTCGTCGGGGTGAGGAAGGCAAACGGCACGGTGGCGGTCAGCAGGATGCTGGTGCCGGCGAGCACTGTCAGGGTGCCGATCCGCTCGAAGAGCCTGCCGGACAGCCAGGTCGCGGCGGCCACGCCCACGCCCTGCGGGGCGATGAGCAGACCGGTGCGCGAGAGGTTCTCTCCCCGTACGGTCTGCAGGTACAGCGGCAGCAGAATGGTTCCGCCAATGACCGCGGCACCGGTGACCAGCGCCGACTGCGCGGCGGCCCTGAACACCACGTGGCGGTAGAGCCGCACGTCCAGCAGCGGCCTGCGGTCCCGGACCGACCAGACGACGAAGGCCACGATCAGCGCCACCCCGGTGCACGTCGGCACCGCGACCATCGGGGAGTCGACGCCTCCGCCGTGGCCCGCGTTCGACACGCCGTAGGTCAAGCCGACCAGCCCTGGTGAGATGAGCACGAGACCGACCACATCGAGCGCCCGCTTGGGGCCGGACGGTCTCGGCCGCTCCAGACGGCGTGCGACGGTCATCGCGAGCAGGCCGATCGGGACGTTGATGAAGAAGATCGAGCGCCAGCCCCCATAGGTCAGCAGCTCCCCGGCGACCAGGGACCCCGCCACCGAGACGAGCATCACTGGGACCCCGAACGCCGCCATCACCCGTGGTAGCCGCCGCGGGCCGGAGGCGGTGACCAGCATCATCCGGCTCACCGATCCGAGCACCCCGCCCGCGGCCCCTTGCACCGCACGAGCGGCGATGAGTTGCCATGGCGCGTTGGACGCGCCGCACAACACGGAGGCGAGGGTGAACAGGCCGAGCGCGGGCAGGTACGCGCGCTCGGGTCCGAAGCGCTGCATCACCCACGTGCTCGTCGGAACGGCCGCCGCGAAGGCCAGCAGGTACGCCGTCACGGTCCACTGGGCGGTGGGCAGCGGCATCCTCAGGCCGGCCGCCAGCGGCCGCAGGGCGACGTGCATGATGGCGGAGTCGAGGAGGGGCATGACCTCTCCCGCCATGACGACGAACATCGTCATCCTCAGGCCGGCGGGCCATTTGTCGCCTCCGGGCGGGAGATCACCGTCCGTGGAAGTGCGCTGGGAGGCTTCGGCCATCGCCGCCCTCATCCCCCTCCGTCCGAGGCACCCGTCTTCAAGGGTGCCCATGTCCGCAAATACAGCGATCAAATAGGGCGATTTGCTGCGTATGCAGGCTTTCCGGGGGGAGGGTTGGTCATCCGGCACGCCGAACCGGATCACCCCAACGATCGAAAGGCCGGTGCGGCGGTTGACGTGAGAGACTGTCTCGTGATGGTTCGCTCGACGAACTACTCTGTGTTAGATTTTTTGCCATGAGCAACGAACTTCGGGAGGCCGTGCGCGCTCTCAGTCTGCTGACCCGGCTGTTGGAGCGCGCCTCGGGCGACATCAGCCTGGCGCACTACAGGGTGCTCGCGGCCATCGGCGAAGGGGACGAGCGTGCCTCCCGGTTGGCCGCCAAGCTCGCCCTGGGCAAGCCCACCATCAGCGCCAGCGTCGACATGCTCACCCGCAAGGGCCTGATCACGCGCGAAGGTGTTCCCGGAGACCAGCGCGCCAGTTCGCTGCGCCTCACTGAGCAGGGCGGCACCATGCTCGCCGCCGTTGAGGGTGAGATGAACGCCGTGCTGCGCGAGCTCACCGAGCGCACACCGGCCGCGCGCTCCGCCATCGCCTCGCTGGCCGCGCTGAGCGGTGCCATGGACAAGATACGCAGCGGGAAAGCCGCGACCCGGTGAGCGCCGGGCAGCCCGGCTGGGTGCGCCGGTTGTCGGTCTACGTGCTGCGTCACCGCCGCAACGTGCTGATATCCGTCGCCGCGGCCGTGCTCGGCAGCACTGTGCAGACACTCGTCCCGCTCATCGCCCGGCAGATCATCGACCACGTCATCGTCGCCAAGGACGCGCCGTTGTGGCCGTGGATCCTGGCCCTGGCCGCGGCCGGGATGCTCGTTTTCGCGATGTCCTTCCTCCGTCGCTACCTGGGCGCGAGGGCCGCGCTGGCCGTCCAGTTCGATCTGCGCAACGAGATGCACGACCACCTGCAGCGCATGGACATGCAGAACGTGGCGCGCATGGCTACCGGTCAGCTCGTGGCCCGCGCCAGCTCCGACTCCGCGCTCGTCCAGGGTCTGCTCAACTTCCTGCCGATCATGGGCGGCAACCTCCTGCTGATGGTGCTGTCCCTGGCGGTGATGGTCTGCCTCTCGCCGCTGCTCGCCGTCGTCAGCCTGATCGCCTTCCCGGCCCTGCTGATCGTCTCGTACCGGATGCGCCGCCGGGTCTTCCCGGCGACCTGGGACGCCCAGCAACGCGAGGGCGAACTGGCCCAGATCGTCGACGAGGACGTCAACGGCGTCCGCGTGGTGAAGGCCTTCGGACAGGAACGGCGCGAACTCGGCCGTCTGGTCGAGGCGGCCCGCTCGCTGTTCGGGGCGCGGATGCGCAGCGTTCGGCTGCAGGCGCGCTACCAGCCCGTGCTCGAGGCCATCCCGTCGCTGTCGCAGGTGGCGATCCTCGCCCTGGGCGGTTGGATGGCGCTGCGTCACCAGATCAGCCTGGGAACCTTCCTCGCCTTCTCCACCTACATCGCCCAGTTCGTGGCGCCGGCCAGGCAGCTCACCGGTGTGCTCACCATCGCCCAGCAGGCCCGTGCGGGGGTCGAGCGGATCTTCCAACTGCTCGATCTGCGACCTGCGATCCAGGAAGCATCGGACGCGATCGAACTGCCCGAGCTGCGTGGTGACATCGTCTTCGAAGACGTCCACTTCGGCTACGACGAGGATGCGCCCGTCCTGCGCGGCTTCGACCTGCACCTCACGCCTGGCGAGCGGGTCGCGATCGTCGGCTCCAGCGGCAGCGGCAAGTCCACGGTCGCCGCCCTCGTCGCCCGCATGTACGACCCCGATCAGGGAAGTGTGCTGGTGGACGGGCACGACGTACGCGACGTGACGCTGCACTCGTTGCGCGGCCAGGTCGGCGTCGCCTTCGAGGAGGCGTTCCTGTTCTCCGACACCGTGCGCGCCAACATCGCCTACGGACGGCCCGACGCCACCGATGCGGAGGTCGAGGCGGCGGCCCGGGCGGCCGTCGCGCACGAGTTCATCACCGCCCTGCCCGACGGTTACGACACGCGCGTCGGCGAGCGCGGGCTGACGCTCTCCGGCGGACAGCGGCAGCGGATCGCGTTCGCCCGGACCATCCTCACCGACCCGGCGATCCTCGTCCTGGACGATGCCACCAGCGCGGTCGACGCCACCACCGAGGTGGCGATCCACGACGCGCTGCGCGAGCAACTCACCGACCGCACGACGCTGCTGATCGCGCACCGGATGTCGACGCTGCACCTGGCCGACCGCATCGTCGTCCTGGACGGCGGGCGGATCGCGGCGTCCGGCACCCACGCCGAGCTGACGGCGAGCAGCATGCTGTACCGCACGCTGCTGTCCGGCCTTGAGCAGGAGGAAGCCGGGCAGGCCGGCGACAGCATCGAACAACTCGCGGCGCGCTGGTCGGTCTCGGACGGCGCCACCGCCTCGGCCTGGTCGGGCGCGCGCCGCCCGGTACGAGCCTCCGGTGGCGCAACGGTCATGGCGGCGATCAGCGCGCCCAGCCTCGGCGCCGGTCTTGGCGGCGGTGCCGGCGGCGGCTGGCGGCGCAACCTCCCCGCGACGCCCGAACTGCTGGCCCGGGTGGAGGCGCTGCCGCCGATCCGTGACACCGCCGAGATCGATGTCGAGCAGGAGGCGCGCCCGGAACCGCACTTCACCCTGGCCAAGCTGCTGCGGATGTTCCGTCGGCCGCTGCTGATCGGGCTCGTTCTCGTCGTACTCGACGCGCTGGCCGGCCTGGCCGGGCCGATCCTGGTCAAGATCGGGATCGACAGCGGCGTCGCCAAGAAGGACATGTTCGTCCTGTTCGCGGCGGCGGGGCTGCTGTTGGCCGTCACCCTTGCCGACCTGATCGTCGAGGTCGGCGAGACGTTCGTGACCGGCGGCGCCGCCGAGCGGATCATGCTGTCGCTGCGGGTGAAGATCTGGGCGCAGCTGCAACGGCTCTCGCTCGACTATTACGAGCACGAGATGGCCGGCCGGATCATGACCCGGATGACCACTGACGTCGACCAGTTCGAGTCACTGATCGAGAACGGTCTGCTCTCGGCACTGGTGTCGTTCGTGACCTTCGTCGGGGTCGGCTGCGCGCTGGTGGCGGTCAACGCCGAGCTCGGGCTGTGGACGCTGACGGTCGCGGTCCCGCTCGCCGTGGCGACGATGATCTTCCGCCGCAAGTCCCGGGTGCTGTACGACCTGGCCCGCGACCGGATCGCGGTCGTCAACGCCGCGTTCCAGGAGAGCCTGTCGGGCGTGCGCGAGTCGCAGGCGTTCACGCACGAGGACGAGACCTCACGCCACTTCCACGGTCTGGGGCGCGACTACCTTCGCGCCCGGGTCGCGGCCCAGCGGCTGGTGGCGATCTACTTCCCGTTCGTCCAGTTCCTGTCGGCCGCCGCGGACGCCATCGTCCTCGGCGTCGGCGTCCGGATGATCGCCTCGGGCCACCTGGCGGTCGGCACGCTGATCGCGTTCATCCTCTACATCGACCTGTTCTTCTCACCCATCCAGCAGTTGTCGCAGGTGTTCGACTCTTGGCAGCAGACCCGGGTCTCGGTCAACCGCATCTCTCAGCTGATGGCGCTTCGGACACTCACCCCCGATGCCCCCGACGCCCTCGTCCCGAGGCGGCTCAGCGGCGATGTGCGACTCACCGGCGTGCAGTTCTCCTACCCGCTGGCGCCCGACGGGTTCCGCGCGCAGCCGGTCGGGCCCGCGGACCCACGGCTGACTCGCTCCGCTGCCCCGGTACCCAAGCAGGAGGCGCTGCGCGGGCTGGACCTGCACGTCCGCGCGGGCGAGACGGTGGCGCTCGTCGGCGAGACCGGCGCAGGCAAGTCGACGGCGATCAAGCTGCTGGCCCGCTTCTACGACCCCGACAAGGGTGCGGTCACCATCGACGGGCACGACCTGCGCACGCTGGACCTGCATGCTTTCCGTACCCAGCTGGGATACGTGCCGCAGGAGGCATTCCTGTTCAGCGGCACCATCCGGCACAACATCGCCTACGGGCGGCCCGACGCCAGCGACGCGGAGGTCGAGGCCGCGACGCGGGCGGTCGGCGCGCACGACTTCGTCGCTGGCCTGCCCGGCGGCTACCTGCACATGCTCTCCGAGCGCGGCGCCTCGCTGTCGGCCGGGCAGCGGCAGCTGATCGCACTGGCACGAGCCGAACTGGTGGACCCGAGCGTGCTGCTGCTCGACGAGGCCACGGCCAACCTCGACCTGGTCACCGAGGCACGCGTGGCGGCGGCGATGCAGCACGTCTCGCGACGGAGGACCACCATCGTCATCGCCCACCGGCTGCAGACCGCCCGCATCGCCGACCGCATCGCCGTCCTCGACCGGGGCCGGATCATCGAGGTCGGCTCGCACGACGAACTGCTCTGCCGCGACGGGCGCTACGCGCGCATGTGGCAGGCGTACGAGGGGGCCTCGGCGCCCGATGCCGGCGGGCGAACCCAAAACGTCGGGTGACAAGATGGCCGGGCTTCGACGTTGCCCTTGCCGAAAACCCATCCGCCCTGGTGGGAGCCGTCGTGCTGGATGTCGACCGCGGGCGCTTGCGCCAGCGCTCTCGCGCGGCCGGCGATTGCCGCGACATGATGATCGGCCGTGCTGCTGCGATCGGCTGATGTGCGCGTCAGGACGCGTTCGCCATGCTGCGTCTGCTGCCGATGAGCGACAAGGACAAAGCTAGGCGGCGCGGCTGTTGTTGATGCCGCCGTAGACGTCGCCCTCGTCCGACTGCCCTCCGGACGAGCCGGAGCGATGGTGAACCGTGAACCAGCACGGCGCCGATCGGCTGCGCGGCGAGAACGCGACACTTACTTCCGTGAACTCGCACGTCATGGCGATCAGGTCTCCCCGCGGAGCGGTCTCGTTCGAGCGGAGCTCCACAGGACGTGTGCCGATGGTCGCTGCCCTCACCATCCACCACCGGGGCAGGCGCCGTCGCGTATTGTGACCTGGAGTCAGCCATCCGGGAGGGCACACGCCATGGTGGAGCACCGCACGGTCGAAACAAACGGCATCCGGCTGCACGTCGCCGAGGAAGGTGAAGGCCCCCTCGTTGTCCTGCTGCACGGCTTCCCCGAATGCTGGTACTCCTGGCGCCATCAGTTCGCGCCGCTCGCCGCCGCCGGATACCACGTCGTCGCCCCCGACCAGCGCGGCTACGCTCGCAGTGACCGCCCCGAGGCCATCGACGCCTACACCATCCTGCACCTGGTCGGCGACGTCATCGGCCTGATCCACGCGCTCGGCGAGGAACGAGCCGTCGTCATCGGCCACGACTGGGGCGCGCCCGTCGCCTGGCACACCGCGCTGCTGCGCCCCGACGTCGTACGCGGCGTGGCCGGCCTGAGCGTGCCGCCGCAGCCCCGCGGCTCCGTACCGCCGCTGCGTGCCATGCACGAGCGCTACAACGGCCAGTTTTACTGGAACTACTTCCAGACGCCCGGGGTCGCCGACGCCGAGCTCGCCGCCGACCCGCGCACCACCTTCCGCCGCACCCTCTACGCGGCCTCCGGCGACAATCCCCGCAATAATCCGCCGGCCCAGCCTCTGGTGCGCCCCGGCCGCGGCTTCCTCGACGCGGCCGAGGACCCCAAGGAACTCCCCTCCTGGCTCGATGAATCCGACATCGACGCGTTCGTCGCCGAATACCGCGAGGCGGGCTTCACCGGCGGCCTCAACTGGTACCGCAACCTGGACCGCAACTGGGAACTGACCGCCGCATGGGAGGGCGCGGCCCTGCGGGTACCCTCCCTCTACGTCACCGGCGACCGCGACCTGGTCTACGCCTTCCCCGGCATGGACCGGCTGATCCCCGCCCTGCCGCAGCTCGTTCCCGGAATCCGGCCGCCCATGATCCTCCCGGGCTGCGGCCACTGGACCCAGCAGGAACGCCCCGCCGAGGTCAACGCCGCGCTCCTGGACTTCATCGGCTCCCTGTAGCGGGAAGCTCCCCGAGCGCGTAGGCGCGCCGGGGATCACGTGGCGCAGTCGAACTCGGTGCGGCACAGCGCGCAACGGGCCGGCACGCGGATTCGCTGGTGGCAGGTCGGGCACCGAAACGAAGCCCGCAGCTGGGCGTTGCCCTCGAAGGCGTAGCCGCCGGAAACGGGTGGCGGCAGCCCGCGGCGGGTGCGGCGCTGCACGCGACCTGACCCTGTGTGGACGGGATTATCGGCAGGGGGCGCCGTTCACCCTGTTGCCTGTTGCCTGTTGCCTGTTGCCTGCGTCGCAGCGACGCCGGGCTTCGCAGCGAAAGAAGCACCCTTGCCTATGGTCAGGCCATGACGTATTTTTAATGGTACATCCTTTTGTCGGAGGTTGCGTTGCAGGCAGTCGTCTTGCGCGAGTTCGGCTCGGCGCGGAACTTGCTGTACGAGGAGCACCCCGACCCCGTCACACGACCGGGATGGACGACGGTGCGCCTCCGTGCCAGCGGGCTGAACTGGCATGACGTACTTGTCCGCCAGGGGAGGTACCGGTCTCCGCTGCCGCACGTCATCGGCGCCGACGGTGCGGGAGTCTGCACCGACACCGGTGAGGAAGTCCTGATCCTGCCGTCGCTGTGGTGGGGAGACGACCAGAGCGCGCCGGCACCCGAGTGGCGGATCCTCGGTGATCGCCACGCGGGGACGTACGCAGAGCTGGTGCAGGTACCGACCGAGTGCGTGCTGCCCAAGCCCACCGGGCTGAGCTGGACCGAGGCGGCTGCCCTGCCCCTGGTGGGTCTGACAACCTACCGCGCCCTGTTCACCCGCGGCCGACTGCGTGCGGGAGAGTCGGTGCTCGTGCTCGGGGCCGGCGGGGGCGTCGCCACGATGGCGGTCACGCTCGCCGCCGGCATCGGCGCCCGGGTCGTGGTCACCTCGTCCTCCATGGACAAGATCGCGCAGGCTCAGTGCCGTGGTGCCGCCGGAGGCGTTCTCTACACGGACGCCGACTGGGCCGAGTCGGCCAGGGAACTCTCCGTCGGAGGCCGTGGCTTCGATCTAGTGCTGGACTCGGCCGGGTGCTGGTCGGACTCCGTGCGGGCGCTGCGTCCGGGCGGGCGGCTGGTCGTGCTGGGCGCGTCCCGAGACGAACACCCGCTACTCGACGCGCGGAAGTTCTACTTCGGCCAGTACGACCTGCTCGGCAGCACCATGGGCAGTCCCCGCGACTTCCGCGGGCTCCTCTCCCTTCTCCACAGCCACAGCATTCCGCCGCCGGCGATCGACAGGGTCTTCCCGCTCGACCAGGCCGCAGCGGCGCACGAGTACATGGAACAGGGCAGCGGGTTCGGGAAGCTCGTTCTGACCCATGCCTGAGCGGGTTCGCCACGGGTTCACCACAGAGGAAGCGGACCAGGAGGGACCGGCCGCGATGCGGAAGGGGAGCGTCGGATGACGGAGAAGCGGGTCCGTTACGCGGTGGACGAGAAGGGAGCCGCCTTCGTCACCCTTGATCACCCTCAGACACGAAATGCCCTCAGCGACGAACTGCTCGACGACCTGCTGGGCGCGCTGGAGGAGGCGCAGCGGGACGAGGCGGTGCGAGTCGTCGTGCTCAGCTCCTCCCACGACCGCATCTTTTCCTCTGGCGGCAATCTCAAGGCGTTCGCGGATGTCCGGGCCGCGATCACAAAGTACGCCGGGCTGTATCGCTTCCCGCGCCTGTTCCGGCTGATCGGTGCTTTGGGGAAGCCGGTCATCTGCGCGGCCAACGGAGATGCCCTGGCGGGGGCGTTCGGTCTTGCCCTGGCCTGTGATCTCGTCATAGCGAAGGAGTCGGTGCGGTTCGGCTGCCCGGAGATCAACGTCGGCGTGTTCCCGTTCATGATCTCGGCCCTCATCTACCGGAACATCGGCCGAATGAAGGCCAACGAGCTCATGATGCTGGGAGAGCTGATCAGCGCCCGGGAGGCGCACGACCTGGGAATCGTCAACGCAGTCGTTCCGGACGAGGAGTTCGACGAAGCGGTCGTCAGGTGGGCGCACAAGGTTGCCGCTAAGTCGCCACTGCTGATGAAGCTGGGCAAGGATGCCATCAACGCCACCCGGGACCTCGCTCTTCACGAGGCGCTTGACGTGCTGCAGGCGCAACTCGCCCTTGCCTTCACGACCGAGGACATGGCCGAGGGTGTCAGTGCGTTCCAGGAGAAGCGCCAGCCGAACTGGCAGATGCGGTGAGAGCCGCGGATCCGGCTTGATCGGCTCTCGAGGCACCCCGGAGACATGGGTCACCCGGAGAATCGCATCCTCCCGGTGACCCACCGGACTGAAACGGTACGGCAGACGGGGTGACCACGGCCCGCGCGCTCGCCCGCACCACCGCCTCGCCACCGCGACCAACGCGGTCGCCGACAAGTTCACTGCTCAACCGGACTCCCTATGTGCGGGGGGATGCCTTGGCCGAGCACCTGTCATGCTCCGCCCGCGACCGAGATCTCGGTGCGCTTGTCCACCTTGAGGACCGCGGCGGCGTAGCTGTGCACGTGCCGGTTCATGCGGCGGACCGCCGCGTCGGGGTCCTGAGCCCGAATCGCCTTGGTGATCGAGCGGTGAGCGCGTACCGTCAGACGGCGCACTTCCTGGTCCACGAACCGCTCGTTCTCGGTGGCGGTGTAGATCGCTTGGGACAGGGCGGTCATGAAGCCGGTGAGGAGCTCGTTGTGGCTCGCGGTCGCGACGGCCACGTGCCAATCGACATTGGCCTGGAGGAATGCCGCCAACGGACTGCCGTCGTCGGCGATCGCGTCGTTCGCGGCATCGAGTGCGTCGAGGTCCTCGGCGGTCCGGTGCAGGGCGGCGAGCTGGGCGCAGTAGGGTTCGATCGCCTCGCGCGTCTCCAAAAGCGCGGACAGCCGGATCTGGCGTCCACGGATCAGCAGGCTCACGGAGCTTGCGACCGCGTCCTTGTTCGGACGCTGCACGAAGGCACCGCCGGCGCGACCCGTCTTGATTCGGACCAGGCCCTGCACTTCCAGGATGCGCAGAGCCTCCCGGATGGTGGCGCGACTCATCTGCGTCTGAACCACGAGTTCGCGCTCGGGGGGCAGAGCAGCGCCTTCCGCGAACTCGCCGCTCAGGATGCGTTCGCGCAGCTCTCTGGCAAGCACGTCCGAGGCCTTGGGCACCTCCATGGGCGCGAGCTGGATAGCGGACTGCCTGCTTCCGGACGAGCGGGCGGTTGCCTCAGGCACGGTCTCTCCCCGTGGTTCATTTGCTAATGGTCCGACCTAAGTCACCTCAATCTAACATACGCGATCGCGGCGGTCGCGAACGGATTGGAGCAAGAGCACCTTGGCGTTCCGGAGCCGACGACCGTCCCATCCAGCGATCACCCGCGCGCTGTCAGGCCCCGGCTTCGGTCATTCACTACCCGGAACCGCGATCTCGGTGCGCTCCTCGATCTTGAGGACCGCGGCGGCGTAGCTGTGCACGTGCCGGTTCATGCGGCGGACCGCCGCGTCGGGGTCCTGAGCCCGAATCGCCTTGGTGATCGAGCGGTGCGCCCGTGCCGTCAGGCGTCGTACCTCAGCGTCGACGAACCGCTCGTTTTCCGTGGCGGTGTAGATCGCGCGGGACAGGGAGGCCATGAAGCCGGCAAGGAGCTCGTTGCGGCTCGCGGTTGCGACGGCCACGTGCCAGTCGACGTTGGCCTGGAGGAATGCCGCAAGGTTTCCGTTCACCTCGTCGAGTGCCGCGTTCGCGGCCTCCAGGGCCACGAGGTCGTCGTCCGTTCGATTCACTGCGGCCAGCTTGGCGCAGTAGGGCTCGATCGCCTCGCGTGTCTCGAGGAGCGAGGAGAACCGGATCTGCTGGCCGCGGATCAACAGGCTCACGGAGCCCGCAACGGACTCCTTACCCGGGCGCTGCACGAAAGCGCCGCCTGCGCGACCCGTCTTGATCCGGACCAGGCCCTGGACCTCGAGGATGCGCAGGGCTTCCCTCACTGTGGCGCGGCTCATCTGTGTCTGGACGACGATCTCACGCTCGGGGGGTAGGGCGGAGCCTTCGGCGAATTCGCCGTTCAGTATGCGTTCACGCAGTTCGCCCGCGAGCACGTCCGAGGATTTTGGGACCTCCATGGGGGCGAGCTGGATCGCGGACTGCCTGTTGCCGGATCGGCGGGCAGGTGCGGCCTCAGGCATGGTTGCTGCTCCTGACACACTGGTGGTCTGACCTGAGTTACTGTAAGACCTCTAAACCACGATTGTGCCGTGTTGTTCCGCGAGTGGTACCCGGGTGATCCCGGCGGTGGTCCGCGCGATCAGGCGGTTCAACGGGCGAAGGCCTCGGTGATCGCCTCGGTGTTCTCCGCGACCCGCCCAGGGGGGAGGGTGAAGCTCGGCGAGTAGAGCGCGGCGTGGTCGTAGCGCTTCTCCAGCGCCGGCAGGGCATCGCGGACCTCGTCGACGGTGCCGGCCACGGCCATCTGCGCAAGCATCGCGTCCGAGACCGCGTCGACCATTCCCTGGTGGTCGCCGGCGCGGAATGCAGCCTGGATCGCGGCGGCCTCGGCCGCGAACCCGGAGACTTCCATCACCGGTCCGTACGCCTTGGGCGCGACGTAGAACGCGATTTGGGCAGCGGCCTCCCGGCGGGCGGTCGCGGTGTCATCGGCGATCGCACAGATGATGACGCCTTTGAGCTTGATCTCCTCGGGCGACCGGCCGGCCTTCTCGGCGCCGCGGGCGATCGCGGGCCGGGCGACGTCGTCGAGGTACCGGTCGGTGATGGTGGGGTGGCAGATCAGTCCGTCCGAGACCCGGCCGGCCACCTCGATCATCCGGGCGTTCACACCGGCGGTATAGACGGGGATCGAGGGGCGCAGCGGTGGCTGGATGTCGGCGGTGGGGTTGATGTCGACGGAGTAGAAGCGACCTTCGTGCCTGACCGGCCCCTCGTGCAGGCGCCAGAGCCGACGCAGCAGCGGGACGAGCTCCTCCATCCTGGTGGCCGGGCCGTCGGGGTCCTTGACGCCGTGCCAGCCCTGCATCATCCGGCGGGTGCCGGTGCCCAGCCCCAGCGTGAGCCGGCCGTCGCTCATCTCGTCCAGGAAGCGGGCGTCATTGGCAAGCACCAGGGGAGAGCGCCCCACGGCATAAGCGATCGCCGATCCCACGCCGATCCGGGTCGTGGCGGCGGCCATTGCCGCCACGGAGACGACGGCGGAGCGGTGCAGGAACTCCCCGGACCACGCCGCATCGAACCCGGCCGCCTCCGCGCGCCGGGTGATCTTCTGGGTCTCCTTGAGCCCGCCGGCAAGAACGGTGATGCCTCGAGTGGTCATGCCAACGCCTTTCACGCCCGCGCCCGGCCGCTACCGGGACTCCCGCCCCTGCAAGAATGAATGGTCAGACCTTATTATGCAACCCGGAGAGGCCGGTGCGATCCGACTCTCACGGTGTCCCGTTCGACTTTGGTCATACCGTAACCGGCGTAAGTGAGCCGGCTCGCTAGGGATTGGAAGGTGGCTGCTTCATGGCACCGCTCAAGCTGGGCATCTCGGACCAGGATGGCTTCACCACGCCCGACCCCCGGGTCCGACGGCGACTGCTCGACCGAGTCGTGGAGGCAGGGCTGGACCACGTGACCATGGGAGACCACATCAGCTTCCACGACGGGAGCGGCTTCGATGGCATGATCAGCGCGACCACCGTGCTGTCCTCGCACGACCGGTTGTCGGTGATCATCGGGGTTTACCTGCTGGGGCTGCGCCACCCGATGCTGGCCGCCCGGCAGTTGTCCACGCTGAGCCAGACGGCGCCCGGACGGCTCACGCTCGGTGTCGGCGTGGCCGGTGAGGACCGCCGCGAGGTCAGCAACTCCGGTGTCGATCCGAAGACCCGGGGTCGCCGCCTCGATGAGGCGCTGATGCTGGTCCGGCGGCTGCTGGACGGCGAGGAGGTCACGCACCACGGAGAGTTCTTCCGACTCGACGAGGCCCGGATCCTCCCGACGCCGGAGCCGAGGATCCCGATCGTCATCGGTGGCAAGGGCGATGTCGCGGTCCGTCGCACCGCCCAGTTCGGCGACGGCTGGTTGGGCATCTTCTGCTCCGCGCGCCGGTTCGCGGAGACTCGGCAGCGGATCCTCGAGGCGGCGGCGGGCCTCGATCGCGAAGCACCGTCGTGGTTCGGGGTGAACGTCTGGTGCGGATTGGACGCCGACGCGGCACAGGCCCGCGAGATGCTGGCCGCGAAGATGGAGGGCCTCTACCACGTGCCCTATGAGAAGTTCCAGTACATCGCCCCGGCCGGGACCCCGGAGCAGGTAGCGGAGTTGCTGCAGCCCTTCGCCGAGTCGGGAGCCGAGTACATCACGCTGATCCCTGTCGGCTCGTCCATCGAGGCGGAGATCGACGCGGTGGCGGAGGTGAAGGAGCGACTCGGGAAGGCCGTTGGCGCGACGTGAGACCGTGGCTGCGCGGTCGACCACGGCACCGATCGGCTCGGCCAAGAGCAGGCTTCCGACGGGCAACTGATTTGGTCTGACCTATAGTATGGTTTGAACTCAGACCGACGAGGTGGTGACCATGGACCTGTCCGACGATCCTGACGAGGCGCAGTTCCGGCACGACGTCCGGACCTGGCTCCACAACAGCCTCCCCAAGCTCCCTTGGCCGGAGCCGGCCGACCTTGGGGCGAAGGCGCCCTTTTGGCGGCAGTGGCAGCGGATGCTCTTCGATGCGGGCTACGCCGGTCTCACCTGGCCGAAGGAGTACGGCGGCCAGGGGCTCGACGAGCGGATGCGCGCAATCTTCACGGAGGAGTGCGATCACGCAGGTGCTCCGGAACGGTTGAACACCATCGGCGAGGATTTCGCCGGGCCCACCATCGCGCACTTCGGCACCGAGGCGCAGAAGGCGCGGTACCTGCGGCCGATCCTGACCGGCGAGGAGATCTGGTGCCAGCTGTTCTCCGAACCTGACTCCGGATCCGACCTCGCCTCACTGCGCACCAAGGCGACCAAGGCCGACGGCGGCTGGCGGATCCAGGGGCAGAAGATCTGGACCAGCCGCGCGCAACTGGCCGCCCACGCGATCCTGCTGGCGCGCACCGGCGGCGGGGAGCGCCACAAGGGCATCACCTACTTCCTCCTGCCCATGGACAGCGACGGCGTCACCGTCCGCCCTCTTGCCCACATGTTGGGTGAAGCGGAGTTCAACGAGGTGTTTCTCGACGAGGTCTTCGTATCCGACGACGCCGTGGTGGGCGAGGTCGATGGCGGCTGGAAGGTGGCCATGGCGACACTGGCCTTCGAGCGGGTCGCCATCGCCACCGGCCGCGTCAACACCACAAAGGCGATCGAGGACATCATCGCCGACATCCGCACCAGGAAGTCCGCCGATGGCAGCCCGCTCGGCGCCGACCCGCACGTGCGGCAGAAGGTCGCCGACCTGTGGGGGCGCGCGCTGGTGCACCGCACGATCAGCCAGCGGGTGATCTCCGGTGCGGAGTCCGACGAACTGCCCGGGCCGGTTACGTCGATTGGAAAGCTCTACTTCTGCCCGCTGGTGGAGGAGCTCGCCGACTTCCGCCTCTCCCTTGAGCCGCTGGGCGGCCAGTTCGCTCTGGACGACGAACGTGCCGAAGCGCAGAGGTGGCTGCGGCTCGCCAACCAGTCCCGGGGCACCGCGATCGCAGGTGGCTCGACCTTCATCCAGCGCAACATCGTCGCCGAGCGGATTCTCGGCATGCCGAGGAGCTGACGTGGTCTACACCTGGCACCCGTCGCGGGACTACCTGGAGAACTCCAACGTCGCCCGTCTCATGCGCACACTGGGCGTGGCCACCGCCGACGAACTGCGCGCCCGGTCGGTGGCCGACATCGGCGACTTCTGGGACCGGGTGGTCAAGGACCTCGGCATCCCGTTCCGCACGCCCTACACGGACGTGGTCGATCTCAGCCGCGGTGTCGAGTACCCCGAGTGGTTCGTCGGGGGCCGGATCAACATCGTCGACGCGGCGCTGACTCGTTGGGCTCGTCAGACCCCCGACGGCATCGCCATCGTGCACGAGAGCGAGGACGGCACAGTACGCCGGTTGACCTTCGCCGAGCTCGACGACCAGGTGGCCCGGGCCTGCGCCGGCCTCCGCGCACGGGGCGTCGGCAGGGGCGACGCCGTCGCGATCTACCTGCCCATGACGCCTGAGGCCGTCGTCGCGACGTACGCCGTGGCAAGCATTGGTGCGATGGCGGTGCCGCTGTTCTCCGGATTCGCGTCCGCCGCCATCTCCTCGCGCATCCGGGACGCGAACGCCAAGGCGGTCATCACCGCCGACGGCACCGTCCGCCGCCGCAGGACCGCGAGCATGCTCCCACAGATGCTGCAGGCGCTGACGTCGTGCCCCAGCGTGGAACTCGTCGTGGTCGTGGACAACCTCGGTGAGCCGCTCGCCCCGCAGGACGGCCGGGAGACCTCCTGGCAGCAACTCCTCGACATCGGGCCCGACTCGGAGGTCGAGGCCACCTCTGCCTCGGACACGCTGCTGCTCGCCTACACCTCCGGTACCACCGGCAAGCCCAAGGGAGCGCTGCACACCCACGCCGGTTTCCTGGTGAAGACCGCCAGCGAGGTGGCCTACGGATTCGAGATCACGCCCGGCCGGACGTTCTGCTGGATCACCGACATGGGCTGGATCATGGGCCCGCTGTCGATCTTCGGGACCCACGCCAACGGCGGCACGCTGCTGCTCTACGAAGGCTCACCCGACGTACCCGACACCAGCCGGCTGTGGCAGCTCGTCGAGCGGCACCAGGTGTCGATGCTCGGCGTGTCCCCGACGTTGATCCGCACGTTGCGGGCTGTGTCCCAGGACCCGCCGGCCGTGGACCTGTCCTCGGTGCGGGTCCTGGGCTCGACGGGGGAGCCGTGGGACCCGGACTCCTACGAGTGGCTCGCCCGCGACGTGTTCGGCAGCCAGGTTCCGGTCATCAACTTCTCCGGCGGCACGGAGGTCGGAGGATCGTTCCTGTGCCCCTACCCGGTGGAGGACATTCACAGCTGCTCTCTGGGCGGACCCGCGCTCGGCATGGACGTCGACGTGGTGGACGACAAGGCCCGGCCGATGCGCGGCAGCATCGGCGAGCTGGTGTGCCGTCAGCCGTGGCCGGCGATGACCCGGGGCGTGTGGAACGACGACGAGCGGTACCGCGAGGCCTACTGGTCCACCTTCCCCGGGCTGTGGCGTCACGGTGACTACGCCCTCGTCGACGAGAGCGGCAGCTGGTTCGTCCTCGGCCGCTCCGACGACGTGATGAATGTGGCCGGCAAGCGCGTTGCGCCGGCCGAGATCGAGTCGGTGCTCGCCGCGGACCCGGCGGTCGCCGAGTCCGCGGTCGTCGGCATCCCGGATGTCAAGAAGGGCGAGGCGGTGTGGGTGTTCTACGTCCCGCGGGCCGGTGCCGAGGACGACGAGACGGTCGCGGCGAGACTGCGTCAGCGCGTGGCCGAGGAGGTCGGCAAGCCGTTCGCGCCCGCTCGGGTGATCCGGGTCGGCCGGCTCCCCAAGACCCGGTCGGCGAAGATCCTTCGGCGTGCGGTCCGGGCGGCGGTGCTCGACTCGGACCCGGGTGACCTGTCGGGCGCGGAGAACCCGGACGCGGTCGAGGAGATCCACCTGCAGGTCAAGGGCCTCCGGTGAACGGTCGGCCTGGACCGGCACCGCTTTTTGGCCATACCTACCTAACAGATCGTCAGCCTCCGTCGGCCGGATCGGCGGTGGCCTCGGGAGAGGACGAGTCGTGCAGTGGAAGCTCTCTGAGGAGCAGGAGGCATACCAGAAGACGTTCCGGGGATGGCTTGCCGACGTGGCGCCCTCGGATAGGGTGCGCCGGTGGCTCGACGCCGGCGACGCCTCCGCCTTCGAGTCGCGTTTCATCGCCGACGGTTGGGCCGGAGTCGGACTCACCGAGAAGCTCGGTGGTCAGGGAGGCGGCCTGGTCGAGCTGGCGCTGACCGCCGAGGAGCTCGCCCGCGCGGCGGCTCCGTCGGCCTCTTGGCTGGCGACGGTGCTGGCCGTGACGGCTCTGGCGGGTCATCCCAAGCTGGTCGAGGCGGCGCTGGCGGGCGAGACGGTGTCCCTGCTGGTACCGGCCGAGGCGGTTCCCGACCGGGCCCCGTCACTGAGCGTCGACGCCGAGGGCATGGTTACCGGTACCGCGGCCCGGGTGCTGGCCGGGGACATCGCCACTCGGTTCGTCGTGCCGGTCGGGGCGGGCGGCGTCCGGGAGCTGCGGCTCGTCGAGGCGGCCGCCCCGGGCGTCAGCCGCACCGCGCGGCGTCTGCTGGACCGCTCCCGGTCGGTCGCCGATGTGACGCTGCATCAGGTGCCGTCGGTGCGGCTGGACGTCGACGCGGTCGACGTGCTGTGGCAGGCGTCGGCCATGGCCGCGGTCCTGGTCGCCGCCGACTCGTTGGGTGCCACCGAGCGCGTGCTCGATCTGGCCGTGGAGTACAGCAAGCAACGCCACCAGTTCGGGTTCCCGATCGGCTCGTTCCAGGCGGTCAAGCACGCGGCCGCCGCAATCCTGGTCAGTGTCGAGGCAGCCCGCTCCGTGGTCTACTTCGCCGCCGCGTCGGTGGACGGCGGTGCGCCGCAGGCGTTGCTGCACGCGGCGGCGGTGAAGGCGCAAGTCACCGCCGATGGCGTCCGCGGCGCCGACAGCGCGCTCACCATTCACGGTGCGATCGGCTACACCTGGGAGCACGACCTTCACCTGTTCTTCAAACGGGCGAAGCTCGACGAGAGGCTGTTCGGCGCCCCGGTGGTGTGGAACGAGCGCATCGCGGAAGGCCTTGCTCTCATTTAATTATGGTCAGTCCTTTGATAAGGTCCTACCAGAGTACGGAGAGGATGTGGGCACCGTGGACTTTGCGCTCACCGAGGATCAGGAGACCATCCGCAAGGCGGTACGCGAGCTGGCCGCCAAGTTCGACGACCAGTACTGGATGGAGAAGGACGCGGCGCACGAGTTCCCGACGGAGTTCTACAAAGCCTTCGCTGACGGCGGCTGGCTCGGCATCACGACTCCGGAGGAGTACGGTGGCCACGGCTTCGGTATCACCGAGGCGTCGCTGCTGCTCGAGGAGGTTGCCGCCTCCGGTGCGGGTATGAACGGCGCCAGCTCCATGCACCTGTCGATCTTCGGGATGCACCCGGTGATCGTGCATGGCTCGCAGGAGATGAAGAGGGAGAACCTTCCCCGGATCGTCAGCGGTGACCTGCACGTATGCTTCGGCGTCACCGAGCCGGGTGCCGGTCTCGACACCACTCGGATCACCACCTTCGCCAGGCGCGACGGCTCCGACTACGTCGTGAACGGCCGCAAGGTGTGGATCTCCAAGGCGGTGGAGTCAGAGAAGGTCCTGCTGCTGACCCGGACCGCGAAGTTCGAGGACTCGCCGAAAAAGACCGACGGGTTGACCCTCTTCTTCACCGACCTCGACCGCGACCACGTCGACATCCGGCCGATCAGGAAGATGGGCCGGAACGCGGTCACCTCGAACGAGCTCTTCATCGACGACCTGCGCATTCCCGCCGAGCACCGGGTCGGGGAGGAGGGCAAGGGCTTCACGTACATCCTCGACGGACTCAACCCGGAGCGGATGCTGGTGGCCGCGGAGGCCCTCGGCATCGGCCGCGCTGCACTGCGCCTGGCGGTCCGGTACGGCAACGAGCGCGAGGTCTTCGGCCGGCCCATCGGCATGAACCAGGGGCTGCAGTTCCCGCTGGCCGACTCACTGGCCCGGCTGGACGGCGCGGAGCTCGTGCTGCGCAAGGCGACGTGGCTCTACGACCACGGCAAGCCGTGCGCGCGCGAGGCGAACACCGCCAAGTACCTCTGCGCGGACGCCGGCTTCCAGGCTGCCGACCGCGCGCTGCAGACCCATGGCGGCATGGGGTACTCCGAGGAGTACCACGTCTCGCGCTACTTCCGTGAGGCGCGGCTGACCCGGATCGCCCCGCTCAGCCAGGAGATGGTCCTGAACTTCCTCGGCGAGCACGTTCTCGGACTTCCCAGGAGCTACTGATGTTCTCTCTGCAGGACCGCTCCGCTCTCGTCACCGGCGCGGGCAACGGCATCGGCGCAGCGGTCGCCAAGGCGTTCGCCCGGGCGGGAGCGACCGTTGTCGTCACCGACATCGACAAGGACGCCGCAGCGTCGGTGGCACAGGAGATCACGGAGGCCGGCGGCCGAGCGGAGTCGGCCGTGGTCGACGTCCGTAACGCCGAGCAGGCCGCCCAGGCCGCCGAGCAGGCCGCAGACCTCAACGGCGGCGTGCTCAACATCCTGGTCAACAATGCCGGCGCCATCGCGCCCGCGATGTTCCCGAAGATGACGGCTGACCAGTTCGATCTCGTGATAGGCGTTCACGTCGGCGGAACCTTCACCGTCAGCCAGGCTGCGCTTCCCTTCCTTCCCACGGACGGCACCGGACGGATCATCAACGTCACCTCGGCCGCCGGGCTGGTCGGCACGATCGGGCAGGTGAACTACGGAGCGGCCAAGGCCGGTATCGTGGGGATCACCAAGTCCCTGGCCAAGGAGCTGGCGAAGAAGCAGATCACCGTCAACGCCCTGGCCCCGCTGGCTGCGACCTCGATGACGGAGAACATCCGCAGCGACGAGAAGCTCGCCGCGATCACACTGTCCCGCATCCCACTGGGACGCTGGGCCTATCCGGACGAGATCGCGGGCAGCTTCGTGTTCTTCGCCTCCGACGCGGCGTCGTACATCACCGGCCAGGTGCTGCCGGTCGACGGCGGGACGGTCATCTGATGCCGGCGAACCCCTTCATCGGCAACGGCCGCGAGGTGCTGGTCGTGGAGGCGCTGCGTACCCCGATGGGCAAGTCGCATCCCGAACGTGGCTGGTTCCGCGACACCCACCCCAACGAGTTGCTCGGCGCCGTCTACACCGCGCTGCTCAAAAGCACTGGGCTGGCGCCCGAGGTGGTCGAGGACCTGGTCATCGGCTGCACGGCGCCGTTCGGCGAGCAGTCCCGCAACATCGCCCGCAATGCATGGCTGCAGGCCGGCTACCCGCCGCAGGTTCCGGCGACGGTACTGGACCGCCGCTGCGGTTCTGCTCAGACCGCGGTGGAGATGGCGGCCGCTCTGGTGTCATCCGGCACCCATGATGTGGTGATCGCCGGAGGGGTCGAACACATGGGACATGTGCCGATGAACTCCCCCGCGAGGATCTCCGAGCTGTACGGCGATCCCTGGCCGGCCGAGCTCCGGGCCCGCTACGACTTTGTGCCGCAGGGGGAGAGCGCCGAGCTGATCGCCGACCGCTGGGACATCTCCCGCGAGGAGATGGACCGGTTCGCGGTCCGCTCGCACCAACTGGCCACCGAGGCGGTCGACGCCAGCCGCTTCGATCGGGAGATGATTCCGCTGGAGCTCGCCGACGAAAAGCGGGACAGCGACCAGAGCATCCGCCCGGGAACCTCGATGGAGGCGCTGGCGGGACTCAAGCCCGTCTTCCGGGAGAACGGCCGGATCACCGCAGGAAGCTCCTCGCCGATCTCCGACGGTGCGGCCGGGGTGCTGCTGGCCTCCAGGGAGGCAGCCGACCGCTACGGCCTGCGGCCGCGCGCCCGGATCCTCGACCAGACCACGATCGGCGTCGACCCGGTCATCATGCTCACCGGTCCCATTCCGGCGACCCGGAAGCTGCTCGGGCGCAACGGCATGTCGATCGACGACATCGATTTGATCGAGATCAACGAGGCCTTCAGCTCCGTTGTCCTGGCCTGGGAGCGGGAGCTTCGCGCGGACATGGGCAAGGTCAACGTCAACGGTGGAGCGATCGCACTGGGCCACCCGGTGGGCGCCACCGGCTCCCGGCTGTTCGGCACGCTCATCTCCGAGATGGAGCGCCTGGACGTCGAGATCGGCCTGGTGACCATGTGCTGCGGTGGTGGGCTCGGCACCGCCACACTCGTGCAGCGGGTGGACTGATGCTCGACCTGACGCCATATATCCGGGCCGGCGACGGCGTCTGGTGGGGTCAGGGCGGTGCCGAGCCCGAGCCGCTGGTCAACGCCCTGCTCGACCAGGTCGACGGCATCGGTCCGGTGCGCGCCTTCTGTGGTCTCACCTGGAACGAGCGGCTCTCCGGCGATCTGCCGGAGTCGCTGACCGTGCTGTCCTACGGTGGCCTGGGCCGACTGCGCGAACTGAGCAGGCACGGACGGCTGGAGGTGGTGCCGTGCCACTACTCGGCGCTGCCGAGGATGTTCGCCCGGGGGCAGCTGCCCTGTGACATCGGTCTGCTGCAGGTGTCGCCGCCGGATGACGACGGCATGGTCTCGCTGGGGATCGGTGTGGAGTACGTCGCCGACGCGCTGCGTCAAACGCGGACTCTCATAGCCGAGATCAACCACCGGATGCCGCCGACCGTCGGCGCCGACCGATTGCCGTTGCGCGCTTTCGCGGCCACGGTGGAGACCGATCGTCCGCTGAGGGAAGCGCCCATGCGTGCTCCGGACGCCGTCGATCGTGCCATTGCCGAGCGGGTCGCCGGGCTCGTCGAGGACGGCGACACCCTGCAGATGGGCGTCGGTTCGTTGCCCAATGCGGTGCTTGAGTCGCTGTCCGGCCACGTTGATCTGGGTTTTCACACCGGGATGATCACAGACGGGGTGCTGGCCCTGATCGAGAAAGGTGTGGTGACCGGCGCCAGGAAGGAGATCGACCTGGGGCTGGTGGTCACGGGCGCGGCGCTCGGGAGCGTGTCGATGTACGACCGGTTGCACGAGTTCCCGGTCGAGTTCCGGGCGGCCAGCTACACGCACGACCCGGGGGTGTTGTCCCGGCTTCGCTCGCTGGTGTCGATCAACTCCGCCATCGAGGTCGACCTGCTCGGCCAGGTCGGTGCCGAGTTGAGCCGCGGGGTCCACATCGGCGCGGTAGGCGGCCAGGTCGACTTCAGCCGTGCGGCGTCGCTGACCGGTGCTCGGTCGATCATCGCGCTGCGGTCGGAGGCGGGCGGGGAGTCGACGATCAATTCGACGCTGCGCGGCGGCGCTGTCACCACGGCGCGAGTCGACGTCGACGCGGTGGTCACCGAGCACGGCGTGGCCATGCTTACCGGCTGCACTGTGGCGGAACGGGCCCGCCGCCTTATCGAGGTGGCCGCGCCCCAGCACAGGGAGAGGCTGGAGAGGAGCCTCGTGGACCAGGAGGTGTCGAGATGACGCAGGACAACCGCACCCCGGGGGAGACCCGGCGGGTGCACATTCGTGAGGTCGGCCCCCGCGACGGCTTCCAGAACGAGCCGGAGACAATCGCGACCGCCGACAAGATCCAGCTGATCAACGCACTCGGGCAGGCCGGCTTCACCCGGATCGAGGTGGCCAGCTTCGTGCGGTCGGACGTCATCCCGCAGCTCTCCGACGGCGTCGAGGTGCTCAGGGGCATCGACCTGCCCGGCAACGTCGAGCGTATGGTGCTGATCCCCAACAGCAAGGGGCTGGACAACGCGCTGAGGGTGCGTGACTTCTTTGAGGACGCCGCCTTGTTCGTCAGCGCCTCCCAGACCCACAACAAGAAGAACATCAACCGGACCATCGAGGAGACCATGGCCGACGTCAAGGCGATGGGCAAGCGGATCCTCGCCGAGGGGCTGAAGTTCTGCGCGGTGATCGCCACCTCCTTCGGATGTCCCTTCGAGGGCAAAGTGCCTATGAAGCGGGTGCTCGATCTCGCCGAGGAGTTCGCCGAGGCGGGTGCCACCGAGGTCGGATTCGGGGACACCACCGGGATGGCGAACCCGGCCTACGTGTCACAGTTCTTCACCGCCGCCCTGGAGCGGCTGCCGCAGGTGGATCTGACCGCGCACTTCCACAACACCCGCGGGCAGGGCCTGGCCAACGCCTATGCCGCCCTCGAGGCCGGCTGCACCAGCTTCGAGTCGAGCTTCGGCGAGCTCGGCGGCTGCCCGGTCCCGGCCGGCTCCACCGGCAACATCGCCACCGAGGATCTGGTGAACATGTTCCATGAGATGGGCGTCGAGACCGGCCTCGACCTCGAGAAGGTCATCGAGGCCGCGCGCGAGGCGCAGACGATCCTCGGTCGCAGACTGACCAGCCACTCGATCGTCGCCGGGCCCGTCCTGTGGACCCCGGTCGCCCACTGAACCACCACGCCTACAGGAGATTTCGCAATGAGCAACCGCGTCGCACTCGTCACCGGCGGTGCCCAGGGCATCGGCAAGGGCATCGCCACCACGCTCGGGTCGCAGGGGTTCAAGGTGGCGATCGCCGACATGAACCTCGACATCGCCACCCAGACCGCCAAGGAGATCACTGAGGCGGGGGGCACCGCCATCGCCGTCGAGGTCGACGTCACCGACACAGCCTCGGTCGAGGCCGCCGTGCGCAAGGTCGAGGACGAGCTCGGCCCCGTCGAGGTCGTGGTCAACAACGCCGGATGGGACGACTTCATGCCGTTCGTCAAGACGACCGAGGAGTTCTGGGACAGGGTCCTCGACGTCAACTTCAAGGGCGCGCTCCGCGTCACCAAGGCGGTCGTCCCGGGCATGATGGAGCGCGGCTTCGGCCGGGTCATCAACATCGGTTCGGACGCGGGCCGCGTGGGCTCCTCGCTGGAGGCCGTCTACTCCGGCGCCAAGGGCGGCATCATCGCCTTCACCAAGACCCTCGCGCGCGAGGTGGCCACCAAGGGCATCACCGCCAACACCGTCTGCCCCGGCCCCACGGACACCCCGGCCCTGCGCAAGTTCATCGACGGGGCCGGACAAGACGCCGAGAAGGTGATCGGCGGCATGACCCGCGCCGTCCCGATGAAGCGGCTCGGCACGCCCGAGGACATCGGCCCCGCTGCCGCCTTCTTTGCCTCCGACGCCGCCGGCTTCATCACCGGCCAGACCCTGTCGGTCAGCGGCGGACTCACCATGGCCTGACCGGCACACCTTCGTCCCGCGTGCCGGGCCATCCGCGGGAGGCTCGGCACGCCGCGCGACGATACGGTCAGACCATATGACTGGATCGAAAGGGAGGAACCCATGGCCGAGCCGAATCAGCCTCACGATGTCGTCACCTGGAAGATGGAAGCGCCGGGGATCATGCACGTGACCATGGCGAGGCCGCCGGCCAACGCCCTCGGCGTGCCGCTCCTCGAGGGCATGCACGCCGCGATCGACGCGGCCGTGGCGGCCGGGAGCGTCAAGGTCGTGATCGTTTCCTCGGCGCTCGACGGCTTCTTCGCGGCCGGTGCGGACATCAAGCACCTCTCGAGCGTCGACGCCGGGTCGTTCACGGCGTACGGCGACCAGATGCGGGCGGTGAACGACCGGCTCGCGTCAGCGTCGTTCCTTTCGATTGCCGCGGTCGACGGGCTGGCCCTCGGCGGCGGCCTCGAGTTGGCCATGGCGTGCACCATGCGGGTCTGCGGCCCCCGGGGGAAGTACGGCCTGCCCGAGGTGAAGATCGGCCTCATCCCGGGCGCCGGCGGCACGCAGCGCCTGCCGCGGCTGGTGGGCCGCGGTCGCGCGCTGGACATCATGCTCACCGCCCGTCAGGTGCCGGCGGCCGAGGCACTGGCCATCGGCCTTGTGGATCGGCTCACCGAGGGCGACGTGGTGAAGGAGGCGCTGGCGCTGGCCGAGGAACTGGTCGGCGCATCGCTGCCGGCGCAGCTCGCCGTCGTCCGCACCGTCGATGCGGCCTTCGACCTGCCGATCGAGGAGGGCTTCGGCTACGAGGTGGCGCAGGAGCAGTCGCTGTTCGAGGACGGCGAGGCGGCCGAGGGCATCACGGCCTTCGTCGAGAAGCGCCCCCCGAACTTCGCCTGACCTCGGCGGTATTCCCCCGGGAAGCCGAAGGACGATATATTTCGAATGGCCTGACCAAATGCCGCGGTGGGTGCCGCGGCTCGCACGAGACGGACGGCGGACTCAGTGACGATGACCGACAAGTTCGGGCAGCGGCAGGCTGTGCCTACCACGGAGAGCGGACCCGAACGCTCGTTCCGGGTTACGGGACTGGCCGCCGATGGAGATCTCGTCTCCGGTTCGATGCCGACGGGCTCATGGCTGAACGGCCCGGCAGGTCGGCCGACCGCCGGGGCGCTGGGTGTGCTCGTCGACGAGGTGCTGGGTCACGCCATCATGCTGGAACCCCCGGTGGATCACTGGTCGGTGAGTTCTGAGATATCGGTCGACATCTGCCGACAGATCCCGACCGACGGGACGCTGCTCTCTGCCCAGGCTCGCATCCTGCACGCCGACTCCCGTGGGGGGATCTCCTCCGGCTCGGTCGTCGACGACCGGGGCAGGCTCGTTTCCGGGTGCCGGCAGCACGGTCGGTGGGTGCGGGAGCTGCCCGCCCAGTTGCCCACGGACGGGGGCGCCACCGTCCCTGACCCGCGGCCGGGCGCGGAAGGCGTGTTGGGGCTGCTCGGCGCGCAGGTGAAGATCACCGGCGACGGTGCTGAGCTGCACCTCGTCGTGACGCCGGAACTGGTCAACCCACTCGGCAACCTGCACGGCGGTATCGCGCTGTGCGCCTCGGACGTCGTTGCTCACGCTGCGCTGGAGGCTGCCGGACGACCGTCCGACACGGCGTCCCTCCATATCGCCTATGCGCGTCCGATCCCCCTGGACACGGCGGTGCGGTTCGAAGCGTCGGTGGCGCACTCCGGGCGCAGTTTCGGGGTGGTGAGGGTGACAGGAACGAATGGGACCGGCAAGCCGTACACGATCGCAACTGTCACGACGGCTGCGCGTGCGTGAGCCCTGGGCCGCCGGCGCAGGGACCAGGGCCCGGCCCCCGGCCCGTGCCGACATGGCAACGCTTGAGCGAGGAGCACTGATGAAGAGCCTGGACACGTCGTACGAAACGATGAGCCTGGAGGAGCGCTCTTCCGGCGTCGTCGTGGTCACGTTGAACCGGCCGGACCGCTACAACGCGATGACGAACACGATGTTCGTCGAGCTCGAGCAACTGGCGATCGCGCTCGACGACGAGGACGACTGCCGGGTCGTGATCCTCACCGGGGCCGGCAAGGCGTTCTGTGCCGGCTACGACCTGGCCGACGCCGAGGAGTTGCCGAACCTCGGCGCGCTCGGCATGCTCGACCAGCAGGAGCGAGCGGCTCGCGCGCTGCTCGCGGTGCGTTCGATGCGGGTGCCGGTCATCGCCGCGGTCAACGGCGCGGCCGCGGGCGGCGGTCTGTCCCTCGCACTGGCCGCCGACATCCGGCTGGCCTCGATGAACGCCAAGTTCAACGCCGCCTTCGTCCGTATCGGTCTTTCCGCCGGGGACCTCGGGGCGTCCTGGCTGCTGACCCGGCTGATCGGGCCCGGTGCCACCAGCGAGATCTGCTTCACCGGCCGCTTCGTGTATCCGGACGAGGCGCTCAGGCTCGGGCTGGTGAACGGCGTCAGCGAGCCGGCCGCCCTCCTCGACGACGCCATCACGCTCGCCCGGTCGATCGTCGCCAACTCCCCAGGCGGCGTGCAGCTCTCCAAACGGGCGCTGCAGGCCAACATGGAGACCGCCTCCTATGCCGCGGCTCTCGAGCTGGAGAACCGCGGCCAGGCGCTGCTGACCAGGAGTTCGGACATGTCCGAGGCGCTGGCGGCCTTCAAGGAGAAGCGTGAGCCGGTCTTCACCGGGCGCTGACGGCGATGACGACGACGATCGAAGGACCCACCATGGCGACCTTGGACCTTCCCGAGCTGGAGACCCTGACGGTCGAGCTGCTCGACGGTGATGTGGCCGCGCTGCGGATGAACCGCCCGGAGCGGATGAACTCGCAGACGGTGAAGATGTTCACCGAGTACGGCACTGCCGCCCGCGCGCTGCGCGACAGCGGCCTGCGGGCACTGATCCTGACCGGGGCAGGGGAGCAGGCGTTCTGCGCCGGCTTCGACCTCGACGAGATCGAGGTCATCACCCGGATGGGTGTGCGCGAGTTTGTCAAGTTCGTGGAGACCGCCACCGGCGGCATCCAGGCGATCCGGCATCTGCCCTTCCCGGTCATCGCGGCCGTCCACGGTGCGGCCACCGGAGGCGGGATGGCCCTGGCCCTGGCCGCGGACATCCGCCTCGTCGCGCCGACGGCCAAGTTCAGCGCCGCCTTCGTGAAGGTGGGCCTGTCGATCGGCGAGCTGGGCACCTCGTACAACCTCAGTCGCCTCGTGGGTCCCGGACGCGCCGCCGAGATCGGCTACACCGGCCGACTCGTCGGCTCCGAGGAAGCCGTGCGGATCGGGCTGGCCAACCGGATGGTGCCGGCCGAGCGGCTGTTCGATGAGGCGGTCGCGACAGCCCGGCTGATCGCCACCAACTCGCCTGGCGGAGTGCGCATGTCCAAGCGGGCCATCCAGCGCAACCAGGAGATCACCTCCTACGCTGCTGCCCTCGAACTCGAGAACCGCGGTCAGGCGCTGCTGACGCGCACCGAGGACATGTCTGAGGCGCTGGCCGCCTTCAAGGAGAAGCGCGCGCCCCAGTTCACGGGAAGGTGAGGTCCGCGGCATGAACGCGGAGTGGACACCGGAGACTCTCGACGCTCTCGCCCGATTCTTGCGCGAACGCGGCCTGTGCGAGGGCGACCTCGACGTGAGGCGGATCGGCGAGGGTCACTCGAATCTCACGTTCCTGGTGTCAGACGGCGTTGGCCGGGTGGTGATGCGCCGGCCGCCGCCACCGCCGACGCCGCCGGGAGCGCACGACATGTTGCGTGAGGCACGGCTCGTGCACGCACTGCGGGACACCCAGGTGCCGGTGGCTCGGGTGCTGGCCACGGCCCGCGCAGGGGAGGTGCTCGACGTGCCGTTCTACGTCATGAGCTTCGCCGAGGGCCCCGTGGTAACCACGTCGACCCCTGCGACGCTCGACCGCCCCGAGATCCGGCGCCAGATCGGCGAGGCCCTCATCGACACCCTCGCCGACCTGCACGCGGTCGACTGGCGTGCCGCCGGCCTGGGTGACCTGGGTCGGCCGGAGGGCTTCAACGCGCGCCACCTGCGCCGGATGGCCCGGCTGGTCGCGGATGCGGACGGCAGTCCACCGCCGCACTTCGCTGTCGTCGAGGCCTGGCTCGCAGCGCACGTGCCACCGGAGTCCGGTGCCGCGATCGTGCACAACGACTACCGGATCGGCAACGTGGTCCTTGCCCCGAACCCGCCGGGGCGCGTCGCCGCAGTGCTCGACTGGGAGTTGGCCACCATCGGCGACCCGCTGTTCGACGTGGGGTACTTCCTGGCCTCGGTGCCCGAGGCGGACAGCCCGCGGACCCCGACGGAGGATCTCGGCACCGCGATGCTCGAGGACGGGTACCCGACCCGCAAGGAGCTCGCCGACCGGTACGCCGAGCGCACCGGACGCGACGTGTCGAACCTGGACTGGTACACCGCCCTCGCGTTCTGGAAGCTCGCGGCGCTCTACGAGTACAGCCGCCGCCGGACCCTGCGAGGGGTGGGCGACCCGTACTACGCCGACCCGGCGCTGGTGCGGTCCTTCCTCGAAGCGGCGCACCGGATCGCGGGGTTGGACGAGCCGCCGGCCGCACCCGAGGACCGGCCCACCGAGGAGACACGATGACGAAAACCTTCCACGACGCCCTGCTGGCGCCGGACACCCCGGGTCTCCCCGAGCGGTTCTTCGACCGGTTCGTGTTCAACCTCCACCCGGCGGACGCCTCGTCACCGTCCATCCTCTTCGGGCTCGGCACCTACCCACCGAAGGACGTGGTGGACGGCTTCGCGATCCTCGTCACCGGCACCGAGCAGCGGAACCTGCGCTTTTCCACCGAGCTCAGCGCCACCGACGGCACCAGCGCCGGACCGATCTCCTGGCACCTGGTCGAGCCGATGAGGACCTGGCGGGTCGTGCTGGGCCCGAACCCGACCGGGCTGGAATTCGACCTCACTTGGCGCGCCCGGACACCGGCGTGGACCGGTGAGGTGAGGGTGACCAACGACGACGGGACATCTTCGTCCTTCACGCACCTGTTCCAGTCCGGGCGCTACTCCGGCACGCTGAGCATCGACGGCCGGCGGCAGCGGATCGAGGGCTGGTACGGCCAGCGCGACCGCTCCCGGGGCGTGCGCACGATGTCCGGGGGCCAGGGGTTGCACATCTGGTACCAGGCCCAGTTCCCGGACCGCTCGATCGGCTTCCTGCTGGTGGAGACTCGGGAGCACGAGCGACTGCTCCTCGAAGGCGCCGTGATGCACGAGAGCGGCCGGCTCGACCGCATCGTGGACGTGCACCACGACCTGCGGTTCGACGAGCACCTGGATCTGAAGAGCGGCACGGTGGAGGTGACCACCGAACGGGGCGTCGTCTACGTGGTGGACACCGACGCCTCCGCCGCCGGTGGCTACATGTCCGGTGGCGGATACGGCGGTCACCACGGCCGGCCGATGGGGCGCGACCACATCGAGCACGACGTCTACCCGCTCGACGGGTCGGTGTCTCCTCGTACGCTGGACTCCGCCCTGACCGACCGGCTGGCGTCGTTCACCTGGAACGGCACGTCTGGGCGGGGGATCTTCGAGTTCGCGCTGACCCGCAGCCGCTCGTACACCTACCGTCCGACACTGCGCTGACTGCCGGGAGGCGCAAGGAAGCGCGGGGACCCTGCCCCGCCGGGCGGAGCAGGGCGCCATCGCTTACCCCACCCTGCGGAAGAGCGCGGCCAGCGCCTGCCCGCCGCCGATGCACATCGTGACGATCCCCAGCTCGAGGTCGCGGCGGACCAGGTCCTGGGCCACCCTCAGGGACAGGATCGCGCCGGTCGCGCCAACCGGGTGGCCGAGCGCGATCGCGCCGCCGTAGGGGTTGGTCTTCTCCGGGTCCAACTTGGCGTCGCGGATCACCGCGACCGCCTGGGAGGCGAACGCCTCGTTCAGCTCGATCGTGTCGATGTCGCCGGGTGTCGTGCCGGTCTGGGCGAACAGTTTCCGCAGCGCCCGCACCGGCGCATAACCCATCAGCTCGGGCTCCATCGCCGCCGTCGCCACGGCCTCGAGCGACACCAGGCCTGTCAGTCCGCGGTCCTTCGCCACGGACTCCCGGGCCAGCACGACCGCCGCACCGCCGTCGTTGATGCCCGAGGCGTTGCCGGCGGTGACGGTGCCGTCCTTGGCGAACGCCGGCCGCAGCTCGGCCAGCACCTCCAGCGTGGTACCGGGCTTGGGGTGCTCGTCCTCGGTCACCGCGAACGGCTTCCGGCCGCCGACCTCGACCGGCACGATCTCCTCGGCGAACGCCGCCTTCGCCGCCTGCGTCGCCGCGCGCCTCTGGGACTCCACCGCGAACTCGTCCTGCTGCCGGCGCGACACGTCGTACTTCGCGGCGACGTTCTCCGCGGTGACGCCCATGTGGATCTGGTGGAACGGGTCGGTGAGCATCAACACCGTGCCGTCCACCAGCTGACGGTTGCCGAGCTTGTAACCTGAGCGTGCGTCAAAGTCGTAGAACGGCATTCGAGTCATGGACTCGTCCCCGCCGGCCAGGGCGAAGTCCACCCCACCCCAGCGCATCTGCATCGCTGCGGACCAGATCGCCTGCAGACCACTCCCGCAGAGCCGGTTCACGGTATAGGCCGGAACCTTTGCCGGCAGCCCCGCCGCGATCGCCACCCGGCGGGCGTTGTAGGCATCCGAACCGACCTGGCCGATACAACCCATCACGACCTCGTCGATGTCCTCCGCGGCGACGCGGGCGCGCCTGAGCGCCTCCTTCGCGGCGGCCGCGCCCAGTTCAAAGCCGGCCACGTCCTTGAACACGCCGCCGAAGCTCCCCACCGGGGTCCGGGCTCCGTCGAGGATGACGATCTTCTCTGCATCAGCCATGTGTGCACCCAATCTTGCGCGCGCCGTAGGGCGAGAGTTGTCGGCGACGATGGTTCGACGGTCTCACGCGGGTTACACGAAATGGTAGGACGTCCTACTATCGGGCCGCCACGACGGATGCGTCACACCAAGGGAAGCAGCAATGCCGCCGCTGTACGACGACATGGGCACCCCCCTGAACCTCGCTCGCCCGCCACGACGGGTGGTCTCCCTCGTGCCGTCGCTGACGGAGGCGATCGCCGCCGGCCGCAGGGATGTCCTGGTAGGGGCGACCCAGTGGTGCACCCACCCCGGCGACCTTGACGTGGTACGGGTGCGAGGCACCAAGAACCCGGACCGTGACGCGATCATCGGACTGCGGCCGGACCTCGTCATCGCCAACAAGGAGGAGAACCGGGAGCTCGACGTCACCCGGTTGCGCGATGCGGGCGTGCCGGTGTGGGTGACCGTCATCGAGACCGTCCCGCAGGCATTGGACTCGCTCCAGCGGTTGTTCATCGAGGCGCTGGAGACGTCAATCCCCGACTGGCTCCGCGTGGCACGAGCGCTCTGGTCGGGTCCGCTTCCGGACGTCGCCGCGACCACCGCAGTCCCGGTCTGGCGGGATCCCTGGATCGTGGTCGGAAGGTCCACCTTCACCGGCGACCTGCTGCGCCGGGCCGGCCTCGCCAACGCCTTCGCCGGACACCGGGACCGCTACCCGCATGTGGCACTGGAGGAGATCGACCGGCCGGACGTGGACGTCGTGCTGCTGCCCGACGAGCCGTACGTGTTCACCGAGAGCGACGGCCCCGAGGCCTTCAACCGCGTGCCGAACCGACTGGTGAACGGCCGGCTGATCACCTGGTACGGCCCGTCCCTGGTGACTGCGCACGACGCGCTGCGGCAGCTCGTCGCGACGCTGTGAGCGCCGTCGCCGTCCCACCGCAGCGGCGTCGGCTGGGGCGTGCGTCACACCTGCCGGCGGCGACCGACAGTTGATAACGACCGTTCACGGCCCTAGAGTTCTTTTGAATGGTCAGGCCGAAACGTCGTTGTGCTCACCCACGCCGCCGGCGTCGGCCATCACCAGAAAGGACCGAGGCAAATGAGCGAGTTCACTGACATCACCTACAAGGTCGAGGACGGCCTGGCCTGGATCACCATCAACCGGCCTGAGCGGTACAACGCGTTCCGGGCGCGCACGGTCGACGAGCTCGTGACGGCCTTCAAGCGGGCCTGGGCCGGCGACGAGGTCGGCGTGGTTGCGCTCACCGGCGCCGGGGACAAGGCGTTCTGTGCCGGGGGTGACCAGAAGCAGCGCATGGAGACCGGCGACTATGGGCCTTCGCAGAGTGGTCTGTTCGAGGTCGACGCCCTGCACCGGGTGATCCGGGACACGCCCAAGCCGGTCATCGCAGCGGTGAACGGTCTGGCGATCGGCGGCGGCCACGTGCTGCACGTGTTGTGCGACCTGACCATCGCGGCGGACACCGCGCAGTTCGGCCAAAACGGCCCGCGTGTAGGGTCGTTCGACGCCGGTCTCGGCTCCGGCTACCTGGCTCGCGTGGTCGGCGAGAAGCGGGCCCGCGAGATCTGGTTCATGCTGCGCCGGATCAGCGCACAGGAAGCTCTGGAGTGGGGGCTGGTCAACAAGGTCGTCCCGGCCGACCAGCTGCGCGCCGAGGTGCGCGTGTGGGCCGACCAGATGCTGCAGTTCTCCCCGACCGCGCTGAAGGTGCTCAAGCAGTCGATGAACACCGACACCGAGCATTTCGTGAGCATCGGCTCGATGGCCTACACCACGCTCAAGCTGTTCGGTGAGACCCCCGAGGCCCAGGAAGGCATCACGTCGTTCAACGAGAAGCGCCGGCCCGACTTCTCCAAGTACCGGGGTGCCTGAGATGCAGCTGAGCAAGGAGCAGCAGCAGTTCGCCGAGGCTGTCCGCGAGTTCTGCCTGCGGGAGTGCGGCACACTGGCGCAGCGGGACGCCGTCACCGAGGGCGGTACGCTTTCCAACAGCCCGCAGATCCTCTCCAAGCTCGCCGCGCTTGGCTGGTTGGGCGTGTCCCTGCCGGCCGAGTACGGCGGCGGCGGTGCAGGCTTCGTCGACGAGTGCGTCTTCCTGGAGGCGACCTCCCGGGGGCTACTGCCCATCACGGGATACATGACTGGCCTGACCGCGGCGCAGACCTACCTGCGGTGGGGGTCGGAGGAGCAGAAGAAGACCATCGTGTCCAACCTGGTCGCCGGCAGGCTGGAGGCGATTGCGTTGAGCGAGCCGGGTGCGGGCTCCGACCTGGGCGGGGTGCGCGTGCGCTCCACGCGGGACGGCGACGAGTACGTGGTCAACGGCCAGAAGACGTGGATTTCCGCCGCGCACGTGGCGGAGCACATGCTGGTGCTCGCCCGTGAGGACAGCAGTGGCACCAAGCACGAGGGGCTCACCCTGCTCATGGTGCCCACGAACACGCCGGGCCTGGAGATCCGCGGCATCCAGACGATGGAGGCGCACACCGTCAACGATGTCTTCTTCACCGATGTTCGGTTGCCGGCGTCGGCCGTGGTGGGCCGGCCACGCAACGCCTGGAAGCAGCTGATGCGCGGGCTCGGTGTGGAACGGCTCATCATCGCCGCGATGAGCCTGGGCGCGGCTCAGCGTGCCCTCGACGACGTGATCGCCTACGTCGGGCAGCGTGAGCAGTTCGGACGTAAGATCGGCAGCTTCCAGGCGCTTCGCCACCGGATCGCCGACCTCGCCACCGACATCGAGCTCGCCCGGGCCTTCGTCTACGACGCCGCCGCTCGGGTCGACACCGGGCAGGAGGACGATCTGGCCCGCGAGAGCGCGATGGCGAAGATGCGCTGCACCGAGATCGCGAAGAACACCGCCCTGGAGGCCATGCAGATGATGGGTGGTTACGGCTACGCCCGCGAGTACGGCATGGAGGGCCAGGTCCGCAGGGCCCTGGTCCCGCCGATCTACGGCGGCACCAACGAGATCCAGCGCGAGATCATCGCCAAGAGCCTGGGGCTGTGAGCTGATCGCGGTCCACAGCCGGCGCAGCCACTCCTCCCCCGGCGCCAGGCGCGGGGGAGGGGGAACCTACGGACCGACCTACCTCGAAGCTGAGAGCCGATCACCCCTTGTGGTTGTCGAGGTAGATGGTCTTGAACACCTGGTAGGAGTGCAGGCCCTCGGGGCCCAGTTCGCGGCCGATACCGCTGGACTTGACTCCTCCGAAGGGCGCGGTCGGGTCGTTGGCGTAGGCGTTGATGCCGATGGTGCCCGACGCGACCCTGCGCGCGACCGCCTCTCCGCGGTCCGGATCCGCTGTCCAGACGGTGCCGCCCAACCCGTATTCACTCGCGTTGGCGATCGCGATCGCCTCCTCCTCGGAGGAATACGGGATGACCGACAGCACCGGGCCGAAGATCTCCTCCCGCGCGATCGTCTGGGTGTTCTCCACGTCGGCGAACACGGTCGGTTCCACGAACCAGCCGCGGTCGAAGCCCTTGGGCCTCCCGCCACCCGTGGTGAGGCGTGCCCCCTCGCCGAGGCCCTTGGAGATGTAGGACTCCACACGTTCGCGCTGACGACCCGAGACGAGCGGACCGACCTGCGTCGAGGGGTCCAGCGGATCACCGACCTGGAGCGACTCGGCCAGCCCGGTGACGGTGTCCACGACCTCCTGGTACCTGGAACGAGGCGCGAGCACCCTGGTGCCCAGCCAGCAGATCTGGCCGTTGTTGAGCAGGGTGGCCGCGAAGAAGCTCTCGATCGTGGACGACAGGTCCGCATCGTCGAGCACGATCGCGGCCGACTTGCCGCCGAGCTCCAACGTCACCGGGCGCAGAAGCCGGCCGCAGGTCTCGGCGATCGAGCGGCCCGCCGCCGTCGACCCCGTGAACGACACCTTGTCCACGCCGGGATGCGCGACCAGGTAGGCGCCGAGTTCGCGACCGCCCGGAATGACGCTCAACACCCCCTCGGGCAGCCCCGCCTCGGCGGCGGCCTCGCTCATCAGCATCGCGTCGAGCACGGTTTCCGGCGCGGGCTTGAGCACCACCGTGCACCCGCAGGCGAGCGCGGGGGCGAGTTTGAGGAAGGCGATGGCCTGCGGCACGTTCCACGGCACGATAGCCGCGACGACGCCGATCGGTTCGCGGACCACCCGGGAACGGCCGCCCAGCATTCCCGGCCGGGTCTCCTCCTGGGGCGATTGCGCCATCACGCCGGAGAAGTACCTCAGCAGCACTGCGGGAAAGCCTGCCTCGAACTGGTTCGCCAGCGTGATCGGCATGCCGTTCTGCATCGTGACCCGCCGCGCAGTCTCCGCGCCACGGTTCTCCAGCGCCACGGCGAAGCGCTCCAGCACTTCGGCCCGCTGTGCCGGATCCCAGCGGGACCACCCCGTGGCGCTGTCGAAGGCTCGCCGGGCGGCCGCGACGGCGTTGTCGACGTCGGCCTCGGAGCCTTCCGGGACGCTGCCGAGGAGCTCCTCCGTGCTGGCCGAGTGCACCGCGATCCGCTGCCTTGTGGCGGATTCCGCCCACCTGCCGGCCAGATACAGCTCGTTGTAGTCGATGGTGGTCATGGTGGCTCCTCGGTTCACTCGTGCACGAGCACGATCTTGACGGCCTCGCCGCGATGCTGGGCGGCCACGGCCTCGTTGATGTGCGAGAAGGGCATGGTGGTGACCAGCTTGTCGAACGGGAACCGGCCGGTGCGGTGCAGTTCGAGCAGCTGGGGGATGAACACGTCCGGGTCGCTGTCGCCCTCGACGATCCCGATCACCCGCACGCCGAGCACCTGCGCCTGGATGAGGTTCAGCGCGAGCGCGGCTTCGGGGTCGGCCGGCACGCCGATGATGCCCACGGTGGCGCGGTGCGCCACGGTGAGCATCGCCTGTTGCAGCACGTCGGCGATGCCGGTCGTGTCGATCGCGTAGTCCACGCCGCCGGGAACGATGGCTCGCACCTGGTCGGGCAGCGGTCCTGCCGCCGGGTCGATCACATGGGTGGCCCCCAGGGACAGCGCCAGGTCACGCCGGCCGGCGTGCGGTTCCACGACGATGATCCGTGCCAGTTCCCGTACGACACCGGCCAGCACCGCGGACAGGCCGACCGAGCCGCCGCCCAGGACGAGCAGCGTCGAGCCGGGCGCGCAGTCCAGCGAGTTCAGCACGGCACCGGCACCGGTCTGGACACCGCAGCCGAGTGGGCCCAGCAGGGCCAGCGGCGCATCGTTGCCGACCTTCACCACGTTGCGCTCGTGCGCGATGGCGTAGGTGGCGAACGAGGACTGGCCGAAGAACTCGGACCCGAGTGACTGCCCGTTGTGGTGCAGGGTGCTCGTGCTGTCCTGACGGGCGCCGCCGAAGTTGTAGGCCATGAACTCGTGGCAGTAGGCGGGTTCGTTCCTGCGGCACTCGGTGCAGCGGCCGCAGCTGTTGAAGCTGAGCACCACCTTGTCGCCGACGGCGACCTTGGTGACGGCACTTCCCACCGCGGCCACGACGCCGCTGCCCTCGTGACCGAAGACCCCAGGTAGCGGGAAGGGGAGGTGGCCGTCTCTGGCGGCCAGGTCGGTGTGGCACAGACCGACTCCGGCGATCTCCACGAGGATCTCGTCGGGAGCCGGGTCGTCGAGCGTGACCGTCTGCAGGGTGAAGGCGCCACCGATCTCGGTGGCCACCGCAGCGGTGATCTCCATGCGAACTCCTTTGTCGGGTGGAGAGGAAAGCAGGGCTCAGCCGTTGGTGCCGGGGACCGTCACGCGCACGGCCGCGCAGCCGTCGCTAATGATCAACTGGCACGACAGCCGCGAGTTCGGGCGCACTCCTTCGGCGAACTCGAGCAGCTCGCGCTCCTCGTCGGTAGGTTCGTCGAAGAAGGACTCTCCCGCTTCGAGGAACACATGGCAGGTGGCGCACGAGCAGCTGCCGCCGCATTCGGCCACGATGCCGGGCAGGTTGTTGCGGACGGAGCCGTCCATCACGCTCTGTCCGCAGGGGACATCGACGTCGTGCACGGTTCCGTCGGGCAGTTCGTAAGTGACCTTGGGCATGGTGGTGCTCCGTAGCTAGTGAAGAATGGCGTCGCGCAGCGGGGTCGTGTCGTCGGCCAGCCGCGCCGGGTCGATCCGCGTCCCTGACGCGATGAACTGCTTGCCCGCCATGAACTCGGCGGCCCGGTTCGCCGATTCGACGGCGATCAGGGTGCCGTTGTCGTGGTGGAAAAGGGCGAAGCGGCCAGCGGACGGGTCTCCTCGGACGACCGTCCGCGGCAGGGGTGGGACGAGCCCGGCAATCTTGAGCTTCAGATCGAACTGATCGGACCAGAACCAGGGGACCTCAGCCGCCGTGGGTACGTCGCCCATGATGGTGGCGACAGCCTGCCGCGCCTGTTCGGCAGCGCTCGGGATGCTTTCCAGGCGCACCAAGGTGCCGGTGCCCAGCGGGCGTCGGGTGACGTCACCGATCGCCAAGATGTGCGGATCGTTGGTGCGTGCCTGCGCGTCCACCACGATCCCCTGATCGCAGCGCAGTCCCGCCGCGGCCGCGAGCTCGTCGCGGGGGAGGGCGCCGATACCGACCAGCACCGCATCACTGGTGATCTCGGTGCCGTCGTCGAGCACGACGGCTCTGACCCGCCCGTCTGCGCCGCTCAGCCTGACAACCCTGGCCCCGGTGAGGATCCTGGTGCCCCGCGCGCGATGGTGAGCCGTGAGGATCTCCGAGAGCCGGGGACTGGCGACCCGGGCGAGTACCCGCTCTTCGCGTTCCACGACGGTGACCTCGACACCGTTGGCGCGCGCGACCGCGGCTACCTCCAGGCCGATGTACCCGCCACCGACGATGGCCAGGCGACGTCGCTCCGCAACGCACTTGCGCAGAATCCGGGCGTCGGCGAGCGTCCGGAGCGACACGGTCCCATCGAGGTCGGCCCCGGGCACAGGCAGCGGCCGTGGCCGGGCGCCGGTCGCCAGGACCAGGTGGTCGTAGTCGTAGGACTCGCCTGAGGCCACGTGCACGCGGCGCTCCGCCCGGTCGATAGCCACGACGCGATCGCCCAGCCGAACGGTGATGTCCTGGTCCTGGTAGAACTCCATGGGCCGGAGCCATTGCTCCAGCTCGCCCTCGGCGAACTTCTTTGACAGCGGCGGACGGTGGTAGGGAAGATCCAACTCGTCGCCGAAGAGCTCGATCGGGCCCGGGTGGCCGGCCTGCCGCAGCAGGCCGGCAAGGGTGGCGCCGGCGTGGCCGGCGCCGATGATCAGGACGCGCTCGGTCACGCCAGCTCCAGCCGGACCGGCAGTTTCTTCAGCCCGCCGACGAAGTTCGTCACCACGCACTTGCGCCGGCCGGTCACCTGAACGCTCTTGATGAGCGGCAGCAGCTCCTCGAACATGATGCGCAGCTCCAGCTTGGCGAGGTGCTGGCCGATGCACATGTGCGGGCCGTAGCCGAATGCGATCTGCTTGTTGGGCCTGCGGTCCAGCCGGAACACCTCAGGGTCGCCGAACACCTCGGCGTCCCGGTTGGCCGACTGATACAGCAGCATGAATCGGTCGCCCTTTCGGATCTCCCGCCCGCGCAAGGTGTAGTCCTGAGTCGCCATGCGGGTGAACTGCTTGACGGGGGACACCCACCGCAGACCCTCGGTGACCAGGTCAGGGATCAACTCGGGGTGCTGCTGCGCCTTCGCGAGCTGGTCGGGGAACTGCGTGAGCGCCTCGATGGTGCCCGCCATCGTGCTGGAGGTGGTGTCGTGACCCGCGGTGGATATCGCGATGAACCAGCCGTAGGCGAATGTCTTGCGGTGGTACTCACCGTTGGCGTCGCGGGCCTGGGCGATGATGGTCGCCAGGTCGTCGCGGGGAGTCGCGCGACGGTCCTCGACCAGTTGGTCGAAGTAGGCGTAGAAGTCGTTGATCGCGGCCGACCACTGCTGGGCTGCGGCCTCCGCGGTCAGCGGCTCGACGTCATCCCGCTGCGCGTCGGGATCGGCGGTGCCGAAGAAGTCCTGCGTCAGCGCCATCATGCGCGGTTCGTCCTCCTCGGGGACACCGAAGAGGCTCATGATCACGTGCAGGGGGTAGTAGAGCGCGAAGTCCTGGACGAAGTCGATGTCGTTGGTGCCGCTGCGCAGGTGCCTGCCGATGGCCTCCTTCGCCAGCGTCCGGATGATGTCTTCCCACTTCTTGAGGTTGGTGGGCCGGAACCAGTCGTTGGCGATGTCCTTGATCTCGGTGTGCTCGGGCGGATCGAGGTAGGTCAGGGTGTCCAGAATGCGAAGGCTGCCGCCGGTGAGCTGCTTGGTGAAGGCATCGCCGGCCTGGTTCTGGAGGATCGGGTTGTGCGATCCGGGCTCGTCCCCACCCCCGCTGGTGAACACATGTGGCTGGCGCTCGATTTCCATGATGTCGGCGTGCTTGGTCACCAGCCACACGGGGTCGTAGCCCTCGACGTGGGCCTGGCCCAGCGGGTTGTTCTCCCGCAGCCACCGGTAGGCCTCGAACAACGGGCCGTCGTCGCGGTGTCCCTCCGGCAGCACGACCCGCCGGGCGATCTCGTCCGGGATCGGGCGGCTCAGTTCGGGCGTGGTGGTCATGACATTCCCTCCGAAAGGTGGCGTCGTCGCAGGTGGTGGTCCAATCTTTGGACCACCACGATGAGTCGTGAATCACCCTCGGGGGAGAGTTTTCTCTACCCTGTGCCTCTCCCGGTCGGCCTCTCCGGGTCTCATCGGCTCCGTTGCATCACTGCGTGGTAGCGCGCGGTGGCCTCGGCACGGTTGGCGACGCCGAGCTTGCGCAGCACGTTCTTGACGTGCGTCTTTACGGTTCCGGGGGAGACGAAGAGCTCTGCGGCGATCTGGCTGTTGGTCTCCCCGCAGACGAGGTGCCGGAGCACTTCGAGCTCGCGGCGCGTCAATTCCGCGAACGGGCCCTCGAACCGGCGCAGCGGATCATCCGGGCGGGACTGCTCGGGTCGCGGTGCCGGCACGTCGCACCCAAGGTACCCGTTGATGAGATCGCCCACCGAGCGGGCCTGGTCCTGCAACTGCCGCCGAATCCCGTCGAGTTGCTCGAAGCACACCAGGCGCTCGAACACACAGCCCAGCCCTTCGGCGAACAGACCGAGCAACCGCCGGTCGAACTCGTCCACGCGGTCGGTATCCACCTGCTGGTCGGCGTGCAGCAGGCCGACGACCTCGCCGTGCCCGACCAGCGGGGCGACCACGTAGTCCCTGGTCCTGGCCAGGTTGATCAGCCGGTGGTGTACCCCCGGGTTGTGCTGCGCGTCCTCGACGAGCACCGGGGTCCGCTTGCGGACCACCTCGGTCTCCGGCAACTCCCTTCCGAGCTGCCCGGGGATGGCGGTACCCAGCCGGACGAGATCGTGCGCCAGTTGGGAATCGGCGTGAACGAACGCCGAGCGGGGGCTCCAGTTCGGCCCGGACAGACGGCAGAACAGCGAGCGCTTGTAGCCCAGGCGGTTGATCTCGACCGGTACCTGCTCGACCAGGTCCTCCAGGGAGGTTGCCGCCCGCAGCCGGGACAGGCAGCGGTGCAGGTCGGTGATGGCGGCCGATCTCGCGTTGAGCCTGCTGTCCCGGATCGCGGCGAGCGTGCCGCTCAGGAGGGCCAGTGTCGCCGCCAACTGCCCTCCGGCGGAGCCTCCGCCGGCATCGCCCCATGCCGCCAGCTTGCGCAGCGCGACGTGTTCCGCCGCCCGCAGCGCGGACTCGGCCGAATGGAGGTCACGGGGCCCGGTCTCCGTCGCGAGGCCCGGCTCCCCGGTCAGGGTCGCGACAATGTCAAGAATGTCCCGGGACCGCCGCAGCAACTCGTCGGCCGGCTCAAGACCGTGCCACCGCGGTTGCTCGTCGTGGCCGCGACGCACGGGGCCGCGTCGAACGTCATCGTTCATGGCCACCGCCTCCGCTCGCCCTCGTGCGAGGGTATCAACGGCTCATTTCCGTTCCATTGTCTCGTCCCGAAGCACGCCGGCCTTTGCCCTGTGGGGAGAAGCGTTCGGGCAACGGCCTCGCGCGCAGGGCCGGTCTCGGTGTGAACGCGGCGGCGCGCCGTCCGAGGCCAGGCGATCCCGGGTTCGTGGTTGGGCGTCCGCGGCACCGGTTGTGGCAGTCGTGACGTTGTGCTGCCGGGTCGTCGTTCGGCCCTGATCAGGGGTGTGGGGTGGTGGGATGTTAGGCGGGTTACGAGATGTCTGTGGTTTGGTCGATCTTGTGGGCGATGTCTTGTCGGAGGAGGTGTTTTTGGATCTTTCCGGTGGCGGTCATGGGCATGGTGTCGAGGATTTCGAGTCGCTCCGGGGTTTTCTGGATGGCGACTCCCTTGTCGTGGAGGTAGTGCTTGAGTGAGGTGAGGGTGGGGGGGCTGGTTGGGTCGGTGGGGACGATGTAGCAGCAGAGGCGTTCGCCGAGGCGTTGGTCGGGCATGCCCACGGCTGCTGCGGCGCGGATGGCCGGGTGGGCGGTGAGGAGGTCTTCGATTTCTCGGACGCTGATGTTCATGCCGCCGCGGATGACGATGTCTTTGGTGCGTCCGGTGACGCGGACGTATCCGTGGTGGTCCATGGTGCCCAGGTCGCCGGAGCGGGAGTATCCGTCGGGGGTGCACAGTTCGGCGGTTTCTTCGGGGCAGTTGAGGTAGCCGAGCATGTGGGAGGGGCCGCGGTAGGCGATGTCGCCTTCTGTGCCGGCTGTGAGCTTGTTGCCGTGTTCGTCGACGATGCGCACGTCGCTGAAGGGTTGTGCGGCGCCGTCGGAGGTCAGGGCGCGTTCGGGGTTGTCGTGGACGGTGCAGGTGGTGGTGGTGAGGTTCTCGCTGCGGCCGTAGAGGCTGAGGATCTTGGTGCCGGGCAGGAGGGTGCGTGCCCGCTCGACGACGGCCCGGGGGATGGGGGCACCGGCTGAGACCCATACCCGCAGGCTGGAGGCGTCGTGCCGGTGTGGGTCGTAGGTGTCCAGGAGCATTTGGATGAAGGTGGTGGCGGTGACGCTGACCGAGCAGCGGTACTGGGCGATCTCGGCGAGTCCTCGGGCCGGGTCCCATTCGGGCATGACGTGGGTGGCTGCACCGTGGAGGAGGGGTAGCAGGATGCTGGTGACCAGCCCGGTGGTGTGGGTGATGGGGGAGGGGCCGAACTGGACGTCGTTTTCGGTGTAGGCGAAGGCGGTGCCGAGCGTGCGTGCGCCGGACGAGTAGGTGTTGAAGGTGTGGACGCAGCCTTTGGGCCGGGCTGTGGTGCCCGAGGTGTAGACGATGACGAAGGGGTCGTCGGCGGTGACGGGTGTGGCGAGTTCGGCGTGTGTGGAGGCAGGGTCGACGTCGGCGGTCGCGGCGGTGAAACTGAGGATAGTGGTTTGGTCGCCGACGGCCTGGCCGTGGGCGGCCGCTGTCGAGGCTGCCTCGTCGTCACGCGCCACCACGATCGAGCGCAGCATGGGTCGGGTGCGTGCCAGCGCGCGGTACATCTGCAGGTAGTCGAACCCCTTGAAGACGGAGGGTATGACGACGGTGCTGACCTCGGCGTCGTCGAGGACGTGTCCGACTTCGTCCCGGCGGTAGATCGGCATGATCGGGACCATGATGGCGCCGAGTCGGGCGACGGCGGCGGTGATGAGGGCGAACTCGGCCCAGTTGGGCAGTTGCACGGCGATCCGGTCGCCGGGTCGTACGCCCAGGGTGCGCAGGCCGGCGGCGAGGCGGAGGGAGTCCTCGTGGAGAGCCCGGTAGCTGATCGAGGTGGTGCCGTCGGTGATGAAGGTCTTGGTGCCGAGCCTGGCGGACTGGCGGGCCAGGATGTCTGAGAGCGTCTCTGGAGTCCAGCAGCCCGAGGCGTAGTACTCCTTGATGTCGGCGGCCGAGTAGCGGTCGTTGACGGTGGGGATCTTCATCGATGGCCGTCCTGGGTCGTGGGGCTGCGGCAGCGCCGAACTCGGAACGAGGTGACAGCGGCGAGCGCGGCTGTCCGCCTTTCGGCCTGAAGTATGCAATGGTCTGGCCAAAAGGACAATGGTTCGCGCACCGTACCGCGACACGGTCAGCCGGCCCCGCACGGTGGCCACTGCGGGTGAAGCTACACACTTCGATGGTTACGTACAAAAGGTGAACAGCCCGTCTGATGCGAGCGCTCGGCGGCCTCCCCCACGAGCACCGGTGGTGTTCGACGTGCGCGGACGAGGTTTCCGGTGGGGACCACGTCAGCACTGCAGGACCCGGAGAGACCTGATGGCCGTCAGACCGCGGTGAGCCGTACGAGAGAAGCGAGCACCTCGTTCGGGAGATGGCACGAGCCGGCGCCGCCAATAGCCTCGGGCAAGGACCGTTGTAGCGGTAGCGCAGGGACGCAAGGAGGAACCATGACGAGCACTTCAAGCGCGGCACAGAACACGCGCGTACCAGACGATATCGCGCAGGCTGTGGTGTTGCCGGAGTCCTACGGCAACGAAACGGAGATCACGTATCCGGCGTTCGCTTGGCTTCGCCAGAACATGCCGGTCGGTCAGGCGTTCGTCGAGGGTTACGATCCGCTGTGGCTGATCACCAAGTTCGACGACATCATGACCGTCGAGAAGAACCACTCGCTGTTCAACGCCACGATGAACAATCCGATTCTCAACACTCAGGCGGGTGACACGTTCCTGCGCTCGCTGACTCCGGATGGTTCGATTCGCTACCTCGACGCGCTCCCGTTCCTCGACCCGCCGGAGCACACTCAGATCAAGGCCGCGACGAGCAACTGGTTCACGCCGAAGAACGTGGCCAAGTACACCGAACGCATTCGCGAGATCGCCAGGGAGGACGTCGAAAAGCTGCTCAGCTATGACGGTGAGTGCGACTGGGCGGCCGACTTCGCGCTGTACTACCCCCTCCGGGTGATCCTGGGCCTGTTCGGCATCCCCCAGGAGGACCTCGGTCTGATGTTGAAGCTGACCCAGGACTTCTTCGGCGCGAACGATCCGGACGAGAAGCGGGACGACATCGAGGTCAGCCCCGAGGCGGCCGCCCGCCAATTCCAGGCGGCCTTCGCCGACTTCTTCGCCTACTTCGACCAGTTCACCGAGGACCGACGGGCCAACCCCAAGGACGACCTCATGTCGGTCATCGCGAACGCCAAGGTCGACGGCGAGTTCCTGTCGCGCGGCATCGTCAACGGAAGCTACCTTCAGGTCGCCACCGCCGGGCACGACACCACTTCGTCGACGATCTCCGCCGCCGCGTTGGCCATGGCCCGCAACCCTGACCAGTGGCAGAAGGTGCGCGAGGACCACTCGCTCATCCCGAAGATGGTCGATGAGGCGGTGCGCTGGGGCTCGCCGGTCAAGCACTTCATGCGCAGCGCGTCGGAAGACACCGTGCTTCACGGGGTGCAGATCAAGAAGGGCGAGCGCGTGATGCTGAACTACCCTTCAGGCAACAGGGACGAGGACTACTTCACCAACGCAAACGAGTTCGACCTGGAGCGTTCGCCGAACAAGCACCTCGGCTTCGGATTCGGTGGCCACATGTGCATCGGGCAGCACATCGCCAGGCTGGAGATGAACATCCTCTTCGAGGAGCTTCTCCCCAAGATCAGGAAAATTGAGCTGGTCGGCGAGCCCAAGCCGATCAAGACGAACTTCGTCTCCAGCTACAAGAGCCTGCCTGTCAGGTTCACCAAGGCCTGACCAAAGGCGGCGGCCCCGGAGACCTTGCGGTATCCGGGGCCGATCGCATTGTCGCGAAATTGCGGTTCCTGTCAGTTCCGCACCTTCTCCTCTCAGTTCCGCACCTTCTCCTCGGCGAATTCTACAGCCTCCTGCCAGCTGGCCCGGCTCGCAATCATTCGCCGCAACTTCATGATCAGGGTCGGGCGGTTCACCGTAAGTGCGGCGACCAACCTGTCTGCCTTCCTGTACAGCGCAAGCAACTTGCCGTCTTCCCACTCCTTGTCGACGACCTGGATGTCGTCCGCGTGGGGCTCGCCCACAAACTGGATACGGCTGTCGTACCAGTCCGACCAGAAGTACGGGACAGTGTCATATGGCTTCGCATCGTCCAAGCTGAGAGCGTTGCGCGCAGCCAGCGACCCCTGCTCGGCGGCACTCGTCCAGTGCTCCAGTCGCAGACGCCCACGGAACAGGTCGCTGATCCAGTGACAGACGTCTCCCGCGGCGTACACACCCGGTGCGTTGACCGCCAGCGTGCTATCGCAGAGAACGCCCTTGTCACGGGGGTCGAGGTCGATTCCGCTGCCCTCCAGCCACCCCGTACACGGTGCAGCCCCGATGCCTACCACGACCAGATCGGCCGGGATCTCGGCGCCGTTGGTGAGCACGACGCTCTCGGCCGAACCGCTTCCGTCGATGCGTTGCACCCCCGCACCCAGGCGGAGATCGACACCCTGGCGACGGTGCAACTCCGCTAGGAGGCCCCCCATTTCGGAGCCCACCGAACGCGTGAGCGGCACTGTTGCCGCCTCGACGAGGGTGACGGGCAGGCCGCGCTTCCGGGCGGCGGACGCGACCTCCGATCCGATGAAGCCGGCTCCGACGATGACCGTGCGGGCTCCCGCGTCCAGCGCTTCACGCACCGACCTCGCGTCGTCGAGCGTGCGCAGAGCGTGGACGCCGCGAAGTCCGGCCGTGTCGGGGAGCGTACGCGCCTGCGCCCCCGTCGCGATGACGAGGGCGGAGTAGGACACCTCTTCGTCGCCGAGACGGACGACGCGCTGCCGACAGTCGAGCCCGGTAGCGTACCGTCCGAGGCGCAGGTCGACGCCAAGCTCCTCACGGAGCGCCCGCTCGGCCCGGAAGACCGGATCCACCGGTTCCCCGGATGCGAGGAACTCCTTGGACAAGGGAGGCCGGTCGTAGGGGAGGTGCTCCTCGGCACCGATGAGAGTGATCCTGCCGGAATATCCAAGCCTGCGCGCGGATTCGACCGCACGCAGTCCGGCCAGCGAAGCCCCTACGACGACCAGACCGTCTTTCTCCATCAGTCCTCTTCGATCCGAAGAGCCTCAGTCGGGCAGCCCTCAACCGCCTCCCGGGCGGCTGAACAGAGACTGCCCTCGGGGCGCTCGTTCAGGATGATCAGGGATCCGTCCTCCTGAACTTCGAACAATTCTGGCGCCAGAGACTCACAGACCCCCAGCGCGGTGCATTTACTACGGTCGACGGTAATTCTCATGAGAAGTTCTCCAAATACTTCGCGGGGGAACGCCGACACCCAGCGGCTGCGCTCCAGCGTAAGGACGTGAAACCGGCGGCTCATCGTCCGTCGGCGGTGCTCTTTTCCCTCGAGTGGGAGACGTCGAGGCCTGCGCCCACCCTCTGACGCCGTTGCAGTGACGAGCCGCAGTAGCCGTCTCTCTCCCCCGCTGCGTCAGGGCAGGTCCGCTACGTCGTTGAATCGCGTCCTGTTGGGTGAGATGACTGAGGACTCTTGCGCGCTTGCGCCCTCCGGCGGGATCGGCCGCGTCAGCCGTATGTGTAGAACCCCTGGCCGCTCTTGCGGCCAAGCCGGCCACCGGCAACCATGCGGCGCAGCAGGGCAGGCGGCGCGTACAGCGGCTCCTTGAACTCCTCGTACATCGATTCGGCGATGGCCTGGGCGGTGTCCAGGCCGATGAGGTCGAGGAGACGCAGCGGTCCCATGGGGTGGGCGCAGCCGAGTTCCATGCCGTGGTCGATGTCTTCGACGCCGGCCGCGACGTTCTCGACCATCCGGACGGCCGCCAGTAGGTACGGGATGAGCAGGGCGTTGACCACGAAGCCGGCGCGGTCAGGGGCTTGCACGACCTGCTTGCCCAGCTGCTCGGTGGCGAAGTGCCGGGCGCGCTCCAGGGTCTGCCGGCTGGTGGTGAGGGCGGGGATCAGCTCGACGAGCGGCTGCACCGGGACCGGGTTGAAGAAGTGCATGCCGAGCAGTTGCTCCGGCCGGGTGGTGACACTGGCAAGGTCGATGATGGGAATCGAGGACGTGTTGCTGGCCAGGATCGCCTGCGGATCGGTGACGGTTTTGTCGAGGGCCCGGAGAACCTCGGTCTTGAGGTCGCGGTTCTCGGCGATGGCCTCGATGACCAACTGGCGGTTGGCCAGATCGCCGCGGTCGTGGGTGAAGGCGAGCCGGGCCAGGGCCTGGTCGCGCAGCTCCTCCGTCAGCTTGCCCCGCCGCACTGCGCGGTCGAGGGAGGCAGTGATGCGCCGACGGCCGGCCTGGGCCGCGGCACGGGTGGCCTCGGCGACCAGGACGTCGAGGCCCCGGCACGCGGCGATCTCGGCGATGCCGGAGCCCATCAGGCCGCAGCCGACGACGCCGAGGCGGGTGATGGTGTCCATGGCGGGTCCTTTACTGGGGATGGCGGATGGGCCGCTGAGCGTCTCTACTAGTTACTCTGCGTTGATGTACTAGGAAGCCCTAGTACATACAGGAGGCTGACATGCCTACAAGTCCCTCAGGGCGGAGGTGGCTCACATCACGGTCGACGTCTGGCGGTTGGGCCGACCTGGACTGGTCCGCCGCCACTCCTCCCACCGGCCAGGTACGCCGCTGATGGCGGCACAGGGCCGCCTTTGTGCGGTTTCACGACGTGTCAATTGCTCATAGTCGCAGAAAGACAGGCTTTCCTCTCGCCTGCTTCCCCGATCAGGAGAGCGATGCACCCCCTGCGGAGGATGAATCACACTTCGCCGCCCCATAAGTTCTGGTGGTCAAGCGGCTCGTCGCTCCTGACGACGACGTGGTGATCAGGGAAGAAAAAGGAGAGGTTGCCGTGGGTTACTTCGCTAACTCCGCCGAAGTGGATAAGTACATCGGCGGCATGTTCCGGGCGGCTGCCGACCATCCTGAGGTCGGTCCGCAAATGAAGGCCGCGAACCTGGTGATGAACGTCGTCTATCAGGAGCCGGACTGTGTGCTGACGGTCGTCTTCAAGGAGCCGATGACCGTCACGATGGAGGGCGCCGAGTACAAGCCTGACATCACTCTGACGATGCGCGCCGACACGGCCGATCAGTACTGGCGAGGCAAGTACAACCTCGCCGTCGGTCTGGCCAAGGGTCAGGTCAAGGCCAAGGGGCCGGTCAGCAAGATTCTGAAGCTGGTGCCACTCACCAAGCCGCTGTTCCCCGTCTACAACGAGCTCGTCAAGGAAAAGGACGCGCAGGCGGCCTCCTGATCGCGGAAAGAGGCAGAACCAATGGCGACAATGAAAGCCGTTGTGCTCCAGGGACCGAACGAAGTTCGAGTCGAGGAGGTGCCCAAGCCCTCCGAGGTCGGACCCACCGACGCTCTGGTACGGATCGATCGAGCCGCGCTGTGCGGCACCGACCTGCACGCCTACGACCAGAGCATGCCGGTGGATCCGGGCACCATCATGGGCCACGAGTTCATCGGCACGATCGTGGAGGTCGGCAGCGCGGTGCAGCAGTTCGAGCCCGGTGACAAGGTCACCGGTGCTTGCATCGTGAGCTGTGGCACCTGCGCGTTGTGTCGTCGCGGCAAGTCCGGAAACTGCCCGGGCATGCGCGTCTACGGTCTCGGCGTGGCCTTCGGCGACCTGCCCGGCGTGCACGCCGAGTACGCGGTGACGCCGTTCGCGGACGTCACCCTACGCAAGATCAACAACGAAAAGAAGGCCGAGGACGTCCTGTTCGTCGGGGACATCCTGACGACCGGATACGAGGCGGTCCGTCGGAGTTACCAGCCCGGCGACGCGGTCGCGATCGTCGGCGCCGGGCCGGTGGGCCTCTGCGCGACCATGTCGGCGGTAGCGCTCGGCGCCGGAACCGTGGCCGTGATCGACCGGGTGCCCGAACGGCTCGCCGAGGCCGAACGGTTCGGCGCTATCGCCATCAATGCTGCGGAAACCGACCCGCAGGACGCCGTCTTCGACCTGACCGGTTGGCGGGGGGCCGATGTGGTGGTCGACGCGGTGGGCCATCCGTCCGCGCTCGAGACGGCGATCCGCGTGGCTTCGGCCGGCGCGTCCATCAATATCCCTGGGGTGTACATCCAGGAGTCGCTGGAACTGCCGATCGGAGAACTCTGGTTCAAGGGCATCTCCGTCAAGGGTGGTGGGTGCAACCTGCTCCGCTACATGGACGAGGTAATGGCGCTGGTCGAAGCGGGGCGGCTCAACCCGTCCTCGATGATCTCGCACCGGATGGGTCTGTCCGAGGCGGAGAAGGCGTACGAGATGTTCGCCAAGCGTGAAGCCATGAAGATCGTCTTCGATCCGACCAAGTGAGGCAGGATGTCTGACATTCCCACCTACGGGCTGCACATCGACGGCCAGCGGGTTGAGACCGGTCAGTGGATGGAGATTCGCAACCCTCAGAACAACGTCGTTGTGGCGAGGGTCGCGAAGGGCGGCTCGGAGCACATCGACCAGGCGGTCGCCGCCGCCAAGCGCTCGTTCGAGTCCGGCGTGTGGTCGCGGCTGGAACCGGTCGATCGCTCGCGCACCATGGCACAGATCGCCGCGCAACTCGCCGAGCAGATCGATACGCTGCTGGCGGCGGAGATCATGGCCAACGGCGCCACCGTTCGCCAAGCCGCCGGATTCCACGTCGGACTGGCCAGCGGGCATATGAACTACTTCGCCGAACTGGCCGCCCGATACGAGTTCGAGCGCGCGGTTCCTCCGGCCCTGTACCCGACGCTGGGCCAGAGCATCATCCGGCGGGAGCCCATCGGCGTGTGTGGTGCCATCACGCCGTGGAACTTCCCACTCGTGCTCACTCTGTGGAAGATCGGGCCCGCGATCGCTGCCGGGAACAGCATGGTGATCAAGCCGGACGAGAAGACGCCGCTGTCTCTCCTGGAGTTCGTCCGGATCGCCGAGGAGTGCGGGCTTCCGCCCGGCGTGATCAACGTGGTGCCGGGTGTCGGCGAGGAGGCGGGCGTTCGGCTCGTCGAGCATTCCGACGTCGGCAAGATCGCGTTCACCGGGTCCACGGCCGTGGGCCGGGAGATCATGAGCAGTGCCGCCGCAACAGTCAAGCGGGTCAGCCTGGAGCTGGGCGGCAAGTCGCCTTCCATCCTGCTGGATGACGCCGACCTGGACCTGGCAGCCGACGGCATCCTGTTCGGATGCTTCCTCTACTCGGGGCAGATGTGCGAGTCCGGCACCCGTGTCCTGGTCCCGCGCTCCCTGCACGACGAGTTCGTGGCCCGACTCGTCGACCGGGCAAAGACCATCAAGCTCGGAGCCATCGACGACTGGGAGACCGATCTCGGCCCGGTCATCTCGGGTGCTCAACAGGCCCGGATCATGGAGCTGATCAGGTCGGGTGTCGATGAGGGCGCGAAGCTGGTTCTCGGCGGCGGGGTACCGGAGGGCCCGGAGTTCGAACAGGGATTCTGGGTCGAGCCGACCATCTTCACCGAGGTGACCAACGATATGCGAATCGCCCGGGAAGAAATCTTCGGCCCGGTTCTTTCCGTCCTTGTCTACGACGACGAGGAGGAAATGCTGCGGATCGCGAACGACACGATCTACGGGCTCGCCGCAACCATCTGGAGCTCCGACAACGAGCGGGCTCTCGATCTCTCCAAGAAATTGCAGGCGGGCACGGTGTGGATCAACGACCACCACCAGGTCAATCCCTCCGCGCCGTTCGGGGGATTCAAGCAGAGCGGGCTGGGACGTGAGCTCGGCGTGGACTGCTTGGACGAGTACACCGAGCCCAAGCACGTCTATCTCGACCTCTCCGGCAAGCGGGAGAGCCGGCCGTACGACCTGCTGCTCAGCCACGTTGACTGATACAGCGGGTCACGCGAACCGGCGGCTGCCCACCCCAACCGGGTGATCACCGCCGGTTCGCCTGCGGAGGCTGAGTGGTCACGGTCCGGCATCCGCCGAACGGGGTGGTGAGGTACCCCCGGCAGGAGAGGTGACCGGCGGTGAGGTGCTGACACTCTGTACGGACGCGCAATCGCGAAGTCAAGAGCCATAGATCTGTTTCCGTTCGGCCAATTCGCATCATTGCAAGGGGATGCCATGTCGAAAATGAGCAGCCGGCTTCCAGCGCGACGCTGTTTCGGGCGAAACAGTGTCGCGGCGTGGGTGAGGGCCGACTGATGAGACCGCGTAGCGGCGTCGCGAAGCGCACGCGGAACGAGGAGACCGGCGCGTTGGGCCTGATGCGCGGTGCCTCGGCGGGCTTCAGCATCCTCGTGGTGGGTGGAGCCATCGCCCCCCTGGCCGGCGACCTTCCGTTGATTGGGCGGTTCTGGCTGACCGCGTCAGCGCTGATCGCGTTCCTGGTCGCCGGTCTGCGCGCCGGGGGCGACGGTCGGATGGGGCCGGGTGTGCTCGCGGCGCTGGGAGCTTACTTGCTGATGCTGCCCATCGTGTGGATGACTTCGCGCGGCTGGGACGTACAGCAGGTATCGGCCACAGCCGCCACCGCCGTTGTGGTCGGTGGTGGCGCGTCGCTCGTCTCCGGCCGCTGGAGCTGGATGAACGGCCTGCGATCCGACAGGGAAAGCCGGTCTTCACACCACCGGGAGGCGGCGTGAGCACCTCCGCGGCAATGAAGGAAGCATCCGCCGTGCGGCGCAGGAAGCCCTGGCTCGGTGCCAGGATCCAGGGACCGCTCGCCGAGGCGGGTGAGATGGTGCAACTGTTGGGCGAGGTGCTCTGGTCGGCGATTCGACACCCGATCGGCTACTGGCATGACGTACGTGACCAGATGTACAGCCTGCTCAAGTTGTGCTGGGCGCCCATGGCCATCTCGACCGTCGCGTTCGGTCTGGGCGCGCCGGGCATCCAGGGCGGCAACATCTTCCACCTGTTCGGCATTCCAGAGCGCCTCGGATCGTTCTTCATCATGGCCAGCGTCCGCGAGTTCGCCCCCTGGATCAACGCCATGGTCGTCGCCGGCGTCGTGGGCACTGCCATGACCGCCGACCTCGGCGCGCGTCGGATCCGTGAGGAGATCGATGCCATGGAGGTGCTCGGCGTCGACCCGATTCGGGACCTGATCCTGCCCCGCGTGATCGCTGTGACCATCATGACGGGCCTGATGGATCTGGTGGCCCTGGTGTTCGGCGTCGTCGGCGGCTACATCGCCGGCGTCTGGGTGCTCGGAGCCAACAGCGGAGCGTTCTTCAACAGCTTCTTCGACAACGCCACCACACCGGACATCTGGGGAAGCGTGGTGAAGACGACGATCTTCGGCCTCATCATCGGCGTGGTGTGCTGCTACAAGGGACTGCACGCCCGCGGCGGCCCGAACGGCGTGGGACGCGCGGTGAACCAGGCCGTCGTCAGCGCCTTCGCCGCCATCTGGGTGATCGACTATGTGTTCACCACCATCCTGCTCGGGCTCAACCCGCAAATGCAGGTCTACAGGTAGGGAAGGCCCTCAGCGATGGCGATGACGACGAAGCCCGGTGACACCGCGTCCGGCCGTGCACCAAAGCCTGAGGACGTGACGGTATCCCTCTCCTCGGTCGGGGCCCGGGTACGCGCCGCGATCGCCACGGGCGGTGAGGTGGCACGCTTCTCCGGGCAGACGATCCGCGCACTGCCGGAAGTGCGCAAGTACCTCACCGAGGCCGTTCACCAGGCGGGAATACTGGTTCTGTCCAGCGGCCTCATCATCTGGATGATGCAGTTCGTCATGGGCTCGGTGTGCGGGCTGGAAGCGAGCTACACCCTCAAGCAGATCGGCGCGCCCGTCTACAGCGGGATCTTCAACACCTACTGTGGCACCCGCGAGATGTCCCCCTACATGTGGGGCTACATCTTCGCGGCGAAGGTGGGATGCGGCCTGGTGGCCGAGATCGGCTCCATGCGGATTTCGGAAGAGATCGACGCCATGGAGGTGATGGGCGTCAAGTCACGTAGCTATCTGGTGGGTACCAGGGTCGTGGCGACGTGGCTGGCGATGCCGTTCCTGTTCACCGTGGGTCTCGGCGTCATGTACATCTCCATGTATCTGGTGACCGTTCTCCAGTTGGGTGGCGTCTCCTCCGGCGGCTACCTCTACGTGTTCTGGATCTACCAGAACCCGCTCGACTTCCTCTACGCACTGCTGAAGGCGATGGCGATGGGTACGGCCGTGGTGTTCGTCGGCTGCTACTACGGCTACACGGCATCCGGCGGACCGGTCGGCGTCGGCCGCAACACCGCGAAATCCATGATGCTGTCCCTCGTCCTGATACATGTGGTGGGGCTGCTTGGTACACAGCTGTTCTGGGGACTGAGTCCGAACGCGCCAATCGCAAACTAGCCGTTGCCCGAACCAGCCTGGCCACGACAAAGGAGACGACATGGATCCCGCCGCCGCCGAGGCAACCAAAGAGTTGACTGCCGTGCAGGCACGGCAGGCCGCACCCGATAAACCACACGATCCGGGTGGCCGTCCAGCACACACCATGGAAGTCCGCAACGTCCATAAGTCCTTCGGTCAGTTCAACGTCCTCCAGGGCATGTCGCTGAACTTCGCCAATGACGCGATCACCACAGTGCTGGGCCCCTCGGGCACCGGCAAGAGCGTACTCATCAAGCACCTGGTCGGTCTCCTGGAGCCCGACCAGGGCGAGATCCTGATATTCGGACAGGACATGTGGCGGATCAGCGAGCACGAGCGGTACGAACTGCGTACGCGTTTCGGCGTGCTGTTCCAGGACGGCGCGCTTTTCGGGTCGATGAACCTCTACGACAACGTCGCGTTCCCGCTGCGGAAACACACCGACATGTCGGAAGCGGACATCGAGGAAGTGGTCATGGCCAGGCTCAGTGAGGTCGGCCTGGAGGCGGCGCTGACGAAGTACCCGAGCGAGGTGTCCGGTGGTATGCGCAAGCGCGCCGGCTTCGCCCGTGCTCTGGTGATGAACCCCGAAATCGTGCTGTTCGACGAGCCCGACTCGGGGCTCGACCCCGTGCGCACCAGCCTGCTGTGCGACCTGATTCTGGAGATGCACGAGCGCCACAAGGGCACCTACCTCGTCGTCACCCATGACATCCGCAGCGCACGCAAGGTCAGCGATTACGTCGGACTGATATGGAAGGGCAAGGTCGTCCACTACGGCGAGGCCAAGGCGGCATTCGAGTCAGAAGACCCGTTCGTCCGGCAATTCCTGGCCGGAGAGTCAGACGGCCCGCTGGGAATGGACTGAAAGCACATGCGACGACTTCTGATCACCACCGTGGCGGTGTTGGCCATGGCGGGGGCCGCATTCGGAGCGTGGTCCGCCCTCCGGCCGAGCTACCACGCAAGCGTGCTACTCGCGTCGGCCGACAACCTGACCACGGGCGGCTGGGTGACGGTGAACGGCTTCAAGGCCGGAAAGATCGACAGCATCACGGTACAGGACGGCAAGGCCCTCGTCGGCTTCACCCTCGACAGCCGTGACGCTCCGCTGCATGACGGTGCGAAGGTGACCGTCGAGTGGGAGGCCCTGCTCGGCGAGCGATGGGTCGAGATCCAGGACGGACCCAAGTCCGATGCCACGATCCCGAGCGGAGGCATGATCCCCGGCCAGCAGGCGACACCCGTGAATCTCGACCAGGTCCTGAACGCGCTGGACCCACCCACCCGCCAGCGCCTCGCGTCCCTGGTCAACCAGTTGAACGACGCGGTTCGCGGCCACGAGGGCGACACCAATGCCACACTGCTGGCGGCCGGACCAGCACTCTCGTCGCTTGGCCAGGTGCTCAGCTCTCTGGGCTCGGACGGTCCGGCGATGCACGATCTGGTCTCCCAACTCAACAAGATGGTCGGCACGTTGTCCGCGCGAGACCAGGACATCCGGGGCGTCATCGACGATCTGTCCAAGACGACGTCGGCGACGGTCGGCCAGCGCCAGCAGCTGGCGGCGGCACTGCAGGCCCTGCCGTCGACCCTCGACACCGCCCAGAACACGTTGAACGACGTGCCGGGCGCCGCGAACAAGGCCGTGCCGCTCCTCAACGACCTTCGGCCCGCGACGAACCAATTGCCGACGGTGGCACAGCATCTCGAACCGGTGCTGACGAACCTGACACCACTGGTCGAAAGGCTGGGGCCGACGCTGACCGCGGCGCAGGCTCTGCTGCAGTACACGCCTGACCTCCTGGATTCGGCCAATGCCACGCTGCCCGGCATCACGAACACGACCAGCTACCTGCAACCGGCGCTCAACTACCTGCGCCCTTACACCCCCGAACTGGCCGGCTGGTTCTCGGAGTGGTCCGGAAACGGATCTCGCTACGACGCCAACGGGCACTTCGTCCGCTTCTACCCCCAGGAAGGCGCGACGACGTTCTCCGACAACCCGGGAGTCGTTCCCCCGGGATCCGTGTACGAGCCGTATCCGCTTCCGGGTCAGAACGTGAACCAGCCGTGGACCGACGCATGGGGAGGTACGGCACGATGAACGCGAGCGGAAAGCCGAGCGCGGCGTCCCGGCGCAGTCGGATCACGGTCGCGATGGTGGCGATTCTCGGCCTGGTGACTACCATCGCGATCACCGCGGGATACAGCCCCACGTCCGACAGGGTGGTGGTCGCGGAATTCAGCGACGCCAGCCCGCTGCTTGTCGGCAACGACGTGAAGGTCGACGGAGTCAAGGTAGGCAGCGTCACCGGCATGTCCGTCGTCGACGGTCATGCCAACGTGGCCTTCACGGTGAGCAACCAGGCGCTGCCGCTGCACATGGATGCACGGGTGGAGGTGCGCCCGGTGAGTCTGCTCGGCGAACGTTACCTGGACGTGTACCGCGGCAGTTCGTCCGCACCGGTTCTGCCGGTGGGCCACGTGATCCCGCTGTCGCAGACGAGCCAGAACACCGACCTCGACCAGGTGTTGAACGTGTTCGACAACCAGACCGGTGACGCGCTGGCCGCGCTGGTGACGGTGCTCGGTCAGGGGATGCAGGGCAACGGGGCGAACATGGCGGCCACGATCAAGGCGCTCGCTCCGGCGATGACCGACACCGACGGGTTGATGCGGATTCTCGACCAGCAGAATTCGACCTTGAACGACTTGGTCGACAACGTCGAACCTGTCGCCCAGGCGCTTGCCCACGACGACGGGAAGACCATGAACGCGCTGGTCGACTCGGCCGATCACCTGCTCGGCACCACGGCCGCCAACCAGCAGGCGCTGGAGTCGCTGCTGGCTCAGCTGCCGTCGACGCTGACAGTGGCGCGGCAGACCCTCGGTGATCTCACGGACACGGCGAACGCCGCCGTACCGACCCTGCGTGCCATCCGGCCCACCGTCGACAATCTGAACGCGATCAGCCATGAGATCGACGAGTTCTCCACTGCGGCCGACCCCGCGCTCGCGCACACGCAACCGGTACTGGACAAGGCGCAGGCGCTGCTGGACGCCGCCCGCCCCGTTGCCGACGAGCTGCTCAGGGCCGGACCGTCGCTGCAGTCCGACGCGGGGTCGCTCGCCCCGCTGGTGACGACGCTGAGCGGCAACATCGACCATGTCATGAACTTCATCCGCGGGTGGGCTTTGTGCACCAATGGCTCGGACGGGCTGTCCCACTACTTCCGGGCCATGGTCATCGTTACCCCGTCCATCGCCACCGGCCTCCTGCCCGCGGGTGGCTCCACACCAACCACAACGCCGCATGCCGCACCGGCTCCGACCCAACCGGGGCTGCCCGGTCTCCCTAGCGGGATCCTCCCCACCAACCCGGGACCGGGCGGTGGAGTCACCGGTCTGACCCCGCAACAAGAAAGCGGCGCACTTCAGTTCCTGCTGGGAGGCGGATCATGAGCAACCAACGCCGGAACGGACGCCGGCGTTCCACGCTGCTGGGCGCCGCGCTGGTAGCCGTGTTCGCGGCGGCGCTGTTCGTCGCCCTGAACGCGGCGAATGGTCTCCCCGACTCCTCGGGGACGGTCGTCAAGGCCGCTTTCAGTGACGTGAGCGGACTGCTGCCGGGCAACGACGTGCGTGTCGCCGGCACCCGGGTCGGCCGGGTGACGGCGATCGACCTCAGGGCAGGCCATCCGGTCGTCACCCTCGAACTGGACGACCACCGGCCGGTCTACCGGGATGCCTCGGCGACGATCGCCGACCAGTCGCCGCTGGGTGAGAAGTACGTCGAGCTGAGTCCTGGTGACGCGAGCTCCGGAACCATGGCGGCCAAGGACACCATCGCGGAGAGCCGGACGAGCCCGTCACAGAACCTGGCGGACCTGCTGCAGGTGCTGGACGGGCCGACCCGCGAGGCCCTGGGATCGACACTGCGGCAGGTCGGCGGGGGAACGGCGACCCACGCCCAGGACCTCCACGCAGCCGGTGCGGCCTTGCCTGCGGCACTGCCCGACCTGGGCACGATATCCAGGGCGCTGAGCGCCAACTCCGGGGCGGACACGACGCAGCTGCTGCATGCGGCCGACAACCTGGCCGGCTCGTTCGCCGGGCGCCAACAGCAGATCGCCGCGTTGCTGGGCAATCTGAACACCACGCTGGCCGCCCTTGACGTGAACAACGGAAAGCCACTGGCGGAGTCGATCGGCCAGGCGCCGACCGCGCTGTCCAACACGCGCAATGCGCTTCACAGCCTGCAGGCCCCGCTGGTGAACGCACGGGAAGCGCTGACCACACTGCAACCCGGGGCGACCGCACTCGGCAAGGCGACGCCAGACCTCCGAGGCGTGCTTCGAGGGAGCGTCCGTCCCATGCAGCGGCTGACGGGCGTGGCCGATCAGGCCGTGCCGGCGGTCGAATCGTTGACGACCACCCTTCGCGATGCCCGCCCGCTGGCTCCGCAGCTGGGGCAGGCCCTCCGAACCGCGACACACCCGCTCGCGGTCATCGCCCCGTACGCGCAGGACATCTCCCTGTTCTTCACCTACTTCTCGGACGCGATGAAGGACGGGGACGACGCCGGCCACTGGCTGCGGATCTATCCGCCGATCGACGCCCAGAGCGCCGCCGGCCTGTTGCCGATCCAGGATCCCACCGCGTCGCACGACGCCTACGCGCCGCCCGGGGTGGCCTACAAGGAGAAGAAGACGACATTGCTTGGTGGCCAGCAGGGAGGCGGACAGTGAGACTGATCTGGACGCTGTTCGGCCGGCGGGGCGCCGGCCCGACGGCACCGAGACTGTCACCGTTCAAGCTGGGCGTCGTGTGCATCGTGGTCGTGCTCGTCGCCGGAATCCTGGTCCTGAACCGGAACTACCTCAGCACGACGTTGCGGTCCGGGCAGACGTTCCGCATCCACTTCGCCCGCGACTACCGGCTGCAACCGGACCTCAGCCAGGTCAAGGTCAACTTCGTCCCGGTCGGGGTGGTCACGGACGTGCAACGCGAGCCGGACAACAGCGCCCTGGTCACGGTCAAGGTGGACAACGGCATCACCGAGAAGATCCGGACCGATCCGACAGCGGTCATCCGCCCCACCACACTGCTCGGGGGCAACTACTTCGTGGACCTCATCCCCGGAGGCGCACCCGGTGCGTTCTCCGGAACGATCCCCCAGGACCACACCAGGCTGCCGGTCGAGTTGGGTCAGGTCGCGCAGGCGCTGCCGCCCCCGGCGTTGTCCGGCCTCCAGCACACCGTGGGTGACCTGGACCAGACACTGCGGGACGGTGGCGGCACGGAGCTGGACAAGTTGCTGGCCGATGCACCCGGTGCGCTGCGCCCGGCCGGTCAGGTCCTGTCCGCAGCGCAGGGCACGCACCCCGACACGGACCTCACCAACCTGGTCAGCGGGCTGGAGACGACGGCGTCTGTGCTGACCGCGCGACAGGGGCAGCTCGACTCGGTGGTGACCAATCTGCACACGACCACGTCGGTGCTGTCGGACAACCGTGACGCGATCGCGCGTACGATCGCGGACCTGCCGAGCACCCTGAACACCGCCAGGACCGGGTTGCAGGACCTGGACACCACACTCGGCAAGCTACGCGACACCGCAGACTCCGCCCGCCCAGCGGTCCAGCAGCTCAACCCAACCCTGCAACACCTGGATCCCGTCCTGGTCCGCACGGCGCCGTTCGTTACCCGGCTCAATGGACTGCTGGTCGACGCCCAGCCGCTGGTCCAGCAACTGGTGCCGGCCAGCCAGCAGAGCACCTCGGTGCTCGACAACCTCCGTGGTCCGGTGCTCGACCGGGTGAACGGCCCGATCAAGCACTTCATTCTCTCGCCCTACAAGGGGACCGGGCCGTACGCGACCTCGACGACCGATCAACCGATGTACAAGGAACTCGCCGGTGCGGTGGCGAACTTGGACAAGACCTCCTCACTGCTCGACGCAAACGGCTACGCGATCGCGATCCAGGTCGGATTTGGGCTGGGCAGTGCGGGTGGCCTCCCCGTGAACCCGCAGGTCCTGCTCGACCACATCATCGGCCAGAGCGCGCCGAACCCACAGGAGGGACGATGACCAAGACAGTCGGTCGGTTCGGGCGCATCTGGCAACGAGTGCGTACCGAACCCAAGCTGGGACGTCACGTCACGGTCGTGGTTGCCCTCATCGTGCTGGCGGCCGTCGCCGGCGGCTCCATCCTGAGCAACGAGCGCTTCAGCTGGCCGTGGAACAAGACCTTCACCTTCTATGCGACGTTCCCCGGCAGCCCGGGCGTGAGCCCCGGACACGGTCAGGAGGTTCGTATCGCGGGCGTGCACGTCGGCGAGATCGAGGCCGTCGACGTGGACAAGCAGGGTCACGCGCGGCTGACGTTGTCCGTCGACCCCAAGTACCCGGTCTACCAGAACGCGACTCTCGTACTGCGGCCGAAGAGCCAGCTGAACGAGATGTACGTGGAGATGAACCCGGGAAGCCCCCCGGCCCAGCGGTTGGCCGCCGGCGACACGCTGCCGGTGACCAGCGCGCAGTCTCCGGTCCAGCTGGACCAGGTGCTCGGCCACCTGGATACGAACACCCGGGAGGCGCTGACCACGCTGCTCCAGCAGTCCGACGTGGCACTCGCCGACGCCGCCAACAACCTGCCGCAGGGACTGTCAGCCGGAGACGTCGTGATGCAGCACCTCCAGCCGGTGGTGACAGCCCTGCAGACCCGGAGGGGGACTCTCCAGAAGCTGGTGACCGCACTGTCGCAGATATCGACCGCGATCGGTGGGGACGACCAGCGCCTCACCGACCTGATCAACTCGCTGGAGGGGACCTTGCAGGCGGTGGGCGGTCACGGTGACGACCTGAGCTCGTCACTGGCCCAACTGCCCCAGGTCACCGCGCAGCTCAAGGACGCCACTTCGGCCGTGCAGACGCTGAGCGACCAGCTCAACCCCACCCTGGACGGCCTGCGGTCGGCATCCGGGTCGCTGCCCGGCGCACTGCGCAAGCTGCGCGGCACGGTGGACCAGGCGGGCAAGGTCGTCGACAGCGGAACACCGGTGGTGCAGCAGGCCGTACCGGTCGTGCAGGACCTGCGCCCTTTCGTGAACAACCTGGACAGCGCCCTGCCCGCCCTGCGCTCGGTGACGAGCCTGTTGAACAAGGACACCGCGGCACTCGTGCCCAGCCTTGACGACCTGGGCCCGTTCCTCATCAACACCCGTTCACTGACCAGTTTCAAGGACGGCAACGGCGGCATCCTGCGCGGCTTCCTCGTCCTCGCGCCATCCATGGTGTCCAGTCCCAACCTCCACTCGCTGTCCACCCCGACCCAGCCTTACCGATTCCCGCAGTAGGTGGTCGCACCATGAAGATCTCGCAAACAGCACTGCCGAGGATCCGGTTCAGCGTGCTGATCGCCTTCACCGCGCTCTGTGCCCTGATCTTCGGGTACCTGTGGGTGAACTCGGGCGGTCGCCTCCCGCTGATCAGCAGCGACGGGTACCGAGTCAGCTTCGACGTCCCCACGGTGGGCAACCTCGTGGACAACTCCGACGTCGTGATCGCCGGTGTCCGGGTGGGCAGAGTCGTCGGCTTGGACACGCAAGGTGGCCAGGCGCACGTCACCATGCAGCTGACCAGTCAGGCGCCGCTCCACCAGGGCGCTCATGTCCAGGTGCGAGAGAAGACGCTGATCGACGAGACGTTCCTCCAGATCGTCGACGGCCACGGCCCGGCACTACCCGGCGGTACCACACTGCCGTCCGGATCGGCGACGCCGGCGGTCGAACTCAACGACATCCTGTCCAGTCTTGACCCGCGCACCCGCAGCGCGCTCGCGTCGTCCGCACGCTCGCTCGGACTGGCCACCAACGGAACCCGGCAGAGCATCAGTCAGGCGCTCGACGGGCTCGGGGCCATCGGTCGGCAGGGCAAGGACACGCTCGACGCGCTCGCGGCGCAGTCCGCCGACCTGCGCGCCATGACAGGCAACACGGCGGCACTCCTGGCGGCGCTCAACACCAGGCAGGGGGAGATCGCCGAGCTGGTCACGGACGCCAACCAACTCGCCTCGGCGACTGCGAACAACACGAGTTCCATCAAGTCCACCATGACCGAGCTGCCCAACGTCATCAGGTCGGCCAACCAGGCCAGTTCCAGTATCACGGCCCTGTCGTCCGCTTTGCAGCCCGTCGCCGGCAACCTGAACGCCGCCGCGCCGGCACTCAGCCAGGCACTCCAGCAGCTTCCGCCAGCGGCGGCGGCGCTGCGCGCCCTGCTGCCGACCCTGGACAGCGTACTGGCCGAAGCGCCGGGCACGTTGGTCCGGGTCCCCGCAGTGGCGACCAACGCCGATCAGCTGATGCCGAGCCTTGAGCAGGACCTGCTCCAGCTCAACCCGATGCTCAGTTACCTGCAACCCTACGGGCAGGACATTGCTCACCTGTTCGTCAACTGGGGCGCCTCGCTGGCCACCGGAGACGGAAACGGACACGCACTGCGTCTGCTGCCAGTGATCAACCGGCAGGCCGTCACCGGTGTCCCGGCCAACACGAACATCGGCCCGCTCAACGAGCGCAACCCGTACCCGGCCGCCGGAACCGCGGATGATCCGCAGCCCTGGCAAGGCCAGTACCCGCGGGTGCAGGAGGCGCCGAAATGATCGTGCGGAACCCTGGATCCGCACGGCCGAGGCGGCGGCGCGTCGTCGGCCGCGCGACAACGGCCCTGCGCGCGGTCGCCGCTCACCGGCGGGGGTGGCACCTGGCCCACCCCTGCCGGTGGACCCGGCGCGGGATCGCGCTGGCCCTCGCACTGGTGCTGGTCTGCGCATGTGGCGCGGCAGGGTTGGCCAGGGTGAGGGTCGAGACGACCCTCGACTCGTTCCTTCCGGCCGGTGATTCCTCCCTCGCCCAGCTCGACCGCGTGGAGCAGAACTTCGGCGGGGACCCCATCGTGGTGTTGCTGGAGTCTTCGCAGCCTCAGCAGCTTCTCGACCCAGGGCACGTGTTGCCGGAACTGAGGCTGGAGGGGACACTCGCCAAGCTGCCGAACGTCGCCTCGGTGTACGGGCCCGCCACCGCACTGAACCAGATCGCCGGCCAGGCACAGGACGTGCTCGCAGAGTTGACCGGACGGCGCGACGCCGCCCGTGCCCTGGCGGTGGCGCAGGCCAAGCAGGCAGGCGACACCGACGCGCAGGCCAACGCGGCCGGGCAACACGCGCTCGAGCAATTCGACGCCCGCTACGGCCCGCTGATGATTCAGGCCATGCCGACCGGTCTGCCCACGCTGTCGAACGCCCGCTTCGTCAGCTCGGTGATCTACGACGGCGCCGGCGGCGTCCGGCCCCAGTGGCATTTCATCGTGCCGTCGGTCACTTCGGTGGCCATCCTGGTCCGGCCACGACAAGGCATGGACGCAGGGTCGATCCGCGGCCTGGTCGATGCCGTTCACCAGACGGTGTCGCAGTCTGCGATCGACGCGCAGCACGTCACGGTGTCCGGGGTACCCGTGATCGCGTCGTCGATCGGCGACGAGGTGGCCCGTGAGGTGCCACTGATCGGTGGGCTCGCAGTGCTGGCCGTCGGGGTCTGCTTCCTGCTGGTGCCCTGGTGCCGGTGGCGACGCCGGCTGCTGCCCGTGTGCACCACACTGATCGCCATCGCGTTGACGCTGGCCGTGTTCGGCTGGATCGGGCGGCCACTCTCCCTCGGTGTGGTCGCGTTCCTCTCCGTCCTGCTCGGTGTGGGGAGTTACTACCCGACGTACTTCGCCCAGCGAGCGCGGACGCGGACCGTCCTGTCGGTGGCCGGCGGCAGCGCCGCGAGTTTCGCGACGCTGCTGACATCTCCGCTGCCCTTCGTCCGGGACCTCGGGATGACGCTCTCACTGGGCGTGGTGATGTCGGCGCTGGTGGGGATGTTGCTGGTACGACGGTTCGCCCGGACCACGGACGAGGCTCGCGACGATGCTCCTGAGGCCGCACGGCCACGAGCCACCCGCTGGGTGGTGGTCGTCGGTGTGGTCGCAGTCGCCATGGCCGGGATCGGCTGGCGGGAACTTCCGACCATGCCGCTGCAGGCCAACGTGGAGAGCTTCGCGTCCGGTCTGCCTGCCCTGAAGGACGCACAGCACGTCGAGAGTGTGATGGGCTCTTCCGGGGAGGCGGACATCGTGCTGAGCGGGCCGGACGTCACCTCGCCGGCAGCGTTCGACTGGATGCGCCGCGCCCAGGACGTCGTCGTCAGCGCGTACGGCGACCGCATGAGGCCCGCGTTGTCACTGCCCACGTTGCTGATGTTCCTCGGGGACCATCCGAGCTCGGAGCAGCTCGCCTCCGGCCTGCGCCTGATACCGCCGTATCTGAGCACCGCGGTCGTCAGCGGTGACGATCACACGGGCGTAATGGTCTTCGGGGTCAGGATGGACGACCTTGAGGCACTGCACGTCCTGCGGGACGACGTGCTGCGCAGCCTGCCGCCCGCGCCCCAGGGCTACCAGGTGTCCCTCACCGGTCTGCCGATGGTGGCTGTGCGCGGCGAGGAGCTTGTGTCCGCCGGGCGAGTGCCCGGCAACCTGCTGGGCATTCTCGTTGCGGGGGCAGTGCTGGCCGTCGGGCTGCGCAGGCGAACCTACGCGCTGCGAGCCGTGGCGGCCGCGCTGATCGCGACCGGGTTGGGCCTGTGCGCCCTGTGGGCCACGCACATCCCGCTCAGCGCCATCACCGCCGCACTGGGACCGCTGACGGCGGCGGTGAGCTGCGAGTTCACCGTACTGCTGGCGGAGTCGAAGAGCTCCGGGAACATCTCGCTGCGCCGTTCGGTGCTCTTGGCCACCGCCACCTCCGCCGTCGGTTACCTGGTCCTGGTCGGCTCCGGACTGGCCGCAATCCAGCAGTTCGGTGTGCTGCTGGCAGGTGCCGTCGTGCTGGCCCTGGGATCGGCCGTCCTGGTCGTGCGGCTGACCGCACCACGCAGATCCGCGCGGATCGAACGCACCCACTCCGAAGAGAAAGTACTTACGGGAGTCAGCCAATGAAGTCGACACGCCTGGAGAGCATCACCGCGAGCACCGAGGACGTGCCCGCTGACCAAGCCGACATCCTTGATGCGCCCACCGGGAGCGAGCCATCCGACGAGACCCCCGCCGAGGGTTGGGCCCGGCGGCTGCGGCGCGCGGCGCGGATGCCCGTCAGCCGCTGGCGACGTGCCGTTCTGGTCGTGGTCGTGGTGCTCCTTCTGGGTGGCGGCACGGGAGGGTATTTCTGGTTGACCGCCGGGCGCTTGCCGTCCGGGGTGGCGCTACGGGTCGACGGCCAGGACGTGACGGTCTCGCAGCTTCAGGCGGAGGCAGCCCGGCTGCGCGCGCTCTACGGCGTCCAGCAGCCCACAGACAAATCCAAAGTCAACGGCTTCTGGCGGTCGATGGCTCAGGCCGAGGCGGTGCGCATCATTCTCGATCACACGGCGCACGATCGGAACGTCGTGATATCGGACAAGGCGGCCCAGGACGTGATCACCCGGTTCGTCACGCAGGAGTACGGTGACGGACAGGACGCGCAGGCCAAGTTCCTCGCCGCGCTGGGGAACGCCGGTACGTCGGAGACCGACGTGCTGGACGAGATCAAGCACATGCTCGCGGTGAACCAGCTGTTCAGCCAGGTCACTTCCGGCGTCACGGTCACAGATCCCGACGTGCGCCGAGCGTACGCCCAACGGCGCGACCAGCTGGGCACCCCGGAACGCCGAGACATCCACAACATCGTCGTCGGCAGCAAGGACGAGGCCATCAGCGTCGTCAACCAGTTGGCACACGGCGCATCGTTCTCGTCGCTCGCCCGACAGGTCAGCCTCGACGACAGTACCCGTGACTCGGGCGGCGACCTCGGCCAGGTCTCCGCTTCGCAGCTCGATTCCGGGTATGCGAAGGTCGCGTTCGCCGCACCGCTCAACGGCGTGTTCGGGCCGGTGCAGAGCCAGTACGGCTGGAACGTCGGACAGGTGACACAGATTCTGCCGCCGGTGCCCGCGTCGTTCGACACTGTGGCGGGACAGCTCAAGCAGGAACTGGTGTCCGAGAAAGCCATGAGTGTGTGGCGCAACTGGCTCAGCCAGCAGATCAGGGGCGCGCATGCCCAGTACGCGGCCACGTACCGGCCCAGCGATCCGAACGCGCTGCCGGCCAGCCCCCAGCCGGGAGGGGCGGGCGCCACACAGAGCGGTGGCAGTGATGCGCTGCCGGCCGCGCCATCGGTTCAGCCCGCACAATGAGAAGCCGGGAGCGAGCCATGCTGGTCGGCATCGTGTCACAGATGGCACTGGCGCTCGGCCTGATGCTGGTCGGCCGATGGGGGCGCCGCCGCGCGGCCGCCCTGGTGCCGGCCAGCCTCAGCGGTACCGATCGTGACCGGCGGATCGTGGCGATGCGCCGAGGCGCGCTGGCATGTAAGGCACTTGGGGTGTTGTTCGCCTTCGCGTCGATTCCGGCCATCGGGTGGCGTTGAACGTTCCCATCCGTCGCCACGGCACGGATGCGCAGATGAGAGGCATGAACACCCCGATCGAGAGATGCGTCCCCCGATGCCTTTCGACACGCTTGGTCACAGGTCAACAGCCCCAACGGATTGGTGGACCCATGGCTCACCGCGAGTCAGCTCGGCGCCGCGCGCGGCGCCTGCATGGACGGAACCTGATGTGGACGAGGACGGCGTGCGGAAGACGACGACGAGGCTCCCGGCAACTGCCCGGGCAGGTGCGGCGATGACGACAACAGTGGAAGGTGAGACCGCGGGGGGTGGCTCGCACGGCTCGCCAGGGCTCGTGGATGTACACACCCATGCCCTGCCACCCCAATTGCCGGACCTGGCCGCCTACCGGTGGGACAGGTGGCCCTCCGTCGAGCGCACGGCCGAGGACCGGGCGCGGATCCTGGTCGGTGGCAAGCCCTACCGGGGCGTGGACGACCGGTGCTGGTCGGCACGTCGACGGCTGGCCGACATGGACGAGGACGGCGTCGCCATCCAGGTCCTCTCGCCGGTGCCGGTGACCTTCTGCCATGACGCGCCGGCCGAGGGCGCGGCCGTGCTGGCCCGGGCGCAGAACGAGTTCCTGGCCGATCTGGTGGCGCAGGCCCCGGGCCGGTTCCGCGCGCTCGGCGCCGTGCCGTTGCAGGATCCGGCCCGCGCGACCGAGGAACTGATCCGTTGTGTCACCGAACTGTCCTTCGTGGGCGTCGAGATCGGAACGCGGGCGGGTGCTCTCGAACTCGGTGACCCGGCACTCGATCCCTTCTTCGACACCGCGGCCGGCCTGGACGCGCTGGTCCTGGTGCATCCCGCCGACACCACGCTCGATCCGCGGCTGGCGAAGCTGGGCATCGCCTTCGGCGCCGGCATGCCGTCGGAGACCGCGATCGCCGCCGCCGGCCTGCTCTCCGGAGCCAGCGCCGCACGGCGGTCGGCGGTGAGATTGTGCCTGGCCCACGGTGGTGGTTCGCTGCCTTCGCTGATACCCCGCCTGGACCGAGGCAAGCTGCTGCAGAGCGGTGGTGACCAGCGGCAGCCGCTGCCCAGTACCCTCGCCCGATCGCTGTACTGCGACTCGCTGACCTATGACGCGGACAGTCTGCTGCTCGCCATTCACCGGTTCGGCGCCGACCACGTCCTCCTCGGGACGGACTATCCCTTCGCGGCACGGGAGGCGCCGGCCGGCGCGGTACTGGCGGCCGCGGGCTCACAGCTGTCGGAACCGCTGCGCTCAGCGATCGGCCGCGACAACGCGCTTCGGCTGATGGCCGGCGCTGGATACCCCATTAGGTGAACACTCGCCCATTCAACGGAGGTGATCATGGCAGAATTCCTGGGTCTCGGACTGACCCACTATCCACTTCTGGCGGGGACCGACGAGCACATGGCGAGCCTGCTGCGCTGGACCCTGCAGGATCCGGACATCCCGGCCGAGCTCAAGGATCCGGCCTCATGGTCCGCGTCGATGCGGGCCGAGTGGTCCGACGACGGCGGCAGGGCGGCCGCGACCGGGCATCGTCGCCAGCTGCTGGAGGGCCTCGCACGCTGCCGGAAGACGTTGGACGCCTTCGCACCCGACGTACTCGTCGTCTGGGGCGACGACCAGTACGAGAACTTCCGGGAAGAGGTGGTCCCGCCGTTCTGCGTCCTCGCCTACGGTGACCTCGAGGTGCAGCCGTTCGAGCTGATGAACAAGCGGGGAAGCCCCAATGCCTGGGGGCGCCCAGAGGATATGACCTTCGTGCTGCACGGAGACCCGGCGACGGCCCGCGAACTGGCCGACGACGTGCTCTCCGCCGGTTTCGACATCGCCTACTCCTACCGCAAGCGTCAGGACGCGCCGTTCCCGCACGCCATCGTGAACACGCAACTGTTCCTCGACTACGACCATGCGGGAACCGAGTTCCCTTACCCGATCGTGCCGATCACGGTCAACTGTTACGGCCAGCACGCCATCGCCCGCAAGGGCGGACTGGCTCGCTTCGCCGAGATCGCCCGCGAACAGCTGGACCCGGCCGGGCCGTCCCCCGCTCGGTGCTTCGCGCTCGGCAAGGCGGTGGCTGCGGCGCTCCGCCGGACAGACAAGCGCGTGGCCCTCGTCGCGTCGTCGAGTTGGTCGCACGCCTTCCTCAACGACAAGGACTGGCACCTGCGCCCCGACACCGCGGCCGACCAGCTCCTCTATCAGGCTCTCGTCAGCGACGACTACGACACCTGGCTGCACCTGACCAGCACCGACGTCGTCGCCGCCGGCCAGCACGAGATGCTGAACTGGTTCTGCCTGCTGGGCGCGGTCACCGAACTCGACATGAAGCTCGACTGGTCGGCGCTCGTCACCACGGACGTTTTCAACTCCAACAAGTGCTTCGCAGTATTCAACGGGAAGGACCCCCGGTGACCCTCACAGCAGAATCGGGCGGGCGCCTCGTCGACGCCGGCGGAATCGCCACTCACTACCACGAAGCCGGCACCGGGGAACCGGTCCTGCTCCTGCACGGTTCGGGCCCCGGCGTCTCGGCCTGGGCCAACTGGCGCCTCACCATACCGACGCTGTCCCGGCACTTCCGGGTCCTCGCGCCGGACAGCGTCGGCTTCGGGTACACCGAGCGCCCGCAAGACGTGCGCTACTCGCTGCAGACCTGGATCGACCACGTGTGGACGTTCATGGACGCCCACGGCATCGCGCGCGCCGCCGTGGTGGGCAACTCGCTCGGTGGCAGGATCGCACTGGGCATGGCAGCGCAGCGCCCGGAGCGGGTGAGCCGGATGGTGCTGATGGGCGCCCCTGGGGTCGGCATGCGGATCACCGAGGGGCTGCGTGCGCTCCGCGCGTACGAACCGTCCCTCGAGTCCATGCGAGACCTGCTGGTCCGCTACTTCGCCGTCGACCCGTCGATCATCACCGACGACCTGGTCCGTGCCCGGTACGAGGCGAGCGTCGCCCCGGGTGCCTACGAGGCCTACCGCGCGATGTTCTTCGACCCCCGGCACGCCGGCAGCGACCTGGCCATCACCGAGGAGGAGGTCACCGGCATCACGACCCCAACTCTGCTGGTGCACGGCCGGGAGGACAAGGTCGTTCCGGTGGACGTCGCCTGGACCATGTCGCAGCTGCTGCCCACCGCGGATCTGCACGTGTTCGCCCGCTGTGGTCACTGGACGCAGATCGAACGGTCGGCGGAGTTCTGCGACGTGGTGCGCTCGTTCCTCGCGGCCCCGCCCGCCTGCCCCATGCGATGAGAACAGGAATGGGAGACAACGATGACTCTTGCACATGACCTTCCGGATGCCGCTACCGCGGTTCCCGCAGTCGACGAGGACCCGGCGGCGTGCCGATTCCGTGTGCATCGCTCCACCATGACCTCCGACCGGATCTACCGGCGGGAACTGGAACGGATTTTCGCGCACTCCTGGCTTTATGTCGGGCATGAGTCCGAGGTGCGCAACCCGGGTGACTATGTGCGCAGGCCGGTCGGTGGCCGGCCGGTGTTCATGGTGCGCGGCGCCAAGAGCGGCCAGGTGCATGTCTTCCACAACACCTGCACGCACCGTGGGGCGGTGGTGTGCCGCAAGGACGCCGGCAACGCGAAGGTGTTCTCCTGCTTCTACCACGCGTGGACCTTCGACTCCGAGGGACGCCTGATCGGGGTGCCGGACCGTGAGGCCTACGGCGCGGGACGGGATTTCTCCACCCTCGGGCTGAAATCCGTCGCCCGGGTGGCAAGCTACCGAGGCTTCGTGTTCGCCAGTTTTGACGCGGACATTGTGGACCTGGAGACCTACCTCGCTGGGGCACGGGAATACCTCGACCTGGTGATCGATGCCGCGGACGGCGAGATGGAGATCATCAAGGGAACCAATCAGTACTGCATCAACGCCAACTGGAAGCTGCTCGTGGAGAACAGCATCGACGGCTACCACGCGGTGTCCACCCACGACACCTACTTCAAGTACCTGCTGTCGCTCGGTACGGACCTCAGCACCGGCGTGAGCGGCTCCGCCACGGACCTCGGCAACGGCCACGCGGTGATCGAGTACCAGGCGCCGTGGGGCCGCCCGGTGGCCAAGTGGGAACCGCTCTTCGGGGAGCAGGCCAAAAAGGAGATCGAGCGACTGCGGCAGCAGCTCATCGCCCGGCACGGCGAGGAGCGCGGTCGGCGGATCGCCGACACCAACCGCAACCTGCTGATCTACCCCAACCTGGTCGTCAACGACATCATGGCGGTCACCGTCCGCACGTTCATGCCGCTCGCGCCGGACAGGATGGACATCACGGCCTGGGAAATGGCGCCTCGGGACGAGCTGCCCCAGCTTCGGCAGCGACGCCTGGACAGCTTCCTTACCTTCCTCGGGCCCGGAGGCTTCGCCACCCCCGACGACATCGAGGCGCTGGAGTCATGCCAGCAGGGCTTCTCCAGCGGGGGAGTGCAGTGGAACGACATTTCTCGGGGAATGGGCCGGGCTTCGCAGGCCAACGACGAGAAGCAGATGCGTGCGTTCTGGCGGCGGTGGCAGGAGCAGGTGGGCGCGACGGTGGAGGAGGACGAGCGATGACGGCGACGATCGGTTCGGCGCTGGACCTGGCGACGCTGCGCCGGGACCAGGTGGAGGACTTCTTGTTCCACGAGGCCGCCCTCCTCGACGACTGGGACCTCGACGAGTGGCTGGCTCTGTTCACCCCGGACGCCAGTTACGTGATTCCCTGCAACGACGACCCGGACGGTGACCCCGATCGCGACCTGGTGCTGGTCGACGACAACATGCTGCGGTTGTCCGCCCGCGTGGAGCGGCTGAACAGCCGGCGAGCACACCGGGAGTATCCACACTCACGAACGAACCACCAGGTGAGCAACGTTCGGTTGAGCCCACCGGACGGTGACGAACTCGCAGTAACCGCGCAGTTCACGGTCTGGAGGTTCCGCAACGGCCGGGCCACCAACTACGTCGGCCGTTACCACTACCGACTCGTCGTGGTCGATGGGCTGCTGCGGATTCGGGCCAAGCGCGTGGTGCTGGACATGACCACGCTGCGTCCCGCCGGAGACATGGCGATCATCCTGTGATGGGCGGTCGACTGGAGGGCCGTACGGCGATTGTCACCGGTGGCGCGACCGGAATCGGCCTGGCGATCAGCCGTCGGCTGCTGAGTGAGGATGCCCGCGTGGTCGTCGCCGCGCTGGCACAGGACGATCTCAAGGCGGCCTTCGAGGAGCTCTCGGGCGTCGGCCGTCACCGGCCTGCGGGATTCGTCGGCGACCTCGCCGCGCCCGGAACGGCGTCGGAGCTGTTGCGCACTGCCTGTACCGAGTTCGGGCAGGTGGACATCCTGGTCAACAACGCCGGGGGCGGTGTGATTCGTCCGACCCTCGAACACACCGAGGAGTCGCTGCGGGCGACGATCGACAACAACCTGTGGACGACCCTCCGGTGCATCCTCGCCGTACTGCCGCACATGGTGGAACGCCGGTACGGACGCATCGTCAACATCGGTGCGGAGTCGGTCCGAAACGGGCTGACCGACCACGCGATCTACAACGCGGCCAAGGGCGGCGTCCACGGTATGACCAGCGGCCTGGCTCGCGAGTTCGCCGAGTCGGGTATCACCGTGAACACGGTCGCCCCGTCCTACGTCGAGACGCCGGAGCTTCGGCACGCACAGTCCAGCGGCGCTCTGCCCCAGCGCCTGGCGTGCGTCATCGAGCGTGCGGTGGAGTTGATACCGATGGGCCGGCCGGGCGGGGTGGATGACATCGCGGGGGCCGTCGCCTATCTGGCGAGCCAGGAAGCTGCCTTCGTCACTGGTCAGGTGATAAGTATCAATGGAGGCAGCAGCATGGGCTGAGCGACCGGGACCGGACGCGTCCGGTCGTCACGTCGGGTAGTGAGGCACGTCTTATCGAAAGAGGGCACATGAGCGGGACAGCTCGTAGCGCAGGCGCGGCGTCGTTCGCCGCAGCACGGGATTATCTGCTGACGCACCGCGAGGACTACGGCAAGGCCAGGCTGGGTTTCCGCTGGCCGCGGCCGACCGAGTTCAACTGGGCGCTGGACTGGTTCGACACGATCGGGCAGCGCCACGATCGCCCGGCGCTGTGGATTGTCGAGGACGACGATTCGGAGCAGATATTGACCTTCGGGCAACTGTCCCGACGGTCGAACCAACTCGCGAACTGGCTGCGGAGTCACGGCGTCGCCCGCGGCGACCGGCTGCTGCTCATGCTCGGCAACCAGGTCGAGTTGTGGGAGTCGATCCTCGCCGCGATGAAGCTGGGGACGGTGATCATTCCGGCGACGCAGATGCTGGGGCCGGACGACCTGCGCGACCGCGTGGAGCGCGGCAAGGTCCGCCACGTGCTGACCACCGCCGACGACACGGGGAAGTTCGCTGAGGTGCCGGGTGACTACACCAGGATCGCGGTGGGCGGGCCGGTCACCGGGTGGCAGGACTACGCGGACAGCGCCGCCGCCGGCGAGGAGTTCACCCCGGACGGCACGACGCGCGCCGACGACACCCTGCTGCTGTACTTCACCTCCGGCACGACCGCCCGACCCAAACTCGTCGAGCACACACACATGAGCTACCCGGTGGGCCATCTGTCCACCATGTACTGGATCGGGCTGGAGCCGGGTGATGTGCACCTGAACATCTCCTCGCCCGGATGGGCGAAGCACGCATGGAGCAACTTCTTCGCTCCGTGGAACGCCGAGGCGACCGTCTTCGTCTACAACTACAAGCGGTTCGACGCCGAACGGTTGCTCCACCACATGGAGCGCTGCCGCATCACCAGCTTCTGCGCCCCGCCGACAGTGTGGCGGATGCTGATCCAGGCCGACCTGCGGACACTGCGCACCCCACCGAAGAAGGTGGTCGGCGCCGGCGAGCCGCTCAATCCCGAGGTCATCGAGCAGGTGCGCGAGGCCTGGGGAGTGACGATCCGGGACGGATTCGGCCAGACCGAGAGTTCCGTGCAGATCGCGAACACGCCCGGTCAGCCGGTCAAGCCCGGTTCCATGGGCCGGCCGCTCCCGGGTTTCGACGTCGAACTGATCGAACCCGTCACCGGAAAGCCCAGCGAGGAGGGCGAGATCTGCCTGAAGCTGGACCCGAGGCCGGTCGGGCTGATGGTCGGGTACGCCGACGACGCCGAACGCACCGCGGATGTCATGCGCGACGGCTACTACCACACCGGAGATGTCGGCTCCCGTGACGCCGACGGATACATCACCTACGTGGGCAGGGCGGACGACGTGTTCAAGGCCAGCGACTACCGCATCTCGCCGTTCGAGTTGGAGAGCGTGCTCCTGGAGCACGAGGCGGTGGCCGAGGCGGCCGTCGTGCCGTCGCCCCATCCTGTCCGCCTCGCGGTGCCCAAGGCATACGTCGTGCTGGCCCGCGGCTACGCACCGGACCGGGCGACAGCATTGTCCCTCCTGCGTTTCGCCCGTGAGCGGCTGGCGTCGTACAAGCGAGTTCGCCGGTTGGAATTCACCGACCTGCCGAAGACGATATCCGGCAAGATCCGGCGGGTGGAGTTGCGGAACAGGGAACGCGACTTGCACGACCACGGCGGCAACGGCAGCTCCGCCGAGTTCCGCGAGGAGGACTTCCCGGAGCTGAAGTCCTCCTGAGCGAACGCGGCGGACCGTCGACGCAGTCCAGCGACTCAGCGCCCCTGCTGTACCAGTACGTGGTAGTGGGCGACGGCCTGCGCTCGGTTCGCCGCGCCGAGCTTCCGCAGAATATGCTTCACGTGAGACTTCACGGTTCCCTCGGACAGCACAAGCCGGTTGGCGATCTGCGCGTTCGTCGCGCCGGAGGCCATGTGCCGGAGGATTTCCAACTCGCGGCGGGTCAGCGGACTCGCCGCCGGCGCGGCACTGAATCCCGGATCCAGGACGCGGGCCGGCCGTGGTGAGACGGGCTCGGCGCCCTCGCTGGCGGTGGAATGCAGCTCGACGTTGGCGCTGACGAACTCGTCGATCAGGTCGTTGACCCCTCGCGAGTAGTCGTGCAGCTGCCCCCGAATCGCCTGGAGACGCTCGTAGAACGCAGTGCGTTCGATGGCGTGTCCGACGCCCTCGGCGAACATGCCCAGCAGGTCGCGGCTGAACTCATCCATCGCGCTTCCGCCGAGGTACTCGTCGGCATGCAGGAAGCCGATCACGTGGTCGCCGGAGATGACGGGTGCCGCGACGTAACATCGCGTGTTCGTCGCCACCTTCAGTTTCTGGTGCATTCGGGGATTCTTCTGGGGATCCCTGACGATCATCGGTCGCCGCCTGCGGACCAGTTCGGTCTCCAGCAGCTGTGTGGTGAGACGGGAAGGTTCCTCACTGCCTGCCTGCACGAGGAGTTCGGCGAGTTCGTCGTCCCGGTCGACGAACGCGTACCGCGCGACCCAGACACCGTCGGTGACCCGGGACACGAGGGAGCGGCGGAATCCGAGCCGACCTATCTCGCCTGGCAGGCGTTGCGCGAGCTGCTCGACGGTGGTCACCGAGCGCAGCCGCTCCAGGGCCTCCCGTATGGTGACGACGGCGGCGCTTCGGTCCAGCAGTACGGCCTCACGCAGAAAGACACTGCTCTGGTGCAGCTGGTTGAGTATGACGAGGAGACGTTGCCAGGCCGCCTCGTTCCGCTCACTCCGAAGACGGTGCGTCACCGCCTCCTCGGCGGCCGCCAGGAGCGCTTGGCAACGCTGAAAGTCGAGGTCGCTCTCGGATGGCACGTCTGGCATCCCGAGCAGGGAATTCACGGTGGCGAGAAGCTGGCGAACACGTTTGCTCTCGTCAGCCACGTCGGCTGGCGTTCGGAACCGGCTCTGGACTCCCGTCCCACCGATCGAGGCGATGGAGGTGGTGAAGTCAGGCATGCATATTGCCCATTCTCGTTGAGTGGCGGCCGTCGCGAGACTCGGTGTTGGAGGCTTGCACATTGTGGGAACCCGTATAGCTGAGAGTCAAGATGTCGTAACTGATTGGCCGCCTTGTGTTCAGTGATGTTGTTGTGTGCTTTGAGTGTGGGCTGTGTGGTCACGGCATCCGAGCCGTCCGGATAGCTGCGGCCGCTGAGCCGAGACCGCGCTGGCAGCCACCTGGGTATACCCATAAAGAGGGAGCGACATCCCCTCGCGGGAAGATGCCCCGGGAGGGGAGACTGCGAAAAGATCGGTTGCGTGACGAGATCGGAGGAACAGCGCCGCGTAGTGATCGTGGGCGCCGGCCACGGGGGTGCGAATGCGGCTGCGCTGCTGCGGCAGAGCGGCTACGACGGTCAGGTCGTCCTCATCGGGGACGAGCCCGAGTTGCCGTACGATCGCCCACCACTGTCCAAGGACTACCTGATCGGCAAGGTCGAGCGGGACGAGATCAGCTTGTTCCCGGAGGATTTCTACCAGGAACAGGGGGTGACGATACGCACCGCTGAGCGTGTCGTGGCGGTGGATCCCGCTGCAGGATGCGTCGTGCTGGATCCTGGCGAAACGATCTACTATGACCAGTTGATTCTCGCGACAGGGGCGGCGGCGCGAACTTTGCCTGTACCCGGCAATGATCTGACGGGCATCCATACGCTGCGCACCGCCGCGGACGCACGGGCCGTGCGGTCCATAATGCGGCCCGGTGTTCGAATCGCGATAGTGGGTGGTGGATACATTGGCCTCGAAGTCGCCGCCTCGGCGGCTCTCCGCGGTGCCCAGGCAACTGTCCTGGAACGCGAGTCCCGCATTCTGGCAAGAGTTGCCAGCCCGACTCTCTCGGAATTCCTGACGCGCCATCACAGCGCCCAGGGCGTCAGTGTGCGACACTCCGTCCACATCGCCGCGTTCGAGGGCGACGCGGCCGGCCGGGTGGTGGTGGTCCGGTTGTCCGACGGCGAGGCGATCCCCTGCGACGCGGTACTCGTCGGGGTCGGCGCGGTGCCGCGTGACGAACTGGCGGTCGCCGCGGGCCTACGGTGCGACAACGGCGTGCTCGTGGACCCCAACGCGCGTACCAGTGTGCCGTCCATCTACGCGATCGGCGACGTGACACGACGTCCGCTGCACTATCGCGACGGTTCCTTCCGCCTCGAGAGCATCCCGAGCGCGCTGGAACAGGCCCGGCGCGCGGTCGCCGCGATCCTCGGCGCGCCGGAGCCGCGCCCGGAGATCCCGTGGTTCTGGTCGGATCAGTTCGACCTGAAGCTGCAGATCGCCGGACTGCTGGACGACGCCGAGCGCACCGTGGTTCGCGGCGACCCGTCGGCACCCAAGTTCGCGGTGTTCCACCTGAAAGGCGCCCGGATCCGGGCGGTTGAGGCGGTCAACTCGCCTGGTGAGTTCATGATGGGCCGTCGGCTGATGGAGCGGGCGATCGACATCGATCCCGGTCGCCTCGCGGACGAGAGCGTGCCGCTGCGACAGCTGGTCGCCCGTACCCCAACGGTGCCTTGACCCCGGTCGTAGCGGGCCACGGGCACGCCGACCGGCGGCCCATCCGTACTGCAGGCGTTGGCAGAGCCTTGGGCACAGCCGACGGATTCCACCCAGCCCGCCATCTGTTGTTCCGGAGGTTCCGACATGTCCGCTTCCTATGCTCTGCTGCCCCGAGCCTGCCGGCGGTGGTGGCGATGAACACTCCGTCGCTCCCCGAAGCGCTACGCAAGGTGGCCGACGTCCTCGCCCAGGCCGAACGGGCCGGCACCCCCTGCCCTCCGGTCCGCGACCAACTCGACGACGGCGACATCGCGGCGGCCTATGCCGTGCAGCAGGTCAACGTCCAACGCCGGCTCGCCCAGGGCCGTCGCGTCGTCGGTCGCAAGATCGGCCTCACCTCGCCGGCCGTTCAGCGTCAACTCGGTGTCGACCAGCCGGACTACGGTGCCCTGCTGTCCGACATGGCGGTGCCCAACGGCGGCGTGATCCCCGCCGGCCGGTTGCTCCAGCCCAAGGTCGAGGCCGAGGTCGCCCTGGTCCTGGCCGCCGACCTGCCGCACGCCGAAACGACGGTGGCAGATGTGCTGCGGGCCGTCGACTTCGCGCTGCCCGCCCTGGAGATCGTGGACAGCCGGATCGCCGACTGGGACATCAGCATCGTCGACACCGTCGCCGACAACGCGTCATCAGGCCTGTTCGTCCTGGGTGGCACCCCTGTGCCGCTCACCTCCGTCGACCTGCGCTCGGTACGGATGACTCTCACGAGGGGCGGCGAGAAGGTCTCCGAGGGCTCAGGCAGCGACTGTCTGGGCGGCCCGCTCAACGCCACGGTCTGGCTCGCCTCGACGCTCGCCGCCATGGGGAACCCCTTGCGCGCCGGCGACATCGTGCTGACCGGAGCGCTGGGCCCGATGGAGGCAGCCTCGCCCGGTGACACCTTCGAGGCCCGGATCTCCGGTCTCGGCTCCGTGCGGGTCGGCTTCGCCCCGCACGACCCCGCAACCCCGGCACAGGGAGACGAGAAGTGAGCAGCGCAGTGACCCGTGGCCGCACGAAGGTCGCCGTCATCGGCTCGGGCAACATCGGCACCGACCTCGTGATCAAGATTCTGCGGCTCTCCGAGAGCCTGGACGTGGTGGCGTTGGCCGGGATCGACCCCGCCTCGGAGGGGCTGGCCCGAGCCCAGCGTCTGAAGGTGGCCACCACCCACCAGGGCGTTGACGGCCTCGTGGAGATGGACGAGTTCGCCGATGTCGAAATCGTCTTCGATGCCACCTCGGCCGGCGCCCACCAGCGCCATGAGGAGGTGCTGCGCCCCCTGGGCCGCACCCTCGTCGACCTCACCCCGGCGGCCATCGGCCCGTATGTGGTACCCCCAGTCAACGGATACGCCCACCTGGACGCCGCGAACGTCAACATGGTCACCTGCGGCGGCCAGGCCACCATCCCGATCGTCGCCGCGGTCTCGGCCGTCACCCCGGTGCACTACGGGGAGATCGTCGCCTCCATCGCCTCCCGCTCCGCCGGCCCGGGCACCCGTGCGAACATCGACGAGTTCACCGAGACCACCGCCTCGGCTATCGAGAGGGTCGGCGGCGCCGCACGCGGCAAGGCGGTCATCATCCTCAACCCCGCCGAGCCCCCGCTGATCATGCGGGACACCGTGTACTGCCTGGTCTCCGACTGCGACCGGAAGGCCGTGCGGGCCTCGATCGAACAGATGGCCGACGCCGTTCGCGGCTATGTGCCCGGCTACCGCCTCAAGCAGCAGGTGCAGTTCGACGATGTCGCCGCCGACGACCCGCTACGGAGTCTTCTGCCCGCCGGTGCCGGTAGCGGCCCGGCCCTGAAGGTGTCGGTGTTCCTGGAGGTGGAGGGCGCCGCTCACTACCTGCCCGCCTACGCCGGCAACCTCGACATCATGACCTCGGCCGCGCTGCGCACGGCGGAGCGCATGGCCGCACACCGCTCGTCCCGTGAGGTGGCAGCCCGATGACCCCGCAAACCTCCAGCACACCGACGTTGTACGTCCAGGACGTCACCCTCCGGGACGGCATGCACGCCGTCCGCCACCGCTACACCGTCGAGCAGGCCTGCACCATCGCCGCCGCTCTGGACGCCGCAGGCGTGAACGCGATCGAGATCGCCCACGGCGACGGCCTGGCCGGCTCCAGCATCACCTACGGCGTGGGCGCCCACACCGACTGGGAGTGGATCGAGGCCGTCGTCGACGTCACTCGCCACGCCGTCCCCACCACGCTGCTGCTGCCGGGCATCGGCACCCTGCACGACCTGAAGCGGGCGAACGCCCTTGGCATCCAGTCCGTACGCATCGCCACCCACTGCACCGAGGCCGACATCTCGGCCCAGCACATCGCCGCCGCCCGCGAGTTGGGCATGGACGTCGCCGGGTTCCTGATGATGTCCCACATGGCCGAGCCCACAGAACTGGCCCGTCAGGCCAGGCTGATGGAGTCCTACGGCGCCAACTGCGTCTACGTCACCGACTCCGGCGGCCGGCTGACCATGGACGGCGTCCGTGACCGCCTCCGTGCGTACCGCGACGTCCTTGATCCGGCCACCGAACTCGGGATCCACGCACACCACAACCTCGCCCTCGGCGTGGCCAACACCGTGGTCGCTGTGGAGAACGGCGTCACCCGGGTGGACGCCTCCCTCGCCGGACAGGGCGCGGGGGCCGGGAACTGCCCGCTGGAGGCGTTCATCGCGGTCGCGGACCTGATGGGCTGGAAGCACGGCTGCGATCTGTTTTCCCTCATGGACGCCGCCGACGACCTCGTCCGCCCACTTCAGGACCGCGAGGTGCGGGTGGACCGCGAGACCCTCACCCTCGGCTATGCGGGCGTGTACTCGAGTTTCTTGCGCCACGCCGAGGCCGCCGCCGAGCGCTACGGCCTGGACACCCGCAGCGTCCTGGTCGAGGTCGGCCGCCGCAAGATGGTCGGCGGGCAGGAGGACATGATCGCGGATGTTGCTTTGGATCTGGTGGCCAGGGGCCAGAGCCCCGGGGTTTAACGACGGTAGGCAGTGCCGCCCGCTCAGCCTCGGGAGCATGCGGTCACGTGGTCCGCGCCCTTTGACTCCGATCTCGGTAAGCATCCGGAACCGGAGCCGGAGGGCGCGGACCACGTGACCGCGTCATGCTGCACGCGGCCGTGTGCCTGGCCACTCCGGCGTGGGAAAGCGTGAGGTGGTGGTGGGTTTTTTCCACCGCCCCCACCACCTGATCCGCACCGGTCAGGTAATCCCGACCGCCGCAGGCCCCTTCAGGAACCCGGGGAATTTCAGGGAAGCAGAGACGGGAGGGCCCCCTGCAGCGAGTTGACCGGAGCGAGGACCGCGGAGACGGATGCCAACGGCTTCGTCACCGGGAGCACCACCTGACCGACTGTGCTGACGACCGGACCGATCACAGGCACGATGGGCGTGGGCGGCGTGGGAGCAGGCCGCGGCTGGCGGGACACTGGCGAGGGCGAGGGCGAGGGCGAGGCCGGCCGGGGCGCCGAGTGGCTCGGTCGGCTGGTCGTCGAGGCGTCGGAGGACGGTCGGACGGTTTCCGACTGGCCAGTGCTCGACGGCGGAGTGAACCAGGTGAATTCAGCTGCACCAGGCTGGTCGGGCACGGGGACACCGCCGTTCTGGTACACCCGCATCCACTGCTCCACGGTCTCCACGTACTGCGCGGAGTGGTTGTAGGAGAAGATGGCGTTGTACTGCCCGGTCGGCGTACTCAGGTCGCCGCCCCCGGAGCACAGATAGCGTGCCGCCGCGAGGGACGCGTCGTAGACGTTCTCGGGGTTGGCCGTACCGTCCCCGTTGCCGTCCGCGCCCCAACGCTGCCAGGTGGACGGCAGGAACTGCATCGGTCCCACGGCGCGCGCCCACGCCCCGCTCTGGTCCCACTGCGGGCCGACGGTGTTCGGCACCGCGGCCGTGGCCTGCGATCCATTCAGGGCGGGCCCCAGAATCGGACGCAGTACATCGCCGTTGGAGCTCACGTCACCGTTCTCAGCGTGGTCGGACTCCACCTTTCCGATGCCCGCGAGCAACGTCCAGCTCAGGTGGCAGCTCGGGTCGCTGGTGGCCATCGCCATCGCGGAACGCCGGTAGGAGTCCAGTACCGTCGCCGGGATGCCGAACTGCGGACTGTTCGCGGAGAGACGCACCGTGCGCATCGGGTCGGAGGGCGAGTCAACAGCCGACGTGGTGGAACCGGGGGAGATCGCTGTCTGACCGGGCGGGTTCGCATGGGCCGCGGGCTCGGTCAGCGATATCGGCTCGGCTCCGGACAAGGCCAGCGCGCTGGCCAAAGCGACCGCAGGATACATCGTGCGACGCATCGGAAATCCGTTCCACTGCCAGGAGTTCAGCCAACGCCGGTGGTTGTCGTCACATCTGTGCTTCGCACACACGATGAAACCGTCCTTCCCTTGGAGATGTCGCGTCAGTGAGAGATTCGCTTGTGCGGAACCAGGCTCCGTGCAGGGGCGAAGTGCCAGACGCGAAGCAGTTGTGTGTCACCGCTCGACTCGGCCGGGGTCAGTCGGCGGGAAGTGCAGTCGTTTACGGCTATCTGCCAGGTGGCTGAAGGCTATTGGGCCGCGTGTGGCGGGCTCATCGCCCGCCAGGGGTGTATGTCTCTCCCCAATGGGACCATTGCTCACCACGACGGATATCAACCCGATACGAAGTCCCAACCGGCGCGTCCGCGGCACGTTTCGCCTGGCCATGTCGGGGGGGCACATAAGCCAAGGGAGAGAGGAAAGTCCTCCTAACGGGGGATGTCCTTCAGTTCGCGCCTTTCCTAGCCTGATCGAACGGCCCAGGACGCCTACGGTCTGATCGCTGGAACTCAGCCAGCGACTTGTGCCGCCGTCCGGCCGGCCGAAGAACCAGTCCGCGATATCAGTTGCTTTTTACCGAGGAAGTGCCATGCCCAAGATCACCTACGTGTTTCCGGACGGTTCCCAAAAGGAAGTGGATGTGCCGTGCGGGCAGACGGTGATGGACGGTTCGGTCCGTAACAACCTTCCAGGAATCGTTGCCGAATGCGGCGGAAGCTGCTCCTGTGCGACGTGCCACGTCTATGTGGATCCGGACAGTCTCGCCTGTTTCGACGAGCCCACGCACGAGGAGCGGGAGCTGCTGGAGTTCGCCGATGGGCTGCAGGAGAATTCACGGTTGTCGTGCCAGCTCGTACTGACCGAGATCTGCGAAGGAGTCCGAGTGACCGTCGCCGACGGCAACGGCTGACCCAACCCCGGCCCGCAGGGTACTTCATCGTCGACGCGTGCCGATGGCCAGTGACATGAGGGAGCCGGCCAGGCAGACCACTGAGGTGATCAGGAAGATTTCTCGGTATTCGGTCAGGAGCGCGGTGAAGACGGCTTGTCGGTACTCCGCCAGCTCGCGTGCTGCCTCCCCCAGTTGCCGGCCGATGGGAAACGGAAGTACGAGGTGGGCGGTGAGGCTGTGGAACCGATGCAGTCCCCATGCCGACAGTGCGGCAATGCCGAGAAGCATGCCGATCATCCGCGCCACCACCACCCCGGCCGAGGCGATGCCGTGCTTGGCCGCGGGTGTCACCCGCAGTGCCGTGGCGGACAGTGGGGCGATCACCAGGCCGAGACCGAGGCCGGCGATGGCCAGGTCGGTGTCGAGCTTCGGCACTGATACCGAGCCAACCGAATATCGGGCTGTCAACACGTGAAGCGACCAGTGCGACATGAGCAGGTAGCCCGATCCGGCTATGAGCATGCCCGCAGCCGCCACCCCACGCTCACCGAGCCGCCCGGCAAGGATGCCGCCGAGTAGTGCGCCGATCGGCAACGCCACCAGGAATCGGAGCAACAGCCCGACGCTGCCGGCATCGTCGCGCCCCAACAGGGTCTGCGAGAACAGGTCCACGTCCACCAGGGTGACCATGAGCGCCGCGCCGGCCGTGACGCTGGTGCCCAAGGCCGCCATCAGCTGACTCATGTGCACACCTGCCGGATCGAGCAGCTTGGTTCGAGCTCGGGACTCCCAGACGAAGAACAGGGCCAAGGCGGTTACGGCGGCCAGCAGCATCGGCACGCCCCACGGGGGCAGCACGGCGTGCCGCGGATCCGGGTTGTACAGCCCGGCCACAGCCAGGCCGAGCGCGGCCGCCAGCAGAGCGCCTCCGGCCACATCGACCTTGGGGGCCTCATCGCGCGCCCGGTCATGCCGCGGCACGCCGACCTGCACGGCGACCGCGGCGAGCACGGCCAACGGCACGTTGACCCAGAACACTGCGCGCCATCCCGCGAGCGCCGAAAGCCCGATCCCGTACAGGGGGCCCAGCACGCTGCCGAGCTCCTGAGCCGCGCCCAGGAATCCCAGCACGGTAGAGCGCCGGCGGCGTTCGCTCCACAGGTCGCCGGCCAGTGCCAGAGTCACCGGCAGCAGAGCGCCGCCGGCGATGCCTTGCAGGGCCCGGCCGCCCACCAACGTTGGGATGTCGTGAGCCAGCGCGGTGATGGCGGAACCGGCCACGAATCCGACGAGGCACGTCTGCAACACCACTTTGCGGCCGAACCGATCGGAGGCTCCGCCCAATAGGGGCATCGCAGCGACGTAACCGAGCAGATACCCGGTGACCACCGGGGTGACCTGGTCCAGCCTGTTCAACGGAACCTGAAGCGCCTCGACGATCTGCCTGAGCAGGCTGGTGACCACATAGGTATCCAGGGCACCCAGCAGCACGGCCAGCCCACCGGCGCCGATCGCGAGCCGTCGACCGCGGCCGGGGACCGTCAGCTCGCCAGTGGTGAGCGTTTCTTGGGATGGTGAAGTCATCGTAGAGCTGGTGCGGCGATGGTGACCGGCTTGTTCGCATTGGACAGAGTTATGTCCACCGAGGACGAGTGGGCGCCCTGCTTGTCCGACGGGAGCTGTATCAAAGCCCGTACCAGTTGGTGCGTACTGTCCGCGCGTACCCAAACCGTCACTTCAACACTGGAGTCGACCCCTGGCACGAGGCCCGCCACCACACCCTTGCCTGCCTCTCCCGTGACCCGGTAGGCAGCGATCCCGTTGATTGTCTCCTTCCCCTGGGTCCGGGCACCGGTGATGCCCGAGAGGACCCGGGCAGCGCCGGTGTTCGGGTTCAGGATCGCCGTCGGATCGTAAAGCCCGGTGCCACCCGGCACCGGACGGAAACCGCCGGTCGGCCCCTCGAGATAGAGCGCTTTGTCGACCAACACGAACTCGATCTGCAGGGGCTGCCCGAACTCATCGACGGTGGCGGTGCCCTTCGCCTTGCCGTCCCTGGTCAGATCGCCGTCCGCAGCGGTCAGCGGCAGGCCGGGCACTGTCCCGTTCACCTTCACGGTGAAGTGCGCGCTGTTCATCTGGCGAGTGGCGCCGGCCGCCTGGTGGAGCAGCGAGGAACCATCGGGCAGGCTGCTCACCGTGCTCGACGAAGCCGAACAGCCGGCCAGCAGGCAGAGAAGTCCACAGGAAACGAGCGCAACCCAACGGCGCATCAACATGCTGGCATCGTAGACGCCTCAGCAGTCAATGCATCAACTCCGGTAACACCGCGAACGAAGTGATCTGCGCCATGTCCGCGTGGACGGGGCTTGTGCAAGGCATGCGTCTCAGATTTACTAGGGCTTCCTAGTAAATCAACGTACGGTCACTACCTGGTCACGCCGGTGGCGGATGGCCGCTCGTGTGGTCCCGCGACGTGTTGCTCACTGTCTTGGTGTGGGGGCCACGGTCCGTTGTGGTTTCCAGGAGCTGGATGCGCCTACTGCCGTCGCGGCAGGGGCTGTTTGGAGGACACCGTGTCCGCTGCCGTCTCTGATGAGCCGTTGTATCGGTCGAAGCACCCAGTGCGGTTCGTCACTGCCTCTTCGCTGTTCGATGGGCACGACGCTGCCATCAACATCATGCGGCGGATCCTGCAGGCGCAGGGTGCTGAGGTGGTGCATCTGGGGCACAACCGCTCGGTTGATGAGGTGGTCACGGCAGCGTTGGAGGAGGATGTCCAGGGCGTGGCGGTGTCCTCCTACCAGGGCGGTCACGTGGAGTATTTCGAGTACCTGGTGGAGCTGCTGCGCGAGCGTGGCGCGGGGCATGTGCGTGTGTTCGGTGGCGGTGGTGGCGTCATCGTGGCTGAGGAGATCGAGCGGCTGGCCCGTTGCGGGGTGCGGATCTTCTCCCCGGAGGACGGTCAGCGTCTCGGCCTGGCCGGGATGATCAACTCGATGATCGAGGCGTGTGATGTCGCGTTGTGGCAGCAGGCGCCGGCTGATGTGTCGGCCGTGCTGGCGGGGGAGAGGCCGGCGCTGGCGCGGCTGATCACCGGCCTGGAGACCGGTGTGGTGCCGGAGGGGAACGTGGCCGTGGTGCGCGAGGCGGCGGCGGCGCGTGCGGTGCCGGTGCTCGGTATTACCGGCACTGGTGGGTCGGGGAAATCGTCGCTGACCGATGAGCTGGTGCGCCGGTTGCGTGTGGATCAGCAGGACAAGCTGAAGGTTGCGGTCCTGGCGGTGGATCCGACCCGGCGGCGCGGCGGCGGCGCGCTGCTGGGGGACCGGATACGGATGAACTGCCTGGACGGGGACCGGATCTTCTTCCGTTCGCTGGCCACGCGCGGTGGTCGGGAGGTTCCCGAGGGTCTGGCGGATGTGATCGCAGCCTGTGAGGCGGCCGGCTACGACCTGGTGATCGTGGAGACCCCGGGTATCGGGCAGGGGGATGCGGCCATCGTGCCGTATGTAGATGTCTCGCTGTATGTGATGACGCCGGAGTTCGGGGCGGCCTCGCAGTTGGAGAAGATCGACATGCTCGACTTCGCCGACGTGGTGGCGATCAACAAGTTCGAACGGCGAGGCGCCCAGGATGCGTTGCGGGACGTGGGCCGGCAGCTGGTGCGCAATCGAGGGGCGTTCGGCTCGCGTCCGGAAGAGATGCCGGTCTTCGGCACCAGCGCGGCGACCTTCAACGACGACGGCGCGACGGCTTTGTACCAGCACTTGCGGGGTCTCCTGGCAGAGCGTGGCTTGCCGGTGCAGGCCGGGACGCTGCCTGAGGTGCCGGTGCGGCACTCCAGCGGTGTGACCCAGATCGTGCTGTCCTCCCGGGTGCGCTACCTGGCCGAGATCGCCGAGACGGTGCGCCGTTACCACGCCACCACCGCCGAGCAGGCCGAGCAGGCCCGCCGCGTCCAGCGGCTGATCGCCGTCCGCGAGGAGCTGGCCGGTGCCGGGGCCGCCACTGCCGATGTCGAGCGGCTGCTCGACCAGGCCCGCGACCGCCTGGCCCCCCAGGCTCATCACCTGCTGGAGGAGTGGCCGGCCACCGTGCGTGCCTATTCGAGCGACGAGTTGGTGGTCACCGTCCGGGACCGTGAGCTGCGTACCGCTCTGACGCGCGAGTCGCTGTCCGGGAACCGGATCCCGCGGGTAGCGCTGCCCCGCTTCACCGACCACGGCGAGCTGCTGCGGTTCCTGCGGGCGGAGAACCTGCCCGGTCACTTCCCGTTCACCGCGGGGGTGTTCCCGTTCAAGCGGGAGGGTGAGGATCCGGCGCGGATGTTCGCCGGCGAGGGCGATCCGCAGCGCACCAACCGGCGCTTCCACTACCTGTCGAAGGACAGCCAGGCCGCCCGGCTGTCCACTGCGTTCGACTCCGTCACCCTCTACGGCCGCGACCCTGACGAACGCCCGGACATCTACGGCAAAGTCGGCACCTCGGGGGTGTCGGTGGCCACGTTGGAGGACATGAAGGAGCTGTACGCCGGGTTCGACCTGGTCGCCCCGACCACCTCGGTGTCCATGACGATCAACGGTCCGGCCCCGACGATCCTGGCCTTCTTCCTCAATACCGCCATTGACCAGCAGCTGGACGCCTTCCTCGCCGAGCACGGCCGTGGGCCGACGCCCGAGGAGGCGGCCGCGATTCGCGCCAGGACGCTGCGTACGGTGCGTGGCACCGTGCAGGCGGACATCCTCAAGGAGGACCAGGGCCAGAACACCTGCCTGTTCTCCACCGAGTTCAGCCTGCGGATGATGGCCGACATTCAGGAGTGGTTCATCCAGAACGAGGTCCGCAACTTCTACTCGGTGTCCATCTCCGGCTACCACATCGCCGAGGCAGGAGCGAACCCCATCAGTCAGCTCGCCTTCACTCTCGCCAACGGCTTCACCTACGTCGAGGCCTACCTCGCCCGCGGCATGAAGGTCGATGACTTCGCGCCCAACCTGTCCTTCTTCTTCTCCAACGGCATGGACCCCGAGTACTCGGTGCTCGGCCGTGTCGCGCGCCGCATCTGGGCCATTGCCATGCGCGACCGGTACGGGGCGAACGAGCGCAGCCAGAAGCTGAAGTACCACATCCAGACCTCCGGCCGATCCCTGCACGCCCAAGAGATGGACTTCAACGACATCCGCACCACTCTGCAGGCCCTCATAGCCATCTACGACAACTGCAACTCCCTGCACACCAACGCCTACGACGAGGCGATCACCACCCCCACCGAGGATTCGGTGCGCAGGGCGCTGGCCATCCAGCTGATCATCAACCGGGAGTGGGGGCTGGCGATGAACGAGAACCCCCTCCAGGGCTCGTTCATCATCGACGAGCTCACCGACCTGGTCGAGGAAGCCGTCCTGGCCGAGTTCGAGCGGATCACGGAGCGCGGCGGCGTGCTCGGCGCCATGGAGACCGGCTACCAGCGCGGCCGCATCCAGGACGAGTCCATGCTCTACGAGCAGCGCAAGCACGACGGCACTCTGCCCATCGTCGGCGTCAACACCTTCCGCAACCCCCGAGCCGACGCCGACCAGGCCACCACGGTGATCGAACTAGCCCGGGCCACCGAGGCCGAGAAGCAGTCCCAGCTCACGCGCGTCCGCGACTTCCAGGCCCGCCACCGCGACCAGGCCCACGCCGCCCTCGCCGACCTCAAGCGCGCCGCCTCCGGCGGCGAGAACGTCTTCGCCGTCCTGATGGACGCCGCCCGGGTCTGCACCCTGCAGCAGATCACCGAGGCGTTCTTCGAAGTCGGCGGACAGTACCGGCGCAACATCTGAACCCGGCCGGGCCCTCCGGCGCAAAGGAATGACAGGTTGAGTCCCAGTAGGGCTTCGAAGAGCGCCTTCCGAGGTGCCTGAGGTCGCGTGGGTTGACGAGGAGACACGCTGTGAGCTTGAGGATCGTTGTCTGCGTGAAGTACGTGCCCGATGCCACGGGTGACCGTCACTTCGCGGAGGACCTGACCACTGCCCGTGATGCGGTGGACGGCCTGCTGTCCGAGCTGGACGAGTACGCGGTGGAGCAGGCGCTGCAGATCGCGGAGGCGGCTGACGACGCGGAGGTCACGGTGTTGACCATGGGGCCGGAGGACGCTAGGGACGCGCTGCGCAAGGCGCTGTCGATGGGTGCGGACAAGGCCGTGCATGTGGAGGACGACGCGCTGCACGGCAGTGACGTGATGGGCACCTCGCTGGTGCTGGCCAGGGCCATCGAGCGGACCGGGTACGACCTGGTGGTGTGTGGCATGGCCTCGACCGACGGCACCATGGGCGTGCTCCCGGCGATCCTGGCCGAGCGGCTGGGTGTCCCGCAGGTCACGCTGCTGTCCGAGGTGGCGGTCGCCGGGGGGAACGTGCTCGGCCGCTGGGACGGGGACACGGCGTCCGAACGGGTGGAGGCGCAGCTGCCCGCGGTGGTCTCGGTCACCGACCAGTCGGGTGAGGCGCGTTATCCCTCCTTCAAGGGGATCATGGCGGCCAAGAAGAAGCCGGTGGAGTCGCTGGAGCTGTCGGATCTGGGTATCGACGCGGGCGAGGTGGGTCTGGCCGGTGCCCGGACGGCGGTAGAGGAGGCTGCCGAGCGCCCGGCGCGGAGTGCTGGAACGATCGTCAAGGACGAGGGCGAGGGCGGCAAGCAACTGGCCGCCTTTCTTGCGGAGAGCAAGTTCATCTGAACCGCGCACTCCTTCCGCCGCCCTGACCAACCCCCTTCACACGCCTTTATTCGCAGGAGAGCAATCCCATGGGTGCAGTCCTCGTCTACGTCGACCAGGTGGACGGTGCCGTCCGCAAGCCGACCCTTGAACTACTGACCTTGGCCCGGCGGATCGGTGAGCCGGTCGCCGTGCACCTCGGCCCGGGTGCCGAGGTGGCTGCCTTGGTGCTGGCCGAGCACGGCGCGGCCCGAGTGCTCGCCGCGGAGGCGCCGGAGTTCGCCGAGTACCTGGTGGTGCCGAAGGTGGACGCGCTGGAGGCGGCGGCCAAGGCCATGAACCCGGTGGCGGTTTTGGTCCCGTCCTCCGGTGAGGGTAAGGAGATTGCCGCCCGCCTGGCGGTGCGCCTGGGGTCCGGCATTATCACCGATGCCGTGGACCTGGAGGCCGGTGTTGACGGCCCCGTCGCGACCCAATCCGTCTTCGCTGCATCGTTCACCACCAAGTCCCGTGTCACCAAGGGCACTCCGGTGATCACGGTCAAGCCAAACTCGGCGACCCCGGAGCAGGCGCCGGCCGCCGGGGCCGTCGAGCCGCTGACGGTGGCCTTCGGCGATGCGGCGAGGGGCGCGAGGGTGGTGTCCCGCAGTCCGCGTGAGTCGACCGGGCGTCCGGAGTTGACCGAGGCCGCGATCGTGGTCTCCGGTGGGCGTGGTGTCGGCGGTGCGGAGAACTTCTCCGTCATCGAGAGGCTGGCGGATTCGCTCGGCGCGGCGGTGGGTGCCTCGCGCGCCGCGGTGGACGCTGGCTGGTATCCGCACAGCAACCAGGTGGGGCAGACGGGTAAGACGGTCTCGCCGCAACTGTATGTGGCCTGTGGTGTCTCGGGTGCGATTCAGCACCGGGCGGGCATGCAGACCTCCAAGACGATCGTGGCGGTCAACAAGGACCCGGAGGCCCCGATCTTCGACCTCGTCGACTACGGCGTGGTGGGTGACCTCTTCGAGGCCGTGCCTCAGCTGACCGAGGAGGTCAAGACCCGCAAGAATTGAACGCATCCGAGAGCGGACGTGATCCTTGTCGTGCCGAGTTCCCGGCGAAAGAGCCTGCTGAAGTGCCGTGTGCTGAAGCCGGCACGGCGGGCCATGGCATCCAGGCTCTGGGGGGCACGGGGATCGGCTGCCATGGCATCCATCACCTGCCCGTACTGCGGGTGCTTCGCCTGGCGCGGGCTCAGACGAGCGCTGAGCTGGGACTGCCCCCCCGGGGCGGGCCATGAAAACGACGAGCTGTCGTGCCACGCTGCGCGCCTTGTCAGCTCCGTGGTCCTTTTCGACCAGCGCGAGTGTCAGGTCGATGCCTGAGGTGACGCCGGCGGAGGTTGAGACGTTGCCGTCTGTGACGAACAACGGGTCGGCCTCGACCTGGACCTTCGGATAGGCCGTTTCCAGCTCCCGGGCCAGTTCCCGGTGCGTGGCGGCCCGCCGGCCGTCCAGCACACCGGTCTCGGCCGGCACAAACGCCCCGGAACACACGGAGATGACGCGCCTGCAACGCGGTGCCAGGCCCGCGGATGGCCGCCGGGGAGTACATCTCGATGCGCAGCCAGCGAGAGGCGTACGAACGCGAAATCGATTATGGGGCGCACCCACGCCCTGCGGGTGACAGGACGCGTTGGGTGACGCACTCGGAGCGGAAAACGCTGCGCAGTCCGCGATGAAGCCCCTGTCAGGCCACGTCAAGGGGGCTTCATCGCGTTCGGACGGCTGTCCCGGCTGATAGATGCCACCCGATGCCGGCCCCGCCTCATGCGGTCTGGATAGAGGCGAGGCCGTACAACACGATGAAAACATCGAGCTGCGCAGATCGGGGGCTGGGACACGCGGGGGCGTACCCGGGTGGCGGCTCGCGTGATGGTCTCGCACCCTCCGGGCGTGGTGAGGCCTGGTCGCGCGTTACGACGAGACGTCCGACGGCTACATGGCGGGGCTTCAGCTGCGCGGATCGAACAACTGGATGCGCAGCCTCCGCCCCGCCACCTGATCACGACTCCGAACCGGTCCTAGGTCCAGTGGCGCCGCGGGGGGCAGTGCTTGCGGTGCTGTGGCGGTTTGTGGTGCCGCGGGTGACAGGGGCACGTCGGCGTCGGCGTCGGTGTGCCCGTCGGTGTCGCTGTCACCGTCTCTGTCACCGTTGGCGTCGGCGTCGGCGTCGGCGTCGGTGTGCCCGTCGGGGTTCTGTTCGCGCAGGTGTTGCCGAAGGCGGGGTTGAAAACGCCGATAACGGTGACGGTGTTGCCGCACAGATTGAGCGGGATATGGACCGGTACCTGAATGACGTTTCCGGACAGCGCGCCCCGCGAGTTGGTGGCGGTTCCTTGCGCGCCGGAGTCTGCGACGGCGTAGCCGGCGACAGCAGCGAGAGCGCTGCCCGTTGCGGCCATCGTGATCACGGCCTTCTTCGCGATTTGTCTCATCGCATCAGTTCCGTTCTTTCTGGCCCTGCGGGATGGTTCTCGCAGGAGCGCTGCAATCGGGGACGACCATGAGCATGGACTGACTGTTCACCTGGTCGCCTGTCAGTCACCGGCCCTTGGCAGCTGGTGCCGAGCGTTGCGGGCACTTGGCACCAGCTCGTGACCGAGCCGGTCGCGGAGTCACTGGCTGGTGCAGGTGTTGCCGAAGGCGGGGTTGAACACGCCGATAACGCTGACAGTGTTTGCCGCACAGATTGAGCGGGATATGGACCGGCACCTGAATGACGTTTCCGGACAGCGCGCCCGGCGAGTTGGTGGCAGTCCCGTTGGCAGTGGCATCGGCCGAGGCTGCACCCGCGGTACCTGCCAAGGCTCCGCCTGTGGCAACGGTCACGACAACTGCTTTGGCAATACGTGGCATTACCGAGCTCCTTCCGAGCCTGAACGGCTTGCTGACCAGCAGCCCCAGAGCCGCAGGGCGCTCGAGCATGCATGCAGACCGACAGGCCCAGCGCCCGGCGCGACCCCAGGAACTATGATCATCGGCACGGCAGCGGCCCGGTTACCGCCCTGACACCTACTCAGGCCCCTAATATCACTATTTTGAGATGAACATCTCGCCCGAACAGCGGACAGCCCGTGGCCCCTGGCCGGCGGCACGGCCGGTAAGGCCCCCGGGAATACACTCCCCAATGGTCCACATGGCGGCGGACCGCCGCTGCCGCCCGCTGGCGATCGTGCTGCCTGCCGGGCAGGCCGCCGACATCCCTCGGTTCGTCGCGGTGCTGGAGAAGGTCACGGTGCGTGGGCCGGTCGGCCTCCACGTACCCGGCCGGACGCGGCCGCCGCCGATAAGACATCCTCCCGGGCCAATGGTGCCTATCTGCGCAAACGCCAGACAAGGCGGTGATGCCGGAGGAAGCCGACCAGGCCGCGGACCACAGGAAGCGCGGCAGCGCCGGCGGGCGGCCGGTCTCCCACGATGCCGACCAGTACAAGGAACGCAACACATCAGGCTGCGGGCCTGTTGGGCCACTCCTCCAGCACCCGCAGCGGGCTGGCCACGGCAGCTCGGCCTGCAGCACGAGATTCCACGGTGCCGCCACGTGCGGGACATGCGGCGGCACCGTGGGGTGGCTCAGCTCACGTGTTCCAGATCTGGAACTCCGAGACCTGGCCCGCCGGCCAGCCGGTGTTGGCGGTGATGTTGACCCGCCAGTACCGCTGGGTGCTTGCCGGGAAGGTGATGGTGACGGTGTTGTTGTCGGCATTCGGGTCGAAGGTGTAGGTGGCCGAGGGGACGACCGTGGTGAAGTGACTGCCGTCGGTGCTGCCCAGCAGAGAGAGCGTCTGGTTGCGGGCGCCCCAGCTGGTGCTCGCGGGCAGTTCCAGGACCGCCCGGCTGACGCTCTGCGCGGAGCCGAGGTCCACCTGCACCCACTGCGGCAGGTCGTTGTTGGCACTCTCCCAGTAGGTGCTCTGGTCGCCGTCCGTGACGTTGGAGGAGACGTAGTTCTGGGTATGGCTGGACTCGCTCGTGGCCTTGCCCAGGGCGAGGTTGCTGCTGGTGCTGCCGGTCCCGGTGCCGGTCAGCGCGACGGTGGTCGGGCTGTTGGACGCGCTACCGGTGATGGTGAGGCTACCGGTACGGGTGCCGGTCGCGGTCGGTGTGAAGGTGACGTTGACCGTGCATGACGCTCCCGCGCTGATCGAGCTGCCGCAGTTGTTGGTTTGCGCGAAGTCGCCCGTGGTCGCGATGGACGAGACGGACGCGGCGGCCGTCGCGGTGTTGGTGACGGTGACGGCCTGCGCGGCGCTGGCGGTGTTGACGGCCTGGCCGGCGAAGCTCAGCGATGTCGGGGCAACCGACAGTGTCGCGGAGGAGGAGCCGCTGCCGCTCGGGAAGACCTCGAAGTCGGAGATCTGACCAGCGGCCCAGCCGGTGTTGGCGGTGATGTTGACCCGTACGTAGCGGGTGGTGGTGGCGCTGAAGGTGATGGTGACGGTGTTGTTGTTGGCATTTGGGTCGAAGTTGTAGCCGGCCGAGCCGACGATGGTGGAGAAGTTGGTGCCGTCCGTGGACCCCAGCACCGAGAGGGTCTCGGTGCGGGCACCCCAGGCTGTCGAGGGCGGGAGCTTTAGCACCAGTTTGCCGATGCTGTAGCGCTGGCCGAGGTCCACCTGGGCCCACTGCGGGAAGGAGCCGTTGGCGCTCTCCCAGTAGGTCGACGGATCGGCGTCGGTCATGTTCGCCGGGATGTACTGACCGTTGCTTGAGCTGGCCGAGGCGGGCTGTCCAGCCGCGATGTTGGTAGTGCTGTCGACGGCGCCGCCGGTCAGTGCGACGGTGGTTGGGCTGTTGTTGGCGTTGCTGGTGACGGTCAGCGTGCCGGTGCGGGTGCCGGCTGTGGTGGGCTTGAAGGTGACGGTCACCGCGCAGGAGGCGCCAACGGCGACCGAGGAGCAGTTGTTGGTCTGGCTGAAGTCGCCGGTCACCGCCACGTTGGATACGGTTGCGGTGGTGGTGCCTGAGTTGGCCAGGGTCACGGTCTGTGCGGCGGCGGAGGCGCCGACGACCGTGCGTCCGAAGGAGAGGCTGCTCGGGTTGGTGCCCAGCACCGGGCCTGGTGCGGTGCCCGTGCCGGACAGGTTGACCGTGTTGGTGACGGCGCCGGCGGTCACGGTCAGGGTCCCTGTGCGGTTGCCCGTCGCGGTCGGTGAGAACGTGACGCTGACCCTGCAGGAGCCGTTCGCGGCGATGGAGTTGCCGCAGGTGTTCGTCTGGGCGAAGTCGCCGGTGGTGGCGATGGAGGAGACGGAGGCGGCCGAGCCGGTCGGGTTGGAGATCGTGACCGTCTGCGCCGTGCTGGTCGCGCCGGTTGCCACCGAGCCGAAGTCCAGCGCGCTGGGAGCGACCGTAACGCTGGTCGGCGGGTATGGCGGGTAGACGGGGGTGGGCCAGCCTCCGCAGTACGGGGCGCCGCTGATGCCGGAGTTGCCGCCGTCGTCAGTGACGGTGAAGTTGCCGCCTTCGCAACTGTAAACAGCGGCTGGGCCGTTGACACCGGCTGCGGTGACGTTGGTGAACGAGGCGCCGCCGCCGGTCTGCTCCTGCATGGCGAAGGTGCCGGTGCCGGAGATGGTGACGTTGTTGAGGTTGACCCCGCTGATCGTGCCCTCGACCCACTGGACGGCCTCGTAGGGGCTCTGCTCGATCAGCGCGTTGCTGACGTTGATCGGCCCGGTGATCGCGCCCTGGCTGCCGTCGAACCAAAGCGATCCGACGCCGAACTGCCAGTTCGGGTCGAGATCGCCGTTCCGGATCAGGGTGTTGTTCGAGATGGTCGTGGTGCCGACCGGCGTCGAGGAGAAGCGCTGGCCGACGTGGATGCCGCCGCCCTGGGTGATGCCGGTGTCCTCGACCAGATTGCCAGTGACGGTGTTGTCGTGCCCGCCGTAGATAGCGATGCCGTTGGCCAGCATCTGCAGTTGCACGGTGTTGTTGGAGATGGTGTCGTTGGCGTCCGCACCGATGCTGGAGTCGGCCCAGGTGGCGATGCCGTCGTCACCGGTGTTGCGGATGTCGCTGTTGGTGACCTTCGAGTTGGTGACGCCGCCGTGGAAGTTGATGCCGTCGGCGGTGGTGTCGCGGATTCGCATGCCGCTGAAGGTCAGACCGTCCATCGGCCCGTCCATCCAGGCGCCGACCTTGTCGTGCTCGATCCACAGGTTGGACACGGTGGAGTTGCTCATTGCGCCGCCGACGCCGTTGACCTGGGCGCTGTCGTTGCGGTCCTGGACGTTGCCGAAGATCGCGAAGTTCTGCAGATGCACATTGGTGCTCGGGTTCGGCGCCGAGTTGCCGTAGAAGCCCGGCGCCGAGCCGGTGACGGTCGAGTACCACATGCCCGCGCCGGCGATGGTCACGTTGTTGACGCTGACGTGGCCCGGGACGTTGTACGTGCCGGGCGGTATCCAGACCGTGCCACCCGGCCCGGCCGCAGTGATGGCGGCGTTGAAGGCGCTGGTCGCGTCGTTGACCCCGGTCGGATCGGCGCCCTCGCTGGTGACCGACACCGACCCCGACGGCTGCGTCAGCGGGGCTCCGACCTGCTCGAAGTCGGCGAAGTCGATGGAATAGGAGGAGGCGTTGTCGCCCGAGTCGACCTGAAGCTTGAAGGTGGTGCCCGCGGGGTAGGTAGTGCTGAAGAGCCGGTGGACCTCGTCGTAGAAGTGGTGCGGGTTACTGCCGGGCGTGTTGGTGAACGGGTAGCTGCCGTAGAACCAGCTGTAGGCGTTGGTGAGAGTGAAATTGCTCTGCTTGACGCCGTTGATGTAGAGCGAGAGCGGTGCGGTGTAGACGGAGCCGTCCGAGCTGTCGGGGATGCTGTAGCGGAAGTCGATCGAGTTGGTCGCCACTGGCGTGCTGAAACTGACGTACTGTCCGCTTCCGTTGCCCTGGAGGGTCACCGCCTTGCGGCCCGACGCCTCGTCGGCCAACTGGCCCTGGGTGTAACTGGGGCCGATCACGGTGCCGTTGGTAGCGGAGTTCTCCGCCTGCACCTCGGCGTAGGGAAGACTCGCACCGTTGCCGCCGGTGGCGGTGGCGGTGGCGTACGCGGGCTGGACCGTCAGAGCGACGGCTGCCGCGGATAGCAGGGCGGTACTGCCGCCGATGGCGACCGCCCGTCTGAGTGAGCGTAGGCGCTGGAACAAGGTCGCTCCTTGGGAACACGGATGGTTACCTGCGACATGCAGCCGCCGCGCGGGATGCCCTGGGACGGGTGGTGGGCACAAGCGGTCCCGGGCATGACAAATTGGCTTACTGGCCCGTGCCGGATGGGCGAAGTGGTGCAGGGACGGTGCGTGCGGTGCGCGTGGAGCGGTCTGGGCGGCTGCGCGTGGGAACCGTAATACATGCGACGTCAGAGCGCAATAAGTCGATAACATAGTGCATGGATTGCTACATCGACGAAAATATTCAGTGTGATGACGTGATCGTAACCGCATGTCCTCGGCTGAAGGGGAGGGGCCGCCGGGGCGGTCCGCTGTAGAGATCGAGCCGTAGAGATCGATTGGCTTGGGTCGCCGCGCCGGGCGCAGCCTGCGTCAACGCGTCCTCCCGGGGCCGCGGGCTATTCGGCTCGCTGCACGTGCTGATGTTTTTTGCGCGTCATAGCAAGAACGAGCAGACCCAGACCGCACTGGATGTACCCGGGTGCGAGCGACTGACCCAGCTGCGCGGCGAGCGCTCGGGGGCCTAGCGCTCTGCGAGAGGGAGGTGGAGCACGCCCTGCTCTCTCCGGAAGACGGCCAGGCGGCAGCCACCCGCCTGCTGCAGTGCGGCATCACGGCATCTGAGCTTCCGACCTCGCTGGCCCTCGGCGCGGTCCGGGCCGCGCGGCGACGGGGCCTCGATGTCCCGAAAGATCTGTCGGTCGTCGGCTACGACGATTCCTCGTTCATGACCTGCATCGATCCGGCGCTCACCATGATTCGCCGGCCCATCGAGTCAATGGGGCGCGCCGCCATCGAGCTGCTCGTGAGCGAGTTGGCCGGCGCCAAAGTCATGCACGACGAGCTGCTCTTCGAACCCGAGTTGGTCGTGCGCGCATCAACCGGGCCGGCTCGTGGCTGTCAGGTCCGCCCATTCGATCGCTCCGCGTCCGGAGCCGCAGAGGGCCGCACTCCCCTGGGTGCGGCCCTCTGCGATCAGAAGTTGCTACATCTCGACTCAGAGTTCGTTGCTTGCAGATTTTCGTCGACATCTTGCGTAGTTGCCTGGCCGCTGCTTAAGTGATGCCCGCCACACCCCACTCGCACTCCGCCCATGAAGGGTCACCTACCCATGCGCAGATCCGCAGCGCTGCTGATCGTCGGCGCCCTCACTGTGACCACCGCTGCCTGTTCCTCATCGACTAGCAACAAAGCCGGCGGCGACAGCGGCGGCAAGGTCACCATCTCCATCGACTGTGAACCGCCCACGAGCCGTCCGACACAGCGTCAGCAGTGGGCCGACGACATCACGGCCTTCGAGAAGCTGCACCCGAACATCACGGTGAAAAGCATCGACACCTTCCCGTGCGAGACCCCGGAGCTGTTCACTGCGGCGCTCAGGGGCCAGACCGAGGCCAATGTCTTCTACACCTATTTCACGGACAGGCAGCAGGTGCTCGACGCCGGCCAGGCCGCTGACATCACCCCGTACGTCACTGCGGAGAACCTGCCGGTCAAGGACGACATCTTGCCCTCCGTGTGGGACGCGATGAAGTCCGACGGGAAGATCTACGGCATTCCCCGCACCAACTACTCCATGGGCATGATTATCAACCGGAAGCTGTTCCAGCAGGCCGGACTCAGCCCTGACCAACCCCCACAGACCTGGTCCGACGTCGAGGCCGATGCGAAGAAGATCGCAGCCCTGGGTCATGGCATCGCCGGTTACGGCGACTACAGTGCGGGCAACAACGGCGGCTGGCACTTCACTGCCGAAATGTATGCCCAGGGCGGCAGGATGGTCAGCACCGACGGCAAGAAGGCGGCATTCAATAATGCCCAGGGCCTGTCCGTCCTGCAGAACCTGCACAAGCTTCGCTTCACCGACAACGTCATGGGCAGCACCCAGCTCTACAAGTGGGGCGATCTGCAAAAGCAGATGGCCGCCGGCAAACTCGGCATGTACATCGCCGCCCCCGACGACATCACGTACCTGGTGCAGAGCCTGGGGGCTCACTACGAGGACTTTGGCATGGGCCCGATCCCCGGCGCCGCCGGCCCCGGCGTCGGTACGCTCGCCGGCGGCGACGACTACATGTTCAACATCAAGGACACCCCCGCACAGATCACGGCAGGCATCCAGCTGCTCAGCTACCTGTGGCTGACAGAGGGCCAGGGGCAGCAGTACAACTACGCCCGTTCCAAGGCTTCCGGACAGGCTGTCGGCCTGCCGGAGCCGGAGCTTTTCCGGGGTGTCACGGCCGCCAAGGACGCTCAGCTCAAGGCCGCCAGCGCCACCATGCCAGTGCAGGACTTCGCACCGTTCGTCAACGCCAACGTGCCCGGCGTGACCGAGCCGCCCAACGCACAGGCGATCTACAAGGTCCTCGACACCACCATGGCCTCCGTCCTGACGGACCCGAACGCCGATCCGCACAAACTGCTGAACACCGCCGAGTCGCAGGTCAACCAGGTCCTGGCCAACGCGCAGTGAGCCTGATCGGCACCGCGGCGAACAGCCGTCCCTGACAGGTATGCCCCGAAGCTCCAAGGAGTCCCGAGATGGCGGTCCTCACCGCATCCTCCGGCACCGACTCGTCGCCCGCGAAGGCGTCGGGCCGGGCCGGGGCCCTGCACAGGAGCGTGCAGCGCAACCTCACCGCGCACGGCTTCCTGATCGGCGCAGTGCTCTGCTTCGCGCTCTTCTCCTGGTACCCGATGGTCCGCGAAGTGATCATAAGCTTCCAGAAGCAGAAGGCGGGCAAGACCACCTGGGTGGGCCTGCACAATCTCAACCAGATCGTGAACGATCCCAGCTTCTGGCCGGCCTGGCGCAACACCGCCGAGTTCACCGGGTTGGCGCTGCTGCTCGGCTTCGGCCTTCCCTTCGTCGTCGCCGTGTTCATGAACGAACTGCGTCACGCCCGCGGTTACCTGAGGGTCCTGGTCTATCTGCCAGTGATGCTTCCACCGGTTTCCTCGCTGGTGCTCTTCAAAGACCTCTACAACCCCAACTACGGGCTGATCAACAGAATCCTGCAGCTGCTGCACCTGCCGACCTCGGGATGGCTGCAGTCCCCGCACATGGCGATGCTCGCCGTGGTCATCGCCTCCACCTGGATGAACATGGGCAGCGCGACCCTGATCTACCTCGCCGCCCTGCAGAACGTCCCCGGCGACCTTTACGAGGCCGCCGAGCTCGACGGAGCCGGACTGCTGAGCCGCATCTGGCATGTGACGATCCCGCAGACCCGGCTGATCCTCTCGCTCATGCTCATGCTGCAGATCGTCGCCACCATGCAGGTCTTCGTCGAGCCCTTCGTGCTCACCAATGGCGGCCAGGGGGTCGACGGCTCCACCACGACCGTCGTCTACCTCATCTACCAGTACGCCTTCAACTTCAGCAACTACGGCGCCGCCTGCGCCCTCGGGCTGCTCCTGCTTCTGTGCCTCGCCGGCTTCTCAGTGCTGTACATCCGACTCAACCGGAGGACCGAGGCGTGAGCGACACCCGAACCCTGATCAACCCGGCACAGCTGAACCGCACTGTCTACCGGGTGGTGCTGGTCCTCGCGGTCACTGCCTTCACCCTGGCCTTTCTCGGGCCGCTGTACCTGCTGGTCACCGACGGCCTCAAGAGCACCGCCGAAGCCATCCAGACCCCGCCTACCTTCTACCCGCACCACCTCGAGCCGAGCAACTACAGCGATGCCTGGAATCGCCTCAACATCGCCCAACTCCTGCTGAACACCCTCTGGTACGCCTTCGGGGCCCTCGCCTTCCAGCTGGTACTGGATGTCGCCGCTGCCTATTCGCTGTCCAAGCTGCGCCCGGTGCTCGGCAATGTCGTCCTCGGCATGATGCTGGCCACCCTGATGATCCCGGCGATGGTGCTAGTCGTCCCGCAGTACCTGACCGTGCTGGACCTGCCACTGGTACACCTGAACCTGCTCAACTCGCCCTGGGCGATCTGGCTGCCCTCGGTGGCCAATGCTTTCAATATCTACCTCCTCAAGCGTTTCTTCGACTCAGTGCCGCAGGAACTGCTCGACTCCGCGTCCATGGACGGCGCCGGGCCGATGCGCACCCTGCTTTCCATCGTGCTGCCGATGTCTTGGCCCATCATCGCTGTGCTGTCCGTCTTCGCGCTCGTCAACGTGTGGAAGGACTTCCTGTGGCCCCTGCTGGCCGAGCCGGACCCCACCAAGCAGACCTTGAACGCGGGCATCTACTCCCTCTCCCTCGGCGTGCCCGAGAACGTGCTCATCGCGGCGGCGGCCATCTCCGCCATCCCTACCGTGCTCTTCTTCCTGATCTTCCAGCGCAACATCATGTCCGGTCTGACCGCAGGCAGCCTCAAGGGCTGACATTCCAAGGAGACTCCTACCTTGTTCCAAGCCGACAAATGGTGGCGCGGCGCCGCGATCTACCAGGTCTACGTGCGCAGCTTCGCCGACGCGGACGGCGATGGCGTAGGCGATCTGGCGGGAGTCCGCTCCCAGCTGCCCTACCTGGCCGAACTCGGCATCGACGCCCTCTGGTTCAACCCGTGGTATGCCTCGCCCATGGCCGACGGAGGCTACGACGTGGCCGACTACCGCGCCATCCACCCCACCTTCGGAACCCTGGCCGAGGCCGAGCGGCTGATCGCGGAGGCACTTGAGCACGGCATCCGTACCGTCGTCGACATCGTCCCCAACCACGTATCCGACCAGCACCGCTGGTTCCAGGAGGCCCTGGCCGCGCGACCCGGATCACCGGAACGGGAACGGTTCTGGTTCCGCGAAGGCCGCGGCGAGCACGGCGAACGTCCCCCCAACAACTGGACCTCCCAGTTCGGAGGCTCCGCCTGGACCCGGGTTCCCGACGGCCAGTGGTATCTGCACCGCTTCGCCCCCGGCCAGCCGGACCTCAACTGGCAGCATCCCGAGGTGCGCAAGGAGCACGAGGAGGTGCTTCGCTTCTGGTTCGATCGCGGTGCAGCCGGCGTCCGCATCGACTCCGCCGCCGAGCTCGTGAAGGACCCGGAGCTGCCCGACCTCGTCGAGAGCACCGAACCGCACCCCTACCTCGACCGCGACGAGATCCACGACGTCTACCGGTCCTGGCGAAAGCTCGCGGACTCCTACGCCCAGCCGCGCGCCCTGATCGGCGAGGTCTGGCTTGCCGACCCCGGACGCTTTGCCCGCTATCTGCGCCCCGACGAACTGCACACCGCCTTCAACTTCGGCTTCCTGACGTGCCCGTGGAACGCCGAGCGGCTCCGAGACGTCATCGCGACGACGCTGGCCGTGCACGCACCGGTCGGCGCCCCCGCGACCTGGGTTCTGGCCAACCACGACATCACCCGCACCGTCACCCGCTACGGGCGCGCCGACACGGGCTTCGACTTCGCGGCCAAGGCTCACGGCATCCCGACCGACCTGGGGCTCGGCACCCGCCGGGCCCGTGCCGCGGCGCTGCTGAGCCTCGCCCTTCCCGGTTCCGTCTACCTGTACCAGGGCGAGGAGCTCGCGCTGCCCGAGATCGAGGACCTGCCCGCCGAAGTCATCGAGGACCCGATGTTCCATCGCACGGGAGGCAGCGACCCCGGCCGTGACGGCTGCCGCGTGCCGCTGCCCTGGCGAGGGGACACGGCGCCCTTCGGTTTCAGCCCCGTGCCTGTCACCACCTGGCTGCCGCAGCCCGCTGACTGGGGCACGCTGACCGTCGAGCTCCAGCAGCGCGACCCGCAGTCGATGCTGAACCTGTACCGCGCGGCCTTGCGGCTGCGGCGCAGCGAACCTGCCCTCGGCGACGGGCAGCTGGCCTGGCTCCCCAGCGGCAGTCAGGCGCTGGCGTTCGCACGCTCGCCACGGTTTGCCTGCGTCGTCAACCTCGGTACCAGCCCCGTCTGTCTTCCCGCTCACGACCGGGTGCTTCTCTCCAGCGGGAAGCTTTTCGACGGACGGCTGCCCCCCGATACCGCAGTCTGGCTGCGCCTTGCCTGATGGGGCGCGGCCAGACCGCATGGGGCGCCCGCGCGTCCGTACAACTGACGCTTGAGTCAGCTCAAACTCCTCAAACGTCAGCGCGCGGTCGGCCCCTCCGGGCCGAACCGCACCTCGGTGGAGTCCTCGTCCGACCAGCCGACCCGCACCCCGTCCGGCAGCGCCTCCGCGGTGGCCATCCCGGCCAGCGCCGGCTGCTCCGGATCCGAGCTGAGACAGGCCAGCTCGGCGAGGGCCGAGCCGCCCGAGGACGTGATCTCCCCGGTCAGCCGCGGCACCAGCGCCCAGCCCCCGAACGCGGTGCCCTTGGGGCGACGACGAAGGCCCGCTGAGCCGAGCGCCCACCACAGGCCAAGCCACAGCATGCCCTACCGCTCCCGGCGGCGCATCACCTGCCGACCGGCCGCGCCCTACCACGCTCAACGAACGACGAGGCGCGGCGCCGCGCTTCGCGGGAGCCAGACGGGTTGGTTGCTGCCACGGGGAACCAGGACGGTCCGGAAGCGGCCGGGGGTGCGAGACATGACGACCTGGTCGGTGACGCCCTGGTAGTGGCCGCAGGGGGTGTCGGCGGTGAAGGTGTCGGGGTCGAGGTAGGCGTGCGCGGAGTCGCGTCCGCCGGTGCCGGCGATCTCGTGGGCGTAGGCGCGGTCGAAGACGCCGAGGCTGAGGATCCACGCGGAGACGCGGCTGAGGTTGAGGGTGACGCGGTAGCTGCCGCCTTCGGTGGCGCGGCGCATCAGTTGCGGCGATGATGCCGGTGGTGGCGAGCCAGGACAGTACGTAGTCGTTGACGACGCTGATGGCGGGCAGCGCGGGCACGCCGTTCTCGCCCTCGGCGAGCATGATGCCGCTGAGGGCCCCGGCGGTCTGGTCGAAGCCGACGCGCTTCGCCCAGGGGCCGGTCTCGCCCGCCAGGGAGATGCTGACGTGAATGATGCCGGGGCGGATGGCGGCGGCTTCCTCGGCGCTCAGGCCGATCTTTTCCAGGTAACCGGGGCGGCGGTTGGCGTGGAAGGTGTCCGCCTCGCGCAGCAGTTCGCGGATACGGGCTCGGCCCTCGGGGCCGTAAGGGTCGATGGTGGCAGAGCGGACGCCGACGTTGGCGGTGTAGTAGGTGACGTCGTGCTCCAGTTCGCCTGGTCGCCACAGGTTGAGCACGTCGGCGCCGTGGTAGGCGAGATCGCGGCCGATACCGGCACCGGCGATGACGTGGCCCATGCCCAGCGCGCGCACGCCGGACAGCGGTTGGGTGGCGCCGGCGGGCAGCGGCTCCGGCTCGCTGTCACCTATCTTGTCGATCTGGATCAGGGGCGCGTGGGCGATGTGGTCCTCATAGGCCGGTTCGGCCAGGAACTCCTCGGTGGTGCGCAACATCGGCATGACGACGCCGAGTTCATCGCCTGCCCGTTCCAGATCGGCCGCGTTCCACGTGCGGATGGCGGCGGCGACCGCCTCCTCCTCGGGCCAGGTGCGCAACAGCTTGTAGACCGCGTTCTTGATCTTCGGGTAGGGGTTGAGCGGCATGACCCAGCGGTCGTCGCGGGTCCGGTAGAACTGGAACCGCAGCGGGTGGCCTGGATCGGCGGGGGTGCCTTGGGGATAGCCGTTGAGCAGCTCCCATTTGTTGTCGTAGAGCGGGCACAGCCGATGCGGGGCCTTGCGCAGGTCCATGGTGATGTCCTGGCCCTCGCCGGTGCGGCTGCGCCACAGTGCGGCCAGGGCGGCGGACTTGGCAGTAATGCCGAGCGCCGGGACGGCGCCGAGGCGCATGACGCTGGGCACGATGGGGTCGGCGCCCAGGAAGGTGATCTTTCCGCCGGTGTCCTCGGGGCGCAGGCAGACCTCGGCGAGCACGTCGCGCAGGGCTTGGTGGATGTCGATGGCCGGGTTGTACTCGCCGCGCTCGCCCTCGTATTCGACGGCGGCGACGTGCCCGGCCTCGGTGTAGTCGCCGAGCCCCGTCACATCCGGCATGCGCATCACCTCGAACCGCACCAGCGGCTCGACCACCCGCAGGGGTTCCGGCACCAGGCGCGTGAGCGCCTCGGGGTCGGTTCGGTAGGTGATGTTCAGGTATTCACGATCTGTGAAGCGGTACCGACCCTTGGGGAAGGCCGGGGCCGCCAGCGGGGTCGTCGGGACGCGGACCACGTCCTCGGCTCGCATGGCTGTCACCTGCCTTGGTGCGGTGGTCCCACCGGATCCCGGTGAAGCCCCGCAGGTTGGTTTCACATCCGTACGAGTTGCATTTTGCAACCACGACGAGGGGGCACGTGCAAAGCTCTGTGATGAAAGCCTCATTCCTGGGCGAAACACCAGGTCATGGACTGCTACATGCAGGGCACACAGGGTGCCGGGCCGACCGCGCCCCCCGCATGAGCGCGCACCCACCCCGCCGTAGCAGCGCCGCAGGTCAGCCCGCGCCCGCGGAGGCGCTCTGTGTACGACGGCCGACCCCGTCTGGCACCGTTGAACAGCGGGAGCCCCTCCCGCCCTGCAACTAGTTGTCGAATGCACCCGAAGGAGCGAGCGTGAGCGCCGACCCAGACGTGACCCAAGGGGTGGTCCGGGAGCTGGTGAACCTCTCACGACGATTCCGGACCAACGCCGACCGACTCCACCCGGAGCTGGGCTTCGTCGACTACTCGCTGCTCACTCAGATGGCCCAGCCGGGCGGCGTCCGAGCGGGGGACCTGGTCCATCTGACCGGACTGAACAAGTCCACGATCAGCCGCCAGCTCGCCGCCCTCCAGCGTGCCGGGCTCGTCGTAAGGGAGTTGCACCCCCAGGACAACCGCGTTCAACTCCTGCGGCCGAGCGAGCGCGGACGACAGCTGCTGGCACTGGCGAACACCCGGATGGAACACGAAGTGTCCCATCGCACCCACGGCTGGACCTCGCAGGAGGTCGACACCTTCCGTACCCTTCTCGCTCGCTACAACGCGGCCACCTCCCCGGCAGCCGATCCACAGGAGAACGATCGTCACCGGCCTGGACGCTGAGCGCGCCGATTCGTGGGCGTGACGAAGGCTTCCGGACAGACGGACGGGAGCGGCGGGCCAAGTGCTGAACCGGCTGCGCCGGCGTGCAGTGGCGGCTGCCCCGCTCCGGAACGGCCGATGCCTGTCCCGGCTCAAGTGGGCCACCGTCTCAAGCAGTTCCGCGCCATCGCCACCCGGTCGACAGGCTCGTCACCCGCTAGCGTGCCGGGCTGCACGTGGCCGCACTGGTGGTGTGGCTGCGAGCCGACTGAGGCGCCGTGCCTCACTCCACCTCGTCTGGCGATGATCCCCCGTTCCACCAGCCGAGCATTGCTGCGAACGCCCACGCCGATCACAACGGCTGAGGCACCGACAAGATCAATTGTCAGACACGGTGTAGGCAGGATTCCACCGTGTAGGCGGGATTCAAGGAGTGGAGAGCAGCCGGGCCGCCGTCTCGACATCCGTGGTCAGCTGGCGGTCGGCGACCGAGGAGTCCAGCAGTTCGGTGGCTTGGTCGAAGAATGCGCGCAGTTCACCGTCGCCCGCCGGGACGAGACCGCGCATGCGCAGAGCGCGGACCGCCGCGACCAGTTCGCAGGCGAGCACCAGCCGGAAGTAGCCGACGGACTCCAGCAGGCGCCGCGCGCCGGTGGAGGCGAAGCTGGCGTGCTCCTCCACTCCGCGCGATATCACCGCATGGCCCAGCATGACGGGCTGGGCGGCACCGCGCAGCTCGGCCAGTGCCGACTGCGCGGCGTACTCGGTGATCATGACGCCGCTGCTGCCGTTCTCGCCGTCGGCGAGGAAGGGCGGCAGGCCGGTGAAGGCGGGTTCGACGAGAATACCGAGCCGGGTGGTGGACAGCTCCGCCGTGCCCAGCAGTCCCAGCCGGAACTGGTCGAGCGCCAGGGCCAGCCGGGCCAGGTGGAAGCCGCCGTGGTGGTGGTAGTCGGCCGCGTCCACGTTGACCAGCGGGTTCTCCGCGGCGGCGTTGATCTCGACAGTGAGTACCTGGTCGAGTGAGGACCAGGCGTCCAGCGCCGTACCATGAACCTGCGGCAGGCAACGCAGCCCGAACGGGTCCTGCACCAGTTGGGGCACCCAAGCCGCAGGAGCCATCAGCTCGCGCATCCGCGCGGCGAGCAACTGGGCCCCTGGATAGGGGCGTTGGGCGTGCACGTATTCGGCGAATGGCTCGAGTGAGCCCTGCAAGGCCGTGAGGGTCAGCCCGGCGACCAGGGGGACCCCGTCCAGCAGCAGCTTGAGATCGGTGATGGCGAGGGCGGCCTGACCGATCGTCAGTGCGTTGCTGGACATCAGCGGCAGTGCGTCCCAGCGGGTCAGCGTGACCGGCTCGGGGGCGGGGCCGGGGCCGCCTCGCCAGGGCAGCTCGCCGGCGAGGGTCAGGCCGAGTTCGGCGAGTGCGGACAGGTCGCCGGTGCCGATCGCGCCGAGCGAGTGGACGGTGGGCAGGTGTCCGCTGGTCAGGGCCTCGGCGATACGGTCGATTACGGCGGCGTTTATGGCGGTGCCCCCGTTGAGGAGTTGGTTGAGCCGGACGACGAGCATCGCCCGGGTCTCCTCGTCCGGTGCGATCGGGCCTATGCCGCCGCTGTGGCTTCGCAGCAGCCGCATGCCGAAGGTGTTCACGTCCGAGTCGGGAACCGCTGTCGTCCGGTTGGCGCCCACGCCTGTGGAGTAGCCGTAGACCGGGCGGCGCTCGATGGCGCGTTCGGCGATCTCCCGGGCCTCTCGGACCCGTCTGCGGGCTTTGGGGTCGACGAGGGCGAGGGCCTCGCGGCGGGCGAGGGAGGTGACCTGGTCCGAGCTCAAGGACCTGCCGTCAAGGATGAGGTGATTGCCTGCCATCAGTGGTGCCAGTCCTCCGCGGTGAGGGTGTTGCGGGTCTCCGGTGCCCACGCGAGGCTGACCAGCGTGCCGAGCAGCAGCACGGCCGCCATCCAGCCCATTGACCAGCCGACGCCGATCTGGTCGAGGCTGACGGGCAGGACGAAGGTGCCGATCGCGGAGGCGACCCGGCTGGTGCCGTTGAGGAAGCCGACGCCGGAGCCGCGCAGCGAGGTGGGGAAGAGTTCGGGCGGGTAGACCTGGGTGATGTTGGAGGCGCCGGCCATGACGAAGGTGTAGACGATGAAAGGAACCATGAGCGCCCAGCCGGAGGCGCTGTTGAGCAGTGCCATCGCGCCCAGACAGACTGCGAGGATTGCGAAGGTCCAGATGGTGAAGGGCCGGCGGCCCATCCGTTGCACCGGCCATAGTCCGATGATCCCTCCCAGCAGCAGTGCCAGATTGAGCACCAGGTTCTGGGTGTTGGCGTCGGAGACATGCAGGGTGCTGAGGATCTGTGCCATGAAGGTGTAGATGGCGAAGTAGGGCAGTACCTGGGCGCTGTAGAAGATGACGCCGAACCAGGTCTTGGTGGCCTGTCCGTGGGCGAAGAGCTCGCGGTAGCCGGCGGTGGGCGGCTGCTCGGCGGCCGCGGCCTCGGCCTCCTCAGCGGTGGCGGTGGTCTGTCCCAGGTGGGTGCGGCGGATCTCGGCGGCCTCGGCAGCCCTGCCGCGCGTGGCGAGCCAGCTGGGGGATTCGGGGATGCCGATGCGGAGCACCAGCACCAGCAGTGCGGGGAGTGCGCCGCTGGCGAGCAGCCAGTGGGCGGCATTGTCGGTGATGGGGATGTAGGTGCCCAGAATGTTGGCGAGCACGTAGCCGACGGTCCACAAGACGGTGAGCGAGCCGAGCAGGACGCCGCGCAGCCGCTGGGGGGCGAACTCAGAGAGCAGGGTGGGGCCGACGGCGTAGTCCGCGCCGAGTCCGAAGCCGATGACCAGGCGGAGCAGGAAGAGGATGAGCGGGGTATGGGCCCAGAACTGGGCGGCCGAGGCGACGGCGATGAGGGCGAAGTTGTACAGGTACAGCTTCTGGCGTCCGATCGCGTCGGCGACTCGGCCCAGGAGGATGCTGCCGAAGAACAGTCCGATCAGTGCGGAGGCGCCGAGCAGTCCTTGCCAGAGGCCGGATAGATGCATGGTCGTGCCGAGGACGGGGAGGACTGCGCCGATGATGCCGAGGGCGTAGCCGTCGGAGAAGTTGGCGCCGAAGGTGGTGGCGGTCACCCGCAGGTGGAAGGCGGTGAGGCGTTCGCGTTCGGTGGTGTCGGACGGGTTCGCCGAAGGCGGGCTGACGGCCCTGGCCGCGTTGGATGTCATACATGACTCCCGGCAGATGAGGTCCTGGGTGGCCGACAGCATGCATGAAATTCAACAGTCAAACAATAGGTTGATTGAAATATCTCATTCAGTGAACGGCGGCGAGGGCGCCGCTTCCGGCACCCCCGACTGAGGGCCGGTCGGGCGCGGTTCGAGCTCGGATGTGCGCCCGAGGCCCAAGAGAGCGTCGCGACACGGCCCACAGCCGGCGCGGCATAAGGCCGCACCGGCTGTTGAGGTACCGATTCCCGCGCGATCGAGGCGCGGTCAGCTGCGGGTGTGAGCGGCGCGGGCCGCTTGGGCGAGGTCGAGGTCGGTGGTCTCGGGGGCGAGGAAGTGGGAGACGAGGCCGCCGAGGGCCAGCACACCGGCCCCGACGAGGAGGACGAACTCGACGCCGAAGTGGCTCAGGCCCATGGGGAGCAGGAAGGTACCGATGGCGGCGCCGACGCGGCTCATGGCGGCCGCGAAGCCAACGCCCGTCGACCGCATGGAGGTGGGGAAGACCTCCAGGGGGTAGACGGCGGTCAGCGCGCTGGAGGCGGCGTTGAGGAAGATGAAGAAGAGGAAGCCGCCGACGATGACTGCCGTGGAGCGGGGCCACACGGCGACCAGGGCGAGGCAGGCGGCGGTGACCCAGAACGGTGGGACCAGCAGCTTGCGCCGGCCGATGCGGTCGACGATCAGGCAGCCGGCGGTGACGCCGAGCACCGCGGTGACCGAGTAGATCAGCAGTGCGGCGGTGGCGTTGCCACCCATGCCGAGGGCGTCGAAGACCTGCGTCCAGAAGGTGCCGATCGCGAAGTACGGCAGTACCAGGCAGGCCCAGAAGGTGCCGGCGAAGATCGTGCCGCGGATGTGCTTGCGGGCGAAGAGCGCACGCAGGCTGTTCTGCCGTTCGCCGTCGGCGAGTTCGGTCTCGACATCGACCTCGATGTCGTATCTGGCTATCAGCTCTTGGGCCTCCTCGCGGCGCCCTTTGCTGAGCAGCCAGCGGGCCGACTCGGGGACACCGCCGCGCAGCGCCACGCAGACGACCGCGATGACGGCGCTGCTCGCCAGCGACCAGCGCCAACCGCCGTGGACACCGGCGAACGCCGCGCCGACCACGGTGGCGAGCATGTAGCCGACGTACCAGCTGATCTCCAGACTGGCCAGCAGGCGACCGCGGTTGTGGCGTGGCGCGTATTCGGACAGCAGCGGCGCGCCGATGGCGTATTCGCCACCGATGGCTATTCCCATCATCAGGCGGATTGCGATGAGTTGCATGCCGTCGGTGACGAAGAACTGGACGAGGGAGCCGAGGAGGAAGATGAGCATGTCGACCAGGAAGACCGGACGCCGTCCGGTCCGGTCGGCGAGCCAGCCGAAGAGCGGTCCGCCGATGAAGATGCCGATCAGCGGTGAGGCGCCGACCAGGCCCTGATCCAGCGTGGACAGGTGCAGGTCGGCGGTGATGGCGGTCATGGCCATGCCGATGCCGCCGATGATGTAGCCGTCGATGCCCTCCCCGATCTGGGTGGCGAGCATGAGCTTGGTCTGCAGCCGCTTGCGTTCGCGGGCGGCGGCAGCCGGTTGTTGTTCGGGGAATCTGTCGCCGGTGACGGGCAGCGTTGCCATGTCGGTCCTTCTCTTTCGGCGTCCGCGCGGGGGAGCAGCGCGGCGGACGGGTCCGGGTGTGCCGGGACGGCGGCGGTCCTGTGAGGCGTCCGTCAGGAAGCCGCCGCCCGTCGTGCGGGCCGGTACGGGGAGCGGATGGGCGCGGGCTGGTGCGGGGCGGCCGGCGGTTACGAGGCGGGCCAGTCCAAGGCGATGTACTTGGTTTCGAGGAACGCCTCGATGCCGTCTCGGCCGCCCTCGCGCCCCAGGCCGGACTGCTTGACGCCGCCGAAGGGAGCCGCGGGATCGGAGATCAGCCCCCGGTTGAGGCCGACCATCCCGGCCTCAAGACGCTCGGCGATGCGCAGCGCCCGGGCGAGATCGCGGGAGAAGACATAGGAGGCGAGGCCATGCACCGTGCCGTTGGCACGGGCCAGCATCTCGTCCTCGTCCTTGTACGTGGTGATCGGTGCCACGGGACCGAAGACCTCGGTGTGCATGATGGCGGCGTCGGCGGGAACGTCGGCGAGGACAGTCGCGGGGTGGAACCAGCCGTCGCCCTTGGGGGTGGAGCCCTGCGCGGTGATCCGGGCCCCGCGCCCGACCGCGTCGGCGACCAGTTCGCGGATCTTCGCCACGGCGGCCGGATTGACCATCGGGCCGAGGGCGACTCCGTCGTCGAGACCGGGCCCGATCCGCACCGCGGCCATGGCGGCGCCGAACTTTTCGGTGAACTCCGCTGCCACGGATTCGTGGACGTAGAAGCGGTTGGCTGCGATGCACACTTCGCCACCGCCGCGCATCTTGGCGTCCATGGCGCCGCGTACGGCGGTGTCGATGTCGGCGTCCTCGCAGACGATGAAGGGAGCGTTGCCGCCCAGTTCCATCGTCACGTTGACGACGTTCTCCGCGGCCTGTCGCAGCAGCACCTTGCCGGTCGCCGTAGACCCGGTGAAGGAGAACTTGCGGACGCGGTCGTCGCTCAGCCAGACCGAGACGACCTCGGCCGCGCGGTCCGTCGGCAGGATGCCCAGCAGGCCGTCGGGGAGCCCGGCCGCCGACAGCAGCCCGCCCACCGCGAGGGCGGTCAGCGGGGTGTCGGGGGCCGGCTTGAGGAGCACCGGGCAACCGGCCGCCAGCGCCGGGGCGATCTTGCGGGTGGCCATGGCGGCCGGAAAGTTCCAGGGGGTGACGAAGGCGGAGAGGCCGACTGGCTGTTTGACCACGACATGCCGATAGCCGCCGGCCGGGGCGTCGCCGAAGCCGGAGCCAATACGGACCGCCTCCTCGGCGAACCAGCTGAAGAACTCCGCCGCGTACCCCACCTCGGCCACCGCGTCCCGGTACGCCTTTCCGTTCTCCACGGTGATCAGGCGGGCCAGCGCGTCGGCATTCTCCCGCATCAGCGTGTACGCCGCGTGCAACACCTCCGAGCGGCGGCGGGCCGGGGTGGCGCGCCACTGCTCGGCCGCGACCTGCGCCGCGTCGACTGCGGCCGCCGCGTCCCGCGCACCGGCCGCCGACACCTGGCGCACCAGGCCGCCGGTGGCCGGGTCGTGGACCGGGAACGTACGGCCGTCGGCCGCCGCGGTCCACTTTCCGCCGATGAGCAGATCGCCCTCCGCGACAGGGGCCTTGGCGAGGGTGTCGATATCCATGCGCTGCTCTTTCTTCCATGCCGGCGCGGGGTTTCCAGGTCCGGTTCGCGGTGAATTTACGAGCGCGCAACATGGCGGAACAAGAGAGGTTCGCGGATCGCAACCCCTGTTGCTCTCAGAACAACCGCCCCCCTGACCGGGCACCGATGGCGTCACGGATTGCGTCCCGACCCCGTCACGCCGCCAACTGCCGGCCGCCGGCCGCATCCGCACCCCGGCTCGCAGGCGAGAGCGCCCGATGATCAGGTGAGGCGCGCTGTCGGGAGGGGCGTACGGCGAGGCTCCCAGCCCAGCAGGGCCGAAACCTTTGCCGCCGCGGCTGCGGTGGCGCGGCCCGCGGTATCGAGGCGGTCGCCGAGGCGGTTTTTCGGCGCCGAGATGTTGATGGCGGCCACCACCCGCCCGCGGAAGTCCCGGATCGGGGCGGAAACCCCGACCAGGCCCGCCTCGAACTCCTCGCTCACCCGGGCGTAGCCGTCACGGCGGGCCTCCTGGATCCGCGCCCACAGCTCCTGCACCGGCACCGGAAGGTCTCCGCCGACCGCGAAGCGCACGTACAGCTCGTCGGGCGTGGCGTCCGTCAGCAGCACCCGGCCCGCCGAGGTGTGCCAGGCGGGCACGCCGCGCCCCTCCCAGCCGTGCACCCGGAAGGAGTGCCCCGACACCGACAGCAAGGTCAGCACCTCGCGGTCGCGCAGCACGCACAGATGGCTGGTCTCCTCCAGGTCCGCCGAAACCGCGTGCATCACCGGCTCGGCCATGCGGACCAGCCGGTTCTCCGAGGTCCTGGCCACCAGGGAGAACAGCCGCCATCCGAGCCGGTACTCCAGCGTGTCCGGGTCCCGCTCGACGATCCCCTCCTCCGCCAGCGCCTTCAGCGCCCGTGACACCTGGCTCTTCTCGCGGCCCACCAGCTGTGCCAGGCGGACCACCCCGAGCCCGCCGGCGTTCTGCGCCTCGGGCGAGGCCAGCGCTTCGAGGAGCGCGATGTCCCGGCGCAGTCCGTGCCCCTGGTGCCGAGCGGCGGGGTCGGGCGGGGAGCCGGAGGGGGAGGCGGGACCGGAGAGGGACACGCCGTCATCCTAGGTCGGCCGGGCACTGTGGAGAACGCCCAGGTCAACGACGGAGTTGTCGCCATCGCAACACGCGTTGCGATTCCCCCGACCGCCTTGCGGCGGGCTGTTCCGGGCTCCTAGATTCGCCGCGTCGGGCAGGAGGAACCGCGCGGTTTGCGCTGTTCCTGCGGAACGCCCCGTACGTTGGCCACCGCCCGGCCGACCGTCGCACAGCCCTCCCTCTCAGGAGCCAGGAGCCCCCCATGCCTTTCGCCCCGACCGCGCTCATCGGCGAATCCTTCGTCGGCGAAGGACCGAACGCCGCCCACACCAACATCGTGCTCGGGCGCAAGGGCGGCCCGGTGGAGACCGCGTGGGCCACCGCCCTGGCCACGCCGAGCGCCGGGCACGTCCCCTACGTGACCGTGGTGCGGCCGTCGGTGCCGGTCAAGCCGCTGACGCTGTTCGTCAACAAGGCAGCCGCGGAGGGCGAGTTGCACCAGCGGGCAACCTGGGGATCGGCCCAGGCGGGACTCGCCCAGGGCATCGCCGACGCCGTCGCCGCGGGGCTCATCCCCGCCGACGAGGCGGACGACCTGCTGATCATCGCCGCGGTCTGGGTCAACCCGGCGGTGGACGACCTGGACCACTCCTTCCGCAACCAGCGCACCGCCGCCTATCGCGCGGTCCGCGCGGCCGTACAAGCGACGCCGAGCGCCGGCGATGTCCTGACGGCTGCCGAGGCCGGTCCCGCGAACCCCTTCTACACCCCCGACGCCGAGCAACTCGCCGCCTCCGACCCCGCGGAGACAGGCCAGGAGGCCCTCGCCCGATGAAGATCACCGACATCACCCTGGACCGACTGCGGCTCGAACTCGACCCGCCGTTCCGCGCGGCCTGGGACCCCGAGCCCCGCCGCCACTTCGACGCCACCGTGGTCCGCGTCCACACCGACGAGGGCATCACCGGCATCGGCTCCGGCGACTCTATGGACGGCTTCGAGACCTACCAGCACCTCTTTGTCGGCGAGGACCCCCTCGACATCACCCGTCATGTCCGAGCCATCGAAACGGCCAACTTCCACGGGGCCTACTACTGGCCGCTGGAAGCCGCCCTGTGGGACATCATCGGCAAGGTGCACGGGCGTCCCGTCGCCGAGCTGTTCGGCAACGCCGCCAAGAAGCTCCCCGCGTACGCCTCCTCCGGCGAGCTCAAGTCGCCCGACGAGCGCGTCGCGACCGCGCTGAAGGTCCGCGAGGCGGGTTTCAGAGCCATGAAGATCCGTATCGACCGGGACCGTGTCGACGAGGGGATCGCCGCCGTGCGGGCCGTCCGCGAAGAGCTCGGCGACGACTTCGAGATCATGGTCGACCTCAACCAGTCATGGCGGATGGCCGGGGACACAGCGAACGCCTCCGACCTCGCCAAGACCCGCAAGACCATCGCGCGCCTCGCCGAACTCGACGTCTTCTGGGTCGAGGAACCACTGCCCTACGCCGACCTCGACGGCTTCAAACGGCTGCGTGCGGAGAACCCGGGGGTACGGATCGCCGCAGGCGAGATGCACCACTGCACGAGTGAGCTGCTGCGCTATCTCGAAGAGGACGCCCTCGACATCTACCAGATGGACGTCGTCCTCGCGATCGGCATGCATCGCGCCCGCACCCTGGCCGAATTGGCGCAACTGAAGCACCGTCACTTCACCCCGCACAGCTGGACCAATGGCATCGGCATCCTCGCCAACCTGCACGTCGCGGCCGGGGTCGGCGGCGGGCCGTACTTCGAATTCCCCTATGACCCGCCCGGCTGGACGCCCGAGCGACGCGACTTCATGCTCGCCGAGTCCGTACGGGTGGGCGCCGACGGCGACCTCGAAGTACCGAACAAGCCCGGCCTCGGTGTCGAACTCGACGAGGCCGCGATCGACCGCTGGAGGATCCTGTGACATTCCCCGACGCGACGGACACCGTCCAGGAGCTGCTGACGCGGTCGTACGAGGACTGGCTGGCCGCTGCCGCCAAACTCTCCTTCGAGACCCGGCTGTTCATCGACGGCGCCTTCATCCGCGCCACCTCCGGCGAGACCTATCAGAGCACCTCCCCGCGCGACGGCAGCGTCCTCGCCCAGGTGCAGTCCGCCGGTGCCGACGACGTCGACCGGGCGGTGCGCGCCGCCCGCACCGCCTTCGACGACGGCCGCTGGCGCGACCTGCCGCCCAAGGAGCGCAAGCGGATCCTGCTGCGCTGGGCGGAGCTGATCCTGGCGCACGCCGAGGAGCTCGCCCTGCTCGACACCCTGGAGATGGGCAAGCCGATCACCGAGTCGGTACGGATCGACGTGGCCAAGGCCGCCGAGACCATCGCGTGGTACGCCGAGGCCATCGACAAGACCTACGACGAGATAGCGCCCACCCCCGGCGACGCCCTCGCTCTCATCACCCGCGAACCGCTGGGCGTCGTCGGTGCCGTCGTCCCCTGGAACTACGCCCTGCTGATCGCCTCATGGAAGCTGGCCCCGGCGCTGGCCACCGGCAACAGCGTCGTCCTCAAGCCCGCCGAGCAGACCTCCCTCGCCGCCCTGCTGCTTGCCCGGCTGGCCACCGAGGCCGGAGTGCCCGACGGCGTGCTCAACGTCGTCCCCGGGCGTGGCGAGATCGCCGGTCAGGCACTCGGGCGCCACCCGGACGTCGACAAGATCGCCTTCACCGGTTCCGCCGAGGTCGCCCGGCTTTTCCAGGTCTACGCGGGCGAGTCCAACGGCAAGCAAGTCGCCGTGGAAGCGGGTGGCAAGTCCCCGCAACTGGTCCTGCCCGACGCCGACATCACCGCCGCCGCGTCCGCCGTTGCCTGGGGCATCTTCTACAACGCCGGTCAGACCTGCAACGCGGGATCCCGGGTCGTCGTCCACGCCTCCGTCAAGGAGCAGCTGCTCGCCGAGGTCGAGCGGATCACCACACAGACCTTCCGTGTCGGCGATCCGCTCGACCCGGCCACCGTGATGGGCCCGATCGTCGACGAGGCCCAACTCGCCAAGGTCCTGGGTTACATCGCCGACGGACAGCGGGAGGGCGCCACCGTGGTCCTCGGCGGCGGGCGCACCCGCACCGACTCCGGCGGCAGCTTCGTGCAGCCGACGGTCCTCGACGGCGTCGCCAACACCTCCGTCGTCGGTCAGGAGGAGATCTTCGGGCCGGTCCTCGCCGTCATCACCTATGAAGGGGAGACCGACGAGGGCATCCGGATCGCCAACGAGTCCGCCTTCGGCCTGGTTGCCTCCGTATGGACCCGGGACATTACCACGGCCCACCGGACCGCCAACCGGTTGCGCGCCGGAACGGTGTGGATCAACACCTTCGACGCCAGCGACGTGATCACGCCCTTCGGCGGCTTCAAGGCCACCGGTGCGGGCCGCGACAAGTCACTGCACGCCCTGGACGCCTACACGGCACTCAAGACCACCTGGATCAACCTGGCCTGAGCGCCAGGCCGCACACCGTCAAACCCTCCCATACTTCATACTTCTTCAGCCGTAGCGAGGACAACGATGAGGATCGGATTCATCGGCCTGGGCAACATGGGACGTCACATGGCCCGCCACCTGATCCACGCGGGACACCTGGTCACCGTGTACGACACCCGGCCCGAGGCCGCCGCCGAGCACCTGTCTCTCGGCGCCCGCTGGGCCGGCAGTCCCGCCGACTGCGCCGCCGACGCCGAGCTGTTGATCACCATGGTTCCCAACCCCCGCATCGTGGAGGACGTGCTGCTGCGCGGCGGGGCCGCCGAGGCGCTGCCGGAAGGCGCGCTGTGGATCGACATGTCGACATCCACCCCGGCGGCAGCCGAACGGGTCGCCGCCGAAGTGCTCGACCGGCGCGGCGTGCGCCGCCTGGACGCCCCCGTCAGCGGTATGGCCCGCGGCGCCGAGGCCGGCACGCTGCAGATATTCGTCGGAGGCGAGGTGGAGGACTTCCGCATCGCGCTGCCCGTCTTCGAGGCCATGGGCGACCCCGGCAAGGTGCTGCACGTCGGCCCGCTCGGCGCCGGATACACCGTCAAGCTCATGATCAACCTGCTGTGGTTCAGCCACCTGGTCGCGACATCCGAAGTCCTCGCCATGGGAGTGAGGGCCGGTGTCGACCTCGGCGTGCTCCGCAACGCCCTGCTCGCGAGCCCCGCCGCCTCCAACTTCCTTGAGAACGACATCATCTGCGTGCTCGCCGACGGTCACTACGACGACTCCTTCGCCATGGCGCTCGCTTGCAAGGACCTCGGACTGGCCGTGGACCTCGGTCGTGACCTGGGCGTCTCCACCGAACTGTCCGCGCTGGTCGAGCAGATCTACCGCCGTTCCAAAGCCCAGCACGGCGAACTCGCCGGCGAGATGAGCCCGATCCGCATCTACGAAGCGCTGGCAGGACAGGAGTTCCGGCTGCCCAGGCCCACCCACGCGCCGGAAGACGCGGCGCTCAGCGTCATCTGACCCCTCCACCATCCACCCGCCGCGCTTCCAGGCCCAGGAGCCGTGATCATGAGCGAGAGCCTCGCCACCGCCCCACTGTCCGTCGAGCCGACCTGCCGCATCGAATTCGGTCCCGGCCGCATCGAGCAACTCCCGGATCTGATCGCCGCGATCGGCCGCAGACGTGCCTTCGTCGTCACCGACCGCGGGCTGCGCGCCGCCGGGATCGTCGACCGCGTGCTGAAGGTACTCGACGGCGCGGGCATGGAATACGGCATCTACGACGAAGTAGGCCCGAACCCCTCGACGGGCAACGTCGACGAAGGCGCCGCCCGTGCCCGTGCCTTCGGCCCCGCAGCCGTCGTCGCCCTGGGCGGCGGCTCCGCACTCGACGCGGCCAAGGGCATCGCGCTTCTCGTGGGCAACCCCGATGCCATGGCCGCCGACGCCGACACGCTGTGGGAGGCCCTCGACGGCCTGCCGCTGGTCGCCGTCCCCACCACCTCCGGCACCGGCGCGGAGACCAACGGATTCGGAGTCATCGAGGACACCGCCGCCTGCCGCAAGGTCTACATCGGCCACCCTTCCGTCAAGCCCAGGATCGCCCTCCTGGACCCCGAACTCACCCTCGGTCTGCCCGCCCATGTCACCGCGGCGACCGGCATCGACGCCCTCGTCCACGGCGTCGAGTCCCTCGCCTCGCGCGGCGCGGACCCGGTCTCCGCCGCATATGCCACGCAGGCCGTGACCATGGTCGGCCGCTGGCTGCCCACCGCCTACCGGGACGGCTCCGATCTCGAAGCCCGCGCCCAGCTGATGCTCGGCGCACACCTCGCCGGGCAGGCCCTCACCCTCTCCGGCCTGGGCCTGGTCCACGGCATCGGCCACGCTCTCACCGCCCACACCGGCACCCCGCACGGCGTGGCGCTTGCCGCGGTCCTGGAGGAGGTCATGGAGTTCAGCGCCCCTGCCGCCCGCGGCGCCTACGAGCAGGCGGCCCGTGCGCTGCGCGTTCCCCCGCCGGCCAACGGCGACTGGTCCCGGGCTGCCATCGTCGCCGTCCGGGAGATCTCCGCCGCGATCGGGGTGAAGAAGCCACTGCGCGAGCTGCGTGTCACCCGAGAGCTGCTGCCGTCGATCGCCAGGGGCGCGGTCGCCGACGCGGTCACCCGCAACAGCCCGCTCCTGCCCACCGAAGAGCAGGTTCTCCAGATCCTGGAGTCGGTCTACTGACGTGACGGCTGACCCGCTGGTTCCTCAGATGGGCTGTGGCTCGAAGTCCGGGGGTGCCCCTATGGGCTTCGCCGATGAAATCGGGTCCGCGCGGGGGCAGCGCGCCGGGCAGGATGGCGTGGTGGCTGATCCGCTGTGGGATGACGTCAACTAACCAGGGAGCATGAGGGCCAGGAGCTGGCGCACCAGGTCCTCAAATGCTCGGTAGCTGACCAGACCCGCCCCATGCACCCGACTGCGGCCGGGAGCTCGGCTGTCGATCCGGCCCGCAGAGATCGTTGAGTTGCTGTGAGCAGGCCGTCCTACCCAAGCACACGATCAACCCCGTCAAGGACGCTCGAGAGTCCGCTCGCGGAGTCGATGGGGTCGCAGTGGTAGCCCCCGTCGCGCGGGTCGGTGTGGCAGACGCTGCCGACGGTGCCGGCCTCGGTGGCTGCGGAAGCCGACGGCGCCACAAGGCCCAGGCAGAGAACCGGAGCGGTGGTGAGCACCGCCGCGACTCGGGCGCAGGCCCGCTTGCAGGTGTGTCGCGACATCTTTGTCCTTTCGACAGGTTCGCGCTGATCAACACGCGTGGTGGGTCTTCCAGTCCGTCCAGTCCGTCACCGGCGCACCCAGCAGCCGCAGGAGGAGGAGTTGGCGGCAGGGGAGCAGCGCGGTGAGTCCTGGATTGCGAGCAGCGGGCTGGTCTCACCCGATCAACGACTCTCACCAGGTGGGGATACGCACCACCCAACCCCCGCTGCCCCATCCGTGAATCTCCACGTCTCAACGCGGGATCTGCATCGGGCCTGAGCCGCGCGCCGGTCAGCTGGTAGAGCAGGTAGGTGAGCGTCAGTGTCAGCCGCGCTGTCGGTGCGCGATACGGGTCATCACCTGCCGCCGTTCGACGGATGCGGTAATCGCATCCGATACGGCTGCCTCGGACCGGGACACCTTGCCTTCAGGGACGCACCTGCCGGAAGAGGAGCCCGGTGTCGTGTGGGTTCCCGGACTGCTTGCTTGCCTGCCGTTCATCTGTGTGTTTGCAGGAGGGACTCTCGACGTGGCTCCCATTGTCCTCATCACGGGCGCGCTCACCGGTATCGGCCGCGCCACCGCGTTGGCCTATGCCCGTGAGGGCGCGGACCTCGTCGTCTCCGGCCGCCACCAGGACGTCGGCGAGCAGCTCGCCAGTGAGCTCGGCGACCTCGGCGCCCAAGCCGAGTTCGTGCGTGCCGACGTCCGCTCCGACGCCGATGTAGGCAACCTCGTCGACCGCGCGGTCGGGCGGTTCGGACGCATCGATATCGCCTTGAACAACGCCGGAACCGAAGGGACGCCCGGGCCGGTCACCGAGGTGACCGACGAGAGTTATCAGGCCACCTTCGATACGAATGTCAAGGGCACGCTGCTGTGCCTGAAGCACGAATTCCGGGTCATGAGGGAGCAGGGCGGCGGCAGCATCATCAACGTCAGCTCCACCTTCGGTCTGATGGGTTACCCCGGCGCGAGCCTGTACGTCGGCAGCAAGCACGCGGTCGCTGGCATCACGAAGGCCGCCGCGCTTGAAGGCGCCGCTCACGGTATCCGGGTCAACGCCGTAGCCCCTGGCTACACCCGGACCGCGATGTACGAGCGATTCACCGGCAACGACGCCGCGCGTGACGCGGTCGATGCGGTGCTGCCCCTGCACCGGGCGGGCACCCCCGACGAGATCGCCGAAGCCGTCCAGTATCTGGGCTCGGACAAGGCGAGCTATGTCACCGGCCATGTCCTCACCGTCGACGGCGGGCTGACGGCGGGCGGACCCCTGTTTCCGGGCTCGTGAATCAGCCACAACCGAGGAGCGATCACGGAGGAGCGCTCGGGCATCGACGCGGTTCACACCTTCTGGGAGCAGGTGTGGCGGTCTCCCCAGAACTATGACGCCATCGACGGCCTTGTCGTCGGGGACTTGGTTCTCATCTCCGGAGGCCGCAGGATCCCCGCCGAGCCGGGCGGCTTCACCCGTATGCTCCTCCGGGGTGTTCTGCCCGCGGTACCACCCCAACGCAGCCATCACCCGCAGCGATCTGCTCTACCGTGGCCGGAGCCTTGCCCCGCATCTTCTTCTGCTCGCTCACCGGGGCAGTCAATCCACGCCACTCACCCCGCGTCCGGCGAAGCCCAGAGCCTTACCCCTACCGTCTACGGCACGTTCCCGGCGTATTCCGGTTACTCAGGGCAGGGCCGTGACCCGCCCGGGGGGTTGTTCGGCTGTCGGGGTGGTCGCCGACAGTTGACTGTGCCGCAGCGACCGCGACGGGCGCCGGGCCAGCACGATGTCAGCGTTGCGCCACCGTGAAGGGCACGGTGGCAGGACTCCCGGGAGGGCTCCTTGACCGCACAGTCGCCGACTGCCGACGCGCCGCCTGCCCGCTACGACGACCTGCGCGCCCTCGTCTTCAACTGCACGCTCAAGCGGTCGCCGGCACGCAGCAACACCCAGGGGCTGATCGACCGCAGCGTGGGCATCATGGAGGGGCAGGGGGTCCACGTCGACGTCGTGCGAGCCATCGATCACGACATCGCCACCGGCGTCTGGCCGGACATGACCGAACACGGATGGCAGATCGACGCCTGGCCGGGGCTGTACGAAAAGGTCCTGGCGGCCGACATTCTCGTGCTGGCGGGTCCGATCTGGCTGGGTGACAACAGCTCGGTGACCAAGCGAGTGATCGAACGCCTGTACGCCTGCTCCAGCCTCCTCAACGAAGCCGGGCAGTACGCCTACTACGGCCGGGTCGGCGGTTGCCTGATCACCGGCAACGAGGACGGCGTCAAGCACTGCGCCATGAACGTCCTCTACAGCCTGCAGCACCTCGGCTACACCATCCCCCCGCAGGCCGACGCCGGCTGGATCGGCGAGGCCGGCCCCGGCCCTTCGTACCTCGACCCGGGGTCTGGCGGCCCGCAGAACGACTTCACCAACCGCAACACCACGTTCATGACCTGGAACCTGCTCCACCTGGCCCGGATGCTCAAAAACGCCGGAGGCATCCCCGCCTACGGCAACCAGCGAACCGCCTGGGACGCCGGCTGCCGCCACGACTACGAGAACCCCGAACACCGGTAGCCGGCCGCGTCGTCACTGCTCGCCGAGCGAAGCCGGCAGACCCTCCTGCTCACCGACGGCAACATCGGCATCGGCGGCGACCCCCGTGCCCTGCTTCGCCGCCGCGCCCAACCCATCGCCCCGGCGGGTGTCCTGATCGTCGAGGTCGACCCCCACGACGTCGAGGAGCTCTGCGTCGCCTGGCTCGAAGACACTCATGGCCATGGCGGTCCGCCACGGCCATGGCGGTCCGCCGTTCCCCTGGGCACGCCTGCGGGCACCAGCGCTCCACAGGATCGCCGAGAACCTCGGCCTCAGCATCACGGACCATTGGACGGGCAGCCACCGGCACTTTTTCCCTCTCCGCCGCCGGGGCTCATCCCCGGGGGATGACAACTGAGGTGGGGCAGCCGATGCCACGGCGAGCGCACCAGCGGTGCGGGAGTGCGAGCAGGCGGCAGCACCAGGCCGTCCCACCCCGTCAGGGCAACCGCCGGCGGCCAGGACGTGCGGTCCGCGGATCGTGCTGTTTGAGTGAGGGTGAACCCGCTGCGCAGGGAGGCTGCGATGGATGACCCGCCAGCACCGCCAGCACCCGAAGCGCCTCGCGTGGGGGGCGACTGCTCAGGCGCATCGGCGGGCCGGGGACGGATGGGGTGTGGCCGGTGAGTGTGCGACCGATCAGTGACCATGCACTGCTGTCCGACTGCCGCTCGGCCGCCCTGGTGACCTCCGACGGCTCGGTGGACTGGCTGTGCCTTCCCCGCTTCGACAGCCCGGCGCTCTTCGCCCGGCTACTCGACGAAGACGCCGGCCACTGGTCCATCCGCCCCGCCGCACCAGCCGAGGTCAGCCGGCGCTACGTCGAGGAGACCCTTGTGCTGGAGACGACCTTCCGCACGACCGGAGGCACGGCGGTGCTGCGCGACGCGCTCGCCCTGGGGCGGCGGGAGCGCGGACACGCGCTCGGTGCCGCGTCCCCAGGAGTCCTCCTGCGGCAGATCACCTGCACCGAAGGACAGGTGCCCATCGAGATCGCCTATGCGCCGCGTCCGGAGTTCGGACTCGTCCACCCCCTCCTGACGCCCGTCCGGGGCGGGCTCGCCGGGTACGGGGGCGCCCACGTCCTGCTGCTGTCGACCTCCGTCGACCTGAGGGTGAGCGGTTCCACCGCGTACAGTCAGATCACGCTGCGGGCGCCGGACCGCCTCGGCTTCGCACTCCATGTCGGGCCGGCATGGGGAAACGAGCCGACACGCTGGCGAGCGGGGTGCATCCGGCGGCGCCTGAACGACACCGTCGAAGGCTGGCGCTCGTGGTCCCGGCTCCACCGCGGCTACGTCGGCCCCTGGCAACACGAGGTGGGCCACAGCGGACGCGTGCTGCGGGCACTGACCTTCGCCCCCACGGGGGCCATCGTCGCAGCGGCCACCACCTCTCTGCCCGAACGCGCGGGCGGCACACGCAACTGGGACTACCGCTACACCTGGGTCCGCGACGCCAGCTTCACCCTTCAGGCGCTGGCCACCGCCGCTTGCGAGAAGGAAAAAAACAAGTTCTTCGGCTTCGTCGCCCGAGCCGCGGCAACCCAGCTCCACCGCGGCGCGGATCTGCCGATCATGTACGGCATCGGCGGCGAACGCGACCTGAGCGAGCGCCCCCTGCCCCACCTGACCGGCTGGCGCGACAGCAACCCCGTGCGCACCGGCAACGACGCATGGCGCCAACGCCAACTCGACGTCTACGGCGAACTCCTCGACGCCGCCCATCAGACCATCCCATCGGGCGAGTGGCTGGACACGCCAACCCGCACCTTCCTGCTCCAAGCCGCCGATACAGCCGCCCGCCGGTGGACCGAACCGGACCAGGGCATCTGGGAGAGACGCGGACCGAGCAGACACTTCCTGCACTCGAAACTGATGTGCTGGGTCGCCTTGGACCGCGCCATCGCCATGGCCCCCGCCCTTCAGGCCGACGAATGCGTATCCCACTGGCAGCACGAGCGTGCCGAGATCCGACAAGCCATCGAACAGCGCGGATGGAACCCCCGCCTGGGCGCCTTCACCCAGGCGTTCGACAGCGACGACCTGGACGCCTCGGCACTGATGCTGCCCATCGTCGGCTTCCTGCCCCCGCAGGACCCCCGCGTCCAGTCCACCGTGCTGGCCGTTGCCACCGGCCTGACCGACCGCAACGGCCTGATCCGCCGCTACCTCGCCGACGAGATCGAGGAAGTGGAGGGCGCTTTCCTGTTGTGCACCTTCTGGCTCGCCCACGCCCTCGCCTTGACCGGCCACACCACCCACGCACGACAGGTGTTCCAAACTGCCATCGCGCGCGCAAACGACGTCGGCCTGCTGGCTGAGGAGACCGACTCCATCACGGGAGAGGCCCTCGGCAACTTCCCACAAGCCTTCAGCCACATCGGGCTCATCAACGCCGCCCGTGCCATCCGCGACGCCGAGCGGCAACCCGTACCGCAAGGAGCCGAACGCTAGGGGAGTGCTTGCCCCGCGGGTGGTGTGCATGGTGCTAGGACGCGGCGGGGATGGGGATGTAGCCCTCGCGGGCGAGCTTGGCCAGGACGCCGCCGGCCGCGAGGATGTCGAGGACCAGCGGTGGGAGGGCGCCGCCGGTGAGGCGGCTGCCGCTGGTGGTGTTCTCGATCCAGCCGTCGGCGAAGTCGAGGCCGGCGGTGTCAGTTGCACAGGAGCAGGGAGTTGAACTCGTCGGGCGCACGCTCGACGACGCGCTCGCCCTGTGCGCCGCGCTGCTCGCCGGGCCCCGGGTGGTCGTGGTGGGGGCCGGGTTCCTGGGTACCGAAGTCGCCGCGGCGGCCCGGACCATGGGCCTGCAGGTGACCCTGGTCGAGCCGGAGCCCGTCCCGGTGCGGCGCCCGTTCGGGGACCGCATCGGCGCACTCGTTGCCGATCTGCGTCGCGACCACGGAACCCGCCTGCGCTGCGGGGTGCCGGTACACCGGCTGCGTCACGCCGGCGGCCGGGTGACCGGGGTGGAACTCGGCGACGGCACCACGCTGCCGGCCGATGTGGTCGTCCTCGCTGTCGGATCGGCCCCCGCGACCGGCTGGGTGACCAGCTCGGGCCTGAGCCTGGGCAACGGGGTGGTGTGTGAGGCGCTTTGCCAGGCCGCTCCCGGTATCTACGCCGCCGGCGATGTCGCCTCCTGGCACAACCCGCACTTCGGCACCCGGATGCGGCTGGAGCACCGGATGAACGCCACCGAACAGGCCATGGCCGCAGTCGGCAACCTGCTCGGCGACTCCGTCCCCTTCGCTCCTGTGCCCTACTTCTGGACCGACCAGTACGACACCAGGATCCAGGCGTATGGCATCTTCCCGCCCGGCGCGGAGCTGCGGATCGTCTATGGCGACCCGCCGAGCGGTCACTTCGTCGCTGCCTACGACCACCACGGAGTGGTGGTCGGCGTGCTCGGCTGGAACAGCCCGCGCGAGGCACGCACGCTGCGCCGCCTGGTCGTCGAACGTGCGCCGCAGCAGAGCCGTATCGAACCGAGTCCGGCTCGGCCACCGCCTCCTGCGACCAGGCCCGCATGCTCGCCGCGGTGAAAGTCCCCGTGATGTTCGCTCACCACTTCCGGAACATCGATGAGGAGACGGGAAGGCTGCAGGGGCCATATCGGATCTCCAGGTACGGTACGTGCGTTCATGCGGTCGCGGCCTACTTGGCCTCGGCCCGACACCCGCAGCAAGGGGCGGGCGCCTCGCCGCCGAAGAACCGGCCACCGCCGCAGCCCGCCCGACAGGAAGAGAGCCACTTCCCCATGCAAACACCAGCGCTGATCGACGTACACGCGCACTTCGTGACCGAGAACTACATCGCTGAGGCGAAGGCTGCCGGGCATGAGCACCCCGACGGGATGCCCACCTGGCCCGAGTGGAGCGCCGAGGCGCATCTGGAACTCATGGACCGCGCTGGCATCCAGACGTCCGTGCTGTCGATTTCCTCGCCCGGCACACACTTCGGAGACGACCGGGCCGCACGGGCGCCCAGCCGCGAGGTCAACGAATTCGCCGCCCAGGTTCGCGAGAAGCACCCCACGCGCTTTGGTCACTTCGCCTCGCTTCCGCTGCCGGACGTCACGCGGACACTGCAATGGGCGGGAAGGATCACGACGGGCCCACGCCCTCCTGGGCCGTGGGACCGGAACCGCCGCGCGCCGAGCAGCCCTCGGACATGAACGGCGGGCGTCTGAGCATCCTCAAGGGCGCATCGGTGCCCGGTGGGACGCTCCCGTGGCGTCGCCAGGGAGACGGGGACGGGTAGGGGTGCGCAGCCCTAGGACGGCCATGTCATCGTGGCCATCGCTGGGATGGCGGTCGGCCAGGATCTGGAGCAACCGCTGCAAGGGCTGGTCTGCGTGAGCAGCGGCGGTGGCCGCGAGAACCTTCAGCCCTTCATCGAGAGAGCGGCGCGGGTGCTCGACCAGTCCGTCGGTGAAGAAGATCACGGTGGTGTCGGGGTGCAGTGGGTGGATGTGGTTCGGGCGGGGCTGCTCGGAGTCCACACACAGCGGCACGCCAGGGTCGGCGGCCAGGTACTCGGGTTCGCTGCCCGGGGCCAACAGAAGCGGAGGCGGGTGGCCTGCGTTGCTCCAGTGCAGCCTCCAGACCTCGCCTGCGGGTTCGACGCGGGCCAGGCAGGCAGTGGTGACCGGGTTCTCGGTGATGGCGTCCAGCGTGCGGTCTAGCTGGGTGAGTACCGCGCTGGGCGGGGTACTCAGGTCATACAGCAAGGCTCGTAGCATGTTGCGGGTCTGGGACATGGACGCCGCGGCTCGAAGGTCGTGCCCGACGACATCACCCACGACGACGGCGCAGGCGCCGTCGGGCAACCGGAAGGCGTCGTACCAGTCGCCTCCGAGATGGCCAGGCGTGGTGGCGGGCCGGTAGTCGGCGGCGACGGTGAAGGGGTGCAGGTCGGGAAGGCGCGGCAGCAACAGACGCTGGAACTGCTCGGAGCTGTTGCGTACCTGCTGGTAAAGGCGGGCGTTCTCGATGGAGACGGCCGCCTTGGCAGCGAGCTCCTCGGCGTCGGAAAGCTCGTCCTCCTCAAATGGCCTGGAACTTTGCGAACGCCAGAAGTTGACCGTTCCGAGGAGTGTTGTGCGGGCATGCAGCGGGACCGTGATCAGCGAATGGATACCGTAGTCGAGCAGTCGCCGGGACTCTTCCGGGCTGTGGTGCTGCCACGTGGTGGAGGTCTGCAGATCCGGCTCGATCGCTGCGGTCCCGATCCAGGGGCCCGGGGGGTGCGAGGGGGTGATCAGTGTGCCCACGGGGTGGAGCGGGCTGTCGCGCCGGACGCCACCGACGGCCACACGGCGCATTTCGGTGGTGCTGTCATCCGGCGTCTCCTTGCCCTGCAGGACGGGTACGGCCAGGTCGACGGTGGCGAAGTCGGCGAACCGCTGCTGCACTGCGACGTCCACCAGCTGCTGCGCGATCTCCTCGCCGTCGAGGGTGGTGCCGACAGCCACGCTCGCGTCGTACAGCAGCTTGAGGCGTTGGTGGGTCTCCTGTGCCCGTTCACGGCTCTTCTCGAGCGAGCCCCCCATCGTGTTGAAGGCGGCTTCGAGCTCGCCGATTTCGCCTGTACCGGTCTCGGGCATACGGGCGGTCAGGTCTCCGCCGGCGAGCCGAGCCGCAAAGGCGGCCGCCCGGCGAATCGGCCAGACGATCGCACGCGTCACGTAGCTGGCGAAAGCAACGATGAGGACAACCGAACCTGCGAGCCCCACTGACGCCAATTCGACCGCCCGCCGGGCTTTGGCTTCGGCAGCCATCCTGCCTGACGCGAGAATAGATCCCTCATCCATCTCGTAGCGGGCGAACTGCTTCCTCAGCGCGTCGACACGCCGCTTACCCTCTTGCGTAGCTGCCACGCTTCGCGCATAGGGGTTCCCTCGACTCGCCATTTCGACCAGTGGAACCGAATAATCGTTGATGAGGGAATTACCGGCCTGGGAAATCTGCTGGGCCAGATTCTTCTGGCCAGGAGTGCTGCTCATCTGTACGAGCTGCCGCGCCTGCCCGGGGAACGTAGAACGAGCGGTTCTCCACGGTTCAAGGAATTGAGCTTGCCGTGTGATGACGTAGCCGCGCTGCCCCGTCTCCAGGTCGAGGATGAGCCCCTCGACCTTGGTGGACTGCGTCAAAGTCGCCTGTGAATGCTGGGTGGCGGCGAGAGAGTCACGCATGTTGACGATCGACCACAGGAGCACCGCGAAAGCAAGGCCAATCAGCAGCGCGAGCAGGCCACTCGTCACGGCCGTAAGCCCCACCAGCCCCATGTTCGCCCGCCGCCGGGTCCTCCCGGACGCCCATTCGCGCATGCTCTGCCCCGTCGATTAGGTGGGATGCGGCATATAGCCATATATGACTCATAAGTGTAAGCGGGAAGGGCAGATCGCCCGCTCCCTGGAAGGCGCGTGGGATGCGGCCCGCGAGGGGCTCAAGGTGCCCGGGCCGGCCGCACCACCGGCTGTTCGCTCGCCGGCCTACGAACGTCCCCAGCTGCAGTCGGATGCGGTGTCGATCTCTCGCCGCTCGCTGACACCTCGTCCGGCAACATCGGGCTGGTCGGCGAACGGCTTGCCGGCCCACGACCCGTCCCACCCATAGGCGGGCCCGGTGTCGACTCCGGCGTCCTGCTTGCGCGGGACGCCCCAGCCCGCGCAACGCGGCATGTCAGCGGCCGATATGCCACCGCAGACCCAGGCGCGACTGCATAGAGGTGCATGAGGATGCCCCAATCCGCACACGACCGGCGCGCGGCCCCCCACCCCACGTACGCACGGGCATCCAATCGCCAGCCGTCTGCCCCTCCCAGACCCCATCAACCTCCTCGTGCGTCTTCCCCTCAGTGCTGACCAGTGCTTGAGGACGGGCCGGTACCACGCCGGGCGCGGCGGCACCCAGCCGAAGCCGAAGGTGCCGCCGCGCTGCCGGGGCCGCCTGTGAACCGGTCGTTGAATAACCGGACCACGACCGATCCGGTCGAGCACGCCTGAATTCATGACATACAGCGTCGTGAATTCGCGAGAATTCCAGCATTATCAGGCTGGGTTTGCGGCTCAATACGCCCGTGGGCAGAGCTGTATTTCAAGCGTTCCCGGGAGGCTGGGAACGAGAAATCCCGACAACGTCTTTTTTCGGGTAATTCCCGCAACGGGGAGGGTGCGGCCAAAAACAGGAGGTCTTTGGTGAATACGGTAATCGTGCCGATCGAGGACCGCGACACCATCGCCGAGTTCGTCACCAAAGCCACGGCAAGCCCGTCACCGCCCTCGCCCTCGGCAGTCCCTCGGTGCCCGGGAACCGGTGGGCCTCCGCGGCCGACTGACTGGACCGGGCCCGGAGCCGATGCCGGGCCTCAAGCAGCGGGAGGGAGAATGCGGGTGCGGACCGAGCGTGGCAGCGGATCGGAGGCAGCGATACGCGGCCGGGGGACGGCCGGGGGACCGGGGGCGGGGCCTGGCCTTGTCGTGGTGCTGACGTGTGCCATGGCGTTCTCGATGATGCAGCTCTTCATTCTTGGGGCGTTCGGGCCGCGCCTGGTGGGGCAATTGGGCATCTCCCGTACGGTGCTGGGGCTGACGACGACGGTCGGTTTCGGGCTGGCCGCGCTGCTGTCACCGGTCGCCGGGAGGCTGGTCGACCGCGTGGGGCCACGGCGCTGCATGGTGGGACTTTTTCTGTTGTCGGCGCTGGCGCTGGCGTTGATCGGGGCCGCGCCGGGGGCTGCGGTGCTGTTCATCGCGGTCGCGCTGGGCGGGGTGCCGCAGGCGCTGGCCAATCCGGCGACGAACAAGGTGATCCTGGCCGCCTACAGGCCGGACCGCCGAGGCGCGGTGACAGGTTTCAAGCAGTCGGGGGTGCAGTTCGGGGCGTTCGCGGCAGGGCTGCCACTGTCGTTGCTGGCTGCCGGGATCGGCTGGCGTGGGGCGGTGTGGGCGGCGGCGGGGATCGCGGTGCTGGCAGGCGTGTGGGCTGCCGTGGCGTTGCCACCGGATCGGGCTCAACTGCGGGCTGCTGTTCCTGGGACCACACATTCCCGGAGCGGTGTCGTGGGGCGGCTGGCGGTCTTCTCGCTGCTGCTCGGGTGCGGGATCGCCTCCGTCAACACGTATCTGGCGTTGTTCGGTGCGCAACGTCTCGGCCTGTCGTCGACCATGGCTGCCGCGTTGGTGGCGGTCCTGGGAGCCGCGGGCATCGGCGGGCGCGTGGCCTGGGCTCGTATCGCCGGCCGGCCGGGGTGGGCGGAGGTGCTGCCTGCGACGCTGGCGGCCGGGGCGGTGGGGGCTGCGGTGCTGCTCGGTCTGGCGGTCGTCGCCCATCCGTTGGCTTGGGCAGGGACGATCGCGGTTGCTGTGTTCGCGGTGTCGGCGAACGCCGTCTCGATGGTGCTGGTCATACAACGGGCCGCGCCTGGACGGGCGGGGATCGACTCCGCGCTGGTGTCGGCCGGATTCTTCGCCGGATTCGCGGTCGGCCCGCCGCTGTTCGGCGTGATGGTGTCGGCTGCCGGGTACGGGCCGGGGTGGCTGCTGGTGGCGGTGGAGTTCGCGGGTGCCGCGGTGGTCGCGCTGCCGCGCGGGTTGCGCGATGCGCGGGGTGCGTCCGCGTGACGATGTGGGCCGAGCGGGCCCTGACGGCGGTATTCGAAAGGGTCGGGACCACGGCGGACGAGGTGGGAGAGCGCTTCCCGCTGTATGCCGAACCGGGCACCGGCCGGTGGACCACGACGTCCCGGGGCTCGTGGACGGGCGGGTTCTGGGCGGGGATGCTGTGGCTGCGGGCGTTGGCGTCCGGTGCCGCGCATGACCACGAGGCAGCCGCCGTGTGCAGCGCACGGTTGGCGTACTGGGTCGAGCAGGACACCGCGGCCCGGGGGTTGGTGCTGTGGTACGGGACAGCGCCGGACGCCGGGCTGCGCGACCGGGCGGCACGGGCGTGCCTGGCGGCGTACGACCCGGCGCTGGGCATCGTGCCGTGGGGCAGTGCGTTCGGCGGGGAGCGGCTGCTGGCGCGGGCGGACGGGGTTCCGGGGCTGGTGCCGTTGTTGGCTTGTGCACCTGGCGGTGCGGTTGCGGCGTACCGCCATCTCGTCCGGCACCTGGAGCTGTGTCTGGCCGAAGAACCACCACGCCCGGCCTGGCGGGCGCTGCCGGGTGGCGGGTGGGCCGCGTACGACGAGCCCGCCCCGGGGTGGAGCCGCACGGTCGCGTGGTTGCTGCTGGGCGTGGCGGACGGCATCCACTGCCTGCCGCCGCAGAAGCGGGCGAACGGTCTGTGGGATGCGGTGGATCGACTGATCGGCATGCGGCTCGCCGACCGCACCCCGCTCATACCCCAACAACCGCTCGACACTTCAGCGGCCGCGATCGAGGCGGTGGCCGCTCTAAAACTGGCCACGCTCGTCAGGGAAGGGGGACGGGAAGATGTGTCCCGGCATCTGACACTCCGTGCCGAGGCAATCCTCCAACGGCTCGGCTCCGTACACCTTTCGCCCTCGGGCGGGCTCATCGATGGCTGCTACGACGCAGCGCACGGCGTGGCCGTTCGTCACGAGCTGGTGTGGGGAGACTTCTTCCTGGCGCTTGGTCTTGCGATCGTGACCGGGCTGGTCGGGCCGTTCGCCGTGTGACACGGATCAGTTCCGCAGGACTCGCCGCGCGACCGCCGCGACGTGCAACTCGTCCGGCCCGTCCAGGAGTCGGGCCGCGCGCCCGGCACGGAAGAGCGCGGGCAGCGGGGTGTCCGGACCGAGGCCTGCCGCCCCGTGGACCTGGATGGCGGCGTCGGCGACGTGCTGGAGCATCCGGGCCGCCGCGACCTTGGCCAGGCCGGTATCCACACGTGCGTCCTCACCCGCCTCCAGGCGTGCCACCGCCTCGTGGACCAGGGGCCGGGTGCTGCGGATGGCCAGCAGGGCGTCGAAAACCAGCTGCTGGACGAGTTGTCGGTCGGCCAGCGGACCGTGCGACTGATGACGCGTCCGGGCGCGGTCACGCATGAGGTCGAAGGCGCGGTTCGCCTGGCCGAGCCAGCGCAGGCAGCGCAGGAGGCGGCCGAGCCGGATCCGTTCGCCTGCGACCCGCAGCGCCTGTCCGCGCGGGCCGATCACATGGTCGGCCGGTACGCGCACGCCGTCGAGTTCGATCTCCCACTGGCCTCCGCCGCCAAGCACCGGCAGCTCGCGGACTACCCGGAAGCCCGGTGCAGTCGTGGGCACGAGCAGCAGGGACAGGCCCTCGGTCCCAGGTGCCCTGCCGTCCGTGCGGGCCATGACGGTGACCAGGTCGGCGTCGCCCGCGCCCGAGGTGAACCACTTGCGGCCGTGGAGGGTCCATAGGCCGTCGGGCCCGGCGACAGCGCGCGTGGTCGTCAAGGACGGGTCAGTTCCGGGGGTGTCCGGCTCGGTCATGGCATAGCAGGCGCGCAGCTCGCCCGCCGCGATCCGGTGCAGATACCGCTCACGCACGGCATCGGTGGCGTGGTCACTGAGCATGAGGACGTCCAGGAGCGCCGCCGAGCCGAGGGCAGCAGGCCCGTGGTCGCTCGCCCCTTCGGCCTCAGCCAGGTGCGCATAATACGACAATTTGAGCCCTTGGCCGCCGAGTTCGACGGGCAGCGGCAGCGCCCACAACCCCGCTCCTCGCGCTTCGCTCTGGAGCTCGCGCAGCCGAGCTGCCGCCTCCGGGCCGCCCGCGTCGAGCAGGGCTTCGTGCGGCATGACGCGATCCCGTACGAACGCCGTCACGCGGTCGCGCAGTTCTGACACCCCTGCCCGGCCGGCCGGCAGGCTGTGCAGGCCTGACAGGCACCCCTGTGCGTTATTGATCACGTTCATGGCTTTCCTCCGCATTCACCGGGAACTAGCAAGGAACGTCGCCCGACTTCCTCGCCGTGCAATTGGTCGGAGCCGAACGCCCTCCGGTTCCCCGCACATTCGTACGACCGGGGTGGTGGGTTGCCACCTGGAGAGGAGAGCCATGGGATCCCTGACCGCACTGCGGGCAGCGCGCCCGCTGGAGGATGTGGCGGTGCGTGTATCAGGACCGCTCGTACTGACCGCGTCCGCGATGGGTCACCTTCGCGAACTGGGGGCGACGGTGTGCCACGACGGCCCTGCGTGCGGCGGGCTCGCTCGATTCGCCCTCAATAGTTCGGGACTCGGCAAAGTCACCGCGAACGCGGCATGGGCGGGCGTGCTCCGCGATGCGGACGCGGCCGACGAGGCGACCGTCCAAGCCGCTACCGGCGTGATGGCCGTGCACGGCAGACGCGACGGAACACCCCGTGGCCTCGCCGTCGACTACGCGGCCACTTGCGCGTCGGTGCTCACGGTTGCGGGGCTGCTGGCCGCCCTCGTGGGGCATGCACGCGGCCGCGGCGCGGGGCACGTGTCCACCGGGGCCGACCGCGCCGCACTGCTGACGGTCTCGCAGTACCTGGCCGCCGCGAGCGCGCCGGAGGCCGAAACCGTACCCGTCGCGCCCGGCGGTCCGCCGTTCACGGCGGCTGACGGGACCCGTTTCGAGCTGGAAGCCCTGGAGCCAGGCGTCTGGGCCGGATTCTGGCGGGCACTGGGCGCTCTGCCGGAAGCGATACGGTCCGGCTGGCCGCCCTTCCAGTTCCGTTACGCCACGGCATGCGCGCCACTGCCCGAAGCCCTGCACGCCATCACCCGAGACGTCTCGTGGTCCCGAATACAGCAGGCTGCCGCCATCTCGGGGGCCGAGGTGTGCGCCGTCCACCGCCTGGACGTCGGCGGGGCCGATCCCGGGCCGCCGTGGCGCATAGAGGCCCGTACGACACAGTGGGCAGGGACAGCGGCAGGACCCACCCCCGAGCCGGGAGGCCCCTTGGCAGGGCTCACCGTGCTGGAAGCCGGCCGGCGCATCCAAGCTCCCCTTGCCGCGCACCTGCTGCGCCTGCTGGGTGCCGACGTAGTACGGATCGAGCCGCCGGGCGGAGATCCGTTGCGGGGCATGCCGCCGTGCTGCTTGGACGTCTCGGCCCGCTGGCTCGCACTCAACCGCCACAAGCGTGCCGTCGAGATCGACATCAAGTCCCCTGCTGGGCAAGCCGAGTTGCTTGAGCTGGCAGCCGGAGCGGATGTCTTCCTGCACAACTGGGCTCCGGGAAAGGCAGAGCAGCTCGGCTTGGACAACGAGACCCTCGGGGCGCTCAACCCTGGCTTGGTGTACGCGTACACCAGCGGCTGGGCCGGGAGGCTGCCCGATCCGCCGATCGGTACGGACTTCATGGTGCAGGCCCGCATGGGGATCGGCGAGGCGGTGCGCTCCGCCGACGAGCCGACCGCCCCTTCCCTGATGACCTTGATCGACGTGCTCGGCGGACTGCTGGGCGCGGAGGCGATCCTGGCCGGACTGCTGCTCCGCGAGCGGACCGGCACGGGCGTACAGGTGGAGTCCTCGTTGCTGGGCGCCGCCGAGACGCTGACCAAGGCCGCCGGGCACCAGCGCCGCCATGCTGGATTCCGGAAGCCCCTGCGAACGGCCGACGGATGGATCGCACCGACCGACCAGTCAGCCGCCGCGGCACAGGCCCACGCGCCGCAGCTCGCCGAGTTGCCGACCGATCAGGCGTTGACGGCTCTTCGCGAGAGCGGCTTGACCGCCACCGCCGTCACTACAGACTTGGCGTCGCTGCCCGCCGACCCGCGTTTGCGCGCAAGCCTCGGCCATGACGCGCACGGCTCCCTCACCGTCCCCTCGCCTTGGAGGTTCTCGTGACGATCCCAAGGTTCCCCGACCTGGTCCCGGCCGCGCTACGGCGTACCTGGGCGGCCGAAGGCCACTACCCCGACCTCGACCTGTACTCCCTGTTCCGCGCACACCGCATCGCCGGCCCGAAACGGATCGCCGTGATCGACTCCGAAGGAGCTGTTTCCTACGCGGAACTGGACCGCCAGGCCCGATGTCTGGCCGCCGGTCTGAGCGAAGCCGGGGTCTGTCCCGGGGACGTGGTCGGCGTGCAGCTGCCCAACGGCCGTGACGCGGTCGCCACCGACCTGGCCCTGGCGGCGCTCGGCGCGGTCGCGCTCCCGTTCCCCGTCGGGCGTGGCGGGCGGGAGGCGATGTCGCTGCTGGGCCGGTCCGGGGCGCGCGCGGTGATCGCGGCGATCGGCCATCGCGGCGTGGAGCATGCTCGTGAACTGGTCGACCTGGCCGACGAACTCCCCGGGCTCCGGCACGTGATCGCCACAGGCCCCGGCCCCGTACCCGGCGGATGCCTGTCCATGCAGGACCTGCTGCACGCTGATCCGGCCTCGTTCACGCCCGTGCGCCCCGACCCGGACACGGCGGCCCGGATCCTGGTGTCCTCCGGCTCCGAGGCCGAACCGAAAATGGTGGCCTACTCGCACAACGCACTCGCGGGCGGACGCGGCAACTTCCTCGCCGCCCTGCTGCCAGGCGGAACACCGCCACGCTGCCTGTTCCCGGTCCCGTTGGCCTCCGCCTTCGGCAGCAGCGGAACCGCGGTCACCCTCGCCCGGCACGGCGGCACCCTCGTGCTGCTCGACCGCTTCACGCCCGCCGCCACGCTGCAGGCCATCCGCGCCCACCGGCCGACCCACGTCCTGGGCGTTCCGACGATGGTCCGCATGATGCTCGAACAGGCGCAACGGGAGAGGCAGGCTTCCCAGGGCCTGACCGCCCTCGTACTGGGCGGCTCGCCACTCGACGACGCCACCCGCGAGGAGGCCGCCACAGCATTCGGCTGCGTCGTGGTCAACCTGTACGGGTCCGCCGACGGGGTCAACTGCCACTCCGGCCTCACCGGCGCGCTTCCCTCCGGCCACGGTCCCGGGACCGTGGCCGGCCGCCCGGACCCGGCGGTCTGCGACATCCGCATCGACCCCTCGCGCGGCAGCGATCCGGCGGCCGGCACCGGTGAGATCCTCGCGCGCGGCCCCATGACTCCGCTGTGCTACGTCGGCGCCCCCGAGCTGAACATGCGCTACCGCACCGCCGACGGCTGGGTCCGCACCGGGGACCTGGGCCTGCTCGACGCCCACGGCATGCTGCGGGTCGTCGGACGCCTCAAGGACATCGTGATACGCGGCGGCGCGAACATCAGCCCCGCCGAGGTCGACGGCGAACTGTCCTCGCACCCGGACGTGCGGGACGTGATGTGCGTCGGCGTGCCCGATCCCCTGATGGGCGAGCGACTCGCCGCCTGCGTGGTGCCGAAGGCCGGGCGCGCGCCGACGCTGGAGAGCCTGTGCGCCCACCTGGAAGCGCGCGGTCTGGAGCGGCGCAAGCACCCCGAACGGCTGCTGATCGTGAAGGACGAACTGCCGCTCACCCCGGCGGGCAAACCTGACCGCGCCGCGCTACGAGACCGACTTGCCGCTGCGTTCCGCGCCGAACGGGAACAGGACGCGGGCTGACAGGCGAAGGCGGGGCCGCCGCTCGTGGCCCCGCCTTTCGCCTTCAACTCGTGCTTCTGCTCAGGCCTCAGCTCAGGTCTCAGCTCAGGAACCGGCGAACGCCTTCTCCATCTGCTGCGCCGCATTGCGGTAAACGGCCATCAGGTCGAGATCTGCGCCAGGATAGTTGACGATCTCCAACTGCTTGGCGCCGGAGCCCGGCAGCACGGTCCCGGTGGACATGTTCTCGTTGTCCAGCACGAGCGCGGGCTTCTTCGCCGACAGGGTGGACAGCTGCGCCGGGGTGACCTCGGCCGGGCCGTAGGTACCGGCAGGCTGCACTCCGGCCAGCTTCGCCGCCCAGGTGGTGAACACCTCCGTCACCACGACCTGCGGCTTGCCGCCGGGCCAGGCGGACCTCACATTCTGCGCCAGGGTCTTCCACTGCGCGGAGAAATCCGCGTTCCACTTCGCGGCAGCCTGCTCGGTGCCGAACAGCTTGCCCAGTTTCGTCACGTCGGCCTGCGTGGTGGCCGGGTCGTTGTCGAGGTTCAGCTCGATCATCTTGGCCTTGGAGCCGGCCGCGTCCTTGATGCGGCCGGCGAAGGGTTCGAAGGAGGCGTAGAGCACGTAGTCGGCACCCGCGACCGCCGTCAGGTCGGACGGCTTGAGGTCGTAGTCCGGTGCGTGGCGGATCGAGGCCGGAACGATGTACCTGACGTTCTTCGCCCCGGCTGCCTTCGCCAGCGCCGCCTCCCACGTGGAGGTCGCCACGACCACGGGACCCGACGTCGCCTCGGTCGTCTTGTTTCCGGAACCGCCGGTGCCGCCGCAGGCGGTGAGCAGGAACAGACCCGCGCTCAGTGCGGTGAGGGAGCGGATGGGGAGGCGGGGACGCGCCATGAGGTGGTTCTCCGTTCGGGTATCAGGTGGGCGGCGAGGGCGAACGCGCCCGCCGCGAGGACGAGGATCGGCCCGGGCGGCAGGTCCCAGGCCAGCGAGATCAGGAAGCCGGCGGCGTTCACCACGGCGCCGATACCGATGGCCCATACGGTGATCGAGCCAAGCGAGCGTCCGAGGCGTCGGGCGGCGAGCGCGGGCAGCAGCGTGAGCGCGTCCACCAGGAGCGCGCCCGTCAGCCGAATCGCCCCAGCCACGGCGACCGCCACCAGGACCAACAGCAGCACCATGAGCCGCTGCACCGCCACGCCCGAGCACAAGGCCAGCTCCCGGTCGTGCAGCAGCAGCGCGAGATCCCGGCGACGCCAGATGAACAACGCGGGCACCGCCACCGCCAGCACGCCCAGCACACCGAGGTCGACAGGCCGCACAGCGAGGATCGATCCCCACAACAACGCGAAGGCCCCGTTGGCGTTCACCCCGGACAGCGCGAGCATCAGCAGCGCGGCGGCGATCGCCAGGCTCATCAACAGCCCCATCGCCCCGGACAGGCTGTCGGCCGTGCGGGCCAGCGGCGCCACCCCAGCCCCCGCCAGCCCGCAGGCCACCAGGGCGCACAGCACCGGATCGAGCCCGACGAGCTGGCCGATCGCAATGCCCAGCAGCGCGACGTGCATCATCGCGAACCGCACCGGCATGATGTCCAGCCCGACGATCAACACGCCGACGACCGGCAAACCAAGGGCGGCGAGCAGCAGTCCGATTCCCGCCCGCTGTACGGGAACGAGTTGCAGCAGACCCGTCACCTGGCCGAGAGTGCTCACCGGACCTCCCGCAAGCGCCCCGCCGCCATCTCCAGTACCCGGTCGCACCGCTCGGCCATCGCCCGGTCGTGGGTCACCACGAGCAGTGTCACCGGCAGCCCGCTGAGCACCTCGGCGGTCTCCTCCTGGCCCGCGAAGTCCAGCGCGGCGGTCGGCTCGTCGGCGAGCACGACCCCGGCCCCGGCGGCCACGCACCCCACCGCCCTGGCCAGATGCATCCGTTGCAACTGCCCGCCCGACAGGCTCGACAGCGGCCGGTCCGCCAGCTCGTCCACGCCCAGCTGCTCGGCGGCACGGGCAGCCTCCGCCGGGGCACCGCTGCTGGCGAGCAGCTCTCTGGCGAGCAAGGGGAAGCGCCCGGCGGCAGGTCGCTGCGGGATCCAGGCGCAGGCGCGGCGCCGCCACGCCCACTCGGCTGCGGTACGGCAGCCGCGGCCACCGACCAGGATCTCGCCGGAGGTCTGGCGATGCAGGCCCAGCACAGCCCGCAGCAGCGTGGTCTTGCCTGAGCCGTTTGTACCTGTCAGCGCGACCCGTTCACCGGCCACCACATCGAGGTCCACCCCTGCAACGGCCTCCAGGCGACCGTGCCGGCACCCGACCCTGCGCAGTCGCACGTCGAGGGCGACGACCGGGGTGTCCAACGGCGCCGCGGTCGAAGGGCCTTGCTGCCTCTTGCTGCCTTTCACGGGAAGGTGGTCGGACGCCGTACGCGACCGGTTCCCGCCATTCTTGCGTCGCCCCGGTGTCAGGGCACGAAACGTGGATGCAACGATGAGGCAGTTATGGATGTGGGGCAGGACTCTCGGGCGGCACGCGCTGCGATGTTCGCGGCCGTCTGTGTGCTGCTCTCCGCTCTCGGCCACGTGATGATGTCCGGGGTAGACATTCCGTGGTGGGCCCTGGCCGCCGCCTTCGCCGCCGCGGGGGCTGTGGGCTGGTGCTGTACGGGCCGCGAACGAGGACCGGTCTTCGTCACGACGTTCACCGTGGTGACCGAGTTCGTCCTGCACTCACTCTTCTCCCTCGGGCAGGTTGCGGCGGAGGGGACGTCGAGTGACGGCGAATCCCTGGCGCAGCAGTGGGCGAAGGTGCTGCTGTGCGGAAATGGTTCATCGGCGCCGCTGTCACCCGCTGCCGCTGAACGCCTCGTGCGGGCCGCGGGCCTCGGCCACCAGCTCAGCTCGCCTCCGCCCAGCATCGGCTCATTGGGCTCAATGAGTTCGATGCCTGGGATGGGCTCAATGGGTTTGATGCCCTCTATGGGCATGTCCCACATGGCCGGTCACGGGAGCACCTACGGCATGCTGGCGGCCCACCTGCTGGCCGCGCTGCTGAGCGGACTGTGGCTCGCCCACGGCGAACGTTCGGCTTTCCGGATCGGCCGTGCCCTGGCCGCCCGGCTGTTCGCCCCGCTCCTGCTCGTCATTCGGGTCGCCGAGCCGCCGCACCGGCCGCGGATCCGCGCCGACCGCCACTGGTCGACACGTCGCCTGCGGTCGCGCCTCCTCGTCCACGCCATCACCACCCGGGGACCGCCTCGCCGGATTGCTGTCGCCTGACAGCTGAAGCCACTGACGCCGTGCCACGCAGCGGCGTGCCCGTACGGGGCGCGCTGGCGCTGACGTGCGCCCGTGTCAGGTCCCGTGGCGGCCGCGAGGACGCACGCCGTCAGCGCGCGTGCGCCCTGACCGCGGCCGTAGCCCCATGTCACCGGGCCGCCTGAACGCTGCCCGGATCCAGCGAAGGACCTTGAGGGATGACCCCTGCCCTGACACCTGTCCCGACTGACCGATGCCGATCGCTCCCATCAGGCACGTGTGCACCGGGACGATCCGCTCAGGCGCGCGATGACGAGTCGACGACGGCACTGGCGCTCGCCGCACGCGACGGCGACCCCGACGCCGTCGAGCGCTTCGTCCGCGCCACCCGCCAGGACGTACGGCGCTACGTCGCGTACCTCAGCGCCGACCCGCAGGCCGCCGACGACCTGACCCAGGAGACATATCTGCGAGTACTGCGCAGCCTGCCCCGGTTCGAAGGCCGCTCCTCTGCCCGTACCTGGCTGCTGTCGATCGCACGGCGGACGGTGATAGACCGCATCCGCTTCGCCGCAGCCCGGCCCCGCCTGTCCGATACGGCCGACTGGCAACTGGCCGCCGAACTCGCACAACCCCGTGGACTGCCCGGCTTCGAGGAAGGCGTAGTGCTGGCCGAGCTGCTGGACGCGCTCCCCGACGAGCGCCGAGAGGCGTTCATCCTGACGGGCCTGCTCGGCCTGCCGTACGCGGAAGCCGCCGCCGCCACCGGATGTCCCGTCGGCACCGTACGCTCCCGGGTCGCCCGGGCCCGCATGTCACTGATCGACGCGATCGAGGCATCCGAACGGGAGAACAGCCGGGGGAGGGGCGCAGCAATCAAGCGCGCCGCCTGACCGCGGGGTTGAAAGGGGGTAGGCCGGTGCTTCCGGGCCGGCCTACCCAGCCGCCGGCACGCAATGCGCGAGGGTGCGAAGCCTTCCCAAGGGCGCCTGGACGGCGTACCGACTGCCTGACGCCCGGGGGCACGATCGTCGGCGCCACCGTGTCACATTGCGACGTGCGGTGTCACGCGGTGGCGTGGCAGGCCGCGCAGATGCCGGTCAGCTCCACGGTGTGCTGGACGTCTGCGAACCCGGTCGTCTTTGCGATCTGATCGGCCCAGGTCTCCACCGCGTCGGATTCCAGCGGGAGGCTCAGGCCGCACCGTCGGCAGACCAGGTAGTGGCGGTGATGGGAGTCCGGGCGGTAGCGGAAGAGCCGTTCGCCGTTGGAGTCGCGGACGACGTCCGCCCGGCCGGTGGCGGCGAGGGCGGTCAGGGTCCGGTAGACGGTGCTCAGGCCCACCCGCGCGCCACCCGCGACCAGGGCGGCGTGCAAGGTCTGGGCGCTGACCAAGTCCTCGCAGCGCATGAAGGCGTGGAGCACCTCGGAGCGCTGTGGAGTAGGGCGTCCCAGCAATTTGACGTCGTCGGGCCGTGGGGGAGCGGGGATTGGGCGTTTGGCATCAGTCACGTTCTCACTGCCCCGTGATGTGGTCAGGCCGCCGCCTGTCGGGCGGCGGTGAGCTGGTCATGCCGCGCTGCCGCCCGGAAGCGGCTTGCGGGCCCGGATCCTCGCATAGCCTTCGCGGGCCCAACGGAGCACGTGTGCCAGCGCGTAGCCGACGAAGGCGAAGGCGGTCACGAAGAAACCGATGGGCCAGTCGGTCTGGTACGCGGCGGCGATCGATGCCCAGACGGTCGCAAGGGCGATCCCGACCGACAGCGCCATGGTGCGCAGCGGCTCGTCGGTGATACAACGCGCCGCGGCCGGGGGCCCGATCATCAGGCTGAACATCAGCAGCGCGCCGACGACGGGCACGGCCGTGGTGGTCGCCAGGGCAACGATGGCAAGGAAGGCCATGTCGATGCGGTGGTTGCGGATTCCCCGTGCCGCTGCGATCTCCGGTACCACCGAGGTGAGCAGCAGCGGCCGGTAGAGTGCAGCGACCGCGGCCAGGCACAGCGCACCGAGCAGCGCGGTGATGCCTATCTCGTTGCTGCTGACGCCGAGGACCTCGCCGAACAGCAGCGAGTAGATCTCCGGTGCGTATTCGGTGCTCCAGCTGAGGAACAGAGATCCCATGCCGAGCATCAGCACCAGGGCCAGAGCGGTCACCACGTCATGTCGGCCCCGTCGTCCGAGCAGGCCGATGGAGAGTGAGGCACCCAGCGAGAACACTCCTAGCCCGACGACGGTGTTGAGCCCTATCAGGCTCGCTCCGGCCGCTCCGGCGAAGGCCGCCTCCGGCACGGCGTGGGCGACGAATGCCGAGCCGCGCAGGACGACGAAGAACCCGACGACAGGGGCGACGATGGCGACGATGGTGGCCACGTCCCAGGCGTTGACCATGTAGTCCGCGAACATGTCAGCTTGACCTCACCGTTGCCAGTGGTTGGGCCGCGGCCGGTGATCCGGTGCGGCGGTCGCGGGCGCGGGCGGCCTGTAGCCGGGTTCCGAGGTCGGCGACCAGGTACAGGGTGAAGATCACGGCCACCACGAAGAAACTCACTGGCCACCCCTTACCGGCCGGTGCCCAGTGGTAGCTGTCGTAGGCCAGGACGATCCCGGCCCAGGTTGAGATCACGCCGATGGCACCGGCCACGGCCATGGCCATGGCCGGTCGTCTGGTCAACCGCAGTGCAGTCGCGGCAGGGCCGATCAACAGCGCGGTGCTGAGGATGGTGCCCACGGCCACCGAGGACAGGGCGGCCGACAGCGCCATGAGCAGCAAAAAGGCCAGGCCCAGTGCCCGCACCGGGATGCCGCGGGCCGCTGCCAACTCGGCGCTGACCGAGCTGAGCAGCAGCGGGCGGTACAGCAGAGCGAGGACCGCCAGACAGACGAGGCTCAGCAGAATCATGGCCGGCACGGTGATGCCGCTGATCGCGAACAGGGAGCCGAACAGGATGGTGATGGTCACCCCCGTCGTGCTGTTGGCGATCGTGTCGAAGTACAGCAGCAGCGCTGACAGTCCGAGCGCGGTGCTCAGCACGAGACCGGTCGCCACGTCACGGCCGCGCCGCCGCTGCGTGCCGACGGCCTCCATTGCTCCCGCCACGACGACGCCGCTGGTGAGGAAACCCCACAGGGGACTGACACCGACCAGGAACGCGGCGGAGCCACCGAGGGTGCCCAGCGCGCTCAGGGCATGCCCGGCGAACGACTGTCCGCGCAGCACGGTGATCACCCCGACCGCGCCGGAGACGAGCGCGACGATGGCTCCGGCGATGAGCGCCGTGCGCACCGGGTCGCTGTGGAAGAACCCGGGAGCGAAGACGGCGTTGACGACGCCCCCCATCACACGTCACCACCGCCTCGGCGACCCGTTGCCTCGGCGGCCGGCCGTCCCGGCTGTGGCTGACGCGGGACCGCTTCGAGCGAGACGTCCGAACCGGAGACGACCAGGACACGTCCGTCGACCCGAAGGACATTGACCGGATGGCCATACAGCTTGCTCAACACCTCGGTGCGCACGACCTCATTGGTCGTCCCGGCCGCCACCCGGCCCCCGGCGACGTACACGACGCGGTCCATCACCGGCAGCAGCGGGTTCATGTCGTGCGCGGAGAGCAGGACGGCGATGTGCTGCTCGCACGCGATGCGTGCGAGCAGGTCGACGATCTCCTGACCGCTGCGGATGTCGAGGTTGGCCAGCGGCTCGTCCATCAGCAGCAGCCGCGGACGGCTGATGAGCGCGTGGGCGATCAGCACCCGCTGTTGCTCGCCGCCGGAGAGGTTGCCGACGCGGGCGTCGGCGAACCGTGCGGCGTCCACCGCCTCCAGCATCTCGTCGACCAGCTGCCGACGCCGCCGGGACGGGATACGTGGCCCCACCCGCTCACCGTCGAGCCCCAGGGCGACCAGGTCGCGGGCGCGCAGCGGGGCATCGGGGTCGATCAGCACCTTCTGCGGGACGTAGCCGACCGAGCGATTGCGCCGGCCCAGCCTGCGGCCGTCGACCAGGACCTTGCCTTCGGCCGGCTCCTGCAGCCCCATGATGATGCGCAGAATCGTCGTCTTCCCGGCGCCGTTGGAACCGATGAGACCGGCGAAATCACCCGGGGCGAGCGTGAATGACACCTCATCGAGGATCTGGCGTCCGCCCAACCACACGCTGACGCCCTCGAGGGCGAGGACGTCACCGCGTAGCGTCGTCTCGTCGCCGCTCATCACAGCGTCGGCGCCGACTGGCCGTGACCCAGCGCGCCGTTGAGCGCGGAGACCTCGGCGTTCATCCAGGACTGGTAGGTGTAACCCGGGGTCGGCATGGTCTCGTAGACCCCGACGACGGGGATGTTGTTCTGCTTGGCCAGCGTCAGCAGCGACTGGGTCAGTGTGTCGGTGACCTGCTGGTTGTAGACGAACGCCTTGACCTTGTGCTGGGTGAAAAGACTCTTCTCGGTAGCGACGTCCTGCGGTGAGGGGTCGGTGCCGTTCATCACGTCGGTCTGGAAGGCCCAGGGCGTCAGGTTCTTGATGCCGGCCGCGTCAAGCAGGTAGTCGGCCACCGGCTCGGTGGTCGCCACCGGTGCGCCGGGGTAGGCGGACTTGAGCTGCGTGATCGCCTGGTTCCAGGACTGCAGCGAGTCGTCGAACTTGGTGACGTTGGCCTGGTAGTACGCCTTGTGTGACGGGTCGATCGTCGCGAGGTCGTCGGCGATGGCCTTGGCCACTGCGGGCATCGTCGTCGGCTTGTACCACAGGTGCGGGTTCGGCGTGGAGTCGGGCAGGCCCAGCAGCTTCTGCACGTTGATCACCTGGCGGCTGGAACTCCCGGATGCCTGCTCGATCTTGCTCATGAAGTCGTCGTAGCCGATGCCGTTTTGGACGATGAGCTGGGCAGTGCTGACAGTGTGTGCGACCTTCGGGTCCGCCTCGAAGGTGTGCGGGTCGGTGTTGGGGTTGCTCATGATCCCTGTCACCGAGACGTACTGGCCGCCGATCTGGTTGATGACGTCCGCGTACTCGTTCTCCGCCCCGACCGCAACGATCTTCTTCCCCGAGCCGCCCGCGCTGCCGTTCGACGACGTGCTCGCGGACGAGTTCGAACACCCGGCGCTGAGCAGCACCGCCCCGACTATGGCGGCTCCGGCCGCGGCCCGGCGACCGCGTGACATCAAGCGAGTACCCATCCTGGAGTTTCCCTTCACCCGTGACGACCTGGCGGCGCATCTCGGCCGCAGGCGAAAGGGTAATCATTTTCATTTTCAAAGTCCAGGGAGTCCAGGGAGGCGGTGTCCGTCGTGGACGTAGTCGACGTGGTCATCGTGCGGCACCGCCACGTGACCGCATCCCGCCCCGTGGCGCGGACCCTGTGCCGGCTGGTCATCGGGTTCGGCCTGTACATGGCCCCTCCACCTTGGGCTGGACCTGACCGGGGGAAACGAACGCCGGAGTTCGCGCCCCTTCTCGGCACGACGTCCGGTCCCGGCGGGTGCCGGGCGCACACACTTTTTGCGCGGGCGGGAAGGACTCCCGTCCCCTTGTCGACCGAGTACACCTAGCCCACGGGACGACGGTCGACCGGGGTGAGCGGGGCGCGGATGGCCACCGGTGTGCGGCGTGCGCCGGACCACGGTGCTGGGACGGCGTCGATGTCCCGTGCCAGCCGGTAGGCGAGGGCTTCGTAGTTCACTCGCCAGCCGCGGAAGTGCGGCCATGCCTCCTGTGGCGTGCGCTGCAGCGGATAGCCTTGCTCCTCCATCCGTGCCACGCCCCGCAGGAAGTCCTCGTAGCTGAGTTCAATCGGGTCGTCCGGGTGGGGATCCTGGGCGTACGGGATGCCTTTCATGTCGGCAATGTCGCGCAGACAGACGAAACCCGCCCGCAGTGCCATCCGTACCTCGGTCTTCGGCAGCGAGGGGTTGAACGCCAGCCGCAGTGCAGCGGCGTCCATCACGGCGAGCAGGGCGATCAGCCAGTTGCGGGTCGCCTTGGGGGAGCGGAAGTGGACGAGGATGGGATATGTGGTGTGGCTCTCGCTCACCTGGGCGCTCCATCGCTCCCAGTTGCGGAAGAGGTCGGTGAGGACGTCCAGCAGCTCCACCTGGGCGTATCGCGCGAGGATCTCCGGCCCCCAGGGCGGGCTCCCGGCACGGGCCTGCAACAGCGTGACCTCGGTCTCGCGGCGCTGGTAGGCGCCGTACAGGGTGGGCAGATAGCCGACCTGTAGTCCGACGACGATCGGTCCGGTGGCTGCGGCGCAGAAGTCGACGACGGTGAGCGTCGTCCGTTTGCTGCTGGCGAACCCGAGCGTGAACAGCGAGGAGCCGGACTCCACCAGGGCATCCCTGATGCCGAACCCGCTGACCGCCGCCTCGAGCAGTGCATAGCCGACCACGAAGCACACCAGCCAACTGACCAGTGTGACGAGGATGGCGAGCGGTGCCACCGGGCCGAGGACCCGGTCCTTCGCCTCGGCGCTGCTCATCAGGTTGGCCAGTAGCTGGAACGGCCTGTGCACCAGGCGCTGCACGACCTGGGTGAAACCGGAACGCGTCGGCCGGGGGATCACCAGTGTCCGCAGCACTGAGGAGAAGATCCCGAGCACGATGACGGCCCCGGCGACGCCCTGCAATACCCGCACCGCAGCTCCGTTCCCTTCCGGCACCTGCCCTGACGAAGGAAGCGTACGGGGCGTGGAACCGCGATAGCCGGGAAGCACCTCGGACGGCCGATCATGCTCATCCCGATGGTCCGGGCCGGCTGCCGGCGGGGTTCGATGTCACCGGGCCCGAGAGCTGCCGGTGCGGCAGCGACACCCCTGCCGCCCCGAGGCGGGAGGGCTCAGCCCATCGCGTCCCTCACGTTCTGGTACCAGCTCGCCGGGCCGCCGCCATTCACGCCGACCGCGTTGAAGTACTCCCAGCCGGCCACGCCTGCGAAGTCCGGATGTTCACCGACGAGGGAGCGCACGGTGTCGGCCAGCGTCGTCGGGTCGACGTACCCGGAGCAGTTGGCGGAGTTGGTCACCGCGCCCGTGACCACGCGGGAAGGGCTGAAGCCGTTGGCCACCACGCTGTCGTAGTCCGTTGTGGAGGACAGATCGCCCCAGCCGCAGTAGAACTGCGCGTTGTACCAGTTGATCTGGGAGCCCATGTCGCTCTCCAGCGTGCGGTAGTCGAAGCCGCCGGAGAAGGTCGAGCCTCCCGACAGGTCGGTCGCCACCGGTGCCATGGTGATGATGAACCCGTTGCCGAAGTCGGCGCGCAACTGCGTGATGAGGTGCTCGGTGTCGGCGAGGGAGAAGGTCTCCTCGATGTCCAGGTCCACGCCGTCGAAGTGATACGTCTTCAGGGTGTCCCGGAGCAGGGGGTAGTACGTGTTGAAGTCGTTGTGCAGATTGGCGTACGTCCCTTGCGCCGCGCCGCCGAGCATCGCCTCAACGTGCACCCCCGATTGCTGGAGCGCAGCCAGGTCGGACCACATGGGGGCGAACTTCGCGGCCGACGGCGGGTCGTCGTTGAGGTGGACGGTGCCGTCGCTGTCGAGGTGGAAGGCGGCCACGTCGATGTCGGTGGCTATGCCGGACAACGATGTCGGCGAAACGTAGGAGCCATTGTCGTACTGCGTCTGGTAGTACGCCACGACATGCTGCGATGGGCTGATGGCGGGAGCGGCATGCGTACGCGCACTCGCCGCACTCGCCGCGCCCGTCGCGGCGTCGGCCGGGGCGGCAAGGCAGGCGATGGCGGCGGCCAGTGCAGCCAGGGCTGCCATCCAGGGGCGGCGCAGAGTGGGAACCATGGGCAATCCTCTCGGTCAGAAGACGCCGCGAGATCATGCCTGACGCGGCCTGTGCCTGACTAGAGGGCAGTCCGGGACTCCGTTCCCCCGCCCATGAAGTGACGCGGCATCAGCGTACCTCCGTCCGAGATTTCCACATGCACCCGCCCGGCGCCCAAGTCACGGCTCAATTCGAAGGTCATCGGCGCGGGCGTGCTCCACGGCGTTGGGGACGAGTTCGGAGACCGTCAGCAGCACCGACTCGGCCACCTCCTCGGGGGCTCTCCACCGGCGGCGATCCAGGTCCTTGGCGGAGTCGCGGGAGCGCTCAACGGGGAAGCCCTGCGGCGAAGGGCACCTCGGGGGCGGGCTCCTCGCGGTCGCTCTCCGGGTGCGACCAGAGCCCGGCCTGGGTCAGCAGCGGCAGGACCCCCTCGCCGAACCAGTAGGCCTCCTCCAGATGCGGATAACCGGACAGGACGAACTCGTCGATGCCGCTGCGGTGGTATTCGGTGATCCGTTCGGCGACCTCGGCGTGGCTGCCGACCAGCGCCGTCCCCGCACCGCCGCGGACCAGGCCGATCCCGGCCCACAGGTTCGGTGAGACCTCCAGGCGGTCGGCGCGCCCGCCGTGCAGGGCCAGCATGCGCCGCTGTCCTTCGGACTCGCTGCGGGCCAGGCCCTCTTGGACGGCGCGGACGTCCTGAGGGTCGAACCCGTCCAGCAGCCGTTGGGCCTCGGCCCAGGCGTGCGCGCTGGTGTCGCGCGAGATGACGTGCAGGCGGATGCCGAAGCGCACATTGCGGCCATGGCGCTGCGCCAGTTCGCGGATCCAGGCGACCTTCGCGGCGACCTGCTCGGGCGGTTCGCCCCAGGTCAGGTAGACGTCGCTGCGTCGGGCGGCGACCTCGCCGGCCGCGGGGGAGGAGCCGCCGAAGTAGATCGGCGGCACCGGCTCCGGGAGCCGGGACAGCTGTGCCTGCTCGACGCTGAGGTGCGTGCCGGAGAAATCGACGGACTTGCCCTCCCACAGCTGCCGCACGATCTGCAGGAACTCGTCGGTACGGGCGTAGCGGGCGTCCTTGTCCAGGAAGTCGCCGTACGCACGCTGCTCGTGGCTCTCGCCACCGGTCACCACGTTGAGCAGCAGCCGCCCCTGGGTGTGGCGCTGGAAGGTGGCGGCCATCTGGGCGGCCAGGGTGGGTACGACGAAGCCAGGCCGGAAGGCGACCAGGAATTTCAGCCGCTCGGTCTCGCGGCTGAGCATGGCCGTGGTCAGCCAGGCATCCTCGCACCAGGCGCCCGTGGGGGTGAGCGCGCCGACGAAGCCGAGCTGCTCGGCGGCGCGGCCGATCTGGGCGAGATAGGCGAGGGTGGCGTGGCGCTGTCCTCCGGCGGCGCCGGTCGGCACGCCGTGGCCGCCGCCGACTACATGGCGGCTGTCGCCGTTGGTGGGCAGAAACCAATGGAAGGTCAGACTCACGATGTCTCCTGGCGCCGGTGGGGTCGGGGGTCACAGCAGGCCGTGGCGCGGCGGGCGGGTGCCGTTCAGCACGTACCGCCCGATGTGCTGCACCTTCCAGCGGACAGGGTCGTGCAGAGTGTGCGTACGCGCGTCGCGCCAGTGGCGGCTCAGGTTCAGGCCGGCGAGGGCCGAGCGGGTGCCGCTCACCTCGAACAGCGCGTCGGAGATCTGCACGGCAGCGGTCGAGGTGAAGGCCTTGGCGGCGGCCACGGCGATGGAGGCTTGCGCCGCGGAGTCGTCGGTGAGGTCTGCTCGGGCCGCGTCCACGGCGCGGGCGGCGGCGTCGAGCAGTGCGTCGGCGGCCTGTGCCTGCAGGCCGAGCTCGCCGAAGCGTTGGATGAGCAGCGGGTCGTCGGCTGCTACTGCCACTCCGCTTTCGAACCAGGGCCGGCTTTTGGTGCGTACGAAGGCCACGGCCTCGGCAAGCGCCCCGGCCGCGATACCGGCGTCGATGGCCGCGTGCAGCAACTGGGCGAGCGCGCCGTGCAGTTGCGGCCCGGTGAAGGTCAGGTGATGCGCCACGATGTGCTCGGCCGGGACGCGTACGCGTACCAGCCGGACGGTTCCGCTGGCGGTGGTGCGCTGGCCCATGCCGTCCCAGTCGTCGACCACGGTCACTCCCGGCGCATTGCGGGGCACGTAGGCAACGTGCAGCTGTCCGACCTCGTCCCCTTCCTCCGACACGCGGGCCAGCACGGGGATCCAGTCCGCGAAGAGTGCGCCCGTGCAGTAGTGCTTGAGCCCGTTGAGCAGATACGACCCGTCGGGTTCGCGCTCCAGCCGGGTCCGGATGTCCTGGACGTGCTGGGTGCCGGCTTCGGACTGGGCGTTGCCGAACCGGCGGCCGGCCAGCACCTGCCCGAGGAAGAAGGCCTGCTGAAACGGACTTCCCTGCTCGCGCAGCACGTTGACGTAGGCGAAGTGGTTCTGCGGGATCTGCGCCAGGCTGGGGTCGGCCGTCGCCAGCAGCCGGATCACCCGGGCGAGGACCTGGGCGCTCACGTCCGCGCCGCCGTACTCGGCGGGGACGGTCACGGCGAGCAGGCCGCTTGCGGAGAGCCGATCCAGCTCCGCATGGGGCAGGGCGCGGTCGAGGTCGCGTTGCGAGGCTCCGGGCCGGAACTCCTCGCAGAGCTCGGCAGCGATGCCAAGGGCCTCGTCGCCGTCGCGGATCACGTGCGCGGAAGCGGCGGGCGGTGTGTTCGGGAAGCCGATCGCGGTCACGGGCGTACCTCCGGGGGCGGGCAGGAGTGGGATGCGCAGTTGCTGACGGAGCTCAGTTAGCTGCCAATGGCTGCGGGTTGCGGTCGAGGGCGGCGGAGAACTGGTCGACGGTCCGGTGCAGGGCCTCGGCCGTGGCGGGTTCCACGGTCACTGAGCCGTGGGTGTTGACGGTGATATGCCGGTCCAGGACGAACCAGCCCTGGACGATATGCGCGGCTCCCATCGAGGACAGCACTGGGCGCAGCGCGTAATCGATGGCCAGCACGTGTGCGGTGGTTCCGCCGGTCGCCAGAGGGAGCACGGTCTTGCCCTCGAGCGCGTACTGGGGGAGCAGGTCCAGCAGCGACTTCAACAGGCCCGAGTAGGCAGCCTTGTAGACGGGGGTGCCGATGACGACTCCGTCGGCGCGGGCGAACAGCTCGGCGGCCCGGACCAGCGCCGGGTGGGAGCCGTCGGCGCCCAGCAGCGCCTCCGAGGGGAGGGTGCGGACGTCGAGCGCGAGCACGGTGTGCCCCTGGGCCGAGAGCCGGACGTCGAGATGGCGCAGCAGACGGGCGGTGCGCGAGGTGGCGGAGGGGCTGCCGGAGACGGACAGGACGGTGGCCATGCGTGCCTCGTTTTCGGAACGGGAGGGGAATGCGGACCCGATGGGCCCGTTGCAGGACAGGGTGGGCATGGGCACACCGGGAGTGAGGTGGTGGGCGGGGCCTCAGGCCAGGGACGCGGCGGGCTCGGGCTCGGCGTCGGGCTGCTGGGCTTCCAGTTCGCGTACCAGAGGGAGGACCCTCTGGCCGAAGTACTCCACTTCTTCCAGGTAGTGCAGGAAGCCGAGCAGGAAGAGATCCACCCCCAGGTGCTTGTAGGCGACGATCCGCTCGGCGATCTGCTCGGGCGTGCCGATGAGGCCGGTGCGGAAGCCGTCGTTGTACTGCACCAGATCCTCGAAGGAGGAGTCCTGCCACATGCCCCTGCCGTCGGCCGTGGACTGGCCCGCCTGCTTCACGGCGGCGCCGAAACCGTGCACTGCCTCGGTGTCGGCCTTCGCAATGATCTCTCGCAGGGTGTCGCGGGCCTCGGCCTCGGTGTCGCGGGCGATGAGGAAGCCGTTGAGGCCGAAGCGGGGGGCCGTGCGGCCTGCCGCGGCGGCGGAGGAGCGCACGTCCTGGATCTGCTCGGTGGCCCCCGCGAAGTCTTTGCCGTTGCTGAAGTACCAGTCCGAGACCCGGCCGGCCATGGCCCGGGCTGCGGTCGAGTTGCCGCCTTGGAAGATCTCCGGGTGGGGGCGGTCAGGCGTGTTGAGCGGCTTGGGCTTGAGGGAGAAGTCGCGAATCCGGTAGAAGTCGCCGGCAAGTTCGGCGTGGTCCTCGGTCCAGATCGCGCGCAACGCGCGGATGAACTCCTCGGAACGGCGATAGCGCTCGTCGTGCTCCAGCCACGGCTCACCGAGAGCGGTGAACTCGCCCTTGAACCAACCGCTCACCACGTTCACGGCGAAGCGCCCGCCGGACAGGTGGTCCGCGGTGGCACCCAACTTGGCCAACACGCCGGGATGCCACAGACCCGGATGCACCGCGGCGATCACCTTCAGGCGCTCGGTGGCCAAGAGCAGCGCCAAGCTGAAGCTGGTCGACTCGTGCTGGTACTCGGCTCCGTAGCTGGCCATGTAGCGGACCTGGCTGAGTGCGTAGTCAAAGCCGCTGTTCTCGGCGAGCACGGCCAGCCGCCGGTTGTAGTCGTAGGTCCAGTCGGTGCGCTGCTCGATTTTGCTGGTGACCAGGCCCCCACTGACGTTGGGGACCCAGTAGGCGAAGCGGACCGGATCGGGAGCGTGGGCTTGGGACATGGCGAACTCCAGGGAACGGAAGGGGAAACGGGGACGAGAGGCAAGGGAGCGCTCTTGCTGCATCGGCACGCGGGGGGCGGTCCACGCGCGGTCAGACGGAGTGCAGGGCCACGAAGTGCCGGGAGACGGAGTGCCGGGAGACGGAGTGCGGCGAGATGGGGAGCATGGCCGGACCTGCCGGAACCCTGCGATCACGCGCGTAGCGGGCAGGGCTTGTCCAGTCCGAGGAGGACCAGTCCAGGACGTCGCGAGTGCACCGAAGGCTGTCGGCACGCAGGCCCGGCACTGGCCAGGCGGGCGTCTCAGGCCACGCGGCGACAGCGACAGACGGCGCTGGACACACGCACCAGGTCGACGTGGCGTCGACGCGTGAGTCCCAGTCGCTTCTTCATGTCCGTGAGGGTAGCCAAGGGGAGGTGGTCGGGTCGAGTAGGCATCTACGAGCGCCTGATAGGGTTTCCCTTACATCGAACGGAGTCTCTCGCGATGCGGATCGAACAGCTGGAGTACATCGAGGCGATCACCCGCCTCGGCTCGCTGCGCCGCGCTGCCGGGGAACTCCACCTCTCCCCACCGGCGTTGAGTGAGACCGTCCGCAACCTGGAGCGAGAACTGGGCGTCGAACTCCTGGACCGCAGGCGCTCCGTAGCCAAGATCAGCGATGAGGGCCGCGAGCTGCTGCCTCATATCACCGGCGTCTTGGAGGCGGTCGACCGGCTGCGCCGCGCAGCCCACGAACATCACCACACCACCCGCATGCTGCGCCTCGGCACGGTCAACGCGGCCACAGTGCCGTTGCTCGTCCCTGCTATCCGGGAGTTCCGGGCCGCGCATCCCATGACGCAGGTCGAAGTTGTCGCCTCGCAGCAGGCGGAGATCCATCAGTCCCTGCTGGATGGCAGTTTCGACCTGGGACTGGTCAACTACCTGCGCGGTGACGACTTTCCGCCCGAGCTGCAGACCACCGAACTGCTACGGGGGCGTCCCATCGCCTGCGTCCGGCCCGACAGCCCGCTGGCCGCGCTGGAGGTGCTGGGCGTGGACGATCTGCTCCGCGAGCCGCTGGTGGTGATGCGGTCGGGATACGTCATGCACCGATTCGTCCACCGCCTGTTGCAGGGCCGCTCGCCGTCCTTCTCCTATTCGACCGACGGTGCGGAGATGGGCAAGCTCATGGTCGCCGAGGGACTCGGCGTGACGGTGCTGCCAGACTTCAGCGTGCGGGACGATCCCCTGGAGCGCAGCGGCGCCATCACCTACCGGCCCATGGCGGACGACTCGACCGAAGTGCTGATGGTCATCCAGTACCGGCGCTTCGGGTCGGCCCCTCGAGCCGCCCGCGACCTTCACGACATCTTCGTCCACCGGGCACAGGAGCGCCGAAAGGCATTGGAGGACCCTCCAGCGCGTGTGGGCCGTGGTCAGCCGGTAATGCCATCGTAGCCGACCCGGAATTCCTCGGGTCCGGGCCGCAGCGTGTTCGGCCGGTACTTCGGCGGATCGACGATCAGGCGCAGGTTGCTCAGGCGGCCGGGCTCGCCGCCCTTCGTGATCTCGCTGCCGTACCTTGGGCGGAGAACCCGACTCCACCTGGGCTCCACGTCGGGTTGGAAAAACCGGCTCCGGCGGCACACCGGCCCCTGCGAGTACGGGGGTCGTCACAACTCGACCATGGTTTGCGGTGCGGCTTGCGCCTTCTTCGCCGAGTGGATGGTCCACAGGATGAGCAGGCCGTAGACGGCGATCATGAGTATCTGCGAGACGTTGGCGGCGAGTCCTATCGGCAGCAGGTAGATGGCCGCGATGCGCAGGCCGGCGTCGACCAGCAGCGAGATCCCCCAGACCAGGGAGGCGCGGAACCAGCGGGCCCGCATGGCAGTGGTCTTCGCGGTGGACTGGAATTCCTCGTGCTGCGCGTTGCCGGCCGAGCGGGCGAAGCGCTGGGCAGCGTAGTAGGCGAGTGGGCGTCTGATGATGCAGCTGCCGACGAGGACCAGGCCGGCGGCGCAGGACATCGTCGAGTCCTTGGCGAGAATGAAGCGGGGATCGCCGGTGACGAAGCTCAGCGCGAGGCCCGCACCGAACAGGGCGAGCAGGAACAGCGCGAATGGATCGAGCCTGCGTTGCCGGACCGCCACCCAGAGCATGCGCAGGCCGGAGACGACGGTGCCGACAAGCAGGGCGAGGTAGTTGCTCGCCCCGAGCAGTTCGGCGACGAAGTAGGCGTTCACCGAAAGGCCGATGTCGTAGAAGAGCGTGGTGACCATCGCACGCGAGGCCGGGTTGAGTCGCCGTCCGCGGGACCGGGTTTCGGTGGGGGTGGCCGGATCGGACGAGGTCTGTGGCATGTGAACTCCCAGTCGGTCGTGTGGCGGGAAACAGTTCGAACATGTTCCCGAGCCGCGAAATGATTCCGGTGACGGTCGGGAACATTTCCTTTTTCGATCGGGGACGACGTTACGTTCGGCGACGTTGATCGTCATGCGGCGATCGCCGTAGATTCGGGTGGACAGATGTCTCCACCCGACGGTCGGCGTGCTGGTATGCGCAGGGCGCGCACCGCAGGACAGCGGGCCGGGAATGGCCCTACGGAACGGGCTACTCGATGAGGTGAACGCCGTTTGTTTTCGTGCTCCCGTCCGATGAGGGGAATGGGAGTCCGATGAGTTGCTTGCGTGGTTTCGTGCCCTGGATCGCGCTTTCCCTCGTGTTTGGACACCGGCAAGGTCGGCTATTTCGGCGAGCTGCCTTTGTCGCGAGCATTCTGTTCAGGCTCGCCCACCAGCTCGTCGGATTCGGCGTTCCCGCGATGTTCACCGACCGGTACGCAGGCGGGTTCGCGCCCGCCGCGCCGCCGCTGTCCCGCTCGTGTCCTCGGTCGAGCCGGCCTGATCGCCGGCAACGGAGTTGAGGAGCGTGATGGTTGCCGACCCGGTGACCGGTCTCGCGCCCGCGGCACCGGCCGGAACGTCCCGAACGAGACGGCGCGCCGGAGTCGACCCGGGTGGAGACGGTCCTCCACCCGGAGATACAGCGCTCGCCGCACGACATCGACGTGGGTCAGCCGTACTTTTCCGGGCATCGGAACAACATCGAGTGGAGGTCATCGAGATGAGCGGTCCCGTTGAGATCGTGTTGATCCTGGCCGCGGTCGGCTACCTGCTGGTCCGGCGCGTGATGGGAGAGCCCGCACAGGCCAAGCGGATACTGATCCTGCCGGCCGTGCTGAGCCTGATCGGCCTGTCAGACGTGTCCGGACAGGTGAAGACGCCGCTTTCGCTGCTGTTCCTGGTCGCCACCGCCGCGATCAGCGTCGTCCTCGGTGCGCTGCGCGGTGCGAGCGTACACATCTCCCAGCGGGAGGGCCTCGCGTTCGTCCGCTACACCGGGGTCACGGTCGTGCTGTGGGTGGTGAACCTGGCGATCAAGTTCGGCGTGAACCTCGCACTCGGCGCTATCGACTCGAAGGACCCGGGCGCGGTTGGCAACAGCCTGCTGCTCACCCTCGGGCTCGGCATCCTCGCCGAAGGTCTCGTCGTGCTCTACCGCGCGCTGCGCAACAATCACCCGGTGATGTGGACCCAGGGCCAAGACGGCGCCCCGCACCAGATGTTCCCGTTCCTGAACGACCCGCAGCGCAGCCTGACCAACCGCGGTGACCACCCGTACGGTGACCACCCGTACGGTGACCACCGGGCGGCCGGATGGAACACTCGGCTCGACCAGCCTCGCGACTGCCGCCGATGAGGACGGGAATCCCAGGACCATGACCGTGACGGAACAGCGGCCGGCGGCTCGCCCCGAACGTTTCCGGGACGAGCTGATCCGGCCGTTCCTCGCGCTCGCCACGATCGTCGGCACCATTGCCCAGTGGCCCTACAGCCGCATCCTGTTCCCGCCGGTCGCGCTGCCTCTGTTCATCCTCGCCTCGATCGCCGCGGTCGGCACGCTGTTGCCGTGGACACGGCTGACCAGCCGTCAGCAACTCGCCGCGATGACCGCCTACGTGCTGCTCGGCTCGCTACTGTTGCCGCTCGCACATCAGACGACGACGGCGGCGTTCTTCCCTTACCTCGCCGCCTCGGCGGCGGGCGGGAAACTCGCCTCCCGCAAGGCCGCCATCGGTGTCGCCGTGGCCGGTGCGGTCGTCGCGTCCGGCGCTACCCGGCTCGTCGAGTTGCTTGCGCCCAACGCATCGCAATGGCCATGGTGGGTGGCGTTGACCGTCGGCCTGCCCGTCTACATCGGAATATCCCAACGGGACCGACTCGACGCCCTGCACAGCGCGCAGCTCGCGGCCGAGGAGGCCCAGCGCGCCACGGCATCCGAGGCGCGCGAGGCGGCGCTGATCGAACGCGGCCGGATCGCCCGTGAGATCCACGACGTGCTCGGCCACTCGCTGTCCGGCATCGCGCTGCAACTGGACATGGCCGACGCACTGCACGAGGGCGGTCACGAGTCAGAGGCGAGGGCGGCCATCCGCAAGGCCCGCGCACTCGCCGTGGACAGCATCAGCGAGACCCGCCGCGCCGTGCACGCGCTGCGCGAGGACACCCTGTCGCTGCCGGACACCCTGCGCCAACTCGCCGAACACAACGCGGTCGACTTCGCGATCGCCGGCGAGGTTGCCGCGGTCGGCGCCGAGGCGACGCACACGATGGTCCGGGCGGCGCAGGAGGCGTTGACCAACGCGGCCAAGTACGCACCGGGCGCGGAGCGCAGCATGCGCCTGGCCTTCACCGACGAGCGCGTCACCCTGACCCTGCGCAACGGGCCCGCGACGGAGGACCTGCGCACCGACCTGGCCGGCGGCACCGGGGTCGGCCTCGTCGGGATGCGCGAACGCGCCGCCCTGCTCGGTGGAACCCTGCAAGCCGAGCCGACCCGGGAGGGCGGCTGGACCGTGGAACTGGAGCTGCCCCGATGACCGAGGACCGCACGATCACCCTGGTCGTCGTCGACGACCAGGCAACCGTCCGCGAGGCGCTCGCGGTCATGCTCGGTCTCGCCGAGGACGTGACCGTCGTGGCCACCGCGACCAACGGCGCGGAAGCCGTGGAGGCCGCCGAGCGGTACCACCCGGACGTGCTGCTGATGGACCTCAACATGCCGGTCATGGACGGGGTCGAGGCGACCGGACGGATCCACCGGGCCGAACCGGACACCACCGTCCTCGTGCTGACCACCTTCGACGACGACGAGTCGATCCTTGCCGCGCTCCACGCGGGCGCGAGCGGCTACCTGACCAAGGAGGCCGGCCGCGCGACAATCTTGCACGCCGTGCGCACCGCCGCCCAGGGCCAGACCGTGCTCGCCCCCGCGGTGCAGCGCCGCCTGCTCACCCTGGCCTCTCGGCCCATGCCGGGCGCGCCGCCCGAGGACCGGGGCGTCGACCTGACCGCGCGGGAACGCGAGATCCTCGGGCTCATCGGCGAGGGCCTGCGCAACCCGCAAATCGCGGCGAAATTGGTGATCAGCGAGGCCACGGTGAAAACGCACATCAACAACCTGTTCGCCAAAGCCGGTTTCCATTCCCGCGCCGACGCGGTCCGCTACGCCCTGCGCAACCAGCGGTCCGGAGAGGCGTCTCAGCAATAGCGGCGGAGGCCGCCCCCCGCGGCGCCGCTGGCCACCGTCCCGCCGTCGCGCAGGCCCCATCGCGGGGATGTCGATCAGGACAGTTCGCCAGGCCGTACGCGGGCGGTACGCGGTCGCCATCGCGATGTCGCTCATGCTGCGGACGCAACGGCACCCGATCGACCCCATTGGGCTTCTCCACTCCGTTGCAGACCCCTGACGGTGTATCGGATTGCCGCGTCCCGGCAGGAGCGCCCGGAGGCACCGTCGGTTAACGCACCCCGTCGTCGTGCTTGAGCAGTTCTTGAGGACGCCGGGGTTACAGGACGGAGTTGCCGTACATCTCGCCGAGCGGGTCGGCGATCAGCTCGATGCGGGCGCCGTCGGGATCGCGGAAGTACACGGACACCTCGCTGTGCACGGTGTGGTCGACGCCGGCCTGCCGCAGATTCTCCACCAGCTGCCGCCACCGATCGGGCGTCACCGAGATGGCGACGTGGTGCAGCCCGCCGAGGACCTCGGCGTAGGGGTCGAGGTCGAGGCCGGGGAAATCGAAGAACGCCAGCAGGTTGCCGTGGCCGATGTCGAAGAAGAAGTGCGAGGAGCCGGGGTAGTCGCGGTTCTCGATCAACTCGGTCAGCGGGAACTCCAGCACTTCCTGGTAGAAGGCGATGGTGCGTTCCACGTCGCTGGAGATCAGCGCCGTGTGGTGCAGGCCGCGTGCGGTGCTGGCCGGGCGCTGCTCGGCGGGGCACAGATGCTTGGCGCGCAGCCGTGCGCGTTCCGCCGCCAGGGCGGCGGTGTCGACGGTGGGCATGCTCGCTCCTGATGGGGTCGGAAGCGTCAGGTCAGCCGAGGGCGGCGTGCATTTCGACGCGCGGACGGAGCGCGATGACGCTCGTGGTGGTGCCCTCCGTGGCTGGGTGTGGCCGTGATCAGACCTGCTTGATGGCCGAAACCTCGAACTCCAGCACGATCTTGTCGCTCACCAGCACGCCGCCGGTCTCCAGGGTGGCGTTCCAGGTGATGCCGAAGTCCTTGCGGTTGATGGTGGTCGAGCCCTCGAAGCCGAGGCGGCTGTCGCCGAACGGGTCGGTGGCCTGCCCTTCGAAGGTGACCGGCACAGTCACCTGTCGGGTCACGCCCTTGATGGTGAGGTCCCCGGTGAGCTCGAAGGCGTCCCGGTCGGTCCGGGTGACCTCGGTGGAGCGGAAGATGATCTCCGGTGTGGAGATAGGTGATGTGTCAACCACTTCGATGGACTTGCCGATGTGACCGAACCCCGTTGGCTCGACGACCGCCGGCAACGCTCCTGGCGCGCCTACCTGGCCATGAACTCCCAGCTCACCGCCCGCCTCCACCGTCAGCTCCAGGCCGACTCCGGACTGTCGCTGGCCGACTTCGACGTGCTGGTCCAGCTCACCGGTCGCCCCGACGGGCGTGTCCGCGTCCTCGAGCTGGCCCGTGCGCTGCAGTGGGAGAAGAGCCGACTGTCCCACCACATCGCTCGCATGCAGCGTCGCGGACTCGTCGCACGCGAGGACTGCCCCGACGATGCCCGGGGCGCTTACACCGTGCTCACCCCCCTTGGACGGCAGGCGATCGAACAAGCGGCGCCCCGCCACGTCGAGACCGTACGCGCACTGTTCTTCGATCAGCTCACCGCGGAGCACGTGGACGCACTGCAGGCCATCGCCCACCGCGTACTTTCCCGCCTGGAGGACAACGCGCAGCCGTAGCCCAGCGACCGAGGGCCGGTCGCTCAGCGGTGGAGCATGCCGGCGCGGTCGCAGCTCCTTCCGCGCGGCCCGATCCTGCGTGGACGCGGACATGATGGGCCAGGCGATGTAGCCGTCGGAGCGCACCAGCAGGCAGCCGTCCTCCTCGGTCTCACAGAGGCGGCGCCAGTGGCCGTACGCGTCGCGGGCCTCATCGGAGCCGAAGCGCACCACCCGCAGCGGAAGGCCCAGTTGCTCGGCGCAGGCGTGGGCGGCGCCCGCCGCCGTGTGGTCATGACGGTGCGGACGGAGCTCGATGGCTCCGTCCGCACCGATGGTGCCGGGTTATGGATAGCTGATCAGATCCGCCACACTAGTGTTCGAGTTGGACGGTCCTCCGGTGCTGTTGACGATGTGGCTGATCGTTCCCGTTCCACCGAGGGAGACGGTCACCATGTCGCTCAGCTGGACACCCGAGGTGTCGGGAACTTCGATGGCGCGGTCAGCGACCACGCTGGGGTTTGTGCTGAAGTAACAGTAGACGCCCAGCCCATATGCCTGGTGGCTGGTGACTGTATCGGCGACCTTGTAGGACGCATAGCCGTTGCTGCTGCCGTTCATCCAGCTGGACTGGTCCGGTGGATCGTAGGGCATTTCGCTCTGGTAGAAGTAGGTTCGGCCGCCGTTGCCGTTCCATGTCACCTGGTACTGCTGGTAGTGCTCGACGGCCAGGCCGTACATGGTGACGTCGGTACCGTTGACTATCAGGCCGTTCGCCGCGGTGTTCGACGTCCACCCGACGCCGTTGCCATGGTCTGCCCGCCATAGCCACATGTTGTCTCCGATGACGTTGTTGCTGTTCACCTGGAGCGTTTGCGTCGCCTGTCCCGGGGTCGCCCCGCCGATGCGGAAGTAGACGTCGGACAGGACGGTCGGGTCATCGGCGTGGTCCGAGGTGGAGCCGGCGGGGCCGACCTGCATCAGGACGGGGGAGTTGGTCGTGCCGGCGTCGACGATGAGGCCGGCGATCTTTACGCCGTTGACGTCCGCAACGGAGATCGCTGTGGTGCCGTTGTTCGCGACCAGGGTTGCCAGGCCGAGGCCGAGCACCACGGTGTCGGGATTGGTCACGTTGATGGTGCCGTCGAGCTGGTAGACGCCAGGAGTGAAGAGCAGGTCCTTGCCTGCGGCGAGGGCGGCGTTGATGGTGTCGGCGGTGTCGGAGGGGGTGGCGATATAGAAGTCGCCGATCGGCAGGGAGGTGCCTGCTGGGGGACCGCCTGACCAGTCGGTGCCCGTGGAGTTCGTCCGGTCGGCGGGGACGAAGACGTTGTAGTTCCCGGAACCGTCGATGTAGAGGAAGGGCTGCTCCGCACTGACCGGGGTTTGGCCGATCGTGGTGTAGGGCGGGTTGGGGAAGCTCTGTGCCGGGGCACCGGTGTCGCCGACGAAGACCATGTTCCAGTTGGATCCGGTCCAGCTGCCCAACTGGTCGTTCCGGGAAAGCCACTGCTGCTGGCTTCCGGAGTTGACCTGGCCGTCGACTTCGGAGTCGCCGAGAAAGCCACCGCTGGACCAGCCGCCGTTGTCGTCGAGCACCAGGTTGCCCTGGACATGCACCCGTCGGAGGGGAGCTGCCTGGGACACGGCCCACTTGGTGGTGCCGGAGGAGGGGGCCATGGTGAGGTTCTCCGCCGAGCGCCAGAAGTTCTCGGTCGCGTTACCCCCGTTCCAGCTGGCGTCGGCGTTGACTCCGCCGCCGGTGATCGTAGTGTCGTTCGGCGACAGGCCCAGGCCGAGCACCTGGGTGTAGAAGCCGACCGGAAGGTTGACGTTGTAGGTGCCCGGCGCGAACAGCAGTGCGTAGCGGCTGGTGCCGAACTGGTTGGACTGCTGTTGGCTGTAGACGTTGTTGATCTCATTCTGGATGGTCGCGCTGGGCATCGACGGATCGAAGGTCAGCACGTTCGGCCCGAGGTTGGGGGCGCTACCACTGCCCCCGCCGGATACGGTGGGCAGGGTCCACTTCTGGTTGGCGTTTCCGGTGCAGTCCCAGATTTGGAGCTGGGTTCCGGGGGTGGTGGACCAGTTGGTGTCGTCCAGGCATTTGCCTGATTGCGGGTTGAGCAGTGCGCCGTTGGATTGTGGTTGCCAGACCTGGGCGCCGGTGCCGTTGCAGTCGTACAGGTCTACGGTGGTGCCGTTTGTGGTGCCGCCGCCGTTGATGTCCATGCATTTGCCGAGCACTTGAAGTGTGTTGCCCGCGGCGACGGTCCATTGCTGGGCGCCGGTGCCGTTGCAGGTGTAGACCTGGATAGGGTTGAAGTTGGCCGTCGAGGCCCCACTGTCATCGACGCACAGACCGCCGTAGCCCGTGATCGGACCCGTGGCTGAGCCGCCCCCGGAACTGCTCCCGGTGATCTGGTTGAAGATCCGCGAGTAAGCGTAATTGACAGGCTTGTCATAGCCGTCGACTTCCCAGAAGGACAACTCCTGCACGCCGTTGGACGCGGCGAAGCTCTCGAGGGCCGAGGCGTCGGACTGGGAGAAGAACTCGTTGTCGTCGTTCTGCCCCGCGATGGGGGTGAGTCCCATCCTGGCATAGGCGGCGGAGGTGGAGATCCCGTAGAGGCTCGCCAGCTGTCCGGCAGTGGCCTGTGCGGCGGATTCGGCATCGCTCAGCGGATTCTGGCCGTCACCGAAGTCCATGGTCATGATGTTGACGAGGCTGACATTGACGCCCTGGCTCTTCGCGTCCTGCAGGACGCCCATCTCCTGTGAGGGCAGCCCGTCAGGGGCCACCGCGAGGGTGTAATCGACCTGTACGGAGGGGTTCTCGGCCTGGAGGGCCGCGAGGGCCTGGTCGCGGCGGGTGTTGGCGGCGGTGTCGCCCAGCACACTGCCTTCGATGTCGAAGTCGAGCCGGGTGACCCCGTAGGTATTCACCACGTTCGCATAAGCTGCGGTGAGGGCGGAGACCGAGGTGCAGGTCTGGGCGAGCTCGCCGCCGGAGGCACCGCCGAAGGAGATGATGACGTTGCCGCCGGCTGCTGTCAGAGAGTTGATCTGTGAGGCGAAGGCGCCCACAGCGGAGCCGTCATCCTCCCATTGAGCGGTGCAGCCGGATTGCGGGATCAAGAACGCAAGGGTGTAGTCCTTCAAGCCTGTGGCGTTCATGTCGGCGGACATGTCGCCGGCGTCGCTGCCCGCGATCTGCAAGTAGGGCGCGGCGTAGTGGGCCGGGAATCCGGTGGCGGCGTGGGCCGTGGCGGTGCTGCCGAGCGTGAGCGCCATCATCGCGACGGGAAGTGCGGCAGCGGCCGCCACTCTTCTTCCATGACGTAGGGTCATAACTGCCTTCACTGAAAGGGCGGTCGGGATACGGGTGGGGGGTATTCCCGGAGGCCTGGTGCCCGGAGAAGGGCGGCCGAGCACCAGGCAGATGCCATGCGGGCCAGGGACTCCGGTGCAGCGGGAATCTGCGGCCGGGATTCGGCCAGCGGCCCCCCAGGCCCTACGGGCCGTCAGGGGTCGCTGGGAGGGATGGTGTGGGGAGGAGTATCGGGTTCCGCCATCGCTTCCGGCACTGGGCGGGTGCGTAAGCAGAAGTGCTGGGGCACATCTCCGGACGGGACTCGCTGGAACTGCTGTGCTGCTGTGCTGCCGTGCTGCCGTGCTTGTGAACACGTGCGGACCGAGGTGACGGGTGGCTCGGCAACGACCCGTGTTCAAGAGATTGAACGGTCGGAGGCTTCTCCAACCTCCTTTGTTCAAGGCATGATTGAACTCCCACGCCATGGTCGCGTCAAGGGTATGGACCAATTCTTCAGGGTGCCTTGCCGTCATGGGGGCCGGGAGGCACGGACGGCCTGGCCCGCGCCTACCGGGTGCAGATCTTCCTCAACCGGATAGAACATGGCCAGTACTTGAACCGCCGCCGAGTCCACCGAACACGAACACCCTCGCGCCGGAGGTTGCGCCGCTCATTGCAATCTCCCTCAAGCACTGTGGGCATGGCTCGGCGATCCGCGCCCGGCGTTCCGGTTCTCTGGCGCGATTAAACGCGGATCCAGGGCCGGTCCCCCGGACCCGCGCCGCTCAGGGGTGCCGTTGTCGCCGCGGACCACCCCAGTGGCCCGTCGCCGCCTGGCGAGGGAGAGGTGAGGCAGGACTGCGGGGACTGCGTGCCTGCCCGGTGAGCGGCTACCCGAGCCGGGTCACGTTCCAGGACACCGGTTAGTACGAGCCGAGGACGCCGTCCCGGAGACCTGGTGGGGGTGGCCGCTCCGGTCGGCGAGAGTGTTCCCGGCGTCGGGGTCGGCGGCGAGCGCGCTGTCCTCGACGACCGACGTCAACTCCTGTACTCACACTGCGACTTCGAGGGACAGCGCCTCGCTGCGGCTGCGGCTGCGGCTGGGGCTGGGGCTGCGGTGACGGCGAAGACGCGCGTGCCACGCGACGGCCGGTGTGCAGACGGGCGCAGATCCTGCCTCGGCAGGGAGGCCTGCGCATCGCAACGACCGGAGCTGCACAGGGCGCTCCGGTAGTGCGCCCGCGGCTCGGCCTGCTTCACCAGCGCAGCAGGCCGAGATCGATCGCGTCGGCCATCGCCTTCATGCCCGCGTCGTTGGGGTGGATGTGGTCGCCCGAGTCGTAGGCAGGGTCGAGGGCGGCCGGGTTCGCGGGGTCGCGCATGGCGAGGTCGAAATCAATGACCCCGTCGAAGGCGCCGCTGGTACGGATCCACTGGTTGACGCTCTGGCGGAGGCTTTCGGCAGCGGCGGAGTAGTAACCGTTTCCCTCGTCAGGCATCAGGGTCGCGCCGATGATGTTGACGTGGGCGGCGTGTGCCTCGTTGATGAGGGTGCGGTAGCCGTTGATGAGGTCCTGGGCGGTCACCGGCCCGCCGTTGGGGCCCGCATTGTTCCCGATGTCGTTGATGCCTTCGAAGAGGATCACATCCTTGACGCCTGGCTGGCCGAGGGCGTCATGGCCGAAGCGCTTGAGGGCGCTGACGCCCTGCCAGAGGTTGGGGACATCGGTGAGGACCCGGTTGCCGCCGATCCCGGCGTCGACGACGCTCAGCTTTTGCGGGTGCGGTTCGGAGCCCAGACGGCGAGCGAGAAAGTCCGGCCACCGCGTGTAGGTGCCGGTCGAGGAATGGTAGCCGTCGGTGATCGAGTCGCCGAAGGCGACCACGGTGCCCTTCGCGGTGGGCGACACGACGTCCAGTCCTGCCAGGTAGTACCACGAGGTCGTGGTGGTGCCGAAGGCGTTCGCGTTGTCGTCACCGGCGTGATTGCCGGGGGCTATGTAGGTGGTGTCGAACGCGTCGGAGTGCCAGGTGGAGCTGCCCGTCGCGCCGGGCAGGTAGAGGCTGACCAGCAGGTTCTCCCCGGCGTTGACCGAGATCGGGATGACGTCGCTGACCGCCTCTTGACCGGCGGGGATGGTGAGGTGGTCGGAGTGGCCGAAGGTGACGTTGAGGGTGGTCCCGCGAACCGCGTCTGCTCCGCTCGTCTGGACGGCGACGTCCACTTCGCTGACATCGAGCGAGGTGTTGCTGTATCGGTTGGACAAAGTGATGCGTGCCTCTGAACCGGCGACGCTGCTGTGGGCCACCATCCGGATCGTCTGGTTGTCGAAGGCCGGGCCGGCGGTCGTCATGCTGGGCGACCAGGCGCTGACCCGGGTGCCCGTGCCATGGGGCGAAGGCTCGGCGGCGCTTGCCGCGCCCGCGGTGCTCAGAGGAACGACCGCGAGGGCCATGCACGCCAACGCACCAGCCATGGACAGCAAGACTCTGCGACGGGGCGGACAGCTCGCCGTCGGCAGCACTTCCTCATGGGGCATCGTCGATCTCTCCACTCTTTTCTATCCCGCAAGGGGCTTGAAAACCGGCGTCAGGGGTGACGTTGATGCGCTGCACGCGGGCGGCTCTACCCGAGGTTGCGCAGTGTGACGGACTCTCCGGGCCTGATACTGAGCTGCCGCGAGGTGCCGTTCGCATAGACGGTCGTGCCGAGGCCGCCGACGCTCTTCAGCGTCGCCTGGGTGACCTTGCCGTTCCTCCAGCTGAAATCGGCGACGAACCCGCCGCGGACGCCGACGCCGGATACCGATCCGGATGCTGCCCAGGCGGCGGGCAGCGCGGGCAGCAATTCCGCGTGTCCCGGTCGCGAATAGACGAGCATTTCGATGACTGCGGAGGAAGTGCCGAAGTTCGCTTCGATTTGGAAGATGCCGTTGCCCGGCGAGAGCTCGTAGATGTCGAAGAGGTTCACCGCCGTCCCGTTGCTGCCGTTGGCCGACGGCTTCAGGTTGTTGACGACGAGCTGGTAGGCCTTCTCCGCGTTCTTCAGCCTCGCCCAGCATAGGCTGCGCCAGGCGTTCGCCCAGCCGAAGCTGTTCATGCCGCGAGCGATGAGGAGGTTGGTCGCGCCGTCGAGGATGTCCTTCGCCGTGGAGTTGTCCGGCCGGATCCTGTCACCCGGGAACAGCCCGATGAGAGGGGAGAGGTGGCGGTGCTGGGGGTCGCCGAGGTTGTCCGGCGTCATCCACTCCTCCAGCCAGCCGGTCGTGGGACTGACCACAGGCAGGTACAGCCGCTCGCGCAGGCCGTCGACGGTTTTGCTGTAGTCGGTGTCCCGGCCGAGTACTTGGGTCGCCGTGAGGTAGTGGCCGAAGAGGTTCCACACCAGCTCCTGGGCATAGGTGATGCCCTTGGCGTCGAGCGGCCCCTGTTCGGGCGACCAGTCGCTGTCGGCGATCAGGACCTCGTACGAGGTGCCGGACGCGTCGGTGACCGTAGTGGTGATGAGGCGAGCCTCCCAGAACTCCACTGCGCCCTTGATGAGGGGGTAGACCTTGTCGAGGTAGGCGCGGTCCTGGGTGTACTCGTAGTGCTCGAACAGGTTCAGACACAGCCAGGCGTTGCCGGCCGGGTGCCACCACCAGCCGCCGCCGCCGTACGGGTTGGTGGAGATGGCGACGGTCCAGCCGGCGATCTTCCCGCTGGAGTTGCGGTATCTGTTGGTCGGGGTGTTGAACAGCCGCTGAGTGATGTCCGTCCAGGAGGGCAGTTGCGCCAGGCAGTAGTCGGCGAAGGCGTCGAAGCAGTCAGACAGACCTGCCCGGTCGGCCATCCAGTAGTTCATCTCGATGTTGATGTCGGTGTGGTAGTCGGCCATCCAGGCCGGGGCGTTGCCGTCCAGCCACAGGCCCTGGAGGTTGAGCGGCAGGCTGCCCCGCGATCCGGATACCATCAGGTAGCGACCGAACTGCACGTAGGCAGCCTCGAGTTCGGGGTCCGGCACGTTGTTCTGCCAGCGGGCCTGCACCCGTCCCCAGGTGTCCAGTCCTCGCTGCGCGGCGGAGGACGTGCCGAGGTCGAGGCCGAACTCGCCGAAGGCGGCCAGAAAGTCGGCGACGTGGGTGTGCAGCAGGGCGGTCACCGACTGCCTCGCCGCGGCGAGCGCCTTGCTCCGGGCCAGGGGCTCCGGGTCGACGGACGGGTCGCGGAAGTTCGCGGCGGCGTCGGGCAGATAGTTGGTTCCGCCGCTGACGACGACGGTGAGGTCCTTGCAGCCGTTGAAGGATAGGGACGTGCCGCTGAGGCCGACCTTGCCGGTGCTGCTGTAGGCGGTGACGGCGGCGCCGTACTTCAGTCCGTTGGCGAGGGAGGCGCCGAACGATGCGCACGGACCTGCGCTGTCGGCGGTGGTGGACTCACCGTGGGTGCCGGTGAGCGAGACGGTGCCGGTGTAGGAGCCGGCGCCCTGCTGGGAGAAGTGCAGGACGATGACGTCGTCGGGGCGGCTGGCGAAGATCTGCCGCTGGTAGGTGACGCCGGAGATCTCGTAGGAGGCGCTGACCAGGCCCTGTGCCATGTCGAGCGTGCGCCGGTAGTCGTTGGCGGAGCTGAGGTCGTGGCCGGGGATGTCGACGGTGAGCTGGGCCAGCAGGGTGAAGGTGCCGAAGTCGTCCTGGCTGTAGGGGAACTGGCCGTCGCTTTGCAGCGTGTCGTTTCGCCCGCCGGTCCACAGCGTGTCGTCGGTGATCATCAGGAGTTCGCCGGCGGGGTCGTTGCTCGTGAGTGCTCCCAGGCGCCCGTTCCCTACGGGCAGCCCCTGCTGGATCATCGAGGCGGAGGAGCCGGGAGCCTGCCACCACAGCTGGTTCTTCGCGGCCTGGGCCGCGGACAGCATGGGGTTCTCCGTGGGACGGAGGGGGGCGGCGGAGGCCGTGAAAGCGGGCAGACCGCCGAGTGCGGTGGCCGCGCCGGCTGCGGCGGTGAGGGCAAGGAAGCCCCTGCGGCTGAGGCGGTTGTCGAGTGATTCGGTGTGCTGGATGTCCACGGTTGTGCGCTCCGTACGTCTGGGGGATGGCGCGTGCGGGAACGACGGCTGCGTGCCGTCGACGGTTCGTGGGAAAGAGCACTCGAAAGGCGTGTGGGGCGCCCGGATGTACGGGGACCGGGTGGGGCCGGTCCCCGGGTGCGGGCCCGGACCGTGGCGGTCTGGCCGGCGCAGGGTTACATGCGTCAGCCGGAACGCGGGACGTCGATCTTGTCGATGTCGGGTGCGTATCCGCTGCCGCTGTCGAAGGTGATCGTGTTGGAGCCCGCCTTCAGGGGCAGCCGGATGCTGACGGTGTCGACGGTGTTCCAGTCGCCCGTGGAGGGGAAGTTGAGGCTGCTGCCGTTGCTGCTGTTGGAGTAGACGGTCACGGAGCGAGGATCGCCGCTGATGTAAGCAACGTTGATGGTGTAGATCCCGTCCTTCTTCACCGTGATGTCGTTGAATTGCAGTTTGCCGCCGAGGTAGAGGTTGCCGACCTTCTCATGGCCCGAGCAGGCGGCACAGCCGACGACGGTGGCACCACCGGTCAGCGTGTTGTCCGGGGACTCGGCCTCGTAGCTTGTGGTGGCCAGTTTGCTGCCGCCGGGCTTGATGGTGAACAACCGTGAGCCGTGCGCGGGCAGTGCCTCGGTGATGCTGTCCTTGTAGTTCCCGATGTCCTGGTGGTTCCACAGGTCGTGCACGGAGGCGTTGCCTTTGAAGCCGAGGGACGCCCAGTCGGCGGTGACGGAGGCGGGTGCGCCGGCGAGGTTGAACAGGGCGACGGTGTAGCTGCCGTCGGGGTTCTTGGTGGCCCAGACCTGTTGGTCGCCCATGGGGGTGACGGGACGGGCGACGGGCGAGTTGCTCTGGTCGACGGCGATGACTTCCTGGTTGGTGAGCAGGGAGAGGCCGTAGCTGTCCAGCTTGGTGAGGTCGTCACCGGTGAACAGCGGCGACTTGTTGATGGCCCAAAGGGTCATGTAGCTCTGTCGCTCGGCGTTGGTCAGGCCGTCCATCTGCCCGTTGCCGACGTCGAGCGAGTCGAGGTCGTTCCAGCCGCCCGGGCCGGCCTTGTCGCTCCACGCAGGGGCGTCGTTCCACCGTACCTTGACCGAGTTGTCCCAGGTGACCAGGGTGTTGCAGTAGCATTCGACGTCGGTGTCGATGCGCCAGCCGTTGGAGTACTGCTTCCAGTCGGCGGCATAGTTGATGTCCAGCGACCAGGAAAGCTCGAGGTGGATCGGGCGCCCGGTGGCGGCGATGGCCTTGTGCCATGCGGCGACGTCGGCGACGTTGTTGTAGTTGTCACCGGACTTGAAGGACCCGGGGCCCACGCCGTCCAGCTTGAGGAAGTCATAGCCCCAGTCGGCGAGCATCTGCGCCTGCGAGTCGATGTACTTCTGCGCGCAGGGGTTGTCGAAGTTCAGCTTGTAGGAGCTGTCCCAGCCGTTGGTGGTGCGGAGATCGGGGTAGACGATGTCGGCGGTGGTGCAGCCGGTAGCGTTCCAGATCGGCACCTTGCCGTCGCCGTACGCCTCCTTCTCCAGGCCGACAGGCAGGTAGATGCCGGCCTTGAGGCCCTTGGAGTGGATGTAGTCGGCGACCGGTTTCATCCCGTTGGGGAAACGGGCCGGGTCGGGCGTCTGTCTGCCGTACTGGTCGTACTCGGGCGTCCAGTTGTTGTCGCGCCACCAGCCGGCGTCGATGTTGACGTAGTCATAGCCGTAGTTCTTCAGTTTGGAGGCGAGGGCGTCCGTCTGCTTCAGGACGTTCGCCTCGGTGAGGTAGCTGTAGTTGCCGTTCGGGTTCAAGCCCGGGTACTGGGAGGACTGCATGCTCCAGCTGGACCAGCCCATGTAGGGCGTGGCGGCGATGTCGGAGGTGCTGCCCGCTGTGGTGGTCGTGGCCGGGGCCGTGGTGGTGGTTGTGGGAGCGGCGGCCGCCCTGGCCTGAGGGCTCGTGGTGGGGAGGGCCGTGGCGAGACCGGCGGTAACGGCCAGGACGAGCAAGGCCCTTATGGTCCGGCGTGCGCAGCGGGCGGTGGCTCCGGGCAGGAGTCGGGACGAGGATGACCGCATGGGTCGGACCTCCTGGTGTCGAAACCTCGGGGAAGGTGCGGGGGAAGCGGGCAGGGGACGTGCTTTCCCGATGCCGAGGACCGGACTTGGTGACCTGCCGTGGCGTCGGGTCTGAGGCTCAGCCCTTGCTCGAGCCGATGGTGAGCCCGCTGATGAACTGGCGCTGGAGCGCGAAGTACACCAGCAGCGTCGGGATCGCGGTCATGAGAGCACCTGCCGCGATGAGGTTCGGGTTGGTGAAGTACTGGCCCTGCAGGTTGGCCAAGGCAGATGTGATCGGACGCTTGTCGCCGGTCTGGATCAGGGTGAGGGACCAGAAGAAGTCGTTGTAGATCCAAATGGATTCCAAAGTCGCGAGCGCCGCGAACGCCGGGCGGCACAACGGCACCACGATCTGGAAGAACTGACGCCACACCGGGGCACCGTCGACGAGTGCGGCTTCGGAGATCTCCTTCGGGATCGTCTTCATGTAGTTGCTGAGGACGAAGGTGCAGAAGCCGCACTGGTAGGCGATGTGGATGAAGATGATGCCCCAGAGGGAGTTGTAGACGAGCAGGGAGTCGCTCATCCACGATGGCAGCGGTATCAGCAGGTAAAGCTTGTACAGGGGTGTGATCAACACCTGTGCCGGGAGCAGGTTTCCCGCGGTGAAGAGCATCAGCAGCACGATGTTCCAGCGGAAGTCGAACCGCGAGACGAAGAAGGCCACCGCCGAGGCGAAGAGCAGGGTGCCCAGGACCGCCGGAACCGTGATGAGCACCGAGTTCCAGAAGAAGTGCGGCATCCCGGACTGGCTCCAGGCGTCCGAGAAGTTCTGCAAGCTGATGCTGCGCGGCCAGGAAAGATAACCGTGCTTCGTGGTGTCCGAGTAGGGGCGCAGTGAGGTGTAGACGGCCCACAGCAGCGGCACGAGCCACAGCAACGCGATGCTGCCGAGCATGATGTGCCGTCCGGACTGTCGCTTCGGCCCTCTCGGGGAGCGGGCGGTACTCGTGAGCGGCGTGCGTGACCGGCGGACCGGTGGCGTGGCGGTCGCGGTCACTGGTCCTCCTTACGGAAAGTCTGGAACAGGAAGGTCCCGATCGCGGCAAGGGAGACCAGGAGCAGGATGACCGCGAGGGCGGAACCGTATCCGATATGGCTGGACTCGCCGGTGATGTTGTCGCTGATGAGCAGGGAGAGCAGTTCCATGCCGGGCTTGCTGCCCGTTCCGCCGCCGAGCACATAGACAATGTCGAAGGCGCGCAGGGACTCCATGACGGTGACGACCAGGATGATGATGTTGACCGGCTTCATGGCCGGCAGCACCACCTTCATGAAGGTCTGGCGTCCGTTGGCACCGTCGAGCGCGGCAGCCTCCTTCAGAGCGGGATCGAAGCCCTTCAGCCCCGCCAGGTAGAGGATCATGATGTAGCCGGTGTGCCGCCATCCTGAGGCGACCAGTACGGCCCACAGGTTCAGGTTGGGATCGCCCAGCCAGTCGATGGGGTGGCCGGACGACACGGTACTGATCACACCGTTCAGCAGGCCGTAGTCGGGGTTGTAGATGATGTCCCAGATGAGGCCGACGACCGCCAGGGACAGCACCATCGGTATGAAGATCGCTGTCTGGTAGACCCGGGTGAAGCGGATTTTGCGGTCCAGCTGGTAGGCCAGGAAGACACCGAACGGGGTGGGCAGCAACGCCGTGAACAGCAGCCAGATCACGTTGTGCGTGACGGCCGGCCAGAACGGCGGGTAGTCGGTGAAGATCTGTCGGTAGTTCTCCAGCCCGACCCAGTGGAGGTCGGACAGGGTCAGACCGTCCCAGCTGGTGAAGGACAAGCCGATGGAGGCCAGCGCCGGCAGCCACACGAAGACCAGCAGGGCAAGCAGTGGGATTCCGACGACAACCGTCAGGAAGAGGCGGTCACCAGGACCGAGTCGGCGGGGACGAGGGTGTGCGCGCGACGAGGCCCGAGGCGCGGTACGCACGGAGGACATGGTGAACCTCTCCGGTGGATCAGGCCGTGAAGAACCGCGAGCGCTGCGACTCGATGGTCCTGAGCAGGGACGAGCCGTCGTCGGGATGGTTCAGCCACTCGGTGAAGCCGGGCTCGACCACGGTGGATATGAATCCCGGGTCGCTGTCGCGGTCCCCGAACTGGGTGATGTACTTGGCACCGGCGATGAGTTCGGCGGACTTCTTCTGCAGGGCGTTGTACGAGCCGGTGCCGGCTGCGGAGTTGACTGCGACATTGCTCGGGTCGACGCTCATGTAGATGCTCTCGGCCTTGGCGCTGCCGAGGAACTCCAGGAACTTGTGCGCGCCGTCGGGATTCTTCGGACTGCGGCTGAGCATGAAACCGTCGGTGGGCGCCTCGACCGCGTCCTGACCGTACGTCGGGTCGATTTCCGGAAACGGGAAGAAGTCGACGTCGGACCGGAGGGAGTCGTCGGTGATCTGCTGGCCGAGGAAGAGCCCGATGACCGCCATGCCGGACTTCTTGTCGAGCAGCGACTGCGCGGCGTCCTGCCATGAGCGGCCGCCCCCGCCCGACTGGAGGTACGGGGCCAGCTCGCGCCACAGATCGATGGTCCCCACGACGCGCCGGTCGGTCCAAGGAGCCTGGCCCCGCATCAGGGACATATGGAAGTCATAGCCGTTGGCGCGAAGGTTGAGGTAGTCGAAGGTGCCGAGGATGCTCCAGCTGTCGCCGCCGCCGTAGCCGGAGGCGATCGGGGAGAGCCCGTCCTTTTGCATCTGCTTGGCCAACGCAGTGAACTGGCTCCAGTTCGCGGGGATCTGGTATCCGTGCTGCTTGAAGACGCTTTTACGGTAGAAGACGGCCCACGGGTAGTTGTAGAGGGGAACGAAATAGTACTTCCCGTCCTCTCCCTTGGACAGCTGCTTGGCCGCATCGCTGAAGCCGGCGCCTATCGTGGCCCACACGTCGTCGATGGGGCTGGCAAGGCCCTTCTTGGCGAAGTACTGCATGCGGTAGCCGGCGAACCAGGTGAAGACATCGTCCGGGGTGCCCTGCAGATAGGTGGAGATGCTCTTCTGGAACGTGTCGTGGTCGACGGTGTTCGTCTTGACGGTGAGCTTGCTGTCCTTCTCGAAGGCGGATGTCACCGCTGCGTAGGCCTTCTTCGGTGTGGCGTCCCCGCCGTTCGACCCGAAGGTCACCATGTTCGGGTCGGACGCCGCTCCTGCGCCGCAGGCGGTGAGGGAGGGCGTGGCCAGGGCGGCGGCGCCGAGGCCGAAGATTCCCTGGACCACCGTTCTGCGGTTCGGACCTGCCAAAGTCTTGAGGGCGCGGCCGTGCAGCGTCATTGCTACTCCTAATCCGTGTCTGATCCGATGAAGGACTGGATCGCAGTGGCCGCGGCCCCTCGCGCCCACTCCTCGAAGGACAGCGGACGGGTCATCACGTCGCACTCCGCGGCGGTTCCGAAGGCGGACGCGGCGAACGCGTTCCGAATCCCCTCCGCAAACAGGTCGTACGCGGCCAGCCCCTCCCCGGAGATGATCACTCGCTCCGGGCCGAGAAGGTTGACCACGGCACCGATGGCCCGGCCGATGGCCTCGCCGGCCCGCGCGTAGATTTCCCGCACCCCGGGATCTCCGCTGCGGGCGAGTTCCAGCGCCTCGGCAGCAGTGGTCACCGCCCTGCCGGTGACCTTGCGTACTGCGCGCAGGATCGCGGGGTCTGCAGCGATCGCCTCGACGCACCCGTTGTTGCCGCAGTGGCAGGGTGGGCCGAGCGGGTCGATGGACAGATGCCCGATCTCGCCGGCCACGCCATGCGCACCCGACACCACTTGTCCGTGCACCACCAGCCCACACCCGATGCCCGCTCCCACGGTCACCAGGGCGAAGTCGGAGAGCCCTACTCCGGCCCCGAACCACTGCTCGGCGACCGTCAGCGCCCGCACGTCGTTGTCCACCGTGACCGGCAGCCCGGTCGCGGTCTCGGCGATCCCAGCGAGCGGTACGTCCCGCCAATCCAGGAAGGGCGAGTAGCGGACCACACCGTCCGCGCGGTCCACGTCTCCTGAGACGGCGATGCCCAGCCCTCGCACCTGAACACCGAATCCTTCGGCCTCCAAGAGGAGTTCATGCACCAGGGAGGTCATCGAGGGGAGCACCGCCTCCGGCTCGCGGTGCGTGAGCCGTATGTGCCGAGCGACCCGGATCCGGCAGCACAGATCGGCCAGGACGGCGATGATCTCGTCTCCCGTCACCTTGACCCCGATGAAGAACGCCCTGCCCGCATTCACCCGTACGGGATTGGCCGGACGCCCGAGCGCGGACCGTGCGCCATCGTTGAGGTCTTCGACCAGGTAGCCGACCTCCATCAGGGGGCGCACCGCCTTGGTGACCGCGGCCGAGGACAGCATGGTCCGCCGTGCTATCTCGGTCCGTGTGAGCGGGCCGTGGGAGAGCACGGTCGTGAAGACCAGGGAAGCGGCCGGAGTCGTCGCCGGGACCGCCTCGTGAGACGAGGTCGAGCGCATGGCCGGAAACGTAGGGCTGTTCTTTTCCTCTGTCAATGAAAGAAGCAGGCTTCTCCTGAAGCTGCATGTGAAACCACCCTCAACCTGTAAAGGCAAGCTGAGGCACGGGTGTTGACAGTCAATCGAAGGCGAGGTTGGCTGCTGCTCACTGCTCCCTGTGGCGCAATCGAACGCGAGGATCTATGGCTGCGATCTCCTTCGCCCCGGACCCCGGGGTCTGGCTGCTGTCCACCGCACGCACGTCGTACGCCGTGCGGATCGACGACACGGGATCGCCCTGCCACCTCGTGTGGGGACCGCGGCTGACGCCCGCGGCGGCCGGGGAACTCGCGCCGTCTCCGGCCGCGGAGATCAGCAGCTTCGAAGGCCGCCCTCCGGCCGGCGAGGAGCTACCCGTCGACGGCGGGGCCCGGTACGGAGCACCGTCCCTGCGCGTACGCTTCGCCGACGGAACCCGCGCCTTCGAGTGGGAGCCACTAGGCCACCGTATCCACGAGCCCGCGGCCGGAACGGCCGAATTGGCCTTGGAGTTCCGCGACCGCCACTACCCGCTCTCGGTCACCCTGCACTACCGCGTACACGACGACACCGACGTCATGGAGCGTTGGACTGTGCTGCGGAACACCGGAGACGAACCGATCACCCTGCTGCGCGCGGACTCGGCGGCCTGGACGCTGCCTGCGCGCGACGACTACCGGATCAGCCACGTCACGGGACGCTGGTCGGCAGAGGGCCAGTTGCACCGTGAATCGGTGCCGCACGGCGAGATGGTCCTCACCAGCCGCCGCGGCATCACCAGCCACCATGCGAATCCCTGGGTGATGCTGGACGCCGGCGACGCCACCGAGGACCGGGGCGAAGTGTGGAGCGCGGCCTTGGCCTGGAGCGGAAGCTGGCACATCACCGTGCAACGCACCTCCGACGGACGCACGGCCTTCACCGGCGGAGCGTGGCACGACGGGACGTCACTGCCGCTCGGGCCGGGGGAGGAGCTTGCGACCCCGCACTTCGCGGCCGTTTACACCGACGGCGGTTTCGGCGCGGCGAGCCGCGCCTGGCATTCCTACGTGCTGGCCCGTGTGCTGCCATACCCCGACGAGCTGCGCCCCGTGCTGTTCAACTCCTGGGAGGCTACTGGGTTCGATGCCAACGAGACCGGACAGAAAGCACTTGCGCAACGGGCTGCACAGCTCGGGGTGGAGCTCTATGTCGTCGACGACGGCTGGTTCGGCGGGCGGCGCGACGACACGGCAGGGCTCGGCGACTGGACACCGGCTGCCAAGGGCTTCCCCGACGGGCTCTCCCCGCTGATCGACGAGGTCCACCGGCTCGGCATGCGCTTCGGACTGTGGGTCGAACCCGAAATGGTCAACCCGGACAGTGACTTGTACCGCGCGCACCCCGACTGGGTACTGCACTTCCGGCACCGCAGCCGCACCGAGCTGCGCAACCAGCTGGTGCTCAACTTTGCACGCGACGACGTGGCCGAGTGGGCCTACGGCTGGCTCACACGGCTGGTCGGGGACAACGGCGTCGACTTCCTCAAGTGGGACATGAACCGTGCCCTCAGCGAGGCCGGCTGGCCCAGCCGCGACGACGGGCAGGACCTGCTGTGGCCGCGGTACGTGCACAACCTCTACGACGTCATCGACCGGCTGCGGACGGAACACCCTGGGCTGCGCATCGAGACGTGCAGCGGGGGCGGCGGCCGTGTCGACCTCGGCATTCTCTCCCGTACGGACCAGGTGTGGCCGTCCGACAACACGGACGCGGCGGATCGGATCTGCATCCAGCACGGCTTCAGCCAGATCTATCCGGCACGAACGATGGCGGCCTGGGTGACGGATGTGCCCAACCAGCTCACCGGCCGCTCGGTGCCGCTGCGTTTCCGCTTCCATGTTGCGATGGCCGGGGTCCTTGCGCTGGGCGGCGATCTCACGCGCTGGTCGGCGGAGGAACTCGCGGAGGCGGCCGAGCTGGTGGCGGAGTACAAGAAGATCCGTCATATCGTGCAGCACGGCGCCCAGTACCGGCTGCGCGGTCCCGTCGACGACGGACTGTGCGCCGTGCAGTACACCACCAAAGACCGCCGCGAGGTCTTCGTGCTGGTGTGGCAGCAGGTCCGCCGCCACGGCACGCCGCGCCCCGTTCTCAGGCTCGCCGGCCTGGATCCCGACGCACGGTACCGGGACACCCGTACCGGTGCCGTGCACCATGCGTCGGTACTGACCGGGCACGGGATCGCGCCCGAGCTGCCGGCCGGGGATTGGTCGAGCGCCTCCCTGCACCTGATGAGGGTGGAGGACGAGGTCGCCAGGACCCGCGGAATGTGACTGGGGGTCAAGGGGCCGCAGGCTCAGATCCTGTCGTCCCGACCAGAGTTTTCGCAGGTCGAAGGCCGTCTCCGCGGGTAGCGGGAGCGGCCTTTGCCAGCTTCGTCGGCGACGCGCCCCCGCACCCGGCAGCCACGTAAGCCCAGGTGGCGATGCATGTCGATGGTGGGCCCGAACGCGGCGGGCGGAGGGGCCAGATGGAACAGTCGCCGTGGCCGCCCGCCGAGGGATTTCTCGGCCGCTCGCACCGCCGCGAGCAGCGGTTCGGGGTCGGTCGGGTCGGCCGCGCCGAAGGAGAGCGAGGCCTCAAAGGACTGCCACGCCTGCCCGGACGGCTCCGCCAGCCCGAAGGTGGCGATGGCGTCGTGCGCGTGTTTGCGGAAGGCTTCGTCACTGAGCGCGGAACGAGCTGAGCCCACGATGCGGTAGCGGTCCGGGAGCAGGCCCGCCCGTGCGAGGTGGAACAGCCCGGGGATTAGTTTGCGCTTGGCGAGGTCGCCGGTGGCGCCGAATAGTATGATCACGTGCTCGTCGGGGCGTTTCATGGCTGGCTCCGCTTCTCGGCGTGGCCGCCGAATTCGCTGTGCATGGCGGACAGGACCTTCTCGGCGAACTCGCCAAGGCCTCGGGATGCGAATCGTTCGGTGAGCGCCGTGGCGATGACGGCGGCGGGTACGCCTTCGTCGACCGCTGCGAGGACGGGTCCACCGGCCTTCGCCGGAGTCCGAGACGCGACCGGTGAACTCCTCGAGGGCCCTTCGCCCGGACTTCCTCCCCGGTCTTGCCGAAGGCGAGCGCCTGGGCGTGGGCGAAGATGTTGGACGACAGGATGCGAGCCGTGGTGGTCGCCGAGTGGGTTGAGATCCGCGGTGCGCTGGAGGTCTTCGATGGCCGGCTCGAAGAAGAGCTCCTCATCCGGTCGTCCGGCCGCGGACTTGGCGCGGATGGCGTCGTCGTACGAGCCGGGGGAGGTGGCCCGGTCGAAGATCGAGAGCGTGAAGCCGCCAGGGTTGAACCGCGCAGCTGGCCACTGGCCCGCGATTGCCATGCCGACCGAGGTGGCGACCCCCTGGCCGTACTCCGGGTGTCCAGGGCAGCGCGAGTCAAGTTGCCGGAATGACTTGAGGTCATCGCGGGTCACCGCCGGGCGGCCCAGCACCTCGCAGTCGGGATCGACCGCGCGGAAGCCTGTCAGGTGCAGCAGCGACCACAGCAGGGCGCAGGCGTGACCTCGGAGAGCACGAAGCGGTCGCGGTTCGGCCAGATCGGATCGGCGGGGCCGAAGCGCAGGAACCACTGCCACAGCGTGTACGCGACAGGTGTCATGCCCATCGGAGTCCCGGGATGCCCCGAATTCGCCTTTTGGATCGCGTCCACGCACAATCCGCGAATCGTATTCACCGACAGCGTGTCCAGGTCGGTCACCGCTCAGCCGCCCTCCGTGATCGCGATGGAGGTCTGCCCTTGTGCACTGCAACGACGAGCCTGGCCGAAGAGGCTGGAGAAAAGCGCGAGAAGCAAGCCGCCGTTCCGGCAGGACCACCCCTGCAGGCAAGATGCTTGGGCCCTTGGCCGAATGTGGGTCATTTCGATCACCCACGCTCACCAGCCTAGGTTTGCCCGTACCCACCCTCAACTTTTCACCACGCGCACACCGACCGTGCCTTCACCGAACTGCAGGTGTCCGGTCCGCTGCGTGTCGGGCTCTCCGTTCAGTGGACGATGTGCTCGGCCGTGCAGGTCCCCGAGTGCGCCGCTGGCCAGCATCAGGGAGGTGAGCGCCAGCGCGTAGCCGTCCACCACCCACTGCAGACCGGAGGCGCCGGCCGCGAGCCCGGTACCGATCCGCGGCAACGCAACGTTGACGATCGTCATGTTGAGCGACGCCAGGAAGCAGCCGACGCACATCACGCCGAGTTGCCGTTGGGGAGGCGTGGCACAGGCGCATGAAGGTGTGGATGCCGGGGTCGGTGGCTGCCCGGCGCACCATGTCGTGCCACTCCGACAGATGCGAGGGTTGTGGTGCGGTGGGTATTGCGCCGGGGCTGAGGGCCTCGTTGTAGGCGCGCAAGGCGCAGGCGGCGGCGTCGGTGGCGAGGAGTTCCAAGGCCTCGGGGTCGATGCCGGGCGCCGGGCCCTCACAGGCCCAGGCAAGTGCCTCCGAGGGTGGGTACGGTTCGATCACCGGTCATACTGCAGGATCCGCCATGCGCAGGCCACGGGATCTGCAGCTCTCGGGGCAGCCGCGAACTCAGGGCACACCCGAAGCGCGATCCACGGCTGGATTATCAGTGGTGGAAGCCGGAGCGGGCCTCGCCCGGCAGCGGCTGGGCGAATCGGTCGAGGTAGTGCACGCTCTCCTCGATATCCTTGAGCAGGGCACGGGCCAGATCCATGCTCAGCCCGTTGCGCACCACGATCCGCTGCACTGTCATGTCGGCCAGGTCGTCAGGCATCGGATAGGCGGGCACCAGCCAGCCCTTCTGGCGCAGCCGGTCCGACAGGTCGTACAGCGTCCAGTTCTCCGTGTGCCCCGAGGCCTGCCGCCAGGCGAACACGGGGATGTCGGACGCGTCGTTCCACAGTTCGAACGCGTCAATCGTGCCGATCCGCTCGGCCAGGAACTTGGCCACGTCCTGTGAGGCCTGTTGCACCTCGCGGTAGCCTTCGCGGCCGAGCCGCAGAAATTGGAAGTACTGCAAGAGGACTTGGGCGCCGGGGCGGGAGAAGTTCAGGGCGAAGGTCGGCATGTCACCGCCCAGGTAACTGACCTTGAAAACCAGGCTGTCGGGCAACAGGTCCCGGCTGCGCCACACCACCCAGCCCATGCCGGGGTAGACCAGTCCGTACTTGTGGCCGGAGGTGTTGATGGAGACGACCCGCGGTACGCGGAAATCCCAGGCCAGGTCAGGCTGGAGGAACGGAGCGACCATCCCCCCTGAGGCGCCGTCAACGTGGATGGGGATGTCCAGCCCGGTTTCACGCTGGATCTCGTCGAGTGCGGCGTTAAGCTGCGCGACGGGCTCGTACATGCCGGTGTAAGTGACCCCGAGAATGGAGACCACACCGATGGTGCCGTCGTCGACGTACGCCCGCAGATTGAACCCGTCGAGGGTCTTGTGCTGCTCACTGATGGGCACGAAGCGTGGTTCGACTTCCCAGTAGTTGCAGAACTTCTCCCACACGACCTGCACCGCCGAGCTCATCACAAGGTTCGGACGGTCGGCGGACTTGCCCTGGGCACGGCGCGCTTCCTGCCAGCGCCGCTTGAGTGCGAGCCCGCCGAGCATGCACGCCTCGGAGGAGCCAACGGTCGAGCATCCGATGCTCGCGGCGGGGTCCGGCGCGTGCCACAGATCCGCGGTGATCCTCCAGCAGCGCTCCTCGATGGCTGCGGTGCTCGGGTACTCGTCCTTGTCGATCATGTTCTTGTCGAAGGTCTCGGCATACAGACGCTTGGCCTCGTCGTCCATCCAGGTGCCGACGAAGGTCGCCAAGTTCAGCCGCGCGTTGCCGTCGAGCATCGCCTCGTCGTGCACGAGCTGGTACGCGGTCTCCGGCAGCATCGGCTGCTCGCCGAGCCGGAATCGCGGCCGGCTGCGAGCCTCGCCGGGACGCGCGAACAGCGGGTTGACGTTCAGGTCCTCGGCGGGCTCATCTGCACTGTGACGATGCGGCATAGTCTCCACCTCAATTTGCCTAACGCGACGGCTAGCGCGCGGGGCCGCCCGGATCGCAGATGACGCGGGCAAGCGTTCTATCAGCAGATTAAGGAATCTCAAGACGACGAGGCCAACGACGACACGCCCTGACGCCGGGCGCTGAGCGTCAGCGCAATGCCAGGCGTGCCTGGTCGTCAGGTCGGCGTGCGAGTCCTGCCGCGGCAGCTTTGCCGCCTCTCTGCCGTGTATACCGAGGCATATTCACGTGGAGCGTGATCGGTTAGACAATTCCGAGCATCAAACTTCGAGATCGCAAATCACCGAACTATTTGCGACGCCCGCTCATGAATTTCGGGTGTGAGGCGGACCTGCGGCCCTGTCGTCGTGCTCACTCGTGCCATCTATGCCATGCTCGTGTCATGATTCCCGCAAATACGACTGGCGTTGGTGGCGCCACGGTGTACTACGGCGCCCTGGACGCGCCTCACGTGCTCCAGGTGTTCGTCGAGCTGCGCGACCGGGCGAGCCACCGCGTGGCAGAAAGTCTTCTCGACACCATCCGCCAAGCCGCCGATGAGGGAAGGTTCGTCGTCAAGTTTCACTTCGCGGCAACGATCGACGACACGGCTGGCGGTAGCGGTTCTCGGCGTGCTCTAGGCGCACTGGCTGCGGCGAGCGACGTGGGACAGACACAGTTCCTTGACTACCTGGGGACGCTGTTCGCCTCTCAGCCGTTTCCCCCCGTTGATGATCAGTTCTCCGATCCCTCGGTGCTGCTGTCGCTAGCCGGCGCGGTAAACGGACTGAGGTCGGCTGACTTCGATCGAAAGGTCACAGATAATACGTACGCGGCCTGGGCTGGAGAAGTAGTCGGAAACTTCGAGTCCTTCGGTGTGGTGGGCGCGCCGGTCGTCTGGTATGACGAAGAGGTCATTCCCGTCGTGAAAATCGAGGGAGGTCCCGCCATCACCCCTCAGGAGTTTTTGGCCCAGCTCCAGGAATAAAGACGTGCTGCTGCCGCGTACACGACTTCAAGCAACTTCCGGCCCGGGAGATGTCCACGCGGCGGCCTGAACGGCCGAAGGACGTTGCCTAGCGTGACAGGGGGCGGGACACCACTCCCGCGACATCGCTGCGAACTGGTGGAAGTCCTACCCGCCGACGAAACCCTCCGCGACACGCTGGTCGAGCCGACCGGGCTGATCGCGATCTCGGTGACCCAGTCGTGCGGCAACTGCCCCCCACATCACAGAAGCTTTCATGCGATCCACGCCGAAGGAGGCGGGAGTCGGCCCGGTGGCAGGGGCATTGGTTTTGACGGTCTCGGCGCTTGTCCAGCCGTCGGTGCCGAACAGGACCGCCTGGAATCCTTGCTGTCGCCGGCGGCGAGGCATCGAATCGCCGCGGTGGCGTCCCGCATGGCATTGCCCCCGGCCCCGGGAGCGATGTACGGCGCGCCGCCGCCGGCCGGCTCGTCGGTGCCGTCCTGGACCGTCGGCTGCGGCATGCTGTCCCGCCATCCTTCCTTGGCACGCCGCACGGTCGGCGAAGGGCGCGCCCCGATTATGGGGAAGGGTGTTCCGCGAGCGGATCAAGCCCGGTGAGCCGGAAGGGGGCGGAGCTGGTCCCGACCCGGCCAGCGGCTGGTGAGGAGGCGTAGATCAGGACGGCAGTCTGCTCGCCGGCTCCGCACGCTGAGGTCCGCGGTTGGCCCTGTTTTCGGCGCATGGCGAACGTTGCCAGGCCAAAAGGCGTGCGGAACGCCGAACGGGCGTCAGCTTGCCGCATGTCAAATCAAAGTAAAACGGTCATAAAGTTCGAGCATCTGGTCACATTCGGACGCGAAACGGGCGAATATGGGCATAGTGCGCCGCACGAAGGCGTGTCTGAAGATCGATCCGAGGAGAGCCTCTTGATCCACGGAATGGCCGACGCCCCCGACCCCGCTCCCCGCGCCAATCCCGCCCTGGCCGTCGACTGCGACATATGCGGCGGCTGGGGAACCGTGATCACTTACCGGGGGAGTCACGAGCTCTGTCCGGCCTGCCAGCCTCATGGCGATCAGAGTTACTCCGACAGCAGCGCCACCCGGGCGGAGTGAGCAGGGTTCGGGATCGACGCTCTCCGGTCGTCACCGCGTTTCTCGGTGCTCCGTCACGGTGAGGGTGCGAAGCGTCACGGTCCAGCAACGGCGGCACCTTTCGCACACCGAACTGCCAGACTCGGCACGCAATTTCGTCTCCCGCTCACTCACGCGGGCGGACTCGGCATCTCGAATCCGTACTCCGACACCAAAGAGGCTCCGAGTCAGTTGCGCATACCCGACTCGGGGCCTCTGTTGCCCGGCTGCCCGCCTCGCCAGCAGGGCGTCGGGTGGTCAGGTCATGATGAATGACCGGAACCCAGCCGCCCGTACACCCTCACCGTTGCAGGCGGGGCACTTCACACGCGAAGCGCCGGCTGGTTCAGTCTGGGATGGCGGCGTCGACCAGGGCGGCGGCTGCGGTGCGGGCGGCTGTTTCGGCGCTGGGGTCGCGGTCCAGCCAGGCGCTGATCCCGGCGCCGTCGTAGAGCAGTACCAGTTGCTGGGCGAGTGATTTCGCGTCCTTGGCGCCTGCCTGCTGGGCGAGGCCGAAGAAGAGTTCGTGGAGCCAGGTGCGGTAGTCGTTCGCGGCCTGTTCGACGACGCCGCCGGGTGGGGCGTCGGCGCTCGCACTGATGAACGGGCAGCCACGGAACCCCGGCTCGCTGAACGAGAGCCCCTGCACCTCGAACGCGCCGACCAGGCGCTCCTTCGGGGTTTCGTAACGCGCTTCGAGCTCGCGTGTCATGTGCTCGACGGTCGCGGCGTGCCGTGCCTGTAGGTAGGCGCGGACCAGGCCGTCCTTGCTGCCGAAGGCGCTGTACAGCGTTGCCTTTGCGACCCCGGCGTGCTGGATGACCCGGTCGATCCCGACCGACTGGACACCCTCGGCGTAGAACAGCTCGTTGGCGGCGGCCAGCAGCCGCGCCCGCGCCGCCGCACTGCGTTCCCGCGGTGAGAGCACTTTCTCAGACATGCCCACAAGGTAGCAGACAGGTCTGTCTGTCTTCAATCGGCCTCCTATGGCCGTTGACATATCCAGACCGGTCTGTCTAGGTTGGAGGCGTTACCAGACAGACCGGTCTGGATAACAATTCCGGAAGGTGCATTCCATGTCCATGGAGCGCGAAGACAACCTCGACCTGCATCCCATTACCGCCCTGGTCACCGGGGCCACATCCGGCATCGGCCGGGCGGTCGCCAAGCGGCTCGCCGCCGACGGAATGTCTGTCGTCGTGACCGGCCGCAACGCCCGGCGTGGCGCCGAGACCGTCAACGAGATCACCGCGGCCGGCGGCCGCGCCCGGTTCGTCGAGACGGACCTGGAGGACTCGGCCGGCATCGACCGGCTCGCCGCGGAGGTCGGCGAAGTCGACGTCCTGGTCAACAACGCCGGGCAAGCCATCTGGGCACCGACAGAGGAGATGAAGGTCTCCGACTACGACGCGATGTTCGCCAGCAACGTCCGCGCAGCGTTCTTCCTCGTGGCCGCGTTCGCCCCGACGATGGCGGCGAAGGGATCGGGCAGCGTGATCAACATCGGCAGCATGGCCGGCAGTCTCGGCCTGGCCGCCGGCGCCGCCTACGGCGCGACCAAGGCCGCACTGGCGTCGCTGACACGAGGCTGGACGGCCGAGTACAGCGCCCGCGGCGTCCGCTTCAACACCGTCGCCCCCGGTCCGGTCTACACCAGGCCCGAGGCCCGCGACCTGTTCGACGCGCTCGCCGAGACCACCGCGTTGAGGCGCGCCGCCCAGCCCGCCGAGGTCGCCGAGGCCGTCGCATTCCTCGTCTCGCCGAAGGCCGGCTACATCACCGGCGCGACCGTCGCCGTCGACGGCGGCCGCACCGCCATCTGAACCTGTCTAATAACCTGCTACAAGAGGACAACATTCTTGAGCAACACCGTGTACGGCCTGAGAGTCGACGCCGCCGACGCCGCCGACGCCGAGAAACTCGCCAACTTCTGGGCCGAGGTACTCGGGAGGGACGTTGCGTCAGGCGCGAGCTCCGAATTCGCCACACTCGATACGGACCTGGCCACCCCTCGGCTGAGCTTCCATCGGGTCCCCGAGCCGAAGTCGGTGAAGAACCGGCTGCACCTCGACCTCATCGGCCCCGCCTTCGAGGCAGAGTCACAGCGGCTGCTCGCGCTCGGCGCCTCCCGGCCGCGGCCGCCCTCTTCCTCGCATCGGACGAGAGCAGCTTCTGTGCAGGCATGGACCTGAGCGTCGACGGCGGCATGGCTCAGGTCTGAGGCTGGAGTCTGAGAATCCGGGGAATCTCGTCTCCTCCACGAGGTGGCTCCTGCACTGCGGCGACGCCACGCTGAGCGCGCACGAACGCAGGCGGTGTTCAGTTACCGCTGTCGACCTCGAGCACGATCTTGCCGCGGGTCCGCCCGGCCATGCTGAGCCGGAACGCCTCGGCGGCGTCGGCAAGCGGCAGGGCGCGCTCGACGTGGACACCGAGCTTGCCGGCGTCGGCGAGTCGGGCGAGTTCGGCAAGGTCCGCGCTGTCCGGCCGCACCCACACATGGTGTCCGCCGCGCCGAGTGACGTCCGGGTCGACGATCGACGCGACGCGGGAGCGGTCCTTCAGCAGTTCCTGGGAGACGGCGACCGCGACACCGCCCACGTAGTCCACGGCCGCGTCGATGCCCTCCGGTGCCAGCCGGCGCACCCGGTCGGCCAGGCCCTCGCCGTAGGTGACGGGTTCGGCGCCCAGGGAGCGCAAGAAGTCGTGGTTGTGTTCGCCGGCTGTGCCGATCACCCGTGCCCCCTTGGCCACCGCGATCTGTACGGCGAAGGCCCCGACACCGCCGGCAGCCGCGTGGACCAGGACCGTGTCGCCCGCGGTGACCCCCACCCGGCCCAGTGACCGCCAGGCGGTGAGCCCTGCCAGCGGGACGCCGGCCGCTTGCTGCCAGCTCAGCGAGGCGGGCTTGCGTGCGAGGGCACGCACGGGCGCGTCGACGAGCTCCGCGTAGGTGCCGTGCTGCACCTCGTCCTTGCGGACGTAGCCGAAGACCTCGTCGCCCACCGAGAACTCGGGGGCGTCCAGGCCGACCGCCTCGACGACGCCCGCGACATCCCAGCCGGGTACGAGGGGGAAGTGGACGTACATGAGCGGGTCGAGATACCCGGCGACGATCTTCCAGTCGACCGGGTTGACCCCGACGGCCTTCACTCGCACGAGGACCGAGTCGGGACCGACCTTGGGATCGTCGGTCTCCGTCAGTTCCAGGGTCTCCGGGCCGCCATAGCGGTTCGCGGTAATTGCACGCATAGCGGACACAATAAGCCAGAGACCTTGGCCGTTCCGTGGCTCCGCCGCGACACGGTTTCCACCAGGTTGCCTGGATGGCCACGAGTCCGTCCGCAAGCGCGGCAAGACCATCGGCGGGACCAGCGTCGCCGATGGCCGGATGCTGTCCATGACCCTCCATCTGCGCGACCAGGAGATGAGCCTGCACGACATCGCCTCCCGGCTCGTCATCACCAGGGGCAAGAAGAAGGGCGGGCACCCTCACCCGCGACCGCCATGCGGATGCCGCGCGAGCGGCAAGCAGACGGCCTAGTCGGTGAGGCCCGAGATCGCGAGCACCTTGTCGATCTGCACCCGGACGAGCAGGGTGCCGGGGACGCCGTTGCGGGCGCCGTATTCCTCGGCGCGCTTGGCGCCCATATAGCGGGCCGCGATCCGGGTGGCCCACTCCCGGACCTGTGACAGGTCGTCCCTGAGCTCCGCGCGGCCCTGCAGCATCGCGAACGCGAACGGCGGACGCTCGTCGTCCACGCACAGCGCAACCCGGCTGTCCCGGGCAAGGTTGCGGCCCTTGACCGTGTTCTCGCCGGTGTTGAATACCAATGCATCGCCGTCGAGCACGAACCAGACGGGGGCGACGTGGGGGCTGCCGTCTGCGCGCACGGTGGAGAGCTTGCCCGTTCGGGTGCCGGACATGACGAATGCGCGCCATTCAGCGTCGCTCATCTTCTGTGCCATGATCGAATGTTGCATGACGATCGCACAGCTGACGGCCAGTGACGCGCGGGCTGGTCGCTCCCACCAGATGGCTGATCACTGCCTTCAGCGGCACGGCAGGGGACGACTTACGGAGAACGATTCACCCGTGCGGATCGCGTCATTCACGGAGCGCACGGTCTCGGCTGCAGACTGGCGCTGAGCCCATGCTGCTACGGCTGCCGTTGATCACACCGTCGGCACTGGATGCCGGGCAGCGCGGGCGGCCCGCGCCCAGTCGCGACAGGGCACTGACGGCAGCGAGGCGACGCACCGGGCCGCGCTGTGGCCGGGACCGGCCGCCCGCATGGGGACTTCCTGCACGCGGTCCAGCCCTCGTCTCCTTCGATATCCCCTAAACTGGTCTGCGGTCGTACAGTTCTTCTCTCCGATTCCGCGGAAGTATCGTCCATGGGCCGAACTCCCTGGGGCATGGTCCGGTCGGCTCGAACACCGAGTGGCGTTGTGCTTCCGCGGTCCCATTCCGCGCTCGGCGTCGCGTCGACGGCGCCGTCTGGGGGGCCTCATCACGGCACGCATGACGACCGGCTTCCCTCGAAGACAAGGCCCGACGCTTCCCGCCTGGAGCGCCGCTGAGCGGCAGCGAGTCGGAGCGCGGCAGGAGAGGCACTGCTGAACGAGTTCGTTGACGAGGAGGCGGCCATGACCGAACGACTGGACACAGTCGTGATCGGCGCCGGTCAGGCCGGACTCGCGGCGGGAGCGTACCTGGCCCGCTATGGGAGGGAATTCGTGATCTTCGACGCCCACGCGAGGATCGGCGAATCCTGGCGCCGCAGGTGGGACTCACTGCTGCTGTTCACACCCGCCGCCATCAGCGGCCTGCCCGGCCTGCCGTTCCCTGCCCCGCCCAGGGCCTTCCCCGGCAAGGAGCAGATGGCCGATTACCTGCAGACGTACGCCGAGACCTTCAACCTGCCGGTCCGTCTGGACACTTGTGTCCGTGAGCTCACCCGGCGTGACGGCAGATTCCTGCTGGACCTGGAGGACGGCAGCCTCGAGGCGGACAGCGTGATCGTGGCCACCGGAGCCCTGCGTGCCCCCCGCAGACCCGCATTCGCCGACGAGCTGGATTCGGCAATACAGCAGTTCACCGTGGCCGACTACCGCAACTCCACCCAGGTCGCCCCGGGGCCTGTACTGGTGGTCGGCGCCGGCAACTCTGGCGTGGAGATCGCAACCGAACTCGCCGCGACGCACCTTGTCTGGCTCGCCGGACGCCACCCGGGCCACTTCCCGTTCAACCCCACCGGCCCCGTCTTCTGGCGACTCGCGCACCACCTCCTGACCGTCGACAGCCCGGCGGGACGCTGGCTCCACGCTGCCACCAACGACAAGGGCACACCCGTGATCAGGAGCAGTCCGCGGAAACTGGCGAAGGCAGGAATCGAACGCCTACCCAGAGTGGAGGGGCACTCCCACGGTCTTCCTCTCCTCGCCGACGGGAGGACCCTGCGCCCCGCGGCCATCGTCTGGGCCACTGGCTTCGGACCGGAATACGACTGGATCAACCTGCCCGCCTTCGACCAGTCCGGCACACCCCGCCATACTCGCGGAGTATCCGTGATCCCTGGCCTTTACTTCGTCGGCCTGCCATTCCAGTACAGCTTCACCTCAGAATTGGGCTGCGGCGTCGGTCGAGATGCCGAATACGTCGTACGACACATCACTGGTCACGTCGGATCCGAGGTCACGGTGTGAAGACCGTGTGGGGCTCTGGGGGCGGCGCTCCCCAGCGTCAGGGCCTGGAGACCAATCGTTACTGGTCGGCAAAGGTACCGGCGCCGCCCGCGTCCAGCCACGGCAGGTCGTGGCCCATTCGGTCCGCTTGGTGCGCAGGTATCACAGGTTGTCCACCCCGGCCTTCACGGGCAGCGGCTCGCGGCCGATCACCCGCAGCCCGTGCCGCTTGAGCTCCGCGATCTTGTCAGGGTTGTTGGTCATCAGGCGGAGTGAGCGCACCCCGAGGTCGGGGAAGATCTGGGCGGCGACGCCGTAGTCGCGAGCGTCGGGGGGCAGGCCGAGCTCCACATTGGCGTCCAGGGTGTCGTGGCCGAGCTCCTGGAGCTCACACGCCACAGGTCGGCCCCACCTGGTCATCGGCACAGGTGGTGGCGACCGTGTCTGAAAGTCCGTTCGAGTCTGTGATGTGCCGGGCTGGCCAAGGCCCAGCCCGGCTGCAGCGCTGCGCATGCATGGTGGGGATCGTCGACGGAATCGCCGTGACTTGCTTGCTGCCGCCCGGCTCCCGCGCCTCCGCGGCCCGAGAGGCATGTTGAACATACACCTATCTTGGGGTAGCGTTCCTGTCGCGCGTGGAAGGGGGTCGTGGTCAGACCCGGCCGGTCATCGCTGTTCCCCCGTGGCGAGAACCGGGACGTACCCCGTGCATCTGGCCCCGCCGAGTGCATCCCCCGCGCCGGCGGGGCCTCCCCCTCGGGCTCATGCCCGGCCGCTGTTGTCATTGGCAGTGGGTCGGCCGACCACGACGCGGGCGATCCGCCGTTCGCTGGCCTGTACCGGCCGCAACGTCTGCATCACACCGTCGCGCTCGCACAGCCACGCGACCGCGGCAGCGGTCTCCTCGCGGTCGTCCCCGCGCGGCGTGAACCGGATCCCCATACGCCGATTGTGACGGGCAATCAGCCGGAACGTGGCCAGAACAGACTAGTACCTGGTTCCGTGTGCAGGGCCCATGTCCCGCATCTCCGTTGCCTCTTCGGGTAGGCGTAGCCCACGAGCCCGAACAGCCAATGAGCCTACGGAGGCGAATTCATGGGCATCGGCGGATGCATTGGTCTGATCGCGCTGGGAGCGATTCTCACCTTCGCGGTCGACTGGCACGTGAAGGGAGTCAACCTGGGCCTGGTCGGCCTCATCCTGATGGGCGTCGGCATCATCGGCCTGTCGGCCTACGTCAGCATCTTCCGGCGGCGCCGCGTACAGCCACCGCCCCCGGCCGCGCCAGTGATCGAGGACCACCGGTATTACGAGTGACCGGCGGTCAACCAACGGCACACCCATCAGGGGGTCAGCGTGAATGGGCAGCGAGCGGATGCGTACGCCGGTGCCGTGTTGGGCGGCGTTGGCGACGCCGGCCTGACCTCGCCCGGACGGATCGACGTCGTTGGTCCGCAGCGACCACAACTCTTCACGGCGAAGCGTCGCATCAGCACCTGCTTCACTCGGCCCCGGCCGGGATCCACGGTATTCCGGTCGCCCCGGAAGCGGATGAACTCCAGGCCGGCCGGCGGCGGGCGCCGTGCCGCGGGCGCGGGGTTGTGCAGGTGGGAGGCATCACGGTACTTCTGGGTCGGGATGGCGGGGAGGGGGCGGCGCGCGCCGCCCGGCCGACCATGGGAGAACGCCTGCGGAAGCCCGTTCTGCCCGTACGTGGCTGGGTACCCGTCTGGCGACGCCGGACGGCGTCATACGAGGAACGGAGGCCGTGATGATCAAGGTGCTGCTTGTGCTGCTTGCCCTGGTGCTGCCCTGGCTCGCCGTGCTGCTCAAGGACGGCCCCAGCATCAAGGTGCTGTGGGCCTTTCTGCTGCAGTTGTGCGGCCATGTCCCCGGCGTGATCTATGGCATCTACCAAGTCGTCCGGGACTGACCTCCTCGACGCGGTGGGCGCGGGGTCGCTCTGGCCCTCCAGAGCGGCCAGCACGCGCTTGGTCAGCTGCTGCGGGATGTCCGCTCTCACCGGCCGGCTGGAGCCCGCTCGCGCGGGCCCGGCCGACCAATTGCCCGATCGACTGGTCGTCCAGCAGGTCCGCCGACAGCTCGACCGGCCGGACCTCCTCAACCGCCTCGGCAGAGGCAGCTGGCCGGCCCAGGAGCGAGCGGTGCCGACAGCGGCAGCGTCAGACGGCAGGACCAGGCTCGCCACGTTCCCGGGGTTCAACATACGTGTGCCAGCCACGGGCAGGGCCGGCTTCACGGTCCCCAGACACGTCACGACGGACGCTCTCGAGGCGTGGACCCGTTCCGCGGTCGCGACCGGACCGGTGTGCGCGTCGTCGTCACCGCAGCTTTTCAGAAGCAGGACGCTGCCCGGGGGTACGTCGACCTCGGTGTTCTCGAAAGAGCGGCCATCGGCACCCAGAGGTGGGCGGAGGGCAAGGTCGGGTGCGCTGACGACCCCGTCCGTCACGCCTGATGCCGCCCATGACGCTGACGGTCCAGCCGCGTGCCGTCGGCGCAGGTAGGCGCGGAACGTGGGGGACGAGTCCGCACGATCGGCGATGACGTGGTCCGGGCGGGTGCACGGATGGCCACCGAGGCGGGCGACGCGGATGCGGTCCATGAAGACCGGGACCGCCCGCAGGCCTGCCTTCGGGGCTACTTCTCCAGGTGGTACTCGACCCGGGGGGAGCGGCCGGTGCTGGTCTCGTTGAGGAGCGCCTTATCCGTCGAACAGCAACCATATGAGAGGCACTCCGCCGCGATGTCGAGCAGTCCGTGCAACTGCCCAGCCACTGCCGTCGTCCCAGGCTCCGTGCCTTTGCCAGGAACAACTCTCCGGAAGCGGCCTGAGCTCGTGCACCGCAAGCCCGGCGTACCATCACGTCGAGCGCATCCCGGACAGGGGGAACCCATGACGATCAACCAGCCGACCGGCGCCGACCTATGGCTACCCGAACCTGAAGACCACGACTTCCCGGCAGCAGCCGACTACCTCGACCTGATCATGGGTGCGGAGCGTGTGGAACGCATCATCGCCGACCTCCAACGGGCCCCGACCCAGATCAAGATGGCCAAGGACATCCTCCGCGCCTCGGGCCTGCCGCTGCTGGGCGCGGACAACGTGCACGTCAAGCACGACATCCAGAAAGCCCGTGACGGGAAACGTCTCTCGCCGGTGCTTCTGGTCCGCGGCACGCCGCTGATCATCGCCGACGGCTACCACCGCGTCTGTGCCGCCTACCACCTCACCGAAGACCTCGTCATCCCCTGCCGCCTCGTCGACCGCTAGAATCACTCTGTCCAGGCGCCCCAAGCCGGTTGGATTGCCTCGCTGTTCACCAGATCCCTGGCACGAATCGCGATCGAGACGTTCTCGGCGAGTTCGGCGTCATCCGAGCCGGATATTCTCTGAGGCGGCTGCCCGGCGCGGTGGTCGGTCAGTCCGCCGGCTGGCACTGCGGGCACCACACCGTGCTGCGGCCGGCGACCCGGCCCCTGCGCAGCGGGCCGCCGCATCGCGGGCACTGCGGATGCGGGTCGTCGCGGTGGCCGGTCAGCCACGACGGCCGCCCGGGCACCCGTCCGGCGCGCACCGACTGGCGCAGGACGCGCCGGGTCTCGCCGTGGAGGCGGCGCAGCTCGTCGTCGGACAGCTCACGGGCGGGGCGCGACGGGTGCAGCCGGGAGCGCCAGAGGATCTCGTCGGCGAGGAGGTTGCCGAGGCCGGCGAGGACGGACTGGTCGATCAGCGCCGACTTCAGCCCGCCGCGGCGGACGCCGATCGCCTCGGCGAACTCCTGTCGGCCCACGTCGAGTGCGTCCGGACCCTGGTCGGCGAGGAGCCGCTCGACCGCCGCCTCATCGTCGGCGAGCCGGATGCCCTGCAGCTTGCGCTGGTCGCGGTAGCACAGCCGGCCGTGGTCGAGGACGAAGACGACGCGGTCGTGCGGATGGCGCTCCTCGGCCTGCGGCCCGCCGACCAGCTCGCCGGTCATTCCGAAGTGCATCAGGACCGCCGGGCCGTCGGTGCGGGCGATCAGCCACTTGCCGTGCCGACCGGGCGCGCGGAAGCGGCGGCCCCTGAGCGCCTGCCGCAGTCGGCGGGCCGTCACGCCGCGCAGCACCCCGGCGTCGTTCACCTCCACGTCCTCGATGCGTCGCCCGCGGCCGTGGGAGTCAAGCACATGGCGGAAGGACTCGACGTCCGGAAGCTCAGGCATGGTGTGTCACCGTCCGTCGCGGCAGGTCGGGGCGCTCGGATGCGGGCTGCGCGGGCAGATGCATCAGCGACCTCCACGGCTGGCTCCGGCGTGCGAACGAGGCCGACTGCACTGGCCGAACCCTGTCCGCCCGGGGCCCGGAGCTGCGCGATCCGGGCCCGTGCGGGTGCAGCCGAACTGTCAGGTATTGGGTTCGGCGGCGATGATGTCGGCGAGTGCGCAGTGTTCGTCGCGTTCGATGGCGAGGTCGCCGAGGGAGAGGATGCCGACGGGTTGGCCGCCGCGTACGACGGGCAGGCGGCGCAGGCTGTGTTTGCGCATCAGTTCGACGGCGGTGGAGACGGCGTGGTCGGGGGAGATGGTGACGACCTGGCTGCTGCAGACGTCGGTGACGGTGGTCTGTTCGGGGTTCTTGCCGTCGGCGGGGGCGCGTACGACCAGGTCGCGGTCGGTGACGAGGCCGCGCAGAGCATTGTCGTCGGCGACGAGGACGGCGCCGATGTCTTCGTCGCGCATGCGCCGGGCGACCTGGGCGATGGAGGTTTGCACCCCGACCTTGACCGGGGCGGTGGTCATGATCTCCTGGACCGTTTGCGGCATGGGTCCCTCCCTGGGGTCGGGCGGCACCGGTGGGCGCCGCCGCTCCTTCGGTGCTGTTTCGCGGGTACCCGGGGTCGGGCGAGTGAATCGTGGAGTGCGCTGGGTACCCGGACGGCTCCGGCAGGCAGCCGGGAACAGGGACACCGTCGGAACGATGCCGGAGAGCAACGACGCAGTCCTGCCGCGCAGGCACCAGCACGGCCAGATCCGGGCGGTGGCTGGACGCGGTGCTCGACGAGACGGAAGAGAGCCTGCAGCACGCAGACCCCAGTGACGAGAGCTCGTCCGAGGGGCCGTGTCGTACGGCCCCTCGGAACGCCTCTCGGAGGAGGTGCTCGGGTCGGCCGTCCTGGCCCGAGCACGGACGCGATGGAAGCGCACGACGCCCGTTCCTTCGCTGCATCCCCTCACAACGGCAAGCGACTGTGCATCAGTGAGGCGTGGCTTGTCGACCTGATGCCGCAGGACGGCGAGCTGGTGGCGCAACGTCAGAATCTCGATGTTCTTGTCGCCGCTCATGGGCAAGGATCACGTCGTCGACTCGCTGCCTCCACCCGGCCGCTTTCACCCGGCGGCCGCCTTCAGGATCGCCGCGACGATCGGGCCTGCGTACTGATAGCCCTCACCGCTGTTCGGGACGGTCGCGGCGGCGGCGACGTCCCCGTCGTACGCGACGAACCAGCTGTTGGGCTTGGTCTGCCCATCGACCTCCGCGGTACCGGTCTTCGCGCCGACATCGCCGCTGAGCCCGGCCATCGCCGGAGCCGCCGTACCGGACTGCGCCGTCAGCTGCATCATGGAGCGGACATCCGCCGCCACCGATGCGGGCAGCGACCGGAAGACCTGCGCGAACGTCCGGCCGTCGAGCGACTGCGGGACGATGAAGGGCTGGTGGAACGAACCGGCCTTGACGGTGGAGACCACCGACGCCATGGCCAGCGGGCTCATCACGTCGTTGCCCTGTCCGATGTACGACATGGCTTTCATCGCGCCGGTCGCGGCGGGGACGCTGCCGGCGTTGCTGGGAACGCCGACGTTCCAGTTCATACCGATCCCGAAGACGTCGTGCGCCTCGTTGGAGACGGCGTCGTCGGGCAGGAAGTTCGCCGTGGAGATGAAGGCCGTGTTGCAGGAGTCGGCGAAGTCCAACGCCATGTTGGGGTTCTGGAGCGAGAAGTTGTTCACGTTGTGAAAGGTCTGGCCCCCGTACTGCAGGTACTTCGGGCAGGGCAGCGGCTTGTCCGGGGCGACCTTGCCGGTCTCCAGCGCCGTCGACGCGGTGATCAGCTTGAAGGTCGAGCCCGGCGCGTAGTTGCCTGACATCGCCTTGTCGAAGCCGACTGCCGGCTGATTGGCGACGGCCAGGATCGCGCCGGTGCTCGGCTGGATCACCACCGTTGACGCGTCCGGTCCCTTGGTCGTGACCGCCTTCTCGGCGGCGGCCTGGATGCGGGCGTCGATCGTCGTCGTCAGCGGCTTGCCCGGCACGCCCTGCGACAGGACGCGCAGGACCTGGCCCGGCGTACCGTCCGCGCCCCTTACGCGGATCTCGGTTCCCGGCGTGCCGCCCGTCGCGGTGCCGTAGGCCTGTTGCAACTGGCTCAGTATCGAGCCGAGGGAGGGGTATTGAGACGCCGTGAGTACTGTCCCGTTGCGGTCGACGACCCGGAGCGGGGGCGGGACCGACCGGTCCGTCTCCAGGGTCTGCCCGGCGCTCAGCTTCGGATACACCACGGCGGGAGCCCACTTGACCACAGGGCGTCCGGTCGCAGCGTCACGCGTGACGGTCAGCGTGGAGTCATAGCTCCAGCTCGATGACCGGCCACCTTGATCGAAGCGTGCCTCGGCGGCGAACGGGACGCTGGTGCCGGTCGCAGGCTTGCCGGTGAGAGTGACCGAGGTGGCGTGCAGCTGGGTGCGGAACGCTGCGAGCCGGCCGGCGGCCTGCGATGCGTCGTCCGTCAGACCGGCCGCCTTCGCCGTGTCGCCGGAGGACCACGCGGCAAGGAAATCGCGCGCGGTGTTCGCCACGTCGGCGGCCGACAGGGCGGCGGTCGTCTTCGACGCGCGCGCCTGGGCCAGGGCGGGAGCCGCGGGGCCCGCGGAATCACCGTTCGGCGTGCCCTGCAGCAGGGCGTAGCCGCCGTAGCAGGCCGCGCCGAACGCCGCCGTGCAGGCCCCGCCTATGAGGGCGCCCTTGACGCCTCGTGGTATGCCCGTGTTCGTCTCGTAAGGCCTGTTCTTCCCTACCGGCCCGCGCCATGCCGAAGGGCGGCGATCGATCGGCCGCCGCGGCTTGCGTCGGTGCTCGCTCATGCTTCCAGCTCCTCGGGCAAACGGCTTCACACTCGGGACGACGACGTCCCTCCAGCGCCACATGGTTCCCGACGACCCCGATGTCGAACAACATCACAGCGTCAGATCCAGAGGAAGTCATATCTATCTGGGCAAAGCTGTCTTTACCTTGAAAGAGACAGGCAAGGGCTGTCGCCGAGCGGCAGGTGGGTCAGAACGCCGGAAGTGGTCACAATTCAGGCGTCGCCGACATGCTTCGAGGCCGAAAGCGTGAGGGAGCGGGAGGTCTCGACTCCCGCGGCGGTCTTGCGCATGGTCTGTGGGTTGCCGAGGGAGCCGGCCCGTTCGCAGGCGATACCCGTGCCCCGTACGTCGCGCCCGGAATGCGGCGCGAGCTCCGTGGGCGCACGCTGGGAGGGAGGGGTTTGGTGTGGGTGCCGTCCTGGAGGTACAAGGCTTCAGGCGGTCACCGGAATATCAGGGAACCCATGGTCAGCGCAATCGCGATGCTGGTCCCGGCGCCGTGCCACCTGAGCGCGAGGCGGTCCGGCTGGGCAGCAGCGGGTCGCGGCACGCTGGTCGAGGAGGCCCCGATGCCGAGGGCGCGCCGAGGCGGCGGCATGGAGGTGGGCGGCCGTGACTGACCCAATCCCACCACCCGTGAAGGTAATGCTGGCCCGGCCCGTCGACCATCTGCCGAGCAGTCGTGGTCCGCTACCGATGGAACCCAAATGGGACGGCTGGAGACTCGTCATCCTGACCGGCCCTGTGCGTCTGCAGACTCGTCCAGGCAGGTTCATCACGGACCGGTTCCCGGAGATCGCCGCTGCGGCGGAGGCCGTGCCCGCAGGCACGGTCTTGGATGGCGAGCTGGTCGTCTGGCGCAACAAGCGCCTCGATTTCGTGGCCTTGCAGTCCCGTGTCGTGGGTGTCGGGACGATGCTTCCGCCCGCCAGTTATGTGGCGTTCGACTTGCTGGCACTGCGTGACGGGGACATGCGTCAGGAGCCGTATGAGGCCCGGCGTGCGGCGTTGGTGGAGCTGCTGGCCCCTTTGGGGCCGCCGTTGCAGCCCACGTCGATGACGACGGATCCGGACGAGGCAGCGGATTGGTACGAGACGCTCTCCGAGTCGGGCATCGAGGGCCTGGTCATCAAGCGGTTCGGGCAGCCGTACATGCCGGACGAACCAGGCTGGATGAAGATCAGGCATGCGGTGCCGCAGGATGCGGTCGCCATGGGCATTATCGACCCACAGCGGTGCCCGGCCGCCCTGGTGATCGACTACGGTGACGGGCCGATCAGCGCGACCGTGGATCCCGCGCAGGCCCGACTCCTTGCTGAACTCGCCACACCGGGCGCCGAGGGGCAGTTGCCCGACGGCACCCACTACGTGACGCTTGTCGATCCGGTTCCGGTGGAGATCCGGCAAGGCGGCGCATCGGATGCTCGGACTGTCGTCACACGGGTCCGTGGCGATGCGGGCTGACTGGTCAGATGGCAACAGGACCGGTCCGGACCGCGTACCAGGAACCCCTGCAATCCCGGAGGGCGTCTCGCTCCTCGAACATTCCGGCGAGGCCGCAGACTCCACCTTGGTCGTCCAGGATGGCGAAGCCGTCATAGAACGTCCCGAAGACACGAGACGCACCGACGCCATGGGCAAGTTGGATGCTTTGTGTCGCGGCGCTGTAACGGCCCTCGACAGGATGATCGGCCAGCCGGGCATCCATCGTCCCGTCGGACAAGACCCTGAAAATGCTCAGAGGCATAGTCCCGGTGGTCCCGTCCAGCCGTCGGGCGCCGCCTGTTTGGAATGTGTAGTTGCCTCTCACGTCCACCATCTGTCGACCTCCTTCGCTGCGGCTCGGTTGGATGCGCGCCCAGACCCCCGTCCAGTGGACCGGGGCGGCTCAGAGCTACAGGGCGTTTCCCAGGGCGGCGGTCACGAGTGCCTTGGCTTCCTCCTGGACTCGGACGAGATGGTCAGGGCCGAGGAAGGACTCGGCATAGATCTTGTAGACGTTCTCCGTGCCGGAGGGGCGTGCGGCGAACCACGCGTGCTCGGTTGCCACCTTGATGCCGCCGATCGGAGCGTTGTTTCCGGGCGCTTTGGTGAGGACGGCGGTGACTGGTTCGCCCGCGAGGGTGTCGACCGCAATCTGCTCGGGCGACAGCTGGGCGAGGACCGCCTTTTGCTCGCGCATGGCGGGCTCGTCGACCCGGGCGTAGGCGGGTGCGCCGAAGCGTTCGGTGAGCGTTGCATAATGCTCGGACGGTGACTCGCTGGTCACGCCGGTGATCTCGGATGCGAGCAGGGCGAGAACGATCCCGTCCTTGTCGGTCGTCCAGACCGAGCCGTCCCGTTGCAAAAAGGATGCACCGGCGGACTCCTCGCCGCCGAAGCCGATCGATGCGTCCATCAGGCCGTCGACGAACCATTTGAAGCCGACCGGCACTTCCACGAGCTTGCGCTCCAGGTGCGCTGCCAGGCGGTCGATCATGCTTGAGGAGACCAGTGTCTTCCCGATTCCGGTGGTGCGTGGCCACTGGTCACGATGCGAGTACAGGTAGGAGATGGCCACGGCGAGGTAGTGGTTGGGGTTCATCAAGCCGGCATCCGGGGTGACGATGCCGTGCCGGTCCGCGTCGGCGTCGTTGCCGGTGGCCACGTCGTACATGTCGCGATGCGAGATCAGTGAGGCCATTGCGTGAGGTGAGGAGCAGTCCATGCGGATCTTGCCGTCCCAGTCCAGAGTCATGAAGCGCCAGGTCGGGTCGGTCAGTGGATTGACGACCGTCAGGTCCAGGTGGTGGCGCTCTGCGATTCGCCCCCAGTAGGCGACCGATGCGCCACCCATCGGGTCCGCTCCGATACGCACGCCTGCGGAGCGCACGGCGTCCAGGTCGACCACGGCGGGCAAGTCGCCGACGTAGCGGTCCAGGAAGTCGTACCGACCGGTGGTCGGCGTGGACAGGGCGCGGGCGTAGGGAAGCCGGCGCACGTCCTTCAGGCCGCCGGCGATCAGTTCGTTGGCGCGGTCCTGGATCCATGCGGTCGTCGCGGAGTCGGCGGGGCCGCCGTTCGGCGGGTTGTACTTGAAGCCACCGTCGGTGGGCGGGTTGTGGGACGGTGTGACCACCACGCCGTCCGCAAGGCCGTGGGAACGGCGGCGGTTGTGGGTGACGATGGCACGCGAGACGGCCGGTGTGGGCGTGTAACCATCGGCGTTGTCGATGAGCACGGGGACGTCATTGGCGGCGAAGACCTCCAGGGCGCTCACCTTTGCAGGTTCCGACAGAGCATGGGTGTCGGAACCGAGGAACAGCGGCCCATCCGTGCCTCGCATCGTGCGGATGTCGCAAATCGCCTGACTGGTCGCGGCGATGTGGTCCTCGTTGAATGTGGTGGACAGCGACGATCCCCGATGTCCGGAGGTGCCGAAGACAACGTGCTGGGACGGTTCGGTGGGATCCGGGTGCAGGGCGTAATACGCCGTCACCAGCCTGGCAACGTCCACCAAGTCCTCCGGTTTCGCCGGCTGCCCGGCTCGTTCGTGCGGCATCGTAGGCTCCTTACCGTTCGACCGGCTCGTCCTTGTCACTTGCAACCGCCGACCGGTCCGGCCGGATCCGGCACCTGTGTGCTCGCGGTCGGTGTTCGCTGCGCTCGGAGCCGGTGCCCGCTGCGTCTGCTGCGGATCTGGTGCCCCACCCGCTGCACGGTGCCCGGGGACGGGGCCTGCGGAGCTGGAGGCGGTCCCGTATTTCACCGCCACCCCAGCCGAGCCAAGGCAGTCGCTGTAGGACGGAATCGGCCGCCGGAGGGGCTTGTCCATCGCCATTCGCCTCGTCCCCGGTCGTCCGCGACCACCGGGCGGTCTCCAACTCCTCGATCATGCGAGCGGCGTTGGCCAGCAGCGTGCCGTGGGTTTCCCAGCTTCCCGGCTCCTTGGCTCTCAGTAGTCTCGCCAACCGCTCCCGCAGCTCACGCGCGTCGGCAAGCGATCTGCCGAGCCCCACGTTGATGCTGTCGGCTTCGGCGACCGCATGAGCCTTGGTCAGGAGACCGAATGCGTGGACGGCATCCGCGAGGTGGGTGAGCAGACGTGCCAGTGGAGCGGCCAGATCGGCGCTGTAGATCCGTTCGCCCCGCTCCCGGTCACGGCCGAGGTCGCTCAGCGAGCGGCAGAGCGAGCGCAGGCTCACCGAGCAGCGCTCCAATGTATCCAGTCCGCCGCGCAGCACCATCCCGGAATGGCGCAACGGACGGGCACGCGGATTGAACCGCAGGCTCTCCTCGGCCCTGTCCAGCTCCCGCTCCACGTGGATGATCTCCCGGTCCAGCCGGCGTGCCGCACGCAACCAGACCTCGGCGCGCTCCCGGGTGGCACCGGACTGCAGCTGGAGCGCCACGTCCCGCAGCAGTCTGCTCATCCGGCCCGCCAGGTCTTGGACCGCCTCTCCTGCCGGCTGTACGTACACCGGTGGCGGGATGAGTACGTTCACAACAACCCCCGCGGCTGCGCCGATGAGCGCCTCGGTCAGCCGGTTCAGCGCGTTGACGGCGGGATTGCTCACGCCGAGCACGAGCATCGCGCTGACCGCTACCTCCGGTACCAGCTCACCCAGCCGCAGCAGATGCCCCACCGTCAAGGAGGCGAGGATGAGTGCGCCCATGCTCCACCAGCTCAAGCCGACCAGGTCACTGAAGACGACGGCGACCAGCAACCCGGTGACAACGGTGGTGATCCGTTTGATGCTCGTGGTCAGTGTCGCGTAGAGCGAGACCTGTACGACGAGCACGGCCGTCAGCGGAGCGAGCAAGGGAAGCCGGTCGGGGGCGAGGCGGAGCGCCACGAGGTACGCCAGGACGGCAGCCGCGGTGGACCTCAGCGACTGCACGACCGGGTCGCGCCGGCGCCTCACCAAGTCGAGCACGGGCACGCTCAAGGGTGTCCGGAACATGGCCTACGCCGCTCTCGAGACGGCCGCGCATCTCATAGAAGCAGGTCGAACAAGCTGAGGACCTGCTCCCACTCCGGAGTGAGCGGATGGCGCCGATCCGGAGCGATGATCCGGAATGACTGTGCCATGGCAACGCTCAGCCCGCCTGCAATGGCCGGCAGTCTCTGCTTCGTCTGGTCGCTGATGGCCACGTCGAGTGCAGGGTGCGCGGCCAACTGGTCAAGCAGCGGCTGCAGCTCGATCTGCTGGTCGAGTTCCTTGAAAGCATGGATGCTTTCCTGCAGCCCCTTGGTGATCGGGAGGTCGTGCGGCTCGATGATGTCCCGACCACTGGCCTTGGCCGCGGCCTCGCCCACGAGGAACAAGTCATAGATCTTCTGGTCGATGAAGTCGGCGTAGCGCTTGAGGTCGTTCTTGTCGACGGCGAGGCCAGCCGCCGCGCGGAAGAAGCGTTCGAATTTGGTTACCCCCATGAACGGCATGCGGATCACCTCCTGAATTGAGTCGGACCTTGCGTCCCCACGCCGATCCCGAGGCACTCGTCGCGTCCGTCGGGGGTCCTCGGCTCGTTCCGCATCAGCCGGGGGCGGGTGCTCCCACCTCCGTCAGCTTCGCAGCGTCGCCTTGACGCGGGTGACGTGTCGAACGAGGGCCGGACGGGTTCGTGGACGACGGTCATGTTGTCTCCCATGACGAGGCGTGTCAGGCGGGCTGTGCGCGCCGGGCGATGGCCTTCTCTGCCCACTCCCGCAGCACGTGGGGTGGTGCGGCACCTGCTTGCCTGGCGATCTCGCGGCCCCGGTCGAGAATGAGCAAGGTGGGCACGGCCATGACGGTGAACCGCTGTTGCAACCGCTGGGACTTGTCCACGTCCACCTTGACCAGCTTGATCCGGCCGGCCATCTCCCGGGCGACGCGTTCGAGTGCCGGGCTGACCATCCGGCACGGGCCACACCAGGCAGCCCACAGGTCCACCAGGACGGGCAGAGTGGCCCGCTCGGCGACCTCGGTGAAGTCCTGCTCGTCGGCGTCGACAATCCATGGCAGTGGGCGGTGGCAGTTGCCGCATCGGGGAGTGCCCTCCGCCGCGACCGGGATCCGATTGGTCTTGCCACAGTGGTCGCAGCGGACGGTGAGCATCCGTGCGCGCGCAGCCGCCCCAGGGTGGTTGTAGCCGCTCATGATGCCTCCCGGCGAATGCGATCACGCAGCCTTGGCGTGCTGTGGAGGACCGGGAAGGTCGACGACCAGCTCGCCGTCGCGGGCGGTGACCACCACCGTGATGCCTTCCCGGATTTCGCCGCGGATCAGGGCACGGCCGATCTTGGTCTCCACCTCGTGCGAGATGAAGCGGCGCAACGGCCGGGCCCCGTAGACGGGGTCGAACCCCTCCTGGGCGATGAGTCGTCGGCCTTCCTCGGTCAGCTCCAAAGTGATCCGCTGGTCCGCCAGCCGCCGGCGCAGCTCGTCGAAGAGCAGATCGACGATCTGTTCGATTTGGGCGAGGCCGAGCGGCCGGAAGAGGACCACGTCATCCACCCGGTTGAGGAACTCGGGCCGGAAGTGGGCGTGCAGGTCGGCCATGACCATCTCCCGCACCTCGGGCTTGATCTCGCCGCCCGCGGTGGCGTCCTGCAGCAGGTACTGGGAACCGATGTTGGAGGTCATGATGATGACCGTGTTGCGGAAGTCGACAGTGTGCCCTTGGGCGTCGGTGATCCGGCCGTCGTCGAGCACCTGCAGCAGCGTGTTGAAGACGTCCGCGTGGGCTTTTTCGATCTCGTCGAAGAGAACCACGGAGTACGGCTTGCGGCGCACGGCCTCGGTCAACTGTCCGCCCTCTTCGTATCCGACGTAGCCGGGTGGTGCTCCGACGAGACGGCTGACGGTGTGCTTCTCCTGGTACTCGCTCATGTCGAGGCGAACAATGTTCTCCTCGCTGTCGAACAGCGCGGCGGCCAGCGTCTTGGCCAGCTCGGTCTTGCCCACGCCGGTCGGCCCCAGGAAGATGAACGAGCCGATGGGCCGACGCGGATCACGGATCCCGGAGCGGGCACGGATGACGGCGTCGGCGACGAGCTGGACGGCTTCGTCCTGGCCGATGACCCGCTCACGCAGGATCTCGTCGAGGCGCAGCAGCTTGTCCCTCTCGCCTTCCTTCAAACGGGCGACCGGGATGCCGGTCCAAGAGGCGACGATCTCGGCGATCTCGTCCTCGGTGACGACCTCCGGCAGTAGCCGTTGTTCGCCTTGTTTGGCGGCGAGTTGCTGCTCCTCGGCGGCAAGTTTGCGGTCCAGCTCGGTGATCTTTCCGTACCGGAGCTCCGCGGCCTTGTTCAAGTCGTAGTTCCGCTCGGCCTCTTCGGCTTCGTGGCGGGCCTGTTCCAGCTCCTGGCGCAGTTGCTGGACGCGCCGGATGGCCTGCCGTTCGGCATCCCACTGGGCGTGCTTGGCATCCGCCTCGGCCCGCAGGTCGGCCAGCTCGCGGCGGAGTTCGTCGAGTCGGGCCTTGCTGGCCGGGTCGTCCTCCTTGGCCAGTGCGGCTTCCTCGATCTCCAGCCGGGTGACGCGGCGGGTGAGCTCGTCCAGCTCGGCCGGCAGGGAGTCGATCTCCGTGCGCAGCCGGGCGCATGCCTCGTCGACGAGGTCGATGGCCTTGTCAGGGAGGAACCGGTCGGAGATGTAGCGGTGGCTGAGGGTTGCCGCGGCGACCAGGGCGGTGTCCTGGATCTTGACGCCGTGGAAGACCTCGAGGCGTTCGCGCAGCCCGCGCAGGATGGAGATGGTGTCCTCCACGCTGGGTTCGTCCACCAGCACCGGCTGGAAGCGTCGCTCCAGCGCCGCGTCGGATTCAACGTACTTGCGGTACTCATCCAGTGTGGTGGCACCGATCATGTGCAACTCGCCGCGGGCCAGCATCGGCTTGAGCATGTTGCCCGCGTCCATCGAGCCTTCGGCTGCGCCGGCTCCCACCACGGTGTGCAGTTCGTCCACGAAGAGCAGGATCCGCCCCTCGGCGGCCTTTACCTCCGCCAGCACCGCCTTGAGGCGCTCCTCGAACTCGCCCCGATACTTGGCACCTGCCACCAATGACCCCATGTCCAGCGCGAACACCGTCTTGTCGCGCAGACCCTCCGGTACGTCACCGCGGACGATGCGCTGCGCCAGACCTTCGACGATGGCCGTCTTGCCGACCCCGGGATCGCCGATGAGCACCGGGTTGTTCTTCGTCTTACGACTGAGGATCTGGATCACCCGGCGGATCTCCGCATCGCGGCCGATCACCGGATCGAGCTTTCCGGCCTGACCCTCGGCGACAAGGTCCCGGCCGTACTTCTCCAGTGCCTCGTAGGCGCCTTCCGGCGTCGCCGAGGTCACCCGTTGGTTGCCGCGTACCCGGGTCAGCGCGGCCAGGAAGGACTCCCTGGTGACTCCGTGCTCCTTCAGCATGCGTCCGGCCGCGGAGGCGCTGCCCTCGTCGATCAGCGCCAGGACCAGGTGTTCCACCGAGACGTATTCGTCCTTCAGCCGCCTGGCTTCGCGATCGGCGGCGTCGAGCAGCCGGGCGAGCCGCTGGGTGACGTATACCTGGCCGGGCGTGGCGCCCGGGCCGGTGACCTTGGGGCGTCGTGCCACCTCGCCTTCCACATCCGCCCGTAGCCGGGCGAGGTCGGCACCGCACTGCTCCAGCAAGCGCGGCACGAGGCCGTCGGCCTGGTCGGCCAAGGCGAGCAGCAGGTGCTCGCCGTCGACCTCGGTGTGGCCCATCCGCGACGCCGTGGTCTGTGCCTCCTGCAGTGCTTCCTGGGACTTCTGGGTGAGTCGGTTCATGTCCACGGTGGTCCACTCCTTGCCTGTCCTGGGGGCCTAGGCCTGCGGGTGGGTGGCGTTCGCGCGGCGCAGCGCGGTCTCCAGTGCCTCGATCCGGTCCAGCAGGTCCAGGACCAGTCCGACGGCGGCGTAGTTGAGGCTGAGCCCGGTCCGCAGCCGTTGGACGCGGGCGATCGTGGCCGGTGCACTCGTGGAGAACCACAGGTCTCCGGAGGCGTCCCGGATCGCGTCCACCATGCTGAGCGCGACGAAACGGCGGACGAGTTCGGGGTGGAGGCCGCAGCGGCGAGCGACGGTGTCCAGGCTCAGCCGGTACGGTCGCGCCAACGGGTAGCGGACCGCGACCGCTTCCGGGGTGCGCTGTGCGGCGGTCGGAGCGGGGCGGAGGCTCATCTCAGTGCCTCCTCGGGTCGTAGGTCGAGACATTGGCCAGCTCCTGCAGCAGCTCCTGCTCCTTTGGCGTCGGAGAGGGCGGGACCATCACGCGGATGTGTGCGTACAGGTCTCCGGGCGTGCCCTTCGAGCGGGGCATGCCCTCCCCGCGCAGTCGCAGCCGGCGGCCGGTGGACGATCCGGGAGGGACCGTGACCTTGGCCGTGCCGTTCGGGGTCGTCAGGGGCACGGTCGCGCCCAGCGCCGCCTCCCACGGGGTGACCGGCAGGTCGACGTGGATGTCGCGTCCGGACACCCGGTACCGGGGGTGGGGAAGAATCCGGACCTTCAGGTACAGGTCACCGGGGGGACCGTTCCCCAAGCCCCTGCCGCCTTGCCCGGCGAGCCGGATCCGCTGGCCGTCGACCACGCCGGGCGGAATGTTCACCTCGTAGCTGCGGGGGTGCTCCGGGCCTCCGAGGGTCACCCGTCGCTTACCGCCGCGGTACGCCTCCTCCACGGTGAGCTTGAGTTCGGCCTCCTGGTCGGCTCCCGGCATCGTGCCGCCCGCGCCGCGTCCGCCGAAGATGCCACCGAACAGATCCTCGATGTCGATCCCGGAACCTTCGAAGCCTCCGCCACCGGCCCAGACCCGCGACCTCCCCGGACCCGCCGCGCCGGAGGTGGACCAGCGGAACCGCCCGCCCGGCCCGCCACCGAATCCCGCACCCGCACCCGCAGCCGCCCGCTCGTCGACGTCCTCGGGGATCTGCCGGAAGTCCGGGCCGAAGCGGTCATAGCGTGCGCGCGTCTTCGGGTCGGACAGTACCTGGTACGCCTCGTTGATCTCTTTGAACCGTTCTTCGGAGGCCGGATCACGATTGATGTCCGGGTGGTGTTGGCGGGCGAGCTTGCGGAACGCCTGCTGGATCTCCTCCGCGCTCGCGCTGCGCGGGACGCCCAGGACCTCGTAGTAGTCGCGCGCCATGGCCTCACTCCTGCTTGCGGCTCACGACGACGGCAGCCGGCCGGAGCTGCCGACCGGGCTCGCCGTAGCCGGCCCGAAGCACACGGATCACGGTGCCCGGCGCGGTGTCCGGCTCGTCGACGACACTGACCACTTCATGCCGGTTGGGGTCGAACGGCACATCCGTCTCGTCGTCGCGCGGATACCCGAGATCCCGGAAGATCTGGACGGCCTGGTCGCGTACTGCCTTGACTCCCTCCACGACCGAGCCGGGTTCGGCCTGGGCGTGGGAGAGGGCCAGTTCGAGGTTGTCGACGACGGGGAGCCAGGCGGCGGCGACCCGGCTGCGTTCGGCTTCCCGCTCATGCTGCAACTCGCGGGCATGGCGCTTGCGCTGGTTGTCCAACTCCGCCATGGCGCGGCGCCAGCGGTCCTCCAGCTCCTCCAACTCCTTGACTGTGGGGGAGGGAGCCGAGCCGTCGCCCCGACCGGTCGCCTCGTCGTCCGCCTGTTCGTCCTGCGGGCGCTGATCCTCATGCTCGGACATGGCGCTGCCTCATCCCCGGTCGAACTCGGCGTCGACGACGTCCTCGTCGGACCCTCCGCCTGTGCCCGGTCCGCCCTCGTCGGCCGGAGTACCGCCGGTCGGCGGGACGCCTCCCGTGGGCGGGGTCCCGGGCTGGCGGGCGACGAGGCCGTGGTAGAGCTGCTGCAGCTCGGAGGTGAGGCTGCGTACTCGGTCCAGCGGCGCCTCTTCCTTGACCGCCTGGCGGGCCTCGGCGACCAGCATCTCGGTGCGCGCCTTTTCGTGTTGCGGAACTGCGTCGCCGAGTTCGCCGACGCGTCGTTCGACCTGGTAGGCGATGGCGTCGAGTTCGTTGAGGGCGTCTACGGCCTGGCGCAGGGACTGGTCCTCGGCGCGGTTGCGTTCGGCCTCGGCGACCATCCGGTCCACCTCGCTGCGGTCGAGGTTGGAGCTCTCGCTGATGGTGATCCCCTGCTCCGCGCCGGTGTCCTTGTCCTTGGCGCTGACGTTGAGGATGCCGTTGGCGTCGATGTCGAAGGTCACCTCGATCTGCGGTTCACCGCGCGCCGCGGGGCGGATGTTCTCCAGCCGGAAGCGGCCCAGGACCCGGTTGTCCGCCGCGCGTTCGCGCTCGCCTTGCAGCACCACGACGTCGACTGCGGGCTGGTTGTCCTCGGCGGTGGAGAAGGTCTCGGAGCGCCGGACCGGGATGGTGGTGTTCCGCTCGATGATCTTCGTCATGACGCCGCCGCGCGTCTCCACACCGAGGGACAGTGGGGTGACATCGAGCAGCAGGACGTCCTTGACCTCGCCCTTGAGTACCCCGGCCTGGACGGCTGCGCCGATCGCCACCACCTCGTCCGGGTTGACGCTCATGTTGGGGTCCTTGCCGCCGGTGAGCCGGCGCACCAGGGCCTGGACGGCAGGGATCCGGGTCGAGCCGCCGACGAGGATGACCTCGTCGATGTCGTTCTCGGTCACCTTGGCGTCGCTCATCGCCTGGCGCACCGGGTCCAGGCAGCGCTCCACCAGGTCGGCGGTGATCTGCTCGAAGGTGGAGCGCCGGACCGTTTCGGTGAGGTGCTTCGGGCCGGAGGCGTCGGCCGTGATGAACGGCAGATTGACCTGTGTCTGGGTGACCGAACTGAGCTCGGTTTTGGCCTTCTCGGCCGCTTCGAAGAGCCGTTGCAGGGCCTGTGGATCGCTGCGCAGGTCGATCCCGTTCTGCTGCTGGAAGTTATCCGCGAGGTGATCCACCAGCCGCCGGTCGAAGTCGTCGCCTCCCAGGTGGCTGTCGCCGGCCGTCGACCGGACCTCCACCACGCCGTCGCCGACGTCCAGCAGGCTGACGTCGAAGGTGCCGCCGCCGAGGTCGAAGACGAGCACCGTCTCGTGGCCCTTCTTGTCCAGCCCGTAGGCCAGGGCGGCCGCGGTCGGCTCGTTGATGATGCGCAGCACGTCCAGTCCGGCGATCTTCCCGGCGTCCTTGGTGGCCGTGCGCTGGGCATCGTTGAAGTATGCGGGCACGGTGATGACCGCCTCCGTCACCCGCTCACCCAACGTCTTGCCCGCGTCATCGGCAAGTTTCCGCAGCACCAGGGCGCTGATCTCCTCTGGCGCGTACTGCTTGCCGCGCACCTCGAAGCGGGCCACCCCGCCCGGCCCTTCCACGACGTCGAAGCCCACCGCCTTGGCTTCGTCCGAGATCTCATCGAAGCGCCGGCCGATGAAACGCTTCGCCGAGTAGATCGTCCCCTTGGGATTCAAGATCGCCTGGCGCCGGGCCAGCTGACCCACCAAGCGCTCCCCGGTGTCGGTGAACCCGACCACGGAGGGCGTGGTGCGCGAGCCCTCGGAATTGGGGATGACGGACGCCTCACCACCCTCCCACGCGGCGATCACGGAGTTGGTGGTACCCAGATCGATCCCGACTGCCTTGGCCATCTGGCACTCCTCGATGGGTTGCTCCCCCTTCATGGACGGTGCGAGCGATCCGGGCTCACGGGTATCTCGCCGCACCTTGTGTCAGCGTGCGCGGGCGGGTGCCTGGTGACATGGACCCGAGGGGACCAATTACGCGCCCGGTACCGACCCAGGAGGTCGACATGCGGCTCTGACCTGCGCCTTTCCGCCGTGCGCCGCTGGTCTGCGGTAGCGGCGCATTGGGTCCTGGGGGCCGGGGCCTGGCGTTCAATCGCCCTGAGCGCCGCGAATACCGAGTTCGTCGATGTGTGTGAGCAGATCCGCCGGATCGGCGTACACGCGGAACGCCTGGGCCCGCTCCAGCTCCTCTTGCCCGTAGCCTCCGGACAGCAGCCCCACGCCGAGGGCATCGGCTCGCCGGGCGGCAAGCAGGTCCCATACGCTGTCCCCAACCACGACGCAGTCACGAGGCGGGATGTCGAGCCGCGCCGCCCCGGCCAGGAACAGGTCGGGGTCGGGCTTGGCACGGGTGACCTCCTCCCGTGTGACCGTCGGGTGGTCGGGCGGCACCCCGAGCTTGGCAAGCATGGGCGTGGCGTCGTCGCGACGGGCACTGGTGGCGATCGTCCAGGGGATACCGCAGTTCGTCAGATGCCGTAGGAGCTCTGGCGCTCCGGGAAGCGGGCGAATGGTGTCGATCCAGTCGGCGAAGCGGCGGTGGTGGGCGTTCTGCAGGTGCTCGGTCTCCTCGGGCGTGAGCCGCTGGCCTGTCTCGCGCAGCATGGCCTGTACGAGCAGGCCGCCACTCATGCCGATCTTCCGGTGAATCCGCCAGATCGAGAGCCCGATGCCGATCTCGCTCAACGCCTGCTGCCACGAGATGACGTGCGCGTACACGCTGTCCACGAGCGTCCCGTCGAGGTCGAGCAGGAACGCCGCGGGCCGGTCGTGCATACGGTCGCTCATCTCTGCACCTGCCGGCGGAGGTCTTACCGGGCGCGCCGCGACGAGGAGAAGCAGTGCCGGCGGCCAGGGGATGGAAGGACCGGACGGGCGGCGTTCACGTCACAGCGGACGTGGGATCGGCCGGTGGTTCGGGCTGTTGGGGCTGTGCATGATCGGCGGCGCCGAGGAGAGGGGCGTCATGCCGGTCGGGCCGGTGGCCGGCTTCGTCGGTAATCTTCTGCCGGGGTGTGTCTGCCGGGCCGGGCGGCGCGGGGATGGGTCTGCGGGCGACGAGACGCCCGACCCAGCGGCGGCCGCACTGCGGGCAGGGCGGGGCGCCCTCGGGCACGTACGGTGAGGCCACAGCGACGCCGTCCCGGGAGAAGTACTCCCATTCATGGCCCTCGCCGTCCCGGTAGTGGAGGACGTCGTAGTCGATACTCCAGCGGTTCCAGCAATGCCCGCATGTGAATTCCACGCGTTCCACGGCCAGCTCGGTGATCATCGCCTGAGCCTCCCCGGTCGGTGAGCTGCGGTCTCGTCCGTCGCGTTGCCGGAGGCAGAAGCACGGCGGGTCACGCGCCTCGCCAGCCGTGTTCAGCTGGTGAGCCGCTTGGCTTCGCCCGTGTGGCCGATTTCGATCTTGCGCGGTTTCGCCTGCTCGGCAACGGGGATCCGCAAGGTGAGAACGCCTGCGTCGTAGCCGGCCTCGATTTTGTCGACATCGAGGGTGTCGCCCAGGAACACCTGTCGGCTGAATACGCCGGAAGGGCGCTCGGCCACAATCATCTCGCGGTCCTTGACGGGGGCGGGACGCTCGGCCCGCACGGTGAGGACGTTCTGTTCGACGTGCAGATCGATGGAGTCGGCGTTGGTTCCGGGAAGGTCGAATTGGATCACGAAGGCGCCATCGGTCTCATAGGCGTCCATCGGCATCGCAGCTGGCCGTGTGGCCGTGCCCAGAACTTGTTGCGTGAGCCGGTCCAGCTCGCGGAAAGGGTCGGTACGCATCAGCATCGTCGGTCACATCTCCTTGTTCGGGCTGTTCAGACCGTGACAGGAGGTCCCGTGCTTCCCTTGTCCCTTCGCGTCTGTGGAGAGCGCAGCCGACCGGGTGACGCAACAGGATCTCTTTTCTCGTGTCAGCCTGCGCGAGACGGGTAACCGAGGGCATGGGCCTGAGGTGACAAAAAGGATGTTCCGGATCACCCTCGCAGGCCGAGGCGGGCTTCGGAAGGAGACCGCATGAATGCCATCGTGTTTCCGTCATTGTCGGATGCCCGGTCCCAGAAGTGCCTGGGCGGGGCGGTCAGCCTTTGTGAGCTGGCGACGATGATGTTCAGCGGGCGGGACGCGAGCCACGTCCTGGATCTTGCCACTACCTGGATCGCCTCGGTGAGTACGTCTCTGACCGCCGTCGGGTATCTGGAAGATGAAGGGCGCCTGCTGCGTGGCGGGACCGCCGTATCCGGGCATGAGGCCCGGGCCATGGACGCCGGCGTACACACGCTGCACGGCGAAGACGCGGCGCTCGACCTGCCAGGATGCGGGTGGGCCCGCGCCTTGGCGTTGAACCACCGGGGCGCGTGCCGCGGCTACCTCGTGGTCACCTCGCCTGAGACTCCCGGGCATGACGACGTCTTCCTTGCAGCTCTCTTGGCGCGTCAGACGGCTGCCGCTCTGGATCATGTCCAGGTGTGTGAAGGAGAACGAGCGCACGCTCGGCGGCTGCGTCGGCTTGTCCATGGCATGACGGCACTGAACATCCGCTTGGGGACCGCTGTGGCTGAACTCCAGCGCCGGGTGGCGATACATGAGGCGCTGAACCGGGCCTCGTGCTCGGGCGGCGGCGAAGAGGACATCGTGCGCGTGCTGCACAAGCTGACGGGATTCCCCGTCCGGAGCGAGGACCGCTTCGGCAATCCGCGGGCCTGGGCTGGGCCCGACAGCTCGGTGCAGCCGGCTGGCGTGGCTCCTGCGCGCAGGGCGGACGTGCTGCGCCGCGCCGAGCGCGAGCGCGGGCCAGTGCGCGACCGTGACCTGTTGTTCCGCGTGGTGCGTCCGCACGGTGAGGTGCTGGGCGTACTGGTACTGGCCGATCCGGACCACCGGGTCAGCGAGACCGAAATGTTCGCCTTGGACCAGGCCGGAACAGCGCTCGCCGTCGAACTCTCCCATCAGCGCAACCTCGCAGACGCGGAGTTGCGCCTGCGCTGCGACCTGGTCGAGGACCTGGTGACCGGGACGGATGAGAGAAGCGCCCTTGCGCGGTGTGAAGCGGTGGGCCACAACCTCCACGGGCCCCACCGTGTGGTGATCGTCAAGTGGAGCGGGCCCTGGGGCGACGGGAAGGTCACCGACGCCGTCGGGCGGGCCGCAACGGCAGGCCGACTCGACTTTCTGCTGGGCCGCCGTTCAGGAGCGGCAGTGCTCGTTGTACGCGGCCCCGCTGTCGATGATGCGTTTTACGAGCAGGTGTCGAAGGAACTTGGCTCCCCGGACTGCGCGATCGGTGTAGGAGGCCCGTGCGATGCCACTGGCGACGTCCCGCACTCCTACCAGGAGGCTTTGCGCGCCCTGGAGATCCGGCAGAATTCCGTAAGACCCTACGGTCTGACCGCCTTCGATCGGCTCGGAATCTACCGGGTGCTGCGCACAGGTGATCACGATGCGCACACCGAGCAGTTCGTGCGCGAATGGCTTGGCTCTCTGATCGACTATGACCGGGCGCACCATGGCGAACTCGTGGCGACGCTCACCGCCTACCTGGAGAACGACAACTACGACTCCACGGCAGCCACACTCACGATTCACCGCAGCACACTCCGTTACCGGCTTCGCCGTATCCGCGAGATATCGGGCCTGGATCTCACGGATGTCGATGCCAGACTCAACCTGCACGTGGCGACCCGCATCTGGAACGTGACCACCGGAACGCATTGACCAGCGCCTCGGCCACTCGCAAGCCGAAGGGTGTCTGCGGCTGCGATTCCGTGAACCGGCCCGCCGTCAGTGCGAATGGTGCGCGCCGACCTCGAAGAGCAGGAAGAGGAAAGCGGCGAACACGTGGGCCCCGACCATGTAGAGGAAGAGACGGATGGCCAGGCCTCGGCTCATCCACTTGGAAGTGAGCGCCTTGATGGGCATGGTGATCTCACCTTTCCTGCGGTCTCGGCGGGGACGAGTAGGGGGTTGCGGGGATGCGTGGGGAGTTGTTGTCTGCCGACCACTCGGCTTCAGGGACCGCGATGCGGCGCGTCGATGCACAGCGTGCCCGCCGGGGCCTGCAACAGCGTGTGAACGAAGATCAATTCGACACCCTCGGCGGACGCGGCCGCGAGGCGATGCGGGGTGAGGGAGTCGAAGTGCGCGGCATCCTCGGGGTCGAGTACGTGGACGGCGTCGCCAAGGGTGAGCCGGAGGCGGCCGGAGACGACGTAAAGCCACTCCTCGCCCGGGTGCACTCGTACGACGGCGTCCTGGATCGCGGAGGGGGAGGGGATGCGGACCCGCAGTGCCTGCATCGCCCCGTGCGGCGCTCCTGCGCGCCGGTAGCTCCAGCCGCCCGCGCGTGCGGACTCCAGACTGCCGGAACGGATCACCGGGTCACGCGCCGGGGAAGCCTCGCCCAACAGCTCGGAGACGGTCGCTCCGTACGCGCGGGAAAGCCCAAGCAGCACAGGGAGCGAGGGCTGTCGCCGGTCGGTCTCCAGCCGGGACAGATACGCTGGCGAGAGTCTGACTCTGGCGGCGGCCGCCTCCAGCGTGAGACCGCTGCGTCGCCGCAGTTCGCGCAGCCGCGGGCCGAGGCCCGAGACCTCCGGAATGCCGGCGCCGCCTTGAGCGTCCGGAGAAGTGGTCATAGGACAAGTGGACACCTGATCATGCCCTGAAGGCAAAAAATTTGCCTCCTCGGCAAAATCGGCTCGTCGATCCTCCGTGCCCGCTCACCACAGGACGTGAAGCCGTTCGGGCACTCGCTTGATGTTTCCCGTCCGCCAGACCAACTGGTCCACGGGCAGGGCCAGCCGCAGCCCCGGCAGGCGTTCCACGAGCGCGCCGAGCGCCTCTGCGGCGTGGACGCGGGAGATCGTTGACGCGGGGCAGTAGTGGCGGCCGGCGCCGAAGGCCATGTGCGGATTGGGGGAGCGGTCGATGTCGAACCGCTCGAAATCGTCGAATTGTTCGGGGTCGAAGTTGGCTGCCTCCACACAGATCAGAACCAGCTCCCCGGATCGGACAAGAACGTCCTCCACCTGCACGTCGGCGAGAGCGATCCGGGGCAGTCCGTCTCCGATGGAGAGCGTGCAACGCATCAGCTCCTCCACGGCGCCCGGCATCAGCTCCGGCCGCTGCCGCAGCCGTTCCATCGCCTTCGGGTGCCGCACCAGGGTCAGCACGGCGTGCAGGAGGAACACATACGTGCTCATGGCGCCGGCTCCGAAAAGGGAGGTGATCACGGCCGCCAGCATCTCGTCGGTCAGGTCTCCTCCGTCACGCGTCGGGTCGTCTCTGAGCTCGCACAGCCTGCGGATCAGCCCCCGCTGGGAATCCCGGTCGGCGCGCACGTGCCCCAGCACGTAGGCGTAGTCCTTGTCCCAGTTGGCGGTGCACCCGTCGAACACGACGGGACTGGTGATGAAGCCGAGGTCCAGACCTGACATGAGCCGTCCCCGTCCTCGCGAGGCAAGCCGAGCACTCCGCAGACCAGGTCTGCGGAGTAGGGCTCGGCGAACCGCTCCCGCAGATCGACGGGTGGTCCTTCCCCGACCATGCTGTCGATCAGTTCGTTCGCCCGGTCGCGCATCCAGTCGGCCGATGCCGGGCCGGACCGGGGACCGAACGCTCTCAGCACCTCTTGGTGGAGGCCTGCGCTGTTGACGTTCCCCATGGTGTTGACGACCTCCGGCGGGATTGTCAGCGCGTACTGGCGCGGCACGTCCGGGGCGGCCGTCTCGCGCAGGCTGAAGCGTGTTCGTCCTCCAGGACCTGCCGAGCGAGCGCGTAGTTGGTGACCAGCCATGCGTCGTCACCGGTCAGCGTCCGCACCCGCGCGATCGGCTTTCCTTGCGCAGTCGCGCGCACTCGGCGGGCACCGCTGCGGCCGCGGCGCCGCGGCGCGGCGACACACCGACGCGCAGACCAGTGGCCTGCGTGGCCGGTATCGCTGCCAGGCTGGCCTTCCCTGTCTTGGCCGGGTCGTCCGGAGCACGGTCGGCCTTGACGAGCTCGACTGTCCGGCAACGGAGTTCCGGTGCGCTCTGCGCCGTTTGATGGGTGGGAGTTGCCGACAGAGTGATCTCCCGGGCGTGGCTCGGGCTCATGTGCGGGGCCAGGGGCGATCCTCCCGGTGGCTTGCCGTCTGTGTTGCTCAGGGTGACGGGGAGGATCGGGATGCGCATTCTGCTGATCGCGAGCGCGTTCAACAGCTTGACTCAGCGGGTCTTCGCCGAACTTGCTGACCGCGGACACACGGTGGCGGTGGAGCTGGCTCTGGGGGACGAAGCGTTGTGCACTGCCGTGGATCGGTACTCCCCTGACCTGATCATCGCGCCGATGCTGACGACCGCGATCCCGAGTGATGTCTGGTCGGAGCACACCTGCTTGATCGTCCACCCGGGACCGCCGGGCGATAGGGGACCGTCGTCACTGGACTGGGCGATTCGCGACGGCATCACCGAATGGGGCGTGACGGTCCTTCAGGCCGTCGCCGAGATGGACGCGGGGGACGTGTGGGCATCGGTTTCATGCCGATTGCCGCAGGTCGGGAAGAGTGATCTGTACCGGGGCGAGATCGCCGACGCGGCATGCGAGGCTGTGCTCCTCGCTGTGCAGCGGTACGCCTCGGGTTCGTACGTGCCCCGATCGCAAAGGAGCCTGGGCACGGAGATCCCGATCCGTGTCCGGCCGTACTTCGACCAGAGCCTCCGGCGCATTGACTGGTCGTCGGACTCCACCGAGACCGTGCTGCGCAAGCTGCGGGAAGCCGACTCGCAACCGGGCGTGCTGGACACGCTCCTCGGCGACGAGTGGTATCTGCATGGCGGCTTCCCGGAGGACACCCTGCGCGGGCGTCCGGGGGAACTCGTGGCGACCCGGGCGGGTGCGGTCTGCCGGGCGACGGTGGACGGCGCGGTGTGGATTCCCCAGCTGAGGCCCAGGCGTCGGCCCGGTGGGCCGGCGGGGATCAAGCTTCCGGCCGTCCTCGCCCTTGGCGATCTCCTGCCGCCGCTGCCTGAGGAACCCGCGCCCTTGTGGCTGCCGGGACAGCGGCACACCTGGGCGGACATGCGGTACCAGGAGCTCGGCGAAGTCGGCTTCCTTCGCTTCTCCTTCCCCGGCGGGGCGATGAGCACCACTCACTGTCAGCGCCTCCTCGACGCGTACCGCTATGCGTGTTCCCGGCCCACCTCCGTACTGGTGCTCGGCGGCGTCAGGGATTTCTTCTCCAACGGCATTCATCTGGGAGTGATCGAGGCGGCCGCCGACCCGGCCGAGGAGTCATGGGCCAACATCACGGCGATGGACGATCTCGTCGAGGCGGTCCTGACCACCCCCGATCGGCTGGTGGTCGCCGCGCTCGGCGGCAATGCGGCGGCCGGCGGTGTGATGCTGGCCCTCGCCGCGGACGAGGTGTGGTGCGCAGAAGGCGTCGTGCTCAACCCGCACTACCGGCTGATGGGGCTGTACGGTTCGGAGTACTGGACCTACACGCTGCCCCGCAGGGTGGGACGGGGTGCAGCGGATCGGCTGACGCAGCGCGCCCTGCCGGTGACGGCGGTGAAGGCCCGCGACCTCGGTCTCGTAGACCGTGTGGTGCGCTGCGGGCCGCAGGGCTTCGAGGCCGAGGTGGAGCGGCTGGCCTCCGCTGCGGCCGCGGCGCCGCGGGTCCAGCGGCGCATTGCCGAGAAGAAGGCGCTGCGGGAGCGGGATGAGGCCGCCAAGCCACTGCGCGCCTATCGCGACGAGGAACTTGCCCGGATGCGCCGGATCTTCTCCGATCCGCAGGAGCCCTACCACCGCCTGCGCAGGGCCTTCGCCCGCAAGGAGCGGCCCTCGTGCACTCCTCGGCATCTGCGTGGCGCAGGGGCGGAGTCCGCCGTCACCGGATTGGTCCCGCCCGACGCGTAGTGAGGCATCAGACCTGGTAAGAAAGAGCCGGATGACTGATTCGTCGCTTCTGTTCCCTATTCTCCCGGAGGCCTCCGTATGAGTGCAGCAACGGCTGTCGATGAAGGCCATGGGCGGGGGCAGGCGGGCGAAGAGCCTCCTCTCGTCCATCTCCTGTGGATCAATGCGGGCTTGAGCTGCGATGGCGATTCGGTGTCGTTGACGAACGCGATGCAGCCGAGCATCGAGGAGATCGCGCTGGGTGCGCTGCCTGGACTACCAAGGGTGGCGGTGCACTGGCCGCTGATCGACTTCGAGTGCGGTCCCGTGCAGGGCGCGGACACATTCATCGAGTGGTTCTTCAAGGGGGAGCGCGGCGAGATCGATCCGTTCGTGCTCGTCATCGAGGGTTCCATCCCGAACGAGAAGATCAAGGCGGAAGGGTACTGGTGCGGTTTCGGTGACGATCCCGACACCGGCCAGCCCATTACCACCAGCGAGTGGATCGACCGCCTGGCGCCCAAGGCCGTCGCCGTCGTCGCGGCCGGGACGTGCGCTACGTACGGTGGCATTCACGCGATGGCCGGGAATCCGACCGGTGCCATGGGCGTGCCCGACTACCTCGGCTGGGACTGGAAGTCCACGGCCGGCCTGCCGGTGGTGTGCGTGCCCGGCTGCCCTATCCAGCCGGACAACCTCTCCGAGACGCTCACCTACCTGCTCTACCAGCTCACCGGGGCCGCGCCGATGATTCCACTGGACGACAAGCTGCGGCCGGCCTGGCTGTTCGGCGCGACGGTGCACGAGGGCTGTGACCGGGCGGGCTATTACGAGCAGGGCCAGTTCGCTGAGGACTACAACTCGCCGCAGTGCCTGGTGAAGGTCGGCTGCTGGGGTCCCGTGGTCAAGTGCAATGTGCCCAAGCGCGGCTGGATGAACGGTATCGGCGGCTGCCCCAATGTCGGCGGGATCTGTATCGCCTGCACGATGCCTGGCTTTCCCGACAAGTTCATGCCGTTCATGGACGCGCCGCCCGGAAGCAAGGTCTCCAGCACGGTCAGTCACTCGTACGGCGGTGTGATGCGAAAGTTGCGCTCGATCACCGCAAGCACCGTGGACAAGGAGCCGAAGTGGCGTCACACCGGGCGCCGGATCACGACCGGGTACCGGCCGCCGTGGTGAGCCCGAACTGCCGTACTGCTCTGTGACGTTTGCAGGACCTCCCCGAACCACGACCGCCGGCGTGACCAAACCGGCTTGAGGAAGGGCACGAGACTCGCAATGGCTCCGACGAAGACAGTGGCCGGTGACGGCAGCGGCCTGGTGGAGATGTCCTGGGATCCGATCACCCGGATCGTGGGGAGCCTGGGCATTCACACGAAGATCGACTTCAAGCAGAAGCGCGTCGCCGAGTGCTACAGCACCTCGTCAGTGTTCCGTGGCTACAGCGTGTTCATGCGCGGCAAGGACCCCCGGGACGCGCACTTCATCACCAGCAGGATCTGCGGAATCTGCGGTGACAACCACGCCACCTGTTCGGTCTACACGCAGAACATGGCCTACGGCGTGAAGCCTCCTCACCTGGGTGAGTGGATCATCAACCTGGGCGAGTCCGCAGAGTACATGTTCGACCACAACATCTTCCAGGAAAACCTGGTCGGGGTCGACTACTGCGAGAAGATGGTGCGGGAGACCAACCCCGGCGTGCTGGAACAGGCCGAACGGACCGAGGCGCCGCACGCGGGGGAGCACGGCTACCGCACGATCGCCGACATCATGCGCTCCCTCAACCCGCTCGAGGGCGAGTTCTACCGGGAGGCCCTGCAGGTCAGCCGCTACACCCGGGAGATGTTCTGCCTGATGGAGGGACGCCACGTGCACCCCTCCACGCTCTACCCGGGTGGGGTCGGTACGGTCGCCTCGGTCCAGCTGTTCACCGACTATCTCAGCCGGCTGATGCGGTACGTGGAGTTCATGAAGCGGGTGGTTCCGCTCCATGACGACCTGTTCGACTTCTTCTACCAGGCGATGCCCGGATACGAGGAGGTCGGGCGGCGGCGGGTGCTGTTGGGCTGCTGGGGAAGCATGAACGATCCCGACCACTGTGACTTCACCTACCGGAACATGTCCGACTGGGGCCGGAGGATGTTCGTCACCCCGGGCATCATCGTCGACGGCAAGCTGGTCACCAACGACCTGACCGAGATCAACCTGGGGATCCGGATCCTGCTGGGCAGTTCCTACTACGACGACTGGGAGGGGCAGGAGCTGTTCGTACCGCACGACCCCCTCGGCAATCCGGTGGACCCACGCCACCCGTGGAATCAGCACACCATTCCCGCCCCCCAGAAGCGCGACTTCGACGGCAAGTACAGCTGGGTGATGTCGCCGCGCTGGTTCGACGGCACGGACCACCTGGCGCTGGACACCGGCGGCGGCCCGCTGGCCCGCCTGTGGTCCACCGCGCTGAACGGCCTGGTCGACATCGGCTACATCAAGGCCACAGGGAACAGCGTGGTCATCAACCTCCCGCGGTCGATGACCAAGCCCGAAACCACCTTCGAGTGGAAGATCCCGCAGTGGAGCAACGCCATTGAGCGCAACCGCGCGCGCACCTACTTCCAGGCCTACAGCGCCGCCATGGCGCTGTACTTCGCAGAGAAGGCCCTGGAGGAGGTACGTGCCGGCCGCACCCAGACCTGGGAGAAGTTCGAGGTGCCGGACGAGAGCATCGGCTGCGGATTCAGCGAGGCCGTGCGCGGTGTGCTCTCCCATCACATGGTGATCCGTGACGGGAAGATCGCCAACTACCACCCGTACCCGCCCACCCCCTGGAACGCCAGCGTCCGCGACAGTTACGGGACTCCCGGCCCGTACGAGGATGCCGTGCAGAACACCCCGATCTTCGAGGAAAATCCGCCGGAGAACTTCAAGGGCATCGACATCATGCGCACCGTGCGCAGCTTCGACCCCTGCCTGCCGTGCGGCGTCCACATGTATCTCGGGGGCGGCAGGTCGATGCAGACGATGCATGTTCCCACCGGGCTGAGCGGTCTGGCCGGATGAGCCCGGAGCAGACCGCGCGACGTCTTGAGGAGATCCTCGACCGCCTGTCCGAGACGGGCGACCCTGCGACGGTCGCAGCCGCCAACGAACTGGTGCGCGTGCTGATGGACTTCTACGGCGCGGGCCTGGCTCGGATCGTCGACCTGATCACCGGGCATCGAACCCGTGGCGAAGACGACCGGCTGCTGGCGGAAGTGCTCGATGACGAGTTGCTCGCGGGCTTTCTGGTACTGCATGGTCTGCACCCGCAGGACACCATGACCCGGATCGCGCGGGCCCTGGACGCCACTCCGGGACGGCCCTTCGAGACCGTCGGCTTCGACGCCGAATCCGGCACCTTGCGGCTGCGCCGGGCCGTGGGCTCCGGCTCGGGCTGCGGCTGTCAGAAGACCGCGCAGGCGGCACGGGAGAAGGCCGAGGCCGCTCTTGCCTGTCTGGCGCCGGAGGTAACCGAGGTACGTCTCGACCAGGAGGATGCCGCCGGCCCCGAGCCGGTTCTGCTGCAGATCGCCTCCGGGCCGCCCCGCCGGGGTACGGCAGCAGACGCCGCCCCCACGGAGTGTTCGTGAGCACTCGTCAGGAAACGCCGGTGTTGGGCATCACCCGGCTTCGCCGCTTTCTCGCGCCCGCGCCCGCCGAGCCCGAGCGGTGCGAGCTGTGCGGACAGCGCCTCACGGAGGACCACCGGCACGTGGTGGACACCGAACACCGCGCGCTGGCCTGCGCATGCACCCCCTGCGCTCTGCTGTTCGCCACGCCAGGGGCCGGCCACGGCCGGTTCCGCACCGTTCCCGACCGGTGCCTCGCCGATCCCTCGGATCAGGGTCTGCGCGACGACGTCTGGGAGAGGCTGCAGATTCCGGTCAGCGTCGCGTTCTTCTTCCGTAACGCGGCGCTCGACCGACTTGTGGCGATCTATCCGAGCCCGGCGGGTCCCACCGAGAGCGAGCTGGATCCAGCCGTTTGGCAGTCCGTCCTCGGTGACAACACCCTCGCCAGGCTTCTCGAACCGGATGTCGAGGCGCTGCTGGTGCACCGCGACGGCGACCGCACCGAGTGTTTCCTGGTGCCGATCGACGACTGCTACGAGCTCATCGGCCGCATGCGCCTGCACTGGAAGGGCTTCGACGGCGGTGCCGCGGCGCGGGCCGACCTGGCCACCTTCTTCCACGACCTCAGACAGCAGGCCCGCACACCGGGGAAGGATGAACGGCCGTGACGGAGTTGAGTTTTTCCTGCACCGACGTGCGAGCCGACCCGTACGCCGCCGGTCCCACACTGATCTTCCGCCTGCGGATCACCGCAGCCGCACCCGACCGCGTCCACGCGCTCGCCCTGCGCTGCCAGATCCGCATCGAACCTGCGCGCCGCCGCTACGAACCGGCCGAAGCCGACCGACTCGGCGACCTCTTCGGCGACCGCTCCCGCTGGGGCCACACCCTCCACCCTCTGCAGTTCGCCCACGCCTCCCTCGTCGTCCCCGGCTTCACCGGCCATACCGAGACCGACCTTGCGGTCCCCTGCACCTACGACATGGACATCTCCTCGGCCCGCTACTTGCGGGCGCTGGATGACGGCGAGGTACCGCTGCTCCTGCTCTTCTCCGGCACGGCCTTCACCGGCGAGGGCGGCTTCCGGGCCGAGCCGGTGCCCTGGGACCGGGAGGCCGCCTTCCGGATGCCGGTGCGGGTCTGGCGCGAGATGATCGAGCAGCACTTCCCCGGATGCGGCTGGATCCGCCTGGACCGCGGCACCATGGACGCGCTGCTGGAGTACCGCTCCCGCAACGCGCTTCCGTCCTGGGAAGAGACCGTTCGGGCACTGCTGCGATCGGCCGATCCGCCAGTCGCCACCCCCTCGCCGGGCGCAGGGGGGATCGCGCCATGACAGCGGCCGCGCGCGCCGAAGGACCCGCCCTCCCGTCGACCCCGGACATGGAGTCGCGTTTCACCGTGGCACGACAGGTCGCGGACGCCGTTTTGTTCGAGGGATACGTCCTCTATCCGTACCGGGCATCGGCGGCCAAGAACCAGCTGCGCTGGCAGTTCGGAGTACTCGTACCACCGTCCTGGGCCTCGAGCGGCGCCGAGCACTCCTCCCAGCGCACCGAGTGCCTGATGGAACCGCGCGCCGGAGCGGCCCTCAGCGTCGAGCTGCGCTTTCTGCGCGCGCAGCGGCGAACCGTCCAACGGGCCCTCGGTGACGGCACATTCGAGACGGTCGCGGAGCTGGATGTGGCCGATCGGGTCCTCGTCCCCTGGGTCGAGGGCGTCGAGGAACGGATTGCGCTGACGGTTCCGGTCGCCGACCTGGTCGCGCATGGCGTCGAGGTGCCGTTCTCGCGCCCCGCTCACCAGGAGACCGAGAGCGTGGTCGACGCGGATCGGACGGTCGGCCGACTCCTGCGGGCGCGCGAACGGGCCGACGGCGTGCTCCGGCTGTCGGCGACCGAGATCGACGGCCCGTACGCCGCCCTGCGACTGACCGCCGTGGTCGAGAACACCAGCGGCTGGTCGCCTGAGGGCGGCGAGGCGGACCGCGATGCCGCCCTGCTGCGTTCGCTGGTCTCGGCCCACCTCCTCCTCGGTTTGAGTGCGGGATCCTTCCTGTCGATGGCCGACCCGCCCGAATGGGCGAGGAGCGCCGCGTCCGCCTGCAGCAACGAGCACACCTGGCCCGTCCTGGCCGGGGAGTCCGGTGGGGCGAATGTGATCCTTTCCTCGCCCATCATCCTGGAGGACCATCCGCGCATCGCACCTGAGAGCCCCGGCGCCCTGTATGACGCCACCGAGATCGACGAGATCCTCACCCTGCGCACGGCGGCCCTCACCGAGCAGGAGAAGCGGGAGGCACGTGGCACCGACCCGCGGGCCGGGGCCGTCATCGACCTCGCCGAATCCCTCCCCGCCGAGGTGCTCGAACGGCTGCACGGCGCGGTGCGCTCCCTGCGCAGTGTCACCGGCCCAGCACCGGCGGAGGGTCCGGGTGACCGTCCGGCCCAGCCGTGGTGGGATCCCGCGGCAGACCCGGGCGTCGACCCGACTCGCGACCGGATCGCGGTCGACGGTCACTCGGTCGGCGCCGGCAGCCGGGTACGGCTGCGCCCCGGGGCCCGGCGTACCGATGCCCAGGACCTGTTCCTGACCGGCCGCACGGCACTCGTCGAAGCCGTGCTCCACGACGTCGACGGCGCCGTGCATCTCGCAGTGACGGTGGACGGCGACCCCGGCGCCGACCTGCGGCGCGAGCAGGGCCGCTTCCTGTACTTCCAGCCCGACGAAATCGAACCGCTGGAGGACGCATGAACTCCACTGGCCGTGACCTCGGCCAAGGGCATCGCACACTCGTCGCCGGAGTGGGCAACATCTTCCTCGGCGACGACGGCTTCGGCGTCGAAGTCGTGCGTCGGCTGGCGTCCCAGCCGCTCCCCGACGACGTCGAGGTCGTGGACAGCGGCGTGCGCGGGGTTCACCTCGCCTACCAACTCCTCGACGGCTACGAGACGGCGGTGCTGGTCGATGCGACCTCCCGCGGCGCGGCGCCGGGAACGATTCACCTGATCGACGCCTCGGCACGGCCGCCACGCGGTGACGCGCCCGCTCCCGTGGCGCCGGACGGGCACCACATGACCCCGGACGCGGTGCTCGCGCTGCTGGAGACGCTGCGCAACAGCGCCGGCGGCACCGGTCCGCGGCGTGTGCTGGTCGTCGGATGCGAACCGGCGAGTGTGGAAGAAGGCATCGGGCTCAGCGAGCCGGTCGCCGCTGTCGTGGACGAGGCGGTGCGATGCGTCCTGAGCGTCGTACGGGACGAGGCATGCCACGCATGCCCAGAAGGGATCAGCGAACCATGAAGAAATTCTGCGTCACGGCGGTCGTCGCGGCGGTGCTCGCCGCCGTCATCGTTCCCAACATCGCGGACATCAAGCGGTACCTGCGTATCCGGTCCATGTAGCCATGGCTCTGATACGAACGGCGGACGCCCGGGCGACCTGGCGGCGCGGCACCGGCCGCACGCTGCGGCCCCGGCCTGTAATGAGACCGATGCACGAGATGTCAGTAGCCCTGGCCGTCGTGGAACAGGTGGAGGAAGCGGCACGCGCAGCCGGTGCGGCCGGGGTCCGTCAGGTGCGGCTCCAGGTCGGCGAACTTGCCGGTGTGGTGCCGGACGCGCTGCACTTCTGCTTCGAACTCGCCTGCGCAGGGACCCTCCTGGAGGGGGCCGAGCTGGTGGCCGAGCCTGTATCCGCCCGCGCACGCTGCGATGCCTGTGGTGCCGAATGGGCGACGGGCATGCCGCCGCAGCTGTGCTGTCCGCGGTGCGACGCTCCGGCGGCCGGATTGCTGTGCGGACGTGAGCTGCACATTGCCGGGGTGCGCTGGCACGAGGACGTCAAGCACGCAGTGCCCGTACCCGTCCCCGAGGAAGGCTGATCGCATGTGCCGAGCCGACGACCTGCGGAAAGCCGTACTCAGCAGGAACGACGAGTGCGCCGCGGAGCTGCGCGCCGAGCTCACCGCCCGGGGGGCGGCCGTCGTCAACCTACTGTCCAGCCCCGGCAGCGGGAAGACCGCCCTGCTGCAGCTCGAACTCACCGCCGCCCGTCTGCGCCGCGTATCCGTGGCCGCGCTGACCGCGGACCTGGCAACGGAGAACGACGCTGTACGCCTGGCTCGCTCGGGCGCGCCGGTCAAACAGGTACTCACCGACGGCCTGTGCCATCTGGAGGCCAGGATGCTCCGCGGACATCTGGACGGCTGGCTGCCCAGCGACACCCGTCTGCTGTTCGTCGAGAACGTCGGGAATCTGGTCTGCCCGGCCTCATACGACCTGGGGGAGTCCCTGCGGGTGGTCCTGGCCTCCGTCACCGAAGGCGAGGACAAACCGCTGAAGTACCCCACCGCGTTCGGACTCGCGCACCTGGTCGTGGTGACGAAGACCGACATCGCGCAGGCCGTCGGATTCGACGAGGCCGCGTTCCGCGCCAACGTCGAGCAAGTCAACCCCGGTGTCGAGGTACTGCTGACCTCCGCCCGCACCGAACAGGGCGTCGGCTCTCTGACCGACCGGGCGCTCGCCGTACGCGACGGCAACCCGGCACACCAGCCCGTCATGGCTGCATCGCAGAGCCGCTCGTGACCGTCCAGCAGGGACGCCCGACACCACCGCACGCGTCCGCATCCGACGCCCCGGCGACGCTGCGTCGACGGGTCACCGTCCAGGGCGTGGTCCAAGGCGTAGGGTTCCGGCCCTTCGTCTTCACCCTCGCCACCGGCCTCGGCCTCTGCGGGCACGTGACGAACACCCCACACGGAGTCGTCGCCGAGGTGGAAGGGCTCCTGGGGGCCGTCACCGCGTTCTGTGAACGGATCCGTACGGACGCGCCGCCGCTGGCCGTCGTGGAATCCGTCGTCCACGCGGACATCCCCACCACGGGCGTCGCCGGCTTCGCGATCCTCCCCTCCCGCTCCGACGGACGGCCGCGCACCCTGGTCCCGCCCGATGTCGCCACCTGCGACGCCTGCCTCGCCGAGCTCGCCGACCCCGCGGACCGCCGCCACCGCCACCCGTTCATCACCTGCACGCATTGCGGCCCGCGTTTCACCATCGTCACCGGCCTGCCCTACGACCGCGCCAACACCACCATGGCCCGGTTCCCCATGTGCCCTTCCTGCGCACGCGAGTATCACGACCCCGCCGACCGGCGGTTCCACGCCCAGCCGGTCGCCTGCCATGACTGCGGTCCGCGCGTGCGCCTGCTCGTCCCCGGAAGCCCTGACTGCTCCGACGCGCAGGCCGTGGCCCGCGCCCGCCGCCTGCTTGCCGACGGTGCGATCCTCGCGGTCAAGGGACTGGGCGGCTACCACCTCGCATGCGACGCCACCGACACGGAGGCGGTCGCCAGATTGCGTCGCCGCAAGGGGCGCGGTGACAAACCGTTCGCCGTCATGGCGCGTGACACCGCAGACATCGAACGGCTGGCACACCTGTGCCCCGCAGAGCTGCAGTCGCTCACCGGCAGCGTCCGGCCGGTCGTCCTGCTGCGACGGCGCCGCGGAGCCGAACTTCCCGCCGACGCGCCGCCGCTCGCCGAGACCGTCGCCCCGGGCAGCCCGGACCTGGGCGTCATGCTCCCCTACACCCCACTGCACCATCTGCTGCTCGGCCTGCCGGGCGACGCTCCCCCGCAGCCCGAAGGGCGTGGGAGGTACCCCCTCGGCCCCCGGCTGCTCGTCATGACCAGCGGCAACCTGGCCGGAGAGCCGATCGTCACCGACGACGACGAAGCGCTCGAGCGCCTCGCCCCGCTCGTCGACGGCTGGCTCACCCACGACCGGCCGATCCATGTGCCGTGCGACGACTCGGTCATCCGGATCTGCGACGGCCAGGAACTCCCCGTGCGCCGCTCCCGCGGCTACGCCCCGCTGCCGCTGACGCTCCCAGTGCCGGTGAGGCCCGCCCTGGCCGTCGGCGGAGACCTGAAGAACACCTTCTGCATGGCCGAGGGGCGCCATGCATGGCTGTCCGCGCACATCGGTGACATGGACGACCTGGCCACCGTCAACGCCTTCGGCCGAGCCGAGCAGCAGCTGGAGGCCATCGCCGGCGTGAGACCCGGACTGCTCGTCGCCGACCGCCACCCCGGCTACCGGTCAGTGCGATGGGCGCGCCGCAACGCCGACGGCAGACCGCTCCACCATGTCCAGCACCACCACGCCCACATCGCCTCGGCCATGGCCGAGCACGGTCTGGACGGCAGCCACCCTGTCATCGGGGTCGCCTTCGACGGCACCGGCTACGGCGACGACGGCGCGGTGTGGGGCGGCGAGGTCCTGCTCGCCGACTACGCCGGATTCCACCGCTTCGCCCAGCTCGCCTACGTCCCGCTGCCCGGCGGCGACGCGGCCGTCCACCGGCCGTACCGGATGGCCCTGGCACACTTGCGCAGCGCGGACATCCCGTGGGGCGACGATCTGCCGTGCACGGCCGCCTGCCCGCCGACCGAACGGAACCTGCTGGCCCGTCAGCTCGAGCGGAACCTGGGCTGCGTCCCCACCTCCAGCATGGGGCGGCTGTTCGACGCCGTCTCCTCCCTCGCCGGAGTGTGCCACCACGCCGGCTACGAAGCTCAGGCGGCGATCGAGCTCGAGGCCGCTGCGATGGGCACGGACACGCCCGACGGGCCCGGCTACACCTTCGCCATCGGCAACGGCCGCCCCGGCCCGCACGCGGCCGAGCTGGTGGCCGAGCCCGCGCCCGTACTGGCCGCGACCGTCGCGGACCTGCGGTCGGGAGCCGGCCCACAGCTTATCGCCGCACGCTTCCACCACGCCGTGGCAGACCTCGTCCGGAGGCTGTGCGCCGCCGCTCGCGACCGCTATGGACTGAAGACGGTCGCGCTGAGCGGCGGGGTGTTCTGCAACGCCGTGCTGTCGGAGGCGTGCGTACGGGAATTGGGCCGGGATGGTTTCACGGTCCTGCGCCACCACCGCGTACCCCCGAACGACGGAGGCCTGGCCCTCGGCCAGCTGATGGTGGCCGCACGCACGACGCAGTCTGCCGGTCGGACAAACCCCTAGCAACAGCGAGGAGAACGCCATGTGCCTGGCCGTACCCGGCAGGGTAATGGAGATCGAGGAACGCGACGGGACCCGGATGGCCACCGTCGACTTCGGCGGTGTCGTCAAGGACGTCTGCCTGGAATACCTGCCGGACCTGGCGGTGGGGGACTATGCCATCGTCCACGTGGGGTTCGCGCTCCAGCGCCTGGACGAGGAATCGGCCAAGCGGACCCTCGCCCTGTTCGAGAACCTCGGGCTGTTGGAGGAAGAGTTCGGCGATCCGTGGCAGCAGGCTGCCGGAGCACCCCAGGAGGCACACAAATGAAGTACATCGAGGAGTTCCAGAACCCGGAGCTGGCGCGGCGCCTGCTTGACGACATCCACACCACGGCGACCCGGCCATGGGCCCTGATGGAGGTCTGCGGCGGACAGACGCACAGCATCATCCGGCATGGTATCGACCAACTCCTTCCGGAACAAGTGGAGTTGATCCACGGCCCGGGCTGCCCGGTCTGCGTGACCCCGCTGGAGGTCATCGACAAGGCGCTGGAGATCGCCTCCAGACCCGGAGTGATCTTCTGCTCGTTCGGCGACATGCTGCGCGTACCCGGCAGCGGTCGCGACCTGTTCCAGGTCAAGAGCGAAGGCGCGGATGTACGGGTGGTCTACTCACCGCTCGACGCGCTACGGATCGCACAGCAGAACCCGGACCGCGACGTGGTGTTCTTCGGCATCGGCTTCGAGACCACCGCGCCGCCGAACGCCATGACGGTCTACCAGGCACGCAAGCTCAAAATCCGCAACTTCAGCATGCTGGTCTCCCACGTCCTGGTACCGCCCGCCATCGAAGCGATCATGACTTCGCCGGACTGCCGTGTCCAGGCGTTCCTCGCCGCCGGACACGTCTGCAGCGTCATGGGCATCAGCGAATACCCGCCGCTGGCGGACCGTTTCAAGGTCCCCATCGTCGTCACCGGCTTCGAACCGCTCGACATCCTGGAGGGCGTACGCCGGGCCGTCCGCCAGCTCGAACGCGGCGAGCACACCGTGGAGAACGCTTACCCGCGGGCCGTCCGGCCGGAGGGCAACCCGGCGGCCCAAACGATGCTGCAAGACGTCTTCGAGGTCACCGACCGCGCCTGGCGCGGCATCGGCGTCATCCCGCACAGCGGATGGAAACTCTCCGACCGCTACCGCGACTACGACGCCGAGCACCGCTTCGCCGTCGGCGCGATCACCACCCAGGAGCCGGCCGCGTGCCGCAGCGGCGAGGTGCTGCAGGGCCTGCTCAAACCACACCAGTGCGAAGCGTTCGGTACCACCTGCACCCCGCGCAACCCCCTGGGAGCCACCATGGTCTCCAGCGAAGGCGCCTGCGCCGCCTACTACCTCTACCGCCGGCTCGGCACCCCCACGTCCTCCACCACCGCACCCAGAGAGACGACCCCCGTTGCCTGACACCCCCGACACCATCGACATCCCGTCGGGCCCGTCCCGCCCCGACCTCTCCTCCTGGACCTGCCCGGCGCCGCTGCGCGACCAGCCCACCGTGGTGATGGGCCACGGGGGCGGAGGCGTGATGTCGGCCGAGCTGGTACAGGACGTGTTCGCCCCCGCCTTCGGCGGCCCCGCCCTCGCCGCCCTGAGCGACTCGGCCGCCATCCGCATCGGTGGAGTGCGGCTGGCCTTCTCCACCGATTCCTTCGTCGTGCGTCCGCTGTTCTTCCCCGGCGGCAGCATCGGCGACCTCGCGGTCAACGGCACCGTCAACGACCTCGCCATGAGCGGGGCCCGGGCGGCCTATCTCTCCTGCGGATTCATCCTCGAGGAAGGCGTCGAGCTCTCGCTCGTCGGACGCGTGTCACAGGCACTCGGGAGCGCCGCCCGCGCCGCCGGGGTCGAGGTGGCCACCGGCGACACCAAGGTCGTCGAAGCCGGCCACGGAGACGGCATCTACATCAACACCGCAGGCATCGGGCTGATCCCGGACGGGGTCGACATCCGCCCGCAGCGCGTTGCGCCCGGCGACCTGGTGATCGTCAGCGGCGCCATCGGACTCCACGGGGTTGCGATCATGAGCGTCCGGGAAGGGCTGGAGTTCGGCGTGGAGATCCAGAGCGACTGCGCGGCTCTCGGCGGTCTCGTCGGGACCATGCTCGCCGTCACGCCCGACCTGCATGCGCTGCGCGACCCCACCCGTGGCGGCCTCGCGGCCGCGCTGAACGAAATCGCCACGGCCTCCGGTACCGGCATCGAGATCCGGGAACGCAACGTCCCCGTACCCCCGGAGGTCAGCAGCGCCTGCGCCTTCCTCGGCCTCGATCCGATGTATGTCGCGAACGAGGGCAAACTCGTTGCCTTCGTCCCCCGCCAAGATGCCGATGCGGTTCTCGAGGCGATGCACGCCCACCCGCTCGGCGGCCAGGCCGCCATCATCGGCGAATGCGTCGAGCACCACCCCGGAATGGTCGTGGCCCATACGGGACTCGGTGGCACCCGTGTCGTGGACCTGCCCATCGGCGAACAATTGCCACGCATTTGCTGACCCGTTGAGACGGCGGGTCGCCCAGGCCGCCGCGGTATCGTCTGCCGCGCAGACTCGGCGACCCGTCGAGCGCGGCGCGCCCAGGCAGCTCAGGGGAGTGGGGGACCGTGGTGGGAAGGGCCCGCCTGGGCCCCGAAACCCGAATCCCAAGACCACAGGTGAGCACAGTTGGGGCACTGCAGGTGCAGAAGGCGCCCCGTGTTCGACAACAGGTAACGCCAGTGGTCCGCGCAATTCCGACCGGCCTCGCACGTTCCGCAGCCCCGGTGATCCTCACAGGCCGGGCACGCCACCCAGGCCCTCCGTCCGATATCCGCGCTGGGATCAATCGGCAGCACGGTCGCCCCCCTCACCAGGCGGCAGCACGCCGGCGGCCACCAGCTTGCGATAGGTGGCCATCTGCTCTTCGTCGAGACCCGAGTACAGGAGGCGGTAAGCCTCCTGCTCGCCCTCGAACACCGCATGAGGGTCCCAGTGCTCCCCCAGCGCGGCGACGACCTCGGCCCGTCGCCGCGCCTCTTCGCGGGTGAGGTCGATCTCCATCGCATACAGATGCCCGGTGGATTCGTCGCTCGTCATGCTGCGCTTCCTGAATCAGTAAGTCCGTAAAACGTGCACGTCCAGCAAAAAGGCATCCACACGCCACGGCATAGGGCAGAGCGCAAAATGTGGTGAAGATCGCACTGAAGCCTTTACGGGGCGATTTGTGCAAAACCGATATATAGGGACATTTTTTTTGAAGTTGTATGGTTCGCCCCGGCGTACTCATATGCGCCGGCGCCCCTAAGGTGTTCGCGGACTCTGCAAAGAGCATGCACGTACTGACCTGGACGGCCGACCCAGCTGCCCAGGGTGCACAGGTTCATCGTTCCGGCAGACGCGTTCGCACGTCGAAGGCGGGCCGCCGCAAGAGCGTCGGCGGCAGCATCGCATTGCCGCCTCGCCGCCGCTCGCCTGGACATGCCGGGGACGATGCTCGGCCGCATACCGCTGCCGGAGGTGACGTTTGGCCCCGCGCTCGCCACGCCACCCCTGCATGCGGCCGGCCGCTCCGGTCTCTCTCGCCGCGGGGTCCATCAATCGAACGATGTACAGCTTCGGGAAGCGTTCTGCAGCATTCTGCGGCCAGGGCGCCCGATCTGCGTCACTCTCCCCTCGGCGGTGCTACGCGCCGAGAGGAGATCACCGGGTCTGCGCAGGACTGGTCTCGGACCTCAACATCGCCGCTACTGCTTCGATGACTGCTACTCCTGAGAGGAGATCACATGATGCCGGCTCCACGGAAGGACGACAACGCCCCGCGGCAGGTGCGCGCGGCCTACGCCGGTGAAGAGGAACGCCCGCTGGGCAGCTTCGCCGCCCTCATGGGCACGTACGCCGTGGTCGTGGCGGGCGTCGCAGCGGCAGCGCGTCTGACCGGACGCAAGATTCCGGAGCCGACGGCATGGGACGTTGTGTTGTGGGCGGGTGCCAACCACAGGCTGTCCCGTCTCATAGCCAAGGACCCGGTGACGAGTCCGCTGCGGGCTCCGTTCACCCGCTTCGAGGGGACGACCGGTCCGGCTGAGCTGGCCGAGCAGGTGCGGGGCCGGGGAACCCGCAAGGCTATCGGTGAGTTGCTGACCTGCCCGTTCTGCACCAGCCTGTGGGTCGCCACGGGTTCGCTGCGGGCACCGTCTTCGCTCCCGCGCCAACGCGGATGACGGCAACGATGCTCACGTCGCTGACCGCGTCGGACCTGCTGCATTTCGCGCGAACCCGCATCCACCAGGCCGCCGGCGAATAGCCTCGGCGGCGACCTGGTAGACAGTTGGACAGTCCTGGCGGAGAGGGGTCCGGCGATGGTCGGTGCGCCGTCAGCGGCCGGGTGCGGCCGATTCGACGCTTCGGGATCCCTACACGGCCCGAGGCCGGTGGCGGCGAGACGTTGTCGCTGTCCTTCTCGGGGGCCAGAAGGTGACGTTCGGTATCACGCAAGGTCGGAAGCGTCGACAGGCGGAGAATGTCCGCCCCGTGTAGCCACACCGAGCGCGGACAAGGCCGGGTACCTGCATGACGCGTCGGGCTCTGCCGCCGTCTCGGAGAGGAAGCGGACGCGCCTGGCCCGGTGGCGCAGTGCGACCGTGCGGGCCGCCACGAGCATCGATCGCTGCTGCTGAGCGTGCATGGCCGCCTTCCAAGCCGCCATTCCCCCAGTTGGACGCCTTCCAGCCTGACGTGGCCAGACCTGTAACGGACGTTCCGGATGTCGGGTGCGACAATCCATTGCGACCCGACATCCGGTGTATGGCCTGCGAATACGCGGATGGAATCGGTTCCGACCGCCAATGCTCTACGAGACCGCAGCAAGGGACCTTTCATGGGAGTAGTCCGCACCGTCTGCGACCGGATCCATCGCGGATTGTTCGACGTACCCTCCTTGCTCGGCCCGGAGAAGCAGGGAAGGCTGCTGCGCGCCTGCTTCGAACACAAGCACAGACTCCCCGATCCGTGGGGCCACGCAGCCAAGCCTTACGAAGCATTCAAGTACGCGAAGACCCTTGCCTGCGTGCCCTCCCGGCCGTATCAGCGGATTGTGGATATCGGGTGCAGCGAGGGTGCCTTCACGTGCCGGGTGGCCGACACCTACCCGGATGTGGACGTTGTGGGCATCGACATCTCCGAGCGGGCGCTCATGCGGGCAAGAAGCCGTGCCGCAGCCGCTGGGCAGAAGGTCAGATTCGAAGCTCTGGATATCCTCAACCGCAGCCCGCACGGTACGTTTGATCTTGTCTTCTGCTGCGAGCTGCTCTACTACCTGGGAAGAAACGATCGACTGTCGTTGGGCTGCGCGAGGATCGCCGCACTGATCGCGCCAGGGGGCTTGCTGGTGCTTGTCCACCCGTGGCCGGAGTCCCGCAGGCTGTACGGGCCTTTCGACGCCAACACAGCGCTTACCCGGCACTCCGAGCACATCGACACCACTTCACATCGCCCATTCGCCGTCACCGTGTATGAACGGCCGTGTGCTCCTGTGAACCCCATTGAACCGTGACTGCCGTGGCTGTGAATATCCGGGTGCGCTCGAGACTGCCCGGCCAGTGCCCGAGCCGTCCATGGAAGACGGTTTGCCCAGGCCGGAGCGGGAGGGCCGGTCTGCCCGGTGCCGTGGACCTGCCGCAGGCCTTGCGGAAGCGTTGCCGGTTCTCAGACGATTCTCATCTGCGGTCCCTACGGTCGCGCCCCATGGACACCATCAAGACTGACGAGCTGGCCGAGAACCCGATGAGCAGGACGACTGGCGAGACGACCGACGTCGATGCGCAGCCGGCACAGGAGGCCATTGCACAGGAGACGATTGCCCAGGGAGTCGCGGCCGAGAGCGCTGCTGAGCAGAGCGTTACCGAGGCGCCCGCAAGTGCCGAGGTGGGCTTCGACGAGCCCCTCGATGAGGACGAACGTGAGGGATCCGCCGCGGGCGGGTCGGGGGACACTGGAGGGACCACCTCCGGCATTTTCGACGGTGGTGCCGCGGTTGTCGGTGCGGGCCTTGGGCTTGCCTCGCTCACCGGCACGTGGCTCGGCACCGTGTTGTCGGCCCGCCAGCAGTTGATAGGCCAGATCAAGACCCAGTCCGGAACCGCCTCCAGCCAGGTCGCCGCCATCTACGGCGACCCTTGGCACACGACCGCTGTTCTCAATGGCACGTTCGCTCTGGTCGCCCTCCTGGTCGCCGGGACGGTGCTGGTGCGGCAGCGGCTTGGTTCGGGTCCGTCGGCCGCCCCGTGGGTCAAGGCTGTCGCCTGGGGAGGTCTGGTACTCGCAGTGATCGGCCTGCTCATCGCCGGGGCCATCTGGTCCGACCTGTTCACCTCCTTGCCGACGGTTCCCGCCTCTTCCGGAGCGAGCGGACCGACCGGCTGACGGAACCAGCCGAGGAGCAACAAACCCGGACCGGCCCTCGCAGGGTGAGAGGGCCGGTGAACGGGCGGCGCAGGGCTCTGACATCGGCCCGGTTCACGGGAAGGGAGACCAGCAGGCGCGGCAGATCGCCGACGCGCACAACGAGGCGGTGCGTCGACCGTTCGTCGAGAACGCCGCCACCGTCATCGCTCTGCCGACCGCGCCGCCGACCGGATCCGATCACTGCGGCAGCCTGTCAGGCCGCGCTGAGTCGGAGGATTCCCGGGAGCGGCACAGCAGCTCCGGAGGATTCCGGGCCGCGGCAGGTGGTGCGGTGGAGCCGGGCCACGTGGTCCTCCCGGAAGTTGTCGTGGAAGGCCGGGTGGCCGTGGAGGCGGCGTACGTGGGCCCAGAGACGGTCGTACTGGGAGATGGCGTGCACGGCGTCGGCGTCCAGGTGACGGCGGTGGACGGCGTTCAGATGAACGAGCGTGACCCAGAGGTCGACGTCCGCGGCCGTCAAGTCGTCGCCGAGCACGTACGGTCCTGATGCCAGCCGGCGGTCGAGCAGGTCCAGCGCCGCGAGCAGCGTCTCCAGCGGTTCTCCCCGGCGGCGGGCCTTCGGCGCCGCTCCTGCACGCTGGGCCGCTTCGGTGACGTCCTCGTCGAGGAGTTCGCGGATGGCGTCGATGTCCGCGGCGCGGGCCGGGGGACGCAGGCGAGGGAGGCCGGGGGCACAGGGGTCGCCGAGGTGGTCGGCGAGGTCGTGGAGGATGTCGGGGGTGTGGTTGCTGACGATGCGTCCGCTCCAGCGGTCACACAGTGCCGGCATGGTCAGCGGGCCGGTGTAGTGGTGTCGGGTGGCTTCGTAGGCTCTGCGCAGCGGGGTGAGGGCATCAGGGGTTTCGGCCGGGAGCGCGATCGCTGTGGTGGTGATCGAGTTCCCCAGCCCGAGCAGGTCGAGGGTGATCGAGACGCGCAGCGAGAGCGGACACCACCGGCCGCAGCGCGAGGGCGCGGGCCTGGGGCACCCCACCGCGATGCGAGGGTTGCCGGCCAGCCAGCCAGGAGCGGCGATCTCGTCATCGGCGTCGGCGCCCTGCCGGCCGGCTTCCCGCCCCTTGCGTACGTCGGCAGCGACCAGAAGACCCTCACCGGCTCCGAGCCCGATTTCGGCCGGCTGGTGGCGGCGGTCCTCGGTCTCAAGCCGGTCATACAGAACTCGACGTGGGAAAACCTCTTCGTCGGCATCGACAGCGGTCGGACCGACGTTGCCTTCTCCAACGTCACCGACACCGAAGAGCGCCAGAAGAAGTACGACTTCGCCTCCTACCGACAGGACAATCTCGCCTTCGAGGTGCTGACGAGCAGCACCTGGAACTTCGACGGCAACTACGAGAACCTCGCGGGAAAGACGGTCGCGGTCGGCGCCGGCACCAATCAGGAGAAGATCCTTCTGGAGTGGAAGGCGAAGCTTGCGGCGCAGGGCAAGACACTGACGGTCAAGTACTTCCCCGACAACAACAGCACCTACCTGGCGCTCGCCGGCAAGAAGATCGACGCCTACTTCGGCCCCAACCCGGACATCGCCTACCACATCAGGCAGGATGCGAACACCCCCAACCCCACCCGCAACGCGGGCAAGTACTCCGGAGCGGGCGCGACCCTGCAGGGCCTGATCGCCGCGACGTCGAAGAAGGGCAGCGGGCTGGCCAAGCCCATCGCCGACGCGATCAACTACCTGATCACGAACGGCCAGTACGCCAAGTGGCTGGCGGCCTGGAACCTGTCCAACGAGGCCGTCAGCACCTCGCAGCTCAACCCGCCAGGGCTGCCGCTCAGCAACTCCTGACGATCCGATCCGTACGGAGACCCGACAGTACGATGTCCACGTCCACCAGTTTCGGTGCGCCCGAGCCGCAGAGCCCTGAGCCGCCGCACGTCCTCGACAACCCCGCGTGGGCCTCACTGGCCGGCCCGCACGCCCGGTTCGCCGAGCGTGTCGGCCGCGCCGCCCGCTACCCCACCGACGTCTCGCCGTTCACTGCCCTCGCCGACCCGTCCGATTCCAGGGCCTGGGACGACCTGACGACCCTGGTCGGTCCCGGCGCCGACGCTGCCGTCCCGGGCGTGCCGACGCCGCCCGACGGGTGGGAGCTCGTGCAGAGCATCCAGGGCGTGCAACTGGTCGACAACGGGCTGCGCGCCGAAACCGCCCCCGAGGCGGTCGTGCTCGGTCCCGACGACGTTCCCGAGATCCTCGAACTGATCGCCCTGACCAAGCCGGGGCCCTTCCTGCCGCGTACCGTCGAACTCGGCACCTACCTCGGCATTCGGCACGGCGGACGGCTGATCGCCATGGCGGGCGAACGGCTGCGGCCACCCGGCTGGACGGAGATCAGCGCGGTGTGCACCCACCCGGCCAACCGTGGCCGGGGCCTGGCCACCCGGCTGATCCGCGCGGTCGCGGCGGGCATCAGGGAACGCGGGGACACGCCGTTCCTCCACACGTCCGCCGCCAACACCGGCGCGATCCGGCTGTACGAGTCGATCGGCTTCACCCTGCGCCGCCGGACGACCTTCAACCTGATCCGTAGCCCGGCCGGTCCACGGAGCGGCGCGGTCAGCATCCGTGCCGAACAGGCGGGACGGGCGGAATAGGAGGTGCGACCGCGCCGTTGTGCATCACGGCGTACCGCAGGCGCGGCCCCTGGACGGAAGGGCGGAGGTGACCGCGATGGACACCGTTTCCCGCCGGCGTGCGACGGTGCTCGCCCCGCGCGGTTGCGTCCGCCTGTACTGCCGGTCGCACATCGACTTGCTGCGTGTCGCCGGCGCGCTTTGTTGTTCCTGACCTATTCCTGACCTGTTCCCCCCGCTGAGGCCCCGCCGTGGGCCCGGCGATCACCTACGGCCGATCAGGAAGGCAGCCCCTTCATGTCCGCAACCCTTCCCCCGCTGCACCTCGCTGTCGCGCTCGACGGAGCGGGCTGGCATCCTGCTTCCTGGCGCGAGCCGCAGGCCCGTCCGCACGACCTGTTCACCGCCGACTACTGGGCCGGCGCCGTCGCCGAGGCCGAACGCGGTCTACTCGACTTCGTGACGTTCGAGGACGCACTGGGCCTGCAATCCTCACACCCGACGGAGCCGGACACTCGTACCGACCAAGTACGCGGGCGCCTGGACGCGGTGCTCATCGCCGCCCGCGTCGCGCCGCTGACCCACCACATCGGGCTCGTCCCCACCGTCATCGCCACCCACACCGAGCCGTTCCACATCTCCAAGGCCATCGCCACCCTCGACTACGTCAGCGCCGGGCGCGCGGGCGTGCGCGTGCAGATATCGGCAAAGGCGCACGAGGCCGCGCACTTCGGCCGCCGCACGTTCCCCCGCTTCGGTATCCAGGAGCTGGACGCCCCGGCCGTACGGGATGTGACCGCCGAGCTCTTCGAGGAGGCCGCCGATTACATCGAGGTGGCCCGGCGTCTGTGGGACAGCTGGGAGGACGACGCGGAGATCCGCGATGTCGCCACCGGGCGCTTCATCGACCGCGACAAGCTGCACTACATCGACTTCGAGGGCAAGCACTTCAGCGTCAAGGGTCCCTCGATCACTCCGCGTCCACCGCAGGGGCAGCCTGTCGTCAGCGCGCTGGCCCACCGGAGCGTGCCGTTCCAACTCGTGGCACACTCGGCCGACATCGGATACGTCACGGCGCGCGACGCCGACCAGGCACGGGCCGTCGTCGCCGAGATCCGCGCCGCACAGGAAGCGGCGGGACGGGCGGAGGAGCCGTTGCACGTCTTCGGCGACCTGGTGGTGTTCCTCGACGACGACCCGACCGCGGCGGCGACCCGCCTGGCCCGCCTCAACGTCTTGGCAGGGTACGAGTACACCAGCGACGCCAAGATCTTCACCGGAACCCCGATCCAACTTTCCGACTTTCTCCGGGAGTTGCAGCAGGCCGGGCTTTCCGGCTTCCGGCTGCGGCCCGGTGTGATCGGCTCCGACCTCCCGGCGATCACCCGGGGCCTGGTACCGGAACTCCAGCGCCGTGGTGCCTTCCGCCGTGCGTACGAAGCGGTCACCCTGCGCGGTCTGCTCGGGCTCACCCGCCCCGCCAACCGCTACGCCAACGCCAACATAGGACCGTCTGAGCCGGAAGGGACCGTAGGACCATGAGCAAGCCGCTGAAGCAGATCCATCTCGCGGCCCATTTCCCCGGCGTCAACAACACCACCGTGTGGAGCGAGCCGCGCGCGGGCAGCCACATCGAGTTCAGCTCGTTCGCGCACTTCGCGCGGACCGCCGAGCGTGCCAAGTTCGACTTCCTGTTCCTCGCCGAGGGGCTGCGGCTGCGCGAACAGGGCGGACAGATCTACGACCTCGACGTGGTGGGGCGGCCCGACATCTTCACCGTCCTGTCCGCCCTCGCTGCCGTCACCGAACGCCTCGGTCTCACCGGCACCATCAACTCCACCTTCAACGAGCCGTACGAGGTGGCCCGCCAGTTCGCCAGCCTCGACCACCTCTCGGGCGGGCGGGCCGCCTGGAACGTCGTGACCTCGTGGGATGCCTTCACCGGCGAGAACTTCCGCCGCGGCGGCTTCCTTCCGCAGGAGCAGCGGTATGCGCGGGCCAAAGAGTTCCTCGTCACCGCAACCGGGCTGTTCGACTCGTGGCGCGGCGGCGAGATCATCGCCGACCAGGCGACCGGCACCTTCCTGCGGGATGCGCGAGTCGGCGCGTTCGTCCACTCCGGCGAACAGTTCGACATCACCGGGCAGTTCAACGTTCCGCGCAGCCCCCAGGGACGTCCGGTGATCTTCCAGGCCGGCGACTCCGACGAGGGACGTGAATTCGCGGCCTCCAGCGCGGACGCCATCTTCAGCCGGCACGCCACCCTGGACGCCGGCCGCGACTTCTACGCCGACGTCAAAGAGCGCCTGGCACGGTACGGCCGCACCCACGACCAGCTGCAGATCCTGCCCGCGGCCACCTTCGTCCTCGGCGAGACCGACGCCGAGGCCCAGGAGATCTCCCACGAGGTACGCCGTCAGCAGGTCAGCGGCGCCACCGCGATCAAGTATCTCGAACACGTCTGGAACCGTGACCTGTCCGCCTACGACCCGGACGGCCCGCTGCCGGACATCGACCCGGCGCCCGGCGAGAACACCATCGCCCGCGGCCGGGCCAGCGTCCGGATGTTCCGGGACCCGCTGGCCACCGCCCGCCAGTGGCGTGAACGCGCGGCGGCGGAGAAGCTGTCGATCCGCGAACTGGTCATCGCCACCACCGCACGCCAGTCGTTCATCGGCTCCCCGGCCACAGTCGCCGACACGATCAACACCTTCGTCCAGGCCGACGCCGCCGACGGCTTCATCCTCGTGCCGCACATCACCCCAGGCGGTCTCGACAAGTTCGCCGACACCGTCGTCCCGCTGCTCCAGGAGCGCGGCGTGTTCCGCACGGAGTACGAGGGCACCACACTGCGGGACCACCTCGGACTGCGCCACCCCGACGCCGAGGCAGACCCGTCCGACCAGCGGGTGGCGTCGTGAAGTTCCTGGCCATCACTCTCATCGTGCACGCCCCTGACCCGGTGACCGGCGTGCAGAAACCGACCAGCGAGCGCTTCCGCGAGGTCATCGACAACGCACTGTTCGCCGAGGAGCTCGGCTTCGACGGCTTCGGCGTCGGCGAACGGCATGAGCGGCCGTTCATCTCCTCCTCACCGCCGGTGGTGCTCAGCCACATCGCAGCCCTCACCGCACGGATCCGGCTGTTCACGGCGGTGACGACGCTGAGCCTGCTCGACCCGGTACGCGCCTACGAGGACTATGCGACGTTGGACCACCTCTCCGGCGGCCGGCTTGAGCTGATCATCGGCAAGGGCAACGGCGCGGCCCAGCGCGAGCTGTTCCACGTCACCCCCGAGGACCAATGGGATCGCAACGCCGAGAGCTACGAGTTGTTCCGGCGGATCTGGCGCGAGCGCAAGGTGAGCGCCACCCCGCGCTTCCGCCCCGCGCTGACCGAGGCCGAAGTCTGGCCGAGGCCGCTCCAGCAGCCCATCCGGGTCTGGCACGGCAGCGCCACCAGCCGGGAGTCCGTCGACCTTGCCGCCCGCTACGGCGACCCCCTCTTCTCCGCCAATGTCACCAACCCCGTAGAGCCCTACGCCGAACTCATCCGCCACTACCGGGAACGCTGGGAGCACTACGGCCACGACCCCGCCCAGGCCGTGGTCGGCGCGGGAACGGCGGGCTACTACGCCGCCCGTACCTCGCAGGAGGCGATCGCCGCCTACCGGCCCGTTTACGACAGTTGGCGCTGCAGCGACGGATTGGTCTGCAGCAGGTGTTCCCCACCCTGGAGGACTTCGTGGAGCGCAGCTCGGCGCTCATCGGCAGCCCCCAGCAGATCATCGAAAAAGTGCACCGCTACCACGAGCAGTTCGGACACACCGTGCTCCACCTGCACGCAGACGCCGGCGGACTCACCGACGCCCAGCACCGCGCCTCGTTGGAGCTCTTCCAGTCCGACATCGCGCCCGTGCTGCGACGCGAGATACCTGACCCGCCGTTTGCATGGGCGCCGGTACTGCCCGCATCCGTACACAGCTGAGGAGAACCCCGACCATGTCCGGCATACCTCTCGGGGTCCTCGACCTCGTCCCGATAGCCTCCGGCTCCACCGCTGCCGAGGCGCTGCGCAACTCCATCGACCTCGCCCAGCAGACCGAGCGGTTCGGCTATGCGCGCTACTGGTTCGCCGAGCACCACCTCAACCCCGGTGTGGCCGGGACCTCTCCCGCCGTCGTCCTCGCCCTGACTGCCGCCGCGACTTCCACGATCCGGCTCGGGTCCGGGGCCGTGCAGCTCGGACACCGCACCGCCCTGTCCACGGTCGAGGAGTTCGGCCTCATCGACGCCCTGCACCCCGGCCGCCTCGACCTGGGTCTCGGCCGATCGGGCGGACGCCCCCCGGGCGGCACCACCGAACCCAGGCCGACGACCACCCCGGTCGTCGACGGGCAGACCCCGAACGGGCTGCTCATCCCTTCCCGCTTCACCTTCGAGCACCTGATCGGCTCACCCCGGATCGCCCTTCAACAGCGCCTGCTGCACCAGCCGGGCGCCCAACCACAGGAATACGGTGAGCAGATCGACGACATTCTCGCCCTGCTGCGTGGCGACTACCGTTCACCGGAGGGCACCGAAGCCCACGCCGTCCCCGGCGAGGGCGCCGGGGTCCAGGTATGGATCCTCGGCAGCAGCGGCGGCGAAAGCGCCCAGGTCGCGGGCCGGGGAGGACTGCGGTTCGCGGCCAACTACCACGTCAGCCCGGCCACAGTCCTGGAGGCGGCCGAAGGTTACCGCGCAGCGTTCCAGCCGTCCGCCGAGATCGACAAGCCGTACGTCGCCGTCTCCACGGACGTCGTCGTCGCCGAGGACGACTCCACGGCCCGGGATCTGGCCGCCGGCTACGGCCTGTGGGTCCGCAGCATCCGTACCGCGCAGGGCGCGATCCCGTTCCCCAGCCCCGCTGAGGCCCGCGCCCACGCCTGGACCGACGCGGACCGGGCACTGGTCGCCGACCGCGTGGACACCCAGTTCGCCGGCTCGCCCGGGCGCGTCGCCGACCAGCTCGAACAACTTCAAGAGGCCACCGGCGCCGATGAGCTGATCATCACGACCATCACCCACGCCCACGCGGACCGGGTGCGCTCGTATCAACTCCTGGCCGAGGAGTGGCAGCGCCGGTGAGCCGGCCCCGGCTCAGTGCGGTCGTCACCGTACAGCGTCCCGATCTCGGCGGCGTGAACGTCCTTGGGGAGGCCGCCGAGGCGATTGATGCCATGCGCCTTGGGGCCGCGCGGTTGCCGCCCGGCCCCAAGTGTGTTGTGCGTGAGGGTTCAGCCGAGCTCTGCGCTCAGGAAGTCGGCGCCGTTGCAGGAGCCCCAGCCGGTGACCATGTCGTAGCCGGAGCCGGCGTTGTAGGCGCCGTTTGCTGCCGCTGGTGATGTCGTGGAAAGCCGAGCCGTAGCTGGAGGACCTGGCCAGGTGTAGATGGCGGGATTGGCGTAGCCGAAGACCGGCTTGGACTTCGCCTTCGCCTCGTTGTCGTAGATGGCGGTGAATGCAGCCCAGTTGGGGGCTGCGGCGCTCGCGCCGCCGATCGCTCCAGCCGCCCTGGATGAACGCCTCCGCAAGGCCGTCGCCTGGCGACGCTTCCTCCGGTGGCACCAGCTGTGCCAAAGCAGTTGTTGTCAGTAGAAGGTGGGTGACTTGCTGTATCATCGCCACACTTTCATCACAAGCCACAGTGGGCATACCTGTCTCCCGACGCGAATTGAGCTGGAGCGTGGGGCGGCGCCAACGGTTGGCGACGTAGTGATACTGCGCTGCTTCGAGGAGATCCACCCGCCGTGCCTGCGACGAGCCCTGCCGACCACAGATACGTCACCCTGCCCGCCCAGCGCGGGCCCCATCGGTGGCGGCCTTCGTTCCCTGCCGTCTCCGCCGGGCGCGAGGTCCCGCGGGCGGCGTGTCCGCGCTGGGTTTGGGGCATGGCCGGACTGCTGTTCGCGGCGTATGCGGCGGTGTCGGTCCGGCTGCATGAGCGGCTACTGAGTTCCGGCTACGACCTGGGAATTTTCGAGCAGGCTGTGCGGTCGTACGCACACCTTCACCTGCCGGTGTCGGAGCTGAAGGGACCGGGCTTTCAGCTGCTGGGGGACCACTTCTCCCCGATCCTGGCCACGCTGGCGCCGTTTTATCGTCTGTGGCCCTCGCCGCTGACGCTGTTGCTGGCGCAGGCCGGCTTGCTTGCGGCCGCCGTCGTTCCCCTGGCTCGGTGGACCGAGCGGGCGGTGGGCCGTGGGGCGGCCGTCGTGGTCGCGGTGGCGTACGGGGCGTCCTGGGGTGTCGCGCAGACAGTGGGCTTCGATTTCCATGAGGTGTGCTTCGCCGTCCCGCTGTTGGCGTTCTCCCTCACGGCGCTGGGCGAGGGACGGCTGCGGGCGGCGGTCGCCTGGGCTGTTCCGTTGCTGCTGGTCAAGGAGGATCTCGGGCTGACGTTGGCGGTCATCGGCGCCTTGGTCACCTGGAAGGGGGCCCTACGACTGGGCCTGCTCGCCGCCTGCGTCGGGCTGCTCGGCACAGTGGTCGAGGTCCTGGTCGTCATCCCCGCATTCAACGCGGCCGGCAGTTTCACGTACTGGGACAAGCTCCCCGGCACGGGATCAGGCTCAGGAGCAACCCCCGGCACGGGCCAAGGCTCCGGGCTGGTGCATCTGCTGTATCAGGTGACGATCGGCATGATCACGCCGGATGTGAAGGCCATGACGCTGCTGACGCTCCTTGCCCCGACCGCTTTCCTCGCGCTGCGCTCGCCCCTGATGTGCGTAGCCGTGCCCACCCTCGCCTGGCGTTTCGTCTCCGACAACTCCATGTACTGGGGGACGGACTTCCATTACAGCGCGGTGCTGATGCCGATCGTCTTCGCGGCCTTCACCGACGCCCTCACCCGGTGGCCCGCCGCCGGGATGCGCCACGTGCTGGCCGTGTCAGGCGGGGTCACCGCGCTGCTGTTTCCGCAGGCCCCGCTCTATCAGCTGGTCCAGCGCAGCACCTGGAGCACTCCGCCGCGGGTCGCCGTCGCCTACCGCATTCTGGACAAGATCCCGGCCGCAGTCACGGTGGCCGCCACCGACCACTTGGTGCCGCAGCTGACCCACCGCGACACCGTGACCGTTTTCGGCTTCTCCGGCAGCCGCCCCAACCCCGAATACATCGTGGCCGACATGCGCGTCCTTGACTGGCCACTCACCCCGTCCCAGAAGTGGCAGCAGATCGACGCCGCCCGCAGTCACGGTTACCACACCATCGCCGACCAGGACGGCATCATCCTGCTGCACCGCGGCTGACCCCAGGTCCTACCTGCCAGGGTCGGGATCGCCGGACGGGTCCTCGAACCGCCACCGGGTCGCGCCATAGGGTTCGACGGTAGCGACGCCGAAGACGGTGCTGATCCGCATCCGGTACAGATGCCACGGCGGTGGCCCGGCGCTGGGAGCGTTGAAAAACGAGGTGATGATGCCCAACGCTCCGGCCCTCAGCGACGGCAGCCCGGAACGGGCGCGGGTCGATCAGGGGATTCTCGACGCGTAGTTCATACCCGACGAAGCCGGACAGCAGCGGAACCGATGCCGCGAAGGCGGCCAGGACGTGGGTCGACGTCCAGGCCATGGCCGGGCCTTTGATGATGCCGAACAGCAGGGCGACGACGACGCAGGTCTCCTACTGATGTGTGGCGGGGCCGGGGTCCGCTCCGGCCCCGCCACGGCCCGGGGGTGGTCAGCGTTCGCTGTCCAGGTGGTGCATCTGCGGGGCGGCGTAACGGGTTCCGGCGGCTGCCCCGGCAGGGATGGCCTGCTGGATGGCGGCGAGGTCGTCAGCGGTGAGCGTGACGGCTTCGGCGCCGAGGGCCTCCGTGAGGCGTTCGCGGCGCCGGGCTCCGACCAGAGGGACGATGTCGGAGCCCTGGGCCGCCACCCAGGCGATGGCGATCTGCGCGACGCTGGCGCCCTTGGCCTCGGCGACCTGGCGCAGGGCCTCGACCAGGGCCAGGTTGCGGTGCAGGTTCTCGCCCTGGAAGCGGGGGCTGATGCCGCGGAAGTCGCCGGCGGCCAGCTGCCGGTCGCGGTTCCAGTGGCCGGAGAGCAGGCCGCGGGAGAGCACGCCGTAGGCGGTGATGCCGATGCCCAGCTCGCGGGCGGTGGGCAGGATGCTCTCCTCGATGCCGCGGGAGAGCAGGGAGTACTCGATCTGCAGGTCGGCGATGGGGTGGACGGCCTGGGCGCGCCGTAGGGTGTCGGCGCCGACCTCGGACAGTCCGATGTGGCGGACATGTCCGGCCTTGATCATGTCGGCGACGGCTCCGACCGTCTCCTCGATCGGCACGTTCGGGTCGAGGCGGGCGGGGCGGTAGATGTCGATGTAGTCGGTGCCCAGCCGCCGCAGGGAGTAGGCGAGGAAGTTCTTCACCGCGTCGGGCCGGGCGTCGTAGCCGATCCAGCCGCCGTCGGCGTCGCGCAGGGCGCCGAACTTCACGCTGATGGCGGCGTTGTCCCGGTTGCGGCCGCGCAGGGCGTCGCGCAGCAGCATCTCGTTGTGGCCCATGCCGTAGAAATCGCCGGTGTCCAGCAGGGTGATCCCTGCGTCGAGGGCGGCGCGGACGGTGGCGATGGATTCGGCGTCGTCGGCCGGGCCGTACAGGTCGGACATGCCCATCAAGCCGAGGCCGAAGGAGGAGACGGCGGGGCCGGTGGTGCCAAGGTTGCGGGTGTTCACAGAGTGATCCCTTCACATGGTGGTAGCGGTGCCAACGCAATCGCGTTAGCGATGATATATCGACGCTAACAGAGACCGGATAGCTTTGATTCCCTCGTCGGCGGATTGACGCTCGACAACCCGATCCGCGTACCGGCGGACGCGCCGGCCCGCTACGGGGATACCCGGGTCACCTCCCTCCCGCGCCGGTCGGCCGGTGCCGAGGTCGGGCCGGCGGGCTCATTCGGGGGCGGGCAAGGCGCCGGCTGCCCCCTGGGACAAGCGTGACCGCCGATCAGGCGTGGCTCAGTGAAGGAGAGCGTCGACAGCCGGATCATGATCTTCCCGTGAAGGGAACCGAGAGAGGCCGATGACGTCTGAGCCGCCGGAGGCGGGCGACAGGCATGCTAGGCATGAACCAGTCGGCCAGACCGAAGCCGCACACCCAGCCGGCCCGGCTGACGGCCGTCGTGATCTTCGTTCATCACCTGGAGAAGTCGCTTTGCGCTTCATCGGTAGGCTCGGGGGCCACCCGATCGGCGGGGTGGGCATCGGTCGCATCGTCAGCCGCCTGCGTCCCGCACCTCCTCCCGGCCATCCCGCGCGGTCACTCCCACGCGGTCACTCCCGGGCGCAGCCCCCGGACGGTGTACGCCCGGTGGCCGACCACTGGACCGCGGGCTGCCACGCTCACCGGCCGCGCCCTCGCCGCCCGCCAAGCCGGGCGATCGTTCTCGAGGACCACCGCGGCCGGGCGTCCCCCTCACCGTCGGGAGGGGCTGGCGGAGGGCTGCCGTGACGCGCCGGAGCGGTCGCAAGGGCCTGCCGCCCGGGATACGTTGCGAACGGACCTCCGGCCCGGCAAGGCGGCCGGTCACTCCCTGGACGGAGGGCAGGGAACGCGTATGACCACGTACACGGTCGGCTACATCATCGGAAGCCTGTCGACGAAGTCGATCAACCGGATCCTCGCCAAGGCGCTGATGCGGGTCGCGCCGCCGGGAATGGAGTTCCGTGAGATTCCCATCAAGGACCTCCCGCTGTACAACCACGACCTCGACGTCGACTACCCGCCCGAGGGCAAAGCCCTCAAGGATGCCATCGCCGCTGTGGACGCGGTGCTCTTCGTCACCCCCGAGTACAACCGGTCCATCCCCGGCGCCCTGAAAAACGCCATCGACTGGGCGAGCCGGCCCTGGGGCACCAACTCCTTCACCCACAAGCCGTCCGCGGTGATCGGCACCTCCCCAGGCAAGATCGGCACCGCCGTCGCCCAGCAAAGCCTCCGGTCCGTCCTGAGCTATTGCAACTCCCCGCAGATGAACGCCCCCGAAGGCTACATCCAGTTCACCCCGGGCCTGTTCAGCGACGACGGCGAGGTCACCGACCCGACCACCCAGAAGTTCCTGAGCGACTTCATGACGGACTTCAAAGCCTTCATCGAACGCGTGCTCACCGTGCTGCCGCCGCGGTAGCCCGTCCGATCACGCCTGTCCAGGGGCCTCGCTGTTCCGGCCTGAACGGCGACGCCGCCCTGCGCAACGGCGTGGCAGGCGTTGCGCGAGCTCACCTGCCCGGCTGGGCTACGAGCGCGGCAGGCCGGCAGATCACCCACGCCCTCAATCCCACAACAAGGCCGAAGACCCATCCATCGCCAGCAGCCGACACCCGATCACCCACCGGTGGAGCCAGGCTTAGAAGTCTTTTCTGTTGGTGGTGGCGGGTCGTCGGTGCGGTCCGCCCCTTGCGGGTCCATCGCTGCGGCCCACCGGTCGGCCCACCGGACGAGCGGGCGAAGCGCCTGGTACGCCTCCTGCCCCAGCGGGGTGAGCGCATAGCGGCTGTCGGGCAGTTGGTGAACCACCTGCGCATCCAGCAGTTCGGTCAGGCGCTGCCGCATCACGCTGGAGGACATGTCGTCGCACTGCTTCTGCAAGGGACGGAATCCGAGGGGTCCCGTGCGCAACTCCCACAAGATGCGCAGACTCCACCGCCGTCCGAACAGATCGAGCGCGGCCATGAGGGGGCGACCGGTGCTCGAGCCGCGAACGGGCTTTCCAGGTCTTGGTGTGGCCATGGCGGGACGTCCAGCTCTCAATGCTTGGTGCTTCGAATTACGACACGCTACCATCGGCGATCGCTTCGGAAAACGATACGAAAGGGGCTGTTGTGCCGACTACCCTGATGACGCAGGTGTGCCGGATGCTGGGTATCTCGACACCGATCATCCAGGCGCCCATCGGATCGGCCACCACCGCGGAGTTGGCCGCCGCCGTAAGCGGGGCCGGCGGCCTGGGGACGCTCGCACTGACATGGGTCACGCCTCAGGAGGCGACGCGTCGCATACGTAGCACACGATGGTTCACCGATCGCCCTTTCGGGGTGAACCTGGTGCTGGACTTTCCCGTCGACCACGTCTTGGCGGCGTGTCTTGAGGAAGGTGTGCCGATCATTTCCACGTTCTGGGGCGACCCGGCCTCCGTGAACGAGCGGGTGCACGCCGCGGGCGCGTTGCATCTGCACACCGTCGGAAGTACCGACGAAGCGCGCCGTGCGGTCGACGCCGGAGTCGATGTCGTCGTCGCCCAGGGGTGGGAGGCCGGTGGCCATGTGCGGGGGCGGGTCGCCACGATGGCGCTGGTGCCCGCAGTGGTAGATACGGTGCACCCCGTCCCCGTGATCGCCGCAGGGGGCATCGGGGACGGGCGCGGCCTGGCCGCCGCCCTGGCTTTGGGCGCGCAGGCCGGGTGGCTCGGTACCCGATTCCTGGCCGCTCTCGAAGCGAACACGCACGAGAGCTACCGCGCGGGTGTACTACGCGCGACCGAGTCGGACACGGTGTACACGCGGTGCTTCGACGGCGGTTGGCCCAACGCACTGCACCGTGCGCTCCGCAATTCCACGATCACCGAATGGGAACGCGCGGGGCGACTGCCGAGTCCCCGTCGACCGGGTGAAGGAGAGGTGTTGGCCACCACCCGCGATGGCCGGAGCCACCTGCGCTACGACGACATGATCCCGACTGCGGACGCATCCGGTGATCTCGAAGCGATGGCCCTGTATGCAGGGCAGTCCACGGGGCTCGTGACGCGCACCGCGCCGGCTGCGGAGATCGTCAGGACGATCGCGGCACAGGCCGCCGACATCTTCGAGCATTGACCTGCCCGGCGTGTGCCATGAGGAACTCGGTGAGGCGCTGACGCAGGACGCTGAATGACACCCGGTCGCCACTGCCGCTGCAGGGAGCGGAACCCCAAGGCGTGGTCACGAAGTTTCCCGCATGATGCCCACAGTCCACCGTCGGCCGAACAAGTCCAGCGCGCCCATGGGCGGGTGACCGGTGGTAAACCGCTGACGGGGTGTCCTGATCCGGGGGGACGTCATCGCGCCGAGCGGTTCCCTCCGTACGGGGGCTGGCGCTTCGATTTTCGACACACTATCCTCCCGGTAGTGCTTTGAGAAGCGAAGCGCCGCCCCGGAGGAGGACCGATGACTGCCCGGATTCCGCCGCTGCAGGCCCCCTACCCTCCGGACGCCGCAGCGGTCCTGCGGCGCATGATGCCGGGCGACGAGCCGCCGATCGCCTTGTTCCGCACCTACGCGCACAACGTGGCCTTGGCCGAGGCGCTCCACGACTGGGGCTCATACCAGCTCAGCGGGCGGCTCAGCCTCACCCTGCGCGACCGTGAGATCGTCATCGACCGCACCTGCGCCCTGTGCGGTTGCGAGTACGAATGGGGCGTCCACGATGCGCGCTTCGCCAAGCGGGCCACTCTGACCACCGAGCAGATCCGCTCGCTGACGCACGGCAGCAGTGCCGACCCGTGCTGGACTGCCGGACGCGACCGGCTGCTCCTTGATGCCACCGATGCGCTGCACGCCCACCACGACCTCGACGACGCGCTGTGGGACCGACTCTCCACCCGCTTCAGACCGGAGCAGCTCCTGGACCTGATCATGCTGTGCGGCTGGTATCACGCGGTCAGCTTCACCGCCCGCGCCACCAGGCTCCCGGCGGAACCTGGCGCACCGCGCTTCCAGGTCTTCCCCTCCGCACCCTCTGACTCTGACCTCTGGTGAGGAGAATGGCGCATGTCAGGTACCGCCTCGGAATGGCATCTGGCCGACGGGCGGGTGGGATGTCCGGAGCCGAACGGTTCCGGCGCGGACGATGCGCCGGTCCGTATACGGCCCGCACCCGACGGTCGGGCTACAGGGGATCTCCCTGGAGCGGTCATGCCGAGCACTCAAGACAGGCGCGTACTTCCCGGCCGCCCAGAGTCTGGTGGACCTCGGTCGACTGTGCGAGGTACTCGACGATGCCGGTGCCGCGGCCGTGTTCGTCCGAGGCGATGTCACGACTGGGGCGGTCCACGGCGGTTCCGGAGTCGATGACCACAATGTGAAGGGTGCGGTGGTCGAGTGCCAGCAGCAGCGTCATGTCCTCGTGGCCGTAGCGGGCCGCGTTAGCGGCGAGTTCGTCGACGATAAGGACGGCGGAGTCCTTCTCCCTCTCCGGAACACTCCAGCACTCCAGCAGGTCCGCCGTGAAGTGACGGGCGGCGGAGACATGGGCCTCCTTCGCCGGCAGGGTGAGCTGCGCGTGGTGGCGGCATGGCGGTGGGAGCAGTGCGCCCTTGAAGGTTGATTCGGTCTCAAACATGGTCCGCTGCTCTTCTGTCGATGCGCGGAGGCAATGGGGCCGGACGGGAGCATCTCGGTCGTCCTCCGCGAAAGTCCGTGTTCAGTTACTTCCACGGCAGGCGGGTCTACGCGGTTCGGTAATTTTGTCTCACTCATCAGATTTCTTAGCAATTGCGCCCATTGGTCGGCGCTATGTCCTGGGCGTGCGCCACTCGCCGTCGCAGACGACGCCCTTAGTCAAGACGGCTTCCGCGATTGAGCCCTTGATGGAGCGTCCGCGGCCTGGGCCCGCCGGCCTCACGCCGAGATCGTGAGGAGTTTCTGGCCGTTGCCTGCGTAGATGTCGAAATGCCCGATCGCTCCGGGAGGCATGGGGACGGTCCCGGTGATGGTGGCTCCGCCCGGGTACTTGCCGGCCTGCCAGGTGGCGCCGATCGCCTTGTCACCCGTCATCCCGACCGCTTGCAGCCTGCAGGTGACTCCGGCGGGCGCCCCTTTGGCCGAGACCTGCAGGGTGCTGCCCCAGGCGGCGGGCGAGACCTTCACCGACGCGGAGACGCCGGTGGTGGGATCGCTTCCGGAGAAGGTGCGGACCGGAGCCGGGGAGGTCGCTCCGGGCTGCGCCACTTGACTGCTCGCGGACTCCACGGCCGCCAGCCACGTGCCGCCGGAGGCCGCCGCCGCGACGAACGCCAGGGTGGCTGCGGCACCGACCAGTTGCCGTCGCCAGGTCGTACGGCGTCGGGCCGCGGCCTGTTGCAGCAGCCGGTCGAGCAGACCGTCCTCGGCCCCTTGCGACACGGCGGGCACGGCGGGCACGGCGGGCTGCGCGGGCGGCTGAGCGATGGGGCGCGCGCTTTCCGCGGCCCGTTGCACGAGCCGGTCGGCCAGGTCCTCGCTGGGCGCGGGCGCCGCCTGGCCCGCGGCTTCGGCCTCGCTGATCGTCGCGAGCAGCGTGGGCAGTCCCGCCAATTTGGTGTGCTCCGCCCGGCACTCGGCGCACTCCGCGAGATGGGCGCGCACCTCCTGCGTTTCTGCGGGGGACAGCGTTCCCAGCACGTACCCGCCCAGGGACAGCCGGATGGCCTCATGGTCCACATTCATGCCGAGCACCTCCTCCACGCAGCCGTCACGGCTCGATGCCCCGTTCTTGGAGCGCCAGCCGCAGCGCCTGCAGGGCGTAGTACGTTCGCGACTTCACGGTGCCCAACGGGATTCCGAGCACTTCCGCGGCCTCGACCATCGTCCGGCCCCTGTAGTACGTCTCCAGCAGCACGGCGCGGTGGTCCGGGGACAAGGTCCGTATGGCATCGGCCACCGCCCAGCTCTGCAGCGCCTGCTCGATCTGATCCTCGCCGGGCGCCCGCTCGGCAATCTTTTCCAGGGCCTCCCCGTCGGCCTCCGGTGGCCTTGCTCGCCGGGCCCGGCGGGCGTCGATGACCAGATGCCGGGCAACCGTGCACAGCCATGCCCGGGCCGGACCGCGTGCCGGTTCGAAGGCGGCGGGGTGCTGCCACGCCCGCAGCAGCGTCTCCTGCACGATGTCCTCGGCCCATTGCCAGTCTCCTGAGGTCAATCGCAGGACGTAGCGGAACAGCGGCTCGGCATGCTCGGCGTAGAGCGTGCGGAGCAGCTCCTCGTCTGCACTCGAAATGGTCCCTTTATCAGAGACACGACTCCCGGAGCGATCCGGCTCAGTCACTGGACCGTGTTTCCGGAGACTCCATGGCATAGGGCGATGATGACGCTTTTCATGCCGTTTGTCGTGTTACGTAATGCGATTGCCCTGTCACGGACTGCGGCAAAAGTGCCGGGTGTGGAGAGAGTCCCGGCGTCGTCTCGACCCCGCCCCGTCTGGCAACGGTGCCATGCCGAGGCGGCCGCCCTCCGGCGGCCCGGACCAGGGACGCCATGCGACTCGGTGAGGTCGCGCTGGTGTGGACCGGGGGCGAGCTCCTCCGCTGACCGGTGCCGTTGCCAGGATTTCTTATAAAAGGTGCGCATCTGCCGAACCGTGGTGCGTGCGGCACCCGTGGAACTCGACAAGCGCTGGTGCCCGGGATCCCGCTCCTCCCAGCCACCCCGCGAGGAGTGAGCCGAGATGTCCGAGGTACTCCAATTGAACGAAGCACCCGTGGCGATTGCGACGTTCGTTGTAACGCCGTACACAGGAGCCTCCGCCGCCGAGGGACCCACGCGTGCTCGGCGCGAACAATACGTGCTGCGCCTCTACAAGGTGCTCGACGAGCAGGGCGGATTCACCGGCTGTGTCAGCGCGTTGTCTTCCTCGTGTGGTGGCGGACCGGGCAGACCTGTGACGTGGAGAACATCGCCAGCCGCAAGGGCGAGATCCTTTACTGGATCGCGATCCTGACCTCGAACACGTTGGGCAGGTTCAGCGGGGACTGGCTGTCCGACGACGCCGGCCTGGGGTTCCGCTACGCATTCCTCGTCATCGCCGGCATCATGCTGTTGCTCGTTGCGGCGCACTACTTGACCAGCATCAACGGCACCGCCTTGTTCTGGCTGGCGTTCGTCCTCACGCGCCCGCTGGGCGCGGGCGGCGGCGATTCGTTGACCAAACCTGCGGACGAAGGTGGCCTGGGCTGGGGCACCCTATGGGGTTCCGCGGCACTGTTTGCCCTGCTCGTGGTCCTGGTCGTCTACCAGACCCGGCTCGTCCACCGGCATCCTTACGCCCCCTTGCCCGCCCCGGTGAACCGGCGCACGGGAGCACCTCACGGCCCGACGGGGCCATTGCCGAAGCGGCAGCGGACGACGCCGCGTTGCAGCTGCAGCAAGACGGTCGCCGCTGATGCAGGCGGCGTCCGGCAGCCGGAGCAAGGCCGGTGACCCGAGGCGGTCGGCGCGCCCGCGGGGTCAATCGCAAAAAGGTGCATATCAGTCGAACCGTGTGGCTTCCGCCGGCCGTGGAAGTGGGCAAGCGCTGGTATTCACGGGGTGGCTCAAGGCCGCAGGCCACGACCCCCCTCTTCCCGTCACCCCGCAAGGAGTGAGCCAGATGAACGAGATTCACCATCCGGAGGAAGCAGGCGTGGCCCTTGCGGCCTTCGTCTCTACGCCTTACACCGAAGCCGCCGCCGGGCGGCCCGGGCATGCACGGTGCGGACACCACGTACTGCGCCTGTACGAGTCTCTCATCGAGCACAGCGAATTCGCGGCCCGCGCCAGCCTCGGCACACGTATCCACGCGCGCAACGGCTACGCCGTCGCAACCGGAGCCGACCGCGTCCGGCTGCCGGCGGACACGACCTTCGCCATGTTCAGCTACGCCGTCGGCATGCTGCTCAGCCGGCACCCCCGCGCGCGGGCGATCGGCGGCTGGGAGCACGAAGGCCACATCTACCTGGAGCCCGTGGAGCTTTACGATTCCCCGGAAGCGGCGCGGAACACCGGCCGGATGCTCGACCGCGTCACGAGGGACGATCCGGGGCCTGGCCAACCCGGGCCCGGCCGCGCGGCGCTCGCCGCGCGGGGACCGTCTGCTGCGAGTCGACCCCTGCAACTGCTCGTTCCCTGCGACCCCCGTGCGCCGCGCCCTGTGGCTTCGTCCGGGAGTGAGCCCGGAGGCTTGCCGGATCGATGGAACTCGGCACCAAGGATCTTTGCGCTGCCCGGCGACCAGCCGCCCCACGCCGGCCCCCTCGACCGGCGGCCATGCCTGCCTGCGCCGCGCCCTCCCGTGAGATCGGCCACCGCGGCTCCAGCGTGTGTCATGCGTACACGTGAGCGGATCGGGCGCCGGCACTGCGCCGGCCGGAGAGTGAGAAGCGCGAGGTGCGGGCGACAGCCATCGCTCGACTGCACGTCATATAGCCGCCGTTGACCGGCTCCGGCCTATGTCTTCGCTCCCGCGCATGTCGTTACAGAGCAATCCGATCAGTAAGGACCGAGAACCATGCACTCGAACGTTCGTCCATCTCCTCGGCGGTCGCGCGTCGCGGCCGGCCTGGCTGTCGCCGCCGTCGTCAGCACACTGGGGCTGCTCAGTGCGTGCGGCGGGCCGTCGCATTCCTCCTCTGTGGGGGTCGGCAGTACCGGCATCACGCCCGGCCCGGGCCAGAGCCAGGCCGGCATGCCCGGTGCCAGCGGGACGGGGGGAGCGTCGAGTTCCGCACCGGGCGCCTCTGCGATGCCCAGCATGAGCATGCCCGCGAGTTCTCCGGCCGGCGGTGCGCCGAACGTGCCGGTGGCCGGGAATGCCGTGTCGATCAAGAATTTCGCGTTCTCGCCGGCCGTGCTGAAGGTCAAGGTGGGCACGACGGTGACCTGGACCAACCAGGACGGCGATGCCCACACCGTCACCAGTGCTGGTTCGGGTGGGCCCTTGAAGTCGGCTCCGCTGACTACCGGCGCCACGTACAGCTACACGTTCACCAAGCCTGGCACTTACGCCTACTTCTGCAGCATCCATCCGTTCATGACTGCGACCGTGGAGGTGACCCGATGAACGAGTACCCCGATGCGCACGACGAGACACTGGACGTCGGCTTCGAGCAGCCGGCTGGCGAACATGGGATGACTCGACGTCAACTTATCAGGCATGCAGGATGGTTCGGCGGTGCCGTGGTCTTGACCGTGGCCGGGGGAGAGGTGATCAGCCATGTCGCCGGCACCCCGGGCACCGCTGCTGCGGCTGCCGCAGGGGGCAGCGGCAGCGCGCTGCGGTTTGTGCAGATCTCCGACAGTCATATCGGATTCCAGGGCCCGGCGAACATGAATGTGGCCGGGACGTTCGCCGAGGCGATCAACCAGGTCAACTCTCTCGGCTTCAGGCCTGACTTCGTTATGCACAGCGGTGATCTGACCCATCTTTCCACGGCGGGCCAGTTCGACCAGGTCAAGCAGATGATGACCGGACTGCGCACGGAACGGGTGTTCACCGTGCCGGGCGAGCACGACTCGATCGGCGACGCAGGCCGCGCCTACCGGCAACGGTTCGGCCAGGGCACGCTGGGCGACGGCTGGTACAGCTTCGACACCCATGGCGTGCACTTCATCGCGCTGGTCAACACCCTGAATCTGGAGGCACTCGGCCACCTCGGCAACGAGCAGATCGACTTCGTCCGCAAGGACGTCGCGGGCCTGTCGTCCGACACCCCCATCGTGGTGTTCAGCCACATTCCGCTCTTCGCCATGTATCCGCAGTGGGGCTGGAGCACGGACGACGCCCTGCAGGTGCTCGCGCTCATGCGCCGCTTCTCCTCGGTTACCTGTCTCAACGGGCACGTCCATCAGCTGTTCACCAAGACGGAGGGCAACGTCACCTTCCACTCCGCCACCACCACCGCCTACCCGCTGCCCAAGCCGGGGCAGGGCCCCGGCCCGGTCCCCCAGGTGCTCCCGGCCGGGAAGCTGAAGGGCGCGCTCGGTATCCGCTCCGTCGGCTTCCGGCAGGGCACCGAGGCGCTGGCGGTCAAGGACGAGAGGCTGGCATGAACACCATTAGAGCCGTAGCCATCGCACTGCGTCTGGCCATCGTCGCCACGCTCGCTGCGAGCGGGTACATCCACGCCCAGCTCTACCTCGGCGAGTACCGCTTCATCCACATCGTCGGCGATCTGTTCCTGCTCCAGGCAAGCGCCTCCTTCGCGGTCGCCGTTCTGATCCTGTTCGCGGCACCGCTGCTGCTGAGGGCTGCGGCGGCCGGGGTGGCGCTGGGCGCGCTCGCCGGGTTCACCGCCTCCCGCACCGTGGGCGTATTCGGATTCACCGAACACGGCCTCCAACCCGCCCCGCAGGCCCTCCTCAGCATCCTCACCGAGACCGGCACCCTGCTGCTCCTGGCGGCCTGGCAGGCAGCCGCGATGCGACAACGCAGCAGTGCCCAGCCGCAAGAGGACGTCCCATCACGGAGCGGCCCGGCACCGCAGCGACCTTTCCACCGGCCAGGGCCCAGACCGGGCCAGGCGAGCAGTACAAGGGGCGACCAGTGATCCTGCCGCCGCAACGCGCCTCCCGGCGGTGTCGGACCGGCGGCCGCAAGTGGCCACCACCGTCGTGCCGCAGGCCGCCGTCCGGCGTCGAGACGGCCACCGCCCCGACCATTACCGCCGCGACGGCCGCGTGCCGTCGCAGCCGACCCGACGATTCCGTCAACAACGAAGGGCTCCTCACCGCCGAGGCTGAGGGCCTGCTGGGAGTACCAATGAGGAACCTGTTCACCATGAAGTGGAGCTATGTCACCCGCACTGTGCCCAATCCGGGTCGGTGTCAGCTCGGCTGGCCGTCCGCGCCGCCCCGGCTCGGCGATCTGGTGGTGGCTCAGGTCACCAGCGTGGGGGCCCACGAGCATCTGGAGGACGCGCATGGCCGCAGGGTGAAGCTCCACCCTGGCGATCTGGTGGTGGGCGCGTGCGGCAACCGGTACGCCACCGATTTCTACGAGGGCTACCACCGGCCCGGGCCGAAGGCGCACCTGCTCACCGCGGGCGGAGTGATCGGCACCGCTGTCTCCTGGCACACCAACTGCCCGGTGCCGACCGAGCTGGAGGTCCTGGGACCGTTGACGGACGACAACGATCAGCCCGTGTCGCTGGACCACTTCGCACGGCCCAGGCCGCCGTCCTCGCCACAGTCGCTCTCCGGCAGCGAACCGTTGGCGGTCGCGGTGGTCGGCTCGTCGATGAATTCCGGGAAGACGACCACGGCGGCGGGGCTGATCAGCGGTTGGACACGCGCCGGTCTGGTCGCCGGGGCGGCGAAGGTCACCGGCTCCGGAAGTGGCAAGGACCGCTGGACCTACATCGACGCCGGTGCCCGGTATGTTGTGGACTTCCTCGACTTCGGGATGTCCTCGACGTTCGGCTATCCGCCTGAGCGGCTGCTGGGGACGATGGCGGCGATGCGCGATGCGCTCATCCAGGACGGTGCCGACGCGATCGTGCTGGAGATCGCGGACGGCTTGCTGCAGGCGGAGACACGCCGGCTGATCGGCCACCTGCCGACTGTCTGCCGTGGGGCGGTGCTCGCGGTGGGTGACGCGCTCGCCGCATGCTCCGGGGTCGACCTGCTCCGTGCGGCCGGGGTGCCGGTGCTGGCGGTCAGCGGGCTGATCACGGCAAGCCCGCTGGCGTCCCGGGAGGCGGCGGTGGTCACGGGACTTCCGGTGCTCTCGCCTTCCCAGCTGGCCGGTGGCGCGGCTTTGGATCTGTTCGCCGACCGGGTTCCGACGACATGATGAGGGTCGCCGCCTACCTGATGGGGGATCACCCCCGTACGGACCGCCGTACCGGGCCGGGACTGCTGGCCGAAGTGGACCTCGACGCGACCGTGACCGGGCCCGCTGAGCTGACGCTGGCCGGGCTGACTGTACGAGACGAACGTGGCGACGACCTCTTCGGCGGTGCCGGTACGCAGGCGTGCCTCTTCGGCCCGGCGGCGGGCGGGGGCCCGCTCGCCGGGCCCGAGGCGGAGCACCAGGCCCGCGGCTTCGGGGTGACCAACACTGCGTATCACGCGGCGCGCGCCCTGGGTCTGGCCGCCCGGCTGCTGGACCGGCCGCTTCCGCCCCTGCTGATCCGGATCGGCCCGCACTCCGTGTTCGGCCGAGGATGGGGAGGCGGGCACTACCGTCTGCCCGGAGCGGCGTCGCCGCCGGAGCCCGACCTGCCGGAGACGGGGGGCGAGATCCATCTGGGCACCGGTCGCCGCTTCATCGAGGACGGTGATCCCCGGCGGCCCCGCTACTTCCACGTGCCCACGCACAATCCGGCGATCATCTACCACGAGGTCGGTCACCACATCTGCCGTCACACCGCCGACTTCCGGGCGAACCGGCTGCGCCCGCCGCTCGACCAGCACAACGGCAAGGTCGCCCTCGACGAGGGCACGGCCGACTTCATCACCGCCGTACTGCTCGGCACGCCGGACATCTACGGCTGGCACCGCGGACACGTGCCGCCGTGGGACCCGCGCCGCCGACGTCTGGACGCCCGCTGGACCGCGGCCTGGCTGTGTCCGGGCGGCGGCCAGGCACACGCCAATGGCACCGTGTGGGCGTCCGCCCTGTGGACGGCACACGAGCGGGTACGCCAGGCCGACAGCGCCGATTTCACCCGCGCCCTGTTCACAGCGATGAACCGATTCGGCAGCCATGAGGGAGAGGTGACGGAGGAACAGCGACGGCGGTCCCGCTTCTCCCAGCTGCTGCGCGAGCTCCTCGCCGCCGATCCGGCCATCGCCCCGACGGTGACCGCCGCCATGGCCGACCATGGCATCCTCCCTTACGGCCGCAACTGCGAACTACGGGCGCGGATGCAGGGCCGCTCCACAGCGCTGCCTGCACAGACAGCGGACGGCGCGTCAGACGCCGGTCCGGCGCCCGGACCGGCGCCGACTCCGGCGGAGGTCCTGTCGTGACCCGGACCAGGACCCAGGGCATGCGGCGCGCGGACCAGAGGCAGGTACTGTGGCGGTTCCGCGGCTACAGCACGCCGTACCTCGGCATGCTCTCACTCGGCCTGGGCTTGCGGATCTGCGAGATGCTCGCCGACCTCGCCACGCCGTGGCCGATTGCCGCCGTCGTCGACCGGGTGCTCGGCGCGACCTCCGCACACAACCCGCTCACCCAACTGCTCGGCACCTTCGGCACCGGCAAGGCGGCCATGCTCGCCACCGCGGCCGGGGCAGTGCTGCTGACCGCCGCCGTCTCCGGGGCGTTCGACTACTCGGGCGACCGGGTGATGAACGGCATCGGCGAGCGGATGAGCGTGGCGATCCGCGCGGACGCCTACGCCCACTTGCAGCGTCTGCCGATGAGCTATCACGACAGGCAAGCAGTAGGCGAGTCGACCAGCCGGATCATCACCGACTGCGGCCGGATCAAGGACAGCCTGGTCGCCCTGTTCTCCACACTCTTTCCCGGAATGCTCTCGGTCGGCAGCTTCGCATTCGCGCTGCTGTGGCTGAACTGGCGGTTCGGCGTGATCGGCATCGGCTGCATGCCGCTGGTCTACCTGATCGGAGTACGCAACCGCAGACTCGGCCACCAGGCGGCACGCCGTGAACGCGAGGCGGAGGGCCACCTTGCCGCGCTCGTCACCGAAACCCTGCACGGCATCCGCACGGTCCACGCCTTCGGCCGCCAGGACCTGCACGACCACCGCTTCGCGGTGGAGAGCGAGGGCGCGTTGCAAGCAGGACTGGCCACGACCCGGGTCCAGGCGCTCCGGGTGCCGCTGCTGGAGCTGGCGACTGCGGGTGGCATCGCGCTGCTGCTGTGGACCGGTGGATCCGGGGTGCTGAACCATTGGTGGAGCGTCGGCCAGCTGGTGGTGGCGGTCAGCTATCTCAACAGCATGGTCTCGCCGATCAAGTCACTGTCCCGGCTCTCAGTCACCTTCGCCCAGGGTCAGGCCTCCGGCGAGCGCATCCTGGGAATCCTGGACGAGCCGTGCAGCCCGGCGCGGAGCGAGGCCGGGCTACCTGTCCGAGCCGCCGGCCGGATCGACTTCCAGGGCGTTTCGATGTGCTACGGATCCCGGCCCGCCCTGCACGGCCTCGACCTCACTGTCCTGCCGGGCGAACGGGTCGCGCTCATCGGCCCGAACGGCGCCGGGAAGTCCACCTCCCTCGCCTTGATCGCGGGCTTGTACCAGGCCACCCACGGCTCCGTGCTGATCGACGGCCGCGCGACCACGGAGCTTCCGGAGACCTGGCTGCACCGACAGGTCGCGGTCGTACTGCAGGACACCTACCTGTTCCCCGGCACCCTGGCCGACAACATCCGCTACTCGCGCCCCGACGCCGACGACGCAGAAGTGGCCGAGGCGGCCCGGGCCGCGCTCGTCACCGACTTCGCCCTGCACCTTCCCGACGGACTCGCCACCCGGCTCGGGGCCCGCGGCACCGGCCTGTCCGGCGGGCAGCGCCAACGGGTGGGCATCGCCCGCGCGATGCTCGCCGACGCACCGATCGTCCTGCTGGACGAGCCGACCTCGGGCCTGGACGCACACGCCGAGCGGCTCGTGATCGGCGCGCTGGAACGGCTGGTCGCGAGCCGGACGGTGGTCATGACCACGCACCGCCCGGCACTGCTCGACATGGCAACCCGCACTGTCCACCTCCCGGCCCGGGACACCGGTCGCCGCACCACCGGAGGGCGGGTGCCGGACGCCTGTCTGCCCGGCGGCCGGCCCGCCTGACACGGCCGATCCGGCCACTGTCAACCGGCTGAGATGAATCGGGAAAGTCCGGCGAATAGGGGCAGTTATCCGAGATCGAATATGGCAGTGAATGGCCAGGCACGGCTGTGACCTCGATTTCCGCGGGAAAAGTGGGCTCAGAAGCGGTTGGCACAGGCCTGCCGAGTTCCAGAACGGAGGTATTCCAGCAATTCCCCCCGGCAATCGACTCTTAACCACCAGTTCACGCGCACGGTGCCGCTACGGAGGTTTTCCATCCCTAAGGCGCATTCACCAGGCAGATTTCCTCGCCGCGATTCCGGCGACAGCGGCCGTGGGTATTGGCCATGGATATAGGGACGGGTCTGAAGGGCGGACGAGTCGGCCTGTGTGCCGGGGCAGTGCCAACGTTCGCGGGATGCAGAAGCGTGATGCCGCGGCGGAAGCGAAGTGCGAAGCGGCCGAGGCCGACTGGAGCTGTCCGTCAACCCGGACAATTCCGCGCACGGATGCCCGGTTCCCGGGTGCGGCCTTGCCGCGCCGCGGGTCGTGCCCGAACACAGCAGCAGGTGGCCGACACGAGATGCGGCTAAAATACCCATATAAGATTATTCAAGGCCTGAAGGTTGGACTCTGAGGGACTCAACTGATCGCGCGGGCGTGATGTACTACCCGGTCACGGATGCGGCGATGGACACCGACTCGTACGAGGATTTCGCGACCGGCTACTACCTCAGCCGCAAGCTGATGGAGTGGTTCTGGGACGCCTACACCACCGACCCGAAGCAACGCGCGGAGATCACCGCATCCCCCAACCACGCCACCGTCGAGCAACTCACCGGCCTGCCGCCCGCGCTGCTGATCGTCGACGAGGCCGACGTGCTGCGGGACGAGGGCGAGGCATACGCCGCCAAACTCCGCGCCGCGGGTGTACCGATCACCACGGTGCGCTATGACGGTACGGTCCACGACTTCATGATGCTCAACTCGCTCAGCCAGTCCAAAGCCGCCAGAGGAGCAATCGACCAGGCCACCGCATTCCTGCGCGACGCACTCGGGACCACCTGAAGACTCGTTTCTGACCGCCGGATCATCGAGCCCCATGGTCGTGCCGGCCGCGGCCGTGACGAAGGACGCCGTTCACCTGAGGTCGTCGTCCGGCCTGGGCGACCTGGAACACCACGGTGGCAGAACCCCGGCGGGAGTGCTCGCCCGCACCCGGCAACGTTTCCTCGCCCTCGCCCTCGCCGCCGTCGTCGGAGACGGACGGGGGACGGCGGGTCCGGCACGGCCGTCGCCCCACCGCAGAACGCGGCCGTCCCCGGACTCACTCCTCGGGCAGGCCTTCCTGCGGCTGGTAGGTCCTGCTGAACGTCGCGCCGCAGCGGCAGCGGGACATCTCGATCAGCTCGCCGTCCTCGGTCACGCCGAGACTGTGATTGACGCGTACGTGCACGTGCTCACCCATGACGGGGGTAACCTCCGCGTGATGGTTCCATCCGTTCCGCCGCAGGATGCGCCGGAACATCCCAGTCATGCGCAGATGGCGCGGTATGGCAATGACCTGCGTCACTCTTGAAGGCCGAGCACCCAACCGACCCCGGGCGCATGGAGGCGAGCGCCGGGGCCCGGGGGCGAGGGTGGTCTGGTCCGCTCAGCGGCGCTGCCACTCCTCGGCCGGCGGCTGGTAAGACCTTTGTCTCTTCGGTAGAGGTGTGGGGGCGCCGTCGGTGGTGGAGCCGCCGTGTCGGCGCCTGCACCACCAGCCCCACACTCGCCTGGCACACCCGGGATGCAGGTGAGCACTCACTGTGGTCGTATGTCGCTGTCGGTTATCCACACGTGCTCTAGGGGAGCCCCCGGCTCTTCCGACTGGGGTGCGGCCGGTCGCAGTCCGGACGCTGATGGGAGGCGACCGCCACCAGTCGTAGCCACACGGTTCGGTCGGGCGAGGCATCGTGCCAAGTCACAGGTGCACACCACCGTGCTCGTTGTGAGAGGGAGAACATGGGCGACGAGATAGGTTCTGCCCTGGCGGACGGGTGGACTGGCGAAGGGTGTCCGGCGGGTCTCTTCGCGCGACGATCGATCCTTCAGGGCACAGCCGCCGGTCTGGTCGGGGCGGCGGGCGGGAGCCTGCTTGGCAGCGATGAGGCTATCGCCCAGGGGGGAGGCGGCAGCGACCGGACGACCGGGCATCTGATTCCGTTTCACGGCTACCATCAGGCAGGCATCGCCACCCCGCCCCAGACGGTCGGGGCGTTCACCTCCTTCGACGCAACAGCCTCGGACCGCGCAGAACTCATCGAGCTCTTCCGTACCTTGACCGCGCGGGCCCGCTTGCTCACCGCAGGCCGCACCGAACCGAACGCGTCCCCGCTCGCGCCGCCGGCGGACAACGGCATCCTGGGACCCGGAGTCGTGCGGGACGATCTCACGATCACCGCCGCCGTCGGCGCGAGCTTGTTCAACTCGCGCTACGGCCTGCAGGCCCGCAAACCCGTCCAACTCAAGAGGATGAAGCCGTTTCTCCACGACGACCTGGACCCCGAACTGTCTAACGGCGACCTGTTGCTGCAAGTTTGCGCCGGACACCGCGACAGCACCGTGCACGCGATGCTCGACATCCTGACCCACACCAAGGGCATGCTGAAGCAGCGATGGAGCTTCCACTGCCAGCGCAACCCGCCTCGCCCCACCGGAATCCCCCGTGACTGGTTCGGTTTCAAGGACGGCATCGCCAACCCCGACATCACCAACACCGCCCAGCTGGACAAGGTGGTCTGGGTGCAGCCCAACACCGACGAGCCGGCCTGGACGGCGGGCGGGACGTACCAGGTGGTGCGCGTCGTCCACTTCTACCTCGAAGCATGGCAGAGGGTACCGCTTGCTCAGCAGGAACGGATCTTCGGACGCCGCAAGACCAGCGGCGCCCCCCTGTACGCCCTCTCCGACGACGCTCCGGACACGTTCGATCCCATTTACACCAACGACCCGCAGGGACTGATCACCCCGCTGAACTGCCATGTCCGCCTGGCCAATCCTCAGACCCCCCAGACCGCGTCGACCAGCACCATCCTGCGACGCAGCTACGACTACGAGCGCAGTCCCGACGTGAACGGCCGCCCGGATCTCGGGCACGTGTTCTGCTGCTTCCAGCGTGAGCTCAACACGTACATCGCCATGCAGACCAGGCTGGAAGCCGAGGCGCTCGTGCCGTACATCAGTCCGCGTGGAGGAGGTTACTTCTTCGCCCTTCCGGGAGTGCGCGACGACCAGGACTACTTCGCCCGCGGGCTGCTGACCTGACTGCTTCTTCCGGGCCGGTTGTGCGGGAGGCGGTCCGGCCACAGACCGACGATCCGCGAAGTGCCCAGGAGGCGAGATGCGTTTCCCCCGGCGAACCCCGACCCGAAACCACACCGACGGCCGCCCGCGCGCGAAGGCCCTCGTCGGCATCGGGCTGCTGCTGGCCTGCGGCCTCCTCACCGCGTGGCTCGTCCCGGCATCGCCGCCGCCGTCGCCCTCCGCCGCCCCGCTCGCGGGCGTCGTTGGCCGCGTGTACGTCACCAATCAGCTCGACAACACGGTCTCGGTGATCGATGCCGGTACCAACAAGGTCTTCGCGACCGTTCCGGCCGGCACGGCGCCCGAAGGCATTGCGATCACCCCGGATGGCAGGTACGCGTATATAGCCGACAACGGATCGGCCAAGATCTCGGTGCTCGACACCCGGACCAACAAGATCGCCGCCACCGTGCCGGTAGGGAACAAACCCACTGCTGTCCGCCTGAGCCCGGGCGGCGGCTCCCTCTATGTTGCCAACGGCGGTTCGGACAGCGTCTCGGTGATCGACACCCGAACCAACCAGGTGACCGCTTCGGTCCCGGTCGGCGTCTCCCCTGTGAGCGTCGCTATCAGCCGCGACGGTGCCACGGCCTACGTCGCCAACTCCGGATCGCGTAGCGTTTCGGTCATCGACACCCGTACGCAACGCGTCGTCCGCAGCGTGCCTGCCGGCCGCTCCCCGGTGGGCGTCGCCGTCACCCCGGACGGTGAATCGGCCTATGTGGCCAACGAGGCGGTAGCAACCGTCTCGGTCGTAGGACTCGGCGCACGGGCGGTTACCGCCACCGTCCCGGTCGGCGAAGGCCCCTTCGACGTAGCGCTGGCACCTGATGGCTCAAGGGCTTATGTCGCTGATCTCGGCCCAGGCAAGGTATCCGTGATCGACACCCGTAGCCACCACGTCTCGGCCACCGTTGCCGTGGGCCCCCCGGGCACCGACCCGTTCAACCTGGCGGTCACCTCTGGCGCGGTCTACGTCACGGAGCAGGGAGCGGGCATCCTTACGGTCATCAACCCCAAAAGCCTGAAGGTCGTCGCAACCGTGACGGTCGGCACCAGCCCCTATGGCGTGGCGGTGAGTCCGTGACCGCGGTGTCACCCGCTTCGAGCGGTCAATCCCGCACCTGGCGCAGGCCGGGTCGACAACAGCGTCCGGATCGGCACGTCCGTACGGATCACAGCCAGGTGCAGCGCTGCGCCCGGCCCGGCAAGGGCTGGACTGATCAGGACGGGGCACGCGGGCCGGTGCCGTCCGCACCTCGAGACTGGAATGGCCGCGATACTTCAGTTGCTGACGGCCGTGGACGAAGGCATCGGCGCGCTGTTTCGGGATCCATCCGGGGCACGTTCACCCTTTCAAGGACGCTGTCGGTGTCCCCGGCGAATTCGAGCCGATCGCCGCCATGGCGATCGGTTACGACGCCGAGGAGCGCGAGCGCGATCTGCGGGCCGGACGGCGGCCGCTGCAGAGCATGGTTCACTACGGCACGTGGAACGGGTGAAACCCACTCGAGCTCTGGTCCATCAGGGTGAAATATTTGGCCCGAGCGAGTGAATGGCGTGCGTGGCGTGGTATCTGTTCGACGGTTCCGGTTATATGCGGTGGCATGGGTGTGCCGTGCCCCGTGAATCCCCGAAATCGAGGAGCGTCAAAGTGAGAAATACCCTGCGCGCGAGCGCCTTGATAACCGGAGCGTGTGGCCTTTTGCTGGCCGCGGCCGGACCGTCGTTCGCCCAGACCCAGCGCGCACCCACTGGCGGCTTTGGCTCCGGCGGCTGGGGCGGCGGGTTGAAATCCATCGACAGCGACACGATCGCCGACTTCCGCATCTTCTTCCACTGCTCGTCGCCCTCCCGGACGTGCATCAACGGGCCGGTGAACAGCGGCAACCTCTGGGGTTCCCAGAACCTCTGGTGGAAGTCCGGCGCCGCCGACGACAGCGGCAGCCCCACCAACACCAACGGCAACACCAACGGCCACATCGAGACCCACGGTCCGCAGGGCCCCAAGGACATTCAAACCGTCCGCTAGGACGCAGGTCAGATACACCGCCGTGATCGCCTGGCCAGTCCTTCCGGGCGAGCACGGACGGCGTCCAAGGCGAGCGTGATCAGGTCAGTGGCGGCCCCTCGCCTTCTGCCGCACCTCCTGCGGCGGCTTGGCCGCACCCTGCGACAACCCCCCGGCGGGGGCGGCACCGCCGGGGGGCGGATCGGCGTGAGCGCCCATGACGGAGTCTCCACTGTTCGTGGAACCGTTCGTGTTCGCAAGGTTCCCGCTGCTGGTGGGGTTCCCCTGGTTGAGGAAGTTCCCGCTGTTCTGGCTGTTTCCGCTGTCTGCCGGACCGTTCACGTCCAAGATGTTACCGGTGTGATAGGGATTTCCCTGGTTGGAGAAATTCCCGCTGTTCAGGCGGTTGTCGCTGTGCGCCGGGCCGTTGATGCAGGGGTGTGGAGAACTGCTCACAGGTGATTTGTAGTTGTAGTCGACGAGGTGGTTGTTGCACAGTACGCCGGAGACCATCCTGCCCAGCGTGCCCACGTCGATACCCACCAGTGAGGAGAGCAGGGATTGTGGCGACGGCTGCGGCGCCGGTTGCGCGTGCGCGGTTCCGGCGCCACACATCACCAGCCCACAGGTGCCGACGACGGTCACGGCCTGCGCGACTCTTCTCACAAAGCTCACCATCCTCTGAATACGCTCCTGCGGGCCTAATCGTGCGGCATCTGCTACGGCTATGTGGTCGGTAACCCGCCGAAAAAAGCTGATCATCCGTCAAATTCATTCGCACGGCTCAGTCGCGGGCTCTCCGGCGTCCCATCTCGAGGGCGAATCAAAGGCGGGTTGACCTCTTCTCTGAGGGCCGGAAGATCGGCGAAGTGAAGTGCAAGGACATCTACACCAAGGGCCGCGAGGGCTGATGGCGGGCCACCCGCGCCAGTTCGGCCCCTGCGGCGCCTACGGCGTCCCCGGGGGAGGGAGCGCCTGCCCGGCAGCTCGACGAGCTGGTCACCGGCATCTCTTCCGCGGTGGAGACCGAGCCGCGGCCTGCATGCGCTACCTCACCACCGGCACTCACGGCTACGAGGCGAAGCGCACGCATCGGCTGGCGGCATCGTCCGGGCTGCGCTGGTGCGCTGACCTGCTGCACGCGATCATCGACTGCTTCGAGAAGCACGCCTGGATGGTCAGCGCGGAGAACCGATCCGCCTGAAGTTGGTCCTCTGGCTTGTCGCGCACTGGCGTAGCGGCCGGGCGACACGCTCGGGGAACCGTTCCGCAGACGCGCCGCACGCGCCGGCCGCGCTCCGCGAACTGGTCCACGCCGAGCTGCGCGAACGGATCATCGGCGGCCGCCCGCAACCCGGCAGCCGCCTGGTCGCGCCCTGCGCCACGTCCGGCTCAACCACGCGCCCGCCCTCCGTCTCCTCTTCGGGTCGGCGCCTCGCCCGCCGTCGGAGCATAAACTCCACGAGATCGGCACCATCGGCAACGCCGGACGCGGCCAGAACCAGCGAGGTCGTCCCACGTGAGCGAAGAGATCGGCATACCGCCCACCCACACATCGTCGCTGACCGTGCGCGATGTGCTGGACCTCGACGTGGTGACCCCATGGGGCCCCGAGGTGGTGGCCGGTGCGGGGAACCTGGGGCGCCGGGTGCGCTGGATTCACGTGGCCGAGGCGACCGACGTGGGGGTCATGCTCACCGGCGGGGAGATGCTGCTGACCACGGGCGTCCTGCTGGCCGGGGACGAGCAGGCCCAGGTGGCCTACGTCCAGTCGCTGCACCAGGCTGACGCTGCCGCCGTGCTGCTGGGCCTGGGGCGGGCGTTCCGGACCACGCCTCCCGCGATGCGGCGCGCAGCGGAGCATTGCGGGCTGCCCTTGATCGTCCTGCATCGACCGGCGCCGTTCGCCCGGCTCACCGAGGAGGTGCACTCCCGGCTGGTGCACGGCCGGTTCGCGGCGCTCAACCTGTCCGAGCGGATCCGTTCCTCGCTCACCGCGCTCAACCTCTCCGGCGCCTCGTTGCAGCAGCTGCTCGACGAGATCGCCTCGTACAGCGGTTGTCCGGCAGTGCTGGTGAACCTGGCGCACCGGGTGCTCGCCACCGCCGGGGAGAAGAACGCGCTGAGCGAGCTGCTGCGTGACTGGGACCGGGTCTCCCGGCAGGTGGCCGATCTGGTGCGCAACGAGCCGGTGACCGTCGGCCCGGACGGCTGGATTGTGGCGGCGCTGGAGGCGCGCGGCCGGCAGTGGGGGCGGCTGGTCCTCTTCGGCTACCAGGGCTCGGAGGAGTCCGGCCAGGTGCTGGCCCGGCGGGCTGCGGAGGCGCTGGCGATGCACCGCCTGCTCGGGGAGGGCGACCGTGGCTGGGAAGGGCATGCGGCGGAGTCGCTCCTCACCGACCTTGCCTCGGGGACGGCGAGGCCGGAGCAGCTGCTCACCCGGGTTCGGGCCGCCGGCCTTCCGGTGAACCGCCGCGTCTTCGTGCCCCTGGTGGTCCGGCTGCCGGGCAACCGGGGGACGGCCGGCCGGGAGCAGCTGCCGGAGCTGATCGACCGGATCCTCGGCGAGGAGCCCGCGGTGGCGGGCCTGGCGGGGCGCATCGGACCGGACGGCGCCGCGGTGCTGCTCAGCATCGCCTTCGACCACGACGTCGACGCCGCCGTGCAGCGGGTCGCGGTGCAGGTCCACGAGCGGCTGGCGGTCCGGGAGTCGGCGGCGGTGATCGGCGCGGGCTTCGGGTGTACGACCCTCGACGAGGTGCGGCGCTCCTTCGTCGAGGCGGTGCATGTCGCCGACGCCGCGGTGGCGGGCCCGCCGGCTGCTCCCGTGGCGCGGCTGCGGGACGTACGGCTGCGCGGGCTCGTGCGGCTGCTGCGCGACGAGCCGCAGTTGCAGGCGTTCATCGAACGCGAACTCGGGCCGCTGCTGGAGAAAAGGACGCTCCTTGGCGTGTTGCGCACCTATCTGGAGACGGGCCGCAACAAGTCGCTCGCCGCGCAGGCGCACCACATCAGCCGGCCCGCGCTCTACCGGCGTCTGGAGTCCATCGAGACGCTGCTCGGGATCGACTTGGACGACTGGGAGCAGGTGGCGTCGCTGTACGTCGCGTTGCTCGCCCACCAGGCGCAGCGGGCCGCCGGCCCCGAGTCCGCCCAGTGAACCGGACGGCCTGCGGCTCGCCGCGTGGTGCTGTCAACGCACGGCCGGGGTCGGCCCGCCCGCCATCTGCCCGGCCGGTGCCAGCCGTGTCAGACCGGTGTAGAGCACGAGTGCGCAGGCGAGTCCGACCGCCCAGCCGTAGTCGGCAAGCGGTTTGAGGAAGGAGATCATGCCGCCGGACGGGAACGGGCCGCCGTACGAGCCGCCGACGGCGAGCAGACCGCCGACGACGAAGGCCACAAGCGCCCGCCAGTTCCAGCCGGAGGCGTACCAGTAGCTGCCGCCGGGGGTGTAGAGCTGGTCCAGCTCCAGGCGGGTGCGGCGCACGATCCAGTAGTCGGCGATGAGGATGCCGGCGACAGTGCCGAGCAGACCGCCCACCACGCCCAGCCACGTGAAGATGTAGATGTGCGGGTTGGAGATCAGCTTCCACGGCATGATGGCGATGCCGACCACGCCGGTGATCAGTGCCCCGGTGCGGAAGGTGATCAGCTTGGGCAGCAGGTTGGCCAGGTCGTAGGCGGGGCTGACGACATTGGCGGCGATGTTCACCGACAGGGTGGCGATCAACACCGTGAACAGCGCGAAGAGGGTGCCCGCGACGCTGTTCATCTTGGCGGCGAGCGCGATCGGGTCCCAGATCGGGGTGTGGTAGACGGCCTGTGAGCCCGAGGTGACCAGCACCGAGAGCAGCGCGAAGAGTGTCATGGTGGTCGGCAGCCCGAGCGCCTGTCCGCGGATCTGGGAGCGCTGGCTGCCGCCGAACCGGGTGAAGTCCGGGATGTTGAGGGAGAGCGTCGACCAGAAGCCGATCATGCCCATCAGAGAGGGGAAGAAGACCTTCCAGAAGCTGCCGCCCCAGCCGAGCTTGGACGGCTGGTGGAGCAGTGGGCCGAAGCCGCCTGCCTTGACGGTGATCCACGCCAGCAGCGCCAGGGCGCCGACGATGACGAACGGCGCTGCCCAGTTCTCGAAGCGCCGCAGCGTCTCCATGCCGCGGTGGATGACGATGATCTCCAGAACCCAGAAGAGCAGGAAGGAGAGCCACTGCGTCCACGGGAAGCCGCCGACGGCGGAGGCGGTCTGCCAGCCGTGCCCGAAGAGCTTACCCGCGAGCAGGAAGATGCCCTCGCCGCCGATCCATGACTGGATGCCGAACCAGGCGCAGGCGACGGCCGCCCGTACCAGCGCGGGAAGGTTGGCGCCACGCAGCCCGAAGGAGGCGCGGGCGAACACAGGGAAGGGAATGCCGTACTTGGTGCCCGCATGGCCGGTGAGCAGCATCGGGATCAGGACGATGACGTTGGCCAGGGCGATGGTGAACACCGCCTGCTTCCAGTCCATTCCGATCGCCACAAGACCGGAGGCGAGGGTCCAGGAGGGGATGTTGTGGGCCATGCCGACCCACAGGGCCAGGAAGTTGTAGGTGGTCCAGTGCCTGCGCTCCACCGGGACCGGCCGCAGGTCGGCGTTGGCGAAGTCGGGGTCGCTGAGCGAGACGCCGTCAGCCAGTTCGACGCGGCCGTCGGGGTGGGTGAGTTGGGCCGCCGAAGGCGAGGGCACGGGAGTTGCAGCGGACATGTACGGCCACCTCGGTTCGCGAGATCTCGCACGGGGGACGGGAGGAAACCCGGCGTGCACGGCGCTGGGCCGCCGGAGGTGCTCCGCTCCGGCCGGAGCGGTCAGCCGAGTGCGGGGATGACGTGGGCGCCGTAGGCGTCGATGACCGGCTCCACGGCATCGTGCATGGCGTAGACCGCGAACTGGTCCACGCCCAGGTCGCGCAGCGCCTTCAACTGGGCGGTCTGTGCCTCGGGCGGACCGATGAGGCAGAACCGGTCCACGATCTCGTCGGGCACGAACGCGGTGTCCGGGTTCCCGGTGCGGCCGTGGTGACGGTAGTCGTACCCCTGCCGCTCCTTGATGTACGCGGTGAGCGCCTCCGGCACCCTCGCCGAGTGCTCGCCGTATCGCGCGACCAGGTCGGCGACGTGGTTGCCGACCATGCCGCCGAACCAGCGGCACTGCTCCCGGGCGTGTGCCAGGGCCCCGGGAGAGTCGTCGTCGGTGACGTACGCGGGCGCCGCCACGCAGATCGTCACCTCGTCCGGGTCCCGTCCGGCCTCGGCGGCCGCGTTCCGTACCGCCTTGACCATCCACTCCGTGAGGAAGGGGTCGGCGAGCTGAAGAATGAACCCGTCGGCCTGCCTCCCCGTCAGGGCCAGCGCCTTCGGCCCGTACGCCCCCATCCACACCGGCAGCGAGGCGCCCTCCCTCACCCACGGCAGGCGCATCGCGGTGCCGTCCACCACCGCTTCCCGGCCCTCCGCTAGCTCCTTGATCGCATGCATCGCCTCGGACAGCCGCCCCAGCGTCGCCGGTTTGCGGCCTGCCACGCGCATGGCCGAGTCGCCGCGCCCGATCCCGCACACCGTCCGGTTGCCGAACATGTCGCCCAACGTGGCGAACAGTGATGCCGTCACCTCCCAGGTGCGGGTCGATGGATTGGTCACCATCGGGCCGACGACCATCCGTTCGGTGGCCGCCAGGATCTGGCTGTAGATGACGAACGGTTCCTGCCACAGCACCGCCGAGTCGAAGGTCCAGCCATGGGTGAAGCCTGCCGACTCGGCGCGCTTCATCCGCTCGACCAGCAGCGAGGCGGGCGGGTCGGTCTGCAGCACAAGGCCGATGTCCATGGGAAACCTCCGGTTCTCGGGTCAGCTGAGGTACTGGCAGGTCGAGCGCGTCTGGTAGCGGCCGTGGCCGGACCGGCCCAGATAGGTGCCGTCGTCGATCACCACCGTGCCCCTGGAGAGCACGGTGGCAGACTTGCCGCGCACGCGCATGCCCTCGTACGCCGAGTAGTCGACGTTCATGTGATGGGTTGTCACGGACAGGATGTGCGTCACGTCCGGGTCGTAGATCACGATGTCGGCGTCGGAGCCGGGCGCGATGGTTCCCTTGCGGGGATAGAGCCCGAACATCCGCGCAGGCGTCGCCGAGGCGATCTCGACCCACCGCCGTCGTGAGATGCGGCCGTCCACCACTGCCTGGTGCAGCAGGTCCATCCGGTTCTCCACCCCAGGCAGGCCGTTGGGGATCTTCGAGAAGTCCCCCGTGCCCAGCTCCTTCTGACCCGCGAAACAGAACGGGCAGTGGTCCGTCGAGACCACCTGGAGGTCGTTGGTCCGCAACCCCTGCCACAGCGCCGCCTGGTGCTCCTTGGGCCGCAGCGGCGTGGAGCAGACGTACTTCGCTCCTTCGAACCCGGGCTCGGCGAGGTTGTCCGTCGACAGGAACAGGTACTGCGGACACGTCTCGCCGAAGACATTGAGTCCCCGGTCGCGGGCCGCCGCAAGCTCCGCCACCGCCGACTCGGCAGAGACGTGCACCACATACAGCGGCGCGCCCGCCACCTCCGCCAGCCGGATCGCCCGGTGCGTCGCCTCGGCCTCCAGCAGCTCGCGGCGCGCCTCACCGTGGTACCGCGGATCCGTCCGGCCGGCCGCCAGCGCCTGCTCGACGAGGACGTCGATGGCGATGCCGTTCTCGGCGTGCACCATCACCAGGCCGCCGCCCGCCGCACCCTGCTGCATCGCCCGCAGAATCTTCCCGTCGTCGCTGTAGAAGACCCCGGGGTAGGCCATGAACAGCTTGAAGGAGGTGACCCCCTCATCCACCAGGAGGTCCATCTCCTTCAGGCTGTCCTCGGTCACGTCTGCGAGGATCATGTGGAAGGCGTAGTCGATGGCGCAGTTGCCTTCCGCCTTGGCATGCCAGGCGTCGAGGCCCTCGCGCAGCGACCGCCCGACGCTCTGCACGGCGAAGTCCACGATGGTCGTCGTGCCGCCCCAGGCCGCCGCCCGGCTGCCGGTCTCGAAGGTGTCCGAGGCGTACGTTCCGCCGAACGGCAGCTCCATGTGCGTATGGGCGTCCACTCCGCCGGGGATGACGTACTTCCCCGATGCGTCGATCACCGTCTGCGCCGACCAGCCCTCCGCCACCGCACTGCCGGTGGTAGCCAGCGCCACCACCCGCTCACCTTCGATCAGGACGTCCGCCGCCATCTCCTCGGCTGCCGTGATCACCAGTCCGCCGCGTATCACCGTACGAGCCACTGCCAGTTCTCTCCTTCACGTCAGGATTCGGTGAGGGGGCTGTACGCCTCGGGGCGGCGGTCGCGGTAGAACGCCCACCGCCGGCGGACCTCGTCGATCACCGCGAAGTCCAGGTCGCGGACGAGGAGTTCCTCCTCCTTGTCGGAGGCGACGTCGCCGACGAACTGGCCACGCGGGTCGACGAAGTAGCTGGTGCCGTAGAAGTCGTTGTCGCCGTACTCCTCGACGCCCACCCGGTTGATGGCGGCGACGAAGTACTCGTTGGCGACCGCGGCCGCAGGCTGCTCCAGCTGCCACAGGTACCCGGACAGGCCGCGCGAGGTCGCGGACGGGTTGTAGACGAGCTGGGCGCCGGCGAGGCCGAGGGCACGCCAGCCCTCGGGGAAGTGCCGGTCGTAGCAGATGTAGACCCCGACCCTGCCGACGGCGGTGTCGAAGACCGGCCAGCCCAGGTTGCCCGGCTTGAAGTAGTACTTCTCCCAGAACCCCTTGACCTGCGGGATGTGGTGCTTGCGGTACTTGCCCAGGTAGCTTCCGTCCGCGTCGATCACGGCCGCGGTGTTGTAGTAGAAACCGGACTGCTCGATCTCGAAGACCGGGACGACGATCACCATGCGGAGCTCCTTGGCGAGCGCCTGCATCCGCTGAATCGTGGGTCCGTCCGGGACCGGCTCCGCCCAGTCGTAGTGCTCCGCCTCCTGCACCTGGCAGAAGTACGGGGCATTGAACACCTCCTGGAACCCGATGATCTGCGCACCTTGGCCGGCTGCCTCACGCACGTACCGCTCGTGCAGATCAATCATCGACTCCTTGTCACCCGTCCACTTCGTCTGGACAAGGGCGGCGCGCACCACACGACTCATCGGTCATCTCCCACGGAATATCGGATTTCCCCGTTGGCGGTGATTCCGCTGACATTAGGAGCCGGTACGACGTCAGGTGTAGTGCCACGGTGTAACGCGTGCTCACCTTTGCGTTCCACGGCGCCAACCCGAAAGTCACCGTGCCGCTGTATGTCAAGAACGGCGACGCGACCGGTGAATTCCTGGTCTCTTCGCGGGCGTCGGCGTTTCCGCCGCGTAACGGCTGACGTCCGGGCGCGGCACCGCCGGCCGTGGGCAGCCGGCCGCGCTGCTGCTGCATGCTGCCCGCGAACGGACGGTCGTCGACGTAGGGACCCCGCCCGGCAGACGGCACAAGCCGGAGGAGGTGGGTCGGGCAGCGCTGCGGGGGTGGCTGCCCGCCGCAGGGATCGACTGACTCGCGCGCTCTGCTCGCGTCGCGAGCACCGAACGGAGTGCTGCCGCTGCCGCTGTCGCTGACCGCACCGGGTCCGTGGGGGCCATGCACAGGGCAACCCCACGTGAGCTGCTTCAGCCGGTGAACAGGCCGGCGTTCTTGCGAACGAAATCGGCTACCCCTGAAGGGGGCCTCCCGGTGACCTGCTCCACGCCGTCCGCCGTGCGATCGTACCGGTTCTCCGCATGAAGCCGAGCCATGGTCGAGATGTGCTGGAAAACGTGGTCCGGAAGCCCGAGCGAACCGAGATCGTTGTCGAGCCATTCCTGCAGTGGAACGTCGGTATAGCTGACCGGCCTTCCCAGAGCCGCGGAAACCTCCGCCGCCATAGCGGCGATGTCGTCCGAGCGCGGGCCGGTCAGCTCGTAGATCCGGCCGATGTGCGGGGCCGGGTCGGCCAGGATCTCCTCCACGACTGCGGCGACGTCGTCAGCCTCCACCGGGGAGGTCTGCTGGTCCGAGGAATCGGGCGACAGAGTCCTCGTGGGACAACATCAGTTCGGTGCCGAGGTACCGGCTGATCTGGCGTGGCGGGCTCGGCGGTCCAGCTTGCCGGCAGCCGAAGTGCCTCAGCGGACGGTGACCAAGCTCGGCGGCGTAGATGCCGAGGACCTGCTCCGGGTCGCTGCCAGCAAGCCGGCCCCCACCAGCACGGGGTGCGCCGCGGCATCACCGCCCACGCCCTCGACGCGGACAAGGCCCCCACCTTGTGGTGGCTGTCCACGGAATTACTGGCCCTCTGAGGGAACGTCAAGGATCGTGACGGGTCGCCCGCGGACGGCCCCGTGCTGGGGAGGTCCAGCCCTGGCCAGCACTGCTCATCGCTGGTCGGACGCGCCTCAGCCCGGATCCGGACTGAGGCGCGTTCCGCGCCGCTCGTGGACGTTGTCCTCGTCCGGGGCGGCCACTGGATCCGTGTACGCCGGCCTTAGCGGCTGCGCAGTTGGCCTGGCCGCGGTTGCCGAGCACAGAGCGCCGCCGCCGTCTCACTTGTACGCATCCCGACGCCGAGCCGCTCACCAGGTGGATGAGCGGGAACGGCAGGTGCTCAGGTGGTCTGGTACAGACCGCGGCCGACGCGCTGGATGTCGTGGTTCACCACGAGCCGCTCCAGGGCAGTGCGTACCGAGTTCACACTGCCGTCGGTCTTCTCCCGGCCGAGAAGTTCATTGACCTCTCCGGCACGCAGGGGCTTTTTGGACTTGCCCAGCACTGCAACGATGGACTTCGACAGTCCCGGCGTCCTGGTGCGCTTCGTGGTTGCGGGGTTGTCCTGCTTGGCTGTTCCGGTGGCCTTTCGAGCTGCCCGAGTCTCGTTCTTCTTCGGCGTCGTCGTCTTCGGGGTCTTGTCGCGGCCGTCGGCGGCCGTTGAATTCTTCACCGCCCGCGGTGCTTTCGTGCCCTTCGCGCGACGCGGCGCGGGTACCGTTTTTGCGGACGCGGTGCTCGGCGTCTGCTCCTCGAGGGCAGATTCCGGCTCTGCGATGGCGGGTGCCGCGGCAGCCGCCGGCGTTGCCGGCGTTGTCGTCGTGGATGCCGGCTCGGGCAGCGGCGCGGGGGCACCGTTGAGGGCCTTCAAGCCGGCCACAGCGGTGCGGACGATCTCAAGGCGTTGGGTCACTGCCGCGAGGTCGTTCTCCAGCGACTTCTGCCGATGTTCGAGCTGGGGGAGTTCCGCCTCCAAGGCGGTGATGGTCGATGCAATGCCGCTATGCGTGCCAGTCGTTGTTGCCACCGTGTGTTCCTTCTTCTCTCAGATGGCCATAGCTACGCCGTACGCAGCTTGGGAGCGATCACACAGATCCTGTGCATGGCCGTTAGTGATCCCATTACGTTAACGCACGTGCTGGATGACGGCATCCAACCGGTGCATCACCGTGTGGTTCGACATCCTTACCAACGCCTGGACGCCTCGCAGGGAAGAGCCCGGTCACTAAGCCGGTAGCGATTGAACTTCCCTGTGTGGACGCGTACTTGGGCGATGCAGGCCAAGCCGGGGGACGGTATGTCGTTGACAGCGGCTGGTCAATACCTGCCGCGGCAACGGGGGAGCGCGCGCTGAGAATGCTCGCGTCCCCAATGATGACGGCATCGCACCGCTTGAGGCCGGCTTCCCATCCTCGGCCGCGCATCACGAAAGGTGCCGAGGGGGGTTGGGGCATACGGAGCACGCTTGGCAGATCCTGGCCTCGGGCGGTCCGTGGACCGTAGGGCACAGACCGGGATCGCGGCGAGAGTCAGGCGTGATCCCGGGCGGGCCCGAGCGCGCGTGCCAGTCGGCTCAAGGGGTGACAGCCGTCATGCTGCCTGCAGTGAGTCTGTCGCGGAGCGTGGCCACCGTGGGCGGCGCCGGTGCACCTCCCGGGCGGCACTTCCGCGGTGCTCAAGATGAGCCGGCACGCGGCCATGGCGATGCCCATTGCGAGATGTGCTGCGTCGATGTCCGGTTCGATCGTCCGACGGCGTAGTGGCGCCACTGCCAGGCGTCCGGCGCAGTAGAGGCGACGACGAGCATGATCACGGCGAATGAGTCGGTCAGCCATGCAGGCCCCATCGTGTTGCCGTCCTTCCGCGATGTGAATGGTGATGAGGTCGTCAGGCCGCGGCCGTATCGGGCACTGGTCGCGCGACTCGGCGGGGCCAGTAGGCGGCGGCCAGCAGTGCCAGCAGCGGTCCGGAGTTGGGGTCGGTGCCCTGGCCGGTGAGCATGCCTCCCAATGCTTCGCCGACCAGCCAGATCACCGCTGAGGGCGAGCAAGGCCAGCACCAGGACTGCGCGAGCGGCCGGAGCGGGGAGGAAGATTCCTGCCGCGACGACGGCGAGGATCACGGCGAGCGCGATCGAAGCGTCGAGTCCGCGGTGCGCGACCACTGTGGCCGAGTGGTTGAGGATCGTGGTCAGCCAGCGGGGTTGCCCGGAGGCCATCTGCGCGATCATGTCGTGCAGCCCTTGCGGGGCCCGATTCGCCCGCAGGACCGCGAAGTAGGCCAGGCTCCCCCACAGCACCAGCCACAGCAACCGTGCCGCCGTGGCGCCTACGGTTTGCGCGGCCACGAACGTATCGGCCCCGCTCTGCTCGCTGCCCGTCGGCCACAGCAGCACCGCCAGCAGTGCGTAGAGGATCACCGCGCCGGGTGCTCCCGAGACGGGGCTCGCGGTATCGGCGAGTACGCCGCCGAGGCCCTCGCCGAACTACCACACCGCCAGTGCCCAGCCGATCGAGGCGGCCAGTGCCCATTTCGTCGTCGGCCGCCAGGCGATCCCCAGGCCCACAGCGAGCTGGACGGTGGCGAAAACGGCGTTCGTCCACACCGGGTGACGTGCGACGATCCCGGCCGCCCAGGTGATCGAGTGCGCGATCCAGGCCGGGTTGCCCTGTGCCGTGACCGCGAGGGTCTGGCTGCCGAAGGCTTTGGTGAACATGTAGGGCTGGAACTGCAGGACTGCGTCGAGGACCCAGATCGCCGAGACCGAGGACTGGCAGACCGCGGCGGAGAGAGCCCAGCCCAGATGGGTACCGGGATTCGACGAGGGAGTGGTGCTGCGCGAGCTCCTCAACGCGCTGGACGAGACCCGCCGCGAGGCGTTTGTCCTCACCCAGATGATCGGACTGCCGTACGCGGACGCGGCAGCAGTCGTAGGGTGCCCGGCTGGCACCGTCCGCTCCCGCGTCGCCCGGGCCCGCGCGGATCTCAGCGGATGGCTGAGCACGGCCGAGGACGGTGCGTACGCGGTGGCCCCTGAGGTAGTCGCCGCATAGCTGTTGCCAGTTCCCGGTGATCTCGGTTGCGCTGAAGCACTGGAGGGGCGCGTTGGGGCACTGACGCCCTCGCTTTTGCCTCCGCGCCGGGATCGGTTCGCGCTTCCCCGCCCAGGTGTTCGGGTATCCCCCCTTCATCAGGGCGGGGACGCGCGAGGCCAACCGCCGTAGAGCGCTCGAAAGGTCGACAACGATGGCGGGGATGAAGGGTCTGGAGCCGGTGGCGACATTCTGCGGGAAGTGCAGCTGTGGCTGCCCGCAGCTCTTCGTGGACTCCGCGGCCGCCAGCGAGCGCCGAGTGGTGATCACCGACGACTTCGGTCAGCGCATACAGATGAGTGCCGACCAGTTCTCGTCGCTGATAGAGGAGGCGAAGGCCGGGCACCTGGACGGCGTCGCGACCGCCTGACGCCCGGGGGCACGATCGTCGGCGCCACCGTGGGTCCGGGTGAGCATCGTCGCACCGGTGACCGGCGATGTGACGCCTACGAGGTCGTCATCAGCGTCCCCGGTGTTGCTCACGGTGAACATGGCGGCGGTCGGCTCACCGTTGCAGGGGGGAGCAGTTCCGCATCGGTGACGCCGACGTCCGCCGGTCTGCCCGCCGATCCACTGACGACGGTCCAGGCGCGCTGGTACTGCTGCCCAAGCGGTACCGCGCCTCGCCCTTCGGTCGTCGTACGTCTGCTCAGCCGCCTCGGAAGACGGGTCTCGGGGTCACTGGATGCTGTGAACCACCGACGCATAGCTCCCGTTCGCGAGGATCACGACGATGCCGACCGCCGCGGCGGCGCTTGCACAGGCAAGTCCGTAGCGGACAGCCCCGGACCACACTCCGTTCCTGCTGCGAGCCGCGGGGTGCAGCAGCCTCCGGATGAAGAGGACGAGGAGCGGGATCTGGGCGACCCAGAGGAGCGGCCGTACCCAGTTGTAGTACTTGATGTCGGCACCGATGATCAGTGTGTGCCACACCGAAAGGACGTAGACGACCAGGGCGAATCGATGGGCCAGCCGCCACGTGCGGACTCCGATCGTGTCGCGCAGGTAGTAAGTGGGGCCGAGCAGCACCGCGAGGTAGAAGGCGAAGATCCCCAGGTTGTATGCGAGGACGGCTGCTTGCCAGCTCGCCTGCCATGGCACGAAAACCGATACGAGACTGTCGCCCATCGCGTCGAAGGCGGTCGCCAGCGCGTGGACCAGGATGAGCGCGATCACCAACACCGAAATCTGACGGTGCAACCGGTCCGTCTGCCGCCGGGACAGCGGGAGCCACCGCATCCTGCGGCCCGACCGGGTAAGACCCAGCGCCACACCGGCATAGGCCCAGACCAGGGCCGCCAACCCGGTGGCCTGAAGGACCGGGAACGCCCAGAAGACGCCCATCTGGTTCATGTGCATCGACGGCATACCGATCGCCGCGGCACTACTGTCACGGGACTGGAGCCGATAGATCCACACATAGAACGGCGCAGTCGTAAGGATGCCCAGCAGCCCCACAATCGCTGCTGAACGCCAGGCGCTCGTGCGGCCGCCATTCGAACTGTCCATCGGTCGGCCGGCCGCTAGATCCGGCCGCTGCTTGCTGAGTTCCACGGCACAGTAGTCGGACCGATTCCTCCGATGGTTCCCCGCGAAATCGCAGATGGATTCAGTGGCGCCCCCGGAACCTACGGGCTGGGAGGACAGCCGCCGGGCGTGGGGCAGACACGGGCGCCTCACCTGCCATCCCAGTGCTCTCCTGGTCCCTGGGCTCAAGCGGGTTGGAGTGGAGCCGGCTTGACATTGCGTCACGTGATGCGTGAGGCTGTGAGTAGATCAGAATGGTTTTCATGTTCGTTAGGGGATCCGGGCATCATGAAGATTGCCTTCGTGGGCAAGGGCGGCAGTGGCAAGACCACCCTGTCGGCGCTCTTCTCCCGTCATCTGGCGGCCTCGGGCGGCACTGTCGTCGCGGTGGACGCCGACATCAACCAGCACCTGGGGGTGGCGCTCGGGCTGTCGGAGGAGGAGGCGGCCTCGCTGCCGGGCATGGGCGGGCGGCTGGCGGAGATCAAAGAGTATCTGCGCGGGAGCAATCGGTTGATCAGCTCCGCAGCGGCCATGGTCAAGACGACGCCGCCCGGGCGTGGATCGCGACTGCTGCGGCCTGGTGGACCCGATCCCCTCCACGATGAATTGGCCCGCCACGTGGACGGAGTGCAGTTGCTGGCGGCGGGCGCCTTCACCGAGGAGGATCTGGGAGTTGCCTGCTACCACTCCAAGGTTGGCGCAGTGGAGCTGTACATGAACCATCTGGTCGATCTGCCCGGCGAGTACGTGGTGGTCGACATGACGGCCGGTGCCGACTCCTTCGCCTCCGGGATGTTCACCCGGTTCGATCTGACCTTCATCGTGGCCGAGCCGACACGTAAGGGCGTGTCGGTCTACCGCCAGTACCGGGACTATGCATCCGAGTACGGGGTCGCACTCGCCGTCGTCGGCAACAAGATCACCGGACCGGACGACGTGGCATTCCTGCAGGAGCAGGTGGGCGAGGATCTGCTGGCGTGCCTGGAGTTCTCGCCGTACGTCCGCGCCCAGGAACAGGGGCGGCACGCCACATTGGAGGAGCTGGAGTCGGCCAACCGTGCCGCACTGGACCGGTTGCACGCGGCGGTGGACGCCCGGCCGAAGAAATGGGCCGCCTTCCAGGCGCATGCGGTGCAGTTCCACCTGAAGAACGCCGCGGCCTGGGCGAACAGCGCCACGGGCGAGGACCTGACCGCCCAGATCGACCCGGACTTTGTTCACGGCCCCGACGCCCTTCGGGCTCAGGCCGGCCTGCACTGACCCCCGGCGCCGACTCAGCACCCCCAACCACGCGCCAACGATTGGAATTCGCATGTCCCTCGAGGTTTCTCCCACGCTCCTCGCTCAGGCGGAGCGTGGCGAGGTCGACGAAGCCGCCTTCGTCGACACCGTCCGCACCTCCCTGCCGTATGCGTACGGGCTGATCTCAGGTCTGGTCGATGAGCTGGAGCGCGGTTCGGCTCCGTTCGCGGACAACACGACCCCGCCGCCCTCGGAGGCCGAGCGCGGCCAGTTGCTGCGGGCCCTGGCGAGCGACGCGATCCGCGCCAGCCTGGAGCGGCACTTCGGGGTGCGCCTGGCCTTCCAGAACTGCCACCGGGTCGCCGCATTCCGCCCGCAGGAGGCGCAGGGCGACAGCTACGCCCGCTTCACCTCGCTGCGTGCCCAGGTACTCAACCAGTCGCCACAGCTACGCGACTGCTGACCCGCCACGCACGATGAATCACCCTCCGTCCGCCTGGTGCGGTCGGCGGAGAGTGAACCTGTTTGCGGCCGGTCCCGGCGGTGGATTTGAGCTTGATGATCGGGCGGAGTTCGTTGCGGGCCATGGCGCCACGATATAAAGAACTGGTTTTCATTTTCATCAAGCGTTACGGTGAGGAGGTGAGGACTTCTACCTCGACCGCCCACCGGAGGGAAACCGTGTCAGCCCATTGCCGGCTCACCGGCCGCAAGCCCGCAGTCGGCAACAGCATCTCCCACTCGCACCGGCATACCAGGCGCCGCTTCGTCGACGGTCGGCCCCGCGGCCACCTGCGCGCCTTCGGCATCTCCCGCATCCGGCTGTGCGAGATGGCGCGCGCGGGAGAACTGCTCGGCGTCCGCGAGAGCAGCTGGTAGCGGACGGCCGACCCGAGAAAAACCCAGAGCCGAGAGAGCCCCAGAGCAAGGAGGCAGGCCATGGCCGTGCCCAAGCGGAAGATGTCCCGCAGCAACACCCGTCATCGCCGTGCGCAGTGGAAGGCGAGCCGCCCCGATCTGGTGCCCATCACCATCGACGGCTCTGAGTACCTGGTGCCACGCAGGCTCGTGCGGGCCTACCAGCGCGGCTTGATCGAGCCCGAGAGCTGACGGTGCCATGAGGCGTCGGGCTGCGGGCGGCGGGCGGGCGTGGGCTCCGGGGGCGCGGCCGTTCACGCTCGTCGTGTGTCGCGCCGGATGCGACGGACCCGCCGCTGCGGAGATCATGGACGAGTTCCGGCGCACCGTACGGGCATGCAGGCACGGGGTCCTGGTATCGACCGGGTGCCTGCGCGGAGCGCTGCGCTGCGACGCCTTCGGACCGTACCGCAGCGGCGCCCGGGGGCTGTTCGCCGTGGCCCAGCCGTGCGATGCGCATCGCCGGCCGGTCGGCGGGGCGATCGCACTCGGGCCCGTCGCCGGTCGTGCGGATGCCTCAGCGGTGTGCCGATGGCTGCTTGCGGGCCTGCCCGACGACGGCAGCCTGCCGGCGCGACTGCTGGCCGCCCCGCCGCCGTGGAAGCTCGCTCACCTGAACTGATCCCGGTCGCGGTCGTCGCCGGCCTTGGTGAGGGCATCGAGCAGGGTGCCGATCTCCTCGTCGCGCAGGCTGTAGCGGACGATGCGGCCGTCCTTGTCTGCCCACACAGCGCCGGAGGCACGCAACAGACGCAGCGCCTGGGAGACGGCGGTGTCATTGATTCCGGTGGCGGTGGCCAGGTCGGAGACGGCGATGGGCCCGGCCCGGTGCACGGCGAGCAGCAGCGACAGGATGAGCCTGTTCGACACCCTCGACGGCACATTCATGAACTTCGCCTACCACTGGGCCTTCGCCAACCCGGTACGCAAGGTCTACTACAACCTCACCATCACCGGCCTGTCCATCGCCGTCGCCTTCATCATCGGCACCATCGAGCTGGTCGGCGTCCTGCACGACCAACTCGCCCTCCACGACCCGGTCACCGACTACATCAGCACCGTCAACCTCAACAACGTCGGCTTCCTCATCGTGGGCCTGTTCGCTGCGGTATGGGCGTGCGCCGTCACGTACTGGCGCCTTGCCAAGGTCGAACACCGTTGGCAGACACCCGCGAACGGCGACCGCTGAGCGCGTCGAGCGTCGGCGCCCAGCAACGTCGCGCAGTGTCGCGCTCGTTCAGCTCTCGGCGGCGTGGCGGATCGCGTCCAGGACGATGTGGGCGATGTGTTCGTCGGTGAGGGAGTATTCGATCTCACGGGCCTTGCGGTGGGCGGTGACGATCCGCGCGGTGCGCAGCACCCGCAGGTGCTGGGAGACCAGGGGTTGGCTCACCCTGAGGGCGTTGACGAGTTCGTGGACGCGCCGGTGCCCGCTGGAGAGCTCGCGCACGATCCCCAGGCGGACGGGTGCGGCCAGCGCGCGCAGGAGTTCGCCTGCGGCCTGCAGATCGGCTGGTGGTTCACCGGGTCGGTGCCGGGGTTGGTACTGAGGTCGGGATGCATCACCACATGCGTACTTTAGTACATGGCAATGGAAATCGATTGCCGTTCGGCGGGGTCGGGGGACGGGATGAGCGGTCGGCGGGTTCGGGCCGCCGAGGCACTTCGAGAGCGGAGCTTCGCCGGCTCGCCGACGGTAGTCGGAGACGGGCCCACTACGTCCCGTGGTCCTCATCGGGGAGTCGGTACGCGGCGAGGGCGGCGGTGTCGTCGTCGAGGGTGGCGTTGCTGTAGGCGAGCAGGTCCCGGTGCAGGCTGTCCAGGAGCTCGCGGGGAGGGAGACCGGCCCATGTGCGGATGCGCTGGGTGAGCGGGTAGAAGGCTCCGGTACGGTCGCGGGTTTCGGTCACGCCGTCGGTGTAAAGCAGTAGTTGGTCGCCGACTCGGAAGGGCTTTATGTCGACGTGGTAGTCGTTCCCGACCAGCATGCCGAGATTGAGAGGCGGTGACGGATCGGTCGGGACCAGCTCGCTGACCTGATCACGGTGGATAAGCAGGGGCGGGGGGTGGCCGCAATTGACGATGCGGACTACGGGTTCGTCGTCGGGAATCTCGGCGAGTACTGCTGTGATGAAGCGTTCATCGCTCCCCGGGAGCTGGGCTGCCCTGCGGCTCATGCTTGTTTCCAGTCGGCGCGCTACACCGGGCAGGTCGGGCTCATCGAAGGCCGCCTCGCGGAAGGCGCTGAGCATGGCCGCGGCTGATTCTACCGCGAGCAGGCCCTTGCCCCGGACGTCGCCGATGAGCAGGCGCACTCCGCGCGCAGTGCTCAGAGCCTCGTACAGGTCACCGCCGATCCGGGCCTCCGCGGCGGCGGACAGGTACAGGGTCTCGATGATGACGTGGCCGAGATGGTGCGGTACCGGGCGCAGCAGCACACGCTGCGCTGTCTCAGCCACGGAGCGCACAGTGGCGAGGGTGCGTTCTCGGCGCCTTCGGTGAGTGGCGAGAATGGTGCCGAGGACGCCGACCATGGCCGTGGATATGTAGGTGGCTACGTAATGGCGCTCCCACAGGTAACCCACGGACCGGCCTGCGCAGCATGGAGTGCCGGCCAGGACGCCTTCGAAGATCACAGCAAAAACCGTGATGGCGGCAACGCTGGCGGGGCCGTGGGCGTAGGCGGCGGCCACGGGAAGGGCGATGAGCAGAAAGCTCACTGGCCACTGCACGGGCGTAATCGGCTCGAGCACCAGGATCGCCGCGACATAGATGGCCGGCAGCCAGCGCATCCACGCTGGCGGAGCAGGCACCTGTAGGCCTGTGCTGCTCTCACGGTGTCTGTCGGTTTTGCCGCGGCTCGGCCGTTTCATTGCTTGCCCCGGTACAGGTGTAGTGGGCGTAGACGCCTCGGAGGACCGGACGAGCGGACGGAGTGCACCTTTCTGACCTGGCATCCTGCGGATCCATCCGGGTGAAACATGTCGATGGGGGTGAGACGTGCATACTCACTCATACGTTTCCTATCATGTCGAACTGCCCTGTGGCCTACACCTCCCAAACCGGAAAGCACGCGAGTGCGCAGGCCCTGAGACAGGTCAGGCCATGCTTGAGGCGAATCGATCCGTGCGGATGCTCGTAAGCCTGGTTCTCGATGAGCCAACCGAACTTGTCTGAGGCGCACGCCGCGGTCAACAAGCCGTCAGGAACCCCGCCCCACATTGAACGGAACGACCCAGCGAAGGGCTCGTCGTTCGACCCGCCGGACACGCCCTAGCCAGTCCTGGCCCGGGCTCCGACGGACGGGCCCTGACAGAGATCTATGCCGCAGGCGCTTCCGCCTCGGTCAACCGCGGCTCCAGCAGCCGGTGCGGCTTGCGCAGCGCGCGGCTGACGGGGTTTCGGGGATCCGACGGGCTGTGCGGACCGGGGCGCATCTCCACGTCCTCCGGTGGCACCAGCACGCCGCACCGCGGGCACACTCCCCGTACTCACCCAGATCGGTGCCGCACGCGACATGGCTGAAGACGTAGACGGGGCCGTTCCCGGTCAGCTCCTGTCCCTGCACGCTCAGCGCCCGCAGCGCGGGCCATAGCCCGTGCCCCTTCGGGGTGAGTACGTACTCCTCGCGCGGCGGCGATTCCTGGTAGCGCCGCTTCTCCAGCGCCCCGGCCTGGGTGAGGGACTGCAGCCGCGCGGCCTGCGCGGGGTCACCGACTGCGTGCTCGGCCAGCGCGGCGAGGCAGGCGCGGACGCGTTCGGCCTGCTCCAGCAGGTCGAGGTGGTGCAGTCGCACCACCTGGGGCAGCAGCGGATTGGGGTCGGCGAGACGGTCGGCGGCAGGCAAGGCAACGGGTGGCGGCGGGCCGACCGGCCCAGCGGCCAGGTCGTTGGCGTACGCGGCCAGGCTCCGGTAGGACGCAGCGCCGCGCGCTCCGGATCACCGCGCCGGAGCGCCCAGGAGACGGTGACAAGGCCCCTTGGAACAGCCCGCCGGCGACCACCAGACCGGCTCGCAGCGCGGCCTGTGACGGGCTCAGCGGAAGACCGACCGCGATCAGCAGCGCGACGGGCCACTGAAGGACTGCCGTGCTCAACCGCGGCCCCAGGCACATGGCAAGCCCGGTGGCGTACCCCCAGATGATGACGACGAGGACGAGCAGCCAAGGAGCGGCAGCCGCGGTGGTGGCGCCGACAAAGGCCGACACCGCCATGCCGGCACTGGCCGCCGCCACGGCCGCCACCTGGGTGCGTGTCACGCCCTGAAACGAGGCGAGCCCGGCAGGCAACGCCCCCAGTGACGCGAAGGCGCCGTAGTCCACATGCCCGCCGGCCGACCCCAGCGCGAGCGGAACCACCACCCCCACGGCCACTCGTACCGCACGCCAGGGTGCGACATCACCCCATCGGAACGGCCCGAACTGCAGCAGTTTTCCGCCACTGGAAACCGGCCCAGATAGCTGCCGGTCGCCCGCAGATCGCCGCGCGTTCGTCCAGGCTCATGATCGGCCATACTCGATGCCTATCGTAGAGCGATGCGTGTCATGGATCGATGCGTGCCCGGCGACGGGCGAGCACCTGTGATGGCACGTCGTGCGCCCCCTCAAGGAGTAGACCGCGGGGTGCCTTCGTGATCAGGTTGCGGTGGGTTACTCGAGGCTGAGTTGGCGAAGGTTGGTCCTGGTGAGCTCCAAGATCTCGTCTCCCTGACCGGAGAGGACGGTGCGGGTGGCGAACAGGGTGAAGCCTTTGAGCTGCTCGAGGGTGATCTTTGGCGGGAGTGAGAGCTCCTGCCGTTCGGTGGAGGCGTCGACCAGTGCGGGCCCGTCGTGCGCGAAGGCCGCTCGCAGGGCGTCCTCCAACTCGCCAGCACGTTCGACTCGGGAGGCGTACAGGCCGGCGGCGCGTGCCTGCGCGGCGAAGTCGGGGTTGTCCAGGCCGGTGCCGTAGTTGACGATGCCGGCGGCTTTCATCTCCAGCTCGACGAACGACAGCGCCGAGTTGTTGAAGACGACGATCTTCACCGGGAGGTCGAGCTGGCGCAGTGTGAGAAGCTCGCCAAGCAGCATGGCCAGGCCGCCGTCGCCGGCGAGCGCGACCACCTGTCGGCCGGGATGGCTGGCCTGGATCCCGATCGCGTGGGGTAGTGCGTTGGCCATGCTGCCGTGGTTGAAGGAGCCGATAAGCCGCCGCTCGCCATTCATGCGCAGGTAGCGGGCCGCCCACACGGTGGGGGTTCCGACATCGGCGGTGAAGGCCGCGTCGCGCGTCGCGAGCCGGTCGATGGCGGCGGCGACGTACTGGGGGTGCATGGGGGAGTCGGTGGGCTTGGCCTCGGCCAGCCGGTCCAGGCGGGAGCGCACCCGCCGGTAGTGGCCGGTCATCGTCCGGGCGAAGGCGTCATCGGTCCGCCGCTCCAGCAGCGGCAACAGGGCCTGAGCCGTGTCCTTGACCGTGCCGACCAGGGCGACGTCCACCGGCGTGCGACGGCCGATGTGCTCGCCGCGCATGTCGACCTGCACCACAGGCACGCTCTCGGGGTAGAACTGGCGGTAGGGGAAGTCCGTGCCGAGCATCAGCAGCCCGTCGCAGTGCTCCATCGCTCGGTAGCCGGAGCTGTAGCCGATAAGCCCGGTCAGACCCACGTCGTAGGGGTTGTCGTACTCGAGAAACTCCTTGCCCCGCAGCGAATGGACCATCGGCGCCTTCAGCACGTCGGCCAGTGCTACCGCCTCGTCGTGCGCGTCCTCGCAGCCGGCCCCTGCCAGGATCGTCACCCGACTGGCTGCGCCCAGGACCTGCGCCGCCCGGGCGAGGGAGGCGTCGTCCGGCCGAATATGGGAGGAGGCTTTCACCACCGGGCGCGGGGCGGCCCCCTTCGGTGCGTCGGCCAGGAACAGCCCGCCGGGGATGACGAGCACCGCCACCCCGCTGCGCTCGAGGGCGTGGCGCATGGCCGACTGCAGCAGCCGTGGCACCTGCTCGGCCAGGCTGGCCATCTCGCAGTAGACGCTGCATTCGCGGAACAGCTCTTGCGGGTGGGTCTCCTGGAAGTAGGAGCTGCCGATCTCCTCCTGCGGGATGTGTGCGGCGATGGCGAGTACCGGCACCCGGCTGCGCTGGGCGTCGAACAGGCCGTTGATCAGGTGCAGGTTCCCCGGTCCGCAGCTGCCTGCGCAGACCGCGAGCCGGCCGGTGACGCCGGCCTCCGCGGCGGCCGCGAACGCAGCGGCCTCCTCGTGCCGTACGTGTCCCCAAGCGATGCCGCCGTCGCGGCGCAGGGCGTCGGTGAAGCCGTTGAGGGAGTCTCCGGGCAGCCCGTAGATGCGCCGCACCCCGGACGCCTTGAGCGTGGCCACGATGACATCCGCGACTGTGCGGGCCATTCGTCCTCCTGACTCGGTCAGCGGTCACACCCACGCGCCCCAAGCCCCGGCCGGTTGCGGCTGCCCCGCAGCCGTATGCGCGAGCGCGGACTCTGCGAATGCCGGTACCTGATGCCGCCAGCGCCACCAGCATGGACCGGCTCCGGCGCTACCGCACCCGCTGGCCGCGGCGCAGCGATCGCCAGCCGGCAAGCGGGACGCCGGCGTGGTTGCCCGCTTTTCGTTCGACCGGTCGAGGCGAAGGCCAGGCCACGGGAGCCGGCAGAACCCACGGCCTCACCGGGACACCTGGACCAGGCCAAGGTCAGCGAGCGGGCGCATTCCGGTTCCGTCGCGTCCGTCGCCGCTGCCTCGCCTCGTACATGCGCCAGGTGAGCGCTTCGGCTGATATGAGCGGCATTGCGGACTGGCAGAGTCCGCTCCGGTCTGGGTGGTGGGACCGGCCTTGATCCCGCCCGGGCGGCGGGCGCTGCCTCTGGCGGCTTGTACAGACATGTTGAACCGTAAACCTACCTTGCAGTAATGTGCGCGGCGCGCGTGGACGGGGTCTTGATCGGACCCGTTCGGTTCCGCTGTTCCCCCGTGGCGAGAACCGGGATGTGCCGCGTGCATCGGGCCCCGCCTGGATCCCCCCGTTCAGGCGGGGCCTCCCCACCATCCGGTCGCGCCGCGATCTCAGGGGCACGGGCCGGCCGGGGCTCGGCCATCGCCGTTCACGCGAGGAGCCGGTCTCTTACCAGAGGCCGGAGGGTCCTTTTTGCATCATCTTGGATGGATAACGCTGATGGCAACGGGTGAGGTAGGTGCGTCGTGGCGGATGAGCGAACGGACTGGCCCTGCCGGCGAGCGGCGTCAACTGCTTCATCGACGTCGACGCCGACGAGGAGAGCGTGCATGGGCCTGCCCCCTCAGCGGCCCAAATCCACGGTCGCGGCTGAGTAACCTACCGCGACGCAGTACTCAAGCGTGGTGCGCAGCGTGGCCCGCCCGGTGCCGGCGGGGTCGCTGCCTCGTTCGCGGCGGTATGGGAGGGCGCCCAGGCGCAGCCCCCAGTCGGCATGGCGTTGGAGCTCTTCCGCCCGTTCGTCGTGCAGCCGCTGTCGGCGCGCCGGTTCGGCCGCCTGGTAGGCGGCGTATTCGGCTGGGTCATCGCTGGTGCCGTCGGACTCGATGTAGGCGCGCAGGAGTTCGTCGTCGCTGCGGTGGCCGGGCGTTGGCCGCTGTGCGTCCGGTGCCCGGACCGCCTCGGCGTGGGCGGCCAGCGCGGCGCTCAGTTCGTCGGAGAGGGTGCCGCCGGGTGCCGCCCCCACAGCCATCCGCACCATACTGGGATCGGCCCTGCGCAGCAGAATCGCCAGGAATTCCTGCGTGTTGGGGGAGGCGGCGTGCACATCATCGAACGCCACCGTCAGCGCACCACCATGTAGGTGGCACCGCTCGGGGGTCTGACCCTCCAACTGACTGACGCTTCGGCTGTCCTTATGTGGAATCGTCGGCCGTCCGGGGGGTGCCGCCATGCACGCGGCCGGTCGGGCGTCTGTGACCTCATAGGAGCCCGGCCAAAGGTCCCATCACAGTCTTGTCCTGCCGCCCGACCGGCGCGTGCCATCCCTCGCACGTCGCACGGAAGGACAGCAGTACCCAGCATGGCAGACGAGATAGCGGTGGTCGGCGGCGTGGATACCCACACCGACTTCCACCAGGCCGCCGTGATCGACTCCATCGGCCGACACCTGGCCACCGAGGCGTTCCCCACCAACCCCGACGGCTACCAGCGCCTGCTGGAGTGGCTGCGTTCGCACGGCGACCTCATGGCCGTCGGCGTCGAGGGCACCGGCGCCTACGGCTCCCAACTCGCCCGCCACCTGCGGGCGAATCAGGTAACCGTCATCGACGTGGACCGACCCGACCGCCGGGCCCGCCGAGCCAACGGCAAGTCCGACCCCGTCGACGCCTACGCCGCCGCCACCGCGGTGCTCTCGGGCCGAGCCGCCGGCATGCCAAAGACCCGCAACGGCATCGTCGAAGCCATCCGGTCCCTACGTGTGGTGCGCCGCTCGGCCATCAAGTCCCGTACCCAGACCATCAACCAGATCCGCAACCTCATCGTCACCGCCCCCGCCGAGGTGCGCGAGAAGCCACCGGCGCCCGGGCGCTGGGCGACGGCTCCCACGAGGTCACCTTCGCCGACGGCACCACCATCGCCACCGGCCTGCTCATCGGCGCGGATGGAGCCTGGTCGAGGGTCCGTCCGCTCGTCTCCGACGCCACGCCCGACTACACCGGCATCTCCTTCGTCGAGACGGACCTGCTGGATGCCGACACCCGCCATCCGGGAAGTGCCGCCCTCATCGGTGGCGGCTTCTTCATCAGCCTCGGTGAACGCAAAGGCTTCCTCGCCCACCGCGAGGCAGATGGCAGCCTGCACGTCTACACCGCGCTGAAGACCGGTGAGGACTGGCTCGGCAGCATCGACTTCACCGACGCCGACGCGGCCAAGAAAGCCGTCCTCACCCACTTCGAGGTCTGGGACGAGGGACTGCGGGCGCTGGTCGCCGACGCCGACGGCGTTCCGGCACCGCGCCGCATCCACGCCCTGCCTGTCGGCCACCGCTGGGACCGCACCCCCCCGGGGGTGACCCTGCTGGGTGACGCCGCGCACCTGATGTCCCCCTTCGCCGGCGAAGGCGCCAACCTCGCCATGTTCGACGGCGCCCAGTTCGGCCGGGCCATCGCCGACCACCCCGGCGACACCGAGGCCGCCCTGACCGCCTATGAGCACGCGCTCTTCCCGCGCAGCCAGACCTCGGCCGCCACGTCCGCCGCCAACCTCAAGCTGATGTTCGGCGACAACGCCCTGGAACGCCTGCTCGACCAGTTCACCTCCGGCCGCCCGTAAGACGACCAACCGGTCGCCTTGCACGCTCGATGCCGACCACCGACCTCGGGGTCATCGCGGGTCGCACCCGCCCTGGCGATCGAGCGACGGCCGGGCGAGGACCGAAACACCGGCCCGCCCACGGGACGTGTGGGCGCTGAACCTGCGACGCCATCAGCCTGTCCCACCGGACCGTTCGCCGATTCCGCTGTGCCATTCGCAACGGACTCTGCGGCCACGTCACCGGCCGCCCCAACAGCGGGGACAGAGGACCTCCGGCCGGCGCATCCATTCGGCACCCTCCATTCCGCTACACCGAGTGACCGGCCTTCATGCCCTCCAGTACAGCCTCCTCGACCGTGCGGGGGGCGACGCAGTCGCCGATCGCGCGTACGTCGCCCGGACAGTCCGCCAGCTCAGTCAGGAGTCCGTCGACCGGCTCCGGCGCGTGCGCCATGACGACAGCTGAGACCCCGTCCACGATGACAGGTTCCCGTGTGAGGGTGTGCTGGAGGTAGACAGTGTCGTCATCCACGCCGTAGATCCGCACGTTGGGCAGGATGCTGATCGAGGCGCGTGCCGCCCTCGCGAGCATGGCGTCGCGGACGTATTGCTGCAGGCGCTGGCCGGCTGTGTAGCCGTTGACTGCGAGTGTCACTGTGCGGCTCCTGTCCGCCAGCAGATGTGCGACCCCCAGGCCGACCCAGTCGCAGCGCCAGTCCGCGATGACGATGTGCCCTGATGGCACATCAGTGCCTCGCACGATGTCCCAGGCATCGATGATGGTCGGCTCGCCGAGAATTTCCAGATTGCTGCGGCGTGGCCGAGCCCCGGTCGCGACGAGGACCATGTCGGGCGACTCGTGCATGACGAATGCCGAGTCAGCCTTGGTACGGGTGAGGATTCGCGCACCGGCCCGCTCAAGTTCACTCGACAGGTTGGTGATGGCGCCACCGAACTCGGAACGGTCGGGTAGACGCTCGGCCAGCAGAACCTGACCGCCGAGCCGGCGCTCGGCTTCGACGAGGGTGACGTCGTGGCCGCGCTGGGCGCAGACGGCTGCCGCCTTCATGCCCGCCGGACCGCCGCCGATGACGAGCACCTTGCGCCGGCGGGTGGTGATGCGCAGGGTGCCGAAGGACAGTTCTCGCCCGGTCTCCGGGTGTTGGATGCAGGAGATCGGGTAGCCCGAGTGGAAGTGGCCGATGCACGCCTGGTTGCAGGCGATGCATGCCCGGATGTCGTCGGTCCGACCGGCCGCTGCCTTCGCCGGCATCTCCGGATCGCAGATCAGTGCGCGGGTCATGGCGCAGGCGTCAGCCTGTTCGGAGGTGATGATCTGCTCGGCCTCCTGCGGTTGGTTGATCCGACCGGCGACCATGACAGGCACCCGGACCTTCGCCTTGATGGCGGCGGCGAGCGGCGCAGTGTATGCGGTTCGTTCGGTCATCGGCGGTGCGATGTGGTCGGATCCGGCCGATGTGGCCGATGTGCCCGCGCAGACGCTGATGTAGTCCAGCCCGCCGTCGGCGTCGAGTTTCTCGCAGACTCCGGCCGTCTGACCGACGTCGAGTCCGGTGTCGTCGTATTCGGTGGCGGAGATTCGCAGCCCCACGACGAAGCCATCACCCACAGCTGCCCGCACCGCCTTGATCGTCTCGCGGAGGAAGCGCAGCCGGTTGTCCTCGGTGCCGCCGTAGCGGTCCTGGCGAAGGTTCACGGCGGGATCGAGGAACTGAGCAGGTAGGTAGCCGTGGCTGCCGACGATCTCGACGCCGTCCAGGCCCGCCGCCTGGATGCGCACGGCGGCATCTGCGTATCCGGCGATGATCTCGTGGATCAGGTCGGTCGTCAGGGCGCGCGGGACCACGTGGAACCGGTCGCTGGGAACAGCCGAGGGAGCCAACGCAACCGGCGCGGAGCCGTCCTGGGATTCCATGATCTCCCGACCCGGGTGGAAGAGCTGTGCGAACACAGCGCATCCGTGGGCGTGGACTGCCTCACCGAGGCGCCGGTAGCCGGGTATCGATGCGTCGTCGGTGGCCATCAGGAGATGGGCGGAGTAGCGCGCGGACTCGTGCACCCCGGATACCTGCAGGACGATCAGTCCGGCACCGCCCTTGGCGCGCGCCTCGTGATAGGCAATAAGCCGGTCGCCGATCACGCCGTCCTCGGCCATCACCGTGTCGTGCCCGGAGGAGAGCACCCGGTTCTTCAGCGTGACGGACCCGATTCGCAGCGGACTGAACAGGCGCGGGAAGCGCCCGGCGGCCCCGTCCGTGGGGAGTTGGTGATTGGCGGTCGTCGTCATCGCTTTCCCTTTCGTCCGGCTCCCGGTGCCGTGTCTGCGGGCCTTGCATCCGGCGGGAGCGCCGCCAGATCTGCCGGTGACACGCGAGCAGCACCGCGGCGGCGGCGAGTACGAGGGTGCCGAAGCGCCGCCCGTCCATCCACGCACTGCTGGTCGCCATCTCGCAGCCGTCGATCTCGACGGTCACGAATCGGCCACGTCGGCGGCGGGCAGCACAGGATGGAACACGCCCGATTGGATGCCCGCCCGACTCCGACCGTCCGTTCGCGCCATTGCTCTTGGACAGCAGCGACCGCGGGCCGCAGCCCTCGATGGCGTGCTGAGCTCGCACAGAACTCGGTCCAGGTCATCGATCGTGCGCACAGATCTCCTCGCATCATCAGCGACTCCGATCAGCGCCGTCAGCCGCTGCCAGGGATCCCGGTCCTCACGGGCAAGTCCCGTCCAGTGCGATACCAGTTCGCGAGTCGCCCAGGTGACCGCCTCGGCCTTGAGACCGTCGCGCGTCTCGGGCAATGCCTTCGTCGAAGTCGGCGGGGACGGTGACACACGTACACCTTGGTGGCAGAGGAGGCGCCGCAAGATCAAATACCGGACTCGGCCTAGCCGAACGCCCTGGAACCCAGCAGCTCTTTGATGGGGTCGAGCGCGAAGTAGACCGCGAAGAAGCCGGAGACCAGCCACATGAGGCCGTGAACCTCACGGATCTTGCCGACCGCCGCCTTGATCACCACGTACGAGATGAACCCCGCGCCGATACCGTCGGAGATCGAGTACGTGAAGGGCATCACGGCGATGGTGAGGAAGGACGGGACGGCGATGTCGAGGCTGGTCCAATCGATTTTGCGGACCTGCGCCATCAGCAGGAACCCGACGCCGACCAGCGCCGGGGTCGCGGCCTGGGACGGGACGATGGTGGCCAGCGGGGCGAGGAACAGCGCGACGGCGAACAGCGCTCCGGTGATGATGCTGGCGAGTCCGGTGCGCGCGCCCTCGGCAACGCCTGCGGCCGACTCCACGTAGGCGGTGTTGGACGAGGATGATGCCGCACCCCCTATGACGGCGGCCATGCCGTCGATGAACAGCGCTTGGCCGATGCGAGGAATCCGGCCCTGGTCGTCCATCAGTCCGGCCTCGCTGCTGACGCCCACGATCGTCCCCATGGCATCGAAGAAGTCGCTGAGAATCAGGGTGAAGACGAAGACGATGGCGGTGGTGAGGCCGGCGTGCGTGAAGCCGCCGAGCAGGCTGAAGTGGCCGATGAGCCCGAAATCGGGGCTGGCCACGAGGTGCACTGGCAGTTTCGGTACGGTCATGCCCCAGTCGGCGTCGGGCACGCCGGCTGCCGCGTTGATGGCGATAGCCAGCAGGGTCGTGGTCGCGATGCTGATGAGGATGGCGCCCTTCACCCGCCGGGTGAGCAGTGCAATCGTGAGCAGCACCCCCAGGCAGAACACCAGGAGGGGCCAGCCGGTCAGGGTGCCGTCGGCGCCGAGCTGTACAGGGGTGGTGGTCTTGGCGGAGTCTGGGACCCGGCTGACGAAACCGGAGTCGACGAAGCCGATGAAGGTGATGAGAAGGCCGATGCCCACGCTGACGGCTTGCTTGAGCGGCTGGGGGATCACGTCCATGACCGCCTGCCGGAACCCGGTGGCGACAAGCACGCAGATGCCCAGCCCTTCCAGGACGACCAGTCCCATGGCGTCCGGCCAGCTCATGACCGGGGCGATCTGGAAGGCGACGACTGCGTTGAGGCCCAGTCCGGTGCCGATGGCCAGCGGAAGGTTGCCGCCCAGCCCCATGAGCAGGGTCATCACGGCGGCGGCCAGGGCGGTAGCTGTCACCAGCTGGGCCGCCGAGAGGTGATTCCCGTATTTGTCCGTACTGCTGCCAAGAATAATGGGATTGAGCACCAGGATGTACGCCATGGTGAAGAAGGTGGCGACACCGCCGCGTATCTCCCGGCTGTACGTCGAGCCGCGCTCAAAGATCCGGAAGTAGCGGCCGATCGGACCGCTGTCGGCGATGGAGGGGGGCGGCGGGGGCTGCACCGTGGAGGAGGGTGCAAATCCGGACATGGTGCTCCTTGAGGGGTTCAACAAATGTTTGAAGCGTGGGGGGGAAGCCGCCAGTTGTACTCCATAGCCCGTGCTCACGGCGAGAGCCGTGCGGCAACAGGTCGGGCACAAAGGGCAGTCGTTCAGGGCAGGTTACGAGTGGTGCACTTCGTCTCGGTGGCCCTCATGCGCGATCCGTTGGCGCCGGGCGCAGCGGACGAGGAGTTGACGCACGCTCCGTCGGGGCTACTCGGACGATGTTCCGGTGCGCAGATGGTCTTGTGCGTTGCCGGGCGTACGGGTGGTGGTCGGTCGGGGAGCGCGGCCGGGGGTGCGGGTGGCGCCGATAGAGGCGAGGGCTACCGCGAGCACTCCGGCCCATTGCGCGGTGGTGAGGTGCTGGCCGATGAAGAGCAGACCGATGAGTGCTCCGACTGCGGGTTCAAGGCTCGTCAGGATGCCGAAGGTACGAGGTGGCAGCCGACGGAGGGCCTCGAGTTGGGCGGTGTAGGGCAGGATGCTGGAGAGGATGGCGACAGCGGCGGCGAGGACGAGTGTGCCGGGGGCCAGGAGCCGAGTGCCCGCTTGGGCGATGCCGTAGGGCAGGCTGAGAAGGGCGCCCCAACTGACGGCGAGGGCCAGGCCTCGGCCGTCGGGAACGCGTTCGGCGAGCCGTTTGGCGACGAGGATGTAGCCGCCCCAGCAGCACCCGGCGAGCGTGGCAAAAGCGAGTCCTGTGGCGTTGAGCGAAACGCCCGAATGGCTGAGCAGCACGACCCCTGCCGCGGCGAGGCAGGCCCACAGCAGGTCGGTGGCACGGCGTGAGGCGAACAAGGCGATGGCAAACGGTCCCAGGAACTCCATGGTGGTGGCGGCGCCGAGCGGGAGCCGGTCGACTGCCTCGTAGTAGCTGAGGTGGTGGACGGCGAGCAGGGTTCCGGCGGCGGCGGCGACCCTCAAGGTGGCCCGGTCCCACCGCATCCCCGGCCGCCACACCGTGATGAGCACCACTGCGGCGATACACAGACGCAGGGTGACCACTCCGGCCGGCCCCACGAGCGGATACATCCGGGTGGTGAGCGCGGCGCCGCATTGCAGACCGACCACGCCGCCCATGACGAGCCCGGGGGCGGGCACGGCGCCCAGCCCGCGACTGATCGCTTCGACGACGTGCTCACGACGGGCGTTGAGCTGACTGATGGGTGGACCTCCGTCATCTCGGGCATGCGACGATCGCCTGCCACCTTCAAGGTTGAGCCGTTGTCGTCGCCCGGGCCCGACCGCCGCACCCCGGCGGGCATTTGGGTGACGGTGGCACGGTGGATCTTGGCTTTGAGCGTCTCGAAATACACAGTGGCCCTTCGCGGTTGCGTTTGGTCGGGCGGTGATCTCGGCGTCGCGACGCAGTGGAGCGTGCCATGGCGAAAACGTCGCCACAACCCCGTGATGCCAACGGAATCCGAAGGTCTGACGCTCTCCTTGCTGTGTAAAGCGCAGGCAGGTGCCCTTGTCTGTGGAAACCTCCGCGATCAGGTTTCCGTGGTGCTCAGCGAGGCCCGCCATCACGGCTTTGCTGGTTCTTTGCAGGGCTCGTCCGTTCCTCAGCCCTCCGCCGCCTTGGTGGCCTTGCCCGGGCCGCGGCGTGCACTGTCAGGGCCTTGGCCGGGGCAGGACGCTCGGGGAGACCTTCCCGCCCGGTGTCCTTGGGCGACCTGCCGCGTGAACGGGCTGATCGCGTAGGCCTGTCGCCCGTCCTGCCGGTGTCGCGCTGTTCGACGTGTTACCGCGCATCGGAGGCCGTACGGGCCGAGCGCGTCGCCCATTGCGGCAGTTGCGCGCCGAGGCAATCATCAAACCTCACACGAGCGCACCCGTTTGCTCGAGCAATGTCAACGTGTCGGCGACGGCTCAGTGCGATGGGTAGTGGTCCGCTGCTCGGCCTCGAAGGCTATGCACCGTTCACCGAAGGCCGGCCTCCTGTGAGCGCAATGCGGCTTCGGTGAGGGCGGTGGCGGTCGGCGACGAGCCGGCCGTGATGCTCAACACCTTCACACCCGACCTGTACGTGAACTACTTCCGCGACCTGCGGGACATGATCGCCGGCGGCCAGGAGCTGACCGCGCAGGCGACCGTCGGCGCGATGAGCCGCTACGCCACCGTTCCCGCCACCGACTTCGCGTAAAGACCTCCACCAACGAGGAGCAATGAATGACCAGTACCCTCCACACCCTGACCCTCGCCCAGGGCGACCTGGAGATCACGGTCGACGACCAGGGCCAGGGCCGTACGTTCGTGCTGCTGCACGGCGGCGGCGGCCCGCAGACCGTCACCCCGTTCGCCCAACCCCTCGCCGAGCAGCGGCCCGCGAGGGTGATAACGCCCGTCCACCCCGGCTTCGGCGGCACCACCCGGCCCGACTGGCTGCACGACATCCCCACCCTCGCCCAGACCTATGCACGCCTGCTCGACGAGCTCGACCTGCACGACGTCACGGTCGTCGGCAACTCCATCGGCGGCTGGATCGCCTCCGAACTGGCACTGCTCGGCTCCGACCGGATCAGCGGCTTCGTCCTCGTCAACGCCGTCGGCATCCAGGTCCCCGGCCACCCCATCGCCGACATCTTCCCCCCCTGACGCCCGCCGAGCTGTCCAAGCTCTCCTTCCACGACCCCGTGAAGTTCGCCATCGACCCCGCAGCCCTTCCCGGGGCCGCGCGTGCGGTGATGGCCGCCAACCGCGCCGCCCTCGCGGTCTACCAGGGCCCGCACTCCACGGGCGACCCCTCCCTGCGCGAACGCCTGGCCAAGGTCACGCGACCGACGCTCGTCGTGTGGGGCGAGAGCGACCAGGTCGTCGACGCCGACTACGGACGAGCCTTCGCCGCCGCCATCCCCGAAGCCGGCTTCCAACTGCTGCACGACACCGGCCACCTGCCTCAGATCGAGACCCCCGACCAACTCCTCGCCGTAGTCTGGGACTTCACCGAGAACCACGCCTGAGCCAAGGAGTGCCAGATCAATGGGCACCCGGCCATCAGCATTCCCGGCGGTACGGCGCTCGCGGGAGATCGTAGGGGACCGGCTCGTCACGCGACGCCTCTCGGTCCGGGCTACGCACCACCAGCACCGCGCCCCATTGACGAAGCCGCCCGCTCCACGCGTAACTCGTCCAACAGGCCGCCCTGCCGCACCGACGGACGCACAGCGCAGCTCGCGCCGCTGCTGCGGGCGGCTTCAGCTCAGGGCTCCGCCCATGGGTTCGGGCGCCGGACGGCGTCCATCAGGAGGTCGAGCATGCGGCCCAGCTGCTGGCGCCCGCCGGCCAGTGAGGTCGCTGTGAACATGCCGACGAGGGTGGCGACGATGTCGTCGGCGCGGACGTCGTCGCGCAGCGTCCCGGCGGCGATTCCGGCATCAAGGATGGTCTGCACCGCGGCGGAGAGCTGCTCACGCGCCTGGGACACGGTCACGGCACCCGACGCGAGAACCGCCCGTAGCGCGTCGGCCATCTCTCGCTTTGTCGTCGCGTAGTCAGCAAAGCGGTCCATCCAGCTGCGCAGTGCACGGTCGGGGTCCTTTGCACCGAGGAGTTCCTCGGCGTCGGCGCACAGCTGGGCCAGTTCCTGCCGGTAGAGCGCCTCGACCAGGGCCTCTCGGGTGGGGAAGTGCCGGTAGAGCGTACCGATCCCGACACCCGCGTCCCGCGCGATCTGCTCCAGGGGCACCGCCGCTCGCCCGGACGCGAAGGCAACGCGCGCGGCATCGAGCAGACGGGCGCGGTTACGCGCTGCGTCTGCACGGATGGGCTTGGTCCTGTGGTGGCCCGACATGATTCGGAGGATCCTCCGGTTATGCTATGGTCGTAATAGCGGAGGGTCCTCCGCATGATGGAACCACTCTGCCACGACAGGAGCGCGCGGATGACGGCAACCGCACCGCTGACCGATCCGTCCAAGACCCCGCCGGGGGGTACCGCGAAGCTGGCGGGACGTACAGTCGCTCGCATCGGCTTCGGCGCGATGCAATTGGAGCGCACGACGGTCGGACGAGACGCTCTTCTTGCCCTGCTGCGCCAGGCGGTCCGATGCGGCGTCAACCACGTCGACACCGCACACTTCTACGGCGTCGGCACCTGCAACGGCCTCATCCGCGAGGCCCTGGCGCCCTACCCCGACAACGTGGTCCTCGTCAGCAAAGTGGGCGCGGACAACGACGCCCGCGGCGCACTGGTCCCCGGGCAGCGGCCTGAACAACTGCGTGCCCAGGTCGAGGCCAATCTCGCGACGCTCGGTGTCGAGCGGCTGGACGTCGTGAACCTGCGGCGTCTCGACGCGCCTCCCGGCCTGATCGCCGAGGGAGACCAGAAGGTCGACCTCGACAGCCAGCTCGGCGAACTGACCGCGCTGCGCGACGCCGGCAAGATCGGCGGCATCGGACTCAGCAACGTCTCCGCCGGCCAACTCCGACAGGTCCTGCCCGCCGGCGTCGCATGCGTGCAGAACGCCTACAGCGTCCTCGACCGGTCCACCGAACCGACGCTCGCCCTGTGCCGTGAGCATGGCATCGCGTGGGTGCCGTTCTTCCCGCTCGGATCGGCGTTTCCAAGCCGCCCGAGAGCAACCGAAAACCCCACCGTTGCCGCCATCGCCGGCGATCTCGCCGCAACGCCGGCTCAGGTGGCACTCGCCTGGCTACTGGCACGCTACGACCACATGCTCCTGATCCCGGGAACATCTGATCCATCCCATTTGGCCGAAAATATCGCAGCCGGCAGCCTTCGACTCCCCCCGGAGGCGGTCGTAGCACTGGACCAACTCGCCGCGGACAGCTGAGGCGGCTCCGAGCAGACAGCTCGCGTACTCCCCATCGATCTCGTCAAGTTCGGCATCATCTCGTTGCTCACCCCGGGCCCGGCTGCGACGTCCCACCGGTGGCCACTGGCCGCAGCCGTCCAAGCCGTCAACCGCGATCGGGTCCCAGGTCTTCGTCGTCAGGTGTGACTGGTGAAGCCGGCGGACCGGCAGCGGGCACGACGTCGCGGCCGGCCTGACGCCGGTGGTCATGTGCCCGCGGTCACGGCTTTGAGCTCGTCGAGCGACTCCCGGATGAGGTGCGACAGGTCCCGCTGGTTGGCTTCGTTGATCCAGCGTTCGAACGCGATCTTGAAGACGGCGATCCCCGCCTCGGCGGCCAGACTCGCGGTCGGCTCTGTGACGCCGCGCCGGCGCAACGCGTCGGCGAGCGCCGAGGCGAGCGATGCGAGCTTGATCAGTTCGCGTTCTTGGAGCTCCGCGTTCGCGGCGATGACGGCCTGACGCTGTCGGGCGTGTTCGCGCCGCTCCCGGAACAGCGCGGAAACGGCCTCGAGGGTCGCGGCGATCGCATCGATGGGCGCTGCCGAATCAGGAGTGCTGGCGAGGGTGCTCACGAAGAACTCCTGCAGTGAGCCCGCGCCCGCGAACAGCACCTCGCGCTTGTCGGCGAAGTGCCGGAAGAACGTCCGCTCCGTGAGCCCCGCCCGCTTGGCGATCTCCTCCACGGTGGTCTGGTCGAAGCCGCGCTCGCTGTAGAGCTCCAGCGCTGCCTGCTCCAGCCGCCCGCGCGCGTTTGGCTCCCATCGACTCATGTTCCCGATCGTACGTGATGACAGCAGCTGACATGGGCGGTTGCGGTGGATGTCAGGAACTGTCATCGGCCTATCTCTTCCCGCAACCCTGCAGCGAGGACGGCCGACCCACCTGGAGGCTTTCGGCAGCTCCGCCATGAGCGAGTGGACGCGGCTGCGGTCGAGCCGGTACTTGCCGCACCACACCTCCACCTCGCCGCAGGCGGCTTGGGGCCCGGGCCGCTGCGTCTGCTCCCGCCAGCTGTCGAAAGGCACTGCCCGCTTCACGGCTGCCGCATCGGCAGGGGAGTCGGCGAGTACATGCCCCGTGCCATGTGGCAGCAGCACCGCGTCTCCGGTGCTGAGCGAGACCGGGGCGCCGCCGTCGGGCAGCAGCCAGCAGCCGCCCTTCAGCACGACATGGAATCCTGCGCCGTCGTACGGCGCGAGCCGCGAGCTCCCGCCCACCCTCACCCGGTTGGACGAGGGTTGCCGCCCTCGGGCGATGGGCGGCTTACAGCACGGAGTCGAGGACGTCTCCGTCAGCTGGGCCTCCTCGTGGAGGCGCGCAATGCGCTGGCCGCGGCGGACGCCGCCCGGGGCGCCGTCGCCGCCGCGACCCCGGGCAGCCCCATGCTCACGCCTCGCTGCTGCGGGCCCAGATGTTCACGCCGGATTCCTGTGCGTAGGCATCGATCTCGGCGAGTTCGTCGTCGGCGAACGGCGGTGCGTCGATCGCGGCGACATTGGCCTCGAGCTGGGCGACGCTGGACGCGCCGATCAGGGCGGAGGTCATCCGCGGGTCGCGCAGCACCCAGGCGATGGCGAGCTGGGCGAGCGACTGGCCGCGCTTGCGGGCGATCTCGTTGAGTGCGCGCAGCCGGGTGAGCACCTCGTCGGAGAGCAGCTTCGGGTCGAGGGACTTGCCTTGGGCGGCGCGGGATCCCTGCGGAATGCCGGACAGGTACTTGTCGGTGAGCAATCCCTGTGCCAAGGGCGCGAAGGCGATGCAGCCCATGCCCTGCTCCTCCAGGGTGTCGAGCAGCTCGTCCTCCTCGATCCAACGGTTGATCATCGAGTAGGAGGGTTGGTGAATGAGTGCGGGCACGCCCATCTGCCGGAGCAGCTCCGCCGCCTCCCGGGTGCGTTCGGCGCCGTATGAGGAGATGCCGGCGTAGAGGGCTTTGCCCCGGTGGACGGCGGTGGCCAGGGCGCCCATGGTCTCTTCGAGCGGGGTGTCGGGGTCGTAGCGGTGGGAGTAGAAGATGTCGACGTAGTCCAGGCCCATGCGCGTCAGAGACTGGTCGAGGCTGGCGGTGAGGTATTTGCGCGAGCCCCATTCGCCGTAGGGGCCGGGCCACATGTCGTATCCGGCCTTGGTGGAGATGACCAGTTCGTCGCGGTAGGGGCGGAAGTCCTGGTCGAGCAGGCGCCCGAAGTTGGCCTCGGCGGCCCCGTAGGGCGGGCCGTAGTTGTTGGCGAGGTCGAAGTGGGTGACGCCCAGGTCGAAGGCGCGCCGCAGGATGGCGCGTTGGGATGCGAGGGTGCGGTCGTCGCCGAAGTTGTGCCACAGGCCTAGGGAGATCGCCGGAAGCTTCAGGCCGCTGCGGCCGGTGCGACGGTATTGCATTGACGCGTAGCGGTCGTCGGCGGCCCGGTAGAGGGATCGGATGTCCATGGGGATCTCCTATCATGCCTGTTCGACACACTGGTTGGTGCGTTCCGGGTGCGCGGCAGTGTGGTGGCGGCGGGTTGTACGGTCTCGGCAAGCGCCTGGTCAGGCCGCATCGAGGCGGCTCATTTCCTCGTCGGTCAGGTTGAGGTCGACCGCGCCGCGGACACCGCTCTTGCCGAACTGGAGGGTCCTGCCCGGCAGGTGCTCGACACCGGCGTACTACTGTTCCCCAACCCCATCGGCCTGCCCCGCCCCGTGCGAACCGGCGGGACCTCCGTTGACGGCCTGTTGCCCGCCCCGGCCGTCACCGCCGAGTGTCACGGCGACGACTCCGGCGCCGGTCTCCCCTCGGGGGAGTCGGCGGCGCCACCCGACTCGGCCTACGCCGGCGCAACCGACGTGCTAGGGGCCTGGGGTGGGCGGCCTGGGCAGTGTGTGCTGTGTCAGCCACTCGTCAAGGGCCTGGCGCTCGGTTTTCCGCTGCCTGAAATCTTCGGGAGCTTCACTTTTGCTGGTGAAACGCCCTGAGGGCGCGGTTCGAAGCCCACATCCGCACGCGGATCATGGTGATGCCGTTCAAGGTGCCGTTTGCATGCCATGCCTGGGATGCTGCGTTCGCCTTGTCCTGCTCTGTCAGATCAGGCCAGCGCTCGGCGTCTGCGACGAGCTCAACGAAGAACTGATCAATGAGGCGCTCGGCCAAGCTGGCACACCTCCTCGCCTGGTGGTGCTACTCCCAGGTTCTACCTGCGCATCAACCGTGCCGAGGGCCATTCGGCCCCCGATGGGACCTGATCGGGGCGGAGGGCTGAGCGGCTGTGCCCGCTCGTCGAGCGCCTGGGCACCGACCGGGGGAGTGTGAGGCTGTCTCTTGGTCTCGTGGCCGGTTGGAGGAGCTTGCCGTTCGGCAGGGCACCTCTGCGGAGTGGTAGGTCAGTCGCGGGGGCGTTGCTTGAGCTTGGTCCAGACGGTGTTCAGCGCCTCGATGTCCTCGTCGTCGAGGAGGTCGTCGAAGGGCTCGGCCAGGGCCTGGCGGCGGGTGGCGTCGGCCTCGGCGAACGCTCGGCGGCCGGCCTCGGTGAGTGCTATCAGCACCGAGCGGGCGTCGGAGCGGGAGGGGACGCGCTCGACCAGTCCTCGGGCTCGCAGAGCGTCGACGACCCGGGATACCTGGCTGCGGCTGAGCAGGGTCTTGGCGCCCAGTTCGGAGGCGGCGACCGGCTCGGTCCGGCCGTGCAGCCACAGCATCACCTCGAACCAGGACAGCGGCAGGTCGTGCGCTCGGACGAGGGCCTGGTCGACCTGGGCGGTCAGCGTCGAGCCTGCCCATACCAGGCCGTAGAAGGCGTGGTCGCGGGCGGGCAGTTCTCCCAGGGTGAGGTCGTCGCGGGCCATGACGTGCATCATACGCGGTTGCGTGTGTGTGCACACAAGTCATATGGTGTGTGTGCACACACGGAAATGCGAGCAGAGAAGAGACCGACATGGCCAAGACCGTCCTGATCACCGGTGCCTCCTCCGGCATCGGCCTGGCCGCCACCGTCGCCGCGGCCGAGGCGGGCTGGACCACCATCGCCACCATGCGCGACACCAGCAAGGCCGACGCCCTGCACAAGGCCGCCGCCGAGGCCGGCGTCGCCGACCGCGTCCACATCAAGCGCCTCGACGTGGTCGACCCCGAGCTGGTGACCGCCTGCATCGACGAGGCCATCACCGAGTTCGGGCAGCTGGACGCCCTGGTCAACAACGCCGGCGCCGGCCAGGTCGGCACCATCGAGCAGGGCACCGTCGAGGACGTCCGCGCCACCATGGAGGTCAACTTCTTCGGGGTGGTGAACACAACCCGGGCCGCAATGCGGCACCTGCGTGCCTCCGAAGGCCGGCTGATCACCGTCACCAGCGTCGGCGGCGTCGTCGGCCAGCCGTTCAACGAGGCTTACTGCGCTGCCAAGTTCGCGGTCGAAGGTTTCATGGAATCGCTGGCCCCTGTCGCCGCCACCGTCGGCGTCAGCGTCACCGTGGTCGAGCCCGGCGCCGTGGCCAGCGCGTTCGTCGCCAACGTGGGCCTGGACCTGCCCGCCATGCTGGCCGCCGCGGGCCCGTACGCCCCCGCCCTGCAGGCCTATATCGACCGCACCACCAAGTCCTTCGGCAACGCACAGACCCCCGCGCAAGCCGCTGCGCCGATCATCGAAGCACTCACCGCCGAGCAGCCCGCCTTCCGCGTCCAGACCTCCGACTGGGCCCGTCAGTTCGCCGGCACCAAGCTTGCCGACCTCGACGGTTCCGCCGTCCTCGCCCTCACCAACACCTGGGTGCGCTGACTGCAGGGCCTCCCCGCACGGCGCCGTCAGGACCACTCGAACAGTGCTGTCAGACCGCGCCGCCTCCGAAGTCGCCGCCGGCACCAAGGGCTTCCGGCACCAAGGGCTTCCGGCGCCGGACGGCGTCGGCGGAGCGGGCGGCGGCCGTGGCCGTGTGTGTGCACTGCTAAATGTTGACGGTGTCAGTCTATCTACGCAACTCTGATGGTCAGGGCAGTGAGTGGCGAGGAGGTGTCGTACGGTGGAGTGGACAGGTGCGCGTTACGCGGACAAGCCCACGGTGGAGGTGCGGATCTGGGTGGACGCACCGCCGGAGCGAGTGTGGGAGTTCGTCTCCGACGTGGAGCTGATGCCGGAGATGAGCGACGAACTCCAGACCGTCGAGTGGCTCGACGGAGCCACTCGACCCGCTCTGGGGGCCAGGTTCATCGGTCGCAGCAGGCATGCGGCCTTGGGGGAGTGGGCGACCACCTCGCACATCGTCGAGTGCGAACCTGGCAGGGTGCTCGCGTGGGCGGTGCAGGACCCGGCTCAGCCCAGCGCGATCTGGCGCTTCCGCCTCGAACCGAGGGACGGCGGAACCGAGCTGTCGCAGTGGATGCAGATGGGCCCCGGTCGCTCCGGCCTGTGTTCCGCCATCGACCGCATGCCGGACAAGGAGCAGAAGATCGTCTTCGTGCGGATGCGCGAGTTCGAGCGCAGCATGACCGTCACCCTGGCACACATCAAGACACTGGCGGAGGCCTGATGCGGACCGCGACGACGGTAGAGGCGTCCGGCTTCGGCTCCTGGACGGAACAGAGGGACTTCGTCGTCGAGGCGGAGAAGCTCGGCCTGGACATCTGCTGGGTGGCCGAGGCGTGGGGCTCCGACGCGCCCTCCGCCCTGGGCTACTACGCCGCCCGCACCGAGCGGATGCTCCTCGGCTCGGCTGTCATGCAGGTCGGCACGCGCACCCCGGTGGCTGTCGCGCAGACGGCGATCACCGTGTCCAACCTGTCCGGTGGGCGGTTCCTGCTGGGCCTGGGCGCTTCCGGGCCCCAGGTGATCGAGGGCCTGCACGGGGTGCGGTTCGCACGTCCCCTGACACGCGTCCGCGAGACCGTGGAGATCGTGCGGCGGGTGCTGGACGGCGGGAAGATCTCCTACTCGGGCACCGAGTTCCAGATTCCACTGCCCGGCGGCGAAGCGGTGCCCATGAGGCTGTCCCTCCACGCCGAGCACCCGATCCCGATCTACCTCGCCGCGCTTTCGCCGGCCATGCTCCGGCTCACCGGCGAGGTCGCGGACGGCTGGCTCGGCACCAGCTTCGTGCCCGAGGGCGCGGCCGATGCCTACTTCGCGCATCTGGACGCAGGGCTGGCCCGCAGCGGGCGTATTCGCGCAGACCTCGACGTCTGCCAGGGTGCCGAGGTGGCCTTCGCACCCGACGAGGACGCGCTGAGCGCGATGGTCGCCGGCCGCAAGAAGGAGCTGGCCTTCAGCCTGGGCGGCATGGGCTCGGCGTCGACCAACTTCTACAACCAGGCATACAGCCGCCAGGGCTGGGCTGAAGTGGCCGAGGAGGTGCGTCAGCGCTGGCAGGCAGGCGACCGTGACGGCGCGGTGGGGCTGGTGACCGACGAGATGGTACTGGCGACGACGTTGATCGGCACCGAGGACATGGTCCGGCGGCGGTTGCGCGTCTGGCGTGATGCCGGCGTGGACACCGTCCGGCTCTATCCGGCCGGGGAGAACCTGGACGCCCGGCTCACCACTTTGGCCAGGGCGATCGGGATGGTCCGGGATGTCGGACGGGTCTGACCCGGCTGCGCACGGCTGCCAGCAGCAGGGTTTCTCAATGAGACTCCGTATGCTCGAGGTATGAAGCGTACGTCGTTCGCGAGCTGGCCCTGCTCGATCGCACGCACCATGAATCTGCTGGGCGACTGGTGGACCCCGCTCGTCCTGCGGGAGGCGTTCTACGGGAGCCGTCGCTTCGATCAGTTCCAGAGGGAGTTGGGAATCGCCCGCAACACGCTCGCCGACCGGCTGCGCCGGCTGGTGGACGACGGACTGATGGAAAAGCGCCTCTACGAGAGCGAGCCGCGCCGCTGGGAGTACCTGCTGACGGAGAAAGGCCGGGACTTCTTCCCGGTCCTGGCCGCGATGTCGCGGTGGGGTGACCGGTGGCTCGCGGGGGAAGAAGGCGCTCCGGTCACCCTCCACCACGATGCGTGCGACCACGACGTCCACGCCGAGGTGGTCTGCTCCGCGTGCGGTGAGACGTTGCAGGCCGAGGACACGTCAATGAGGATGGGCCCCGGGTATCCAGAGCGGCTCAGGACACGGCCCGACGTGCAGCGCCGATTCATGCAGCCCTGACGTGTAGTTGACGAGGTCACGCATTGTAACTTCTCGCCGACGGACGGTCGCGAAAACGGCCTGGGACAGGAACAGCCTGCCGACGTGGCGTTCCAGGACGGCCATCTGGAACTTCACCAGCAGGATTTCTATGTCTTTGTCCCGCTCACTCAAGGCTGGCAGGCGTAGGAGCGTGCGAGTGGCGGCCAGCCCATCCCGGGATCCGCGGTCACATGTTCTTCGCGCCTGCCTTGATGGCTTCGCGGATGCGGGAGTAGGTCCCGCACCGGCAGATGTTGCGCAGTTCGTCGATGTCGGCGTCGCTGATCTCGCGGCCTGCCGCGCGGACCTGCTCGACCTTGGCGACGGCTGCCATGATCTGACCGGGCTGGCAGTAGCCGCACTGGGCAACGTCGTAGTCCAGCCAGGCCTGCTGCATCGGGTGGAGCTCCTGCCCGACGGTCGCGGGCAGGCCCTCGATGGTGGTGATCTCGTCGGTGGGCCCGATGTCCTTCACCTGTACCGAGCACGGGTTGAACGCCTTGCCGTTGATGTGGCACGTGCACGCCTTGCAGACGTCCAGTGCGCAGCCGTACTTCGGTCCGGTGACGCCGAGCAGGTCGCGCAGGACCCAGAGCAGCCGCACGTTGTCCTCGGCTTCGACGGTGATCTGCCGGCCATTGAGCATGAAAGTGTGAGTGGGCATGGGTCCCTCAGAAGGTTTGGTCGAGGCCGTCGGTGGGGGATTGCGGCGTGGACGGTTCCAGCGGAAGCGGCACGAAGCCGAGGGTGCCGTGGTTGATGGGGAAGCGAGTCGGCATCGTTCCGGTGGCCCGGGCGTAGGCACAGGCGACCGCGGCGAAGGATGGTGCCACGCCGAGTTCGCCGGCGCCGCTCGGGTTGTCGCTGGTGTTCGGCATGACGATCACCTGCAGATCCAGCGGGGAGTTCCACTCCCGGGTGTAGAAGTAGTCGTCCCAACTGCCTTCCAGTGGAATGCCGTTCTCGATGTGCAGGCTGGAGGTCAGGGCCAGCGCGATGCCGTCCTGCATGCCGCCGATCATCTGCGCTTCCAGCCCTCGGGGGTTGATGGCGAATCCGGCGTCGACCACGATCAGCGCCTTGGTCACTCGTGGGCCACTCACTCCGTCACGGATCGGACGGTTCACGGTCTCAGGTGTGCAGTCGATCTCTACGAGGGCTGCCGCCGCGCCCCGGTACTCCGCGTGCAGTCCAATGCCTTGGGCGATTCCGGCCGGCATCGCCCTGCCCCAGCCGCCTGCCTCGGCCGCCTTGTCGAGCACGGCGAGCAGCCGCTGGTCCTTGAGGAATTCGCGGCGGAACTGCACCGGGTCCTTCCCCATCTTCTCGGCCAGCCGGTCGACGACGAGTTCCTGCGCGCACACCACGTTCGGTGAGTAGATATTGCGCATGCTGCCGGTGTTGAACTGCAGCGGAACCTCGTTGAGGAGCTGTGTGGTGATGCCGAAATCGTAGGGGGAGGACTGGGTCAGTTCGAAGATGGTCTCCGCGAAGCTGAGGTTGCCGGCGACCGGCAGATGCGCTGCCGTCGCTGTGATCATTTCGCCGAGGCCGTGGCCGAAGTCGGTCTGGACGCTGGTGTGCCGCTGTTCGTAGCTGATCACGTTGCCCAGCGCGTAGGTGGCCCGGACCCGGGAGATGCACATCGGGTGGGTCCGGCCCTGGCGGAAGTTGTCGGTGCGGGACCAGGACAGCCTCACCGGCTTGCCCATCTTCTGCGAGGTCTCGGCCGCCTCGGCGGCCACGTCGTGGAAGAGATGCCTGCCGAACGAGCCACCGCCCTGGATGACGTGCACTTTCACTGCATCCACCGGCAGTCCGAGCTGCTTGGCGATCTCCTCCTGGGCGACGATCGGCACCTTGAGGCTGGCCCAGATCTCCGCGCTGTCGGACCGCACATCGGCGATCGCGTTGTCGGGTTCGAGCGGGCTGTTGCTGGCGAACGCGAAGGTGAACTCGGCGTCGATGGACTCGGTCAGCAGGGGCGGTACGGTCATGGGCAGTTGGGCCGCGCGGAGTTTGCTCTCGACGGTGGCGTCGGACTCGCCGTCCACCGTCCCCGGGCCCCAGGTCACATCCAGCACTTGGATGGCGTCGATGCACTGGCCGAACGTCTCTGCGCGCACCGCCACGCCGTGGGTGATGGCGGCGACGTCGGTGACGCCCGGCATGGCCCGCACAGTGTCGGCGTTGTTGACGGACACCACCGTGCCGTTGATCGTCGGCGGCCGGGCCACCATGGTGGGCTTCGCATTCGGGACCTGCATGTCCATCCCGAACTGCTTGCGGCCGGTGACGATGTCGTAGGCATCGATACGGTTCTGCGGCGTGCCGAGGACGGCGAACTCGGACGAGGGCTTGAGCCGGGCGGTCACCGCGACCGTCTGGGCGCTGGCCGCTGCCGCGGTGAGCGACCCGTAGTCGGCAGCCCTGCCGCCCGGGCCGGTGACGACGCCGCCCCGGGTGGTCAGCTCGGAGGCGGGGACGCCCCACTGAGCGGCCGCCGTGTCCACCAGTCGCTGCCGGGCGATGGCGGCGGCCGTGCGGACCGGGATGTACATGCTGCGCATCGAATTCGAGCCGCCGGTGAGCTGGTTCATCAGGAGCTCGGGCCGCGCGTCCGCCAGAGCGACGGACACCTTGTCCATCGGCAGGTCCAGCTCTTCGGCGACCATCATCGCAATCGCCGTGGTCATGCCCTGGCCGACCTCGGCACGGGGGACGGCGAAGTACGCAGTGCCGTCCGTGTTCACGCGGACAGCGATCAGGCCTGCGGTGGGCGCCGCGGCGAGGTTCTGCAGGTCCCCGAGGTCGAACAGGTCCTCCGGTTGGGGCAGGGACGGGACGGCAGCCTGTGCCTGTGGCGGGTCGGCCGCGCCGGCCGCCCAGTCGACGGCCACCGCGAGCGTGGGCGCGGCGAGCAGATATCCGAGAAAGCGGCGGCGGCCCGGTCGGCTGCCGCCGTCGGACGGCTCCTCGGCCCGATCCTGCGGCGAACGACTCTGCTCGGCCATGGGCGTTCCTCTCCCGCGGACACCTGGTTGCTCTGAGCTGCGGAGGAGAGTGCCACGCCGCTCAGCGCGCGGGGATGGCCGCGGTGCCCAGCTTTGTTCCGCTCGGTTGTGCCGCATGCACAACTGGAGGGAGCCCGACCGGTTGACTCCTCGTCAGGTGTCCTGAGCCGGTGGGAAAAGCCGTGCGGCGCGGAGCGCCAGCGCAAGGTCCACCTGGAATGCGGCACCGGTGAGGTCACGGCCGGTGATCTGATGGATCCGGTGCAACCGGTTGATAACGGTGTTGCGGTGGCAGTGCGCCAGCTCGGCGGTACGCCTGACCGAACCGGCCGCGGCCACCCAGGTCTCCAGCGTGTCGAGCAGCACTTGGCGTTCGGCGGCGGACACCTTGAGCAGCGGCGCGAGCCAGACTTGGACGAGCTGCGCGGCCAGTTCCGGAGAACTCAGTAGCAGCGCCTCGGGCAGCCGGTCCTCAAGCGACGCCACCTCGCTCCGGTCCGACGGCACGGCCCGCCGGGCCAGCGTCGCCTGTCGGTAGGCGACGTCCGCATCGGACAGTCCGGGTACCACACCGGACAGGCCGGCAGGAGCGTCCACCGCTCGCTGCAGCACGTCGAGCGCCGTATCCAGCGAGACGTTCCGGAGTGCGAGCAATCCGACGAGTGTGCTGGCGCGCACCTGCCAGGCAGAGTCGATGCGTGCGGCGGCGAGTCGTCGTTCCAGCAGAGCAGCGGTGTGGTGCTCCTCGGCACGGACATCGACGGTCACCACGGCGTACCGGCCGTCCACCGGAACGCCAAGGATCCTCGCAGCCTCGAAGGCGAACGCCGGGTCCTTCGCCCGACCGTGCAGCAGTCCCTCCCACAGCGCGGCTCGACGCTGTTCGTCGGCGCGAAGGAGCCGGCGCTCGGTGCGGTGATAGGCGACCGCAACCTCCGAGGAGATGGTGTCGACGATCTCCCAGACCTGGCTCGCCACGTTCAACAGGGCGTCCGCATCGTCCGTACCCTGCTCGCGGGCCTGCTCGATCAGAGCCTCCCAGACGAGTCGACCGCCGATACGGAACGACCGGAGCACATCGTCCAGCGGCATCCGCTGCTCGGCTCGACGCTGTCCCGTCGCATGAGCCGCGTCGAAGTAGTCCTCGATGGCGGACCGGCCGGAACCGGCAGCCCCACCGGCGACCATCTGCACAACGCGAGCGATGTTGTCGTGGCACGACTGCCACAAGTCATCGGCAGGAACCGCGGTCATCAGACGGTAGCCGGGGTTCTGCTCATAGATGGTGCGCACCAGCACGTCGGTCAAGGCGGGCACCCGCAACAGCACACTCGCGGCCAGCGATTCCGCGACCCGCATGCTCCCACGATCTACCGTGTCACCCATGGTCTGTACGTTCTCATACCGGCCTGCGCCCCTACAGATGAGAGTGAGGAGACCTCGGTCGCGGGCGAACTTGTGGACCTTTCGGATCTGCCGGATCAATGTGGCGCGGAGTGAAGACAACAGCGGGGTCGTACGGAATCACGACTCAGGTCGCCGACCGCCTCCTGCGCACGGGGGAGCGTCGGCTGACTCAGCGACGGGGTGCCGGTCAGCCCTAGTGCACCATCCTCCGAGAGCTGGGGGTTCGGGGCAGGCAACCTTGGGGGGAACGGCGCAGGGTCGCCGGAGGGGCTGCCGGAGAGGGTGAGGACGCGGGCGTTGCGGGGCACGGAGGGATTATTTCCGGCTGGGCCGGGGCGCGCGCCGGTCGGCGCTGGAAACGGTGGCTCAGGTCCCCTGGCCGGGGCTGATGATGTGGTGCGGGTCGAAGGCCGCCTGCAGCACGTACCGTTACCGGGCCGGCCATCGTTGGGCCCTGCTTGTTTCTCGGTCCCCGCTGCGGCCGCGACGGGGACCGACAAACAAGCGGAGCCCGCAGGGGATCTAAACGACCGTTGTGTAGTGCGAGGCGTCACCCGCGATCGAGTAGCTCGACTTGCCGTCGATGCCGACCGGGACGTCACCTGCGACCGTCACACGGTTCAGACGGCGTGGCCGGCCGTCGTAGTTGTCGATGGCGTAGTGCTGGGTGATCCGGTTGTCGAACAGCACGAGCTGGTTGGGCGACCAGCGCCACCGCAGGATGTTCTCCGGCCGGGTGACGCAGCTCTGCAGCAGGTCCAGGATCTTGCGCGATTCGGCTGTGGACAGGCCCACGATCCGCTGCGCGAACCCTCCGATGAACAGCCCGCGCTCACCGGTCAGCGGGTGCACCCTCACAACGGGGTGGGCGGTGCGGAAGGTGATGGAGGTGAACACCGCACGCTGTCGGGCCTTCTCCTCGTCGACGCTCTCCTCGGGCACCGCGTAGTCGTAGTCGTTGGTGTGTTCCGCCCACAGGGAGTCGGCGAGGAGACGCAGCGGCTCGGGCAGATCACGGTAGGCGCCGGCGGCGTTCGCGATCAGCGTTTCGCCGCCGTAGGGCGGAACGACGATGCTGCGCAGGGTGCTGGCCTGCGGAGGGTTGACGACGAAGGTGACGTCGGTGTGCCAGTGGTTCGCCCGGCCTCGCTCACTGTCGACGGGGAGGACGTTCGGGGTGCCCTCGACGGAGGGGACGGTCGGGTGCGCGGTGGTCAGTTCGCCGAAGTGCCGGGCGAAGCGCTGCTGGCCCTCGTCGTCGAGATCGACGTCGTCGAACACCAGCGCCTTGTGCTCGTTGAGGGCGGCGCGCAGGACGGCGACGGTCTCGCCGTCCAGCTCCTTGCCGATGTCGACGCCCGCCACCAGCGCGCCGATGCGAGCGGTGACCTTGCGGATCTCCAGACGGTTCTGGGTTTCGATACTCGTGGACATGCGGGTTTCTCTCCTTCTCGGCGGGTGCTCAGTGGGTGGCCAGTACCGGGACCGTGTACTGGTTGGCGGGGCGCGGCAGTCCGTACCGCTCGCGCAAGGTCTGTCGGGGGCCGTACTCGCTGCGCAGCAGTCCGCGGGTGCGCAGGACCGGCACGACGTGGTCGACAAAGAGTTCGAGACCCGAGGGCAGCACGGCGGGCATGATGTTGAACCCGTCGGCGGCGCCGTGGCGGAACCAGTCCTCGATGGCGTCGGCGACCTGTTCGGGTGTTCCGGTGAAAGTGCGGTGACCGCGGCCTCCGCCGAGCCGTCCGATCAGTTGGCGGACGGTGAGGTCGTCGCGCCGGGCGAGTTCCACGACGAGGGTGTAGCGGCTCTTCGCTCCTTCGATCGCGCTTTCCGGCGGAAGGCCGTCCGGCAGCCGGGAGTCCAGGTCGAGCGCGCCGGGCTCCACGTGCAGCAGGCGTTCGAGGCGGTGCAGGCTGTGCTCGTACACGATGTGCTCTTCGAGTTCGGCCTCACGGCGCCGCGCCTCCGCCTCGGTGTCGCCGATGACGGGGACGATCCCGGGAAGAATCTTGATCCCTTCCGGATCGCGTCCGCCCGCTCGGGTCCGGGCCTTGAGGTCCGCGTAGAACTCCTGCGCGTCGCGGAGCGTCTGCTGTGCGGTGAACACCGCCTCCGCGTGGCGCGCCGCGAACCGCCTGCCGTCCTCGGACGAACCCGCCTGCACCAGCAGCGGATAGCCCTGCGGCGAGCGCGGCACGTTGAGCGCACCCTCGACGCTGAAGTGGGTGCCCCGATGCTTGGGCGGGTGGAGTTTGGCGGTGTCGCCCCAGACGCCGGCGATCTTGTCCGCGACGATGAGGTCATCCTCCCAGCTGTCCCACAGCTTGAGCACCACATCCAGGAACTCGGCGGCGCGTTCGTACCGGGTGGCATGCGACGGCTCGTCGTCAAGGCCGAAGTTGCGGGCGGCTTCCGCGCCGGCGGTGGTGACGATGTTCCACCCGGCGCGCCCGCCACTGATGTGGTCGAGCGAGGCGAAGGCGCGGGCCAGGTTGTACGGGGCGTTGTAGGACGTCGACGCGGTGGCGATCAGGCCGATGTGCTCGGTGGCGGTGGCCAGCGCGGTGAGCAGCGTGATCGGTTCCAGCGAGCCGGACGGGCGCTGGCCGACGCTGTTGAAGAGCACCGGTCCATCGGCGAGGAAGAGCGAGTCGAAGGTGCCGCGCTCCGCGATGCGGGCGAGGTTGCGGTAGTGGTCGATCGCAACGCTCGCATACGGGTTGCTCTCCGGCAGCCGCCACGACGCCTCGTGGTGGCCGGTGTTCATCAGAAACGCGTTGAGGTGCAGCTGTCGGTGTCGGGTCACGTGGTGGCTCCTTGGACGTCTTCGGTCACGCCGAGAGCGGCAAACAGCCGCTCGCGGTACTCGCCGAGCAAGGGGTCGCGATAGGACCGCGGGTGGGGGACGTCGACGCTCACGTCGAGACCGATACGTCCCTGGTCGAGTACGAGGACACGGTCGGCGAGCACGATCGCCTCGTCCACGTCGTGGGTGACGAGCAGCACGGACGGCCTGTGGCGCTCCCACAGTTCACGCAGGAGGGTGTGCATCCGGATGCGCGTCAGCGCGTCCAGGGCGCCGAACGGCTCGTCGGCGAGGAGGAGCTCGGGGTCCCACACCAGGGACCGGGCCAGCGCGGCGCGCTGTGCCTCTCCGCCAGACAGCTCATTGGGCCAGGCGCGTTCCCGCCCGGCGAGGCCGACCTCGGTGAGGGCCGCCCGCCCCCGTTCAGCGGCGTCCTTCCCGCGGGTCCCGAGGATCACGTTGTCGAGCACACGGCGCCACGGCAGCAGCCGGGAGTCCTGGAAGACGACGGACAGGCGTTGCGGGGCGGCCAGTTCGCCACTGCCGGTGACCTGGTGGTCGAGGCCTGCAATGGCCCGCAGCAAGGTGCTCTTCCCGGAACCGCTGTGGCCGAGCAGGGCGACGAACTGCCCCGCCGGGATGTCGAGGTCGATCCCGTCGAGCACGTCGCGGGCGCCGAAGCTCCGGGTCAGGCCGCTGATCCGGACGGCGGGCGGGGTCAGTTGCTCAGCGTGCGTCGCCATGACAGCACCCTTCGTTCGATCAGGCGGACCGCGCTGTCGGAGACCAGGCCGAAGATCCCGTAGATCAGCAGGCCGACGATGATCACATCCGTACGGCCGTAGTTCTGGGCCTGGAACATCATGTAGCCGAGGCCGCTGGTCGCGTTGATCTGCTCCAGGACGACCAGGGACAGCCACGAACCGGTTACGCCGAGCCGCAGTCCGACGAAGAAGCCGGGTAGTGCGCCGGGGATGACGATTTGCCGGATGAACTGGACCCTGCTCAGCCCGAGGACCTCGCCCAGCTCCACGAAGCGGTTGTCGATGCCGGAGAGCGCGGAGTGCAGGTTGAGATAGATCGGGATGTAGACGACGATGGCGATGATGGTGATCTTGAAGGTTTCGCCGATGCCCAGCCAGAGGATGAACAGAGGTATCAGGCCGAGGGTGGGGATCGCCCGGTTGAGCTGGACCGTGCCGTCGATCAGCGCCTCGCCGACCCGGCTGAGCCCGGCGGCCAGGGCGAGCGCCACCCCGCCGACCAGGCCGATGGCGAAACCGTACCCGGCACGCCGCAGCGAGGTGGTGATGTCGGAGCCCAGTGTGCCGTCGGTCCACAGGTGGGCGGCGGTACGCAGGACCGTCCAGGGTGCCGGTATGGCCCCGGGGTCGAGCTGTCCGGCGGCGGAGGCGGCTGCCCAGAGCGCCAGGAAGAGCACGGGACCGGTCAGCCGCGAGGCGGGCAGCCGCCTGCCCGGGGCGAGCCCGCGGGTGCTGCGGCGCGTGACCGGCGCCCGCTCGTGCGCACGCCCGTGCTCGGGCTCGTGATCTGCAGGACGTGGCCGTATCGCGGTGCTGCCGTCAAGGACGCGTTCGGTCACGGGTATCACCTCCGATAGGTGGCAGGGACGGCGTTGGCTGCCAGGCTCTCGAACCGGCGGTCGAAGAGCGACGCGGCCTGGAAGGACTTCACGAAGCCGCCCTCGGCCAACAGGTCGGCCGTGTCCTGCTCCCAGGCGATGGCTTCGTTCCAACTCCGTGGGAACAGTGGCTTGTTGCCGAGCTCGGTGATCTCCCGGGCCTGGGCGAGGGCGATGTTCTGGGTCTTGACGTAGAACTGCTCGTTCCACTCATCAGGGTGTTCGTAGACCCAGACCAGGCCCTGGGCCCAGCGCGGGATGAACCCCGCGATCGCCGCAGCCTTGGAGGAGTCGGCCAGCACCTCGGCCGGGGCCCACAGCAGGCTGAGGAGGTCGACGACGTCGGTAGTGATCGTGTGCGCCCCCTTGGCTCCGTACTGGTTGAGGTAGGAGGGAACCTGGCTGATGGCGAGGGGTGCGATGTCCACCTGCCCGGCCTGCAGCGCGGTGAGGAACTGGTTGCTGGTCAGCGGCACCAGCTGGACGTCGGAGTACGTCAACCCGGCCTCCCTCAGGGCGCGGAGCAGGACGACACCTTGTGCCTGGCCCTGGGAGAACGCCAGTTTCCTGCCCTTGAAGCCCGCGACATCCTTGATGTCGCTGTGCGGTGCGGTGGCGAAGACATAGGAGGGTTTGCGGGTGAGGTTGACGGCCACGATCTTCGCGTCGTAGCCCTGGTAGTGCGCCTGGATGGGAGGGATGCCTGCATTGTTGGCCAGGTCCAGGGAGCGGGCGCGGAAGGCGTTGATGACGTCGGGTCCGGCGCCGATGTTGAGCCAGTTGGACACCGTGAAGGGAAGACGGTCCAGTCCGGCGAGCTTGAGCTGTAGCTGCTGGGAGCCCTGGTACGAGGCGATCGCGAGGCTGGTGCCGGAAGGGACGGTGGTGGGCAGTGGAGCGTTGGAGGACAGCGTCGGCTCGGCGGCGGAGCTGCTCGCGCAGCCACCCAGACCGAAGGCCGCAGCGGCTCCGAGCAGGGAGTGCAGGAACAGGCGCCGGTCGGGACCGGACGCCGGCAAGGCGGAGTTGGACATCGGAACACTCCGTGATTTCTCGCGTAGGGAATTCGGCACGGGAACGTCAGCCGGGGAGGGGGGAATGCACGCATTGCCGCGGGAGATGCCGGAAGAGCGTGCCGCGGAAACCCGCGCACGCATCACAGAGGCGGAAGCGTCACCGCTGTCCGGGGCGGCCCGGCCGGCATGTAAGCCCGGAAAACGCTGATATGTCAGCGCATGTCGATGTGTCGTCGAGTCAGCAACAGTGGCTGCGTCCGACCCGCATCAGGTCGATGACACGGCACTTGGTGAGGACGATCCGGCGAGACGGGCGCTGCGCGACACCAGAAGCGCGGTCACGGCTCTGCCGTGACCGGACTACCTGGGAAAATCCCTGCGCGTTGCTCACGAACAGGATGGTCCCTTTCGCGCGCAGCGCCTGTCAACATTCCGAGTTTCTGAATTAATTCGCCCCGGTCGGCACGCCCAGCGGGTCCCGGTACAGCACGTCCAGGGCCACCGATCCGCCCGCCGTGGCCAGCACCGAGTCGGGAAAGCTACTCGGTACCACCGCCTGCTCGACATCGGTCGCCATGGACGTGTGCGTCCTGGCCTCCGCCCGAAGTGCGGCGAGGCAGTCCTCGCGGTGGATGACGCCGAGTTCGGTGACGACGACGGTGTCGGGGTTGAGTACGTCCAGCAGCAGGCCCACCGCGCGGCCGACCAGCCGAGCACGCTCGACCAGCAGGTCCGCCGCAACCGGATCGCCATTGTTCGCGGCGGCAAGTACGAGCATCGGGTCCGGGGTGTCGATGACACCCGCTTCCCGGGCCCGGCGGCACAGCGTCTGCTCGCTCACCTCGGCCTGCAGGCATCCGGTCCGGCCGCAGCGGCATGGCCGGATACCGCCGTTCACCGGCAGGTGGGCGATGGCTCCGGCCTGCGACCGAGGCCCGTAGTGCACCTGGTCGTTGGTGGCGAAGGCGGCATCCACCACGTTGCCGATGAACAGGTGCAGCACGCTCTGGCCGCTCCGGGCGCGCCCGAACAGCCGCTCGCCATTGACCAGTGCCCTGGAGTGGCCGTCGACATGGACCGGCAGGCCCGTATGCCCGCCGAGCATGTCGCGGACGGGCACACCACGCCAGCCCAGTAGCGCGTGGTCGACGATGGTCCCGGAGCCACGATCCACCCAACCGCCGGCGGCCACGCCGACACCCAGCAGCGTGGTCCCCGGCGCGTGCTCGGCCAGCAAGGCGTGGAGCCCTTCGGCGGCCCGCGCCAGCACCCAACCGGGTTCGGTGCTGTCGTGGCTCCTACGCCGCTGCGCCACGATCCGGCCCCGCAGATCGAGGAGGGCGACCGTCGTGTACGGCACTGCAATGTGCACCCCACCGACCAGAAACCGGGAGACGTCCAGGTCGACCGGAAGATGCGGCCGCCCGACGCCGTTGGAACGCCGCGGCGCGTGCGCCTCCCGGATCAAGCCGAGCCCGATGAACTGGGCGCAGTAGTCGGTCACCGAGGCCGGGGACAGCCCGGTCAGCCGAGCGATGGTGCTCCGGGCCACCGGCCCGTGCTCCAGAACGGCCCGCAGCACGAAGCTGGCGCTGGTCCTTCGACGCGCGCTGCCGGAGGCTCGCCGTCCAGGAACGAAAACAGCGGCTGGTGCGGATGGTGCTGCTGGGTTGCTGGGCATAGGGGATCTTCCTCGGGAGCCGGTCCGACACTGCGCCATCTCAGTCGGCGAGCCGGATTCGCTCCGTCCGCCTCAAGCCGGGCAACAGGTGGCCGCACCCTGGCGTCCCAGATCGAGGTATCGACGCGACGAGAGTTTTTCGGCCTGGGCAACCATGCCTCGAAGCTAGCAAACCGCTCCGCTCCTGCACAGCCGCCCGCGCCCGGCGACCCGATACAAACGCGGCCGACTCGGCGGCGTCACCCTGCCCCGCCGCTGAGCGGTCCCGCTCCCGAGCGATCGATGAAGCTCTCTTCGAGGTTCCGCCGGACCATCACCGATGTCCGAGCCGGCCAGAGATCTCTGACCGCTGAGGTATCGGCGACGGTGCGGGCGCCTACTCCAGGAACGCCGCGGTGGTCGCCACGAACCGGTCGGCGCCCCGGCGATCCGCCAGGGCGGTGCCGCCCCGGGCGCGGCGGCGCCGTAGCGCAGCCCTGGCAGCGTCCGCTGTGACCATGACGGTCGCGATCTAGGGCAGCTGCCAGCTTTGGGCCTTCGTCCCGTTGCACGTGTAGATCTGCAGCTGGGTGCCCGGGGTCGTGGACGAGTTGGGGTCGTCCAGGCATTTGCCCGACTCGGGGTTGACCAGCGACGAGCTCGTTCCGGGTTTCCACTGCTGGGCGCCCGTGCCATTGCACTGATACCACTGGACCTTCGTGCCGTTCGCCGTACCGCTGCCGGTGACGTCCATGCAGCCACCCAGTGCTTGGATGGTTCCGTTCGTCGCGACCGTCCACAACTGGGCGTCCGTGCCGTTGCAGCCGTAGATCTGGATGGGGTTGCCGTTGGCGGTGGCGCTGTGGAGGTCGTCAACGCAGAGGGACGAGGAGATGCCGGAGACGATGGGGGCCGCGCCGGGACCGCTGCTGAAGCCGATGGCGAAGATGTGCATCCCCCCTGTGCTGACATCGGAGGGCAGCCGCACGTCGCGGACCGTCTTGCCCGAGGCCAGATCCACCGGTGCCGTGGCGAACAGATAGGTCTTGATGGTGTCGGGCGAGGCACCGGCGTGGTTGCGATAGGCGGTGGTAACGGCGATGGTGTTGCCCGCGGCGGGCGACGTGCTGCCGCCATTCAGCGTCCAGTCGGACAGCGTCAGCGGCACCGACTGGGTCGAACCGTCGGTGTAGACGACGGTGGCGGTACCCGACGACGGACCGTTGTTGGCCGAGCCGAGGAAGGTGATGGCACCGGTGCCCGACACCGGGACGGTCTGGCCGTTCGCCTCGTAGTTGTCGGACTGGCCGGAGGCGGCGGCCGGCCAGGTGAAGCCAGCGCCGTCCGCGGTGACGGTGGAGCCCGCAGTCACGCCCACCGCCGCCAGAGCGTTGCCCGAGTAGCTGTACCCTCCGCCGTCGAAGTCGGCTGAGCCGGACGCCGCATCACTGGAGACGCCCACGTCGGTGTAGGTGGGCGAACCGGCGTACGACGGCGGCGCGGCCGATGCGCCCGAAGCCCAGGCGGTGTTGGCTGAGCTGCCCAGGGTGTAGGCGAGCGTGCCCCCGCTGGTGATCGCACCCGGCGGTGCGTACGCGTTGTCCCATGGCGAACCGTTCCAGGTGGCCGATTGGACGTACGGCGCGTTGTCTGCCGCCCCTGTGCCGTCGATGGTCAGCGTGTTCCCGGAAGGCAGGGCGATCAGCGCCTGTGCGAACTGCGGGCTGCCGAGGGCCAGATCCGACGTACCGGGGGTTTCCGGATACATCCCGAGGGCGGACCACACATACCAGGAACTCATCTCGCCCAGATCGTCGTTGCCGGCGAGGCCGCCAGGGGCGTCGGTCCAGATCTGATCCTGGATCTGCCGTACGACGTGCTGGGTCTCGTACGGCTGGCCGATGTAGTCGTACTCCCACGGGATGTCCAGGCTGGGCTCGTTGCCGAGATCGGCGTACCCGTTCGCGCCGGTGAAGGAGGACAGATCGGTGTTCAAGTAGCGGGCCATGGCGGCATCGCCACCCATGGCGTCGGCCAGCCCGCGCAGGTTGAACGGGACCATCGGGGTGTACTTCCAGGAATCGCCCTCAACGAAGTCGGTGCCCGATGTGGCGGAGAAACCCGAGGTCCACGAGCCCGACTTGTCGCGCGGCTGAATGAATCCGCTGCCGAAGTCGAAGAGGTTGCGCCAGTCCTGCGCCCGGTTGACGAACGCGGTCTGGTCGGTGGAGTCGCCGAGCGCCCCGGCCAGGGCGGATACCGCGAAGTCGGCTGAGTCGTACTCGAGCGTGGTGGAGGCCGCACCGTAGAAGTTGCAGCAGCCGTAGCTGCCGTTGCTGGCCAGCCAGCCCATCTGCTCCAGATACTGCAGCCCCGGGCGGATGGTGTTCGGGTTGTCGGCCTCGGTGACCATGTCGGCCAGCGAGGTCGAGGTGTCGAAACTCCGAGCGCCGAACGCGTAGTAGTCGGCGAGGATCTCGTCGGCCGGGTCGCCGACCATGACGTATGTCTCGCCGTCGTTCTCCGACCACTTGGGGAATCGTCCGGTCTGGGCGAAGTCGTCGAGCATCGACTGTGCCGCGTCCGAGGCTGCCTGCGGATCGACCAGGGCTTCGAGTTGGGCCTGGGACCGGTAGACGTCCCAACCCGAGTAGTTGGCGTATGCGGCTGCATGCCCGGGATCGACTGTGTGGATCTTTCCGTCGAAGCCCGGGTACTCGCCGCCCGTGTCGCTGATGAGGTTGGGATGCAGCAGAGCGTGATACAGCGCCGTGTAGAAGACGGTCTGCTGGCCGGCGGTGCCACCGGCGACCTGGATGCGGCCGAGCAGTGTGTTCCACGTGTTCTGTGCGGCACTGCGCATACTGTCGAAGTCCCAGCCGGGGTTCTCGGCCGTGCGGTTGGCCGCCGCGTCGGCCACGGACACGTAGGAGAGACCGACCTTGGCCTGGACGACCGGGTTGCTGGTGGTGTCGAAGGTGACGTACCCGTCCGACGCGGCGGTCATGGGGGTGAAGGGCTTCGTCACGCTCGGGACGATGCCGTGCAGAGTCGGCCGGTTGGGCGCCTCCGGGGCGGTCGGCGGGACTCCTGTTCTGGGCGAAGGGGGTGCGTAGGTCGCGACGGCCGTGCCGTTGCCGCTGAACGGCTGGTCGAAGACCATGTCGAAGTAGACCGTGTAGGAGTTGCCAGAGCCGCAGAAGTTGCCACTGGTGACCTGCCCGCTCACTTCGGTGCTGCTGACCACGTCGAACTGGGTGTTGGTGTCGCCGCCCTGGCTTCCGGCCAGCTTGAAGATGAGGTTCGCCTGGGTGGTGGCGGGGAAGGTGAAACGGGCCATACCGCTGCGAGTGGTGGCCGTCAGCTCGGTCTTCACGCCGTTGTTGAGCGACACCGTGTACGCGCCGGCGCTCGCGGACTCGTTGGCGTGTGAGAAGGCGTCCGTCGCGCTGGTGCTGACCGCGCCGACGGTCGGCAGGATCGGGACGTCGCCCGCTGCCCGGCACCCCGGCCCCGAGAGGTGGGTGAGGCTGAAGCCGGTGATGGATGAGTCGATGTAGGCGTAGCCGCCGCCGTCCGGGCTGGACGGCGTGTCCGGACTCCACTGCACCATGCCGAACGGGACATCGGCACCGGGGAAGTCGTTGGCGCCGTTCGAGGTGCCGATGAAGGGGTTGACCAGCGATGCGGGCGAGGTGACGAGGGCGGAGGCCGCCGGTGCGGCGGGCGCGCTCATGCCCATGGCAGTGAGCGCGCCGACGGCGATGAGAGGGAGAACGCGTCTATGGCTTCTTCTCGGTCGTGCCATCGGTGCCCTTTCCCTCGTGCGGCAGCCGGCCGGACTCGCAGGGCAGCGTCGAGACAACGTTGCCGTGAGCAGGGTGGCGGTGTCGGCGGATGACTACGGTGCTGAATGGCGGCGCGCGGCATGCGACGTGCGCGTCATGTCGCCACCGGGACGAAGGGTGCCGGGCGGCGACAGAGAGCGGAAACGCGGAAGGGTGCCAAAAGCGGCTTTTCTTGGGAAGGTTGACGCCGACGTGGCACCCTGTCAAGCCTTCGCGTAGGCCGCTCTGGCCTGCCATGACCGTAAGTCGAACGCGACCGGCAGCCGACCCCGGCCGACCACGTCGCCAACGAGATCCTCGACGACGTCGTCCTGCCCTCGCTCAATGCCCCCTGACTGCACCGTGATCAGCTGCACGTATGGGTGACCGTGTGGCCCGGCTTGAGCGCCGCATAGGGCACGTGGGCCGTCCCGCCCGTCAAAGCAGGCTCCTCGCCCTGGATGGTGGCGAACTCCTTGCTGCCCACGTCGCACACCGCGCCTTGCGCGACGGGCGGCCTTGCCGGGCCGGCGGCGACCACGGCGAGCCCGGTGCGCCCCCAATCGGGCACACAAGCAGCCTCGCCAGGCACCGTCTACTAGCTGTGGGGTGCGGACTCACCGGCCACAGGCCGGGGCCGGACCCTTGCGGCGAGGATGGCGATGTCGTCCTCGACCGCATGCGGGACCAAGGTGCGCAGCACCTGGTCGATCAGATCGTCGAGATCGCCAACCAGCGGGAGCCGCAGCTTCGCCAGGCGTGCCAGCGATTGGTCGATGTCCTCGTCCCGCCGCTCGACCAGGCCGTCGGTGTAGAGCAGCAGGACCTGTCCGGGCTGCAGATCGCCGATGACCAGTTCGTACCCGCCGAATCCGGTGCCGAGCGGCGGACCGGTCGGCACGTCGATAAGTTCGGTGTCACTGTCCGGGCTGAAGATCGCGGGCGGCAGGTGGCCTGCGCTCGAGTACGTCCAGCGGGCCCGGGCGGGGTCGGCGAGGGCGAGCAGGCAGGTGGCCGGGCGGCGGGCGTACTCGCTCTCCTCGCAGATCATGGTGTCGAGCTGCCGGAGGATGCGGTGCGGAGGCAGGTCGGTGGCCGCCACGTAGCGCAGCACCGACCGGTAGTTGCTCATGTCGACGGCGGCCTCGATGCCGTGTCCCATGACGTCCCCGATGGCCAGCAGGGTGCGCCCGTACGGAAGGCGTATCGTCTCGAACCAGTCGCCGCCGACCACGGCGCTGGTGCCCGACGGCAGATAGCGGCAGGCCAACTCGACGTTGGGGTGCGGGCTGCCCGGCTCGGTGAGCAAGGCCCGCTGCAGCTCCAGGGCGATGTCTTGGGAGCGGGCGTAGCGGCGGGCGTTGTCGATGCTGATGGCGGCGCGGCCGGCGACGTCCTGGGTGAGCACCACGTCCTTGTCGGTGAACGGCGGGGACTCGCCTGTCCGCGCCAAGGTCACGGTCCCAATCGTGTGGCCACGGGCAGTGAGCGGCACGACGAGAACGGAGTGGATCCCAGCGGCCCGGTACGCGGCCGCACGCCGGGTGCCGGACGGGTAGTGGGTCAGCTCGCCCTCCGACAGCCGGTTCAGCACGACGGGCTGACCCGTCTGCAAGCACCGCTGGACAGGCGCCCCGTCGGGGTATCTCGCATACTCGCTCGTCATGTCGGCAACACGACTGCGCAGCGCCGGGACGCAGGCGACGGCGGTGCGGTGCAGCCGTACCGTGCCCGTCCTGGTCGTTCCGCCGCCCTGCGCCACATGGGATGGCACGACCTCGACGGCGGCCATGTCTGCCAGCTTCGCGACCGTCGAGATCACGAAGTCGGCCAGCTGCGCGCAGGTCGTCTCCACGTCGAGCGAGGTGCCGATCCGGGTGGCCACCTCGTCGAGCAGGGCGAGGCGGGCCCGGGTCCGCTCCAGGTCACGCCACTGCTGCACGGCCTCGGTGACCTCAAACACGATGCCGATGATCCCGGTCACCCGGCCCCCCACCTCCAACCGATGGTAGGTACCGCGCCACCACCGGCGCTCATGCGGCGCCTGCGGCGAGTCGAGACGCCCGAGGCCGCTGCTGACCGCTTCGCGTGGCTGCCCGTCGGCGAGCACCTGCCGGAGCACGTCGGCATTCCTGTTGATCCCCGGAAGCGTCTCGGCGAGGGTGCGGCCGACGACCTCGCCGGCGGGCACGCCCGTCATGCGCACGAAGGACGGATTGACGTAGCGGTACCGCAACTGCGGATCGAGCATGACGACAGCAGCGGCCGTGCCGTGCACCATGCCGCGCAGGAGTTCCTCGGCGCCGCCCGTCGACAGCGCAGCAGCCGCCGAGTCCATCAGGGCTTCGTCTTCCTGTCCGGAACCTTCCGGGCGCGCCTGGGCGCCCCGCCGTCCGGTAGGGAATTCCATAGTCGTAACCCTACGGCTCGGATCCGCACGCCCGGATCCACACACCAGTCTCCCGTGAAACGGCCTGAGCGGCCCTTCAAGGGACTGTGGAGCGGGTGGCCCGCGCCCAGGCCGGCACGGGCTGACTCTCTCCCAGCGGGATGAGGACGAGGTCAGGAAAGATCGCCTGTTCTCGTGATCGGCTCGACGGATCAAGGCGCTGCTCGTCGCGCCGTGCGGGGGTCCGGATCCTTCGCCGGCGTCGGACATGCCTGCCGGACCCGTGCGGGCGGGCCCATGATCGACCGCGCGGGCCAGGTGCGGGAAGCCAATACGTGCAGCGCGGCACGGTGCGGTGTCCAACGGCACAGCTGTGCGCCCAGTGGCGTAAGGCTGTGCTCGACCGCCCTGCCCTGGCCTGGTCTCCACCAGGCCGGCCGCACGGAGGGTCCTGGCGTGTTCGGAGGCGCTGGCCAGGCTGATGCCGAGTTCCCTGGCAAGCCCTGTGGTGGTGTACGGCCGCGTCAGAGCTCGGAGCACGGCGGCCCGGGTCGGGCCGAGCAGGTCGGCCAGCGGGGCGCCCGCCTGGGCCTGGGCCTCGGCCTCGGCGGCGACGAGCGGCAGCGGGTGAGCGCGGGGTAGAACAGCGGCCTGTCGTGTCCGGGTACCGCCCGAAGGGCGCCTCACCGGTCCAGAAGGCGCTCGGAAGCAGCGTCACCCCGCCGCCCACCGGGAACCGCCCTCGCGGCAGGACGGGAGAACGGGAGAACGAGGACCGTGCCCTCCCAGCGAGCGCCGGGCAGCAGGCCTGCCAGCATGGCGCCGAGGCCGCGCTCGGCAGCGACCCGGCGCCGCCAGTCCACGTCGGCACGGAATGCGGCGCACACCCGCTCCCACTCGGGGGCGAGCACCGCGTCGAACCCGGTCCTCAGGGCCCGCTCGACCTCGTCCCGCGGTTCGCGTTCCATGCGCCCCAGCGCTGCCGTCCACGCCGTGACGGCCGCTCCCCGCCGCAGACGCGCCGCAGCTCGCCACGCACCTGTTCGGGCGAGGCCGAGCGCACCGGCCGAGCCCCGTCTCGAGGTCCGGGAGGGCCGGGTGGGAAGAGCGGGCGGTGTGCCGCGGCTGAGCGCACTGCACGGCACGGTCGAGAACCTCTGCGGAACCCTGTCCAACTGAGGCGCCCCCGCAGGGGTCCTGCGCGGGTTCGGGGGAGTGCCGCGGTGTGCGATCCGGGCGATGGGTCCGCACTCCGCGGCACCCGAGGGCATGATCCACCGTCAGTTCCATCCGCCCGCCCTGGCGACGAGCAGCAGTTCCACGGCTCCTCAGTGATCGGTCTCAGGGTTCTCTCAGGCAGCAGGAGTAGGTGACGATCCGTCAGTTGGGGCAGTGCGGACAATCGGCGCACGAGGTTGGTGGCCCCGTGTTATGCCTGCGGTCTGCGGGAACCGAGCGTGCCGTGCAACCGTCTGAAGTCGAACACGCCTGACGCGTCGAGGTGGGGCAGTCGCAGCAGCACGACCGGCCGGACCTACCTGTCCGCCGACCGGCGGCCGTTCACCAGAACTGGCATGTCACGGACCATGGACGGGGTTTCCGACACCCGCAGGGCCACGGAAGGGGAGGCTTCCCCGCGGATGGGCGCGCGGCCCCGGCGAGGAGTCACCATCCCGGCGGGGCCCGATTGACGCTGGATAAGCCCTGCCCAGAGCGGAGACGCCACCAACTGCGTACGGGATTGACCGGATACCGCCTGTTCGCCCCTGAACCGACTGTCAAGCGCTCGCCCGTTGTCGGCGGCACCGCCCCTGGTGCGGGTGAACGGTTTCGCCAAGACGTGGCGCTGGGGGATGCCCTGACGTCGACCCACTCGCCTATGGGTGCCATCGTCTTCGGGTCCCAGGGAGTCGGACGCAAGGGACTGCTGTCGTTTCTGTCCAACCCCAGGTACTTGATCTGCCCGTTGGGGCGGCCAAGGCGGCTGCCACACCCGGGACGGAAGCCCGGTCACAGAAGCCCCATTCACTATCGCATCGACCGGGTCGGGCGGCGGATGGAGATGGGCCAACGGAGTGGCTATTCTCCCCTTTTAACTCTTTTGGCTGGCATTCGGGGTGTCCTTACGTGAATCTCATCTTACGTTCCTCTTAGCCCATCTGTGGCGATTCAGAGCGTGGATACAGAACCTCGCCGCCGCAGACGCACAGGAGGAACAGACATGCGCCGCACGCGCTTTACTATCGCCACACTCTCGATGGCGGCCTCCGCCATGGTGCTCGGGATGCCGGCCGCCACCGCCGCGTCCGTCTCCCCGACGTCCGACAACGGACAGGTGCGGGTGGTGGGTCGCCACCACCACCACCGTCATCACCACCACCACCGCACCGAGCACCGTCACCAGTACATACGCTGGCACCACCGCTGCGGTCCCGGATGGGACAGCGGCTGGGTCCACGCCTCGGAACGCGACCGGGGCTTCCGTCGCGGCGGTGGCCGCTGGATCCGCGGCTGGATCAGCACCTGCAGCTGGCGCCGCGGCGGCGAGGAGGGCGGCTACCGGAGCAGCCGTCGTGTCGTAACACGGTATGTGGCTCCCAGGGTTTACACCACCTCAAGGGTCAGAGGTTCCAGCACCACCACACGCCCCGTCGGTGGAGTCCGTGCTGGTGTGGGCGGCTCAGTGAACAGCCCGAACCTGCCGGAGCTCGCCCTCGGCGGTTCGCTGGCCGCACTCGGTCTCGCCGGTTTCGTCGGCGCAGCGCGTCGCCGGTCGTCCGCACGCTGACCTTCAGCAGACGGGCGTACTCGGGGCGTACTCGCTGCAGAACGGAACAGCTAACCCATGGTTGAGCCCCGCCGAGCACCGCCCGGCGGGGCTCAACCATGGCTCTCTGGGGTTCGCCGCTGCAGGAGGGTGCCGGGCGTCGACCCGTACTCCGGGATCGACGAAGGTGCTCGTTACGAAGGCCGTGTGCAGCCCGGTGAGGGGGCTGCGGGCTGGGCCTCGACCCCGATCGCCGCGGCTCTGTCGGCTGGGGCGGCTATTCGACGAGTGCCTGGGTACCGAGCACGGTGAGCAGGGCGAGGCGTTCGGCGTCCTCGGTGCCGGGCTCGGCCGTGTAGATCATGATGCGCAGGTCGCTGCCCGACACCGTGAGTACGTCGCAGTCGAGCGTGAGGGGGCCTACGTGTGGATGGTCGATGGTTTTGCGGGCGGCCTCGTGCCGGCCGACGGTGCCGGAGTCCCACAGTTCGGCGAACCGGTCACTGTTCGCGCGCAGTTCCGCGACCAGTTGTTGGAGCTGCTGGTCGGCCGGATAGCGGGTGGCGGCCGTGCGCAGGTCGGCCACGAGTGCGGCCTGGAACGCGCGCAGGGACTCCGGCGTGTGCCGGGCCCGGGTGCCCGGGCCGAGAAAATTCCGCCATACGCCGTTGCGCTCGTTGCCGCGCCATCCGGACGGATCGCCCATCAACGCCGCGTACGGCGGGTTGGCCATGAGCAGTGTCCAGGACGCGTCGTACACGGCAACGGGCGTCCCGGTCAGTCTGTCCAACAGCCGCTGCACGCTCGGGGTGATGTACGCGGGTACCGTTTCCGGGCCCGGCGGCACCAGCCCGGCCAACCGGAACAGGTGGGCGCGCTCGGTCGCCGACAGCCGCAGGGCCCTGGCCAGGGCCTCGACGATCTGCGCCGACGGATGGGATGCGCGGCCCTGCTCAAGACGGGTCACGTAGTCGACCGAGATCCCGGCCAGCATCGCCAGCTCCTCTCGGCGCAGTCCAGCCGCGCGCCGATGCCCTCCCACGGGCAGCCCGGCGGCCTCGGGCGAGACCCGGTCGCGCCAGCGGCGCACCGCCTGCCCGAATTCCGTCGTCACCATGCCCACCAGTGTGCACCGGCCGTCGACCGGCCTGCCTGGTACTGGCAGTCCCAGGAAGACAGGACCTCTGGCTGGCCACGCCGCTTGCCGGGAACCTGGAGGCATGACAACAACACTGATCACCGGAGCAAACAAGGGACTCGGCTTCGAGACCGCCCGCCGACTCATCGCAGCAGGCCACACCGTCTACGTCGGCAGCCGGGACGCAGACCGCGGGCGTCGGGCCGCCGAGCAGCTGGGCGCGCGCATGGTCCTCATCGATGTCACCGACGACGCGTCCGTCGCCGCGGCAGCGAAGGCGATCGAGGTCGACGGCGGACTGGATGTGCTGGTCAACAACGCCGGTATCGAAAGCCGCAGCGAAGGGAACGTGGTGGTCGGCGCCGCGGAGGTCACCGCCGACATGATGCGGACGGTCTTCGAGACGAACGTCTTCGGCGTGGTGCGCGTCACTCACGCGTTCTTGCCGCTGCTGCAGCGGTCCGCCGCCCCGGTCGTGGTCAACGTCAGCAGTGGCCTGGGTTCGATGACCCGCGTCACCGCCCCAGGCACCCCGGCGTATGCCTACCCGGGCGTCGCCTACCCGGCGTCGAAGGCCACGGTCAACATGATCACAGTGCAGTACGCGAAGGCGTTCCCGGGCATGCGGATCAATGCGGTGGAGCCTGGTTACACCGCAACTGACCTGAACGGGCGCACGGGCACGCAGACCGTCGAGGAGGGCGCCGAGATCATCGTCCGCATGGCGCAGGTGGGCCCAGACGGCCCGACCGGAGGCTACTTCGATGCCGAAGGCCCCCTCCCCTGGTAAAAGAAGGCATGTCACGACGTCCTGATGCAGGCGCCGTACCGTTCGGCGAGGACGAGGCCAAGGTTCCGTGCTTCCCGGCGCGGGTGTCCGCTGCTCGAACCGATCGCCCGTGCCCGGATACTGCTCGGCCTGACGACCTTGTCCGCCTGCGGACTGCTCGCATGCCTCCGCTCCAGGATCGCGCTCGGTGTCACGATGAGGCTCGTCACGACGATCGGCCGTGCAGCAGGTGCGGCCTACGTCCTCGTCCGCGACCGCCGTCCGCCTCGACCCGTACAGCACGGGGTGCACGACCCGCGTGCCCTGCGCTCCTCGGACTTCGACGCCCAGGGCCGCCGGGAGCTGCAGGAAGGGCAGAAGTGAAGTTCGACGGCGTGCAGAGACAGAGGGGCCCGCAGGAGGAGAAGACCCACCCCGCATAGTCGCGGCGCGTCGTGGCCGGACGCCGGACCTGCATGACGCAGGTCGAAGGACGTGCCCGGCCCGGCGCAGTCGTCAGCACCCGATCGGAGTAACGCAGCGGGCCGCTCGGTACTCCATGTGGTGGTGTTGGTCACGTCAGTTCGTGCAGCTACCGCAGGGAGGTTTCCGTGCGTGCTCAACGAATTCTTGGCGTGACGGTCGCGTCCGTCGCCCTGGCGATGACCGGTCTGGTCGGTCCCACCGCCGCCCAGGCCAGTGACTTCGGCCGCCACCACCATCGTCATCACCATCACCACCACCACTACCGGGACTGCTGGCGCCACCACCACTGGGTCCGGTGCCGGGGGCGAAGGGGCGACGGTCGGTGACCTCCGGGGTGCGGCGGTGATACCGCTGCCGCACGCTCAACGAGGTCAGAACTAGCCTCGCCCGCAACCCGGGAGGCGTACGAGGCGAAGGAGCCCCGAGCCGGCACGGACAGCCGGCTCGGGGCCTTCCGATGCCCGGGTGTCCGTCCTGCACCAGCAGGGGCTGGGTCTGCCCTGGTAGGCCTCTGGCCGGCACAGGGGAGAGTGGACGAAGTCGCTTGCCGCCGCCCGGCCTAGGCTTGGCGGTGCGGCGACGCTGTCGTGCTGTCGTGCTGTCGTGCTGTCGTGCTGAGCTCAACGCTGAGCGCCTCCACAGCTCTCAGGGCCCGATGAACGAGGGAACGCCACCTCGTCGTGCAGTTCCCCAAGCGGAGACCCCGGGGGATCATCAGCCTGTTCTCGTGACGTCCGCCGTCGGCGCCGGCCCGCAGACCTGACGAAGCGTTCACGCCCCGGCCGACCGTACTGCTCATACACGGCGTCCGCCTCCTCGACCGCACCCCACCACCGGCGCGAGCCTGCCTGCCTGTGCGTAGCCGGCGGCGGCACGAGGGCCTTCTCTAATCCCGCTAATCCTTCGAGCCGCTGCCTGGGCATCTCGACGCCGGAGACCGTGAACGGTCTCGCGCCGCCGGTCGGCGGCGTCCGGAGCTGCGGGCTGTCGCGTGGCCCATGCTGGGAACGAGTGCGCGAGGGCTTGACAGGGGCACCCCAACTCCTACATTGACAACGTTGTCTGTTCGGGTGTGGTCCCGGCGGAACGGTCGCGGGTGGAGGTGTCCTGATGGGGCGTCGGCGGACAAGAAGACGTAAAAGTGCGCGCGCGGATGTGCGCAGATGGTGGCGGGCGATCACCGCATGCGCCGCGCTGCTGGTGGCGGGAACGCTGCCGTCGCCCGCGCAGGCGGCCGGCGGCCCGGTGCTCGTGGGGGACCCCACGAGCCTGGTGAATCCGTTCATCGGCACCGGTTCGGGCGGCCAAGTAGTCGGCAGCATCGACGAGTTCCCGGGCGCGTCGATGCCCTTCGGGATGCTCTCCTGGAGCCCGGACACCCCGTCACGACCGGCGGCCGGCGGCTACTACTACAACGACAACTCCACGATCGGGCTCAGCGTCGCGCATGTGGCGGGGGCCGGCTGCGACATCGCCGGTGATCTGCCGATCCTGCCGACCGTCGGAGCCATCGGGTCGAACCCGGCGGCCACGACGGAACCCTTCAGTCACTCCAACGAGCAGGCGTCGCCGGGCTACTACGCCACGAAGCTGGGGTCCGACGCCTCGATCAGCGCCCAGGTGGCTGCGACGACGCGGACCGGCATCGGCCAGTTCGGCTTTCCGTCCACCACCCAGGCCAACATGCTCTTCAAGGCCGGCGACTCACAGGGCGGCAACTCCGCGGCCGGCGTCAGCATCGTCGGCAACAACGAGGTCGCCGGCTCCATCAGCGGCGGGCACTTCTGCGGTACGCAGAACACCGAGACCATCTACTTCACGGCCACCTTCAACCGCCCGTTCGCCTCGTACGGCACGTGGAACGGCACCTCGGTCACACCGGGTGCCCGCACGACGGCCACCCACGGGCCGCTTAGGACACCGCAGTTGGCGCCTGCGCCCGGCACCTCGCCGTCAGGTCACACCAACCCGCCACCGGGAGTCGAAGCGAAGGGATCGCAGAACCGCACCCAGGTCGCAGGCACCAGCGGACCCAAGTCGGGGGCATGGGTCACGTTCGACACCACCCAGCAGAGCCAGATCGGCATGAAGGTCGCGATCAGCTACGTCAGCCAGGCCAACGCCTCGGCCAACCTCGCGGCGGAGGACCCGGGATGGAGCGTCTCGGCGGTGGCTCACCAGACGCGCGCCGCATGGCGGCAACTGCTCTCCCGGATCCGGATCGGCGGCGGAACACACGATCAGCAGGTCGAGTTCTACACCGCGCTGTACCACGCCCTGCTCGGCCCGACCGTCTTCAGCGACGCCAACGGCCAGTACCTTGGCTTCGACAACAAGGTCCACACCCTGCCGAACGGGAAGACGCAGTACACGACCTTCTCCGGCTGGGACATCTACCGCTCCGAGGTGCCGCTGCTCGCAGCGCTGGCACCCGAGCAGACCAGTCAGATGATGGATTCGCTCGTCAACGACGAGGAGCAGGGCGGCTGGCTGCCCAAGTGGCCGGTGGCTAACGGGTACACGGGCGTGATGAACGGTGACGCCGCCGACCCCATTATCACTGAGGCCTACCGGTTCGGCGCCCGCGACTTCGACGCCAAGGCCGCCCTCGCTGCCATGATCAAGGGCGCGACCGTCGTACCGACCAGCAGTCAGCTCGGGCAGGGCTACTACACCGAGCGCCCACAGCTCGACCGGTACCAGCAGCTCGGTTACGTGCCCAACACCTCCGCCAGCTCCATATCTCCGGTCAACAACGGAGTCTCGGAGACGCTGGAGTATGCCACCGCCGACTTCTCCATCGGCGAGTTCGCCGACGCCCTGGGCCAGCACTCGACCGCCCAGACGTTCTGGAGGCGCTCGCAGAACTGGACCAACCTCTTCAACCCCGCCACCGGCTACCTGCAACCGAGGGACAACTCCGGCAACTTCCCCGTCGGTGACCCGCTGACGGTGGGCATGGGCAACTTCGGCCAGTCCGGATACCAGGAGGGCAATGCCGCCCAGTACAACTGGATGGTGCCGCAGAACCTCGGCGGCCTGATCGACGCCATGGGCGGGGAAGCGGCCGTGGACCATCGCCTGGACTCATTCTTCCAGCAGCTCAATGTCGGCCCCAACGAGCCATACTACTGGGCGGGTAACGAGATCGACCTGCTGGCTCCCTGGGTCTACGACTACGCCGGCGAGCCGTACAAGACGCAGGCCACCGTCCACAAGCTCCTCACCTCCGTCTACAGCGACAGCCCCGGCGGTGAGCCGGGCAACGACGACGTCGGCGCGATGAGCTCCTGGTTCGTGTGGGCCTCGCTCGGCATGTACCCGCAGACCCCGGGCGCCACGGCCCTCGCCCTGGGCGCCCCGATCTTCCCCGCCGCGCAGATCAGCCTGCCCGGCGGCGGCCACGTCTCGATCTCCGCACCCGGAGCCTCCACCAGCAGCTATGTGCAGTCCTTGAAGGTCAACGGCCGTACCTCCACCAAGGATTGGCTGCCCATCTCGGCGCTCACCTCCGGCTCCGGCGTGGACTTCACCCTCGGCTCGGCGCCCAACACCGGCTGGGGAGCGGCGCCGCAGGACGCACCGCCGTCCGCCGGCTACGGCGAGGTGCCCGCGATCGGCTTCCTGACCAGCATGCAGGCGACCGTCGCACCAGGCGGCGCCACCACCGTCACGATCGCGGCGCAGAACGTGACCGGCAGCCCGCAGACCGTCGAGGCCGGCCTGTCGGCGCCGCCCGGGATCACCGTGACACCGAGCAGCGGGTCCCTTCACCTCCCGGCAGCGGGCCAGGCGGAGCTCAGCGTGACGGTGCACGCCGACGCCTCGACCCCGCAGACGTTCTACGCCGTGCCGATCAAGCTCACCGCCGGCGGAAGTACGCTTCCCGGGCTGACACTGACGGTGAAGGTGGTCCGGCCCGGCACCCTGCTCGACGCGTTCAACAACGCCGGCATCTCCAACGACACCGCCGTGAGCGCCGCCAACTTCGACAACGACGGCAACAGCTACTCCGCCCAAGCACTGGCGACGGCAGGGGTGACCGCCGGCCACACCGTGACCGTCGGCGGCCTCGCCTACTCCTGGCCGCTGCCCGACCCGGGCTACCCGGACAACGCGAGCGCCGCGGGCCAGCAGGTCACGCTGAACGCTCCAACCGGAACCCAGCAGATCGGCTTCCTCGGCTCGGCAACCGACGGCCCCAGCCAGGGAATTGCCACCCTCACGTACGCGGACGGCAGCACCGCGCGCTACTGGGTGGGCCTGTCCGACTGGACGCTCAACGCAGGGAAGGCAAAACCGTCCTTCGGCAACCAGATCGCCGCGACGCTGCCCTACCGCAACTGCTCCGGGTGCAGCACGGGCCGTGACAACGCCACCACCTACGTCTACTCCACGTCCCTCCCGGTCGACCCGGCGAAGACGCTGAGCAGCGTGATGCTCCCGCCGACGGCGACCCAGGGCCAGTTGCACATCTTCGCGATCGCCACGTCGACGCAACCGCTCACCGGCGCGGTTCTGGCGTCCGTCATCCCGGCGACCGCCTCGGCCGGCCAGCAGGTGACCGTCACCGGATCAGGATTCGGCACCAGCCAGGGCAGCGGATACCTGACCTTCAGCGACCTTGGCACCACTTGGGGCGCGCCGGGCAGCAACGCTCTCACTCTCGACTCCTGGAGCGACTCGAAGATCACGTTCACGGTGCCGCAGGCCGGCGCCCAGGCACGCGTCTGGGCCGGAACCCCGGCATCGGTGACGGTGACGAACGCCTCCGGGCAGGCAACCGACACTGCCGCGCTGGAGATCACCCCCACCGCTTCCATGAGCGACTACTACGACAACACCGCGATCAGCCCGGACGACAACCAGTCCTGCGCCAACATGGACGGTCAGGGATACAGCCTGTCGGCCGACGCCCTGGCCACGGCGGGCGCCTCCCCGGGCAGCACCGTCACCTCCGGCGGGGTGACCTTCACCTGGCCGAACGTACCGTCGTGCCAGGCGGACAACGTCCTCGCCGCGGGACAGACGATCCTGCTGCCGCAGCACTCCGGCGCCGGCAACGTCGGACTCCTCGTCACCTCGACCAACGGCGCTTCCCAAGGCACCGTCACCGTCACGTACACCGACGGCACCACCGTCACCGCGCCCGTGGCCGTCACCGACTGGGCGGGGACCGCGACGCCGCCGGAGAACACCGCCATCACCATCCCGTACCGCAACTCGGCAGGCGGCACGTCCCAGCAGCTGCCCGTGTCGGTGTTCGAGATCAACGTGCCGGTCAACCCGGCAAAGAATGTCGCCTCCGTCACCCTGCCGGACGTCGGCACCAGGCTGGCAACCGGCAGCAGCGCCATGCACGTCTTCGCCGTCGGCCTCGGCTGACAGCCCGACGGTGAACAACGGCCCCGGCGGGCGAACCGCCGGGACCGTCGCCGTCGGCGAACGATTCGTTCGCGACGTGTTTCAGCACGGCGGGGGAGGAGCGCCCGTCGGCAGTCATGGGCAACGCCCAGCAGGGATCGTGGGGAGATGGGCTGCGAGCATGAGGGCACCTCCGGAACGCGGGGCGGTCGGGCGATGCGTCCCGTATAGGCGCGGTGTCGGCGGAGCGGCAGAACCCCTGTTCCGTCCAGCGGAACGCAGGTGGGAGGCGTGACGACGCCCCACGCGGACTCCGCAACCGCCGTGGGTGTCGGTGCCGCCTTCGCCACGTCGGCACCGGCGTTGCCGGGCGGCAGCCCTGGTGACTACTCAGCGGCCTCTTCCACGAGTAGGAGCGGGCAGCCCAACCGAAAGCGGACGAACGGCCGGATCAACGGGCCGAACCAGGGCTTCCCGTAGGACAGTCGACGAACTCGGCATCCCTGGTCGACACAGATCAGGAACGCGGCCGGCGGGATTCGTCGCCTCGCTCCGCGTTCTTCTCCTTGATGCGCACCGCTTCCCTCCGAACCTCGGCCTGGGTGGCGCGTTCCTTCTGCAGCCACTCGGGAGGTTCCCTCTTCAGGGCGTCGATCTGGTCCGTGGTGAGAGGTTCGGTGACTCCGCCGCGCGCGAGACCCGAAATGGAGATGCCCAGCTTCGCGGCGACCACCGGCCGGGGGTGCGGGCCGTTGCGGCGCAGCTCCCGGAGCCACTCGGGCGGGTCGGCCTGCAGCGCATTCAATTCGTCGCGCGAGACGACACCCTCCTGGAACGCGGCGGGAGTGGCCTCGAGGTACACACCCAGCTTCTTCGCCGCGGTTGCGGGCTTCATCGTCTGGGTGCTGCGGTGCGACGTCATGGCATCAAGGATATCGAGCGTTTGCACCGGCTCCGACCACGCCCGGTAACCTGGCCGCGTGACAGGCTCGGAAGCACCCTCTTCGTTCCGGCTCGCGTATGTCCCGGGGGTGACACCCGCCAAGTGGGTACGGATCTGGCAGGAGCGACTGCCCGACATCCCACTGAACCTCGTCGCGGTGACCGCCGCCGAAGCACCCGAGGTGTTGCGCCGCGGCGGCGCAGACGCGGGCTTCGTACGGCTGCCCATCGACCGGACGGACCTGAGCGTCATCCCCCTCTACACCGAGACGACGGTGGTCGTGATCCCGAAGGATCACATCGTGACAGCGGTCGATGAGGTGTCTGCCGAGGACCTGGCTGACGAGATCGTGTTCCATCCCCTCGACGACACGCTCGAGTGGGAGCATCCGCCGGGACGGCCCGCGATCGAGCGCCCCGCCACGACGGCGGATGCCATCGAGCTGGTGGCAGCAGGGGTGGGACTGCTCGTGGTCCCGCAGTCGCTCGCCCGCCTCCACCACCGCAGGGATCTCACGTACCGGACGGTCACGGACGCTCCTCAGTCGCGCGTCGCGCTCTCGTGGCCCGAGGAAGAGACCACCGACCTGGTGGAGGACTTCATCGGAATCGTCCGGGGGCGGACCGTCAACAGCTCACGGGGGCGCTCCCCAGCCCCGGCGGCCCAGCCGAAGAGCAAGCGCCCCGATACAGGCGGCGCACGGCGGAAGCCTGCGGGCGGCAAGTCGACCGGCAAAAGCTCACGGAGCGGTTCCGGCGGCTTGAAGCGCAGCAAGCGCGGCAAACCTCGCCGCCGGTCGTAGCTGCCCGGTGTCTGGCGGCGGTGGCCGGTCGGGGGGTGTAGGGGTGGGTGTCGAAGGCGTGGGTGGAGCGGCCGGCGCCGCCGATGGTCGTAGACGATCATCGGCGACGATGCCCACCCGCTGACCGCGACCCGGCAGCACGGGCCGGGCCGGACGTCCGGTCTCAGCCCGCCCGCCGCGTGCACTGCCTGCACTGACGGTGGGCCGCATGATCGCGGTGCCCGTCCGAGTAGCCGCAGCCCAGGGGTAGGGCGCAGGCTGGATGTGTGGGTGAGCAGCATCCGTTGGTGGTGGTGCACTCGCCGGGTCTGGCAGGACGGCGGGTGACGGTCAACGGTGAGTACGTCGGCCGGGCGCATCGGCCCCGGGAGCTGCGGACGCTGCTGCGCCGGGAGGGAATCGATACGAGCGAGATCAGGCTCGATGATCCGAAGGTGATCGAGTGGCGGGGAGGCGGCCCGGAGGTGTGGCCGACCTGAGACCGTGTCCTTGTGCCATCAGGCGGTGCTGGAACAGCCGCGGTCAGGACTGCGTTGCCACTGGGCCCCACGGCACGATCGTCCTGCGGGCGTCCTGACCGGGTGCGGTCACGACAGCCCCGCGTCAGCACCGCTGATCATCGAGGGTTTCACGGTGTGCTCCTGCGCGATCCGGTCACGGCGCAGCTCCCCGCCTCGCAGCCGCGCGGGGAGCTGTTCGATCGCTTCCGTGGCCGGAATGATCAGCTGATGTTGATGGCCGTGTCGTCGATGACGAACGAGGTCTGCAACTCGTAGTCCTCGCTGCCGGTGAATCTCAGCGTGACGTTCTGTCCGGCATAGGCCGACAGATCGAAGGTGTGCTGGGCGTACCCGGTGATGTGGTCAAGGTTCGAGTAGGTGGCCAGTGTGCCGAGCACCGTGCCGGAGCTGTTCAGGATCTGCACGCTCAGGGTGTCGTAGGCGGAGGTGGTGGTGGTTTCGGCCGTGTCGATGTGCAGCCAGAAGCTCAGCTGGTAGCTGGAGCAGCCGCTGGGGATGGTGACGGCCTGGGAGAGGGTGTCGGTGTGCGTGGTTCCGTAGCCGTCGAGCCAGGCGTCCCACGATCCGCTGTGCGGCGGCTCGCTGCTGCTGGAGTTGATCACTCCGGACGATGCGGACCACGGTGCCGCACTGCCGGTCTCGAAGCCGGGATTGCCGAGTAGCTGATTCGGCGTGCACTTGCCGGAGGACGGGTTGACGTTCCAGGTGAAGGTGGTGCTGCCGTTGGCGCCGGTGGTGTCGGTGGCGGCCTCTTCCTCGACGTCGAGGCTGTGCTGCGCGCCGTTGATCAGGGACAGCAGGTGGCTTTGCGAGTCGGTGGGCGACCAGACCAGGTCGGTGCCGACGGACGGGGTGATCGCGGTCTTCGCGTAGTCGGCATTGAAGACCTGCTCGATCGCGGCGACATCGGCGCTGTCGGAGTCGAAGACGCCGTAGTCACGTGAGGTGGAGTAGTAGGTGGTGTCGAAGTTGCCGGTGCTGATGTAGGACTTGGTGCCGTCAACGGTGATTGTCTTCTGGTGGGTGTAGACGTAGGCCGAGTTCTGGTGGGTGTAGACGTAGGCCGAGGACGAATAGGTGACCCCGACACCGCCCGCGGACAGCGTGCTGTAGGCGGCGCCGTTGACGGAGGTGTGCTGGGCGTTCAGGATGACGCGGACCTGAACACCCGCCTTCTCCTTGTTCACCAGGTCGTTGACGAGCGTGGTGTCGCGCAGTTCGTAGATGGTCATGTCGATCGACTTCGTCGCCGAGTTGACGAAGTTGTATATCGCGCTCTCACCCTGATCCGGCAGGATCACCAGGGAGTAGGAGCGGCGGCGTGGGCGGTAGCGGGCACGATCGCGGTGGCCGCAGACATGGCTCCTGCAGCCAGGGTGCGTAACAGACGACGGGTGACGCTCATCCGAGCCTCCTGACGACGTAGGGCAGGGACAACGCGCGTAGCGCCCACAAGTAAGGCACAGTGTTGACCCCTCGTGAAGCCCTTGTGAATGACGGAAGGCTGAACAGGAGGTGGCGGTGGTCGGACGCGGCGGTGCTCGGCATGTGGAGGAACCGCCCGATACCGCCTGGCCGAGGGCTTCAGTCGCCCCTGTCCGCTGAGGGCTTGGACTCTGTGCCCTGGACAGCCTGTGAACGGCAGCAGTGAACCTCGCACGGCGGTCATGCGTGTGTGAAGTGGCTTGCGCCCGCCGCCGGATGAGGGCGTGCGGTGGCGGGCCCGGCTCAGTCAGACATATCTCGTCCCTGTCGTTCGCGGCCCGGGGCGGCGCCCCTGGCGCGGTAGTCGGCGATGGGTGAGAACGATGGGAGTTCATCGGTGTCCCACATACGCACGGAACGAACGCGTAGGTCCCTGCGCCGTCAGCGGGTACGACGGCGCAGGTTCTCCAAGCTGATGCTCGCGCTTACGGGCGTGCCGCTGATCATGGGAGTAGTGGTCGGGACAGTGTTCGCCGCCGTGAGCGGGCGCCAGCACCCTGTGGCACCCGCAGCCGCCGCATCCCCCGGGGCGAACGCAGGCGGCGCGGCACAGGCGGCTGCGGCCGCCAATGCGAACCCGAATTGCACGCTGGTCGTGCCGGCCAACCCGTTGAGCGCCCAAGGGCTGGCCACCCCGTACCAGTTGACGGCCACCAACCCGGCGATGGGGCCGTGCCATGAGGCCAACGCCAACCAGTCGGCGTTCGTCGAGGCGGCCGTTCTCGGCCCCAACGGTCAGCTGTCGCTCTACGACCCGCTCGTGGTCGACAAGGGCACCCAACCGGCCGCCGCCCCTGCCCCAGCGCAGGTGCCCGCCGGATCGACGGTCGGGATCTGGTTCGGATTCAACGGGACGAACCTGACGTTGCGGTCAGCGGCCGGGGCCAACAGCCTCACCCAGGGGATGTGCGTCAACGGGCGGAACGGCTCGGTCTTCGGGCAGTTCGCCTACTGCAACGCGCCGGCTTTCTTCCAGGCGGCCAACACACAGATCGCCAACAACCAGCTGCAGATACCGGCGGTGGGCACCGCCAAGGACGGTATGCCGTGCCCCACGACCCGGGACTTCTCCGTGGTGGACCAGGACCAGAGCGACAACGTCGTGACCCACTATCTGGCCAACGGCAACGGGCAGATCGCACAGAACAGCACCGCGGGCAAGGCCGCGGTGCCCAACGCCACAGACTTGGCCAACGCGAGTGACAACCTCCTGCTGAGCGCGTTCATGGACCCGGCCCTGGGCTGCGCTCCGTTGACCGAACCCGACCAGTCGAGCGGCGGGATGCCGAGCGCTGCGCTGCCGCTGGACGAACTGTCCGCCGCCGCCAACCAGCAGGCGCCCATCGCCCTTGTGCCGCTGAACGATCCGATGACGCTGAACAACGCAAATGCCAGCGCCACGAAGACCAACCTCTACCGGGCGGGAGTGGACCAGGCCCCGCTCGGCGCAGCCGACAACGGCAATGGCACCACCTACTGCCAGAACCTCTTCGGCAACGCCGCGGGCATCCAGCGGGTCTTCAAGGACCAGGCGCTGTTCGCCAATGCCCCCTCCCCGGACGCGGCCATGGCCACCAATTTGTTCACCTTCCTCGGGATGCGGGGGAACCAGAGCTTCACCAACCTGGGCTGCGGAAAGCTCCTGAACGCACCCAATCCGATCACCCTGACGACCAACGGCAACGGTGTGGTGACCGCAGCGACCTTCACTCCACTCGGCCAGACCCCTCCAGCGGCCGGCACCGGCGCCACTGCCACTGCCTCGGCTACCCCGAGCGCACCCGCCGGCACAGGAAGCGCGACACCCACGGCCAGCGCAACCGCCCCGGCCGCCGGTAGCACGACCAGCACCAGCCCTGCGCCGACCCCGACCGGATCCTGTCGCCCCCCCAAGAAGGTCCGCTGGTAGACGGCGCCGACGGCCACGGCGGGAAACGCCGTGGCCGCGGTGCGCACACATCGTGTCAGCCGGCGAAACCAGCAAGACCAGCCTGGCCCGGGATGGGGCCCGTGGCCTGGAGGCCCGCTGCACCGGAGATCGATTCAACGGGCAGACCACCCGAGAGAGAGGGAAGGCCACCCGAAACCGACGGAACGGGCAGCATCGACTCGACGTTCTGGGCGAGGGACCCGAACCCGAAATTGCCGCCGGAAACATTCTCCAGGTCGCTGTCGGCTATCTCGCAGGTTTCGATCTCTTGTGTGGAGTCCTTACGCATAACTGGCCCTTCCCTTCGTTGCTGCAGGCGTTCCGGCGTGGGTATCGGTAGGCTCAGGGGGCCGGTTTCAGCCGGTTCGAAGGCTGCCTGATACCCGGAAGGACGGAAGCCCAACTCCTCTTGGTCGCGAGATCAAACCACGTCGACGAGCGCCCGGCGACCGTGACTCGTCCGATATTTCTGCAGACATGGTTGTATCGCAACATGCCGGCGCACGGAATCGTCCACCGGGTGGTGACAAATCCTTCACCGAATTTTATGTGCTCAACGCCCGCGGGTGGACCCGATGATGAACGTCATTCGGGCATGTCGGCCCATAAAGACGACGGGAGTACCGCAAGCCGAAGCTTCTGTGGGGAGCCTATGACCCTGCTGGGTAGACAATGCGCCGGTTGCCGGCCCTGACCCTCGGGCGCCGAGCCGGCGGCTTCAGTTGCGCGCACCGGCCCCGCGACGTGGCAGCCGCCGCGGGGCCGGTTGTCTGGACGCGCAGGCAGTACCGCACCAGCGGCCCGGGGGTGCCGGACTACCGGACGGGTCCGGCCGGGAGGGTCACCGTCGCGTGCAAGGGGAGGTCGGCCGACGGGTCGCCGAGCAACGCCTTGCCGACGGCCGTCATGGTCAGGGTCTGCTCGGCGGCGGTGCGGTCGCCGCCCACGCTGTTGCCGGTGGTGTTGGTCCAGTACCGGGCCGGTGTGGTCTGCGCGATGCCGCCGTTGCCGGCGGACAGGCCGATGACCAGCCCGCTGTAGCGGTTGACCAGCCGGTAGCTGCCGGGCGTTCCGGTGACGGGGATGATGAACCACTGCTGACCGACGGTCGGTCCGCCCGAGCCTGCCGCGGAGACGGTCGGGCTGGTCCCCCATGCCCGGCTCGCCGTGCGGCTGGAGTCGACCCCGAGCAGCTGTCCGGTGGCCGCGTTGGTGATCCGGTAGGAGCCGTCGCCGTTGCTGGTGAAGGACCACGCCTCCAGGTTCGAACCGGTCGGCGCCGCCGGCGAGGTGGTCGCGGAGCTGCCGGAGACCTGGGCCAGGATCCGGCCGTCGCCGTCGGCGATCCGGTAGGTCCTGGCCGGGTTGAACGGGGGAGCGGCCGGGGCGGTCGAGTCCACCGTGACGTTGGCGTACTCGCCGTCCGAGCCGGCGCAGCTGATCGCGCAGTAGGAGCGGAAGGACTTTCCGACGATCGTGGAGCTGGTCAGGTTGGCGCTGTCGAGGAACCAGCGGTACCAGGAGCTGGACCGGTAGCTGCCCGAGTCGCCGATGAGGTACCACTTCTGCGTCGACAGGTCGTCGGTGACGTAGAACTGCTGCGGCGCGGTGCCGGAGACGACTTCGGGTTCACCGATGTACAGCCCGAGATACGCGTCGTAGGTGATGTTCATGATGAACAGACTCGACTTTGACGGCAGCACGCCCGCGGCGATCTGCTGGTCCACGGTGCCGGTGTTGGACGGGCTGTAGTCCTTGTCGACCGGGGTGTACCCGTTAGGGTCGGACGAGGTGGCCGGGACCATGTTGCTCTCCAGGCCGCCGACCCCCGGCTGGGACCAGGAGCCGTTGTACCACTTCTGCCAGGTGCCGGTTGCCATCTTGCCCGAGATCGGCGCGCGGGCGACGTGCGCGAGGCCGTCGGTGCTGCCGCCCACACCGCCCTTGGGGACGATCCGGGAGCCGTAGTAGACGTAGAAGTAGCCCGAGGCGGTGTCCACGAACAGGCGCGGGTCGCCGTCGCCGTAGTCGTAGGTCTGGTTCGGGAACGCGTTCGTGTCGCCGCGCTCGGTGCTGTAAGGGGAGGTGATGGCGTGCCCCTTGATCGTCCACACCTTGCCCTGGTCCGTGGAGACCGCGTAGTCGATCGCGTCGTAGTGCAGTCCGTCGCCGAACGGCTCAGGCGTGAACTCGTTGTGCACCAGCCCGTACCAGTTGCCCGTGTCCGGATCGACCCAGACACCGATCAGGTCGCAGTAGTCGGGCTCCGCATATCCCGAACCGGACGGCGCCGGGGTCGCGGTGGCGCCGGTCGGGCTGTTGTTGCAGCGCCAGGTCGTGTCGTTGTTCCTGTCCTGGGAGTTCGCCGGGTTCACCGCGTTGTCGAGCGCGCCCGACGCGGTGGCGCTGTCGAAGTTCTTGCCGGTGTAGAACTCCCACTGCCGTGAGTCCGTCGCGCCGTAGAGCGAATGGGACTGCTGGAAGTAGAACCTGCCGTCCTTGTCGATGTACGAGCCGGCCGGCGTGTCGTCCGGATACGCGTACGTCCCGGTCGAACCGATGCTGATCGTGTAGCCGGCCGATGGCGGCGTGGCCGACGTCGCTGAGGCGGCCGGCGTACCGACCGCGCTGCCGACGCCCAGGGCCAGGGCAATGACGGCTATGCTGCCGACCAGCCTGCGTCGCAGAGCTCTCACGGTGACTGACTCCTTCGTCATCCGTCGGATGCGCCGTGTGGCGGACCCGTCACGAACCGGCGCCGCTCGCAGCGCCGGTGGGACTGGGACGCCCCTCCCACGCGCTCGGCTTGCTGGGAAGGGTCGTTCAGCCTTCGATCCTCCGGCGCGTTGGACGGTACGGTCCGTTGGAGCGGCAAAACAAGATGCGGGCGGGAACGGAACCCGGCGCCGCAGCTTCTGCGCGAGTCGCTCGCGTAACCTGGCGCACACGTGAGGGGCTGGGCGAACTCCCGTGCGGGGCTGATTGCTTCACGGTATAAGCTCCTCCTCCACTGACCACGTCACCGCCGTTTAGCGGGGTTTTTCTCGGGAGGGGAACGCTTGGTGACCAGTACGCTCGCAGAACCACACAGACCCAGCGTCGAGGTCGTCGAGGACGACGACACCAGCTGTAGACGGTCGATATCCCCGTGGATCCTCGCCGGTCTCGTCTTCATCCTCTACAGCATGATGGCGATACAGCGGGACCGTGTCGGGATAACCTCTGGTTACGACTTGGGGATATTCGAAGAGGCGATACGTAACTACGCCCACGGACACCTTCCATGGGCCCCGCTGAAGGGGGCACACTTCGACCTTCTCGGCGACCACTTTCATCCGATTCTCATTCTCCTCGCGCCGCTGTACCGCTTCTGGCCGCTGGGACCGGCCCGGTACAGCCTGCTGATCTCCCAAGCCGCTCTCTTCGCCCTCGGTCTGGTGCCCCTGATGCGCTGGGCCGAGAAAATCGGTCGGTGGGCGATGTGGTGTACCGGGGCCGGGATGGCCGTCTCCTGGGGCCTGGTGAACGCCGACACCTTCGACTTCCACGAGATCGCCTTCGCCGTTCCGCTGATCTCGTTCTCAGCCGCCGCCCTCGGCCAGGGCAGATACCGTGCCGCACTGTGGTGGGCCGTGCCGTTGGTCCTGGTGAAGGAAGACCTGGGGCTCACCGTCGCCGTGATCGGCATCCTGCTCTGGAGGAAGGGCCATCGGCCGGGGCTCCGGCTCGCATGGTTCGGTGTCGCCGCCACAGTGGTGGAGACGCAGCTGATCATCCCCGCGATTCACGGACACTACGAGTACAGCAACAACCTCCAGCCCGGAATTTTTCTCCAGAACGGCATGGAGAAGATGTCGACGGTCGCGGTGCTGTTCGCGCCGGTCGCTTTCATCGCCTTCCGTTCCTCCCTGTGCTGGCTGGTCGTCCCCACCCTGCTGTGGCGGTTCATGGGCACCAACCCCTTCTACTGGGGGCTGGATCTCCACTACAGCGCGGTGCTCGAGCCGATGATCTACGCCGCGGCCATCGACGCCTTCAGCCGCGTCGGCCACCCGCACGTCGAGCGCCGTCTTCTGATCGGCTGCACCGTGGGGGCCGTGCTCAGTGCATGGGGAGGACCGATCGGAAGCGCCTTCGACCCGAGCACCTGGACGATTCCGCACCATCAACGTGTCCTCGATGCGATGGTGAAGAAGATTCCTTCGAACGTCACCGTAGGAACCACGGTGCGTGCCGCGGCACAACTGACGGGGAAGGACGCGGTGTCGTTCGCCTGCGACGCCTCATTCATGCATCCGACGTGGCTTCTGCTGGACTCCCACGATCCATCGACGGATCCTCAGGCCCCAGGGGGCGACTGCACCTCGAAGGATGTCACGAACATGAAGAGATGGCGTCACTACCGCGTCGTCTCCGACTGGGACGGGATCTGGGTGCTGCGGAAGACCTAGACGGACGCAGCTGTCGGTCAGAGGCGGCGCAGGCCGTCGATGACCTCGCGGAGGAGGGCCGCGTCCGGCCCGCGCGCCGTCGAGGCGCTGGACTCGATGGTGACGAGTCCGGCGTCCAGCAGATCGCCGAGCAGCACCCGTAGCGCCCCGACCGGCAGGCCCGCGTCGGCGGCCAGTTCGGCGACCGGACGCGGCCGACGGCCGACCGACTCCAGCAGGGAGCTGCGGGCGTGGTCGAGAGCGGTCGGCGGATGGACGCCGGACACCGGCGCGACCGTCGCCATCAGGTCGAACTCGTGCTCGCGGGCCGGCCGGGTGCGGCCCCGGGTCACGGTGTAGGGGCGGACCAGCGGTTCGGAATCGTCCTCGTACCAGTGTGTCTCGTGCGTCGCGGACCCGGTCCGATGGTCGGCGTCGTCGGTGTTCATGCGCTTCTCGACGGTGTGCCCAGGTGCCGTCCGGCGCGCTTGACGAGGAGCGCCATCTCGTAGGCGAGCTGGCCGACGTCCGTCCCGGCGTCGGAGAGCACGGCCAGGCAGCTGCCGTCCCCGGCGGGGGTGACGAACAGGTAGGCCTCGTCGAGCATCACCATGGTCTGCCGTACGCCGCCCACCGAGAAATGCCGGCCGATGCCCTTGGCCAGGCTGTGGAAGCCGGAGCAGACGGCGGCCAGGTGTTCGATGTCCTTCTCGCCGAGCCCCTGCGAGGCGGCGGTGGCCAGTCCGTCGGAGGAGAGCAGCACCGCCTGGCGGACGTCACCGGTGCGCGCGACCAGGTCGTCGAGCAGCCAGTCCAGCGCGGCCGGTCCGTCGGCCGGCTGCGGGCCTGTCCCGTCGGTCGCCGTCATCGGTCGCTCCCTTCCTCGGTTCCGTTCCGTCCTCGGGCGAGTCCACGCTGGAACGAGCCGAAGATCGCGGCCATCTGTTCCGGCGTCACCTCGTCCTCGGTGGCCGACTGGTCGGCCCGCTGCTCCGGCTGGGACGCGAGGCTCGTCTGCGGCACCCGTTTCGGCAGGGCCGCATGCTCCGGCCGCGGCGCTGCCACGACGGCCGCGGGTTCGGTCCGCTCCGTACTCCTGTCCCGGCCGGCGTCGGCGATGACGGCGGAGGGCAGCAGGACCACGGCCGTTGTGCCCCCGTACGGGGAACGGCAGAGCGTGACGTCGATTCCGTGCCGCCGGGCGAGCCGGCTGACGATGAACAGGCCCAGCCGCTCGGTCTGTTCGAGGTCGAAGTCCTGGATTCCCGCCAGCGTGCGGTTGGCCTCGGCGAGCTGGTCCGGATCCATGCCGAGCCCACGGTCGTCGATCTCCAGCACGAAGCCGTGCGCGGCCTCGCCCGCCCGCATGGTCACCTGGGTCTGCGGGGGCGAGAACGCGGTGGCATTCTCGACCAGTTCGGCGATCAGGTGCACGACGTCCGCCACGGCCTCGGCGGCGATACCGACTGCGGGCATCGGAGGCACCTCGACGCGCGCGTACTCCTCGACCTCGCCGACCGCCGCGCCGACGACCTCGACCACAGGCACGGGGTTGCGCCACATCCGGCCGGGTGCCGCACCCGAGAGGATGATCAGGCCCTCCGCATGGCGGCGCATCCGGGTGGTCAAGTGGTCGATGCGGAAGAGATCGGCCAGCTCGTCGGGGTCGGTGGTGCGCCGCTCCATGGCATCGACCAGCTTCAGCTGGCGGTGGAGGAGGGCCTGGCTGCGACGGGCGATGTTGAGGAACACAGCCGAGACCCCGCGGCGCATCCTGGCCTGCCCGACCGCCGCTTCGAAGGCGGCGCGGCGTGCTTCGTTGAAGGCACGGCCGACCTGACCGATCTCGTCGTCGCCGAAGGAGAGTGGCGGCGCCTCCGCCGCGGCGTCGACCTGCTCGCCCGCACTCAGCCTGCCGACCACGTCGGGCAGTTGGTGGGTGGCCAGCAGCCCTGCCGCGTCCCGCAGGTTCGCAAGCCTGCGGGAGATGTGGCGGCCGGTGCGGACGGAGAACCAGATCGACAGGCCGACGGCGAGCAGACCGACGCCGCCCGCGACGCCGGCGCGGATCAGTTCGGCCCGGGCGAAGCTGCGGCCGCGTGCGGCCGCGTTCCCGGCCGCGTCGGTGCACGTCACCATGTAGCTGTGGACGGCGTTGTCCATGGTGGTGCGCCAGGACGCGGTGCCGGCGGCGCCGGGGACGCTGTGCGGGCCCGCGCTCAGCACCGCGTTCTCCGCGCTGACGAGTGCGGTGTACTGGGGACTTCGGGAGAAGTTCTCGAACAGCTCGCGTGAGTCCGCGGGGAGGTCGGGCACATAGGTCCGGAAGAAGACCCGCCGGTCCTCGACGGTATCGGCGAAGGCACGGTACTGGTCCGTGGTGAAGCCGCCCGCCGCACGGGCCGCGGAGCCCATCGCATCCTCGCGGGAGACGAACTCCCGGTCCTGGACGAGGTCGATGACGGTCTGCGACTCGCGGGCGAGCCGCCCGGCCTGCAGAGCGGTCAGTGCGGACTCGACCCGGAACGACGGCTCGACGATCGCGGTGTACGCGTCGACCGCCCGGTCCCAGGAGAGCTGCCGGGCGAGGACCTGCTTGCGCAGGGTGGCGAGCCCGTCGGCCGCCGTGAGCATGTCCGACAGGGTGCTCCGCTGTGCGGAGGTGAGGTCGCCTTGTCTTCCCCGGTCGGCCGCGGCGGCACGCATGGCCTGTACCGCCTCGTCGGTCGCGCGCTCCTGCGTCGTCAGTCCGACCAGGGCCGGGGCGCTCCCGCGGGAGGCGAGGTACTCGGCGGCCAGTCGGCGCTCGATCTGTATCTGGCCGACGGCGGTGTCCACCGGTGTGCCGAAGTGGTCGTAGACGCTCTCCACCCGGATCAGGGCACGCAGATCGCCGGTCATGGAGACCATGGCGAAGGCCCACAGTCCCATCAGGCCGACGAGTGGGAGCAGGACCATGCCGATGATCCGGGTGCGGATGGTGGGACCGCCGAGGCGGAGTCGCATGGTCATTCCCCTGGGACGCCGAGTTGCGCGAGAACGGGCACCTGCCCACAGCGAGTCCTCGAACACATGCGCCGAGGCTCGAACGGCAGAACCGTATCGGCAACAGGCCCCGTAGTCACCGCGTCAAGGGCCGATTCGGGTGCGGTTCGCGTCACAACCGCCCCCGGCGGTTTGGCTGGTCCGAACCTGTACCGAACGCTCCGCAAGGAGTGGCATGGACCTGCCATGCATTGCTTCACCTAGCGGAAAGGGCTCGTCATGGCCGGACCCCTCAGATCCATCAGATCCGTCACGTCTCTCAGACCCGTACTCGTCACGGCCGCCGCGGCGTTACTGTGCGGCACGGCGGCGGTTGCCCCGGCGTCGGCCGACGACGGCACCACGCCACCGTCGGGACAGATCACCATCAACCTGGTGACCGTCAACGGCTCGGGGTGCGCACCCGACACGGCCGCCGTTGCCATCTCGCCCGACAACACCGCGTTCACCGTCACCTACAGCTCCTACCTCGCACAAGCGGGCGGCAGCTCCAACCCGGTGGACTTCCGGAAGAACTGCCAGCTGGTGCTGAACGTCCACGTACCGCAGGGCTTCACCTACGCCATCGCCGAGGCCGACTACCGCGGCTTCGCCTCCCTGGCCGCCGGCGCGAGCGCCGAGGAACGAGCCAACTACTACTTCCAGGGCATGCCGGAAACAGCCTATGTCCCCCACGACTTCACCGGCCCCTTGAGCGACGACTGGGAGAACAACGACAGCACCTCCGTGGCCTCCCTCGTCTACGCCCCCTGCGGTGAGGACCGCGACTTCAACATCAACACCGAGCTGCGCGTCGCCGCCGGAACGCAGAACCCGTCCACGACGAGCTTCATCACCATGGACTCCACCGACGGCAGCATCACCACCACGTACCACTTCACCTGGAAGCAGTGCCCGACTTCGACGACCCGGCGCTGAACGGAACGTTGCGACATCCGCCCCCGTCCCCGCTGTGGAGGGGACGGGGGCGGCGGGTCAGCCGGAGAAGTCCTGCGTCAGCCAGACCGTGCCGTCCGCGTCCCGGTGGACGGCTATCCCGATGTGGCTGAAGGACGTGCTGAGGATGTTCTGCCGATGGCCGTCGTCCGGCGGCTGCTCGCCGAGCATGCTGTGGGTCAGGCCGACAGCCGCCGACGCGATCTCCTGCGTGCTCGACCCGATTCCCGAAGCCTGCCCGATGTTCTCTCCCGCCGAGCTCCACTGCACGCCCTGCGCGGTCTCGCGGTCCCCCAACGCCGCCTCGCCCGGGCACTGGTGGGAGAGCCCGCAACCGCCGGCCATCACCGCGTTGTGGGCTGCCGCGCTCCGGATCAGCCCGTCCGACATGGCGTACGGCGGCAGGCCCTGGGCGGCACGTGCCTGGTTGATGAGGGCGAGCACCTGCAAGGCGGGGGTCGGTGCGGACGGGCGCGGGGACGTCGAGGACGAAGGAGGCACCGACCCCGAACGAGACGGAGACGCGGACGGGGGCGATGGCGGCGCCGGGGCCGCGCTACGGGTCACCGGGGTGCTGCGTGGCCGCGCGGAAACGACAACCCCGTGCCTGTGCCCCGGTATCGCAGATCCCGACGACAGCTCGGCCGCCGGGTGAGTCGTCGGCTGCTCCGTCTCCGTCAACTGCCGGGCGGGGAAGGCCGAGTTGCTTGCCTGCTGCTCCGGCTCGTTGACATAGGCGAGGCTCACGCCACCACCGAGCGCCGCCAGAGCCGCACTGGCGGTCATGGCGCCGCGCAACCCCGCCTTGCGGCGTGCGTGACGCCGCCGCGGGCGGGGGGTTCGTACGCCGCGTATGTGAGCCGTATCGGACTGATCACCCGAATCCATCGCAACCGCACCCTCTGATACGTCCCGGAATCGAACCCCAGCGTGAGTCGAAGCGGAATCGACAGTAAGAGGGCCGGACAGCGCACAGGGACCCCAGGGTCGGCCTTAATGCTCCCTTAAGGCCCGCCTAAGGCCACGTTGCGGCTAATTCGGGCTCATCGTGATGAACAGAAGAGGGCAGTACGCAAGGTTCGTGATCCAGATCACAGGAAAACCTGCCCGGGAGATGTAACCCGGCGGGTTCTCCGGTGCGTAGAGGGCTTGAATCGTCCCCCCACCCCGATGCCCTCCCCGCATCGGCGTTGCATTTTTACGTCCGAAACTGAGGTCTTACCCACCATGGCTTCTCACAAGCGGGTCAAGCCCCTTGCCGAGTCCCCCCTCACGCGTCGTGCGGTAGCCGTCGCTGCGACCGCCACCGGCATCTGGGCCCTGAGCAGCGTCGCCGCCAACGCCGCCAGCCTGCCCGGTGGCACCGGCGGGGGCGACACGGTCGGCTCCGTCACCGATGACGCGAGCAGCGCCCTCGGAACGGTCGCCGGTAGCACCTCGTCGCTTACGACCGCGGGTGCCACGGGCTCGGCCACCAGCCTCGTGACCGGCACCGTCACCCACGCCGTCTCCAATGTGCAGGGCGGGACGAGCTCCCTGCCGTCGGCCGGCTCGGTGACCGGCACACTGGGGGGTACCCTGCAGTCCGTCGAGGGCCTGACCGGCGGCGTGGACGGCTCCGGGAAGCAGATGCACCCGAGTGTCCAATCCCTTGACACCGCAAGGCACTTGACTGACGGGCACTCGCTGCCGTCCGTGCCCGCCGCCCCGGCCGGTGTGCTGTCCCACCTCACCCATGCCGAGCACGGCCTGAACGCCGGTGGCGTGACGAGCTCGCTGCAGCATGTCGGCCATGTCCCGACTGTCCCCTCCGTCCCCTCACTGCCGGATGAGGGCCAGGCGACCGACGTGGCCAACGGCGTGCTCGCCGTGGCCTCGCGCCTCGACCTGCTGGGCAAGGTGCACAAGGCGCTGCCCGCCGACGGCACCCCCATGGGCCTGCCCGACCTGCCGTCCGTGCCTGCCGGCATCCCGACCTCCGTGCCGGCCGGCAGCCTGCCGAGCCTGCCGGCCGTCGAACTGCCCGCCGGCGACATGTCGATGGCCACCGGTGCCGTGACCTCCGCGACGGGCGAGGGAACGCTCGTCGTCGACCAGGCCTCCGCCACGGTGCTGCCCCCGGTTGCCGCGAGCACCACCGATCACGCGATGTTCTCCGCCCAGGCCGCCGTCACCGTCGACACCGCGCTGGCGGCGCACGGCGTCATGCAGGCGCAGCCGTTCGTGAACGGTGTGGCCGGCCAGGCGCAGGCCTTCGCGCACGGCGTGGCCGGCCAGGCCGTTCCGTTCGCGCACGGCGCGGCAAACAATGTTCAGCCGTTCGTCCAGGAAGAGACCGCCCCGGTCGCGCCGTTCGCCGAGGGTGTCGCGAGCCAGGCCGTTCCGTTCGGGCATGGCGTCGCGAACGAGGTTGAGCCGCTCGCGTACGGAGTCGCCGCCCAGGCGCAGCCGTTCACGCAAAATGTCGCGTTCACCGCTGAGGGCACGGTCACGGCGACCGCCCACGTCGCCGCATCCGCCGAGGTCACGGCGACCGCTGCCGGCCGCAGCCTCGCCGCCTCCACCTCGCCCGTCGTGGCCTCTCTGCCGGATGGCTCCTTGGCCTACGACCTGGCCGGCCCGGCGTCCATCCCGGGTGTCCCGGCGACTCCGTCGCTCCCGTCCGTTCCGTCGGTTCCCTCCGTTCCGTCCCTGCCGACCCTCGGCTGACGCTCGGGCGGGCCGGGCGGGTACGGTGAGCCCCGCCCGGCCCGTCCGCCCGCGTCGTCAAGGGGCGGCGGGGGCCAAGGCAGTACGTAGTACGTGGCGGATAGAGCGGATAGAGTGCGCAGCCGGCGGGGCTGCGCCCGGTGCTCGGCGTGCCCCCTGCAGCAGGGGATACGCCATCGAACGGACCGGAGCAGGGAGCAGGAGCGCTTGTCGCCTGACGAGTTCGACGACTTCTATGCCGACAGCTGGTCGCGGCTGGTGGGCCAGCTCTACGCGATGACCGGCAACCTTGCCGAGGCGCAGGACGTCGTCCAGGAGGCCTTCATGCGCGCCTGGGGGAGGCGGGAGCAGCTCTCCGCCGCGCAGGCCCCCGAGGCCTGGGTGCGGACGGTGGCATGGCGGCTGGCGGTCAGCCGCTGGCGGCGTGCGCGCTCCACGCTGCAGGCGTTCTTCCGCCACGGGGCCCCGCCGGATGCCTCCGGGCCGGGGCCCGAGTCCGCCGCGCTGGTGGCAGCGCTGCGCAAGATACCCGAGGAGCAGCGTCGAGTGATTGTCCTGCACTACCTGTGCGACATGCCCGTCGCGGAGGTCGCCGCCGAGACCGGCGCGCCGGTCGGCACGGTCAAGGTGCGGCTCTCCCGGGCCCGCGCCGCTCTCGCCAAGCACCTGTCCGACGACGAACTGATGGAAATGTACGCGTGATGAGCGACGGGGACGAGCCGTACCGGCGGGCGCTGCGCGCGCTCGCCGACAGCGCGCGCAACGCGGCAGGCGAGCCGCCGCGCAGCGGCGCCGAGGTACGCGCGCTCGCCGAGCGCCGCCGTCGTCGTCGGCGCGCGCTGGGGGTGCCCGCGGTGACCGTATCCGGCCTGCTGGTCGGCGGTACCGCGTTCGCACTGGGCGGCGCGTTCCATGCGGCGCCGCGTCCGGCCGCGCCGTCGGCCGTCTCCGTCTCGCCATCCGCGTCCGCCACCCCCGCCATCCCGCACGCGTCCGCCTCCGGCCCCCCCGCGGCCACCGGGGGTGCCGGCGCTGCGGCCGGCACCCCCGGGGGGGCTGCGGTGACCACCGGGCCGACGGCCTCCTCTCGGGTGATGCCCTCGGGCACGGGCGCAGCGGCCTGGTGTGCCTCCGTCAGGGCGGGGGAGACGCTCGAATCGCTGCGCGCGCTGACCGTCCCGGACGGTTTGACCTCTTCCGGCATCGGAACCGTCGTGTTCGCCGTGCCGCTCTCCTGTGTGCAGGGCCACTTGCTTTCGAGCGGCGCCGGTGAGTGGATTCCGGTCGCCCCCGGCGCCGTGGTGACGACGACGGCGCCACTCAGCACCGGCTCCACGTCGTCGCCGTCCACGCTCCAGAAGCTGGCGGCAGGGCTGGCCCGCCACCCGGACCAGGTGTTCGGCGTGCGCCGGGAGAGCACAGGACAAGTGGTCCGCATGGACCAGGTGTACCAGAGCTGATCCGGCGCCAGCCGCACAACTACTGGCCAGTAGGTTTGGCTGATCGTCGTCTCATCGCTCCCGGCCGACTGCCTCTACCCTCCGATCATGACGCGAACCCATCGGCGGACGGCAAGTGCCGTCGTTTTAGCCGTACTTGCGGCCGCAGCCGCCATTCCCGCGCCCCCTGCCGCCGCGGCAGCGCCCTCCCTCCGCCTGGCCGACATCCCCATGAAGGACGGCGTCGTCCTGAAGGCCGACGTGTTCACCCCCGCGCCTGGCACACCTGGGGCGGACGCCCACGGCCGTTATCCGGCGGTCGTCCAGCCGGCCGCCTGGGGCCAGAACGATCTGGAGTACATCGCCGAGGGCAGAAAGCTCGCCGACGACGGCTATGTCGCCGTCACTTACACCGTGCGCGGCTTCTGGCTCTCGGGCGGCCGGATCGATGTCGCGGGCCCCAGGGACGTGGCCGACATCTCCTCGGTCATCGACTGGGCCCTCGCGCACACACCGGCCGACCCCCAGCGGCTGGGCATGATGGGCCTGTCGTTGGGCGGTGGCCTCACCTTGATGGGCGCCGCGTTCGATCCCCGGCTCAAGGCGGTGGCCTCGCTGAGCGGTTGGGGCGATCTCGTCGACTCCCTTGACGGCGGGGACACCCGCCATCTGCAAGCGGCGGCCGCTCTCAGCGCCATCCAGGCCCCGACGGGCCGCCAAAGCCCGCAGGTGCGGCAGACGCTCTCGGACCTGTTCACCGACCACGACATGGCCGAGGTCATCGCCTGGGCCCGGACCAGATCACCGGTCACCTATGCCGACCGGATCAACGCCCACGGCACTGCCGTCCTGCTGGAGAACGCGTGGGGCGACAGCATCTTCAATCCCAGTGAGATCATTTCCTTCTACCAGAAGCTGACCGTCCCCAAACGCCTGGAACTGCGGCCCGGTGACCATGCCACGCAGGAGCTGACGGGCCTGGCCGGTCTGCCCAACGCCGCCTGGTCGAGCGCCTTCGCCTGGCTCGACCACTACCTCAAGGGCCGGCCCGGCGACGGCGGCAGCTGCGTCCGGCTGGAGGTGCGCCCCTCCGGGGAGCAGGAGCAGTACCCGAGCTGGCAAGCCGTCAGCACCCGCAGCGAACGCCTGCCGCTCGACGGGGTGCAGACGATCCAGGGGGGCATCGACTCGGGCGCAGACGCCGGCATCGTCGAGGTGTCCGGCCTGCTCGACCAGATCACGGGCCTGCCGCCCCTCGCCGAGATCCCCCTGCTGCCCCGCAGCGCCGCCGCGGTCTGGCAGTCGCCCGACTACGCCGCCGGCCTGCGCATCCGCGGCATCCCGCACCTGCGCACGACGCTCACTTCGTCCTCGCCCGAAGGCACGCTGATCGCGTACCTCTACGACGTCAACACCCTTGGCACCGGAAAGCTCATCACCCACGCACCGCAGAGCTGGTCCGGTCGCACGCCGGGGCGCCCCTTCCCCCTCGACGTCTCCCTCTTCGCCACGGCCTACGACCTCCCGGCAGGCCACCACCTGGCCGTCGTCCTCGACACCGAGGACCCGCTCTACGCCGGTCTCACGCCGCTGGGAAGCACCATCTCCTTCAGCTCGCCGTCCACCGACCCGTCCCAACTGGCCCTGCCCGTGAGCTGACATGCGCCTGCCCTCCCACGTGTGCGGGAGGGCAGGCAACTCGTCAGGTGTGGAGGGCCGTCACCGTTCCGGCGCCGACGGTGCGGCCGCCCTCGCGGATGGCGAAGCCCAGACCCGGCTCGAGCGGCACCGGCCTGCCCAGACTCACCGTCATCTCCACGGTGCTCCCGGGCACGGCGACCGCGGAATCACCGAGGTCGACGTCGCCGACCACATCCGCCGTGCGGATGTAGAACTGCGGACGGTAGCCAGTGCTGATCGGCGTGCGGCGACCGCCGTGCGCGGCGGGAATCACGTACACCCGCGCCGCGAAGCGACCGATGGGCACGAGACTGCCCGGCGCCGCGACGACATGCCCGCGCCGCACGGCGTCCCGCTGCACACCGCGCAGCAGCAACGCGACGTTGTCCCCGGCCTCGGCGGACTCCATCGGTTTGCCGAAGGTCTCCAGACCGGTCACGACCGTCTCCAGTCCCGCCCCGAGCACCTCGACCCGGTCGCCGACGCGCAGTGTGCCGCGCTCGATCGCCCCGGTGACCACCGTGCCGCGCCCGCTGATGGTGAGCACGTTCTCCACCGGGAGCAGGAACGGCGCGTCGGTGTAACGAGCCGGGACGGGTACATAGGTGTCCACCGCGTCGAGCAGCGCCTCGATCGCCCGCGTCCACCGCGCGTCACCCTCCAGCGCGCGAAGCCCCGAGACACGCACCACCGGGAGCGCATCCCCCGGATAGCCGTGCGCGCAGAGCAGTTCGCGCACCTCCAGCTCGACCAGGTCGGTCAGCTCCGGGTCACCGGTGTCGGCCTTGTTGAGCGCGACGACGATGTGCTCGACGCCGACCTGACGGGCGAGCAGCACGTGCTCGGCAGTCTGCGGCATCACTCCGTCGAGTGCGGACACGACCAGCAGCGCGCCGTCCAGCTGCGCTGCACCCGTGATCATGTTCTTGACGTAGTCGGCGTGACCCGGCATGTCGACATGTGCGTAGTGGCGGGTCTCCGTCTCGTACTCCACGTGCGCGATGTTGATGGTGATGCCGCGGGCGGACTCCTCCGGAGCCCGGTCGATGCGGTCGAACGGGACGTACGCGCCGGTGCCGCGCGCGCTGAGCACCTTGGTGATCGCGGCGGTCAGCGTGGTCTTGCCGTGATCGACATGCCCCATGGTGCCGATGTTCAGATGCGGCTTGGTGCGCACGTAGGCCTGCTTGGCCATGATGCCTTCCCCGGTGATGGTGTGAATCGCTCCCGTCCATGTGCGGGAACGGCGAACCCCTCAGGCCCGGCCGACCCTCCCCCTGCGGGGTTCGCGGAGTATCCGGGAAGGGTCAGACTCGGGCGCCGCCGGCAGGCTGGACCGGCGAGGAATCGACGGCAGCCTTCAGCGCGCCTGCGACTGCAGACGAGGTGAGGAAGGCGTGCCGGAACATGAGCCCAGCATGCCCGCATGCCAGGGAGGTTGGCGAGTGAATTACCGGCGACGGCCCGGCGTGCCAGTCCTCCTCGCGTGACCTGCCCTACGCCGGGCCGGCCGGCACTCGGCTCTCGTGTGCACGGCATCCGTCGTCCGCCGCCGCACCGCGCCCAGCCGTCCGGGGCCGTGCATAGGAGTGCATAGGAGTGCATAGGAGACTGTCCTCGCCGCGGAGCAGGCAGTCGCCGCGGCCCTGGCCGCGCAGACCGCGGTGCCGGTTCGTGGACCCGTGGCGTGTGTGACCATGGAGGAGAGACCAGATCCTCGACGCTTGGGAGCGTGTGCCATGGCTGGTCTGACACGAAAGAACTTCGATTCGCCCGACGAGGTTCGGCCGTTTGAAGAGGACAAGGGCAGACTCCAGCTCATCACCTTCGAAAAGGGACCGGTAGGTCGCGCGATCTTCGAGCCGGGATGGCAGTGGTCCAAACACGTCAAGCCGATTGCCAGGACCGGGAGCTGCGAAGCTGCGCACATCAGGTACTTCGTCTCCGGGCACATGAAGATCGTCATGGACGACGGTGAGGAGATGGAGTTCGGGCCGGGCGACTTGATGACGGCCGAGCCCGGCCACGACGCATGGGTGGTGGGCGATGAACCGTGTGTCGTGATCGACTGGCAGGGTTACGGCGACTACGCCAAACGGTAGCCCGGTGACGCGATGCGCCGTCAAGTACCGGTTGACGGAATGGGGCTACAGCCAGGTCAGAAGTGCATAACCGGCGATGGCGGCGGCGACGCCGGTCAGCAGGCTGCCGAGCGCGTTGAGTCCGGCCTCGGCGAGGGAGCCGTCCTCCAGCAGGCGCACGGTCTCGTAGCCGAAGGTGCTGAAGGTGGTGAGCGCCCCGCACACCCCGGTGCCGAGCAGCAGCGTGGCGCTGTGGGGCAGGGCGTGGGCTGCGGCGGCGCCGGTGAGGGCGCCGAGAACGAAAGCGCCGCAGATGTTGACGGTGAAGGTGCCCCAGGGGAAGACGCTGTCGTGGCGGGCCTGGATCGTCTTGTCGGCGAGGTAGCGCAGGGGCGCGCCGATCATGCCGCCCAGGAAGACCAGCAGGACGGGCATTATCGGGTTCCTTCCTCGGGGGCACGCGCAACGCTGTCCGCGGTTTCCGGTGCGGCGAGCGCGACGGCTTCCACGTGCTCCATGGTGATCAGGGCGTCCGGGGCCATCTCGCGCAGCTGCGGGAGAAAGCCGCGGGCCCGCTCCTCGGAGTCGATGATCACGACCGCGACGGGCAGGTCCTCGGCGAGGTCGAGGAGGCGGGAGGTGTGGATCACGGACCCGGCGCCGAAGCCCTCGATGCCGCGGAAGACGCTGGCGCCGGCGAGGCCGGCGTGGTGGGCGCGGTGGACGATCTCGGCGTACAGCGGCCGGTGGTGGAACTGGTCGCTCTCGCCGAGGTGGACGGTCAGCCGCACGGCCGGGCCTTGCAGCGGCTGCCTCGGCTCACGGGGCGTGGTGGGCTCGTCGGCGTCTCGCTGGTCCCGGTGCGGAAGGTGCGCTCTCATGACGGGCGTCCTCGGGTCGGTGCGGCGCCTGCTGCCGCGGGCTGCTTCGGTGCGCGTCCGGCTTCGCTGCGGCGGCGCGGGCCGCGCCGTACCGGCAGGCCACTGGTGCGCCGGGCGACGACGATGCCGGTCCATACGGCGGCGAATCCCGCGACGATGCTGGTCAGGGCATAGGCGTCGGCAGTCGACCAGTGGCCGAGGGCGAGCATCCCGCGCAGCTCGACGGTGTACGTGGAGAACGTGGTGAAGCCGCCGAGGACGCCCACGCCGAGGAACGGCCGCACATAACGGGAGGGCGGCCACACCTCGAGGACGTAGACCATGAGCAGGCCGAGCAGGAAGCAGCCGGAGACGTTGGTGAGGAAGGTCGCCCAGGGGAAGCCGCCCGCCGGGGTAGGCAGGGCTTTGGCGAGGCCGTAGCGCGCGATGCTGCCGAGCCCGCCACCGAGGGCGATCACCGCCTGGATGTCCCACTGACGGCTGCGGGCGCGGGGCCGATAGGTCCGCGTCGCGACCGCAGGGCGGGGTTCGGCGTCGGGATCGACCGGCAGCGTCTCGGCAGGCTTCCCGGCCTGCGATCGCTCCATGGATCCTCCCGTGGACGGCACTGGCACTCCCTCGCTGTCGCTGATGTGGCTGCTGTGGCTGTCGTCGGTGTTTGTCGCGCCATGCGGATATGTACCACGGTCGTCTCGTGCCACGGGCCTCAGGGCGCTGGGGTGACGATGTCCCGCGGGGCCTGGTCCTCCCACCTGTCGTCGATGACTGCGCGGCACGTGCGGTGCGTGCGCGCGCAGATGTCAGGCAGGGACTGTTGGCGACCGGCGTTGGTCGCGGTTGTCGGCGAGCCCCACCGCCGTCTTTGTCCCCAGCCTACCGGGCGGGTCCCGGGCGGCCGTCCCACTCTCGCCGGGCCCCGCTCAGCTGCGGCTTTGGCTCCGAATGGCTCCTTCGTAACGGGCCTTCGTACACCTCGTCGGCCGACTGTGCCCGGAGCGCCACCGCGCGGGGCGCCGCCCGGGACGTCGCATCCTGGTGGGCTGGGACGCAGCCCCGCGGGCGCCCGGGCGGCCCCGGACGCTGGACGGCTCTCACCGACCACGACGGCGGGCCGCTCGTCGCCCCTGCGAGAGCACCCGCGCCCGGGCCCGCGCACACGTGCTCGCTGCCGTGCCGTCGGCCGTGATGCGGGGAACGGCAGCCCTGCGACGGCGCCCCAGTGCACAACTCCCTTGTCACAGCCTTGTCATGAACAGATGGGCGCTCAACTCCAGGACTGGAGCTGCAGGTTAACCGTTCCATATGATGACCCTTTGGATACATGACAGGGCCGTCGTTCAGCGGGGGGCGCGTTCACATGGCAATCAATCTGCCGCACTGGCTCGTTGAGATCGTCGGAGTCCTCGGCTTCAACTGGCCGGAGATAGACGAGGATCAGCTGCGCGAGGCCGCAAAGCACCTGCGGAGCTACGCGGACGAGTGCGAGCGGTCGCACGACAAGACGCACGGCGTCATCACCGGCGACCTGCCGCAGGTCTACAAGGCCCAGTCGTACACCGCGCTGGCGCAGGTGTGGAGCGAGCAGAGTTCCGGCCACATGAAGGACATGATCGAAGCGTGCCGCCTGTTCGCGGATGGGCTGGAGATCGCCGCCGTCGGCGTCGAGGGGATGAAGGGCGAGGTCATCGCCCAACTCGTCATCGCGGCCGCTGAGTTCGTGGCGGACCAGGCCGCCGCGGTGGTGACCTTCGGCATCGCGGAGGCGGCCGAAGTGGTGTTCCTCGAGGCGCAGAACAAGATCCTCAACGCGATCATGCAGCGCTTCGAGTCGGAGGTGATCGGCAAGCTGGTGAACGCGACTCTCGGCCCGGCGGAGGAGCAGGTCGAACGGGCGGCGCAGAGGCTGATGTTCATGGAGGCCGGCCAGCTCGCGGTCGGCGGACCACCGCCCGCCCTGGCACTGGACACCGACGCGATACGCGCCCACGGCGAAACGCTCAAGGGCGAGGCGGACGCGAACATGGAGGGCGGCCGTTCCTTCGCCAACAAGGTCGGCGCCCTCACTTTCACGACGGGGGGCTGAGCTGCACCATGGGCGGGATAGAAGAGAAAATAGCCAGGCCGGTCGTACGGACTCTGGAGAAATTCAGCGAGAAGATCCCCAAGGGGATGGCTCAGCGCTTCCACGACCTCGGCCAGGCGACCCGCAAGGCGGCCGACCACTTCGACAAGGCCGAGGGTGAGATCGCCGGCCGGGTTCCGGTGTACAAGGTCGAAGCCGATGGCACCGTCATGAAGCTGGTCGGAGGCAAGTTCCATCCGCTGCACGACGTCGAGACGGAAGCCGACAAGGGATCCGGGATCAAGGAGATCCTGGGCGAGGACGGCAAAGCCTCCACATGGGAAAAGGGCAAGTACACCCTCGACGCCGAGCCGAACGAGAAGGTCCCGGGAGATCTCGGGCCGAAGGTCCGGAACCCGGTGGATTCCACCAAGGTCGACCCCGGCAGCACCCCACTCTCCATGGCGACCGCACAGGCCCGCCGGGCGGATGGCGAGGCCGCCTACGGCCGCAACTACGTGGCATTCCACTATCGCGACGAAGGCAGCGGCCACAACTTCATCCTGGTCGGCAGGAGCATCCCGTACAAGGCCCATTCCGAGCAGTACGCCGGCATCCCGTTCCTCGAGAAGGGAATAGGGGGAAACGTCAAAGCGGTCTACACGGAAAGAGCTCCATGCGACTTCGGCCGCAATTGCCAGTCATGGCTGGGAAGGTATTTCAACAACGGTCAACCCGAGGTCAGCCATTCGTTCAATTATGCAAAGGACAAGGACGTAAGGGAGCACGGGGAACTGTCCAGCTACCTCCTTGGCCTGTTCGACCAACCGCTTCCCTCGAGTTGAGGGGAGTAGGATGAGGCCATGATCGACGACCTGGCAGGCAGGCTCACGGCGCGTTTCGGCGCATCCGGTCTGCGGCGGACGGAAGGCGCGGAAGACCTGCCTCTGCCCCCCGAGCAGATCGCGTTGCTCAGGGATTGCGGAATACCTCGACAAGTCGGGCCATATTTCACGACGGCGGACGGCGACCCCGTCCGGCTCGGCGCCTACGCCGAGCGGCTGGACTGCGAACTCACCGGCGACCAGCAGGCGTCGTGGTACCGCATCGGATCGGATCGGGGTGCCGAGATCTGCCTCGACGAATCCGGCGCGGTACGGGCCGCGTTCATCGGCCTCGGAATGTCGGGCGCGTTCATCAACGAGAGCCTGCCCCTGTTCCTGGAGTCGCTGATCGCGCTGGACGAAGCCCTGTCGCTGATCGCGGCCGCCAAGAGCGTGCCGGAGAGCGCCTCGCACATCCGCATCCTGCTCAAGCAGCTCGCGAACGTCGAGGTGGAGACGGTCCAGTCCGGCGACACCTGGTGGTCGCGGGTGCTGGAGGACATCCGGCACACCGCCTCGCACTCCGCCTACGCGGCGTTCGAGATCACGGACGCACGGGGGGAGCAGCAGATCGTCACCAAGTCCGGTGCGCTGTGCGTGCATCCGGAGGAGAGGCTCTGGAGTGAACTGCGCGCCGCGGGGGTCTCGTCCTCCCAGGTGAAGAAGGTGCACACCGAACTCCAGCCGTGCTTCATGCCGGGCCACTACTGCTCTTTGTGGATGGCGACGGAGTTCCCGGAAGCGGAGTTCACCCACAATTTCGACTACGGCAGCACCGCCGAATCCCGCGAGCAGGGTTTCGTGGAGCTGCTGCGCCACGCGGCCTCGTCCCGAGGCTGAACCGTCCACACCACAAGCCGTACCACCGAGGAATCACATGACGTTCGCCATCTCACGCGAGGCGATGGAAAAAGAGTTCGGCGCCGACAACCTGGTCACGGCACCGGCGGACCGACTCAACCCGGCCATCACCCACGCCCCGACGGTCCAGTTCCTCTCGGAAGTCGGCATGCCCGACGTGGACGAGTTCGTCTACACGGTCGACGACGATCTGGCATCCGGTCTGGTCGGAGCCCTGGAACGCCAGCCCAACCTTGGCGACTACACCGACAAACCCCTCGACAACTGGGTCGTCCTCGGGTGGTTCGTCGACGACAAGTACCTGCTCGACGGCGCCACCGGGGAGGTCTGGATCAAAGTCGACGGAGACGAGACGGTCAAGTTCATGAACACTCGTGTCGATTTCTTCGCGCGTTTCCTCGCCTCGTTCCACCGCGACTACGAACTCCTCCACCCGGACTACGCCATGCCCGACGAGATCGAAACCGCGATGAACAATCTGATCACGGAAGTGCGCGGCCTCGACCCCTTCGGCGTCGGCCATGAGCAGGGCTACTGGCACGAGTTGGCCGACCGCATCGCCTGGCAGTACTGAGCCATTCCGGCAAGGAGTAACCGTGACCGACAGGCTGTCTCTCGCGCGCTTCCCGGACGTGGAGGCCGGGCGCACCCCCGCGTGCCAGGCGCTGCTGGACTGGGTGCAGGACCGGGAGGCGGAGCGACTGTGTCTTGTGAGCGGTGCGGCGGGAGCGGGTAAGAGTCACCTGCTTGCCTGGTCGATGGGTCCCGTACGGTTTGACGCGATGGTGCCGGGCGAAGGGCTTCGCCTGGCCGAGGCGGTGTGGGGGATCTCCGGGCAACTCTGCTACGACGGCTGGTCAGTGGACGACCTGCTGCGCCATGTCACCCAGGACGAACGCCCGTTGTGCATCGTCGTGGCAGACGCGCACAAGCTCGACAACCGCGGCAGGGCGCCGGGGACCATGCTCGTGCCCGAGGTGCTGGAGCCGTTGCTGGAGCTGCCGTGGGTGAGGGTGCTCGCGGAGGTCAGGGACGCCAAGGCCAGTCCGTTCACCAAGCCCGCCCGGGTCATCGACCTGGACGACCCGGCGATGACGGACGAAGGCGAGTACACCCGCTGGTACAACGAGCTGGCCGGTGGCAGGCCCTCGGTTCCGGTGGGCGAGGTGTTCCCGCACCCGGTGTCCGGGCAGCTGGCCGCCTCGCTGCCGGACAGCCTCCCCGAGGGCAAGGATGTCTGCACCGCCTGGTGGGAGAGCCTGGGCGCGCCAGTGCGCGGAGCCATGCGGACCCTGGCGCTGGCCCGGGGATGGATGGGGGTCGCCACCTGGCGGCTGCTGCACGCCGGACTCCACCCGCACGACCCGGATGCCGCCGACGCGGTGGACGAGGCGGCGGCCCGGCTCACCCGCCGCACCGTGGAGTACCGGTTGCCGCTGCCCCGGCTGGTCTCCCTCGCACGGCGGGAGGACGACTCCGGCGAGCAGGTCCCCGACCCGGAGCGGGTGTTCGAGATCCTGCTCGGCCTCGTTCCCCGCGACCGCAACGGCCGTCCCGACTGGGAGCACGCGCCGCGCTATGTGCTGGACCACATCCTGGCGCATGCGCCGGAACCCCGGATGGCCGGGGAATTGATCAGCGACCCGGGGTTCCTCGTCCACGCCGAGGCGGGTGCCATCACCCGGGCGCTGGAGGACGCCAAGGTGCCGACGCCGCCGTCGCTGCGCGCCGCCTGGTACCCAGCGGCCCCCACCCTGTACGGGGAGGCCTACGACGCGCCACGCACGGAAGCGCAACGAGCCGCGGTGCTGCGCACCAGCGCGCTGGCGAACGCACCACGGCTGGCGGATCTGCTGGCGCCCGCCGCGCGGGGGAGCGGGTTCATCGCCCGGTGGTCGCTGCCCCGGCGGTCCCTGCCTGTGCTCGACGGCCCCGTGCCGGAGGCCAGTTGGCCCGGCGCGGTGGCCGCCATGGCACCCGGCGCCGAGGGGACGGTGATCGCGGCCGACACGCTGGGGCAACTGCGCAGGCTGAGCACGGCCGACGGCACGGTCGCCGGCCGGACGGTCAACACACCGGCCACCGGCGCCTCGGGGCTGGTCCGAATCGGAGACGACACCTTCGTGCTGCTGGACACCAGCGGCACGCTCCGTGCCGTCGGCCCGGTCGATCCCGCGCTCCAGGCCGCGTTGGCGCACCACAACTCTCCTGCCGGCGGCACCCGGGCGGTCTGCCTGGGCGGCGACCCGGGCGGACGGACGCTGGTGGTGGGTGATGCCGCCGGCACGGTCCATCTGCACGAGGCCGGGGGCGGAGAGCCGGTCACCGTGCGGATCTCCGAGGTCCCGCTGACCGCGGTGGGCTGCCTGCGGCTGGGCAACGGTGCCGACCTGGTGCTCGTCGGGAGTGCCGACGGCCATCTGAGCGTATGGGCACCGCCCAGGCCTCCGCTGGACCAGGCATTCATGATGGACGGCTCTCCCCCGACTGCCATCGCGCTTGCTGAGACCCGGGTCGGGGTCGTGTACGCGGCCGCGTACACGCATCGCGTCATATCGGTCGGGCGGGTGGAGTACGGATCCAGCCGCAAGATCCACGTTCCCCACGACATCGCCGCGCTCGTCCTCACCCCCGACGGCATGCTGGCCGCGGCCGGCTACGACGGCATCACCTGCTGGCGGTGCGACCTGGGCGCCCTCCCGTGAGGGTGCGGCCGCCGATCAGGCGTCTCAGCCCTCACGCTGATCGTCGGGTGTCTTTGGCGTCCCAGGTGTCTCAGATGTCGGGCAGCCAGTTGCCGTGGAAGCCCGCGGGCACGCGCTGGGGCAGGTCGACGGAGGCCATCCGCGTCAGATCGGTGGCGTCGAGAACGACCAACGCGGATCCGCGGCCGGCGCGGTCGGAGACGATGGTCAGCAGCCATCCGTCGTCCTCCGCCCCGCCGTCCTCGGTGGGGACGAAGACGGCCTCCCCGGGCGCTTGTCCGGGGCCCGCGTCATAGCACCGGCCGGCTCCGCTGTGCAGATCGTACTTGACCAGCCCGTCCCCGTGCACGGCGTAGCGGTAGCGACTCGGCCGTCCGACCAACGTCTCGTTGAGGGTGGGGAACTCCACTCGGCGGTCGTCCAGGGGCTGTTCGCTGACGCGTCCACTGCGGGGGTCGAGCGTCCATTGATGCAGCTGGGCATGGCCGGTGGCGTTCTGCGCGCGCGGAGAGCCCGCTGCGCCCATCGCCGCCCAGGAGTTGACGAACGCTTCCCTGTTGTAGCGGACGGCGTCCAGGATGATGCGGCCCTCGGCATCTTCGCGGGCGTTGCCGACGTGGAAGACGTAGCCGGGGTCGACCTCGAACCAGCGGACCGGGGCGGACCCGCGCTGGGGCATCACGCCGATCCGGGCGCGGTAGGTGTCGTCCCAGCGGTAGGGCATGCCCTTTCTCAGGAGGGCGCGGTCGAAGACGACGGGAAGGTCGAGCCAGACCACATGGCGCTCGGTGATGGCGAAGTCGTGCATCATCGTCGGCCCGCCGACCGGGATCTCCCGGCTCTCGACAAGAGCGCCGTTCGCGGTGGCGCGGTGGTAGGTGAGGAAGGGCGCAAGGGCGCTGTAGCCGAAGAAGTGCAAATCCCCGGTGACGGGGTCCTCCTTGGGATGGGCGGTCATCGCGGTGGTCAGCCGGCCGTCGAAGTCGTAGGCGCCGCGGGTGTCCAGTTCGTCGGACACCTCGTACGGCAGGCCGTTCTCCACCAGCGCGAGGATGCGGCCGCCATGGCGGATGACGCTGGTGTTCGCGGTGACCGCCGAGAGGTCAGGGCGGCCGTCGGGCCCGCGCCCGGGAGCACCGGCCAGGGCGGCGGTGCGGACCCAGCGGTTGCGGTACCAGCGGGCGCGCCCGGCGTGCAGGCGGATCCCGTGCAGCATCCCGTGGCCGGTGAACCAGTGTCCGGGATCCTGGCCGGGGCTCGGGTTGGGGCCGTTGCGGAAGTACCGGCCGTTCAGCTCGGGCGGCAGCGCCCCGGTCACCGGCAGGTCGTGGCCGTCGACTTCCTCGGCGACCGGTGCCAGGTGGCCGCTCAGGTACAGCGGCGCGGTCATGCCTCGGCCCCCTGCGGCTGCGCGGCGCGGGCGGCGTCGCGGCGGCGTGCGTCCTGGTACCGGACGGTGAAGGCGGCCGGGACGAGGTAGCCCGCGGTCTGGATCAGCGTGGTCGCGGTGCCGCTGTGCGAGACGGCGTAGTCGAGCGTGCCGGTGGCCGCCGCGGTCACGGTGAAGCTCGCCGCCCACGCCGTGGTGATGACCACGTTGGCCCGTCGGAACTGCGGCGTCCCCCAGAAGGCCTGAGGCACGGAGCGGCGGGCGATCCCCATGGTGAAGGGCCGTGAGATCGCCAGCGATCCCCAGGCCGTCAGGGCCAGCCAGCCCGAGGAAAGCGCCCCTATCGCTTCGCGCAGGGCCGAGTGCGGTTCCAGGCAGGCGACCACGGCGATCACCGCGAAGAACACCGTCGCGCTCAGCTCGATGACGTTCTCATCCAGGCCGTGGCCGGTGCGGATGTTGCGCACCAGCAGCACGACGCTGAGCGCGCCGGCCGTGAGCGCACCGATCTGCCATCCCGATGTGCCGCTGAGCACGGCGAAGGCGATCCAGGGGATGAATCCCCGCAGCGAGCCGACCATTGCCCCCATTGCCCCTCCATTGACCTGTCGATGTTGACATGCCGAATGTAGAAGGTCCTGGAGTGACGTGTCAATGCTGGAACGTGCGGCGGTACTCCGACCGCGAGCCGGCGCAACGACATGCTGTTGCGAGTGTTCTTCCCGGGCTGGTCCCGCCCCAGCGGGCGCTGGAGTTCCTCCACGCCAGGGCGGCGGCCTCCGCGGAGCTGCACGAACACCTTCGGCAGGTCCACAAGGCCGTCGCCTCGGAGCGGGGCCCGTTGGCCGACTACGGCCGTCTGGCGCTGGAGTGGGGCCTGAGGTTCAGTGCGATGCAGCGGGAATGGGCGGAGTGGGCCGCCTGCCAACTCGGCGCGACGCACGTCGCATCCAGCGGGGACAGCGGCACCGCGGGTGCCGAATGATCCCCCGGCCCTGACCGGCGGATCGTCAATCCCCGCCCGGGCCGGGCACGTTGCGAAATCGGAACGGCTGCGGATCACGGCCGGGCTGGACGAACCAGCATTCCCCCGCAGCGTCACCGGTGACGATCCGCAGCACCGTGTCGGCCACCACCTCGGCCGGGATCAGCTTCACGCCCTGCTCGGAGAGCATGCCGCGGATCGGGTCGACGATCTTCGACTCGGCGTAGCCCGGGCAGATCGCGTTGACGCGGATTCCCTCCGGCGCCAGAGCCGGGCCCAGCGAGCGTGCCAGGCCCACCACGGCGTGCTTGTTGGCCGAGTAGAGCGGGTCGAGCGGCACCCCGGTCAGGCCGGCCAGGGACGCGGTCGCCACGATCGCCCCGCCGCCGCGGGCCCGTAGCGCGGGCAGTACCGCATGCGCGCCGAAGACGACTCCGTCGAGGTTGGCGCCCATCGCGCGCCGGTACAACGCCGGGTCGAAGTCGTCACCGATACCGCAGCCCGTCGCCACGCCTGCGTTGAGGAACGCGATGTCGACACCGCCGCAGCGCTCCACGGCGAAGTCCACCAGAGTCCGGTTGGCCGCCAGGTCGGAGACATCGCAGCCCCGGGAGTGACCGCCGGTCAGCTCGGCGACATCTCGGGCGCCCGTCTCGTCGAGGTCGGCGACGACCACCTCTGCGCCCGCCTCCGCCAGCGCCAGCGCCGTCGCGCGGCCCAGGCCGCTGGCGCCTCCGGTGACGATCGCGACCTTGCCGTGCAGCTGCGCCCCGGCGGTCACGCCAGCTCCAGAACGAGCTTGCCGATGTTGTCGCCGCGGAAGAGCATCTGCAGCGTCTCCGGGAAGTCGTCCACGGTGCCCTTGACGAGGTGTTCCTTGACCTTGATGCGGCCCGCACCGATCCAGCCGGCGATCTCCTGCGCCGCCTCGGCATAGCGCTTGGCGTAGTCGAAGACCACGAAGCCCTCCATCCGCGCGCGCCGCACCAGCAGGGAGATGTAGTTGGACGGGCCCTGGAACGGCGTCGCGTTGTTGTACTGGCTGATCGCGCCGCAGATCACCACGCGGGCGTGCATCGCCAGCCGGGTGAGCGCCGCGTCGAGGATCTCCCCTCCGACGTTGTCGAAGTAGACGTCGATGCCGTCCGGCGTCTGCTCGCGCAAGGCCCGTTTGACGCCTCCGGCCCGGTAGTCGACGGCCGCGTCGAAGCCCAGTTCATCGGTGAGCAGGGCGCACTTCTCCGGACCGCCGGCGATGCCCACGACCCGGCACCCCTTCACCTTGGCGATCTGCCCGGCCATCGTCCCGACCGCACCCGCCGCGCCGGAGACGACGACGGTCTCGCCCTCCCTCAGCGCCCCGACGTCCAGCAGGCCGAAGTACGCGGTCATGCCCGGCATGCCCAGCGCGCCCAGGAACGTCGAGGGCGGGGCGAGCGACGTGTCGATCTTCATCGCTCCCTTGCCGTCGGAGACGACATGCTCCTGGACGCCGAAGGTGCCGACGACGTGGTCACCAGGGTGGAAGCCGGGATGGTTCGAGGCGGTGACCTCGATCACCGACCCCGCCCGCATGACCTCGCCGATCCCGACGGGTGGGAGATAGGAGGGCCGGTCGTCGAGCCAGCCGCGCATCGCGGGGTCCAGCGAGATGAAGCGCGTACGGCCGGCGAACTGGCCTTCTCCTGGCTCCTGTGCGGGCTCTGCGACGTGCTCCCAGTCCTCCGGTTCGACCTCACCCACGGGACGGGCTGTCAGGCGGATCTGGCGGTTGATCGCGGACATCATGCCTCCTGTCGCTGGTGACAGGCAGCACCGTACCGACTAGTTGGTATGGCCTGCTCGGTGATATGCACCACATCGCGCCCTCACGATCCGTCTGCCGCCGGGTCGTCAGAAGGCCGAGTACGCAAGCCAGTGGTCGAGCAGCTTCCGGTCTCCGGAGACGTCGAGGGACGCATCGTCGCGCGACAGCCTGCCGTACAGCAGCAGGAGCAGATCCGCCGCCCCTCCCTGGACCGTCACCTGATCCCGAGCGTGTCCCTGGCGGGTGCCGGAATCCGCACCGGTATTCGTCCGCGGCTCGAGCCCGAAGCCGTCCCGGTTCAGCCGGACGTTCCACTGCTCGCCGGCGTGGCCTGCCTCGTCAGCGCAACGGAACGCGATGACCTCGCCGTTCCCTCGCAGTTTCGCCACACCCGGAGCGAAGAACCCGGCAGAGGGCAGGTTGACCAGGAACTCGTCCACACCGTCAGCGGCGAGCGCGGTGTCGATGCCGGACGGCAGGCCCAGCGCCCGCTCGGCGTCCGTGCGGTGCAGCAGCGTCTCGAAGAGCATCCGCCGCGCCCAGAACCGCGCATGCTGGTCGGGTCCCCAGGCCCACATACGCGCGTGCGGATCGGTGGCGCGCAGTACGGCCGAGACCTGGGCCACCCCCGAGTCAAGCCAGTCGGCGTAGGCGCTCTCGCGATCCGGCAGCCCCAACTCGACGTCCCGACTGCGCGGCGGCTCTTGGACGCGTCGGGTCAACAGAGCGCAACCACCGCTGCACCGCGCCGGTGTGCCTGACCAACTCGGCGAGCGTCCATCCCGGGCAGGACGGAACGGCGATCGCCGGATCCATGCCCCTGACCACCTCGGGATACCGCACCGTCTCCCGTTCGATCGCCTCCCGGTAGACCTCGTACGGAAGTGGATGCTCCGGCCTGCTCATCGACTCCTCCTGTCCCTGCCCCTGCGGGCCGATCAGCCCTTGGGCAGTCTCGGACCTGGAGCGCGCTCAAAGTCAAGTGTGTCGGCCCGCGCGGCCTCAAGTGCGCAGTGCAGCCGCTCCGCACTCGTCCGGTAGCGCTCGAGGGACGCCGGCACGCACCAGTAGAGCCCAGGACCACGGGTGCGGTGCTGCGGCGGCCTGTGACACTGGTCGGATCCGGCCGCTTTTGAACCAAATAAATTGCGATTCCCGATTAATCCGGGATTATGATCCCTTCCTGCTCCATACCGGACAGAATCACGTGTGAGCCGTGCCATATGACAGAGTTCACTTACGGTCCCGTTTAGTTGGATCGGGAATCCTCGTGACCTGGAGCTCGCCCGCGCGCACCACATCGGAAGCCGATCCGGTTGCCGCACTCCAACGAATATGAATAGTAGTCGGCGGATTGTCAGGATTTTTATGGCCCGCTAGACATTGCCTGCCGCAGGGCGCCGCGAATGGAAGCGCGGCGCTCACCTTGTACCGGTGACCGCGGCAAGGTAATCGGAAAGGTCGGCTCGGCCATGGCCAGACACGCCCGTACTCGCTTCACCCGAAAGCAAAGAATCTCCGCGATCGCTGTTGTCACGGCCGGAGCGGCGGCCCTGGCGTTCGCCTCATTGCAGGAGCCGTCGGCGGTCGCGCAGAACGCCGCCAAGGGCGTGCAGCACCGGCAGAGCGCGAGCCCGGCCACGGCGCTGGACGCGATGGCCCTGCCGGTGAACGGCGCCACCCCCGAGCAGGCAAACATCTCACGGCAGTTGACCGCAGCGGTCCAGCGCGCCCAGGCCCAAGCTCAGGCCGAGGCTCAGGCCCAGCGTCGGGCGGAAGCCGCCAGGGAGGCTCGGCGGCGACGGCGGGAGGCTGCCGAGCGGGCCGCGGAACTGGCTGCGAAGCAGGCGGCACAGCGGGCCGAGGTGGCCCGGCAGGCCGCAACCCCGTTGCCCGCGCCGACGCCCATCGCCGCCGCGCCGGTCGCGGCGCAGGCCCCGGTGCCGGCCCCGAGTGCGGCACCGGTCACGTACGCCGACAACCTTGACGGCTGGATCGAGCACGCGCTGGCGATCATGCAGCAGAACGGTATTCCCGGTACGTACGACGGCATTTACCGCAACATCATGCGCGAGTCGAGCGGCAATCCGGACGCCGTCAACAACTGGGACTCCAACGCGGCGGCAGGTACCCCTTCCGAGGGCCTGCTCCAGGTGATCCAGCCGACCTTCGACGCCTATCACGTGGCCGGGACGTCGTGGAACATCACCGACCCGGTGGCAAACATCGTTGCCGCGTGCAACTATGCGGCGCACAAATACGGTTCGATCGACAACGTGTATTCGGCGTACTGACAGTGCCGGTCCGCCGGTCGTCAGGCGCCACCTAGGGCGGATGCCCGGGGGTCTTCGCGGTCCGGGTATTCGCGCAAGCGCAGGGCGAGGGCCGCGATGTCGTCGTTGAGTCCTCCGCTGCTGTACCGGACGAGGTCCCGGTGAAGCCTGTCCAGCAGCTCGCGGGGCGGTACCGAGGTCTGTTGCTGCATCCAGTCCGGTAGCGGGAAGAAGTCGCCGCTGTGGTTGCGGGTCTCGGTGACGCCGTCGGTGTAGAGAAGCAGCCGGTCGCCGGTGGTGAAGGCGACGCTATCGATGCTGTAGCGGTCGCCGATGAGTGCCGCGAGGTTGAGAAGCGGCGAGGGGGCAGTGGGCCGCAGGACGCGAAGCTCCCTGTGGTGCATGAGCAGTGGCGGGGGATGTCCGCAGTTGAGGATTCTGATGCGACCGCTGCCGTGCGGGATCTCGGCGAGCAGGGCGGTGGCGAAGCGCTCCGGCAGGTCATGCGCGGGGAACGAGGCGCTGTAGCGGGTGATGCTGGCCTCGAGGCGCCGGGCGATGCCGCTCAGGTCGGGCTGGTCGTAAGCGGCCTCTCTGAAGGAGTTGACCACCGCCGAGGCCGCCGCCACCGCAGACAGCCCTTTGCCTCGCACATCGCCGATGAGCAGCCGCACCCCGTAGGGCGTGTCGACCGCCTCGTAGAAGTCGCCGCCGATGCGGGCCTGCGCTGCGGCTGCCAGATACAGCGACTCGATCTCGACGCATCCGACACGGCGGGGGATGGGGCGCAAGAGCACACGCTGCGCGGCGTCTGCGACGAGCCGGACCTGGAGGAGGGTCTGCTCGCGCTGGAGGCGGACATAGCTTGCGTACGCGGCGGCGCCGGTGCCTGCCACGATGGCCGCGGCCGTCCACCATGTCCCCAGGTCCGGGTAGACGATGCCGAGGCCGATCATGATCGCAAGGCAGACCATCCCCAGCAGAACGGTGGGCAGCACGGGCCACACGGAGGCGGCGACGGCCGGTGCGACAGGCAGCATGCGGCTGAAGGCGACATCCCTCGGCGTGGCGAACGCCAGGCCGGCGATGACGGCGGTCAGGACCATCGGCGACAGCAGGACGGCTTCCCACCGGCCTCCGGGAGAACGACGGCGCCGTAGCCGTGCGGTCCTGATCACAAAGCACAGCATATAGATACAAAACCGACACATACCTGCGGTGACCGGAGCCCGTCCTGCCCGCGCCGGGGGATCGGCTGACGAGTGAAAGTGGCGGACGCGATGGCGACGGAGCGCGGTGAACGCACATCCCGCGCGTTCACCGGGTCGGATCACGCTGCCACGCGCGCGCCGGCGTCGTGGTGAATCGGTGTCCGCGAGCCGGTCAGCGGAAGGCCCGTACCACCGTGCCGCGCCGCGACGATCTCGGCCGCGATGGACACGGCGGTCTCCTCGGGCGTACGGGCGCCGAGGTCGAGGCCGATGGGGGAGTGGAGCCGGGCAAGCTCGGGTTCGGTGACACCGGCCTCGCGGAGGCTGAGGTTGCGCTCCTCATGGGTGCGGCGCGAGCCCATCGCGCCGACGAACGCCACCGGCAGCCGCAGAGCCGCCTGCAGCAGGGGGATGTCGAACTTGACGTCGTGGGTGAGCACGCACAGGACCGTTCGGCTGTCGGTACGCGTGTGCTGGAGGTAGCGGTGCGGCCAGTCGACCACGATCTCGTCGGCCTCGGGGAAGCGGGCCCTTGTGGCGAAGACGGGGCGGGCGTCGCACACGGTCACGTGGTAACCAAGGAGCTTGCCCATCCGCACCAGCGCCGCGGCGAAGTCGATGGCACCGAAGACGATCATGCGGGGCGGGGGCACGCTCGACTCGACGAACAGCGTCAGGGGGGTCCCGCAGTGCGATCCGCTCTCCGAGACCTCGAACGTGCCGGTGCGTCCCGCGGCCAGCAGACCGCGGGACTCGGCCAGCACCGTCCGGTCCAGCTCCGGATGCCCGCCGAGTCCGCCCTCATGCGATCCGTCGGCCCGCACGAGCAGAGCCCTGCCCAGCAGTTCGGCGGGGCCCCGGGACACCCGGGCGAGCGCCGCCGCCTCTCCTCGGGCGGCGGCCGGCAGCGCCGCCACGAACACATTCCCGCCCGGCGCGTCCGCGGCCACCGGCGTGACCAGGACGTCGATGACTCCGCCGCAGGTGAGCCCTACCGCGAAGGCGTCCTCGGCGCTGTAGCCGAAGCGTTCGAGCACCGTCGTGCGGTCCTGGAGCGCCCGGGCGCACAGGTCGTACACCGCCGCTTCCACACAGCCGCCGGAGACCGAGCCGATGGCCTCGCCGTGGCTGTCGACGGCAAGAGCGGCGCCGGGACTGCGCGGCGCGCTGCCGCCGACGGCCACGACGGTGGCGACGGCGAACTCCCGGCCCTGCTCGATCCATGCCGTCAACTCGTCGGCGATGTCCAGCATCTCGGTCTCCTCGTGGTCGCGGGCCGGTCGTGGGGCGGGACGTGGGCCGATCCCGGGGCGCCGGTGCGGCTCACCCCGCCCCGCCCGTCCCGCCAACGGCCAGGAGCACCCGGTCGGGCCGGATCGGCAGATGCCGGTGGCGGACACCGGTCGCATGCCAGACCGCGTTGGCGATGGCCGCCGCGGCTCCCACGATCCCGATCTCGCCGATCCCCTTGATGCCGATCGGATCGTCGTTGTCCGTGTCGTCCACCCAGTCCGCCTCGATCAGCGGTACATCGGCGTTCGCGGCAAAGTGATAGCCTGCCAGGTCGGCGCCGACAAGGGCCCCCGAAGCCTGGTCCCGGACCGCCTCCTCGTGCAGCGCCATGGAAAGACCCCAGGTCATTCCGCCGATGAACTGGCTGCGCGCGGTCAGCGGGTTGACGATCCGGCCGGCGGCGAAGATGCCGAGCATCCGCCGTACGCGCACCTCACCGCTGGAGACGTCCACGGCGACCTCGGCGAACTGCGCCCCGAAGGAGTGCCGTTCCCGCATCGCCAGCGCACCGACGGCCTCGGTGGTGTCCGACCGTACCGTGATCCCCTCCGGCGGGATGCCACCGCCGAGGGCGAGGCGCTCCCGCAGCTCGCCCGCCGCAGTGGTGATCGCCCAGGCCCAGGAACGCGTGCCCATCGAGCCGCCGGCGACCATCGCCTGACCGAAGTCGCTGTCCGCGATCCGCATCCGGATGTGCTCCGGTGCCACGTGCAGCGCGTCGGCGGCGATCAGCGTCAGCGCGGTCCGTGCCCCGGTCCCGACGTCCGCCGCGGTGATCCGTACGGTGAAGGTGCCATCCGCCTCCGCCGTCACGGCCGCGGTGGACGGGGCGACCCCCGAGGGGAACGTGGCTGCCGCCGTACCCGTCCCGAGCAGCCAGCGCCCCTCGCGGCGCAGGCCGGGACGCGGATCCCGGTCCGCCCAGCCGAACCTGCGGGCGCCCTCCCGGAAGCAGGCGAGCAGATTGCGGCTGCTGAACGGCAGCCCGGAGACGGGACCGCGGTCGGGTTCGTTGCGTTCGCGCAGCGCGATGGGGTCCATGCCGCACTTCTCGGCGAGTTCGTCGAGCGCGGACTCCAGCGCGAACGAGCCCGGGGCCTCGCCCGGAGCGCGCATCCAGGTCGGTGTGGGCACATCGAGTGCCACGACCCGGTCGACGGTGTGGTGTGCGTCGGCGTCGTACATCACCCGCCCGTACGCGGCACTGCGCTCGACGAATTCATGAACGGTGGAGGTCAGGTTCTGCGCCTGGTGGTCGACGGCGCGCAACCGCCCGTCGGCGTCCGCGCCGAGCCTGACCCGCTGCGCCGTGGGGCTCCGGTAGCCGACGAGCGAGAACATCTGACGGCGAGTCAGGACAACACGGACCGGGCGGTGGAGGACGGTCGCCGCCATCACGGCGCACACCTGGTGCGGGCGGACCCCCTTGGACCCGAAGGCGCCGCCGACGTGCTCGGACCGCACCCGTACCGAGGCCGGATCGAGGGAGAACAGCTGCGCCAGGTCCTCCGCCACCCACCGGCTGCCCTGATTGGAGTCGACGACCTCGAGGCGGCCGCCGTCCCAGTGCGCCATCGCCGCGTGTGGCTCCAGCGAGGTGTGGTGCTCTTCCGGCGTGGTGTACTCCGCGTCCACGACGACGGCGGAGGCGGCGAGTTCGGCCTCCACGTCGCCCTTGCGGGTCTCCGCCTGCAGCCTGGGGGAGCTCTCCGGCGTGTACGTACCGGGGCGGCCGGCAGAGAAGGCCACGTCGTGCGGTTCATCGTCGTACCGGACCACCAGCGCTGCGGCGGCCTCCCTGGCCTGCTCGGAGGTCTCGGCCACGACCAGCGCCACCGGCCAGCCCGCACAGGGCACGCGGTCGTGCTGGAAGACCGCGACGGTCGGGTCGGGCCGACCGAGCAGGCCCGTGTAGTCCGTGGTTACGCGCGGTGCGTTCCCGTGGTGCAGGACGGCGAGGATGCCGGGCATCGACATGACCGGGCCGGATTCCACGGAGCGGATACGGCCGCGGGCGATGGTGGACAACACCAGCCAGCCGTGGGCGAGTTCGGCGAAGGGGATCTCGCCGGCATAGCGGGCCGCTCCAGTGACCTTGGCCCTGCCCTCCACGCGGGTGTGCCCGGTGCCGACGGCCGCCGCCGTTGCGGTGGTTCCCGTCATCGTGGTCATCGGGCGGCCTCCTCGGCGAGCTCGGTCAGCATGGCGACGACGAGGTTCCGCACCAGCGCCACCTTGTACCGGTTGTGGGGCAGCACCTCGGCGGCTGCCAGTTCGGTGTCCGCGGCGTCGGCGAACGCATGGGGGGTCGCGGGTCCCCCGGTCAGCACCCGCTCGGCTTCCCGGGCCCGCCACGGCCGGGACGCGACCGCCCCGAAGGCGAGGCGGACCTCGCGGACGGCTCCGTCCCGGACGTCGAGGGCGGCGGCGACCGAGCCGATGGCGAATGCGTACGACGCGCGCTCGCGCACCTTGCGATAGCGGGAGTCGGCGGCGACCGGTGCCGGCGGCAGGGTGATGCCGGTGATCAGGGCGCCGGACGGCAGCGCGGTCTCCAGGTGCGGGGTGTCGCCCACCGGCAGGTAGAACTCCGCGAGCGGCAACTCGCCCGGTCCGTCGGCGGTTTCGTAATGGACGACGGCGTCGAAGGCGGCCAGCGCCACCGACATGTCCGAGGGGTGGACGGCCACACAGTGCTCGGAGGCGCCGAGGATCGCGTGGTTGCGGTGCTCGCCCTTGATGGCGGGGCAGCCACTGCCGGGGATCCGCTTGTTGCACGGCTGTGAGGAGTCCGTGAAGTAGCCGCAGCGCGTGCGCTGGAGCAGGTTCCCGCCGACCGTGGCCATGTTGCGCAGCTGGCCTGAGGCGCCGGCGAGCACGGCCTGCGCCAACGCCGGGTAACGGCGGCGCACTTCGGGATGGGCGGCGAGATCGCTATTGGTGACGGTCGCCCCGATGCGCAGGCCCCCGCTGTCCGTGGCCTCGATCCGGTCGAGCGGGAGTTCACGCACGTCGACCAGGAGCGCGGGCCTGTCCACGCCGGTCTTCATCAGATCGACGAGATTGGTGCCGCCCCCGAGGTAACGCGCCTCGGGATCGGCGCCGAAGGCGAGCGCATCCGGGACGTCGAACACGCGCTGATAACCGAATTCCCTCATGCTGCTCCCTCCGCGTCCGCCGCCTGCGCGACCGCCTGCACGATTGACACATACGCACCGCAGCGGCACAGGTTGCCGCTCATCCGTTCCCGGATCTCGTCGGCGGTGAGCGGTGGCGGACCTGCCTCGGGCCGAACATCGGCGGTGGCGGCGCTCGGCCAGCCCGCAGCGTGCTCCTCGATCACCGCGATGGCCGAACAGATCTGCCCCGGTGTGCAGTAGCCGCACTGATAGCCGTCGAGGTCGAGGAACGCCTGCTGTACCGGATGCAGCCGCTCACCGTCCGACACGCCCTCGATGGTGGTGATCTCGCGCCCCTCGGCGGCCACCGCGAGCTGCAGGCAGGAGACGGCTCGGCGTCCGTCGAGCAGCACCGTACAGGCGCCGCACTGGCCCAGGTCGCAACCCTTCTTGGTGCCCGTCAGGTCGAGACGCTCGCGGAGCGCGTCGAGCAGGGTGGTGCGGTGGTCGACGGGCAGTGTGTGCTTCTCTCCGTTGACGGTGAGGGTGATGACGCCGGCCGTCGAATGGGCCATGCTCAGCCTTCTTTCGCGTGGGTGATGCGCTGCGGGCGGCGGGGCACGGCCCCGATGCCGACCTGGTGGACCGGGAGCGCAGGCGTCGAACGAGTCTGGCCCGGCCTCGGTCCGGGAGCGGGGGACGCCGCCTCCCGCGCCGACGGCATGTGCGGTGACCGCACCAGGTGTCTCCAGCGGCTGCACGTGCCGCTATGGTGAACCTAACCGGACAGCTGTCCACCGACCTCGAACCTACCGGACAAGTGTCCGGTTAGCAAGACCCGGCCCGGCCGTGATTCCCGGAAGCCGTGACTCCTGGAAGGGGGACGAGTGCAGCACAAGGAAAAGGAAGGTGCACCACTGCGCTCGGACGCGCAGCGGAATCGCGAGCGCATCCTGGAGGTGGCACTGGCGGAGCTGACGCGCTCGGCCGACACCCCGCTGAGCTCGATCGCCAAGAAGGCCGGCGTCGGACAGGGGACGTTCTACCGCAACTTCCCCAACCGCGAGTCGCTCGTGCTGGAGGTCTACCGCCACGAGGTGCAGCAGGTCGCCGACGCCGCGCCCCAGCTGCTCAGCACCCGCGCACCCGACCAGGCGCTGCGCGAGTGGATGGACCGTCTCGCCCAGTACGCCATGGCCAAGGCGGGCCTGGCCGACGCGATGCGCAGGGCCACCATCGCACGCGGCACCCTGGCCGGGCTGGGACACGGACCGTTGACCTCGGCCGTCGCGCTCCTGCTGCACGCGAACGAGGTGGCCGGCACGATTCGCCCGGGAGTGACGCCCGAGGACTTCCTGCTCGCCATCGCGGGCCTCTGGCAGATCGATCCGCGCGGCGAGTGGCGGCCATGCGCCGGACGGCTTCTGGACCTCGTCATGGCCGGCCTTCGCGCCGGCGCCCCGGGGCGGTGACGGCGGAGCTGCCCATGGCTGACTGCAGGTCACGTCAGCCGTGTGGTGGCGTGGGCTGAAGGCATGCGGCCCTTGATGCGCCGGCGCCCACAGCGAGTCGTCCCGCCAAAGCCCGGCACGGTCAACGGGGCGACGTGACACGTGCGCGGAGAGAGGCGTCATCGGGTGCCGTCGGCCACGATGACCACGATGAACGGTGAGCGGAACCCATGACGAGGAGCAGGTGTGGTTTTCCAGGTTGCCGTGTGCGGTCCGGGCGAGTGCTCGGCGCAGGAGCGCGGGCAGGCGTACCGGGTGGGCGAGCTCCTCGCGGAGCACGGCTCAGTGGTGGTGTGCGGGGGAGGGGCCGGGGTGATGGCCGCGGTGGCGGAGGGCGCGCGGTCGCGTGGTGGGCTGGTGATCGGCATCCGCCCCGACCGGGACCGTGGCACGGCATCCCCCCACCTGTCGGCGGTGGTCCTGACCGGCATGGGAGAGGCACGCAACGCCGTCATCGTCGCGAGCGCGGACGCGGTCATTGCCGTCGGGGGCTCCTGGGGAACGCTCAGCGAGATCGCCCTCGCCAAGCGCCGCGGCGGGATCCCCGTCGTCTCCCTCACCGGCTGGCACCTGACCGACGCCCAGGGCGCCCCCGTCAGCGGAATCACCTACGTGGCGACCGCGGAGGAGGCCGTCGCCGAAGCTCTCGCGGCACAAGCGTCGCGGGGAGGGCGCGGCGCCTGACCGCAGTTCGCATCCCGGTGCCAACTCACAGGAATTACTGATCAGTTGGCAGGTGAACGGGGAGTACTCTCGCTGTCGGAGTCTGGGTGAACGAGCCGGAGGGCGGAAGCGGATGGGTGACCAGGCGGGCAGTGGGTCGGCGCCGGGGATGATCGACTCGACGGTGGCGCACCCGGCGCGGGTGTACAACGCATGGCTGGGTGGCAAGGACAACTACGCCGTCGACCGGGAGGCGGCCGAGCTGGCAGCAGCTGCCAATCCGGACATCATCCCGGCCGTCCGGGCCAACCGGGCGTTCCTCGGGCGGGCGGTGCGGCAGTTGGCCGGGGAGGCCGGGATCCGGCAGTTCCTGGACATCGGGACCGGGATACCCGCCGCGGACAACACCCACGAGGTGGCCCAGGGGACCGCACCGACCTCGCGCGTGGTGTACGTCGACAACGACCCCATCGTGTTGACGCACGCCAGAGCGCTGCTCGTCAGCTCCCCGGAAGGCACGACCGACTACATCCACGCCGACCTTCGTGACGCCGAGAAGATCCTCGCCGCGGCCGAGCGCACGTTGGACCTGTCGCAACCCGTCGTGCTCATGCTCGTGGCGATCCTGCAGTACATCCCGGACTCCGACGACCCGCACGGCGTCACTGCCCGCCTCCTGGACGCGCTCGCGCCCGGCAGCCACCTCGTTCTGTCGCACCCGGCGTCGGACATCGGCGCCGACGAAGTGGCCGAGTCGATGCGTGTGTACAACGCCCGCGCCGCCAAGCACTCTGCCGCCACGCCGCGTACCAAGGCCGAGGTGTCACGGTTCTTCGACGGCACGCAGCTGTTGGATCCCGGAGTCGTGTCCCTGCCCGAATGGCGTCCCGACTCGCAGGACGACGCCGGCGGGAGGGTTCCGATGTGGTGCGGGGTCGGGCGCAAGCCTTCCCTGGCCTGATCGCCTGACCATGCCGGGGGGGCGATTCCCTCGGAGCGGTTGCCGGTCAGGGGCGCGGCGCCGGCGTCGCCTCGGCTCAGCTGTGCGCAGCCAGCACCGACTGGCGGCACTGGGGGCACCGCTCCCTCCCGCCCCATGCGGTCCAGCCGAAGTCCGCGGGAGTCAGGGACCTCCCCTCCAACTCGTCGCGGACCGCGACCCGGTAGGCCCACACGGCCTCGATGTACGGATGGTAGGCGTCATGGAAGGCGGGTGATGAGGTGGACGCACCCGCGGCGACCTCACGGCGCAGCGCGCGAAGCCTTTCGAACATCACCTGGCCGGCGCCGGCAACCGGCGCGCTGGCATCGATGAACAGCCGCTCGCGCACCTCGTAGAGCCTGGCCTCGACCAGAGCCGCGCGGCTGGCCGCCTCCAGCTCCGTGGCGGCGTCGGGGGACTGCGCGAGCTCGCGCAGCCGGGTGTGCGCGGTGCCTGCGGCGGCGATGAAATCGATGTACACCTCGCGCCGCCGCGCGCCGAGGCCGCGGTCGTCGTCGTGCCGCGCACGCAAATGGTCGGCCAGAACTGTGCCGGATATCGCGATCACGGCGCCGCCGAGCGTGGCGACCAACGTCCCCCAGTCCACGTCCACTCCCACCCCGCCTGCCGACTGTGATGGCACGGTAGCACTCGGCCGCACTCCCGCCGTGCGTCAACCAGTCGGATTCCGGTGCGCGCGCCGACACACCGCCGAGACAATGGCTCGGCATCCGGGCGCCGCAGCCAATCACAACCAGCACCTGGTGCCCTATGTGTTGCTCGGTGCTTGGTGCCTGGCCGGCACTGCCGCCTTCATCGTGTGGCGCGGACGCCCCCCAGGCGTCCGGGAGACCGCGGCACCCGCCGCACCAGCGGCACCAGCCGCATGACGCCCGGGCGCGTCACCGACCGGCACGAACAGAACCCATGAGCAGCGCCGTCCCGCCCGGGGGGAGGCCATGGACGCCAGTCAATCAGCCCCCGTTCGGGTTTGGTCGGCCCCGGCGTGTGAAGCCCTTTGCAGGAGCATCCGGCGCTCGCGCGCGTTGTGGGTCAGGGAGGCCGCGCGCTCGAACTCCCGGCGTGCCTCGTCACGTCGCCCGAGCTGTCCGAGGAGATCCCCTCGCACGCTCGGCAGCAAGTGGTAGTCCCTGAGAGCACGTTCCGTCGCCAGGGCGTCCACCAGCTTCAGGCCGGCCGCCGGTCCCTGCGACTTCGAGACGGCGACCGCTCGGTTGAGCTCGACCACCGGGGACGGGGCCACCGCCATCAGTTGGCCGTACAGCGCGGCGATCGTCGTCCAGTCCGTGTCCTCGTAGCGGATCGCCTGTGCGTGGCAGGCGGCGATCGCGGCCTGGATCGAGTACGGGCCGCGGCCCGCGCGGTGCAGGGCCTCGATGCCGCGGCGGACGAGCATGCGGTTCCACTTGGAGCGGTTCTGGTCGGCGAGCAGCACCGGTGCGCCGTCGGGGTCCGTGCGGGCGGCGATACGGGAGGCCTGGAACTCCAGGAGCGCGGCCAGGCCGTGGACTTCGGGCTCCTTGGGCATCAGGCCGGCCAGGACGCGAGCCAGTCGGAGCGCGTCCTCGCACAGGGCGGGGCGCACGAGGTCGTCGCCGGCCGTCGCGGAATACCCTTCGTTGAAGATGAGGTAGATGACTTCGAGCACCGACGAGACGCGGGCCGCCCGGTCGGAGCCGTAAGGGACATCGAAGGGGACTGCGGCTTTGGCGAGTGCGCGTTTCGCGCGGACGATGCGCTGGGCGACCGTCGGCTCCGGGGTCAGGAAGGCGCGGGCGATCTCCTGTGTCGTCAGCCCGCCCAGCAATCGCAGGGTGAGCGCAATCCGGGCGTCCCCCGACAGCACGGGATGGCACGCGGTGAAGATCAGCCGCAGCAGATCGTCGTCGATGTCGTCGGTGTCCGCAGGTTCCGGCGGCGGCACGTCGTCCAGCGTCCGACCGACCTCGGCGAGCTTGCGCCGGTACGTCTCCTTGCGGCGTACGAGATCGATGGCACGGTGCTTGGCGGTGGCCATGAGCCAGGCGCCGGGCTTGTCCGGGACGCCCGACTCCGGCCATTGCTCAAGCGCGGCGACCAGGGCGTCCTGCGCGAGTTCCTCGGCGATGCCCACGTCCCGCACGATGCGGGCGGCACCTGCGATGATCCGCGCGGAATCGATCCTGAAGGCCGCTTCGACCGTTTCGGTCACGTTTGCTGCCGTCACGGTCACCCATCAGAGCAGCCGCACGGGGAGCGAGCAAGCGGGACCTGGTCAGGGGCGGGCTCAGGGCTCCGCAATCTCGCGGACCTCCGCGGTGACGGTCCAGTAGTCCTCGTGGACCTGCAGGAACCGCTTGGTCCACTCCAGGGCCTCCGCCTTGTCCTTCGCCTGGAGGATGGCATAGCCGCCGACGACCTCCTTGCTCTCTGTGAAGGGCCCGTCGGTGTAGCTGAGCTTGCCGCCGGACCAGGTGATCCGGGTGCCCTGGGAGGTCGGCGTGAGCCCGGCCGTGTCGAGCATGACTCCGGCCTTGGTGATCTCTTCCAGAAGGGCGCCCATGCGCTCCATGAGCTCGGGGCTCGGGCCCTCGGCGGGGGCGTTCTGCTCGTCGATGCGGATCAGCGAAAGGTAGCGCGGCATGGCGACTCCTCGGTCAGGAGGGCTGGGGCTTTCCCTGCCTCTCGCCCCTTGTGTCGAATGGGAGACGGCCGGATCGACACCTGCCCCGGAAATTCTTCTGAGAATGTTCCGCGGTGGCCATCGCGGTGGTCCGGCCGCGGTTCGGGGGGGCCGCGCGTCACGGAGCCGCGGCCGTGGTGCCGCGGACGATCAGGTGCGGGGCGAGGACGATCTCGCGGGGGGCGGAGCGTTCGCCGTCGAGGCGTTCGACGGCCGCTGCCACGGCGTGGTGGGCCTGCTGCCGGGCGTTCTGGCTGACGGTGGTGAGGTCGAAACAAGCGAGCCGGGAGAGGACGCTGTCGTCGTAACCGACCACGGAGACCGCGCCGGGCACGTCCACGCCCGAGCGGATCAGTGCACTGAGGAGTCCCACCGCACAGCGGTCGTTGGAGGCGACCACCGCGCTCGGCAGTCCGTCCTCCGCCAGCAGCTGGTGCGCGGCCCGGGTACCCGCCTCCTCGGTGTGGTCACCGGACAGGATCCGGATCTGCGAGGCGAGACGGCGGCGCCGCATCGCCGTACGGTATCCGCGGCGCCGGTCCGACGCGATGGTTCCCTTGCCGCCGTCGATGAAGGCGATGGACCGGTGCCCCAGCTCCACGAGGTGGTCGACGACCTGGCCGAGCCCTTCGTCGTCGGAGGCGCGCACGACGTTCAGTTGCGCGGTGGAAATCCGACGGACGACGACGACGACCGGCAGTTGGCGGTCGAGTGAGGCGAGGCGGGCGGCGGGGGCCTCGGCCCCCAGCAGGATCAGTGCTTCGGCGCGCGAATCGAGGAGCGTCTCGACGGCCTGCTTCTCGTCCCGGGTACGGGTCAGGGTGCTGAGCGCGAGATCGTAGCCGAGGCGCTCGGCCTCGGCGTAGAGGTCCTCGACCCTCGCAGCGGAGAATCCGCCCGGGTGGAGACCGACGACGTCCGGCGCGGCTCCTGGTCCCCCTACACGTATGCGGGCCTGATGCTCCGGCACACCGTCGTGCCGATGGCGACTGCGCTGCTGCTGTCACTGGCGTCCGGATGCGTCGTCGTGCTGCTCGGTGGCGGGGTACGTGCCGTGCTCGCCCCTGCGGCCGTGCCCGCGCTGGTGGCGGCGGCACTGGTCAACGCCTGTCGCGGGGCCGCCAAGCAGCATCTGATGCTGTCGCCGGCCCAGACACCGGTGGGCGGCGCGGGCCCTGCGGTGTTTCTGCTGTGGTACGCGGCCGGACCGCTGACCGCACTGGCAGCGCTGGCCGTTCCGTTCATGGTTGCGCTGCAGGCGGGGACGGCTGCGGCGGTGGGCGGCGCGGCGGCGGTGAGCGTCGCAGCCGCGAGCGGGCTGCTGCGCTGGGCGTACGTACGGGCCGGGAAGCTCACGCCCTGACCCGACCGCCTCGGGCGCTGACGGAACGTCGACCACGAGCGCGACCCTTAGGACCTGCGGTCACCCGCATTCTGGTCAAGCTCGACCTGCGGGATCGCACCCAGGCCGCGGTCTACGCGTAGGAGGAGGGCGCCTTGTGCCCGGGAGGCGCGTCGTTCCGCGGCCGGGCGTAGGGTTTCCGGCAACCTCCGTGCTGCAGCGGGGGGTTGACGCACACGCACCGGTTCGCATGCGGGCCGTACGTTCTCGTCCGCCTTGGAGGCGCCTGATGCCGGACACAGCACCCGCGGCAGGAGCCGCCGCGGACAACAACACGCCGATGGTCCCCCTGCCGGGAAGCGAACGGGCAGCTCTGGTCGGCGCGCGTGCCGTCGGCCCCGTGGGTGACGCCGAAGAGGTCGAGGTCACCCTCATCCTGCGTCGCCGGGCCGAGATCCCCTCCCGCCTCATCGAGGGCCCGGACACCATCGCGCGAGACGAACTGGCTGCACGCCATGGCGCAGACCCGTCCGACATCGACCTGGTGCGCCGTACTGCCGAGGAGCACGGCCTGCGCGTGACCGAGGCGCATGCGGCAACCCGCCGCGTCAGGCTCGCCGGGACGCTCGGCCGGCTGCGCGCAGTGGTCGAACCGGGGTCCCTCCAATGGGTCGAGAGCCCGGATCCCCACACGGGAGCATCCGTGCGTCACCGGCAGCGCGAGGGGGCCCTGCGGCTCCGCACCGGTCTGCGCGAGGTGGTAGTCGGCGTCCTCGGTCTGGACGACCGCCCGCAAGCCCGCAGTCACCTGCGCCGTCGCGCCGCCTCCGCGGCGAACCCCACCGCCTACACGCCGCCGGAACTCGGCACCGTCTATACCTTCCCGCCGGGTACGGACGGCACCGGCGAGACCCTTGCCATCATCGAGCTCGGCGGCGGCTTCGCCCAGAGCGACCTGGACACCTACTTCGCGGGGCTGTCCGTCCAGCCCGCGCCGACCGTCGTCGCCGTCGGCGTCGGCGGTGGTACCAACTCCCCACAGGGCGACCCCAGCAGCGCCGACGGCGAGGTGCTTCTCGACATCGAGGTGGCCGGGGCGCTGGCGCCCGGCGCCCGGCAGGTCGTCTACTTCGCGCCCAACACCGACCAGGGCTTCGTCGACGCCGTGACCACGGCCGTGCATGCCTCCCCCACCCCGGCGGCCGTCAGCATCAGCTGGGGCGGCAACGAGGACGGCTGGACCGCTCAGGGGCGCAGCGCGCTCAACTCGGCGCTCGCCGACGCCGCCGCACTCGGCGTCACGGTGTGCGTGGCCGCGGGGGACAACGGCAGCGGTGACGGCGCGACCGACGGACGCCCGCATGTCGACTTCCCCGCCTCCAGCCCATACGCCCTCGCCTGCGGCGGGACCCGGCTGAACGCCTCTGCCGGAGGCGCCGTCACCTCGGAGGCCGTGTGGGACAGCAACGGCGGCGGCACGGGCGGCGGCGTCAGTGATGTCTTCGCGCTGCCTTCCTGGCAGGCCGGAGTGGGTGTGCCCTCCAGCCCGTCGGGCAGCAGCGGGCGAGGCGTGCCGGACGTCGCCGCGGACGCGGACCCGGCCACCGGGTACAAGGTCTTCGTCGACGGGCAGGCTGAAGTGGTCGGCGGCACCAGCGCCGTGGCGCCGCTGTGGGCCGCGCTCACCTGCCGGCTCGTCCAGGCCCTCGGCCGCCGCCTCGGCCTCCTCCAGCCGCTGCTCTACGCGGGTGCCACGGCGGGCAGGACCGCGGAGGGCTTCCGGGACATCACCCAGGGCAGCAACGGCGTGTACCGGGCCGCCGCCGGGTGGGACCCCTGCACCGGTCTCGGCGTTCCGGACGGTGCGGCGCTGCTGGCCCGCCTGAAGAGCGGTAACCCGCAGGCCTAGTCCCGCGCTGCGGTGGCTCTTGATGTGGTCATGTGGTCTACCCCAATTTGATCCAGGCCACATGATTTCGGCGGCTTGCCCGAACCTCACGCCGGGAGGCACCCTGACATGCCTCGTATCGCCCACCGAAGTTCCCCGACCTCGGCGGCAGTTGCCGCCCTCGCCCTCACGGCGCGCTGGCCGCGGCCGGCCTGATCGCAGTGAGCGGCGGAGCACGCGCCGCCACCGCCAACCTCCTCGCCAACGGCGACTTCGAGAGCGGCAGTCTGTCGGGGTAGAGCTGTCCGACCGGCGAGGCGACCCCGGCGAACGCGGCCACTTGCCTCGCGCTGCCCAACGCCGCCTGCATCGGGGGAAGTTGGATGCTCCCGCCGGATGCCGTGCGGGACGGCGACTGGACCGTGGTCGAGGGCCTGGCCCGCCAGGCGGCAGCCCTTGGGGTCCCTGGCGAAACGAACAGACGCTGAGGGGCTCCGGGACGCAACAACGTTGCGCATGCGCGCAATTTATCTTTCTTGTCCTTCGCCTCCCCTCTTCTCTACGTTTGGGGCACCCCCCGGACGGATCGAGAGGACACCTCCGTGCCACCGAAGCGTGCCCAGCGCCAGCGGCGCTACCTCGCCTGTGAGCCCTGGTACTTCGACGTGCAGTACGCCATCAACGCCTGGATGCGCGAGGGCGTGTCGGTCGACACCGCCCTCGCGCAGGCCCAGTGGCGGAGGCTGATCCAGACATACCGCGACCTCGGGCATACGGTGGAGATCCTGCAGCCGACCGCGGGCCTGCCGGACATGGTCTTCGCCGCCAACGCGGCCCTCGTCGTGGAGGGCAAGGTTTTCGGGTCACGTTTCCACGCCGAGCAGCGTCAACCGGAAGCGGCCGCGTACGCGGCCTGGTTCAAGGCGGCGGGGTTCGACGTGCGGGAGACCGAGTCGGTGTGCGAGGGTGAGGGGGATTTCGTCCCGGTCGGTGACCACCTCCTGGCCGGGACCGGTTTTCGTACCTCGGTATCGGCGCATCAGGAAGCGCAGGAGTTCTTCGGGCTGCCGACGATCACCCTGCGCCTGGTGGACCCGCACTTCTACCACCTGGACACCGCTCTGTTCGCCCTGGACGACGAGAACATCGCCTACTATCCGGGAGCGTTCTCGCCCGGGAGCCGTGAGGCCCTCGCGCGGCTCTTCCCCGATGCCGTGATCGCGGCCCGGGAGGACGCCATGGCGTTCGGGCTGAATTCCGTCTCCGACGGATGCCACGTCGTCATCGCCCCGCAGGCAGCCGGTCTCATCGGCCAGTTGAAGCAGCGCGGATACGTTCCCGTGCCCGTCGACCTGAGCGAGTTCCACAAGGCCGGCGGCGGTGCGAAGTGCTGCACTCAGGAGATACGTCCCGGCGGCTACCAGCCGTCCGCCGACGGCAGCACCATGACCGGCCGGTAACCGGACGGGACGCGGCTTCCCGGGTCAGCTGATCCTGGCGTAGCCCGCTGGTTGCCAGGCCAGGAGGGAGAAGAGCTGGACGACGGCGGACTGAGTGAGTGTCTGCACGGGCAGGGCCGGGTCGGGAGCCCCGCCGTGATCCGCATTGAACTGGAACAGTCCGGTGGCCGGGTCGAGGTTGTCGGCCCACAACCGTTCCGCATATGCCTGGAGGAGCGCCAGACACCGCGGGTCGTGGTGGACGGAGTCCAGGAGGAGCAGGTCCTGGAAGAAATAGGCGTTGAAGATGACGGGCTGCTCGTACAGGCGGTCGCCCTGGGACCAGTAGGCGAGTGCCCCGTCGGCGTCGCTGATCGCGTTGTCCAGGAACCGCTGGTCGCCGGTGGCGTGGTACAGCTGCACCGCCGTCCCGATCATCGCACCGGAGTTGTAGCTCCAGAGCGTGGGGTCCACGGTGCCGTCGTCGCCGCGGCCGTTCCGGTAGAGCCCGGCCGACTGCATCAAGCAGGTGCGGTTCCACTGGTATGCGCGTTCCGCCCAGTGGAGATAGGTTCGCTGCCCTGTTGTCTGGTACAGCTCGACGGACAGCAGGGCGGCCAGGCCGGTGGAGTTGGCCACGCGTCCTTTGTTGCCGCTGTTCTCGATCCAGCGCTCCCCGCCGGGACAGGTGTCGCTCGGGTCGGTGTCCCAGCCGCGGGCATCTGCGGCGAAGGCCGTGCGCGCGCGGCCGATCAGGTTCCGGTCACCGGTTGCGTGGTATGCGCTGACCAGGGACAGGCCGACTTCCGCATTGTCGTCGTAGTAGAGGTCGCCGCCCTTGCCGAGAGGCGGCGGCACATAGGAGTTGTAGCCGGGGCGCGCGGGGTTGGTGGAGACGTACTGCTGCAGCGCGGCGAATCGTGAGGCGACATCAGGGCGGAAGGTGCTCTGGTTGCCGGGTATGTTCTGCAGATCAAGCGTTGCCTGGCCGGCCTCACGGAACTCCCACACGTAGGAGTAGGGATTGTGTCCCGGCGGCGTGGGGGTGGTCTCCCGGTAGAGGTCATGACCGGCGGAGCCGAGGTAGAGGTACTGCTGTAGTGCGTCGTACGAAGCGGCGGCGCGTTTCGCCCACAGTTGCGGCGTTTCGGCGGCGGAGTAGAGAGCCGGGTCGGCTGCCCTCCCTGCCCAGGCCGGAAGAGCAGCCGAGCCGCCAAGGAGTGGGGACAGCGCGGCCAGTACGACGATGATGCGTTGCGCGCGGCGACGCACTGTCATCCCACTCTCCTTGCGCAGAAAACCCCCGGCTTCAGCCGGGGGAGGAAACGCATCGTGGGCGCCGTGCGCAGAGCACCGGAGGGGCGCTCCGAATGCTCACCGGTCGATGCGTTGCGTGTCGCTGCACGCGGCCGGACACCTTGCAGTGGATACGGCCGAAAATCGAAACTAACGATAATCATTCCGAACGGCAAGGTGCGTGGGCGTGATATCAACAACACCGCGCTTCTGAAAGTGGTGAGTTGTCTGGTTTGTGCTGGCCTTGTCGAAGCGTGCGACTTCGGTAGCGGCCGGCCATCACGTCCGCGACCAAAGGGAATTCGCAGGCGGCTCCCATTCGGCGATGCCGCCTTGCCGTACCTGCGAGGCCGGTCCCGGGAATTGACGGGGATCGGGGGAGGCGTCATCCGGGCTTCGGTGTGTCGCAACGGCTGACGGGATCAGCGTGCGCTGGCCGGGAGGGCGGGGGCTTCGCGCTGCGCTCGCAGGAACGCCGCGAACGACTGCGGCGGACGCCCGCTGAGGCGCTCGGGCCCGTGAGGCCTGGCTGGCGCGGGCGCTGCAGGAGCGGTGCACCGAGGAGCAGCGCCGCACGGTCATCGAGGCGATGACGCTGCTGGACGGGGTGGCGCAGTCATGACGGTGCTCTCCGCGCGGCTGCGGGCGCAGCGGCGCACCGCGGGTCGCGGCGGATTCGACCGGAAGCTGATCGCGCCGATGATCTTGGGTTCGATCCTGAACCCGATCAACTCCTCCATGCTCGCGGTAGCCCTGATCCCGATCGGCAAAGCGTTCGGCGCTCCGCCGTCAAGCCGGTCGTCGGCGCCCTCGTCCAGATCACCGGCTGCGCCGCACTGTTGCTGGTCGGCTCCTGCAGTCCCGTCTGGATGCTCGCAACCGTCGGCGCGGTCATCGGGATCCCCCAGGGACTGAACGGGCTGGCCAACCAGAACGCCCTCTACGCCCAGGCCGATCCGTCCCGTATGGGGTCCTCGGCCGGCCTGCTGCGTACCTTCCTGTACCTCGGCGCACTTGTCGCCTCCGCCGCCAACGCCACTTTTACCGGCACGGCGCCACCACAGGCGGCCTGCATCAGCTCAGCCGGCTCCTGCTCGCCGTCGCCGCCCTGTTCCTGGTGGCGGCCCTCGCCGACCGCTCGCTGCGCCGCATCGGCCGCACCGAGCACTGACACGGCCCGTACCCAGCCCGTACCCAGCCCGCACCCAGACCATTGCCTCTCTTTTCCTCCCGTATCACGTCACACCAGAAAGGGGCGCAGCCATGGCTGTCACCACCCTCGACCCGAAGACCGCGCTCGTCGTCATCGACCTGCAGAACGGCGTCGTCGCGGCTCCCGGCACGCCGCACGCCACCACCGACGTCATCGCACGGACGGTCGAGCTCGCCGACGCCTTCCGCGCCCGACGGCTGCCCGTCGTCCTCGTCCGCGTCACCGCCGCCCCCGACGGCTCCGACAGGACCCCGGGACGCAATGAGTTCCCCCGGTCCGCTCACACCCCGCCCGCCGGCTGGGACGAGATCATCGACGACCTCGCCGGCCACCGTGAGGACATCACCGTCACCAAGCGCAACTGGTCGGCCTTCTACGGCACCGACCTCGACCTGCATCTGCGCCGCCGGGGCATCACCCAGATCGTGCTCACCGGGGTCGCCACCAGCATCGGGGTGGAGTCCACCGCCCGCGCCGCCCACGAACACGGCTACCACCTCACGCTGGCCATCGACGCCATGACGGACGTGGATGCCGACGCCCACCGCAACAGCGCCGAGAGGATCTTCCCCCGCATCGGCGAGAGCGGCACCACCGCCGACATCCTGGACCTGCTCGCCAAGACCCACCCCTGAGCCCTGCCTCCGCTGCGAGTGGGCGTCAGCGGGACCACCGGCGGTGTCCGCGCCGATGCTGCGGCTGGGGTTGCTGGGGTTGCTGGGGTTGCTGGGGGAGCGGCGGCGGCGCCGAGGGCGCGCCGTCGCTGTCCGCCGGCGGGTGGAGGCCCTCCTCGGAATAGGTCGCCGTGGCGATGGCGTCCACGATTTGTTCCTCGGTGAACTCCGCCGATCCGGGGATGTGCGGGACATAGCCGATGAGCACGCCGTCGCTGACGACTTCCGCATCGAGACCCGCCGTGCCGTCGGTGTCCCAGAGCGCCTCGGCATCCTCGTCGAGCACGACACGGATTCCGAACTCGTAGACGCCCACCTCTGCCAAGTGCGCCATCACGCCGCGGGCGCGCAGCGCCGACACCAGTCGCTTGGCGCGTTCCGAGTCCATGGCGGCCCTCCTGTACCTCATACCGTAAGCCCCGGTTCCGGCCGGCGAAACTCCTGCCGTCCTGCTCGGGGCATGCCGGGCGGCCGCCTTCGAGGCCCCGTCGCCGCGATACGGTCGCTGCGTGGCTGGCGCCCGGTTGACCACGCCCTCGTTCCTCGTGCTCGGCATCATCGACACGCTGGGCGAGGCCAGCCCGTACGACGTGAAGGTCGAGGCCGCCCGCACGGTGGCGCCGTTCTGGTCGGTGCCGCACGCGCAGGTCTACGCGCAGTGCCACCGCCTCGTCGAGGCAGGCATGCTGTCGGAGGCGCGGCAGACGGGCGGGCGGAACCGGAGGACCGACCTCACCTTCGGCGTGTTTATATCTGCCGCTGATCCTGCTGGGCGTTTCGCCGACCGCCGTGGCGTTCTGTTCCTCGGCCAATCTGGTCTACCAGTTCTGGATCCACACCGAGCGGATCCACAGGCTGCCCCGGCTCGTCGAAGCGATCTTCAACACCCCGTCGCACCACCGGGTTCACCATGCCTCCCAAGGCGGTTACCTGGACCGCAACTTCGGCGGCATCCTGATCGTCTGGGACCGGTTGTTCCGCAGCTTCGCCCCCGAGACCTACCAGCCCGTCTTCGGACTGACCAAGAACACCTCCACCTACAACCCGCTTCGCGTCGCCGCAAGAACCTGGGGCGAACGCTGGTGCTATCTCTTCCGCTGCCCGGGCTGGCGCCCCTCCGACCTGGTCGCCGATGCCAGTGGCGTGACCGGCGTCGGGCCGGTCACGCCGTGACGAATGCGCCGTGATGTGCGAGAGAGGTCAGGACGGGAGGTTCCAGACCTGGTTGGCGGCGCCGGTGCAGTCCCAGATCTGCACCTGGGTGCCGGGTGTCGTCGACCAGTTGGTGTCGTCCAGGCACTTGTTGGACTGCGGGTTGTACAACGACCCGTTGGACTGCGGTATCCAGACCTGCGATCCGGTGTTGTTGCAGTCGTAGAGGTCCACGGGTGTGCCGTCGGCGGTGCCGGCCGCGTAGACGTCCAGGCACTTGCCCAGCACATGCAGCGTCGTGCCTGCCTGGACGAACGTCCACTGCTGCGCGTTGCTGCCGTTGCAGGTGTAGACCTGGATCGGGTTGTAGTTGGCGCTGCTCGCAGAGCGGTCGTCCAGACACAGTCCGGCGTAGCCGGTGATGGGGCCGGTCGGCCCGGTGGTGCCGCCGCCGCTGCCGTTGGTCGTGTACGCCGCGACATATCCGACGCTCATCGTCCCGCCGGAGGTGGTGGAGCCGCTCGGCGTGGTGCAGCCGCACTGGCCGTTCGGGAAACCGCCGCCCATGGCGAGGTCGAAGATGATCGACATGTTGTGGTCGAAGGCCTGCTGCCAGGTGGAGGCGCCGACTTGGCTCTCGTTCACGCTGAAGTACTGCGTGCCGTCGAGGTAGAAGGTGATGGACTCGGCGGAGGTGTTCGTCCGGTCGAGGATCATCGAGTAGGTGTGGTAGCCGGTCTGGCAGCCGGGGCACGCCTGCAGGCCGCTGCCGATGCCGTTGCCCTCGTTGCACGGGCCGCCCGGATACGTGCCGCAGTGGATGGTGCCGGCGACGTCGGAGAGCGCGTTGACGTCCTCCATGATGTCGATCTCGCCGTTCTCCGGCCACTGGCCGGGTCCCAGCATCCAGAATGCGGGCCAGTAGCCGGAGCCGTTGGCCGGGTCGGGCTGCTGGATCGAGGCGGTCACCTCCAGCTTGCCGCCGGCCGGAGCACCGACATTGGCGCTTGTGGTCTGTATGCGCCCGGAGGTCCAGTTGCCGCCGTTGTTCAGGGCGGTGATGTCCAGGTGGCCGTTGCCGTCGAGGTACACGTTGCTGGTCGAGTTGGTCATGGTCTCGATCTCGCCCGTTCCGAAGTTCGAGCCGGGACCGGTGTCGTACATCCAGTTCGACGAGGAGGGCTGGCTGCCCGCCGAGCCGGAGAAGTCGTCACTGAAGACCGTGGACCACCCCGATGGCGGTGGTGGGACGGTCACGGCGTCCGCCGTGGTGGGGAAGGCCGCGAAGACGGTGAGCAGGCCCACCGCGACGAGCGCTGCTTCCCGGCGGCATTGTCCGGCGAACGAGCGCACGCGCCGGGGCACGCGCAGTCTCGCGGTATGTGCAGTATGCGGTGCCGTGTGTGGCAGCGAACCGGCCGAACCAGCCGATATACGTGGGTTCCCCTGCCGACGTCTGCTCTTCATCCCTGCTCCTCGCATCCGGTGAGCCGAGTATGGTCTGAACCATTCATGGTGCGACGTGAGTGTGGTCCTGCGCTGACGCGTCGTCAAGACGTGAATGCACGATCGTTTTGCCGGAGGCGGCAGGGGTCAAGATGTGAACGCACGCGTGAACACCCGTGCAGCGCGGTGTTCGCGGGCCAGCACGCGGAGCGAGGCGACGACGGATGGCCCGGCGGATCCTCGGACAAGCCCAGCGCCCTTCTCCTCCACCGCGCGCAGCCGGAGTTCCTGGATCGTGACGAGTGCACGGATGAACGGCCTGTTCCGCGCCTCCACCAGGTCCACGAGGCCGTATGACGCGGTGAGCCCCGTACGGATCTGCGCCGCCCGTTCCCGTACGAGCTCCCCGAGCGCCTCGCAGGCGACGCCCGCGCGGAGGGCGCCGAGGGTGACACCGTGCCGGGTGAGGGCGTCCTCGGGGATGCCGAGGCGTCCGGTGCGCAGATCCTCGGCGAGGTCGGCGAGGAAATCCAGACGCTGGCTCGCCTCGATGAAGGTCCGGCAGCCGGCGGCATAGGAATCGGCCGAGGCGCGGGGTGCGAGCAGGCAGGCGATCAGCATGAAGGCCGGGTGCGAGTAGGCGTCGACGTAGCGCCGCAGATCGCTCTCGGTTGCGAAGCCCTCCCAGTGAACCTCCTCGGGCGCACCGTCGAGATAGGTCTCGACCTGCCGTCGCAGCTGCGGGTGGCGCGTGATGGCGTCGAGCAGGGCGTGCAGGACGGGCAGGTCGGCGGAGCCGCCGTCCAGGGCTGCCCGCACCCGGCTCTCCCACGCGGTGAACGCCGCCGCGCGCTCGCTTGCCGATCCCTGGTCGATGAGGTTGTCGCTGTGATGCATGAAGGCGGTGGCGGCGATGATGTCGGGCACGCAAGGCGCCGGGAGCAGCAGGCGCACCGCCGCGTACTCGGCGCGGGCGAACCGCGCCACCAGGCGTCGCTGTTCGCTGAAGTCGCTGCGCAGCCGGGGAGCCGTGATCCCTGCCTGGTCGAGACTCCGCGACCAGCTGGTCATTCGCCTGCCCCCTCGCCTGTTGTCGATCACGCGACTCTAGCCGACCCGCCGACATGCTTTGGCCGACTCGTTCGCTTGTGTGTTCGATATTGGCGTAGTCTGGGCGCATGAGCGTCCACCTGCAGGCGTCGCTGTTCGACTCCGCCGAGGCCGCACCGCTGCGGCTCCGGGAGCTGGCAGCGCTGCGCCGCACCGAGCTGACCCACGGCGCGTGGATCGACCTGCTGCCGGGCTGGCTCACCGGCTCGGACGCGCTGTTCGAACGCTTGGCGGCGTGCGTCCCATGGAGAGCCGAGCGGCGTCAGATGTACGACAACGTCGTGAGCGTGCCCCGGCTGCTGGCGCACTACGGCGAGGGCGAGCCGCTCCCGCACCCCGTGCTCGGTGAGGCCCGCGATGCGCTCAGCGCCCATTACGCAGAGGAACTCGGCGAGCCCTTCACCACGGCCGGGCTGTGCTTCTACCGCGACGGCCGGGACAGCGTCGCCTGGCACGGCGACCGCTTCGGGCGCGGCAGCACCCAGGACACGATGGTGGCCATCCTCTCCGTCGGCGAACCCCGCCCGCTCCTCCTCCGCCCCCGATACGGCGACGCACCCCATGTGCGCCTCCCGCTCGGCCATGGCGACCTCGTGGTCATGGGCGGCAGCTGCCAGCGCACCTGGGAGCACGCCGTCCCGAAGACCGCCCGCGGCGCGGGGCCGCGCATCAGCATCCAGTTCCGCCCCCACGGTGTTCAGTAGGGCAAGGGCAGTGAGGCAGTAGTGCAGTAGGGGCGGTCGTCAGCGGAGGTGGCCGGGGCGGCGGCCCGCCGGTTGTGCGGGCTCGGGAAGGGCCGTCGGCGGTTTGACGGGGCGTGTTTGCGGGGTGTTCCTGGACACGGTCATGGTCTCTCCGTCGTGGCTGATCCGGAGGGGCTCGCCCTCCGTCAGCGCGTAGGTGACGCGGGAGTTGGTGATGTCGACGTGCAGGCACCGCCCGCGGACGAGCATGGAGAAGGCCAGCCGATTGAGCCTCTCCGGAAGTCGGGGGGCGAAATGCAGGACGTCGGCGTAGTCGCGCATGCCGCCGAAGCCGGCGACCAGCCCCATCCAGGTGCCGGCGAGGGAGGCGATGTGCAGGCCGTCACGGGTGTTCCGCTCCAGGTCCTCCAGGTCCATCAGCGCGGCCTCCCCCAGGTAGTCGTAGGCCAGCCGCAGATGGCCCACCTCGGCGGCCATGACGCACTGGACGCAGGCAGACAGGGAGGAGTCCCGGACGGTCAGCGGTTCGTAGTAGGCGAAGTTCCGGGCCTTCTGGTCGTGTTCGAATGCATCGCCGCACAGGTACATCGCCAGCACCAGATCCGCTTGTTTGATCACCTGCTTCCGGTACAGGTCGACGTAGGGGAAGTGCAGCATCAGCGGGTACTCCTCGGGCAGCGTGCCGGCGAAGTCCCAGACCTGGTGGCGGGTGAAGCCCGCCGACTGCTCATGGATGCCCAGCGCGCTGTTGTACGCCACGGTCATCGCCTTCGCCGCGTCCCGCCAGCGGGCGGTCTCCTCCTGGTCGACGCCCAGCGCCGCGGCCTCGCCGGCGTGGCGTTCGGCCGCATCGGCCGCGGCCTGCAGATTCGCCCGGGCCATCAGGTTGGTGTAGACGTTGTCGTCCGCCAGCGCGCTGTACTCGTCGGGTCCGGTGACGCCGTCGATGTGGAAGCGGCCGTGGGAGTCGTGGTGCCCCAGGGAGTGCCACAGCCGGGCCGTCTCCACCAGCAGCTCCACCCCCGTCTCCCGTTCGAAGTCCTCGTCCCCGGTGGCCGAGACATAGCGCACGACGGCGGCGGCGATGTCAGCGTTGATGTGGAAGGCGGCGGTGCCGGCCGGCCAGTAGCCCGAGCACTCGGACCCCTCGATCGTCCGCCAGGGGAAGGTCGCCCCCTTCAGCCCCAGCTGACGGGCGCGCGCACGCGCCGCCGGCAGGGTGCCCTGACGCCAGCGCAGTGCCTCGGCGACCGGCTCCGGTGAGGTGTAGGTCAGCAGCGGCAGGACGAACGTCTCGGTGTCCCAGAAGCAGTGCCCGTCGTATCCGGAGCCGGTCAGCCCCTTCGCCGGGAGTGGCCGCTGCTCGGCGCGGGCTCCGGCCTGCAGCACATGGAAAAGGGCGAAGCGGACGGCCTGCTGGATCTCGGCGTCGCCGTCGACCTCGACATCGGCGTGCCTCCAGAAGTCGTCGAGGAACTCCCGCTGCTGGTCGACCAGGCCCTGCCAGCCGGTGCTGCGCGCCCCGGCGAGCGCGGCCTCCACCTGGTCCCGGACTGCCGGGAGCGAGCGCACACCGGACCAGCCGTAGGAGACCAGCTTCTCCAGCCGGAACGTCTCGCCGGGGCCGAGGACGGTGGTGACCGTGAGGCGGCCCACGTCGTTGCTGCTCTCGCTGGAGGTCCGGGTGGGCTCCGGCCCCTGCACCACATGGTCGGCCGCGGCCGCGAGACGCAGATCGCTGCTCGCGGTGCAGTGCACCAGGCGCAGTCGCGTGCCCACGGCGGTGTGCTCTTCGGGTTGGAGCGGGGATTCCAGGGCCGCCGCGACCCGGGGGTCGCCGGTGAGCTCGGGCAGTTGCTCGTCGGCGACGAGTTCCGACTGGACGACGAGATTGACCTGGCCGTCCAGCGGCTCGACCTCGTAGGCGATCGCGGCGATGGCCCGGTGGGTGAAGGAGACCAGACGGGTGGAGCGCACACGCACCGTCCGTCCGGCCGGTGACGTCCACTCGCACACGCGATGCAGCAGCCCGGCGCGCAGGTCGAGCACCCGTTCATGTGAGCGGAGCCGCCCGTAGCGCACGTCGAACGGCTCGTCGTCGACGAGCAGCCGGATGAGTTTTCCGTTGGTCACGTTGATGACCGTCTGACCGGACTCGGGGAACCCGTAGCCGGCCTCCGCGTACGGCAGCGGATGCAGTTCGTGCACGCCGTTGAGGTAGCAGCCGGGCAGGCCGTGCGGCTCGCCCTCATCGAGGTTGCCCCGCCAGCCGACGTGCCCGTTCGACAGGGCGAAGACAGATTCGCTCTGCGCCAGGACGTCCAGATGGAGCCCCGTCTCGCGCAGGCACCAGGGCTCAACCGCATAGGCGGAGTGGCTGATCACGGCCCGGCCTCCAGCAGCTCTGCGAGGTCCTGGACGACGATGTCGGCACCGTGGGCGCGCAAGGCATCGGCCTGGCCCACACGGTCGACACCCACCACGGCCCCGAACCGGCCGGCCCGGCCGGCGTCCATACCGGCCAGGGCGTCCTCGAAAACGGCCGCCGCCGCGGGCTCGACACCGAGGTCGTGAGCGGCTTCCAGAAAGGTGTCCGGATGCGGTTTGCCCGGCAGCCTGCGCTCGGCAGCCACCACCCCGTCGATCCGCACGTCGAAGAGCTCCTCGATGCCCGCGGAAGCCAGCACGTCGCGGCAGTTGGCGCTGGAGGAGACCACCGCCGTGCTCATTCCGGCCGCTCGCACGGTCTCGACGTACCGCACCGATCCCGGATACGCCTCGACACCCTGTGTGCGGATCTTCTCCAGCACCAGGAGGTTCTTGCGGTTGCCGAGCCCGCGCACCGTCTGCAGCTGTGGCGGCTCGTCGTCGGACCCCTCGGGCAGCTCGATTCCCCTCGAGGCGAGAAAAGTGCGCACCCCGTCGGCGCGGGGACGGCCGTCGACGTACTCGTCGTAGTCGGCCACCGCATCGAAGGGGCGGAAGCCAGGACCGTCCCGCTGCCGCAGGAAGTCGTCGAAGGTCTCCTTCCACGCCGCCGCGTGGACGACGGCGGTCTTGGTCAGCACCCCGTCGAGATCGAACAGACATGCTGTGATCACGCCCGGGAGACCGAATCTCGTCATGGCCGCCACGACACATCATGGTAATTCGGGCGACGCGGGCATGCTTGTCGAGCGGGCCGTGCGCACGATCCCGTTCAGCGTGCGTGGCCGAGAGGCGGGACCGTCAGGAGCGGCCTGTAGTGGCCCTTGGGGCACGGCTCGCCGATCGGCTGGTCGTCGGCTTCGACCCAGGCATGGGCGGCGAACGGGTGGGTCCGTACGCCGGTGCACCAGGTCGGCCAGGCGTGGCGGGCCCGGCACAGCAGTGCGGTGGCGATGGAACGTTGCAGACAGTTCTGTCCCGCGCAGCGCAGGCTCACGGAGACGACCTCCTCGCGGGCGGTTCGTGCCTGTTCGGCGGTGGCCGGCGGTGCGCCGCGGCGGGCGAACTCCAGCACGCTGAGCAGCCGTGCCGGCCTGAGCCGGGCGAGCGGGCGGGCGACGCCGACGGCCAGCAGGGGCAGCAGGCGCCGCCGCAGCGGTAGTCGCCGCCTCTCGTCGAGGGCGACGGGAACACTCATGGGGCCACCACCACTTCGGCGGCGCGCAGTTGGTGGATGACGGCGCTGACATCGTGCTCGGCCCGTTGCGGTGCGATGCCGTGGGCTGCAGCGAAGGCGGTGGCGATGGTCTCGGGCGATTCCCCGTCGAGGAGCCGGTGCAGCACCTGTCTGCCGGTGATGTTGAGTTGCCAGTAACGGCCGGTGCGCTGGTGCAGCAGCACGGTTCCGTCGTCGGTGTCCGTCATGGATACGTCAGGATGGAGCCGCATGCGTGTCACACCTCCGAGGGGGCGGCGCCGGGTGCGCGGCGAGTGGCCGTGGCTGTGGCCGTGCGCAGCCAGGTTTCGCAGCCGAGCAGGTTTTCCAGCGTTTGGGTTGTCGTGTTGTCCGGTTGGGGAGCGGTCAGCCGCGCGCGGAGCGTGGCGGGCGCGATCAGTCCGCGGTCCGCCAGCGCGGAGTCGGCGAACGTCTGCAGGATCGCGGGGAGGTTGCGGCGCAGCCCCCTGCGGATGTCCTTGCCGAATTCGCCCTTCGTGGACCGCCGCAGCACCTCCTCGGGCACGATGCCGCGCATCGCATCGGCCAGCAGCGGCTTGAACCGCCACGGTCCCGCGTGTTCGTGCGCCGCGACGCGCAGGGTTGCTTCGAGCACGCCGTCGTCCAGGTACGGCATGTCCAGTTCCACACCGGACTCGGCGTACAGCTGCCCCAGCAGCCGATAGCTGGCGGTGTTGGAACGGACCATGAGCAGCACCTGATGCGTCGCCAGATCATCGGCGAGCGGCTGCGCCTGCCCGGCGGTACGGCGCAGCGCCTCGCGGACGCCGACCGGGCAGTGCCCGATCACCGCCAGCCGTGTGGGACCCGCCGCAGCCACCAACACCCGCTCGGGCGGCCACTCACCCACCAGCCACGGCCTCCCGGACGCATGCGCCAGCATCCGAGGGTTCCCGAACGGCACGAGCGCCTGAACTTCCGCGGCGTCGGCGGTGTCCGGCAGGACCACGAACCCAGCACTCACCTTTGCCATTTCCCCCGCCGCCGGTTCGATTTCGGCAGTCAATGAGAGTCAATAGAGTCAATGATAGTCAATGAGAGAAGGGTCAATAAGAGTCGGTGAGAATCAATGATGTTCGGTGAGGACCGGGCTTCGCGTGCCGAAGCCCGGTCCTCACTGCTGATTGCTGCGCACCTTCTGCGCGTCGGTCACCAGTAGTAGCTGATGAACCAGTCAGGCGCCGTGCCATTCCAGCTGCCCAACGTGTCCTCGATGAACTCTCCGACGGTGACCGGCGCCGGCGGCATGTACTCCGCGGGCAACTGCTCCGACTTCTCGTCCATCACAACCTCCCCCTACGGTGAACGTGGGTTAAACACGCGCCGCAATCTAGCATCGGATGTCTCCAAGGTCAGGTGATGTGCGTCACATCCATTCATTGGCGGCTCGGAAGAGGTATTCGCGGCATGTCAAGGTATGCATCCAGCCATACTGGTGACGGCAGAAAACATGGCACCATGGCCGGTGAACCGTTGAACAGGGGAAGCAGGGGGAAGAGTGAGCACACATCATTCCGCACACACCGACCGGTACAGCACTGGCCTGCTGAGCAAGGATTCTCCGAAGGAACGCGCGCGCCTGGAGTCCATCCAGCGGAACGTGGACGCCTACACCACCGCCGTCCTCCGGGATCTTCCCATAGCGCCGTCCGGCCGCTGCCTTGAGCTGGGTGCGGGCGCCGGTTCCATCGCCTACTGGCTCGCCGGCCACTTTCCCGACGGCCATGTGGTGGCCGCCGACATCGACACCCGCTATCTCGACGCGAGCCGGGCCACCAACCTCGACGTGCACGAAATCGACGTCACCCGCGACGACTACATGCCGGGCAGCTTCGACCTCATCCACGCGCGCTATCTCTTCTGCCATCTGCCCGCGCGGGACGAGGTGATGGCGCGTGCCGTCGAATGGCTCGCCCCAGGAGGCTGGCTTGTCGTCGAGGAGCCGTATCTGCTGCCGGCGAGCACCTCTCCCTTCCCTTTGGTGCAACGTCTCATGGCCGCCTATCAGCACAAGTACGCCGAGCACGGGGCCGACATGACATGGGCGCGCGGTGTTCCCGCGCTGCTTTCCCGCAACGGCCTGACCGATGTGGCGTTCTCGGGGAATCTCGGCTGCATGGGATGCCTCGGCAAGGACCGCTGGTCCCCGCTCATCAGTCAGGCGGGTCCGTCCCTCGTCGCCGACGGCCTCATCACGGAAACCGAGCTCACCGAGTTCTTCGAGCTGCTGAGCGACCCGGCCTTCGTCGACATCCCCCAGGTCACCATCGCCGCGTGGGGCCGACGCCCGTCCGGCCGACTACCGGAAGCGGGAGACGAACCGGCGTTGCCAGGCAGTCTCCACGGCGCGTGACGCGTAGTGCTCCCGGATGTAGGCGATCGCCTCACGGCCGGGCAAGCCGTCGAGAACGACGAGGCATGCCAGCGCCGTGCCGGTCCGTCCATACCCGCCGCCGCAGGCGATCTCGACGCGTTCGGTTGCAGCGCGCGCCCATGCCTCGTGCAGCGCATCCGCGGCAGCCGTCGGGTCGGACGGCAGCCAGATGTCCGGCCAGCGAACCCACAGGGCCTCCCAGCCGACGGGGGGTGGGCGGTGTCCGAGCAGATACAGCGCGAAGGTGGGCGCCGGCCCTTCCGGGAGGGGGCGGCGCAGTCCCCGGCCGCGAACTCGCCGGCCCGAGGGCAGTTGCAGCACACCCGCCGTCGTGGGCTCCCAGGTACCGGTCACGGCGCCGAGCGTAGCGATCAGCCGAACCCACCTGTGAGGAGCCGTGGCACCGGCGCCGGAGTGTGACGAATCACAGACAACGTGTGCTGGGCTTTAGGTAGCGTCAACTGCATTACTGGCCAGTCAAGTTGGGGATCAGATGAGCACTCTGCAAGCCGTGACCCTTGACCGCGTGGTCGACATGGCCCAATACCCCTTGTCGGAGCCCGACAGCGCCGAGGGGCAGGCCGTCATCGCCCGGGCCCGGCGCGAACTGTCGACGCTCGGCTGTACCGTGCTGCCGGACTTCATCCGCTCTTCGTTCCGCGATGTCCTGCGGCAGGAGTGCGCCGCATTCGCCCCACGGGCCCACTTCGACGTCGAAACGGTCAACGTCTACAACATCGCCGTGGACTCGGAGCTCCCCGACGACCACCCTGGCCGCAGAAGCTTCGAGCGGGGAAACGCCTTCGTCGCCCGCGACCACATCCCCGCGGACTGCATCATCAGCCTGCTCTACTCCCACGAACCGTTCCAGAGCTTCGTCGCCCGCTGCTTCGGCCTACCGCAGCTGCACCGGCTGGCGGACCCACTCTCCGGACTCGTCCTCAACGTCGTCGCCCCCGGCAGGGAGCACCCCTGGCACTTCGACACCAACGAGTTCACCGTGAGCATGCTCACCCAGGAGGCCGAATCCGGCGGCGTCTTCGAGTACTGCCCGAACATCAGGAGCGGGGCGTGCGAGAACTTCGACGACGTACGGGCCGTACTGGACGGCAAGGGAGACCGGTTGACCCGTCGCCTCGCCCTGAAGCCGGGCGACCTCCAGCTGTTCAAGGGCCGGTACTCGCTGCACCGGGTGAGCCCCGTGCGAGGCGAGATCGCCCGCCACTCGGCGATATTCGCCTACAGCGAGCGCCCCGGCGTCATCGGGAGCGCGGCACGGACCCAGCAGCTCTTCGGCCGCGTACTGCCCGAACACCTTCAGGCCGAGGGCCGTGCCGTGCGCGGGGACGCGCTGCTCGACTAGGACCTGGCGTAACACTCGGTCGCCGTAGGCCGTTTCCCCACTGTGCGTTCCACGGAGGAGCAACCCCCTTGCGTTTCGACTCGACCGGAAAAGTCTCGCTCGACCACATCTACACCCAGCCCGATCCGCGCGCGTACTTCACCGTGCTGCGCGGGCTCGACTACGGCGTTCCGCAGCGCGCGAAGCCCTACTTCGCCAAGCTGATCGAGGAGTACCGGGAGTCGCAGCGCGTACCGGTCCCGAAAGTGCTCGACATCGGCTGCTCGTACGGGATCAACGCCGCCCTGCTGAAATACGACGCGACGATGGACGAACTGTACGACCGCTACGGGAATGGAGGTGCGAACGGTGGCGCGAGCGGCGGCATCGACGCGAGGACGCGCGAGGCACTGCTCGCCCACGACCGGGAGCTGTCCCGCTCGCGCCGGCCCGCACTGCGTACCCGCTTCGTCGGTCTCGACGCCTCCGCAAGCGCGCTGGCGTATGCGCTCGAAGCGGGGTTTCTCGACGACGCGATCCACGCCGACCTGGAGGAGCACGACCCCACCCCGCTTCAGCGTGCCCGGCTCGCCGGAACGGACCTGGTGATCTCGACGGGCTGCCTCGGATACGTCACGGAACGGACGCTCACCCGCGTCGTCAGAGCCCAGAGCGGCGGCCGGCCCTGGATGGCCCACTTCCTGCTGCGGATGTTCCCCATCGACCCCGTCGACCGGGCCCTGGCCAGGCTCGGATATCGCACCGTCCCCGTGGGAGAGGCGGTCAGGCAGCGGCGGTTCGCCTCCGCGGAGGAGCAGGAGCTCGTCCTCGGGACGATGTCGTCGGCCGGGGTGGATGCGAAGGGCATGGAGGAGGAAGGCTGGCTGTACGCACAGCTCTACATATCCCGGCCGTCAGGCCCTGAGGACACCCCAGGACCCCACCGCCCCCACGATCTCCACGATCTCCACGACCTCCACGACCCCCACGATCCGAATCGGGAACAGAATTGATCATGAGCCAGGGAACGGCAGCCACCCCGACCTTCGCCCTCGAGGACACCCTGCCGCGCGTGCCGCTGCCCACGCTGGAGGAGAGCTGTGAGAGGTTCCTCGCCTGGTGCGCGCCGCTGCTGACCGAGGCGGAGCTGGCGGCGACCGAGGCGGAGGTCGCCGCCTTCCTGCGGCCCGGCGGCCCCGGCCGGATGCTGCACGCGGCGCTGGAGGAGTACGACGCCACCGAAGGCGTGCACAGCTGGCTCGACACCTTCTGGCCCTACCGATACCTGGGCCGCCGGGACAGGATCGCGCTCAACGCCAACTTCTTCTTCCTGTTCCGCGACTCGGACCTGCCACAGGTCGAACGGGCCGCTGGGCTCATCGCCGCGGCCGTCCACTACAAGCGCCGGCTCGACCGGGAGCTCATCGAGCCGGTGGTGCAGCGCGGGCAGCCCCAGTCGATGGAGCAGAACAAGTTCCTCTTCTCCACCACACGGATTCCCGGGACGGAACAGGACACCGTCCGCGCCCCCTACACCGATCAGTGGCCCGGCCCCTCCGAAGCGCGGCACATCGTGGTGTTCTTCCGCGGCGCCATGTTCCGGATGGACGTGCTCGGCCCCGACGGCGTGCCGCACAGCCTGGCCGACCTCGAAGCGGGACTGCGCGCCGTGATGAAGGCCGCAGCCGAGCGGCCCGTCGCCGCGGATGCCCCGGTGGGCCACCTGACCACCATGGCCCGCGCGCAGTGGGCGGCCGCACGACAGTCCCTGCTCGCCTGCGACCCCGGCAACGCGGAGGCGCTGGACGCGGTCGAGACCGCGCTGTTCTGCCTCTGCCTGGAGGACTGCGCGCCTGCCGACACTCAGCAGGCCTGCGACCAGCTGCTCTACGGTGACGGCGGCAACCGCTGGTTCGACAAGGCCCTCTCCCTGATCGTGTTCGGCGACGGCCGGGCGGGCATCAACGTGGAGCACTGCGGCCTCGACGGAACCACCATCCTCGGCTTCGTCGACGCCCTGCTCGACACCCCCGCCGAGGAGCAGTCCCGACGGTCAGGGGCCCGCACTCAGGGCCCGCCGAAGCCGTCGCCCGTCGTCTTCGAGCTCGACGAGGCCCTGCGGGCGCACGTGCGCTCCGCCGCCGACGCCTTCGCCGCGTACGGGAAGAACACCGCCACCGCCATCGTGTCGTTCGAGGACTTCGGCAGCAACACAGCCAAGGCGCTCGGTGTCTCGCCCGACGCGTTCGTTCAGTGCGCCTACCAGCTCGCCCACCGGCGCGCCAAAGGCCACCTGGGTGCCACGTACGAGTCGATCGCCACTCGGCAGTGGCGGCGCGGGCGGACCGAGGCGATGCGTGTCGTCACCGCCGAGATGCAGCGGTTCGCGGCGGCTATGGACGATCCGGCGGCGCACGCGGACGCCCGGCGCTCCGCGTTCCGGGCCGCCGCCGAGAAACATGTGGCGCGCGCGAAGGAGTGCCAGGCCGGGCAGGCGCCCGAGCAGCACCTGTGGGAGCTGGAGCTGATCCAGCGCAGGCGCGGAACGGAGCTGGGGGTGACCGAACAACCCGCCCTGTACCGCAGCCCGGGCTGGCTCACGATGCGCGACGACTATCTGAGCACCAGTTCCGCGCCGTCCGCCAACATCCAGTACTTCGGCTTCGGTTCGACCAGCAGCCGCTGCATCGGCGTCGCTTATGTACTGCTGCCCGAGCGGCTCAACCTCTACCTGAGCACGCCGCTGCCGGTGGCGGGCGAGATGCGCGCGTTCGCCGACAGCCTCCGCGCGGCGGTCGGCGAACTGTGTGAGCTGATGGCGGCGGATCACGGATAGCGGGTCAGGTCCGCCACAGTGCTGCTGGAGCCGGACGGAGCGCCGGTGCCGTTGACGACATGGTTGATCGTCCCCCTTCTTCGGAGGGAGACGGTCACCATGTCGTGCAGCTGGACACCGGAGCGTCGTTCCTAACCTCCACGTCCACTTGGTTTGCGTCACAACCGCGGGGACGACGGGACACCGGGCTCAGGTCGCGGGTTCCAGCCGGACCACGACGGACTTGTTCGTCGGCGTGTTGCTGACCTCGGCTGTGGAGTCCAGCGGCACCAGGACGTTCACCTCGGGGTAGTACGCCGCCACGCAGCCGCGCGGGGTGGGGTACCGCACAGTGCGGAAGCTCCGGGCGCGGCGCTCGCCGTCGGTGAAGACGCTGACGATGTCGACGAGGTCGCCGTCGTGCAGGCCGTGGGCCCGAAGGTCCGCCGCGTTGACGAACAGGACGCGTCGCCCGCCCTTGATCCCGCGGTAGCGGTCGTCCAGCCCATAGACGGTCGTGTTGAACTGGTCGTGGGCGCGTACGGTCGTCAGCAGCAGGTGCCCGTCCGGCACCTCCACCGCGGTCGGCGGGTTGACGGTGAAGCGTGCCTTGCCGGTGGCCGTGGGGAAGGTGCGCGAATCGTACGGGCCCCTCGGCAACATGAAGCCGCCGGGTTGCGCGACGCGCTCCTCGTACGCGTGGAAGCCGGGAACGACATGCTCGATGTGCTTGCGGATCCTCGCGTAGTCGTCACCCATCGCGCGCCAGTCGACGACGTCGTCGTCGCCGAACAGTGCGCGGCCGAGGCCGGTGACGATGGCGACCTCACTGCGCAGCTGCGGTGATCCCGGTATGAGCCGTCCACGGGAGGCGTGCACCATGCTCATCGAGTCCTCGACGGTCACGAACTGCTCTCCGCGGGCCTGGATGTCGCGTTCGGTGCGGCCCAGGCAGGGCAGGATCAGCGCTTCCTTCCCATGACACAGGTGGGAGCGGTTGAGCTTGGTGGCCACATGGACGGTGAGCGCACAGTTGGCCATCGCGGACTCGGTGACCTCGGTGTCGGGCGTCGCGGCGACGAAGTTCCCCCCGAGGGCGAAGAAGACGTCGGCCTTTCCGTCGCGCATGGCGCGGATCGAGTCCACGGTGTCCCAGCCGTGCTTGCTCGGTGGGTCGAAGCCGAACTCGTCGCGCAGCCTGTCGAGGAACGCATCGGGCATCTTCTCCCAGATGCCCATCGTGCGGTCGCCCTGCACGTTGCTGTGGCCACGGATCGGCGACGGCCCGGCGCCGGGACGCCCGATGTTGCCGCGCAGCAGCAGGAAGTTGACGATCTCGCGAATGGTGGCGACGGCGTTGCGGTGCTGGGTGAGCCCCATCGCCCAGCAGACGACGACGCTGCGCGCCGCGAGCACGTCCGTGGCGAGATTGCCGATCTGCTTGCGGGACAGGCCGCTCAGCGTCTCGAGCGTCGGCCAGTCGAGCGCACGCCACGCGGCCGCCGCGGCCGCGAAGCCGTCGCAGTGGCGCGCGATGAAGTCGTGGTCGAGCACGGTGCCCGGGCGCGCGTCCTCGCGTTCGACGAGTGTTCGGTTGAGCGCGGCGAACAGTGCGAGATCGCCGTTGACGCGCACCGGCAGGTACCGGTCGGCGAGCTTGGTGCCGGGGCCCGCAAGACCGCGTGGTGTCTGCGGGTTGTGAAAACGGCCGAAACCGGCCTCCGGCAGCGGGTTGACGGCGGCGATGCGTGCGCCGCGCCGCTTGGCCTGTTCCAGCGCGGTGAGCATCCGGGGATGGCAGGTACCGGGATTCTGGCCGACGATGATGATCAACTCGGCGTGGTCGGTGATGTCGGTGAGCGAGACCACGCCCTTGCTGATGCCGATCGTCTCGGAGAGCGCCGCGCCGCTGGATTCGTGGCACATGTTGGAGCAGTCGGGCAGGTTGTTGGTGCCGAACCGGCGCGCCAGCAACTGGTAGACGAACGCCGCCTCGTTGCTCGTCCTGCCGCTGGTGTAGAACACGGCGCGGTTCGGATCGTCCAGTGCCTTCAGCCGGTCGCCGATGAGCGCGGTCGCTTCGTCCCACCCGATCGGCGTGTAGTGCGTCGCACCGGGGGCGAGGTGCATCGGCTCGGTGAGCCGGCCGTTGTGCTCCAGCCAGTGGTGGTCCTGGGCCCGCAGCTCGGCGACGGAGTGCGCGGCGAAGAACTCCGCGCCGACGCGCTTGCGCGTCGCCTCCCACGCGACGGCTTTCGCTCCGTTCTCGCAGAACTCCGCCTTCTTGCGGTGTTCGGGACCTGGATCGGCCCAGGCGCAGCTGGGGCAGTCGAAACCGTCGGTCTGGTTAACCTTCAGCAGTGTCTGCAGGCTGCGCTTCGGGCCCATCTCGGCGAGCGAGTACCGCACCGACTCCGCGATGCCGCGCACGCCGACGCTGGACGTCTTCGGAGGGCCGACTTGAGGATTGTGTTCCGGCTTCGGTTCCGGGTTCTGTTGTGCGGGCGGCGGTGGGCCGGCCATGTTCGCCTCTGTACGTCTATACGGGCCAGTGGAAACCGAGGGAGAAGTTGACCGCGACCGCGAACGCCAGGTAGTCGAACAGCTCCTGCAGCCCGTACATCAGGTATCCGGTGCCGAGACCGAAGAAGCCGAGAGCGGCCGCGGGGCCGCGGCCGCATCAGTGCTCCCGCCGTTGCCCCTTTTAGGGTCTTTGGGGTGATCGTACCCCCGCTGGCGCGGCCCGCGGCTTGGCTACGTGATGTGCCCGTCCGGCCGCCGAGAGTGCATGCCGGCGGCCGGACGGTGCGGTCAGCGGCTGTAGCGCATGAACGCGCGCACCATGTGGCACGTCGTGTCGGAGGGCGGATGCACTCCGATCCGGGCGGCCGTGGTCCGTATCGTGCGGTTCGGTGCCTGCTCGGGACGGTGGAAGCCGGTGTCGAGCAGGGCGATGGCCAGGCGCATGGCCTTGAGCCGGCGATTGTGGGTTATGTACCACTCACGTGGGCGTCCGGGAGGCAGGGGCTTCTTCTGCAGCGGTGTCGTCGTCGGGGGCGTTGTCGCAGGGTTCGCGGGTACGGCAGCGGCCATCGGCGTCCTCCTGAGGCGGTCCGGGACGTTCTCGGACTGCTTCGATTTTACTGTCGGGTACTGACAATGGCCGCTGGCCCGACGGCACTTGAGGCGCCCGCGGCGGTACGGTGAGCGGCATGGAGATCTGGATCAACCCGGCGTGCTCGAAGTGCCGCAGCGCGATCGAGCTGCTCGATGCGGAGGGCGCCGAATACACCGTGCGGCGTTACCTCGACGACGTTCCCAGCGAGGAGGAGATCCGCGCGGTGCTCGACCGGCTCGGGCTCGAACCGTGGGAGATCACGCGCACTCAGGAGGCGGACGCGAAGGCGCTCGGGCTGAAGGAGTGGGCCCGCGACGAGGCCTCCCGCGACCGGTGGATTGCGGCGCTCGCCGGGCACCCGAAGCTCATCCAGCGTCCGATCATCACCGCGGACGACGGAACGGCGGTGGTGGCCCGTACCGGGGAGGCGGTCCACGACGCGCTCAAGCGCACCGCCTGACGGCCGGCCACCGACGCTGCGGCTCAGAACGTGCTCAGTGCGCTCGTCACGGGAGCCCGGGCGGCGCGCCGGGCCGGCACGACGCAGACGCAGACCGCCGCGGCGACCGCCAGGGCTCCGGCCAGCAGCAGCGTCCACGGTGACGGCGTCTGGGCGATTCCGGCGCCGACGCCGCTCGCGCGGCCCTGCAGATTGATCAGGGCGTCCGAGGCCACGACCCCGAGGCCGGTCCCCACGACCACGGCCACCAGGGTGAGCAGACCCGTGCCGGTCACGACGACGGTGGCGATCTGTCGTGGCGTCAGTCCCATGGCCCGCAGCACGCCGACGTCCCGGGTGTGATCGCGCAGCGCGTGGCTGGTCGCCGTGACCAGTTCGACCAGACCGATCAGCGCGAGGACGGCGACGAGCCCGACGACGACCACGCGAACCGGCCCGAGCTGGTCGGCCGGGTCGGCGGTCGGACGGACGTCGAGCCGCCCGTGCGAGGCCGCGGTCAGGCCGGCGCGCACCGCGTCGGCGTTGGCACCCGGCCGCAACACCAGGGCGTAGTACTGAGGGCGCGGCAGGCCGCCGGGGCCTTCGAGGGCGTCGAGGTTCACCGAGAGCATGTCGCCGTTGTGATCGGGTTCGATGCTGCGGCCGACGATGTGCAGGATGTGCGGGGTTCCGCCGGCCATGACGCGCACCCACTGCCCGACCGAGACATGCATCAGGTCGAGCGCTCCCTGGCCCGCCACCGCCTCGTCCGTGTCGCGGATGCCACGGCCTTCGGCGACAGCGAAGGGGTAGGGGTGCGCGGACGTGCCGAGGGCGCGCATGGTGATGCTCGTCGTCTCCCCGGGCACCAGCGCCTGGATCTCGACGCCGGGATACGCGGCGGCGACGCCGGGCCGGCGGTTCAGCAGCCGCTGCGCCGAGGCGTCGTCCAGGCCGGTCGGCCTGGCGGTCAGCGGTGCGGCGAGGCCCACGCGTTGCGGGTGCTGCTGGAAACCGTCGAGCGTGGCCCAGCCGCCCAGCGCCACCGTGATCATCAGCACCGGTATCGCCAGCCGCGACACCGTCAGTGAGGCACGCAGTGGCCGGTGGAAGGCGTCACGGGCGCCGAGGACGAGGGCGGGAGGCAGCCGCAGCAACAGAGCGAGGCGGGCCAGGCGGGACATGCGGCCCGCGGGGCGGTCGGAGCGCACGGTGGGCACGGCCGGCACGCGTCCGGCCCGCCACGCAGGAAGGGCCGTGGCCAGGCCGATGCTCAGCACCACCCCGAATCCCGTCGCGACGATCGCATCCAGGTGGTCCGGCTGGCCCTGCCACAGCACCATCGACTGTCCCAGCGGACCGGGCAGCAGCGGGCCGAGCAGGCTCGCCGCCGCCGAACCGAGGGCGAACCCGGCGACCGCGAGGGCCGTGTGCTCGTAGAGGAACAACCGGACGATCTGGGCCGGAGTGAACCCGACGGCCTTGAGCATCGCGATGTCCTGCACCTGGGCGAGCACGCGGCCGCCCGCTCCGCCGGCCATGGCCAGCGCTGCTGCCAGCAACGCCACGAGCCCGAAGACCCCGAGCATCAGTCCGAGCAGCCGGTTGCCGAGGTCCATCGCGCTGCGCACCTGTTGCCAGGTGGACACCTCGGCGACCTGGGCGCTGCCGAGTGCGTTGACGGCTTCCTGGGCGGTGAAATCCGTGGCGGCGGGGTCGGCGAGGCGCAGGCCGATGGCCTGCTGGGTACGCGCGGGGTCGGGCTCGATCCGGTCAAGGGTGGCGGGAAGCACCCAGCCGATGCCGGGCGTCCAGTCGGGATAGGGGCCCTGGTCGGCGGTATCGGCGGTGCCGAGCACCCGCAGGGTGTGGGTGGTGCCGTCGACGCTGCGGACGGTGACGTCGTCGCCGACGCCGGCCCATACCGAGTGGGCGAGCGAACTCTCCAGCACGACCCCGTCGGTGACCGACGGGGTCAGCCACCGGCCGGTCTGCACCAGCGGCCGGGAGACGGCCGGCAGGGCGGGGCCGACGGCCCGCAGTTCGAGTGAGACCTTCTCCGCGCTGCGCACCAGGGTGCTGGGCGCGGTCCGGTACGGTCCGGCGACCGCAGTGACGCCGTCGAGGCGGGCGAGGGGAGAGGTGTTGACTCCCGGGCGCACGTGCAGCCACACGTGGCTGCCGTGCGACTGCTTGAAGATCCGTTGCCAGGGGTTGGTGGCATCGACCAGGAGCGCGTCGGCCAGGATCAGGGAGACCGCGACGACTGCGGTGACCAGCACCATCAGCGCGGCCTGAGCCCGGTGTGCACGGAGGTCGGCGAGCTCCCAGCGGAGGACTGCACGCATCCGGGTCAGCTTTCCAGCCGCAGCACGTCGGCGACGCCGTTCGAGGTGCCGGACGGCGGTCCGACCGCGGTGTCGTCGGCTATCTCGCCGTCGAACAGGCTGATGACGCGGTCCGCCGTGCTGGCGACGCGGGCGTCGTGGGTGACCAGGACGATGGTCTGGCCGCGCTCGTGGAACCGGGAGAGCAGTCGCAGCACATCGCGGGTGTTGCGGCTGTCCAGGCTTCCCGTCGGTTCGTCGGCGAGCAGCAGCCCGGGCTCGTTGACCAGGGCCCGGGCGAGGGCGACGCGTTGCTGTTCGCCTCCGGCGAGTCCGGCGGGCGTGCTGCCGGCCTTGTCCTCGATGCCGAGCTCCGCGAACAGCTCCTCGCGCCGGGCGCGGGCCTGACGCGGCGGTATCCCGGCCAGCAGCGCGGGCAGTTCCACGTTGTCGGCCGCGGTCATGTTGGCGACGAGATTGGAGAACTGGAAGACGAAACCGACGGACCGCCGGCGCAGCACGGCCCAGCGGGACTCGGGGAGGCCGTCGACCCGCCGCCCGTCCAGCCAGATCTCCCCACTGTCGGGCCGGTCGAGCCCGCCGAGCAGGTGCAGCAGCGTCGACTTCCCGGCCCCGGACGGGCCCATGACGGCGACGAACTCGCCGCGGTCGACCTGCAGATCGACATGGCGCACGGCATGGGAGGGGACACCCTGGGCGCGATGGACCTTGACCAGGTCCTTGACCCAGAGCATGGCATCCGGCGGCGGAACGGCCGCCACGGACGGGCCCGGTCGGCTCACTCGAGTTCCTCCTGACAGCGCTCGAGCCAGTCGAGATCGGCCTGCAGATGCAGCATGGCCCCCTCGATGAGCAGGTGTGCGATGCGGTTGTCCCGGTCCTCCGCGGCGGCGAGCCGTGACAGGCCCCGCATGATGTTGAGGTAGTGGCGGCGCTGCTTGTTGATCAGTGCGACCCGGTCGGCCGCACCGGTGCCGGGGGCCAGTGCGAGCTTGGTGAAGAAGTCGTCCCGCACCCGGGGGCCCTCGGTCGGCTCGTCGAACCACCCGGCGAGAGCGGCGCGCCCGGCCTCGGTGATCTCGTACACCCTTTTGTTGGGCCGGCTCGACTGGCTGACGTCCTGTCCCTGGATCAGGCCGTTCTGTTCGAGTCGTCCCAAAGTGACGTAGATCTGGCCGATGTTCGGCTGAGGGTACGCTGCACCGAAAGTCTGTTCAAGGGCCTGCTTGAGCTCGTAGCCGTGCGCGGGTTCCTTCGCGAGAAGCGCCAGTAGGGCCAGGCGCACGGGTCCCGCCTCCTCGTTCCACCATCTGGTTCCTGGCCTACATATCAGCTATACATATCCGCAATGTTAACGCGTCGCCCGCGCCCGCCGCAGGCGGTGGCGGCGAACCCCTCGGAGGAGGAAGAGGAACGGATGCGTTGGGGCAGGGTGGCGTGCTGGCTGTCCGCCGCTGCCCTGCTGCTCACCGGATGCGGCCTGCACACCGTCCCGGCCGCGAGCGCCGGTACGGACGGCACCGGTCCGGTGACGCTCGTCACCGGGCAGGATCTTACGGGTTACCTGCGCGGACGTCTGCAGGTGTGGAACGCTGCCCACCCCTCGCAGCGGGCCACGTTGATCCAGCTGCCCGCGGCCTCCGATGACGTGCGCGCCCAGATGATCAGCAACCTCCAGGCGAAGAGCGACAGATACGACGTGCTCAACCTGGACGTGGTCTGGACGGCGGAGTTCGCGGCCAACGGCTGGATCACGCCCCTCGACGCCCGCCAGTACCCGCTGGAGAAGTTCCTCAAGCCCGTTGTCTCCACGGCGATGTACCGCGGGCAGCTGTATGCGGTCCCCTATGTGACCAATGCCGGGATGCTCTACTACCGCAAGGACGTCCTCGACCGCGCGCACGCGGCGCCGCCGCGGACCTGGGCCGATCTGGAGCGCCTCGCGACGACCGTGGCGCCCGGGTACGGGCTCAAGGGATACGCGGGCCAGTTCCTGCCCTACGAGGGGCTGACGGTCAACTATGCGGAGGCGGTGCAGTCCGCCGGCGGAGAGATCCTCTCCGACCATGCGACCAGGGCCGCCGTCGACTCGCCGGCGGCCCGGCGGGCGCTCGACTTCCTCGTCGACGGCGTGCGCAAGGGCTGGATCCCGCAGGAGGCGCTCACCTTCGACGAGGAGGGCTCGCGCAAGGCCTTCGAGGACGGCCGGTATCTCTTCCTGCGCAACTGGCCGTACGTGTACGACCTGGCGGAGTCGAAGGACTCGAAGATCGCAGGGAAGTTCGCGGTGGCGCCGCTGCCGGGACCCGACGGGCCGGGGTCCAGCTCGCTCGGCGGCTCCGACCTCGCCGTCAGCAGCTATTCGCGGCATCAGAAGACAGCGCGGGCGCTGATCCAGTTCCTCACCAGCCTGGGCAACGAGCGCCAGGTGCTGCTCAAGGGCTCGCTGCCTCCGGTGTGGGCGCAGTTGTACACCGACCCGGCACTGGTCAGGCGGTTCCCCTATCTGCCGGTGCTGCGGCAGAGCATCTTGTCGGCCCAGCCCCGTCCGGAGACCCCCGACTACGACCAGGTGAGCCTGGCCGTGGCGGAGGCGCTGCACGACGCGCTCACCCTGACGCGGTCACCGGACGAGACGGCCGCGCGTCTGACGAACGAGCTCAACGCCATCGTCGGCAACCCCTGACGACGTCCGTTCGCAGCGCTTCCGTAACGCCGCCCGCACCTACCCGTCATGCACGCTGCGCATTCACGCCTGTGACCAGGGCTTTGGTGCTGCCGGGAAAACTCCGTCAACACCGTTGACACCTCCCCGTCGGCTATACATAACATGCATGCATTGCTTTGGCGCGGCCTGCCGCTCCGTCGTGAGTCGGCGGCGATGGGCGCCACATTTGGACAATTGCCCTTCTTTTCGTGCATAGTTCGCACGGCGCTCCAGGATGGGGACGGAATGCTCGGCGTACCGCTTGACGACGACCCGCTGACAAGCACGGCGCGGGTCAACACGGTTCCAGGGCCGCGGTCCGGGGACCGGCTGTCTTCGCCCGAGCGGTGGTGGCGGGACGCGGTGATCTACCAGGTCTACATCCGCAGCTTCCTGGACAGCACCGGTGACGGCATCGGCGACCTCGCGGGCGTCAGCGCCGGCCTGCCGTACCTCAAGCGGCTGGGAGTCGACGGCATCTGGCTGACCCCTTTCTACCCCTCGCCACAGCACGACCACGGGTACGACGTCGCCGACTACTGCGACGTCGACCCCGTCTACGGGGACCTGGAGTCATTCGACCGGCTCGTGCGCGACGCACACCGGCTGGGCCTGAAGTGCCTCATCGACATCGTTCCCAACCACTGCTCCAGCCGGCACCCGTGGTTCCGGCAGGCGCTCGCCGACGGTCCCGGCAGCCCGGCGCGTGCACGGTTCCACTTCGCGCCGGGCCGCGGGGAGCACGGCGAGTTGCCGCCGAACAACTGGCGCGCGATGTTCGGCGGGCCCGCGTGGAGCCGCATCGTCGAGGCGGACGGCACGCCGGGGGAGTGGTATCTGCACCTGTTCACCCCGGAGCAGCCGGACTGGAACTGGCGCAACCCCGATGTCGCCGCCCACTTCGAGCACGTGGTGCGCTTCTGGCTGGACTGCGGGGCCGACGGCTTCCGCATCGACGTGGCGGCGGGACTGTTCAAACACCCCGATCTGCCGGACTCGCCTGACCCCGAGGCGGACGAGCGCGCCCGCGACTCGGTCAATCCGCTCGCCTGGAACCAGCCCGAGGTCCACCGGATCTGGCGCAGTTGGCGGGCGATCTGCGACCAGTACGCCGCACGGGACGGGCGCGACCGCCTCCTGGTCGGCGAGGTGTCGGTGCCGACCCCTGCCGACCAGGCCCAGTACGTCCGCCCCGACGAACTCCACCAGGCCTTCTTCTTCCACCTGTTGAACGCCCCCTGGGATGCCGGCATCTTCCAGAAGGTCATCGACGAGGCGCTGCGCGACATCGCAGGCACCGGGTCGACGATCACCTGGGTGCTCAACAACCACGACCAGGTAAGGGCGGTCACCCGCTACGCGGCGCCCACGCCCGCGGACGACGCGGACCTGCCCGACCCCGGCGGTGCGAGGGCGCGCGCCGCGGCCCTGCTGATGCTCGCCCTGCCGGGAGCGGCCTACGTCTACCAAGGTGAGGAGCTGGGACTCCCGGAGGTCGTCGACCTGCCGGACCATGTGCTCACCGACCCGATCTTCCGGCGGACCGGCAGCCGGCTGCGGGTCCGCGACGGCTGCCGGATTCCGCTGCCGTGGTCTGGGCACGCCTCGCCGTTCGGCTTCAGTACGGGCGACGGAGCGGGCCGGCCCTGGCTGCCGCAGCCGGAGTGGTTCGCCAACCACACCACCGAGCGGGCGCTGTCCGACACCGGTTCGTTCTGGCACCTGTACCGCGAGGCGCTGCATCTGCGCCGGAGCCTTCCGCAGCTCGGCGAGGGCCCGCTGCGCTGGCTGGAGTCGCCGCCGCAGGTGCTGGCCTTCGTGCGCGGGGACGGGCTCGTGTGCGCGATCAACTTCGGCGACCACCCGGTACCCGCTCCGGTCGACGGCGTCCCGTTGCTGTCCAGCCGATCCTGCCCCGCGGGGACGCTGCCGGGCAACACGGCCGCGTGGTGGGTCGGCGACCACCCGGCGGCCTCGGACACGAAAGGGGGAACAGACGCGAACAGCGGCAGTTGACCGTTCCGCGGCGGCACCCCGGGGGAGTGCACATGACCGACCAAGTTTGACCAACCGTCAGATCAGAGAGGTGGCCATGTCATCATCCATACCAGCAGGAGCGGACAGAGCGGACAGTCAGGGGACTCCAGGCGCCATCAGGAGTCTCATCCCGGCGAGAATCGACCGCCTGCCGTGGTCCTCGTTCCACACCAGGCTGGTGCTTGCGCTCGGTGTGGCGTGGATCCTCGACGGTCTGGAGATCACCCTCGCCAGCGTCGTCAGCGACGCCCTGACCAAGCCGAACACCCTGAACCTGTCGGCGACCGCGTCCGCGGCGACCGCGACGGTGTACCTGATCGGCGAGGTCGTCGGTGCGCTGGTCTTCGGCCGGATGTCGGACCGGCTCGGCCGCAAGAACCTGTTCATGCTCACCCTGGGCGTGTACCTGGTGGGCAGCGGCCTGACGGCGGCGACCGCGGGCGCCGGCACCGGGTGGGTGATCTTCCTGTACTTGACCAGGTTCATCGCCGGCACGGGCATCGGTGGCGAGTACGCCGCCATCAACTCGGCCATCGACGAGCTGATCCCGGCCCGCTACCGCGGCCGGGTGGACATCGGGATCAACGGTACGTACTGGGCGGGTGCGATCATCGGCACGCTGGTGCAGCTGGCGATCTACAACCAGTTCATCGCCGACAGCCCGGGTCTTGCCTGGCGGATCGGTTTCCTCGTCGGCCCGGTGCTCGGCCTGGTCATCATCTTCGTCCGGCGCAACCTGCCCGAGAGCCCTCGCTGGCAGATCATGCACGGCCGCGCCGACGAGGCCGAGGCGACCATCTCCTACATCGAGGAGCAGGTCCGGGCCTCAGGACGGACGCTGGAGCCGGTCGACGAAAGCAAGCTGCTGGAGATCAAGCCGGCCGAACACGCCGGCTACATCACCCTGGTGCGGCTGCTGTTCAGCCGCTACCCGGGGCGCTCGGTCTACGCGCTCGGGCTGATGGTCACGCAGTCGTTCCTCTACAACGCGATCTACTTCACGTACTCGATCGTGCTGGGCGTCTTCTTCAAGGTTCCCGACGCCGGCATCCCGCTGTACGGGCTGGCGTTCGCGGTCGGGAACCTGATCGGCCCGCTGGCGCTGGGCTGGATGTTCGACACCGTAGGCCGCAAGAAGATGATCGCGGGAACCTACCTCGTCTCCGGGGTGCTGCTGCTGATCAGCGGTTTCCTCTTCAAGGCCGGTGCGCTGACGGCGTTCACCCAGACCGCGGCGTGGGTGGTTATCTTCTTCTTCGCCTCGGCGGGCGCCAGCGCCGGCTACCTGACCGTCAGCGAGATCTTCCCACTGGAGGTCCGCGGGCAGGCGATTGCGGTGTTCTTCTCCATTGCGCAGATCGTCGGCGCCCTCGCGCCGCTGTTCTACGGCTCGCTGATCGACACCAACCACCCCGATCCGAGCCACCTGTTCATCGGGTACATCGTGGGCGCGGTGCTGATGATCGTCGGCGGTCTTGTCGCAGCGGTCCTCGGCGTGCCCGCCGAAGGCAAGTCTCTCGAGGACGTCGCCACGCCGCTTTCCGTCGTGCGCAAGGCCACCGAGCAGGTCGCCGGGTACCGGGCCCCCGCGCCGAGGTCGACTCCGACGCCGGGCAGTTGAACCCGGCGGCGGGGCCTGCCTGCGGTGCGCAGGCAGGCCCCGCCCCCTCCCGCCACGGCGACGAGTCCCTGTGCACGGCCCAGCCCGGCGAGGATTGGATCCGCACCCGCCCGGCGTCCGGTCCCGCCAGCTCGGCCAGCTCGGCCAGCTCCGCGGAGAGAAGGCGAGATGGGCACCCTCCACCGGACCGTGCGTGCCACGTTCGCGGGGTGGATCCTCAAGAGGCTGGCCGGGGCGGGCGCGCCCATGACGCCCGCGGTGTCGATGTCCGTCGCCGGCTGGCTGGCGTACACGGAGGAGGTCGTGCTCAGCTGGCTGGACCAGCGGCAGATGCCCCGGGCGGAGCTGATCGACCTCTGCGAACGCAGCTGCTACCAACTGGTGGCGGCCGCCATGGACGACCCCTCGCGCTTCGAGGAGGTCAGGGCCGCCGTCGAGCGGAGGCCCTGACCCCGGGAGATCACACGCGGTCGTACACGAGGAGCCCGTCCTCGCGCAGCCGGGCACCCGTCGTCGGACGGTGTTCGGTGAGCCGCCCGTCGTGTGCCAGGTGCAGCACCTGCGCGTGGCGTACCAGAACGGCGAAGTCGGCGATGATCCGCCGGTGGCAGTGCCACCACACGGACTCGCCGCACATCACGGCCGTACGGACGGCGGCCGCCTGCCGCAGCAGATCGTCCATGGCCGCGAGGAATTCCGGGTCGCGGGTGTGGCCGGCGTATCCGCGGAAGGCGGCGTTCTCCCAGAACACGTCGGGCGAGTCACGGGCCGCCTTGCGGAAACCCCCCAGCCGTCGCTCCCACCGGTAGTCGATCCCTGCCGCAGGCAGCCACTCCCGGAGCACCTCCTTGCCCACATCCGGGTTGTGCCTGCTGCCGGGCGCGGTCCGTACGTCGACGACGGCCCGTACACCGGCGCCGCGAAGGAGCGCGGTCAACTGCTCGCGTCCGGCGGTGCCGTGCCCGAACGTCAGCAGTGCCCGCCTCATGGCAGGGCCTGCTCGGCCCAGATGGTCTTGCCGCCGTGCTCATAGTGCACGCCCCAGCGTCGGGTGAGCTGGGCGACGAGGAACAGGCCGCGGCCGCCTTCATCCGTGGTACGGGCGTGGCGCAGGTGCGGAGCGCTGCTGCTGCCGTCCGACACCTCGCAGGTGAGGGCACGGTCCCGGATGAGGCGCAGACGAATGGGACCTCGGGCATGCCGGATTGCGTTGGTGACGAGTTCGCTCACGACCAGCTCCGTGGTGAATCCCGCTTCGTCCAGTCCCCACAAGGCCAGTTGCGGCCCCGTCAGGGCGCGCGCCGTGCTGACCACGGCGGGGTCGGCCGGCAGGTCCCACGTGACCACGTGTTCGTGCGGAAGCGCGCGGGTGCGGGCAACGAGGAGGGCGGCGCTCTCGCCGGCCGCCGGGCCTTGTCGCGGCAGCAGCGCCCGGGTGACGGCGCCGCAGGCCTGTGCCGCGGAGTCGTACGGGTCGGCGAGGACGCGTTCCAGCTCGGTCAGCCCGGAGCGGGGATCCCCGCCACCGGCTCTGAGCAGGCTGTTGGTGCAGAGGGCCAGCAGGCTCCCCTCGGGCAGTTCCACCTCGGCTTTCCGGAACGGCTCCTCACCCACGCCGAGCGCCGGACCAGCAGGGCAGTCGAGGATCTCCGGCACCCCGGCGGGGCGGACGACGACGGGAGCCGGGTGGCCCGCCCGGGCCACGGTGCACTGGCGGGAGACCGGGTCGAGGACGAGGTAAAGGCAGGTCGAGCCCGCCACCTTCTCGACCTTCTCGCCCGCGGCCGGCCCGGCCTGCCCTTCCGCGTCAAGGCGGGCCACCAGGTCGCCCAGCCGCGCGAGGATTTCGTCCGGGGGCAGGTCGAGATCGGCCAGGGTGGACAGAGCGGCCCGCAGCTTGGCCATGCCTGCGGCGGCATGCAGGCCGCGCCCCGCCGTCTCACCGACCGCCATCGCCACCCGGGCCCCCGGCAGCGGAATGACGTCGAACCACGCCCCACTGGCGTCCGAGGGTGTGTAGCTGTGAGCGATATCCGCCGCGCTGTGCGCTGGCAGGTCGCGGACGTGCAGGCCGCGCTGCAGGGCGAGCGCGGCGTTGCGTTCCCGCGTGTACCGCAGGGCGTTGTCCAGGCAGAGGGCGGTACGGGCAGCCAACTCCTGTGCCAGTGCCAGGTCTTCCTCGTGGTAGGCGCCGTGCTCGCGCGAGCTTCGGTAAAAACTGACCAGCCCCAGCACCGCCCCCCGGGCGCACATCGGCACCACCATCAGGGAGTGGATGCCCTCCTCGATGATCCGCTTGGCGCGGACAGGGTCTTGCGCCAGCCATCCGGTGTTCGCGTCGAGCGCACTGACCACACGCGGCTGCAGGTCCGCCAGGCATCGCGTGTGCGGGGTCGGAGCGCCGGACGGCAGGCCGGTCGGTTCGCCTATGGGATAGGCCGTGGACGATGCCTTCCGGGTGGACCGGGAGGCGGCACGGCGCAGCAACGGGTTCGCGTACGCCGGTCCCTGGGTGGGATCGCCGCCGCACAGCACTGAATCCGTCACGTCCACGCACACGCTGTCGGCGAGCCGGGGCACTGCCACATCGGCGAGCTCCCGGGCCGTGCTCATCACGTCCAGACGTGTACCGATACGGATGCCTGCTTCGGCGAGCAGCGACAGACGCTCCTGGTGCCGGCAGCGGTCGGCTTCACCAGTCGCCGTCAGCGCCGCCCCGGGGGGCCCGACCTCCTGAGACGGCCGATCCACGGGGGTGAGGACAACGGTCCAGCGTGGACCGTCGCCGGCTGCTTCCGACGGACGCAAGCGCAGGCCGCAGGCGACCGTGCCGCCGTTGCGATGCCGGACCTGGACGCTCCCCGAGGGGTCCGTCCCCACCGCCCTGGCCAGCAGGGACATCGCGGGGCAGTTCAATGCTTCCGCTCGTGGGTAGCCCAGGAGCTGCTCAGCCTCGCGGCTCCACTCGATCACCCTGCCGCGAGCGTCCACCACCACCGTGGCCACCGGCGCCGCCGGAGACACCGGGTGTTCGTTGTGCGGGTGTACGCGGCTCTGGAGACCGACCATCACTACCTCCCGGGGCAGGACAGGTCGGACATTTTCCGAATAACGGAAAATGTATTTCGAATCATGACGTTATACATCACAAGCCTTCGCGTCAAGGGCATCTTGTGGCTTGGATAAGTTGACCGGTCAACCAAGATCCCTTAGGGTCGTGCCTATGCAGCAGGAGGCGGGTACGCGGGAGCGCATCGTGAGGTCGGCGGCGCGGCTGTTCCTCTCTCGCAGTTACACCTCCGTCGGCATCGCCGACGTCTGTGCCGCCGCGGACGTGCGCAAGGGCAGCTTTTACCACTTCTTCCCGGCCAAGGCCGATCTCGCCAAGGCCGTCATCGACCTGCACGCCGGCGAGCTGGAGCGGCGCTTCGACCTGCACGTGGGCGAGGGCGGGACCGAGCGCGCCCGGCTGTATGCCCTCGTCGACGCGGTCGCAGACATCCACGAGCGGTTCGAGGAACAGTTCGGCCGGATCGTCGGGTGCCCGTTCGGCAACTTCGCCGCCGAACTGGCCACGCTCGACGACGACGTGCGGGCGCATGTCGCCGCTGTGCTCCAGCGATGGGAGGAGCGCCTCGCCGAGGGGTGCCACCGGGCGGCGCAGGCCGGGGTGTTGCGGCCGGGGGTCGATCCGGCGCAGCTCGCCCGTACCCTCCTCGCCCAGGTCCAGGGCCTGATCCTGCTCGCCAAGGTCCGCCGCGGCCCCGCGGAGTCGATCCCCGCCGATCTGCGCGGACTGATCGGTCACTACATGAACGAGGAGGCCGCACTGCCGTGATCAGGGACCGCGTCGATTTCCACTTCGATCCGATGTGCCCGTTCGCCTACGAGGCCTCGGTGTGGATACGCAACGTCCGCGACGAAACCGGCCTGGAGGTGAGCTGGCGGTTCTTCAGCCTCGAAGAGGCCAACCGCGCCGACGGCAAGAAGCACCCCTGGGAACGCGACTGGTCCTACGGCTGGTCGCTCATGCGGATCGGTGCCGCACTGCGCCGCCGCGACATGGCGCTGCTCGATGAGTGGTATGCCGTGACGGGCCGGCTCCTGCACCGCGACGGAGGCAAGCCGCACGACCCCGACGTGGCCCGGCGGCTGCTCGCCGGAATGGGCGTCGGTGCGGACGTGCTCGACGAGGCCATCGGCGACCCCTCGACCCACGAGGACGTCAGGGCCGATCACCAACGGGTCCTGGACGCGGAAGGGTTCGGCGTCCCGACGCTGTGCTTCCCGGACGGCGAATGGCTCTTCGGCCCGGTTCTGATCGACGCTCCGGCCGGTGAGAAGGCGCTCGCCCTGTGGAACGTGGTGACCGGCATGGCCGACCTGCCGGACGTCTACGAACTCCAGCGCCCCAAGTCCGCGGCGCACCAGGAACGCATCCTGCGCCACCTCCAGCCGTACCTGCGGGGCCGGGACTGGGTCAGTATCGACCGCGGCCAGGTCATCGAACTCGACGGGAGCCTCTCGTGATCGACAAGGACACCGTGGTCGACGCCCTCGCCCAGGAGTGGGCCGCGATCGACCATCTCGTCGCCGGTCTCGACGACGACCAGTGGGCCGCCGCGAGCCCTTGTCCCGGCTGGACGGTGCAGGACGTGGTCGCCCACATCATCGGCACCGAGCTCGGGTTGAGCGGCGGACAGCCGGATCCTGCCACCGCGGACGTCCACAGCCTGCCCCACGTCCGCAATGACATCGGCGCGTTCAATGAAGCGTGGGTGGCCTGCTTCCGCGACCGCAGCCCGGCCCAGGTGCTCGACCGGTTCCGTGCCGTCACCGGGCAGCGCACCGAGGCGCTCGCCGAGATGCCGGCCGAGGAGTTCCACGCTCCGTCCTGGACCCCTGCCGGACACGCCACTTACGCGCGGTTCATGCAGATCAGGGTCTTCGACTGCTGGATGCATGAGCAGGACATCCGGGACGCCGTCGGACGCCCCGGCAACGAGGACGGTCCCGGCGCCGCGATCAGCATCGACGAGATCACGCAGGCGCTCGGATACGTCGTCGGCAAGCGCGGCAAGGCACCGGACGGATCGTCGCTCACCTTCGACCTCACCGGGCCGCTGCGGCGGCAGCTGCACGTCACGGTCGACGGCAGGGCGAGGGTGGTCGACGGACTTGCCCGGCCCGCGGATGTCGCGATCTCGCTGCCCCTCGGGGTGTTCACCCGGCTGTGCGGCGGCCGGGCCCGTCCGCAGGACGTGGCCGATTCGATCGCGTTCGAGGGCGACCGGGAGCTCGGCCGCCAGATCGTGAGCTCACTGGCGTTCACCATCTGACACCATGTGCGCGGCTCACATGGGCCCGTGCCCAGGAGGGGGCGCCGCGCACGTGTCGGGGGACGCCGTACCGCTCGTACGTTGCGCGCATCAATTGCGCGTCACCGTACGATCCACATCCCGTAGTGGGTGATGACACGTCAGGGCTAGAGTGGCGGTGAGCTGCACCAGAGTTGGGGACCGGAGATGAGTGAGCCTGTGGACGTCGACGACCTGCTGCGGAAGCCGAGCATTGCTCGCATGTACGACTACTTCCTCGGCGGCAAGGACAATTACGCGATCGACCGGGACACCGCAGAGGCCGCCTTGGAGGCCTATCCCGGCGCCAAGGCCTTCGCCCGTGCCAACAGGACGTTCCTGAGCAACGCCGTGCACTACCTTGCCGGGGAGGCCGGGATCCGGCAGTTCCTCGACATCGGGGCGGGGATTCCGACGTCGCCGAACACCTTCGAGGCCGCCCAGGGAGTGGCCCCGGAATGCCGGGTCGTCTACGTCGACAACGATCCCATCGCTCTCGCCCACGGCCGCGCGTTCATCAACAGCGATCCGCGCGGGAGGACTGCATGGATCCAGGAGGATCTGCGCAATCCGGACGCCATTCTCGCCGATCACACGCTGTCGGGGCCGGATGCCGTGCTGGACCTGAGCCGGCCGGTGGCGCTGATGCTGATCGCCATCATGCACTTCATCACCGACGAGGAAGGCCCGTACGACCTGGTGAGGACGCTGATCGATGCGCTGCCGTCGGGAAGTTACCTGATGCTGTCCCACGTCACGCCGGACTACAACCCGGTGCAGATCGCACGGGCCGTCGCCGCATACGAGAAGAGCGGAGTCCGTGCCCAGGTACGTACGCGCGCGCAGGTGGAACGGTTCCTGGAAGGGCTCGAACCGGTCGGCCCGGGCATCGACCTGGTCTCGCGGTGGAATGCGGCCGGGGCCAGCACCGTGCACAGCTCCCTGACCGATGAGGAGGTCTCCTGCTACGGGGTGGTCGCCCGCAAGCCGTGAACGCGACGGAACGGGCCCCGGCCGCGCGATGCGACCGGGGGCCCGGTGGTGCTTGCTGTCGGCGCTGCTGATGCGGCGTGCGTCAGCCGGTGAAGGCTGCCGTGCCGTTCGGTGTGCCGAGGCCGGTCGGGCCGTCATAGCCCTGTCCGGCGTTGCACAGGTAGCTGGGCGAGCAACTGCCGTTGGAGCCGGAGGTGACGTCGTTCAGCGCCGAGGGGTTGTTGTAGGGGAAGGAGGCGGGGTTGCTGCCGGACGATGGCGTCCCGGCGTCCGCGTAGACGCTGGCGATGATCGGCGACGAGGCGCTGGTGCCGCCGTACACGTCCCAACCGGAGGCGCCGTAGGTGTCGTAGACCGCGACGCCGGTGTTCGGGTCGGCGACGGCCGCGACATCGGCGACGGTTCGGTTGGAGCAGCCGGAGTCGGTCTGCCAGCTGGGCTTGGGCTCGTACTGCGAGCACCCGGAACCGGTGCCCTCCCCGCCTGAGCTGGAGCCCCACACCGTCTCCGACCAGCCGCGCGAGCTGCTGTCCTGGGTCAACGAGGTGCCGCCGACCGCTGTGACACCCGGGGAGGCCGCCGGGTACTCCACGCCGTAGCCGGAGTCACCGGCGGATGCGGTGATCACGACGCCCGGGTGGTTGAAGTAGCTGCTGTCGGCGGAGGTGTCCGAGGGGTCCTCGGAGCCGCCGTAGCTGTTGGAGACGAAGCCGGCGCCCTGGCTGACCGCCTGGTTCACGGCCGTGCCGAGATCGCTCATATCGGCCGAGTTGGCCTCGACGAGGACGATGTGGGCGTTGGGCGCGATCGCCGAGACCATGTCCAGGTCGAGGGAGATCTCACCGGCCCAGCCGGAGTCGGCGCTTGGGTAGTTGGTGCCGCCGTTCTGGTCGATCTTCTTGAAGCAGCCGTTGTCGGTGGTGCAGGCCGGCAGGCCGTACTGCGAACGGTACGTCGCCAGGTCCGACTCGGCGTTGGGGTCGTCCTGCGCGTCCACGATCGCGACGGTCTGGCCGGAACCGCCGTCGGAGGGCAGGTTGTACGCGCTCTGCAGGTCGGACGGCCCGTAACCGGAGGGTGTGGCGTTGGGCGACAGCGCACGCTTTTGCATGACGTTGGTGCGTTCCAGGGCGTTGCACGCCATCTCGCCGGCCCTCTTCGGCACCGAGCACAGACGCTTGAAGTCGGGCTGGTGGGCGGTGGTGGCCGCGTTTGCCGGAGTCGACAGGGTGAGGGCGCCGACGACGAGAGCTGACGCGGAGGCGCTTGCGAGCAGGGCCGTGCGGAGTCTTCGGCGCCGCACGGGGGATTCGGATCGATCGGATATAGCCAACGAACGGCCCTCCCTGGGGGGATGGGGACGGCGCGAGGAGGCACCCTTGTGAGGTGCCGGGCCGCTGCGCAGTCCCGGAGGTGTGGGAACTCGTACGTGGTGCTGCCCGGCGGGATCAGGGCCCCGCGCGGGGTTCCGGCGGGGAGACGCATGCGTGCAGATCATGCACATGTCAGATCTGCCAATTGCCACCCCGCCGAGTGGTGTCTATGCGGTGAGGAAACTAGCGGACGCCTGTTCGCCCGACAAGACAAAGTCGGGCAGGAAACACAGGATCCACACAGTGACGCGGGTGGCGGCCGGCGGCCGGCTATGGCTTCACGGCGAGACCGGCCACGATCAGCTGCTCCCAGACGGTCAGTTCGCGGTCCGCGCCGCCGGTGCTTCCGGTGCCATCCGCGCCGCTGCCGATACGGGGGACGTCCTTCACCGTGTCGGGCCGCCAGGACGCCGCCGGCACTACCCCGGGGTCCTGGATCTCCAGGCCGGCGAACAGGTCACGGATCTCCTCGTCGCTGCGCCACCTTCCCCGGCCGAACGTCGCCTGGAGCACCCGCTCCGCCTCCGTCGTCTCCTTGTTGTGCCCCGTGCGGAAGTGGCTGATGAAGACGCAGCTTTTGGACGGCACCTGGTCGCGCCAGTAGCGGACGACGGCGGCGGGGTCCTCGTCGTCGTTGAGGTGGTGCAGGATCGCGCTGAGAATCACCGCGACCGGCCGGTCGAAGTCGATCAGCGCAGTGGTGTCCGGGTGGTGGCGGATGACCTCCGGTTCGCGGACGTCCGCCTTGATGACCGTGGTCCGGTCGTTCTCCACCAGCAGCGCCCGGCCGTGCGCGAGGACGATGGGGTCGCTGTCCACGTAGACCACCCGGGAGTCGTGCGCATGGCGCTGGGCAACCTGGTGGACGTTGTCGGCCGTCGGCAGGCCGCTTCCCATGTCGATGAACTGCCGTATCCCGGTCTGCACCGCGATGTCGCGTACCGCGCGCACCAGCGCCTGGCGGTTGGAGTAGGCGATGGCGACCGAGCCGGGCATGTCGTTGATGAACCGGTCGCCGATTGCTCGGTCCACCGCGTAGTTGTCCTTGCCGCCGAGCAGATAGTCGTAGACGCGGGCGATGCTCGGCTTGCTCACGTCCACTCCGGAAACGCCGTCGGCCATGACAACTTCCCTTCCTGCACACGGTTCTGCGCTCGGTGCTGTGATCAGCAATCCTAGGAGAGTCCCGGTCCGCGCGCCCCCGGCTTGCCCCGACGGGGGAGGTCTCCGTCGATGCCGGCGAGGAATGCCTCCGTCCGCTTTATGTGCATGACATGTTCACCGTCATGAGCCTTCCGCGTTGTCTACGCGCGTGGTGTTCTGCTGCGCACCGGCCACAACCTCATGGCCGACGACCAGTCAACTCAATGGGGGCCACTCATGGTTCGACCAACCCTCCGGCGCGCAGTCGTCGCCGGCACCTGCGCCGTCGCGCTCGCCTGTGCCGCGCCGGCCCACGCCGCCGGGAGCTACTCGGCGTTCGCCTTCACCCTGGGCAACAGCGAGCCGACGATCTACGACTTCATCAATTCCGCCACCACGTCACTTGACATGACCATGTACGAACTCAGCGACTCGACCGCGGTGTCCGACCTGATCAAGCGGAAACAGGCCGGGGTCAAGGTGCGGGTGATCCTCGACGGAACCAGGACCTCGGTCAACGACTCGGCGTACAACGCCCTCAAGAACGCAGGGGTTGGGGTCGTCTGGTCGTCCTCCCGGTTCGTCTACACCCACCAGAAGACCATCACCGTGGACGGCACCGAGTCGCTCATCCTCAGCGGCAACCTCACCTCCCAGTACTACCCGACCAGCCGCGACTACGGGGTCTTCGACAGCGACAGCAAGGACGTCAACGCCATCGAGCAGGTCTTCGACGCGGACTACACCGACGCGTCGATCACGCCGAGCGACGGCGACAACCTGCTCTGGTCGCCCACGGACTCCCAGTCCCGGCTGCTCTCCTTCATCAACTCCGCCACCAAGAGCCTCGACGTCGAGGAGGAGGAGTTCAGCGACAGCGCCATCGTCAAGGCGATCGCTCAGAAGGCTCAGGAGGGCGTGACCGTACGCGTGGTGGTGGAGGATCCGTCCTCCTACGCCTCGGAGATATCCGAGATAAAGAACGCCGGTGGCACGGTGGTGGGCTACTCGTCGAGCACCGGCTTCTACATCCACGCCAAGGCGATGGTCGCCGACTACGGAACGTCGACCGCCGCCGTCGAGGTCGGGTCGATGAACATCAGCAGCAACTCGCTCAGCAGCAACCGCGAACTGGGGATCACCCTCCACGACACCGGTGTGGAGTCCGTCGTGGAGAACGCGTTCACCAGCGACTACGACGGGGGCACTCCCGCCTGACCCGGCCCGGCTGCGTCCAGCCGCCGCCCGCCGCCTCCCCCCGCAAGGGAGGCGGCGGCCGGCCACCGGTCACTCCGCACAGCCTTCGATGATCACTCAGGGCACTGTTGTCATCTCGTTAAGTGTCCACTTCTTGACGGCACCCCGATACGGGGATTGACTCACGCCACCTTCGGCCGCGGCCTCGCGGCGACTCCCGGGAGGTCTGCGTGACGACCATGTGGCGGTGCGCCGCGTCTGCGGCGATGGCGGTGGCGATGTCGATCGACCTGGCGGCCTGCGCCGGCAAGCCCGTCTATGGCACGCCCAGGACCGACGCGGCGAGCGTCGCCGAAGGCTTCGCGGTGGGCCTGGCACTGCCGGAGACCCAGACCACCCGCTACGACGCGGTCGACCGTCCCACCATCAGGAAGAAACTGCAGGAGTTGTGCCCGAAGTGCACGTTGGACTACAAGAACGCCGGAGGTGACGCCAACGTCCAGCGGCAGCAGATCGATGCCCTCATACGCGACGGGGTGAAGGTCATCATCCTTGACGCCGTCGACTACCGGGCGATCCGTCCCTCGGTCGACAAGGCGCACGCTCTGGGTATCAAGGTCGTCGCCTACGACCGGCTGGCGCAGGGCGCGGTCGACGCTTACGCGTCGTTCGACAACACCGAGATCGGCAAGCAGCAGGGCGAGGGCCTGCTGCAGGCGCTCGGCTCCCGGGCCACGCCGGCCAGCCGGATCGTCATGATCGACGGCGACCGGGACGACCCCAACGCGGCCCAGTTCAAGGCCGGCGCGCACAGCGCTCTGGACGGGAAGGTCACCATCGCCGCCGAGTACGACACCGACGGCTGGCTCGCCGACAACGCGAACAAAGAGGTGGCCGATGCGATCGCCCGGCTCGGCAAGGACAACATCGCCGCCGTCTACTCGGCCAACGACGGCATGGCCACCGGTGTCATCAGCGCTCTGCAGTCCGCCGGGATCGCACCGCTGCCACCGGTGAGCGGCCAGGACGCACAACTCGACGCCGTCCAGCGCGTGATCGCAGGCACCCAGGCCTTCACGATCTACAAGCCGTATGTGGTGGAGGCGGAGACGGCCGCGGAGATGGCGATCGACGTCGCCACCGGAACGCCCATCGACATCGCCAACACGACCGTCTCCAACGGGACCGACAACGCCGTCCCCGCCAGGCTGGTCGACACGGCGATCCTCGACGCCAGCGACATCAGACAGACGGTGGTCGCCGACGGGCTCTACACGATCGACCAGATCTGCACCCCGCAATACGCGCAGGCCTGCGCAAAGGCAGGCCTGAAGTAGACCCTCGGGGCGGCCAGGGTCAGCCCGTGGCACGCGTCGGATCGGGCGTCCTGCCGGTCACGGAGGAAATCCTGGCAGGCGGGTCGAAGGGGCCCCGGCTCTCGCTTCGCGCCTCGCCGGCCGAGGAGGTCAGCGCGGTGTTGGCAGGGGGCGCCGGAGTGATGGATCGGGTGCTCAGCCTGTGACTGGCCGCCTCGTCCAGGCTCACCGGTCGCCGCAACGTGGCGGCCAGCCGGCCCGCTTCACGGCCGAGGGCGGCGATGTCGTCCCACCGGAGGGTGAGGACGACGTGAAGGGCGGCATCCCCGTCCGGGAGGGCATGGAGGGGAAGACTGCCGGCGGTGCTGCTCGGATTGCTCGGATCGCTCATCGGGTGATCCTCCACGGTAATGGCGGCATGGGGAGCTCTGCGCGTGACCGGCGCCGCTCTGCATGGAGTCAATACGGGCGTGTCCGCGGAACGGTTCACCCGGACCCGGACCCGGACTCGGGCACGGACCCGGACTCCGACTCGGACTCGGGCACGGACTCGCTGAGCACGGCGGCCATCGTGGCGCCGAGCTCCCAGCACGCCTGGAGGTCGGCCTTGCCCGGCTCGCCGGTGACCGCGACCTCGGCGGCCGCCTGCTGCCAGCCCATCCCGGTGGTGATCGAGACGATCCCGCGCACCGTTCCGGTGACGTCGCTGCCGCCGTGCACGTAGTAGCCGAACGGCCTGCCGCGGGTGGTGTCCAGGCACGGGTAGTAGACCTGGTCGAAGAAGTGCTTGAGCGCTCCGGACATGTAGCCGAGGTTCGCGGTGGTGCCGAGCAGATAGCCGTCGGCGGCGAGTACGTCGGGGACGGTCGCGGCGAGCGCCGGCCGTCGTACGACCTCTACCCCTTCGATCTCGTCGGTGGTCGCACCAGAGACGACGGCTTCGAACATCGCCTGCAGGTTGGGTGACGGAGTGTGATGCACGATCAGCAAGGTGGGCACAGCAGCCGAGCCTGCCCGCTCGCCGGCGCCGCTGGCAAGCAGGCGCCGCCGCGCACTGGTCCTGGTGCGACCGCCGCAGCACCATGGAAGGGAGCAGCCGAGGAGCGAGCAGCCCGGCGCCGAAGAGCCGAGGAGGAGTGCGATGAGCGTCGAACTGAACCACACCATCGTGCGGGCGCACGACAAGAAGGCCTCCGCCGAATTCCTCGCGGGCATTCTGGGGCTGCCCGTCGGGCCGCCGACCGGACCGTTCGTGCCGGTCGAGCTCGGCAACGGCGTCACCCTCGACTATGCCGAGTCCGACGAGATCGTTCCGCAGCACTACGCGTTCCTGGTGGGTGAGGAGGAGTTCGACGCGGCGTTCACCCGCATCCGTGACGCCGGGATCGAGTACTACGCGGACCCCGGCCACCACGAACGCGGCGAGATCAACCACCGTTGGGGCGGCCGCGGCGTGTACTTCGACGACGTCAACGGCCACAACATGGAGTTGCTGACCCGCACCGCTCAGTAATCGATCCTGTGCATCGCGTGCCTTCGCATCTCACGCGGTGTGAGCTCTGTATCGCCCTGAGGTGCGAATCGGGCCGTACGGGGCGCGGCCGGGGCGGTGTGACACGGTCGCGGCCCATTCTTGGTCTGGGCTTTACAAGCCTCCTGCAACCACTTGTGTAGATTCCGTGTCTTTGGGGATACCGGATCATCTGATGAAGTGACTGAGTGGAGCATGGGCGTGGGGCGGATCAAGGGGAATATCGGTATCGCGCTGGTGGCGTGCGCAGTGGTCGCCGGCGCCAGCGCGTGCGGCGGCAATGCATCGGCGTCGGCCACCGCCTCGAAGTCGCCGAACCCGAAGGCGAGCGTGACCGCGCACCCGTCACCGACGGGCCCCTCCGGCCCGCCGATGCTGCTGGACACCATCGTCCCCGAGGACGGGTCGACGGTCGGGGTGGCCATGCCGATATCCGTGGTGTTCACCGACCCCGTAGCGGTCTCGGCGCGGGCCGCGATCGAGCAGCGCCTTAAGGTGACCACCTCGGTCCCGGTCACCGGTGCATGGCACTGGTTCAGCAGCACGCGGGTCGACTGGCGCCCGGAGAAGTACTGGCCGTCCGGGACCAAGGTGACACTCGACGCCGATCTGAACGGCGTCGGTGACGGCAACGGCGAATACGGCGTCCACAGCTACCAGCACACCTTCACCATCGGCCCGGACACGGAGGCCACCGTCTCCGTCCCCGGCCACACGATGAAGGTCTACCGCAACGGCTCGCTGGTGCGCACCATGCCGATCGACGCCGGCAGCCCCAGCTTCCCGTCCTGGGACGGCACCATGGCCGTCATCGACAAGCAGCGCGAGGTGCGGATGACCTCCTGCAGCGTCGGCATAACCTGCGACAAGAGCAACCCCAACTACTATGACCTGACGCTGCCGTGGGACGTTCAGCTCACCACCTCGGGCACGTACGTCCACTACTCCACCGGCGACCCGTACCCCGGCCACAGCTACGGTTCGCACGGCTGCGTCCACCTGTCGATGTCCGATGCCCAGTGGTTCTACAACTACGTCGAGCAGGGCGACCCGATCACCATCACCGGTTCGCCGCGCGGCGACGCCGCCGGGGACAACGGCTACGCGGCCTTCAACCTCACCTGGTCGCAGTGGCTCGCGGGAAGCACCACCGGCGCGCAGACGACCAGCACCTCCTGACGAAGCGCCTCCCGAAGAGCCGGCAATACGGGTGCGGCGGCCCCTGTGGCCGCCGCACCCTATTGATCTGATGGGGCGTCAGCTAGCCTTCGCCTCATGCCCGTCACGGTCGTGCGCTTCAACCTCGTCGATCCCTCACCCACCCCCGAGTCGCTGGCCGCCCGCTACCGCGCCGCCGTCGAGATGGCCGCCTTCGCGGACGAACGCGGCATCACGACCGTCCAGACCGAGGAGCACCATGCAACCGACAACGGCTGGATGCCCTCACCGCTCGCCTTCGCCGGAGCGGTCTTCGGCGCGACGCGCCGCATCACCGTCACCGTCTCGGCGCTGATCGGTCCGCTCCACGACCCGCTCCGCCTCGCCGAGGACATCGCCGTCCTCGACCTGATCGGAGCAGGCCGCCTCGTCACCGTCGCAGGTCTCGGCTACCGGCCCGAGGAGTACGCGGCGCACGGCAAGGAATGGAAGCGGCGCGGCGCACTGCAGGACGAGACGCTGGAGGCGCTGCTGACCGCGTGGCGGGGCGAGCCCTTCGTCCACCAGGGCCGTACGGTCCAGGTGACGCCGCGTCCGTACACCAGGCCCCATCCGCTCCTGCTCGTCGGAGGCAGCTCGAAGGCTGCCGCGCGCCGCGCCGCCCGCCTCGGTCTGCCCTTCTTCCCCAGCGCGCGCCTGCCCGAGCTGGAGTCGTACTACCACGAGCGCCGCGCCGAATACGGCACCGAGGGCTGGGTGCTGCAGCCCCCGGCCCGCACCTGCCTGCTGCACATCGCCGAGGATCCGGACCGCGCCTGGCACCGCTACGGCTCCCACCTGCTGTACGAGGCGCTCACCTACGCCTCCTGGCAGTCGTCCGGCATCCACTCCGCCGTCCGCTCCACCGCCGGAGACGTCGAGGAGCTGCGCCGGGAGGGCGTCTACCGCATCGTCACCCCCGACCAGTGCCTGCGCATCGCCGAAGAGGCGGGCCCCGAGAGCTCGTTGATACTCCACCCGCTGTGCGGTGGCATGCCGGTCGACGAGGGCTGGCGCTCCCTGCACCTGTTCGCGGAGCGTGTCCTGCCGCGGCTGCCCGCCTGACGTGCCTGACCCCGTGCCTCCATGGGGGCCGTGACCAGTACAGTTACCCGCGGGTACCGCGGGGTACTCGCCGCAGGGGGACGGCCGGAAGAGGATGGTGCATGAAGACGGCCCCGATGCCGCTGCTCGGACGCGACCGGGAGATCGCCGCGGTCGAGGCGATGCTGGCCGGGGCGGTCGACGGCACCGGAAGCGTGCTGGTGGTCAGCGCCGGCGCGGGGCTAGGAAAGACGGCCTTGCTGGACGCGGCGGCCGAGCTGGCGCGGCGCAGCGGGTTCACTGTGCTCAAGGCGCGCGGCAGCCCGCCCGAGCGCGATCTGCCATTCGGCCTGGCGACCAGGGTGTTCGAGCCTGCCCGCGCGGAACTGGTGGCCGCGGGGCTCGACACCGGCGAGGCGGGGCAGCCCCAGCCGGCCGCCCTGCACCGGGCTCTCGCCCATCTGGCGTCCCGAACGTCCGTCCTCGTGGCCGTCGACGACCTCCACTGCCTCGACCGGCAGTCGCTGCGCTGGCTGAGCACCCTGCCGCACCGCGTCGACCATGCGCCGGTGGCCGTGATGCTCACCGTGTGCCCCGGCGAGCCGCCCGCGGACCCCGCCGTCCTCGACGAGCTGCTGGCGGCGAGCGCGGCGGAGCTCCACCCGGCCCGCGTCGGCGCCGAGGCCGTATCGGCACTCCTCGAACGCACACTGGCCAGCACACCCGACGAGCCCTTCACCGCCGCCGTCCTGCGCGAGACGGGCGGCAACCCCCTCCTTGTCACCGAACTCGCCGCCGCCATACGGGACCACGGGATCGCACCGTCCGCGGACTCGGCGGCCGAGGTGGCCGGCCTCGCCGTCCCCCGGCTCGCCTCCGCGCTCCACGCCCGGCTGCGCCGCATATCGCCCCACGCCCTCGACGTCGCTCGGGCCGCCGCCGTACTCGGCGAGGAAGCGGACCTCCAGCGGGTCACCGCTGTCTGCAGCGCCCGCGGACTCGATCCGCACGTGGTCTTGGAGGTGCTCACGGCGCTGAGCCGGGCGGACGTACTGCCCGTGACGGAGCTTGCCATCGCCTTCGCCCAGCCCTTGCTGCGCACCACCGTGCTGCGCAACACTCCGTTCGGGCAGCTGCAGAGCCTGCACGCCGAGGCGGCGCGGACCCTGCGGTCGACGGGCGCACCCGAAACCCGCGTCGCGGAACACCTCCTCGCCACCCCGGCTACGGCCGGACCGTGGGCAGTCGCCGTGCTGCGCGAAGCGGCGGCGACCGCACTCGGGCGCGGCGAGCCGGAGATGGCCGCCGCTCACCTGGCCAGGGCGCTGAGCGAACCGGTGCCGGACGCCGACCGCACCCGGCTGCTGACCCAACTCGGCCGGTCCGAGGCGTACATCGGCTTCGACTCCGCGATCCGGCATCTCACCGAGGCGTCGCGGACCCCCGCGCCACCCGGCCACCGCGCCGAGGCGGTACGGGAGCTGGCGGAACTGCTCGCGCTGACCGGACGGCACCGGGCCGCCGTCGACCTTCTCGGCGCACCGGACGACGACACCGGCGCCGATCGGGCACTCGCACGCATCGAGCTGCGGCTCGACCATGAGGCCACGGCGGAGGAGGCGGCGGAGCTGCTCGGCCGGCTGCCCAAACCCGTGGCCTCGGGCGAATCGGAGGAGGGCCGCCACCTGAGCCTGCTCGCCATGCGTGCCGCATGGGCGGGCCGGTCCCGGACCCGCGCCGCAGCCCTCGCCCAGCAGGCGCTGGCCGCCCTCCCCGTCACCCCGCGCTCGGTCCGCCCCATCCTGCGCTGCGTCCAGGTGCTCGGCCAGGCGGGCCTCGCCGAGGACGGGTACGAACGCTGCGACGCTCTCGTCGGCCACGCCGAACGGTGGTCGCACCGGCCCTGCCTGGCCGCGGCCCGCTCCCTGCGCGGCACGATGGCCCACCGGCTCGGCCGGATATGGGAGGCCGCCGAGGACAGCCGCGCCGCGCTCGGCCTGCTCGTCGCCTGCGGGGCGCCACGCGGCAGCGGCACGGCGACGGAGTTCCTGGCCCGGCTGGTGGAGATCCTCACCGATCTCGGTGAACTCGACGAGGCGGCGGGGCTCGTCGAGCAGGCGGAGCTCTCCGGTGACGTGCCGGAGACATGGGCCGGTACGGCGCTGCTGCTCGCACGCGGCCGGCTGCGCGTCGCCTGCGGGCGGTCCGCCGAAGGGCTGCGGGACCTGCTGTCCGCGGGCAACAGGTTTCCGACCTGGGCCGTGGAGAATCCCGCCGTCGCACCGTGGCGCTCCGAAGCGGCCATGGCGTTGCTGGCGCTCGGTGAGACCACGGAGGCGCGCCGCCATGCCGCCGACGCGGTCGAGCAGGCGCGCCGGTGGGGTGCGCCGGGCCCGCTGGGCGGCGCGCTGCGCATGCTCGGGGCCGTCCAGGGCGGCTCCCGCGGACTTGCCAGGCTCGAGGAGTCGGTCAACGTTCTGGAGCGCTCCTCCGCCAGGTTGGAACTGGCGCGGTCGCTGAGCGAGTACGGGTCGGCGCTCGGCCGGGCCAAGCGCCCGACGCCGGCCAGGCGGGCGCTGCGTGCGGCGCTCGACGTGGCGGAGGAATGCGGCTGCGCGGACCTGGCGCGGCGCACGCGCATCGAGCTGGCCGCGTCGGGCGGGCGCCCGCCCAAGTCGCCGGGGACGGAGGGCGTCGCCGCCCTGACCGCGGCCGAACTGCGTACCGCGATGCTCGCCGCCAAGGGCAAGACCAACCGCGAGCTCGCCGAGATCCTGCTGGTCCAGTTGCGGACCGTCGAGGTCCATCTCACCAATGCCTACCGAAAGCTGGGCATAGACGGACGCGACCAGCTTGCGTCCGTTCTGCACGGGCGTACACCGACCCGTACCGGGTCACAGTGAGCTGACAACTCCCGCTCCCTGCCTACCCTTTCACTTCCCTCACTCCGTTCACGTTTCTCCACACCACGTGCGTACCAGGCGCACAGCCGCCGCGCGGTGCCGCTTCCGCCGTGTCTTCGCCTGCCCCTAAACGCGGATTTGTCCGACCGAGGCCCAAGGGGGCGGGTGCAGCAGTGGTAAATGCGCCACCGCAGCGATGTGAAGAACTCGTCGATATTCGGTGGGTAATGCGTCACGGAAGCCCGTTGCGGTACCGAAACGTTGACCGAAACATTCACCGTCCACAGGTGGCCCGGCGCTCCGCTGACGTGGTTTTCTCCTAACCCGAACCCCACAAGCACTGAAGGGAAGCGCGCCTCATGCGTAACGACTTCACGCCGATCGAGACCCGCGAGATCGACGACGCCGACCTGGACAACGTCTCCGGTGGCGTTCTCGGCCTCGACCTCGCCGGCGTCACCGGCACCGTTGCCGGTACCGTCGCCGGCACCACCGCCACCGTCGAGGGTGCCCTGCCCGCGCCGGTGAACGGCCTGGCCGCCCCGGTCAACGGCGTCGTGCAGAACGTCACCGGCACCATCGCCGGCCTCTGACGACTGCATTTGCTCAATCGACCGGCACAGCATCGGGCTACCGGTACAGCTACCGGTACAGTTGATAAATACCGGTTTGGTTGACCATGGGCCCCGGGATTCTCTGCCCGGGGCCCATGAATGCTGTCGGTGGACGGCCGGCTGCGCACTACTGCGCCTGTGTTACGGTCAAGTCCTTCTGTGACCGACCGAGATGAACGCAGTTTGAGGGAATAGTTCTGTGCAGTTCCGGCAAAAGGCGCTTGCCAAGGTGCAATCGCCTGAGGAGCTCGACATTCCGGTGCGACTCGCCCGGCCGCAGGGCTGGTTCGTCCTGGCCGTCACGATGGCCGTCGTGGCCGTCGCGTGCTTCTGGGCCGTGACCGGTACCGTGACCTCCACCCTGACCGCCCCCGGGATCCTCACCCATGCCGAGGGCAGTTACATCCTGCAGAGCCCCGTCGCGGGTCAGGTCACCGCAGTCTTCGCCAACGAGGGCGACACCCTGCGCAGCGGCGCGCCCTTGCTGAGTATCCGCACGGACCAGAGGACCGAGACCGTACGGACCGTGGCCGCGGGCCGGGTGACCACGCTGTCGGCGAAGATAGGCGCGGTGGTGGCCACCGGCGCGGACCTGGCGAGCGTCGAACGGATCGACAACCCCGACGAACCCCTGATCGCCATGGTGTACGCACAGGGCGACAGCAGTGCGACGATCCCGGTCGGCGCACCCGTGGACCTGACCGTTCAATCGGTGCCTGCCCAGCAGTACGGCGTACTGCGCGGCCATGTCGAGGCAGTCGGCCAAATCCCCGAGACACAGCAGCAGATCGCCGACTTCCTCGGCAGCAGCCAGCTGGGGGAGGAGTTCTCGGCGCAGGGGCAGCCCGTCGCGGTGGTCGTCCGGCTCGACCCGTCGTCAGGCACCCCTTCCGGCTACGCATGGTCGACGGCGCACGGACCGCCGCACACCATCGAGTCCACCACACTGGTGAGCGGATCCATCCACCTCGCCTCCCAGCACCCCGTCGACTGGATCCTCCCGTGACCGGGCAGCGAGGGCGTCACCGCCCGGCCGGCGCGCGCACCGGGCCGGCGCCGAAGCCGCGCGCGGGGAGGAAGCAGAAGACCGTCCGCACCCCCACCGTCCTGCAGATGGAGGCGGTGGAGTGCGGAGCGGCCGCACTTGCCATGGTGCTCGCCCACTACGGACGCCATGTGCCGCTCGAAGAGCTGCGCATCGCCTGCGGCGTCTCCCGTGACGGTTCGCGCGCCAGCAACCTGCTCAAGGCTGCCCGCAGCTACGGCCTGACCGCTAAGGGCATGCAGATGGAACCGGCTGCACTCGCCGAGGTACGGCCCCCGGCCATCCTCTTCTGGGAGTTCAACCACTTCGTCGTCCACGACGGCCTGGGCCGGCGCCTCGGCCGCCGCGGCGTCCACCTCAACGACCCCGCCCGCGGCCGCCGTTTCGTGCCGATGGAGGAGTTCGACTCCAGCTTCACCGGCGTCGTGCTCACCTTCGAGCCCGGCACCACCTTCCGCCGCGGCGGTCGCAAGCCCGGGATCATGGGCGCCCTGCCCGCACGGCTGCGCGGCACCACCGGCACCATGCTCGCCGCACTGATCGCCAGCTTCCTGCTGGTCGTCGTCGGCGCCGCAGTGCCGGCCCTCAGCCGCACGTACATCGACATGTTCCTCTTCGGCAACCAGACGTCGCTGCTGCCGGTGCTCTTCGCGTCGATGGCCACGACGGTGGTGCTGACCGCCGTGCTCACCGCCCTGCAGCAGGCCAATCTGCTGCGCGGTCGCATCATCTCGTCCACGCTGAGCAGCGCCCGGTTCCTGCGCCATCTGTTCAGGCTGCCCGTCACCTTCTTCGCCCAGCGCAATCCGGCCGACCTCGTCCAGCGCCTGCAGTCCAACGACACCGTCGCCGAGACGCTGGCCAGGGACCTCGCCGCCGCGGCCGTGGACGCCGTGGTCGTCGTCGTGTACGCGGTGCTGCTGTGGACGTACGACCCCCAACTGACCGTCATCGGGGTGCTGCTCGCCCTGTTCAACGTGGTTGCCCTGCGGCTGGTCATCCGGCTCCGGAGCACCGGCGTGCAGAAGTTGCGTGCCGACACCGCCCGGCTCACCAACACCTCCTACAGCGGCCTGCAGTTGATCGAGACCATGAAGGCCACCGGCGGTGAGAACGGCTACTTCCGCCGCTGGGCCGGCCAGCATGCGACCACCCTCGACCTGCAGCAGCGGCTCGGCGTGCCGAGCGCGGCGCTTGCCGTGGTCGCACCGACCCTCGCGGCGCTCAACAGCGCGCTGATCCTGCTGATCGGCGGATTGCGCGCAGTCGAAGGACATGTCTCGATCGGCCTGCTCGTCGCCTTCCAGGCGCTGGTGACCAGTTTCACCGCCCCCGTCACCCGGCTCAACGGCGTGGCCGGCCGCGTCCAGGACTTCGCCGCCGACGTGGCCCGGCTCAAGGACGTCGAGAGTTTCCCAGGGGATGCGCGGCTCGCCGGCGCGGAGAGCGACCCACGAGTGCGCAGGCTCAGCGGGCACGTGACGCTGGAGTCCATCACCTTCGGCTACAACCCGCTTGACAAGCCACTGCTCACCGACTTCTCGCTCTCCGTCGGGCCGGGTCGGCAGGTAGCCCTCGTCGGCGGCTCCGGCAGCGGCAAGTCCACCGTCTCCCGGCTGGTCGCCGGCCTGTACAAGCCGTGGGAGGGCGAGATCCGCATCGACGGGCAGCGTCTGGAGGAGATCTCGCGCAGTTCGCTGTCCGCCTCGGTCTCCTTCGTCGACCAGGACATCTTCCTCTTCGAGGGCACCGTCCGCGACAACGTGGCGCTGTGGGACCCGTCGATACCGGACGAGGCGGTCGTGGCCGCGCTGAAGGACGCCGCCGTCCTCGACGTGGTCACCCGGCGCCCCGGCGGCATCCACAGCCGGGTCGAGCAGGACGGCCGCAACTTCTCCGGCGGCCAGCGGCAACGGCTGGAGATCGCACGGGCATTGGTCCGCCAGCCGAGCGTCCTCGTCCTCGACGAGGTGACCAGCGCCCTCGACGCCGAGACCGAGCAGGTGATCATCGACAACCTGCGGCGGCGCGGCTGCGCCTGCGTCGTGATCGCGCACCGGCTGAGCACCGTGCGCGACAGCGACGAGATCGTCGTCCTCGACCACGGCTCCGTCGTGGAGCGCGGCCGTCACGAGGAGCTCATCGCCGCCGGTGGCACCTACGCCGAGCTGGTCAGGGAGCACTGACGTGACATCCGTCCACCCTTCGGCGGCCACCGGCGCGGCCCATGGCGACGTGGTCGTCGCCGCCCTGGGCGGCCTCGGCACGCCGGTCGACTGCGCGAGCGTGCGGGCCCTGCCGCTGGAGGGACCGCATGTGCTGTGGCTCGTCGTCGACGGTGCGATGGACCTGTTCGCCGTCGACGCGGTCCAGCAGGGGCGATGGCACTTCCTGGGCCGTCTCGAAGCGGGGACTGTGCTGCTCGGCCCGGTCGAGGGGCCGCAGCACACGCTGCTGGGCAGGCCCTTGCAGGGATGCGTCCTCCGGCGGATCCAGTTGCGCGAGCTGCTCCGGCCCCAGCCCCCGTACGGCGATCAGCAGTACGGTCACCAGTACGGCGGCCCGTACACCGACCCCTGGTCTTACAACAGCCCCGAAGCGGCACTGAGTCCGCTGGAGGACGCGTTCGCCCGTGGCATCGGCCGCAGCCTGCGGGTGCTCTCCGAAGCTCCGTTGAACGGCACGTCGGGGCCGGGTGCCGCGTACGAACCGGCCGACGAGAGCATCCTGTGGATGCCGGTCGCCCCCGGCAGCCTGCAGTACGGGGCCGTCTACGGCGCGGAAGCGGCACAGGACCTGCTGATCGACGGCGCCATGTGGCAGCTCATGCTCGACCAGCAGGCACGCCTGCTCCACGCGCTCGACGGATGGATCAACCGCCTCGAACGCGCCCACGAGGATCGCACGGCGGCCGGCATCAAGGCAGGCGAGGCCGTCCGCGCCCAGGCCGACCAGGCGCTGCTCGCCTCCATCGACAGAAACGACAGGGCGGGGCGCGGCGCCGCAGGCACCACCGAAGGGGCCGACGGCACCACCCTCGCCGCCTGCCGTCTGGTCGGCGCCGCGGCCGGCGTCGAGGTCTCCGCGCCCCCGGCGGGCGGGGCCGCGGACGAGCGTACCAACCCGGTCGAGCGGATCGCGCTCCACTCGCGGTTCCGCACCCGCGTCGTCAGACTCACCGGCGCCTGGTGGCGGGAGCACACCGGCCCCCTGCTCGGCCACCGCGCCGGGACCGGGTCTCCGGTGGCCCTGCTGTGGCGCCGCGGCGGTTACGAAGCGGTGAACCCGACCACCGGCAGGCGGACGAGGATCGGCAAGGCCAACGCAGACGAGTTCGAGCCCCGCGCCGTGATGTTCTACCGTCCGCTGCCCGAAGAGCCGCTGTCCGCCTGGGGACTGCTGCGTTTCAGCCTGCGCGGCACCGGCAAGGACGTGCGCAACCTGGTGCTCGGCGCCGTCGTCGCCGTCGCGCTCGGGGCGCTGGTGCCGATCGCGACCGGCCAGGTGCTCGGCGTCTACGTGCCGAATGCCGAGCACGACCTCATCGTCCAGACGGCACTGGCGCTGGTGGCCACCACCGTCGTCTCCGCCGCGTTCATGCTGCTGGAGAACGTCGCCATCCTGCGCATGGAGGGCCGCATCGAGGCCACACTCCAACCGGCCGTCTGGGACCGGCTGCTGCGCCTGCCGACGAAGTTCTTCGCCGGGCGCTCCACCGGCGAGCTGGCCAGTGCGGCGATGGGCATCAGCGCGATACGCCGTGTGCTCTCCGGCATCAGCTCGGTGGCGGCCCAGGCCTGCACTGTCGGTGCGGTGAACTTCGCCCTGCTGATGTTCTACAGCCCGTCGCTGACCCTGGTGGCGCTGGGCGTGCTGCTCGTCAGCGCCGCGGTGTTCCTCGGCATGGGGCTGTGGCAGCTGCGTTACCAGCGCAGACTGATCGCGCTCAGCAACAAGCTCAACAACCAGGCCTTCCAGTCGTTGCGCGGGCTGCCGAAGCTGCGGGTGGCGGCGGCCGAGAGCTTCGCCTACGCGGCCTGGGCGCGCGAGTTCGCCGAAAGCCGCGAACTGCAGCAGCGCGTCGGCCGGATCAAGAACCTCAACACCGTGTTCAACGCGGTCTACCTGCCGTTCTGCACGCTGCTGATGTTCGCGCTGCTCGCCGGACCGGCCCGCGGCGCGCTTTCGGCGAGCGGATTTCTCACGTTCAACACCGCGGTGACGATGATGCTCACCTCGGCGACGCAGCTCACCGGCGCGCTCATCTCCGCCGCATCCGTGCTGCCGCTGTTCGAGCAGCTCAAGCCGGTGCTCGACGAGACTCCCGAAGTGCCCGGCGGCAATGTGGCGCCCGGGCAGCTCGCGGGGGAGATCGAGGCCAGGCACCTTTCGTACCGGTACTCCGACGAAGCGCCGCTGGTGCTCGACGACGTCTCATTCACGGTGCGGCCCGGTGAGTTCGTGGCGATCGTCGGGAACAGCGGCTGCGGCAAGTCGACCCTGCTGCGGCTGCTCATCGGCTTCGACCGGCCGACCGGCGGCAGCGTGCTCTACGACGGCCAGGACCTGGCGGCGCTCGACCAGACCGCGGTGCGCCGCCAGTGCGGAGTCGTCCTGCAGAACGCGCAGCCGCACTCGGGCTCGATCCTGGACAGCATCTGCGGCTCGGAAATGTACTCCCTCGACGAGGCGTGGGAGGCGGCCGCGATGGCGGGCCTCGCCGAGGACATCAAGCGCATGCCGATGGGGATGCACACCGTGCTCTCCGACGGCGGCAGCACCATCTCCGGAGGTCAGCGGCAACGCCTGATGATCGCCCAGGCCCTGATCCGGCGCCCGCGCATCCTGTTCTTCGACGAGGCCACGAGCGCGTTGGACAACGAGACCCAGCGCGTCGTGATCGACAGCACCCGCCAACTGCGGGCCACGCGCATCGTGATCGCCCACCGGCTGTCCACCGTCATGGACGCGGACCGGGTGATTGTCATGGCGGACGGCCGGATCGCCCAGCAGGGGCCGCCCGCCGAACTGCTCGCCGACGCGGGCGGCCTCTTCCACGCGCTGGTCCGCCGCCAGTTGCAGTGACGCCGGCGGCCTCGGCGCCCGTCTCCTTCAGCTGCGCAGCATGCCGCCGACGATGGAGCCGATGCCGGCGCCCTCGGCGCTGCTCGCGCCGGCCTCGCGGGTGATGTACGGCTCGAGCGCGTGGGCCAGGTTCGGCAGTGGCATGCTCTGGAGCCAGATCTGGCCGGGTCCGGTCAGTGCGACCAGGTGGTAGCCGTCGCCGCCGAAGATCTTGTTGGCGACGCCCGGAACGGTGGTGATGTTGAACTGCACCTGCTCCTCGAACATGCCCACATGTCCGGGGTGGACGAGCATGGTCTGCCCGGGACCGAGCATGTACTGGGTCAGCTCCCCCGACAGCTCGATCCAGGCGCGCCCCTGGCCCTCCAGCCGCTGCAGCACAAAACCGTCGCCGCCCCACAGACCGCCGCGGAAGGACTGCTGCAGACCGACGGTCGGGCTGACGCCCAGCGTGCCGCACAACCAGCCGTGGCGGTGGACCAGAAAGCCGCGGCCCGGCGCGATGTCGACGGGCACGATGTGGCCGGGCACCTTCGCCGCAAAGGCCACCAGGCCGGGACCGTCCTGTGCCTGATACTGCGTCAGGAACAGCCCGCCGCCGCCCACCGCGCGCTTGAGGGTGTTCATGAACCCGCCGCCGCCCCCGCCCGACCTGGTGGTCTGCGACATCCGCACGTTCGCCGACATCCACGACAGCTCACCGTGCGTCGACACCACTGTTTCTCCCGGCGCGAGCTGGACCTCCAGCACCGGCATCGTGCTGCCCTTGATGTCCGCCTGCATAGTGCATCCTCCCCCTGCTGCATGAATCGACGGCTCATGCTACCGACGCGCGGCCCCGCAGTCGTAGAGGGTGAAGCTGCCGGCCGACGTACGTCCGAATGCGCTGGGCGGGATGCGGGTGCAGTGCGCCGTGACCCAGGCGGTGTCCGGAGTGGACGGGCGCGCGGTGGTGAGCAGGGCATAGCGCAGCCTTCCGGCGGAGACCAGATCGCTCAGCTGCTCCACGGTCGGGAACGGGGTGACGCCGGTGAACCCTCCCATCACGAGCATCGGCTGCGAGGTGGCCCGCAGCAGCGGCTCCGCGCTGTAGGCGGCCTGCGTGGCGAGAAGGTACTGCGCGCCGTCGCGGTGGGCGGTGAGGTAACCGAGCAGCGCGGCGTCCCGGGCCGACGGGGTGTGCAGGCCCACGTATCCGCCGGAGCCGTGGTGGAGCATGCTGAGATAGCTGCTGCCCACCGGCCCGGCCAGCGGCGAGGTCGATGCACCGGCGTAGAGCGGGTCGAGCGAGGAAACCGCCCAGACCGCCGGTGCGGTCAGTACCGCTGCCACACCGGTGGCGAAGGCGGCCCGCACCGCCCGCTCGCTCGTCCGCGGTCCGCTCGACCACAACCCGAGCGCCCCGCAAAGGCCCAGCAGTACCGGTACCGGGAGCAGCCAGGCGGCGAATGCGGTGTGCCCGCTGTCGAGGATCGCGGCCCACACCGCGGTCAGGCCGATCGCGACGGGCAGCACCGCCCGTCGCGCGCCGCCCTCCTCGTACGCGGACCGGAAGACGGCAAGGCCTCCGCCGGCCAGCGCGGCCAGCGCGGGCGCGAACACCGCTGTGTAGTAGCCGTGGTTGCCGTTGGAGGAGCTGAACACCACCGCGTGCACCGCCAGCCATCCGCCCCACAGCAGGTATCCGGCGCGCAGCGCGTCGGTGCGGGGCTGCCCCTTGCGCCACACCACGCCGAGCACCGCCGCCATCACAGCGAGCGGAAGGAGCCAGGCGATCTGCGGGCCCACGGTGTGGTTGACCAGCATCGTCCAGCCGGTGTTGCCCGTGGTGCGGCTGGCGGCGGTGCCGGAGACGGCGCCGAGCGCGCTCGGATCCTTGCCGAAACGGCTCAGCCCGTTGTAGCCGAAGACCAGGGTGAACGGGTTGTTGTTGGTCGTGCCGTCGAGGTAGGGACGGTCCGCCGCCGGCGTCACCCACACCAGCAGCAGCCAGGAGCAGGAGACGGCGAGCGCCGTGATCCCGCCCGCCAGCACCTGCAGCCCCCGCCGCACCACCGAGCCGGGCGCGCCCAGCAGGTGGACGACGGCGAAGACCGGCAGCACCAGCCAGGCCTGCAGCATCTTCGCCTGGAAGGCCAGCCCCACCCACACCCCGCAGACGAGCAGCGGCAGCAGCCGCCCGGTCCGCGCCGCCTTCTGCAGCGACCCGGCGGCGAGCACCAGCAGCAGGGTGAGCAGCGTGTCCGGGATGGTGTTGCGGGTGAGGACGACGGTGACGGGCGTGAGCGTGAGCACCAGCGCGGCGAGCAGGCCGGCCAATTGCCCGGCCCAGGCACGGACGATCCGGTACAGCATCCAGACGGTGAGCAGCCCTTCGATCACCTGGGGGAGTGCCACCGCCCAGTTGTGGGGGCCGAACAACCAGACGCTCGCCGCCTGCGGCCACAGCGCACCGGGGATCTTGTCGACCGTGATCGAACCGCCGGGGTCGAGACCGCCGTAGAGGAAGGCGCGCCAGCTGGTGGACATCGACCGCACGGCCGCGCTGTAGAACGGGTGGATCGAGGCGTGGCCGATGCCCCAGGTGTACAGGACCGTGGCGAGCGTGAGCACCAGCAGCAGCGCCGGCAACTCCCAGGCCGGGCGCGAGCCCTGGCGGGGAGTGGCTCTCCTTGAGGAGCGGCGGCGGTGCGTGGCGGGTTCCCTGGTGACGGGGATGGTGGCCATGGCGGGGTCTCTCGTGGCGGGATGGTGTCGGTCGGACGGCGCCGAGCGCGTCGTCGGTGTCGTCGCAGTCACAGGCGCCGGGCCGTTCGCAGCCCCTGGGCGTAGAAGCCGTTGCCGTCCAGGGTGGCGACGCCGGCCAGGTCGCCCATGGTCGGTCCGTCGGCGGCCGAGCGGCTGGAGTAGAAGCGGGGGCGGCCGCCGTTGTCCAGGCCCATGTACATGCCGCAGTGGTCGATGGCGTGCGGTCTGCCGATGTTGATGGAGAAGAAGACGAGGTCGCCGGGTTGCAGCATGCTGATGTCGGTGGGCCGTTGGTTGGTGTCGGGAATCAGCAGCACACCAGGTGCGTACGCGGAGATGGCGTATGCCCGACGGGGCAGGCCGATGCCAGGGGTGTCGGTGTCGTGCATGGGGTAACCCATGCGGTAGCCCCAGACGAGACGTTGGAACCCCGAGCAGTCCACGTCGCCGTAGCGGGCCTGCTGCGGGGTGACCCGCGTGCCGTCCGGGAACGTCCACGGGATGCCGAGGTAGTCGTAGAAGTCGGACTTCTCGTCGTGGTAATGGAAGTCGAGCGGCGAGGCGACACCGGGCACGTGCGGGCCGAAATGGGCTCGACCGGCATAGCGCAGGCCGGACTTGGTGTACAGGTCCGGGGCCCCGTCGCCGTACTGGAACGCCACGGCGAGCACGTCCGGGCTGCGGTCGGCGAGCGTCCGGGGGAACCACTGCCGGAACCAGGACGTCGACTCCTCGCCCTGCCGCCACACAGACGGGAGCAACCGTATCCACGCCGTGCTGTGCACCACGGCGCTGGTCGTACGCGGCTCGCTGAAGGTGCGGGCCGGGCCGGTCAGAACGGCCGTGCGTGCGCCATCGGTGAAGGTGGCGAGCGCGCTGCCGTCGGTGGTCCGCACCACCGTGCGGGCCGGGCCGGTGAGCCGCTCGAAGGCGTAGCCGCCGGACGGCACCGCGGTGGGCGCCCCGGCCGCGCCGCCCGCGCCGCCCGCGCCGCCCGCGCCGCCCGTGCCGTCGCCGCGGCCGAACCGGTCCCAGGCATACCCCCCGGCCGCGCCGGCCGCGGCGATCCCGGCGAGGGCGCCGAGGACCTGACGGCGGTTCGGCGTGCGGCGCGGGCGGCGGTCGGGGTGCATGACGGGCCTCATCTGGGGTGCGTACGGGCGGAACAGAGGTGGCGGGCCGGTCAGCCGGTAGGCAGCGCACCGAGCAGCAGCGCGGCGAGGAGCACCACGTAGGTGGCCACGGTCACCGCGGCGGTGGAGATGGTGGTGGCGGCCAGCGGCTGCCGCACGAGCTGATAGGCGATCAGACCCGGCACGATGAAGCCCAGGGTCTGGGTCGTGTACAGCAGGGGGAACTCCTGCTGGAGGATGAGCATCACCGTGGTCTGCATCAGTACGGCCGACAGCACCACTGCGGCGAACAGCCGTTTCCCGTACAGGATCACGTTGCGCTGCAGCACCTTGGTGACGGCGAAGGTGAGCGCCGAGACGCCGACCATCATCGCGGCCATCCCCAGATCGGTGATCATGGTCAGCGCGAGCCAGCCGGGGGTGATCATGCCGCCGGGGGAGAGGTTGGTGGTCAGGTAGCAGACCAAGGAGAAGACCAGGCCCAGGGCGATTCCCAGTGCGGCGGCCTGCGGGGTGACGGTAGCGGGGATCACAGGGGCTTCCTCATCGCGTGGTACGGGTCGGCGGGCAAGGGCTCTTCGGCCAGGGGCTGTTCCGGCAGGGGCCGTTCGGGCAGGGCTTCCGGTACGGAATGCGTGCGCGCCGCCTGGCGTGCGGCGGCGCGTCGCGCCAGCTCGCGCTGCCCTGGAATGTGCAGCCCGAATGCCGGGGTCTCCAGCGGCGCCACCCAGCTGTACGGCTCGGGCTGGGGCGGGCGCGCCACCGCGATCTGGAGGGTGTCCTCGTTGCTGCGGCCGTCACCGGCGGGCTGATGAGTCAGCGGCTCCTCGGTGTCGTCGAGATCGAGTTCGGCCAGGCACTCCAGGAACAGCTCCCCCTGGCCGTGGATGTTGCCGATCGCCACCAGCGAGGAGACCGGGCCCAGTTCGCCCAGGATGTCGCGGGTCAGCTCCTCCGGGTCGCGCCGGTCGCCGCCGAGGTCCACCACGCGGCCCTGCCAGTCGGCCGGGATGCCGTCCCTGGCGCTCTTGGTCGGGTGCCCGATGAGGAAGACGGTCTCCGGTGCCAGGCCGGGGACGATCGCCCCCATCTGCCCGTTGCGCTCCACCCGGTCCGGACGGCAGTTGACGACCACGTGCAGCGGCTGCCGGATCGCGCCGAGCTCCTCCAGTTGGCGGACGTTCATCAGCGTGGATTCGGGGTCATTGGCGGCGAAGACGTTGGCGAAGCGCAGCCGCTTGCCGTCCTCGGTCCGGTATCGCTCCACGGAGAGCACACCCGGGTCGGGCGGCGCATCCCACATGCCGCGCAGGGCCGTCTGCCGGTCCACGCCCATCAGTTCGGCCACCGCCAGTGCGATGGCCACGTTCTCCTTGAAGGTGAACCAGCTGAAGCCGCGCAGTTCCTCGTCGGTCACCGACTCGGGATCGACCGCGATCAGGCGGCAGTTCCGCTTGTCGGCCTCCTCCTGAAGGATGTGCAGCCGCTCCCGTTCGGCGGTGACGCAGACCCCGTCGACCGGCATCGAGCGGCACAGCGAGCGGGCGACGTCGTCCAACGTCGGTCCCATCTCGGCGAGATGGTCCTCGCGCACGTTGCACAGCACGCCGATGGTGGAGCGGATCAGCTTCTCCTGGTTGATCTCCTGCAGTGCGGGCATCACCGCCATGCACTCGATCACCAGCGCGTCGGGCCGGTATGTCGCCGCGCGGCGCACGATGCCGATCTGCTCGACGACGTTGGCGAGGCCGAACTTGCGGTAGACCGGCTCCTCGGTGGCGTCGGGGTGGATGAACCGGGCCGCGGTGCCGGTGGTCTTGGCGACGGTAACGACGCCGCCGCCGCGCAGCGCCCCGGCGCACAGCCGGGTGATCGAGCTCTTGCCGCGGATGCCGTTGACCAGCACTCGCGTGGGGATCTGCTCCAGCGACGCGTAGTGGCGCCGCTGCTCCAGGACTCCGGCGACCAGCAGCACACCGCAGGTGAGCAGCAGCACGACATAAAGGAAAAGCACGTCAGTTCGCCCTTCTACCGCCACTGCGCGGTCTCGGCCCGGGAGACCTGGGCGGGAATGTGGACGCGAGCCTGCCCGCCCAGGCGTTCCCGCTCGGCCAGCGCCTGCCGGAGCAGTTCGAGTCCGCGTGTCACCGAACCGGTCTCGTCGTGGTTGACCGGGTACAGCACGGTCCTGCGGTCTCCGCCCGCCAGCCGCTCGGCGAGCCGGGTCAGGGCGCGCAGCGGCCGGATCACCACGATGTGCAGCCAGGCCAGGCAGGCGACGCCGAGGGCCAGCGCGAGCAGTCCGGCGAGCATGGTGCGCCACTGGGCCTGGTACGCGGTCAGATTGAGCGCCTGGGCGGGTTCGGCGGCCACCACCCGCCAGCCGAGCCCGGCGGCCGGTCCGGTCAGCGCGAGCGGTGCCGCGGCCGCCACGGAGGGGCCGGACGATGCGGACGCCCCCGTGGGCAGGACCGCCGACACCGCGATGCCCGCGGTCCCGGGCGCGCCCTCGCTGTCCGCCGCGAGGCGGGTGAATCCGGAGGCGGGCAGTGCCTGGAAGGCGCGGAAGCCGACGCTTGCCGCGAGCACCTTGTGGTGGTCGTCGGCCAGCCACACGCTGCCGAGGCCGGGTGCGGGCAGCAGGCTGTCCAGCGCTTTGACGTCGATCTCGCCGAAGAGCACGGCCGCGGCGCCGGAACCCTTCACCCGAGGGATGCGGGAGTAGGCGGCGATCGCCGGTATTCGGCCGGAGGTGTTGACGCGGGTGATGCCGCTGCCCGTCGGTGCGTGGACGAGGGTGCGCAGAGGTGTCTCGCCCACCCGCAGCAGGATCTTCCCGGTGCCGTCCAGGAGGTACAGCGACCGGAACTGGCGGTGGTCGGTGAGCGTGCGCCGGAGCGTCCTGCGTTCGTCCGCCGGGGACTTGCCCGCGATGAGGGAGGCCACGTCGGTGAGATCGGTGGAGGACGCGTCCAGCGACTGGCGGACCCGGTCGGCGGCCGCCTCGGTGCGCGCCTGCTGGTCGGTGACGACGGTGGCGGGCACCGCCGTCGCCGGATCCGCACGGTTGTCGACGAACAGCATCGGTCCCGCCCACGCGGCGACCAGCAGGGTGCAGACGACGACCACGCACCGGGTGCCGGGCCCGCGCCGAGTCAGCGGCTCCTGCGGCCCGGCCTCGCCGAGCAGTTGTTGCCGTACCGACTCCAATGCCCGGCCGATTCGGGCGGGTTCGCCGAATGCGGGGACCGGGACGGGCCGGGCCAGCTCGTCCTCCGCCTCCGGACCGCCCTGGATGCCGCGGGCGAGCCGGGCGGCGGAGAGGTGCAGGCGGAGCACGGGGCGCTGCACGGTGGCCCACAGCAGCAGGCAGACCAGCACCGCGATTCCCGCCAGGGCCGCGGCCGCGACGAGGGCGAACCGGCCGTATCCGGTGGTGTCGGCGGTGAGCGGCACGGCGGCGGAGGTGAGCACGGTCAGGCCGAGCTCGGCGGTGTCGCCCGTGCCGCCGGCCTGGGCGACGGAGGCCCACCCGGCCACGGTGCGCTGCCCGCCCGCCGTACCGCCGAGGAGGGTCCCGGAGGCGCCGGCGGCTTGGGCGTCGGCCGAGCCCGCCGCGGCGGCCGCCAGCGAGCGGCCACCGTCTCCGGGGAGCGGGGCTGTGCTCGGGGCCGTCGTGGCGAGCACGTTCCCGTCCCGGTCCACGAGCTGCGCGGTACGGCCGGCGCCGTGCACGGGGGGAGCGGTGAGTGTCTCGGAGGCGGCGAGCAGCCACTGCTTCCGGCTCTGGCTCTGCGTCAGGTCCTGCCCCTGGTCCTGGTTGGCGTCCTGGGTCTGGCCACCCGAGGGAAGGGTCACGAAGGCGAAGAGCAGCAGGCGCGGCCCGCCGTTGCCGGAGGACACAAGACGGGGCGGGATGGCGTCAGTGCCGCTGCCCGCCATCGCCGCCACGTCCACACCGGTGAGCGGCACGGCCTCGCCTGTCGCTGCCAGAACGCTGCCCGTCTTCGGGTCGAGCAGCGCACCGCCGCGCACCGAACCCCGCGTGGGGAGCAAGGACTTGACCACCGTGGCGGGAGTGGAGCGGGTCGTGGGCGCATACGCGGCGGCGGTTCTGCGCAGCGTCGTGGCCTGCGCGGTCAGGGAGGTGCGGACCGAGACGGCGGTGTCGGCGGCGATCCGCCCCTCCTCGTCGCGTACCGCCTGCGGGACTTGCTGCCCACGGATGGTGCCGAGACCGAGTGCGGTGAATCCGGCCACCGCGAGCAGCAGACACAGGAGCGCGGCGATCGGCGGGCGGACGCCGCCGAGGAGGGGCATGTCAGCGCGGCGCCGGATGCGGTGCCTGCGCGGCGCGCGGTCGACCGTGGGCAGGGCAGGGTCCTCTCGATGCGGCGCGTGGCGCCGGGAAGGGGTGGGAAGGGGAAGCACCAGGCAGAGAGCGCACAAGATACCTGAAATATGCTTACACACCTATCACATGAATCGCGATCGGCGCCGTGGCGGCGCTTGTCGGCCATGCCCACATCGATGAGAGTTATGAAACGATTTAGGTGATTTAAGGAATTTCGGGCGGCTGGGGCGATTGAACCGACCCCCTCTTGCGGCCGTTCAGGGGCGGAGAGATAAGGTATGCCTCGGTTAAGTTAGGCTGACCTAAGTCGCTGGCCCGCGTCGAGGTCGGCCGTTGAACGAAGTTGAACGAAGGGGTCTTCATGCGCCGCCCGCTCCTCGCCGTCGTCGTGCCCGTCTGTGCCATCGCTGTCGGTGCCACAGGCTGCAGCGCCCTCGGCGGCTCCACGGGCGGTTCCTCCGCCGACGGCAAAACCACCACGATCACCCTCTACAACGGGCAGCACGAGCAGACCACGCAGGATCTGGTCGCCGCCTTCGAGAAGCAGAACCCGTCGATCAAGGTGAACATCCGCAGCGACGACGAGGACGCCCTCGCCCAGCAGATTCGGCAGGAGGGCGCGAAGTCCCCGGCCGACGTCTTCTACACCGAGAACTCCCCGGCCCTCGAGTCGCTTCAGGCGAGCGGCCTGCTCGCGCCCGCCTCCGGCGCCGCGCTCGCAGCCGTCCCCGCCAAGTACGACTCGCCGGCAGGCGGCTCCGGCGGGCGCGACTGGGTGGGCGTCTCGGCCCGGGTGTCGGTGATGGTGGTGAACACCGGCCAGGTCCCGGCCGGCCAGACGCCGACCACCGTCCTGCAGCTCGCCGACCCCAAGTGGAAGGGCAGGATCGCTCTTGCCGGCGGCGAGACCGACCTCCAGCCGGTGGTCACCTCGGTCGCCAAGGCCTACGGAACGGCCAGGGCCGACCAGTGGCTCGCGGCGCTCAAGGCCAACGCCGCCAGTCACATGGTGCCCGACAACGAGACGGTCACCTCCGACGTCGACAGGGGGCAGGCCGCGATCGGCCTGGTCGACAACTACTACTGGTACCGGCAGGCCGTGCAGGACGGCGGCATCGGCAAGACCCACTCCAAGGTGGCCTACTTCGCCGCGGGCGACCCGGGCTATGTGCTCGACGTCTCCGGCGCGGCCGTGCTGAAGTCCTCGACACACAAGGCAGCAGCCGAGAAGTTCCAGGAGTTCCTCACCTCCGACACCGCACAGAAGATCATCGCCACCTCCGACAGCTTCGAGTACCCCATCCGTCCCGGCGTCGCGGCCAACTCCGAGCTCCCGCCGCTCGACACGCTGCACCCCAACTCCATCACCGTCGCCGACCTTGGTGACGGCTCCACCGCCGTCTCCCTGCTGCAGAAGGCACAGCTGCTGTGATGGACGCCGCCGTCGCACCGGTCGCAGGAGCGTCGCAGCCGTCGCGGATACGTCCGCGGCGGCCGCCGGCTGTGCTGCTCGCGCTCGCATGCGCCGTGGCGGCGGCGGTCCTGCTGCCCGTGGTCTTCCTCGGTATCGAGGCGGCGCACACAGGGTGGCCGCAGGTCAGCCGCGTGCTCTTCCGTTCCCTGACCGCGCGGCTTCTCACCGACACCGTGGAACTCGCCCTGTGCGTCACGGCGTTGTGCGCGGTCCTCGGGACCGCGGCCGCGTACACCACCGAACGCACCGATCTGCCGCTGCGCCGGATGTGGTCGACGCTCATCGTCGTGCCGCTCGCCATCCCCGACTTCATCGTCGGCTACACCTGGTCCTCGATCGCACCCTCGCTGCACGGCCTCACCGGTGCGGTGCTGGTGATGACGCTCAGCCTCAACCCGCTGGTCTACCTGCCGGTGGCCGCGGCGCTGCGCAACACCGACCCCGGGCTCGAAGAGGCCGCCCGTTCGCTGGGACTCGGGCCGTGGGCCGTCTTCCGTAGGGTGACGCTCCGTCAGGTCCGTCCCGCACTGCTCGGCGGCTGCCTGATGGTGTGCCTTGCGCTGCTCGCCGAGTACGGCGCATTCGAGATCATGCGGTTCCAGACCTTCACCACGGAGATCTTCACGCAGTTCGAGGTCGGCTTCTCCGCCTCGACGGCCTGTGCCCTGTCGATCGTCCTCGTCCTGCTGGCACTCGCCGTGCTCGCCGGGCAGCACTACGCCAACGGCCGCGCCCGCGTCGCGCGCGCCTCCGGCACCCGGCGCCCGCCCGTCCGGCACCGGCTGGGCCTGCACGCCGTGTGGGTCACGCTCGGCGCCGCGGCCCTCGCGGTGCTGTCGCTCGGCGTGCCGGTGGCCACCCTCGGCTACTGGCTCGGACAGCCCGACACCACCACACTGCCCGCGATCGCCTCCGTGCCGTCCGCCACCGTCACCACCTTGCTGTACGCGCTGCTCGCCGCCGCCGCGGCCACCGTGCTCGCCGTCCCCGTCGCGCTTCTCGTCGAGCGGCACCGCAGCCCGGTCGCCGTCCTGCTGGAGCGGGGCACCCTGATCGTTCAGGGGCTTCCCGGGATGGTGATCGCGATGTCGCTGGTCTTCTTCGCCGAACGGTTCGCCTTCGGGCTCTACCAGAGCCCGGTGCTGATGATCGCGGCGTACGCCGTGCTCTTCTTCCCCCTGGCCCTGGTCAGCGTGCGGGCCTCCGCGGCGCAGGCACCGGCCCGTCTCGAACAGCTGGGCCGCTCGCTCGGCAGACGACCGGCCGCGGTGCTGCTGCGGGTCACCCTGCCGCTCCTCGCACCCGGCATCGCTGCGGGCTTCTGCGTGGTGTTCCTCTCCGTCGTCACCGAACTCACCGCGACGCTGGTGCTGTTGCCGGCCGGTGTACGGACGCTGGCCACCCAGTTCTGGGCGTTCCAGAACGACGAGTCGTATGCTGCCGCGGCGCCGTACGCGGCGGCCATGGTCGCGCTCGCCGTGATTCCCGGCTATCTGCTGGGGACATGGTTCGACAGGCGGAGTTCCGACAACAGGAGTGCGGTATGAGCGAGACACCGGCCAGTCCCGTGGTCGCGGTCCGGATCACGGGCGTCCGCAAGGCGTACGGCCGTACCCCCGTGCTGCACGGCGTGGACCTGACTGTCGAGAAGGGAACCATCACCGCGCTCCTCGGCCCGTCCGGCAGCGGCAAGACCACCCTGCTGCGCGTGATCGCCGGGTTCGAGCGCGCCGACGTGGGCACGGTGGAGCTCGGGCACGTCGTCGCCGACAACGGCAAACGCACCCTCGCCCCGGAGAAGCGCCGCATCGGCTACGTGCCCCAGGACGGCGCACTCTTCCCGCACCTGAGCGTGCGCGCCAACATCGGCTTCGCGCTGAGCCGCGCCGCGCGCCGCGACGGCCGCGTCGACCAGCTGCTGGAGCTGACCGGCCTGACCAGCCTCGCCGAACGCCACCCGCACCAGCTCTCCGGGGGACAGCAGCAACGCGTCGCCCTCGCGAGGGCGCTCGCGCACAACCCGTCGGTCGTCCTGCTCGACGAACCGTTCTCCGCCCTCGACACCGCGCTGCGCGCCAGCGTCCGCTCCGACATCCTCGCCATCCTGCGTACCACCGGGACCACCGCGATCCTCGTCACCCACGACCAGGACGAGGCGCTGTCCACTGCCGACCGGATCGCGGTGCTGCGCGACGGGCTCATCGCCCAGCACGGCACCGCACAGGAGCTTTACGACACCCCGAACGACCCGACGCTCGCCGCCTTCGTCGGCGACGCCAACCTCCTCACCGCCACCCTCACCGGCGACGGCACCGCCGACGCCGGACCGCTGGGGCGGCTGACGCTGCGCGAATCCGCCGGCGTGGCGGGCAGCGGCACGGTCCTGATCCGTCCCGAGCAGCTGGCCCTGGCGGGCGAGCGCGGGCCGGGGGACGGGGTGCTCGAAGCGCGCGTCGAGGCCTGCGAGTACTTCGGCCACGACACGATGCTCACCGTCCGCCCGCAGACCACCGGCGACCACCTCCCCGAACTGCTGCGCGCCCGGCTGCCCGAGGGGGTGCGGCTGGCGAGCGGGACGACCGTCCGCCTCACCGTCCGCGGCCCGGTGACGGCCTGGCCCGCACCGGCGTCGTAGTCCGCAGCGGACCCGCAGAAGAACACCGGCCATCCCGTGGCGGGGTGGCCGGTGCGCACTGCTCGTCCGTTCAGTCGGTGGCGACGACCTCCACCGAGCCGATGTATTCCTGGGTCTCCTCGTCCGGCAGCCGGACTGCCTGCGCCCAGTAGTAGATGACCAGGCTGAACACCGCGATGATCACGATGTCCCACCACAGCGGAATCCGGTCGGTGGCACCGCAGGACACCGACGAGGCCGGGCCGGAGCTGCAGAAGCCGCCCTGCCAGGAGATGACGCCCATGCCGAGGAGGTAAACCGGCAGCCACTGCGCGGACTTCCAGTCCATGTGCGGCACCTTCGGGTTGAGCTTGAACAGCGCCGAGCCGCCGAGCAGCAGATAGCCGAGCACGATGGCGAGGCCGAGCCGCCACAGCGTGTCCCAGCCGGACCAGTAGATGATCAGGTTGGCGACGACGAACGCTACCGGAGCCCAGAACCAGCTACCCGGCAGCCGGTACGGGCGTGGCCGGTCCGGGTCCTGCTTGCGCAGGCAGCCGATGGCGAGCGGTGCACCCGCGTACATCAGCACGCTCGCGGAGGTCACGAAGCCGACCAGTTTCTGCCAGGTCGGAAACGGCAGGAAGACCACAAGACCCATCACGAAGGCGAAGAGCAGCCCGAACCACGGCACACCGCGCTTGCTGGTGCGCTCGAAGATTGCCGGGACGTACCCGTTGCGGGACAGGCCGTAGGAGACGCGGGAGGTGGCGGTCGCGTAGATCAAGCCGGTTCCGCTGGGGGAGATGACCGCGTCGATGTAGAGGAGTGTGGCCAGCCAGCCGAGGCCGACGGTGGTGGCGAGGCCGGCGAACGGCCCTGCCTTGGCGGTGAAGGCGAGGTTGGCCCAGCCGTGCGCGAAGGCACTGTGCGGCAGCGCCGCGATGAACACCACCTGCAGCGCGACGTAGATCACCGCACCGAGGAGGATGGAGCCGATGACGGCACGCGGAATGTCCCTCGCCGGATTGCGGCTCTCGCCCGCGAGCTGGTCCGCCTGTTCGAAGCCGAGCAGCGCGAAGATGATGCCGCTGGTGCTCACCGCCGACAGGACTCCCTTGGTACCGAACGGCGCAAAGCCGCCGACCCCGAAGTTGCTGCCGTGGAAGTGGGTGAAGGCGAGGACGAGGACGGTGAAGACCGGGACGGCCACCTTCCACCACGTCGCCGCGCTGTTGGTGTGCGCCAGGAACTTGATGCCGTACCAGTTGACGATGACGAAAACCGCCATGAACACCACGGCGAGGGCGTAGCCGCGCGCCGTGAGGTGGTCCTTGCTCGACTCGACCCAGCTCGCGTGGACGCTGAGGTAGTCGACGGACGCCATGACCTCGATCGGGGCGACGGTGACCGCCTGCAGCCAGGAGAACCAGCCGAACGAGGCGCCCGCGGCGCTGCCGAAGGCGTAGTGCGGGAAGCGGGCGGTGCCGCCCGCCACCGGGTACATCGCCCCCAGTTCGGCGTGGACGAAGGCGAGAATGATGATGGCGGCCGCCCCGATCACCCAGGAGATCAGAGCGGCTGTTCCGGCGGCCTGGGCCGCGAACAGCGCCCCGAACAGCCAGCCCGATCCGATGATGGACCCTTCTGAGGTCCATATGAGGCCGATCAGGCCGATGTCCCGTTTGAGACCGGGGTTCTTGGGCGTTACAGGAGCGACTGCTGCGGTCTGCGACGCGTCCATGGTGCACCTCTTGTTCCGGCGAGGACGAGGTGGGGGGAGCTGCACGAGCTGCGCCCGGAAGATCGCGACATGAGGCGATGAAGATCGCGACATGGGGTAATGGGCTCCGGGCAAGGGCATCGTAAAGATTCCGCTAATGGCCGGGAAGTAGCTGCGCGCGCACCTTTGCAGGAGTGTTATGGGGCCGCCACCGCCCTGAAGGGCGTTGACCTACGGACGATCACTGGTGGAGCGGCGAGGCGCCGGCACCTTCTGCCGGTCGCCCCAGTCGGCCGGCCAGGGCGGGCGCGAGGCCAACTGTGCCCACTCGTCGTCCCACTCGCCGGGCAGACACCGGCCCTCGTCCCGCCAATGGCGGAGCAGAGTCGCGTAGATCGGTGTCTCCGGCGTCGGCGGCGCGGGCGGAGGATGTCCCGCGGGCGCCGGACGCCAGAGCACCTGAGTCTGCGGTGTCGCAGTCATATGCGTCTCAACGAGCCGATGGGCGCAGGGACACTCAGCAGATTATGGAGAACAGCATTCAGTACAGGACGGTGAGCGCGCCCGGCAACACGCGGGCGGTCACCGGCAAGGTGGCGTCGACCTCGCCGTCGGCGCCGTAGGGCAGGTCGCGGTCCGCCTCGATCCTGACCTCCTTGCCGCGCAGGATCTCCACCTGCGGGCGCCTGATGTGGCTGCCGGTCTTGAGCTCGTTCATCACGGTGAAGAACAGGCGTTTGGGGGCGTGGTTGATGACGACCACGTCGAGGAGCCCGTCGTCCAGCCGGGCGTCGGGTGCGATGAGGCGGCCGAAGCCGTAGAACGCCGAGTTGGCCACCACCGTGGTGTAGCCGCGCCGTTCGTACGGTGTGCCGTCCACGGTGATCCGGTAGGAGGCGGGGCGCCAGGAGAGCACCGCCCGCAGCCCTCCCACGTAGTAGGCGGCCGCGCCGGGCAGCGCCCGGGAGCGGTTGGCGTGGCGATTGGCGACGGCGTCGACCCCCGCGTACACACTGCCCAGGACCGCCGTCCCGTGATGGATGGCCGATTCCACCGCGATGGCGTCGACGGCCTTCGGCTCACCGTGCAGCAGGATGTCGGCGAGACGGTCGGGATCGGACGGCAGCCCGAGCGCTCTGGCGAAGTCGTTGCCCCGGCCCGCCGGTACGAGCCCGAGAAGCGCCTGCGTACCGGCGAGCGCACCGCCCACACAGCCGGCCATGCCGTCGCCGCCGACCCCGAGCACGACGCGCCCGCGCTCCCCGGAGCGCCGGGCCAGCTCGCGGGCGTGGTCCAGGTCGCGGCTGTACTCCACCTCGACCTCGGCCCCGGCCGCCCGCAGCGTCCGGGCGAGCGGGATCAACGCAGCCACCCCGGCCGAGCCGCCTGCGGTGGGGTTGACGACGGCGGTGAACTGTCTCATCGGTCATCCTCCGAACGAGGCACGAGAATCCCGGGGTTGAGAATCCCCGCCGGATCGAGCGTCGCCTTCACCGCACGCAGCACCTCCGCGCCGATCGGGCCGATCTCCCGGGTGTACCAGGGCAGATGGTCGGTGCCGACGCCGTGGTGGTGGCTGATCGTGCCGCCGTGCTGGAGGATCGCCTCGCACGCCGCCTGCTTCGCGGGTGCCCAGTGGGCCACCGGGTCGTCGCCCTGCGCCGACACCACCGTGAAGTAGAGGGAGGCACCAGCCGGGTAGACGTGCGAGATGTGACACATCACCAGGGGCGGCGTCCCCGCTTCGGTGAGCGTGGTGGTGACCGCCTGCCGCACCGCCTCGTACAGCTCGGGGAGCCCGGACCAGAAGGTGGCCGTCTCCAGCGTCTCGGCGAAGGCCCCGGCGTCGAGCAGCGCGTCGCGCAGATAGGGGGCGGAATAGCGGCCGTGCGCCCAACTGCTGCCCGGCTCCTCACCCAGGTACTCGCCACCGCAGGCACGAAGCACTTCGTGGACGCGGGCCTGGCGCTGTGCCGTCTCCGCCGCCTCGCCCTCGTACCCGGCGACGGCCAGGCATCCGGCCGCCCCCAGGCCGTCGCCCGCCCCGCCCCCGTCGCCGATGGCCTGGGGCTTCGCCAGGCCCACCATGGTCTCGGTCTCGTCGGACAGCCGCAGCACGGTGGGCGTCGGCCCGTCCTGGGTGAGTGTGCGCAGCGCCGTCGCACCCGCGTCGAACGACGGGAACCGCCAGCCCTCGTAGAGCCTCGTCCCAGGCGCCGGGCGCACCCGTACCGTCACCGAGGTGATCACGCCGAAGGCCCCTTCGGAGCCGAGGACGAGCTGACGCAGGTCGGGCCCGGCGGCCGAGCGGGGCGCGCGGCCCAGCTGCAGCGTGCCCTTCGGCGTGGCGACCGTCAGCCCCACCACCATCTCGTCGAACCTGCCGTAGCCGGAGGATGCCTGGCCGCTGGAGCGGGCGGCGGCGAATCCGCCGATGGTGGCCCACTCGAACGACTGCGGGAAGTGGCCGAGGGTGAAGCCTCGTTCGTTCAGCAGCTGCTCGGCCCGCGGACCCCGAAGTCCGGGCTGGAGCGTTGCGGTGCGCGAGACGTCGTCCAGCTCCACGAGACGGTCGAGGCGGCGCAGATCCAGCGCGACGAACGGGCCGTGCGGGCGCGGCGCCAGCCCGCCGACCACCGAGGTGCCGCCGCCGAACGGCACGACCGCGATCCCGTTCCCGGTGCAGACGCGCAGCACGGCGAGCACCTCGTCGTGGCTCCCCGGCAGGACGACGGCGTCCGGCGCATCCCCCACCTCGCCGCCGCGGATCCGCAGCAGGTCGGGCGTCGACTTGCCACGCGTGTGGCGGATGCGGCTCTCGGCGTCGCTCCGTACGTACTGTGCGCCGCCGACGGCCACGGCGAGCTCGTCATGGGCTGCGGCGTCGAGCCGTGACGGGGCGACGGCGACCGAGTCGAGGCCGACGGGCGCGGCGGCGCACGGCTTCACCCCGAGCAGGTCGCGCAGCAGGCCCACCACCGGCTCCGGCAACGGCGCCGCCTTGGCCGGGTCGCCCCAGCCGCTCCACAACATGTCCATGCACTACACTGTGACACATGACGTCCAATCGTCACAACAGTCGGGGCGCTACGACGTCCGACAACGACGCCGTGCTCGACGCGGTGCGGGACTGCGTGCTGGCCGTGGGCGTCCGCCGGACGACCCTCACCGACGTCGCGCGCCGCGCCGGGGTCTCCCGGATGACGCTCTACCGGCGCTGGCCCGATCTGCGCACCCTCGTCGGCGATCTGATGACCCGTGAGTGGGTCGCCGTCGGTGTCGGTGTGATGCCCGAGGCCTGGCCCGACGGCGGCTCCGACGGCACCGGTGCGCGCCCGGCGCGGGAGCTGCTCGTCGACGGCCTGGTGGAGGGCGTGCGCACGCTGCGCGACCACCCGCTCTTCCGCAAGATCGTGGACGTCGACCCCGAACTGCTGCTCCCGTACGTGCTCGACCGCCGCGGGGCCAGCCAGAACGCCCTGCTCGAACTGATCATCGACGCCCTGCGCAGGGGCCACGCCGACGGTTCCGTCCGCCGCGACCACGCCGTCCGGCAGGCCCGCACCCTGCTGCTCGTCGTCCAGTCGTTCGTGCTCTCCCTGCGGACGATGACCGACGACGCCCCCGATGCGGACCCCGCCCTCACCACCGAGGCCTTCGACGACGAACTGCGGCACCTGCTGGAGAGGACCCTGGCCCCATGACCGGTAACAGCCCGACGGGCAGCAGCTCACTGACGGCGGAGCGCCGCGCCCGCGACCTCGCGGAACTGGCAGTCGGCGCCGACGTCGACGTCCTGGTGGTCGGCCTGGGCGCCACGGGCGCGGGAGTCGCCCTCGACGCCGCGTCCCGAGGCCTGACGGTCGCCGCGGTCGACGCCCACGACATCGCCTTCGGCACCTCGCGCTGGAGCTCGAAGCTGATCCACGGAGGCCTGCGCTACCTAGCATCCGGCCACGTGGACGTCGCCTACGAGAGCGCCGTCGAGCGCGGCGTGCTGATGGAACGCACCGCACCGCACTTGGTCCACGCCCAACCGTTCGTCATGCCGCTCACCCCGCTGACCGCACGTCACCAGGCCGCCCTGGCCTGGGCCGGGCTGGAGGCCGGCGACCTGCTGCGCTCCGCGGCCCGTACCGCGCGCAGCACCCTTCCGAAGCCCCGCCGCCTCTCCGCCGTCGAGACGCTCCGGCTCGCCCCGGCCCTGCGCCCGTACGGGCTGCGCGGCGGCCTGCTCTCCTGGGACGGCCAACTCACCGACGACGCCCGGCTGGTGACCGCCATCGCCAGAACCGCCGCTGCCCACGGCGCCCGCATCCTCACCCGGGTCCGGGCACTGTCGATCGACGGCTCGGGCGGTCTCGTCCGCGACGAACTGACCGGTGAGAGCTTCGAGCTGAGGGCCCGGGCCGTGATCAACGCCACGGGAGTCTGGGCGGGCGGGCTCGTCGACGACGTACGGCTGCGCCCGTCCCGCGGAACCCACCTGGTGCTGCGGTCGGAGAGCCTCAGCGGCCTGGCCGCCGGAGTCCACGTCCCGATCCCGGGCGAGACCAGCCGCTTCGTGCTGGTGCTGCCGCAGGGCGACGGCAGGGTGTACGTGGGCCTCACCGACGAGCCGGTCGACGGGCCGATCCCGGACGAACCTCAGGTCCCGGAGGCCGACATCGGCTTCCTTCTCGACATCCTCGGCTCGGCCTTCCGCGTACCGCTCCACCGCGACGACGTGGTGGGCGCCTTCGCCGGCCTGCGCCCGCTCCTCGACACGGGGGAGGCCGACCGGACCTCGGACATCTCCCGCCGCCACGCGGTGCTGACATCGTCCGACGGTGTGACCACCGTCGTCGGCGGCAAACTCACCACGTACCGCCGGATGGCGCAGGACGCGGTGGACGCCGCCGTCACCGCCCGCGGCCTGACGCCCGCCGGCCCGTGCCGCACGACCCGGCTCCCGCTCGTCGGCGCCGCCCCGCCGAGCCGTCTGGCGCACCTCGATGCCCCGCGCCACCTCGTCCACCGCTACGGCACCGAGGCCCTGGCCGTCCGGGCCCTCACCGACGTCGCCCCCGGCCTCGCCGAGCCGGTGCTGCCCGGATACCCGGTCACCATGGCCGAACTCGTCTGGGCCGTACGCCACGAGGGCGCCCTCGACGAAGACGACCTCCTCGACCGCCGCACCCGCATCGGCCTGATCCCTGCCGACCGCGCCGCGGCGCTGCCGGCCGCCCGAGTGGCGCGGGAGGCGGCTGTTGGGCCGGTACCGCCAACTCGGTAAGATCGAAGCCGAGGACACCGCGCAGGTGATCACCGCCGTCTCCGGTCTCGTCACGGCCTCCGGCGGCGCGTGCGGCGGCGTCGCCGCACTCCTCATGGCCCGCAACACGCGCCGCTCGGACCGGCAGCCCACGCCCCCCGCGGCGGAGTAACGGCGCTTTCAGGCCGGCAGGTCCACCCCACTCCGCTCCTCACGGTGCCGGAACGGCCGGTGGAGCGCTGTGCAGCTGTACCTGCTGCTCGGCGTCGGCGAAGCCGAGCGCACGGTAGATCCGTATCGCTTGGTAGCCGGGGTCGGCGACGATGACGAGCGTGCGAGCGCCTGGCCATACCTCCCCGCGCGGGTCATGGCGATGCCGAATTCGCCGCGTCGCGTTACCACCATTGGCCCGGCCAATGATGGTTTGTCGCGAGGGTTCCGCACGGCCGATCCCCGCGCGACAGTCGGATACGTGGCTGTCATGGCCATACCACGGTATCCCCCACAGGCCTTCGGAGGTGTCCCATGCCCCGACACAGAACCGGACCAACCGCCGTCCTCGCAGCGCTGGTCGCCGCCCTCGCCGTGCTGCTCGGCGCGCCCGCGGCCGGCGCCGCCACACCCCGGAACCGCGTCACGCACCCCCAACTCGACTGGGCAGGCTCGACGATCCCGTCCCACGAGCGCGGCAACCCCAGGAACCACCCCGTCGTCCCGTTCGTCACACAGACGCCCGGAATGGACGTCAGCGCCTACCAGGGCGACGTCGACTGGACGACCGCCTGGAACAACGGCGCCCGGTTCGCCTACATCAAGGCCACCGAGTCCACCACCTACACCAACCCGTACTTCGCCCAGCAGTACGACGGCTCGTACGACGTCGGCATGATCCGCGGCGCGTACCACTTCGCCACCCCCGACACTTCCAGCGGCACCGCGCAGGCCGACTACTTCGTCGACAACGGCGGCGGCTGGTCCGCGGACGGCAAGACGCTGCCACCCGCGCTCGACATCGAGTACAACCCCTACGGCGCCGAGTGCTACGGGCTCAGCCAGAGCGGCATGGTCGGCTGGATCTCCGACTTCAGCAACGAAGTGCACGCCAGGACCGGACGTTACCCCGTGATCTACTCGACCACCGACTGGTGGACCACCTGCACCGGCAACAGCAGCGCCTTCGGAGCGGACAACCCCCTGTGGATCGCGTCGTACACCTCCACGCCCGGCACCCTGCCCGCCGGGTGGGGCTACCAGACGTTCTGGCAGTACGCCGACTCCGGCACCTTCCCCGGCGACCAGGACTACTTCAACGGGGACTACTCACAGCTGCAGGCCCTCGCCGACGGGTGATCAGCCGACCCATGCGCGCAGCGCCGTCACGCGCTGCACCGCGGCGCCGAAGGCGGCCGGGCCGAGCGTGCCGTCCTCCAGCGCGCTGGTGAGGCCCGACACCGCCTCCTCGCCCTGGCTCACATCGCGCGCCGAGCACAGGATCAGATCCATCCCGGCACCGGCCGCGAGGACCGCGCGCTGTGCGGTGGTGTACGAGGAGCCGATCGCCCCCGCTTCGAGCGCGTCGGTGATGGTGACACCGGCGAACCCCAGGCGGCCGCGCAGTTCGCGCTGGACGACCACCGGTGAAAGACCGGCGGGACGTTCCCCGTCCAGCGCCGGGTAGACCGCCCACGAGACCATCACCAGCTGGACGCCCGCCGGTACCGCCGTCTTGTACGGCAGTTCGTCCACGCCACGCAGCTCCGACAGGGGCTGCGTGAGCGTCACCGGACCCTCGTCCGTGTTCTGGTCGGTGGTGGCGGCGCCGAGGCCGGGGAAGTGCTTGGCGGTCGCCGCCACCCCGGTCTGCTGCTGGGCGGTGATGAACGCCCTGCCGAGCGCGGCGACGTCGTCCGGATCCATGCCGTACGACCGCTGGTACTGGTCGATGAAGTTCCCCGGCTGCTGGTAGACGTCGAGCACGGGCGCCAGATTCACGTTCATGCCGACGCCGGCGAGGTTCTCGCCGGCACCGGTGCCTGCCTGCGAGGCCGCGGCCACCGGGTCGGAGGACTCGCCGATCTGCTTCTCCGACAGCACCGGCTCGCCGGGGAGCCGGCGCACCAGGCCGCCCTCCTGGTCGGTCATCAGCAGCAGCGGCGCCTGCACCGGGCTGTCGGCGTTCGCCTTGTTCAACTCGTCGATGACGGAGGCGATCTGGGCCTCGCTGCTGATGTTCTCGCCGAAGAAGATGACACCGGCCACCTCGCCGCCGCTGATCCTCTCCAGCAGGCTCTGCGGCGGTGTGAGGCCGGGGTAGGAGTAGATCACCCGTTGTCCCGCATACTGACGCGGCGCCAGGACCGGATGTGAGCGGTCATCAGCGCGGGTCGGCGTACCCACGGCGAGGCTTGCGGCTGCCAGACCTGCCCCCGCGATCAGGGTGCGGCGCCGGACCAGCGGATCGACCTGTCCGTTCGGTCTGTCCATGTGTTCTTCTCCCGACTGGCTCAGCGCAGGGTCAGGGTCCAGTTCTGCGGGGTGAAGGCTTCCGGGCTCCGGTTTCCGTCGAGCAGCAGACCGCGGGAGTCGTACACGCGCACGTTGGCGACGTTGACTCCGCGTCCGGTGTACTCGGGGTCGGTCGTGTAGCGCCATCGCAGCAGCAGCCGGCCGCCGTTGACGGTCGGCTGCGCCGAGACCCGCCACCATGAACGCATCCCGCCGGACAGCGTTGTCACCGAGCCCTGCGGCGCACCCGGGCCGGTGGCCGTGACCGGCACCGCCTGCCAGCTCGTGCCGTCGTCCTCGCTCGACTCCAGGTAGCTGAAGTCGGAGCCGGCCTCGGTGTCGACGAAGGTGTCGTACCGCACCTCGACCGGCCCGCCCCTGGGGGTGAGCGCGGTGGTGAGCGTGGCCGTCATCGCGTCGCCGATGCCGGAGTACCAGGAGGGGACACCGCCCGGTGCGCGGACCGCCATGGCGTTTGCCAGGCCGCCGGCCGCGGCGCGGCGGGCCGGGTTGGTCGAGCCCCAATTGCGCGTCGGATGGCAGCGGTTGCTGAACTGCAGGGCGATGGAGCGGGATTCGGGGTCGACGACCATGGTGGTGCCGGTGAATCCGGTGTGTCCTGCGGTCGCGGGGCTGTCCAGACGCCCCATGTACCAGCGCTGGTCGAGTTCGAAGCCGAGTCCGTGGGCGTCGCCCGGGAAACGGGAGTTGTAGTCGGTGAGCATCTGCCGTACGGACTGCTCGGTGAGGATGCGGTGCCCGCGGTAGGCCCCGCCGCCCAGGACCGTCTGGGCCAGCACCGCCATGTCGGCGACGGTGGAGAAGACCCCGGCGTGCCCGGCGACGCCGCCCATCGCCCAGGCGTTCTCGTCGTGCACCTGACCCCAGACGAGACCGCGCTGCGGTTCGCCCGGCCCCACCTCGTACTCCTCTGCTGCGATACGGGGCTTGAGGGAGGCGGGCGGGTTGTACATGGTGTCGCGCATTCCGAGCGGCGCGGTGATCCCCCCGCGTACCAGCACGTCGAGCGGCTTGCCGGTGATGTGTTCCAGGACCTGCTGTAGCGACAGCATGTTCAGGTCGGAGTAGAGATACGTCGACCCGGCCGGGTACTGGGGTGTGGTGTCGAGGATCGCCTTGATGCGCGAGGGCATGTCCGGGTACTGCCACAACGGCGGGCTCGGGTCCGGCGGCAGTCCGGAGGTGTGGGTGAGCAGTTGCTCGATGGTGATCGATCCCTTGCCGTTGACGGCGAACTCCGGCAGGTAGCCGGCCACTGTGGCGTACAGGCCGAGTCGGCCCGCCTGGATCTGCTGAACGGCAACGATCGAAGTGAACAGTTTGGAGAGCGAAGCGAGATCGAAGATCGTGTCCGTGCGCATTTCGATCCATTGATCGGGCGGCAGCAGATCGCCCTGCTGGTCGGCGTAGCGCAACGCGTAGCCGCTCGCATGGTCGGCCACCACGATCCCGTCGTGCGCCAGGAGCGTCACCTGCCCGGAGAACATGGGGTGTCCTGTGGCCGGATCCGGACGCGTCCAGGCGTCCTCCGCGGCCAGTGCGGCGGCGATCGGGGCGGGGTCGAGCCCCGCCTGCTCGGGGCTGCCGTACCGCAGCAGCGTCCCCGGCGGCGCAAAGCCGTGCTGCGGCTGGTCGAAACGGCCGACGGGGGGACCGGACAGCGCGATTGGGGCGACTGAAGCGGCTGGAGTTGCGGCCCCGGCTGTCCGCCCTGCGGTGACGGCGACTGCGGCCCCCGTGAAGACGGTGAGGGCGGCGCGACGAGTGATCATGTGCGGCTTCCCCTTCGCGAAGTCGAGCCTGACGTCTTCTCCTCACGCACGCACAAGCGTTGGCACCGTACGCGGCCCCGGGGCCGGGGTCAACGCTCCGCGCGCGGACGCGAACGGGACCTTCGCCCCCGGCGATGACCGACGGACGTCCTGGCCATCGGCGCATGAATCACCTCCCAATGGACACAGGTTCGTGATCGAGAGGTGATACACGCCATGCACGCTTCCAGCGAGATGCCGGCGCAGTGGGCTATCTCCGTCGTCGCCGTGGTGCGGGCGAGCAAGGGAAGGGCGACCGCGTATTCGGCGCTCCCGGTGATCCCGCTCGTGCGTGGCTGATCAATTCATCGATCGTCCGATCATGGGATCATCGGGAGCATCCATACGGAGCACAGGAGCCGCTCGCACCGCGGAACCGCTGCCAGGAGGTTGACCATGACCAGTCGCAAGGCGCTCGTCCGGCGCCCCGGTCCGCGCCTTGCGGAAGGGCTGGTCACGCACATCGAACGCGAACCGGTCGACGCGCGGCTCGCCGAGCGGCAGTGGGAGGGATATGTCGAGGCGCTGCGAGCGCATGGCTGGCAGACCATCGAGGTCGCCCCGGCCGACTACTGCCCGGACAGCGTGTTCGTCGAGGACACCGTGGTCGTCCACCGCAATGTGGCGCTGATCTGCCGGCCCGGAGCCGAAACGCGCAGGGCGGAGACGCCAGGCACCGAAGAGGCGGTGACCGCGCTCGGGTGCTCGGTCAACCGGATCCGGGAGCCGGGCACCCTGGACGGCGGCGACGTGCTCAAGATCGGCGACACCATCTACGTCGGGCGTGGCGGGCGGACCAACGCCGACGGCGTACGGCAGTTGCGCGCCGTGTTCGAGCCGCTCGGCGCGCGGGTGGTCGCGGTGCCGGTCAGCAAGGTGCTGCACCTGAAGTCGGCGGTCACCGCCCTCCCCGACTCCACCGTGATCGGCCATCCGCCGCTCGTCGACGACCCGGCGCTCTTCCCGTCCTTCCGCGCCGTCCCGGAGGAGCCGGGCGCGCATGTCGTGCTGCTCGGCGGTGACCGGCTGCTGATGGCGGCGAGCGCACCCCGGAGCGCGCAGCTGCTGTCCGGACTCGGCTATGAGCCGGTCCTCGTCGACATCAGCGAGTTCGAGAAGCTGGAAGGGTGCGTCACCTGCCTGTCGGTGCGGTTGCGGGAACTCGCCGGCTGATCGGGTGGATCCCACCGATCGGTTCGATTACGCCGATCACAGGCGATCGGTGGCCGTGGCCTCACAGTAACCGCGCGTACGCTCCCACCCATGCAGACCGTGACGGGCGATCCCGCTCCGCCCCGCGACCGCGCGATATCGCCCGGTCGCGGGCGGGTGTGGCTGCGGTTCGCCGCCGGCTCGGTCGTCGCCACCGTGCTGAGCCAGATCGCGTTCACCGTGACCTTCGGGTTGCTGAACGCGCCCGCCGCGGTCGCCAGCGTGGTGGCGTTCTTCGCCGGGGCCGTCCCCAACTACCTGCTCAGCACCGCCTGGGCGTGGGGCGACCGCGGGAGCGCCGGTAAGCGAACGGCCATCGTGCCGTACCTCGTGGTCATCCTCGTCACCAACCTGCTGGCGATCGGTGCCACCACGCTCGCCGATGCCTGGGTGCGAGGCCATGTCGCCTCGCACACCACCCGCACCCTGCTTGTCGATCTCGCCTATCTCGCCGCCTACGGCGCCATGTTCGCGCTTAAATTCCTGCTCTTCGACGGCCTGGTCTTCAAAGAATCTTCTCATCAACCATCAAGGCGGCTTTTGCCGGCTGTTCATCGTCGTCGACCTAGGGTGAAGCTTTGAGGCGCGTTCCCTTGAGGTGAAAGAGGTCGACCACGGTGCAGGGTGAGTACGTTCTGGTCACCGGGGGGTGCGGATTCGTCGGGCGGACCATCGTCAGAGCCCTGACGGAGGCCGGAGCACGGGTCCGTGTCGCCGACCTGACGCCACCGTCCGCCCATCCCGCGGTCGACAGCGTCGTCGGTGATCTGCACGACCCACGCATCCAGGCCGCCGCTGTGACACCCGAGGTGACGGGCATCATCCACCTCGCGGCCCGCACCTCGGTGCTGGAGTCCGTCGCCGACCCGGCCGGGGTCCACGCCGCGAACGTCACGATCACGGCCGGGCTCCTCGACCTCGCGCGGCGTGCCGGTGTCAGCCGGTTCCTGCTCGCCTCGACCAATGCTGTCGTGGGCGATGTCGGCGAGACGCGCATACACGAGGACATACCCTTGCGGCCGCTCACACCGTACGGAGCGACTAAGGCCGCCTGCGAGATGCTGCTCGCCGGGTACGCGGGTTCGTACTCCATGACTACCTGCGCGGTGCGCCTCACCAACATCTACGGCCCCGGCATGGCACACAAGGACAGCTTCGTGCCGCGTCTGATGAGGGCCGCCCGCGACGGCGAAGGGGTGAGCGTCTACGGCGACGGATCGCAGCGCCGCGACCTGGTCCATGTCGAGGACGTCGCCAGAGGGTTCCTGACCGCGTGGGCAAGCCGGTTCACCGGGAGTGTCATCGTCGGCTCCGGCCGCTCGGTGACCGTCAACGAACTCGTCGAAGCCGCCCGCAGGGCCACCGGGCGGCTGATCCCCGTCGACCACGTCCCGGCGAAGCAGGGGGAGATGCCGGCCGTCGTCGTCGACATCTCGCGGGCGCTCTCCCTCGGATACCGGCCGCGGCTGGGGCTGGAGGAGGGCCTGGCCGGGGTGTGGAAGGAGTTCGCGGGAAGCGCCGCGGAAGCCGGAACCGCCGGAGGCGAGCAGTGACCATCGCGCTGAGCCCGCGCACCCGGCGGCGCACCCCGCTGCTCACGCCCTACCCGGACGAGACCGATACGGCCGCGGCGGAGGACTTCCGGCGCGAGTACGGCGACGACGTGACGTTCGCCCCGGTCACGGTGGTGATGGCCGCCTTCAACGAGGAGCACACGATCGGCCCGGTGCTGCGGCGGATCCCCGCATCGGCCCTCGGCATGCCCGTCAGCGCCCTCGTGGTCGTCGACGGCGCCCGCGACGGCACCGCCGACGCGGCACGCGAAGACGGCAGGGCGTACGTGTGCGACGCAGCGGTCAACCGTGGCCAGGGCGCCGCACTGCGCCTCGGTTATGAGCTGGCGCGCGCGGGCGGTGCCCGGTACATCGTCACGACGGACGCCGACGGCCAGTACGACATAGAAGAGCTCGACCGGCTGCTGAAGCCGCTCGTCGACGGTCGCGCCGACTTCGTCACCGGGTCGCGGACACTCGGCCGCCAGGAGACGAACGACGTCATGCGCCGCGCCGGCGTCCACGTCTTCGCAGGCCTGGTCAGCCTGCTCACCGGACACAGGGTCACCGACACATCGTTCGGGTTGCGCGCGATGCGCGCGCAGGTCACCGCCGCCGTCACCCTGGAGCAGCCGCAGTACCAGTCCTCCGAGCTGCTGATCAGCACCTTGGCCCGTGGTTTCCGGGTCGCCGAGCTCCCCATGCTGATGCGCGTGCGTGCCGCCGGGAAGAGCAAGAAGGGCAACAACGTGGTGTACGGCGCCCGCTATTGCAGGGTGGTGCTGCGCACCTGGTGGCGGGAGCGCCGACTGCGTGCGACGTGACCCCGCCGTCACCCCGCCGCTGTCACATGTAGAGGATTCTGCGGCGGACGACGACGGCGAGGGCCGGCAGGGCGCAGGCCGCCAGCGCGCCCAGCCGCCGCCGCAGTCGTGGTGTGCCCAGCAGGACGATGAGCGAGAGCAGGTACACGTCGAGGAACGGCCGCAGCTCGCCGAAGGACGTGGACCAGATCTCGTTGGACGCGATGCCCGCCTCGATCGCGTAGAGCACGAAGGCCAGGCGTTCATGGACCGGCACGGTCGTCGCGCGCAGCGACAGCAGGGCGGCGATGACGAAAACACCGATGGTGGCGGCCTCGAGAAGCGAGATGTCGGCGAGGCCGAGATGGCCGAAGGTGAGATGGCCGACGTCGTAGCCGATGGTGTGGACGAGCGCGCCGAAGGGAAGGCCCGTGTTCCTGCTGCCGTCCGAGAACAGCGGCAGCGCGCCGGTGCGTTGGCTGATCACGAGCTGCCATGCGACGAACGCGGCCGCCGGAGCGATCCAGACGAGATCCTGCCGTCCCGGCCTGATGCGACGACGGACCATTCCGATCAGCCGCACGACGGCGATGGCCGCGGGAACGGCCAGGGCGGTCTCCCTGGTGAGCGCGGCACAGCAGAGGAGCGCCGTGGCGAGGAACGGGCGGCGGTCCCGGTAGGCGAGCATCCCGCCGAGCAGGCAGGCGTCGGCGACGGGTTCGGCAGTGTCCCTGCCGACGCTGACGGCCAGCCCGAAGTACGCGGCGAACAGCAGCCCCCACAGTGCGTGGCGGCCCGACCTGCGGGCGAACACGCCGCCGAGCGCGGCGATGGCGGCCACGGCCGCGAGGTTGACGCCGACGAGCGCGTACGGCACGGCCACGTGCTGACCGAGCGAGACCACCCAGGTCAGGGCCGGATAGCCGATGCGGGTGAACCGGTACGGCTGGTCCATGGTGATGCCGAACGCCGTCTGGTGCAGGTCCAGCGGATCGAGAGCAAGCCGGTAGAAGAACTGGCCGTCGTAGCCCGCGGCCTGCGTGAGAGGGAAGCCATGCGGAAGCTGCGCGGGGTGCGTGTAGAGCTGCCCGGCCATGACGAATCGGCGGATATCGCCCCGGGCCCAGAACTGCAGGCGCGCTGCCACGTAGCCGAGCCAGCCGAGGAAGGCGAGCAGTCCGGGGACGGCGGGCCGGTCGATCCGCGACAGGAACGGTCGCACTCGCTCCTCCTTCGTCGCATCTCGCAATGGTCCCCAGCGCACGGTGAGCCTAACGTTCCGGGTCTGCCGGTCGTTCCTGCGGTGGCGGTCGTTCCTGCGGTGGCGGTCGTGCTGTTCTTCGCCTACTTGCGACTGTCGTGGACGTATCCACTGAACTCGGACTCGGCCAACATCGAGCTGATGGCGTGGGACATGCTGCACGGGAACGTGCTGCTCCACGGCTGGTCGATGTCGGACGTGTCGTTCTACACGACGGAGCTTCCCCAGTACGCGCTGCTCGAAGCCGTGCTGGGGCTCAGTCCGGGGACGGCGCACGTGGCGGCGGCTATGACGTACACCCTGGTCGTGGTGGTCGCGATGCTGCTGGCCAAGGGGCGGACGAGCGGGGCGGAAGCCCTCGCAGGGGTGCTGCTCGTTGCCGGGATCATGCTGGCACCGCAACTGGGGACCGGTATCTTCGCCCTGGTGCTGTCCGTAGGGCACATCGGCACCGCTGTGCCCGTCATGCTCACCTGGCTGCTGATCGACCGGGCGCGGCCGCGATGGTACGTACCTCTGGCCGTCTCGGCGATGCTCGCCTGGACTCTCATCGCGGACTCGCTGGTGCTCGTCGTGGGCGTGGCGCCCCTGGGGGCCGTGTGCGGTGTGCGGGCCGCACGGGCGGGATGGCATGCCAGAAGCGGGGGTGCGGCGGCCGTACGTCGTGCACTGGCGACGCGGTGGTACGAACTGTCCCTCGCCGGGGCGGGCCTGGCCGCGGTCGTCGTGTCGTGGGCGATTGACCGGACGCTGCGCGCGATGGGCGGGTACCAGCTGCACGGCGTCCCCTATGCACTTGCGGGCTGGGCCCCGCTGGGCAGACATCTGCAACTGACCGCGGAAGGGCTGCTTGCGCTCTTCGGCGCCGACTTCGTGGGCGCACGGGGCGCGAACCTGCTGTTCGCGGTGGTGCACTTGGCCGGGGTGGCGCTTGCGTTGTGGGCGATGGCGCTGGTGCTGCGGCGCTTCTTCACCGGGGCCGGCCTCATCGACCAGGTGCTGTGGGTCGCGGTGGTGCTGAACGTGGCGTTGTACCTGCCGAGCACGCTGGTGACGTTGCTGAACTCGCGGGAACTCGCGGTGGTGCTGCCGTTTGCCGCGGTCCTCACTGCACGGGCCCTGGCCGGGTGGCGGCCGCCGGCAGCCGCGCCCGCGGCAGTGCTGACGGCAGCGCTGGCAGTGGTCGCCGCCGGCTACGCGCTGGGTCTTGCGATTGAGGAGCTGCACCCGTCGCAACCGCCGGCGAATGCGCGCCTGGCGGCGTGGCTGGTCCGTCATCACCTCACCGACGGCCTGGGCGGCTACTGGGAGGCGGGCATCGTCACGGTCGACAGCGGCCGGCAGGTGAGGATCAGAGCGCTGGCGCCGAACCTCGAGCGGTACACGTGGGAGTCGAAGGACTCGTGGTACGACCCGGAGCGGGACCACGCCGACTTCCTGGTGACCGACAGCGCGTCCGGGTTCTTCAACCACTGGGAGCCCGCCCACGACGCCGTCCTGGCGAGGTTCGGGCCTCCGGTGCGGACGTATCACGTCGGTCAGTACACCGTGTACGTGTGGGACAAGGCGTTGAACGTCAAATGAAAGATGAGAGGGGAAGGTTGCCTTTGTTGCGGGTTTCTCATCAGACGTTCATAGAACCGAGATACACCTGGGTCGGTGCCGAGTCTGCCTCGGCTGTATGACGTCGGTTGAAGACCAAGCGATGGGAACCCGAATGCGCATCCTCGTACTGGGCGGAGACGGCTACCTGGGCTGGCCGACGGCGCTGTACCTCTCGGACCGGGGCCATGAGGTCGGCATCGTCGACAACTTTGCACGCCGCGGCTACGACCATGAGCTCGGCGTCGAGAGCCTGGTGCCGATCGAGCCCATGCCGGTCAGGACACGGGCCTGGCGTGAACTCACCGGCAAGGAGATTTCCTGTTACGTCGGGGACCTGTGCGATGCCGACTTCACGACCTCGACGCTCAGGGAGTTCAGGCCGGACGCCGTCGTCCACTTCGCCGAGCAGCGCGCCGCACCGTACTCGATGATCGACCGCAAGCACGCGGTCTACACCCAGACCAACAACGTCGTCGGCACGCTCAACCTGCTCTACGCCATAGCCGACGCCGACCGCGACATCCACCTGGTCAAGCTCGGCACGATGGGCGAGTACGGGCAGCCGAACATCGACATCGAAGAAGGCTGGATCGACATCACCCACAAGGGCCGCACCGACCGCATGCTCTACCCCAAGCGGCCCGGTTCCTTCTACCACCTGTCCAAGGTCCACGACAGCCACAACATCGAGTTCGCCTGCCGTGCCTGGGGTATCAGGGCAACCGACCTCAACCAGGGCATCGTCTACGGGCAGCAGACCGAGCAGACGGCACGCGACCCGCGACTGGCCACCCGGTTCGACTACGAGGCCGTCTTCGGCACCGTCCTCAATCGCTTCGTCATCCAGGCGGCGGTGGGCGAGCCGCTGACGGTGTACGGCTCGGGCACCCAGACCAGGGGGCTGATCGACATCAGGGACACCGTCGAATGCATCAGGATCGCCTGTGAGAACCCCGCCGACCGCGGTGAGTTCCGGGTCTTCAATCAGATGACCCAGTCACTGTCGCTGACCGCGATAGCGAAGACGGTGGCCGACACCTACCCCGGCGGAGTGGAGATCGTCCATCTCGACAACCCCAGGGTCGAGGTCTGCGACCACTACTACAACGTGGTCCACACCCGCCTCGTCGAACTCGGCCTGAAGCCGCACCTGCTGTCGGACACGCTGATCGGCTCCATGTACGCCATCGTCGAACAGTACAAGGACCGCGTCGACCCCGCCGCGCTCCGCCCGTACGTCGACTGGCGCCGCACGAGCAATCCGGTGACGGCCGGGTGAGTGCCGGGTGAGTGCGGCGGCCGGACGTCCGGTCAACTCTCCAGCGCGTCCTTGTCACCCATGACGATCACCGGGTGCTGCGCTGGGTCGAGGGTGCGCAGCAGCGTGAGCATGGCGACGCGCGGCAGGGTCACGCAGCCGTGGGAGGGGCCGCCGTGGTCGAGGTGGAGCCAGATGCCGCCGCCGTGCGAGTCCCCCTCCGGCTTGCGCGGGTCCAGCGGGGACGTGCCCGGCACGCGGTTGTAGTTGATGGCGATCACGTAGTCGAAGACCCCGTCGAGCGGTTCGCCCTCGAATCCGGTGCCGGGGTCGGTGAACCGGTAGGACTGGTGGTAGGGGAGTCGTGAACCGGGATCGGGGAGCAGACCGCCCGCGTCGGTGAGCGTGAACACCCCTTCGGGGGAGCGCAGGTCGCCTTCGTGGTGGTCGGCGGTCCAGCCGTGCAGCGCGTTGTGGGCCGTCCACGAGCCCTGCGCCTGCCAGTCGCCGTCGTCGGTGCGCTGGTAGAGCACGGCCGTGGAGTCCGAGGAGCTCGGGCCGGCCCCGGTGACCAGGAGTATCTGGCGTGTCACGGAGGGGATGTGACGAGCCGTCGACGCCCCTATACCCGGCGGATAGTTGCTGCTCGGGTCGGACGGTGAAGCGGAGGGGGGCGCCGACGCGGCCGTGGTGGCGGCCGTGGTGGCGTTGGTCGAGGTGTCCTTGGACACCTCGACGGGTGCCTTGCCGAACGCCTGGGTGCACCCGACGGCGGACAGGGCGAGGAGAAGCGCCGTACCCGACAGGGCTGCGCCTCGTGCGGTGCGTACCTTCATATCTGTTCTTGATAGTGCTTACCCAGCCCTTGGTTGGCACTTGGAGTACGTGATACCTGCCACAGCATCGCACCGTGCGGGTGCAGGGAAAGTCGGTGTTTCCCGCCGGTAGGTTCCGCAACTAGATTGAACGTTCATGGAATACCGTCACCTTGGCAGCAGCGGCCTGCTCATCAGCGAGATCGCCTACGGCAATTGGCTCACCCACGGATCCCAGGTGGAGGAGGAGGCGGCGACCGCCTGCGTGCGTGCGGCTCTCGACGCCGGGATCACCACGTTCGACACCGCCGACGTCTATGCCGAGACCCGCGCGGAGGCGGTGCTCGGCCGGGCGTTGAAGGGCGAGCGCCGCGCGGGCCTGGAGATCTTCACCAAGGTCTACTGGCCGACCGGGCCCGGCAGGAACGACCGCGGCCTGTCGCGCAAGCACATCATGGAGTCGATCGACGGGTCACTGCGCCGGCTGCAGACCGACTACGTCGACCTCTACCAGGCCCACCGCTACGACCGTTTCACCCCGCTCGAAGAGACCATGGAGGCCTTCGCTGACGTGGTGCACTCCGGCAAGGCCCACTACATCGGCGTCTCGGAGTGGACGGCGGACCAGATCCGCCGCGCCCACGCGCTTGCCCGTGAACTGCGGATCCCGCTTGTCTCCAGCCAGCCGCAGTACTCGATGCTCTGGCGTGTCATCGAGGCGGAAGTGGTGCCCGCCTGCGAGGAGCTGGGGATCGGCCAGATCGTATGGTCGCCGATCGCGCAGGGCGTGCTCACCGGCAAGTACCTGCCGGGCGCGCAGCCGCCCGCCGGATCGCGCGCCACGGACGACAAGGGCGGCGCCAACTTCATCCGCCGCTTCCTCCGTGACGAGGTGCTGGAACGAGTCCAGCTGCTGCACCCGCTCGCGGCAGAGGCAGGGCTCACGCTCGCGCAGCTCGCCGTCGCCTGGACGCTGCAGAACCCGAACGTCTCCGCCGCGATCGTCGGGGCGTCCCGCCCCGAGCAGGTCGGCGAGAACGCCAAGGCCTCAGGGGTGCGGCTTGACCCCGGGCTGATGGCGCGCATCGAGGAGATCCTCGCGCCGGTCGCCGTCACCGACCCGCTGCAGACCCATGCGCAGACGCCCGCGCAGCGTCCGTGAGGTGACGCAGACAATCCTCGCTCGGGGAATGACGATCGGGCGCGGCATTCGATGCAGGAATGGCAAAGGTGGGCGAACTCGGGTAATTCGGTTCACGGCAATGGTGACGGGCGGCGCTCGCGACACTGTGACTGCTGCTGATCTCCGCCGGTCTGGTGGTCGTGTACTACGTGATCCCCATGGACCGCAGGATGACCGTCGGATCAGCGGTCATCCTGCTGCTCGCCTTTCTCGGGGCGGTGGCGGTCTTCGCCCTCCAGATCCATGCGATCGCCCACTCCCGCTACCCGGTGCACGCGCGGTCGAGTTGCTCGGCACGGTGCTGCCGCTGTTCCTGCTGTTCTTCGCCACGGCCTAATACGTCATGGAACGGGGTGATCCCGGCGCGTTAGCTCAGCCGATGACCAGGATCGATGCCCTGTATCTCTCGATGACTGTGTTCACCACGGCCGGGTTCGGGGACATCACCGCCGTCACGCAGGCCGCCCGCATCGTGACGACGGTGCAGATGTTCGGCGGTCTGCTGCTGGTGGGGGTCGCCGCACGCGTCGTCGTCATGGCGATGAAGGCGGGCCTGCGGCGTCGGGACAGCGGCGGCGGCTGAGCGCGTCAGGGCGTGGTGAGCCGCAGGTGGAGACGGACGACGAATCCCCCGTCGGTGTCCGGCCCCGCCGTCAGCGTCCCGCCGAGCAGGCTCGCGCGTTCGCTCAGGCCCACCAGGCCGTGCTCGCCGCCCGGCAGGTCGGGGTGCGGGGTGTGGACGTCGGGCGGCCCGTTGCGTACGCACACGCGCAGCGCATCGTCGTCGACCTCGACCGTCACGGCTGTGGCTGCCCCCGGCGCATGCTTGCGGACGTTGGTCAACGCCTCCTGCACCGTGCGGTATGCGGTCCTTTCCACCGGTTCGGGGAGGCTTCTGCCGTCCGCGCCATCGATCGTGAGCGTCGCGTCGACCTCGGAGGCGGCGACCAGACCGGGCAGATCGGCGAGCGTGGGCTGCGGGGCGAGCTCCGTCGGGCCCGCACCGGCCGCGCGCAGCACCAGGATCATGCTGCGCAGTTCCTCCAGGGTGGCGACGGCCAGTCCGCGCAGCGTGCCCGCGACCTGCTTGACCTCGGGGTCGCGCGCGGTGATCTCCAGCGCGCCCGCCTGGACGGCGATCAGCCCTGCCTGGTGGGAGACCACGTCGTGCATCTCGCGGGCGATGCGCGCCCGTTCCTTGGCGATGACGGTCTGGGCGTGCAGGGCGCGTTCGTGGTCGCGGAGCGTGGCCAGTTCGGCGACCCGGGCCGACAGGTCCTTCCTCGTCTGAGCGAGCAGGCCGAGCACCACAGGCCCGGTCCCCAGCAGCACCGCGTAGATCAGCTGTTGGGTGATGTCGCTGACGGACTCCTTGGCGAAGGCGCTGATGGGCCAGGGGATGAACGCTCCAACGATCACCGCGAGCGTGGCGAGCACCTTGTGGAGCATCGGGCGGCCGGTCCTGGCGACCGTGTACGCCGCGGCCATGGCCGCGATGAGCGCGTTGCCGGCGTAGAGGCCGGGGAGCGTCGCCAGCAGGACGGTGAGGGGGATGCGTCGCCGGAGGACCAGCACGCCGGCGGCGGCGAGGGAGACGGTGAAGTGCCAGTCGCGAGCAGGGAGGTTGAGCACGGCGTCGAGGCCGGCGAGAGCGACGATGGCGACGTCGATGACCCACAGTTGCCAGCGCGCATGGGTCTGCCAAAGAAAGTTGAGAAATGTCGCATTCTGGCTGTTTTGCAATGTTTGCGACCTTCGCGACTCTCGTGACTTCCGTGGCTCCCGCGACCCTCGCGCCGCCGGCCATGCCGCCGTCACGGCCGCCCCTCCCCGACCAGTCCCACTCGGTCCGCCAGCACCGCGGCCTGGATGCGGTTGGCCACCCCCAACTTGGACACCACGGCCTTGACGTAGTCCTTCACGGTGGCGACCCCTATGTGCATGCGGGCGCCGATCTCGGCGTTGGACAGCCCCTCGCCGACGTAGGCGAGCACCTCGCGCTCGCGCGGCGTCAGCTCACTGACCGCCTTTGCGGCCTGCGTTGCCGCCGCCGGCGGACGGTGCTGCTGCAGCCGCCGTACAACGGAGGAGGACAGGCACCCCGCGCCGGTCGCCACCGCGCGAACGGACCGCACCAGCACGTCGGGATCGGTGTCCTTGAGCAGGAAGCCGGCCGCGCCGAGCCGCAACGCCTCACCCAGGTATTCATCGGTGTCGAACGTGGTCAGGATGGCCACTTGAGGCGGACGCGACAGTTGTCTGAGGCGGCGCAGCACGGTGAGGCCGTCGACGTCGGGCATCCGGACGTCGAGCAGGACGACGTGCGGCCGCGTCTCCCGGACCGCCGACACCGCCTCCGCACCCCCGCAGGTCGCGACGACGGTGATGTCGGGGGCCGAGCCGAGGATCATGGCGAGCCCTGAGCGGATCAGGGCCTCGTCGTCGACGATCAGTACCCTCAGACGGGGGGTTGCTTCCGCTGGGGTCATAGGACGTTTCCCGTCTTTGTTCTCTGGCCTGCGTGTGAACAACCTTGCGAAAGGCTGTGCGCGACGCTACCGCAGCCCGAATCGCCCGAGAAGAGCAGTTCCGTAGTGGCCCGTATGCGGTCAGTCAAGGGTGCGTTCCGACGAGATCCCCCCGGCAGAGGTGGCCATTCCCTCCCAGCAGGGGTGCCGTGCGGCCGGAATGCGGCAGCACCATTCGCTCATGGTCACGATCAGTGAGGGAAAGGGGGATCCGATGCTGCGCAACCCGTCCGTCGTGACGCTGTTCGCCGCAGTGGTCGCCGTCGTAGGCGGCGCCTGCGCCTGCCTGTTGCTGGGTTGAGGATTGACGCACTGTCGGGAGCGGTCCGGCGGATCACCCCCTGAAGGGGGTGCAGATACCGCCGACCGGTGGGTGTTTGCGGGTACCGGGCGCTGGCAGTGTTGTCGACCAGCCGACGGGCAGCCCGATCGGCAGTGGCGCGGCAACCCGCCTTTGCGTCGCGGTACGCCATATCCCCCCACGCGCAGGGCGGATCCGGCGGCGGGCGGCGGGGGTGCCAGGCCAGGAACCGGGGCGGGGATGCGTGCATCCCCGCCCCGGCAGCCTGGTGGGGGAACCGGAAAAGAGGGACGGGCGGAGCCGGTCAGAAGCCGGCGAACGCGTCGGTGAACGCGAGCGGGTTCTGCGACACGCCGCTGCAGGTGGGCGATGCGGCCCCGCCCGACCCTCCGGAGCACGCCTGGTCACGGTTGACCGACCAGAACGACAGGCGTCCCACGCCGTTGCTCGCGGCCCAGCTCTCCACCGCCGAGGCGTTGTCGAGGGTGAACGTCGAACCGTCGTCATTGACGCCGACCATGGGGGTGATGCCGAGGTTGGCGTAGCTGTAGCTGGAGTCGACGGACTGCATCTGGGCGAGGGTGCTCTGCGCCGCCTGGATGGCGGCCTGCCCCATGTCCTGGGAGCCCTGGTAGTAGTCCATCGTCATGATGTTGACGGTGTCGATCTTCACTCCGGCGTCCTTGGCGGCCTTGAGGATGTTGACGCCGTCCGAGGTGAGACCGCTGGGGAGCACGGGAAGCGTCACCGAGAAGGTCAGGCCGGGGTTGGCCGCCTGAAGGTCTTTCATCGCGGTGAAGTTGCGGGTCGCGGCAGCGGTGTCGGCGACCGCGGCGCCCTCGACGTCGAAGTCGAGCGACGTGGTGCCGTATGCGTTGATGATCTTCTGGTAGCCGGAGTCGATCGCGCTCTGGTCCGTACACGTCCAGGCGAGCGGCTCACCGGCCGCACCGCCGGAGGAGACGATGACGGAGGCGCCCTCGGACTTGGCCTTGCTGATCTCCGGGTCGGTGTAGGGGTCGGAGCCCACAGGCTCGGTGTCGCCCCATATCTGGTTGCATCCGCTGCCGATGACGAAGCCGGCGGTGAAGGTCTTCACCCCGTGCTGGGTGATGGCGGTATCCAGCTGCGATTCCTGGGAGTTGGACATGTCGGTGTAGGGCGCGAACGTGCCGGCGCCCGCCGCCGCTGCGGGGGTGGTCGTCGCCGTGGCCGCGGCCACGACTGCGATCGCCGCGGCTGCGAGGCCCGCAGCGGCCTTGGGGCGTGTGATCGGGTGACGTGTCGAGGTGGGGGGACGTCGCCTCATGCCTGGTCTGTCCTTTCGGTCAGCGTTGATCAGTGTTGACGCTGTACAGTCAAGACAATGGACTAGACCAAGTGTGGCGTCAAGGGTGGTGCCGAGACTTCGTCCGCGTCAACTGGTATGACAGGACGGGGTCATTGGGGGTCTTCGGGAGCGGAGCGGAAGAGGGTGAGGCTGAAAACCCCGCGCAACAAGGATCCAGCAGCGGCAGCAGCAATCGGTGGCGGGCCGGCAGGCGGTCGCGCAACGACCGCGGCGGACGGCTGATCGGGGTCTCCCGGGGGCTGCGGCCTTTGGGCACGGTATTCGCCGAGCCGCTCACCGAGTTGGGGTAGCCGGCTACGGCCCGCGGCACGGCCGGGCATGAAAAGTCGGTGGACGGCTGGCGCTCCCGTGGGAAATATATGCGGCATGTCGAATGACTATTCATTGAGGTGGCCGACCGGATTCCGCGCATACACCGGGCACGGCGGACTGCGCGAGCACGGCGACGACATATCGGTCGTCGCGTCGGATCGTCCGTCGGTCAGTGCCGCCATGTTCACCAAGAGCCTCTTCGCAGGCCCGGCCGTGGTGCTCAGCCGAACCCACGCCGCGGGGCGGGGCCTGCGTGCGGTGACGACCCTGGCCCAGAACGCGAACGTGGCCACCGGGCGGCAGGGCGCCGAGAACGCCGCCGAGGTCGTCCGCCGGGTCGCCGGGATGCTGGGCATACCGGACGGCGAGGTGCTCATCGGCTCCACCGGCGTCATCGGACGGCCGCTGCCGATGGACACGATCCGTGCGCATTTCGACGCGGCCGCCGAGGGCGCTCTCACGGCGTTCGACGCCGGACCACTCGATGTGGCCCGGGCGATGATGACCACCGATACCCGGCCGAAGACCGCGGCCCGCACGGTCGGCCGGACCCGCCTCGTCGGTGTCGCCAAGGGCGTCGGCATGCTGGAGCCCAATATGGCCACCATGCTGGCCTATGTCTTCACCGACGCGGAGATCTCCCCGGACGGATTGGACGGCGCACTGCGCGCAGCGGTGAATCGCACGTTCAACTGCCTGAGCGTCGACACCGACACCTCCACCTCCGACACCGTGGCCGTCATCGCCAACGGCGCGACCGGACCGGTCGATCCGGCAGAGTTCTCCGCCGCCCTCTACGACCTGTGTCTCGACCTCACCCGGCAACTGGCCAGTGACGGCGAAGGCGCCACCAAACTCCTGCGTGTCACGGTCGGTCAGGCCGCCGACCACGGGCAAGCCAAGCGCATCGCCAAAAGCGTGGTGAACTCCCCGCTGGTCAAGACGGCCGTCCACGGAGCCGACCCCAACTGGGGGCGCGTCCTGATGGCCATCGGCAAGAACACCGACGACACCGACATCACCCCGGGCGATGTCACCGTCAGGTTCGGCGACATCGAGGTGTACCCCGAAGAGCCCGCGGCCGACACCCTCGACGCGCTCACCGCCGTCATGCGGAGGGACGAGGTCGACATCGTCATCACGCTCGGCCTCGGGAAGGGCGAAGCCACGGTCTACGGCTGCGACCTGTCCGCCGACTACGTCCGTGTCAACGCGGACTACACGACGTGATGGAGACCCGTTCCGGAGCCCTGCTTCATCCCGTCCCGGGTTCCGCTCGACACGGCGACCGGCACCGTCGGCAAAGCGCCGGCGGCCAGGGACTGTTTCCGCCGGCCGTCGCCCTCACCCCCGTCCCGGTGCCGCAGGAACCCTCGGGTCAGCGGAACCGGGCGGCGACTTCGGCCAGCCGGTCGAGCACGTCGAGGGTTTCGCCTTCCGGCTTGGTCGGCAGGTAGAGGCACAGCCGCTCGACGTCCAGCTGCGCATAGCCCTCGATCACCTCCGGCTTGCCGGACACCCCATACACCGTCACCGGCACGTCACGGCCCGCCGTCTTGCGCATCTGCTCGATCAACGGGCCGAGCGTGTCGGGCGGCAGGCTGTTGGCAAGCCAGGCGTCTCCCAGCTCCGCGATCCGCGGGAACGCCGCCTCGCCGCCGCCGACATAGATCGGCGGGTGCGGCCGCTGCACCGGCTTGGGCCAGGCGTAAACGGGATCGAAGTCGACGAACTCCCCATGGAATTCCGCCTGTTCCTTCATCCACAGTTCGCGCATGGCGCGCAGCCGCTCGTTGACCAGCCGCCCCCGGGTCGCCGGATTGGTGCCGTGGTTCTCCATCTCCTCCCGGTTCCAGCCGACACCGATGCCGAAAATGGCACGGCCGTTGGAGACCAGGTCGAGGGAGGCCACCTCCTTAGCCGTCACGATCGGATCGCGCTGCGCCACCAGCGCGATCCCGGTGCCGACCAGCAGCCGCTCGGTGACGGTCGCGGCTGCGGTGAGCGCGACGAACGGGTCGAGCGTGCGGTAGTAGATCTCCGGCAGCTCGCCGCCGCCGGGGTAGGGGGAGCGGCGCTCCACGGGGATGTGGGTGTGCTCCGCGATGAAGAGTGAGTCGAACGAGCGTTCCTCCACTGCGCGCCCGAGCGCGGCCGGTCCGATGCCCTGATCGGTGATGAACGTCGCGATCCCGAATTTCACGTCTGCTCCTCCGGCAGCTGGATGGCGGATTTCGTTGGATGATGACAGTCCATCACTTCTGCGCCGGATCGAGGAGAGCGTCGACGGCACCGAGGAACGCGGTGTCGTCGGCGGGCAGCCGGTGATGGTGCCGGTGGACGCCGCCGGGCGTCCACTCGGTGAGTACCGCCCTCAAGTGGTAGCCGCCCACGGCCGGATCGGCCGGGGCGCGCTCCAGCAGCAGATAGCGGACTGCACGTTTGGGCCGTGCGGCGACGAGTGCGCAGTAGGCCTCGCCGGGATGGAGCGGCTCGGGGAGGGTGACCAGCAGCATCCCGTTCCCGACCGTCCTCGCGCCGAGGCCCTCGGCCTGACGCTGCCGCCGCGGCGCGGTCTCGTCGGCCGCGGCCGCCCACATCCGTGCGAGGACGGCCTGCTCGCGCCCGTCACGTGCGGCGGCGAGCAGCCGGTACGGCACCTCCAGCGCCCGGTCCCGCAGCACGCGGTGCGCAAAGCGGTAACTGTGCTGACGTTCAGGGCACGACCAGGGGTCCGCCGCTGCGGCCTGCGCCCGGCGCGCCGCAACTGCCGGGGTGTCGCGCACCCGGGCGTGGGGGCGCAGCAGGTCGGTGAATCGGGGCAGCGGTTGGTCCACGGCTACGATGTTCATATCGGTGTACCTCTATCAACGGGCTGGCCGCCGCTGCCGCCCGGCGCGCGCATCGTCGCGAACGCATACGCCAAAGCCACCCGAACGGGCGGCATTTGACGGTGACCGGATCAGGCGGCCGGAGGGCGCGGCTCGGATTCGCCCTCCGCCTCGGCGGTGACGGCGGCGTCCACCGCGTCAGCGCTCACCGCCATCCGCACCGCGGCGTAGTAGATGACCAGACTGAAGACGATCACGATCAGCAGATCCCACCACTCCGGGAGGGATCGGACACCGCCGTAGCGACCGAACCGGCCGATGAGGACCAGCCCGGCGAGCCAGGGCCACACCCACAGGGCCGGCCTCCAGCGCAGCGCCCTGCGCTCGGTCGCCGGGGTGGCGAGCCTGCTCCCGGCGAAGACGGCGAGGCCGAGCACGATCGTGAACCCCAGCTTCCAGTCCGCCTCGTACCCGGACCAGTAGAAGATCAGATCGGCGAAGACGAACCCCGCCGGGCCCAGCACGCGCCAGGCGGGAAGGCGGTACGGGCGCGGCCTGTCCCCGTCCCGCACCCTCAGGGCGTACAAAGCCACCGGCGCGTACGCGTACATCACCGCGGCGGCAGAGGTCACCAGGCTCACCAGCGCCTTCCAGCTGGGGAACGGCAGGAAGGCGATCTCGCCGACCACGAAGGCGAGGAGGACGGAGACGACCGGAATGCCGCGGCGGCTGACCCGGGCCATGGGCCTGGGCAGCAGCTGCTCGCGTCCCATGGCGTAGGCCAGGCGGGTGGCACCGGCCAGGTAGACCAGGCCGGTGCCGGCCGGAGAGACGACCGCGTCGACGTAGAGGATGCTCGCCAGCCATCCCGCTCCCACGGCGGTCGCCAGCGTGGCGTACGGGCCGAAGTCGCCCTTCCCGACGGGGTTGGCCCAGCCGTGGGCGACCGCCGCCGGATCGAGTGCGGCGATGAAGGCGATCTCCAGCAGCAGATAGACTGCGGTGCCGATGGCCATGGCGACGATCACCGCCCGGGAGACGTCCCGCTGCGGGTCGCGTGCCTCACCTGCCAGTTGAATCGCCTGCTCGAAGCCGAGGAAGGCGAAGACCACACCGGCGGGCAGCGCGGCGAAGACGCCGTGTGCCCCGTACGGCGCGAAGCCGCCGCCCGCGGTGAAGTTCGATGCGTGGAAGACGAGGGAGAGCAGAACCGCCACAGTCAGCAGCGGCACGGCCGTCTTGAAGACGACGGTGATCGAATTGGTCGCTGCCAGCAGCTTTACACCGACGATGTTGATGAGCGTGAAGAGCAGCATGAAGCAGCTTGCGATCAGAAGTCCCCAGGCGGTGAGAGTGCCATCCGGGTGGAGGATGCGGACCTGGTCACGGACCCAGCCGATGCGGTCGCAGTACGACAGCGTGGCCTCGACCTCGATCGGGGCGATCAGGACCGACCGCAGCCACGACATCCATCCCGCGGTGAAGCCGACGACCGGTCCGAACGCGAAGAAGGGGAACCGCGCGGTGCCTCCCGCGACGGGATACGCGGCGCCCAGCTCCGCGTGGACGAGCGCGAGCACGGCCAGCATCACCGAGGCGAGCACCCAGGAGACGAGCGACGCCGGTCCGGCGATCACGGCGGTGGTGAGTGCGCCCAGCAGCCAGCCGGACCCGATGATCGACCCGAGGGAGATGAACATCAGCCCCCAGAAGCCGACCGCCCGGCGCAGCCGTCCGAGCCCGGCACCCCTTGCATCATCAGCCGCATTGGTCTTCGTCATGGGCGCTACCGCTCTCCCCACCCATCCTCGGGGCGCTGGGCGCGGCTCGCATGTCGGCTCGCATGTCCGTCTGTGATGAGTCTCTGTCCGTGATGAGCTGGTCGGCCCCCGACGGGGACCCCTCGGCCCCCTTTCACGGCGCGCGGAATATCTGATCATTGCCACGGGTTCACCTGTCAACGAAACCGGGACCGCCGCCACAGCGGCCGGCGGACCGACAGCCACAGGCAGAGCCCCATGGCGGGGTCGGTCCGCAACTCTCTTGCCCCTGCGGCCGGCTGCGGCGGGCCACGTCTGGGCCGTGCATTGGTGACGCAGGCGGGTGCACTCAGTTGTCGGCCTTTTCCACAACGCACACCCGAGGTACATGTGATGAAGGGGTTTGCTGCGGCAAAGTGGTCTTACGTCACGCGCAGGGTCACCGAGCGCGATCGGACCGTGCCCGGCGGATTCGTTCGCGGACCACGACTGGGTGATCTGGTGGTCGCCACTGTCGTGAAGGTGGGCGCACACGATCATCTGGAGGACGTGCACGGCCGCCGCGTCCGCCTGTATCCCGATGACATCGTGGTCGGTGCCTACGGCAACCGGTATGCCACGGACTTCTTCGAGGGTTATCTGCCGACCGGCCCCCATGTGCACCTGCTGACCGCCGGGGGCCTGGTGGGCACGGTCGCCTCCGCGCACTCACGCCGTCTTCCGCCCACCGAACTGAAGGTGATCGGTGCGCTCGACGACCGCTCCGGAAGGCCGCTGTCGGTGGAGCACTTCGCCCGGCCGGCTCCGCCGCACGCGGCGGCGGAGTGGGGGACCACGGTGGTCGTCGGCTCCTCGATGAACTCCGGCAAGACGACGACGGCATCGGCCCTGGTGCGCGGCTGGGCGCGAGCGGGGCTGTCTCCCGGAGCGGGTAAGGTAACCGGTTCCGGCAGCGGCAAGGACCGCTGGATGTATGTCGACGCGGGCGCCGGCCCGGTGGCCGATTTTCTCGACTTCGGCATGTCCTCGACGTTCGGGCATCCCATCGGGCGTCTACGGACCACGGCCGTCGCCATTCGTGACGCCCTCGTCGACGACGGCGCGGACGTGGTGGTCCTGGAGATCGCCGATGGGCTCCTGCAGTCCGAGACGCGCGCGCTCGCGGAGTGCCTGCCGCATTACGCGGACGGTGTCGTGCTGACGGCGGCCAACGCACTGGACGCGGTGGCCGGGGTGGCCATCCTGGACGGCCTGGGGGTCGACGTCCGCGCGATCAGCGGTCTGGTGACGGCCAGCCCCCTCGCCTCCGAGGAGGCACACGCCGCCACCGGTCTGGACGTGGTCTCCCCCGCGCAACTGGTGGACGGCGGCGCGGTGGATCTGCTGCCGGGGCCGGGGAGACGGGCGGCCCCCTGGGACTTCTCGCAAGCCGGCGCCTCCCGCTGCGGAGATGCTGTCGCATGATTCCGGCGTTGGTGTATCTGCCGGACGGGCGAGCGGGGCCCGGACGGTTGGCGGAGGCAGCCCTCGATGTGATCGAGGTGAACCCGGCGGAGCTGGTGCTGCCGGAGGTCACCGTCAGGGACGAGCGCAGTGGGTACCTGCTGGACGGCGCCGCGATGACATTCGATCCGGCCGCCGGGGGCGGGCCCCTGGCCGATCCCGCTGCGGAACGGCAGGCCAGAGCCTTCGGCGTCGCCAACACCGCCTTCCACGCACAGCGCGCGTTGCGGTTCGCCGCCGCCGTGCTGGGCCGCAGCCTTCCCCGCCTGGTGATCAGAATCGGGATGCACGACCAGCCCCGCCACTGGCACGGCGGCCACTACCGGCTTCCCGCTCCGTCATCCGAGGGTGAGGAGCCACCCGATGTCAGCGCGGACGGCGAGGTCCATCTGGGCGGCGGTGCGGGATTCATCACCATGCCGGGCGCAGACCGCTACTTCAACGTCCCCGCGCACAACTGCGCGATCATCTGTCACGAGGTGGGCCACCACATCTGCCGCCACACTGCGGACTTCCGCCTCAACCGGCTTCGCCCTGCGACGAGTCAGAGCAACGGGAAGACCGCCATCGACGAGGGCACGGCGGACGCCATCACCGCCATCCTGCTGGGCACCCCGGACATCTACGCCTGGCACCGTGGCTTCATCGCCGAGTGGGACCAGCGGCGGCGCAAGCTGCACCCCCGCTGGACAATGGCTCAGTTCAGGGGCGGGCACGACCAGGATCCGCACGCCGACGGCACCGTGTGGGCCTCCGCGTGCTGGTCGGCGCGTGAGCGGGTTGCCGCCGCCGGTGTCGATGCGGCACGTTTTGACGCCGCGCTGCTGCGGGGCCTGGAGTCGGCGGACGACGACGCCGCGGCGCTGACCGAGGACGCGCTGCGCAAGCGCCGGCACTTCTCCCGGTTGCTGACCGCTATCACCCGCGCCGACCCGGCGCTCGCGCCCCTGGTCCTGGCCGCCATGGCCGAGCACGGCATCCGCCCCGGTGCGAGCAACGCGACGCTGCGCGACGCGGCTCGCGCGCACCTGGCAAGGGCGGACCGGGCACAGGCGGATCCGGCAAGGGCGGTGTACCCATGAGGATCCGACGGAGGGACTTCGGGCTGCTGCGGCATCTGTGGCGATTCCGCTCCTACGGCCGCCCGCACCTGGGCACACTCCTGCTCGGCGTGGGGCTTCGCATCGCCGAGCTCATCGCCGATCTGGCGGCGCCCTGGCCACTGGCGCTCGTCATCGACGACGTACTGCGGGGGCGCACCGGAGGCCCGCTAGCCGGCCTTGCCGCCGTGGTCGGGAAGTCCCCGATCGCCATGATGACCGTGGCCGCCGTCGCCTTGTTGCTGATCACCTTCGCCTCCGGCGCCTTCGACTACCTGGGCGACCGGGTGATGAACGGCGCCGGGGAACGCATCACCGCGGCCATCCGCTCGGACGTCTTCGCCTATATGCAGCGGCTCCCCATGAGCTACCACGACCGGCAGGCGGTGGGGGAGCTGACCAGCCGCATATCGATCGACACCAGCCGCATCGAGGATGCGCTGGTCGACCTGTTCTCCACCCTGCTGCCCGGGCTGCTGGCCGTCGCCGGCTACGCCACCGTCATCCTCTGGGTCGACTGGCGGCTGGGACTGATCGCGATCGCGGGAGCCCCACTGGTCTTCGCCACCGCCGCCCGCTACACCAGGCTCACCCGCCAGTCACAACGCCGACGCCGCGCCGCCGAAGGACACCTGGCAAGCCAGGTCGCCGAGTCCCTGCAGGGCATCCGCACCATCCACGTCTTCGGCCGCCACGACCTGCACGACGCCCGCTTCGCCAGCAGCAACGACGCCACCCTCGCGGCCGGACTGCAGGCGGTCGAACTGCGCGCCCGCTTCACCCCGCTTCTGGAGGCCGTCGCAGCCGTGGGCACTGCAGCGCTGCTGTGGATGGGCGGCTTCGGCGTCCTCCATCACTGGTGGACGATCGGGCTTCTCGTCGTGGTGACCAGCTACCTCAGCAACATGGTCAAGCCCATGCGGTCGCTCTCCCGGCTCTCGATCACCTTCCCCCAGGGCGCTGCCTCGGCGGAACGCGTCGCCGCCATCCTCGACCAGCCGGCCGCGCCGGCCGCGCCTGACCGTCCGCTGCCCCACCGCCTCACCGGCCGGATCGAGTTGTGCGGTATCACCTTCGACTACGGCCGCGGGCCCGTACTGCGCCACTTCGACCTCACCGTCGACGCCGGCGACCGCGTCGCCCTGCTCGGGCCCAACGGGACCGGCAAGTCGACCGTGCTCTCCCTCATCGCCGGGCTCTACCCACCCACTCGAGGCCATCTGCGGCTGGACGGGCTGCCCGTCACCGAGTTGCCCGCCTCCTGGCTGCACAGCCAGGTCGCGATGGTGCTGCAGGACACCTTCCTCTTCTCCGGCACCCTCGCCGACAACATCCGCTACGCGCGGCCGGACGCCACCCCGCTCGAAGTGAGCCGGGCGGCACAGGCAGCCCTGGTCACCGAGTTCACCGACCGCCTCCCCGACGGCCTCGCCACTCGGCTCACCGACCGCGGGACCGGCCTGTCCGGAGGACAGCGCCAACGCGTCGCCATTGCGCGCGCCCTGCTCGCGGACGCCCCCGTCGTGCTGCTGGACGAGCCCACCACCGGTCTGGACACCGACGCCGAAGAGCTGGTCATCCGGGCGCTCGGCCGCCTCGTCGAGGGCCGCACCGTCATCATGACGACTCATCAGCCCGCCCTCACCCGCCTGGCCACCCGCACCATCCACCTCGCCGCCGACGGCGCGGAGCGCCATGAGCGCCCGTCGCCGGGCTCGCACAACGGGCAGCGGCCGCGGCGAGGGGATCCCGCAGCCTTGTGGTCTCGTCGCGCCGGGTCTGTCCCCCGCAGATAATTCACTCTATGATGAATTAAGCGGCCGAGGACAAGGAGCAGGCGGGATGTCATCCATCGTGTGCACGATCGAGATCGCCCGGCCGCCGGGCGAGGTCTTCGCGTATGCCACCGATCCCTCACGGTTCGCCGAGTGGCAGCGTGATGTCGTGAGCGTACGGAATGCGGGGGATGGTCCGAACGGCGCGTACGGCAAAGGCTCACGATTCACCACCGTCCGGCGGATCGGTGGTTCCGAGCGGACGATGACCCAGGAGATCACGGAGGTCACCCCCTCTCGTAGCTGGGCCGCTCATGGCGTCGACGGGCCGATCAGGCCGAACGCGGGTGTCAGCGTCGAGCCCGTCGACGACGGCGCGGGATCGAGGGCCACGTTCACCTTCGACTTCGAGGGTGAGGGGATCGGCGTCCTGCTGCTGCCTCTCGTCCGGAAGATGACAGCGAAAGGTGCTCCTGCCAGCCTCCGTAACCTGAAGGCGCTGCTGGAAAGCGGCGACTAGCCAGCCTAGCCCCGTACTTCGCAGGTCACCCGATCGTGACGATCGACAGGTCGGAGTCGATCGCCTGGCGGGCGGGATCGGTCAGGAGCCGCCGACAAGGGGCCGACCTGGTCGCTCTCGGACGCCAAGAGGCCGCTGCGGCGAACCTTTTCAGCGACCTGCGAAGTACGGGCCTAGCCAGCCGTCCGTACAGTGCGTCAGCGCCTGTGCCGCCGCCGTGCCAGCACGACGGCCAAGACGGCCAGTGCCACCAACACCCCCGCCGCGGCCACGCGCTTCGCGACCGATGGGCCCGCCGTGCGCAGGAGGTCCAGGGGCTCGGGCTCGGGCCTGGGCTCGGCGTGCGTCTGCGCCTCCGGCTCCGGTCGACTGGTGAACTGCTCGGCGAGGCACGCCGCGAACCGGCCGACCAGCTTGTCGCTCACCTCCGCCATGACCCCGCGCCCGAACTGCGCCGGGCGCCCGGTGACGGACAGGTCGGTGACGACGGCGACCGCCGTGCCCCCGTCCTGCTCGCGCAGCATCCCCGTCACCGTGGCCTTTGCCGTGCCCTGGCCGCGGATTTCCTTGCCGCGTGCCGACAGGACCAGGCGGTGCGTGTCCGCGTCCTTCTTCGTGAACGTCGCCGTGCCGCGGTATGTGAGCGTAACCGGGCCGACCTTCACCTTCACCGAACCGGAGACGTCGTCACCCTCCACGCCGTCCACGGTCGCGCCCGGCATACACGGCGCGACGCGTTCGATGTCGAGCAGCGCCTGCCACGCCTCCTCGACGGGTACCGGAACGGTGAACTCGTGGCGCAACTCCATGCCTTCGCCCTCCTTCACCCTTCGTGCGGATGGACGGCACCCGTCGTTCCGCTCAGCGGCGCGCCGCTGCCGCCCCATCGCAGCGCGACGATCTCCGCCGCGATCGAGACGGCGACCTCTTCGGGGGTGCGCGCACCGAGGTCCAGGCCGACGGGGGCGCGCAGCCGCGCGAGCGCGACGTCGTCGATCCCGGACTCCTTCAGCCGTGCGACGCGGTCGGAGTGCGTACGACGGCTGCCCATCACGCCGATGTACGACGCCGGAGTGCGCAATGCCACCTCGAGCAGCGGGACGTCGAACTTCGGGTCGTGGGTCAGCACGCAGATGACCGTACGGGCGTCGACGGCCGTGGCCGCCAGGTAGCGGTGCGGCCAGTCGACGACGACCTCGACGGCGTCCGGGAAGCGCTTGGGCGTGGCGAAGACCGGGCGGGCGTCGCACACCGTCACCCGGTAGCCGAGGAAACCGCCGATGCGGGCCACCGCGGCGGCGAAGTCGATCGCGCCGAAGACCAGCATCCGTGGCGGCGGCGCGAAGGAGTGCAGGAAGACGGTGACGTCGTCCTCGCGGCGTTCCCCGTGGGCGCCGTAGTGGCGCCGTCCCGTCGCGCCCAAGGCCAGCTCGCCGCGCGCGTCGGCGGTGACGGCGGCGTCGAGCCCTTCGGAGCCCAGGGTGCCCGAGACCCTGTCCGGCCAGACCGCGAGCACCGCGCCGCGCGGCGCCGGGCCGTCGGTCACCGTTGCCACCGTCACCGGACGGTGGTCGCGCACCGAGGCGGCGACGTCGGCGAAGGCCGGGTCGGTCGCGGGGGAGACGGGGCGCACCAGCAGCGTGATCTCACCACCGCAGGTCAGCCCGACGGAGAAGGCGTCCTCGTCGCTGTAGCCGAAGGTCTCCAGCCGCGGCTCACCGCTCTGCACGACCTCCTTCGCCGCCTCGAAGACCGCGCCCTCCACGCAGCCGCCGGAGACGCTGCCCACCACCTCGTCACCGGGCCCGACCGCCATCGCCGCGCCGGGGCCGCGCGGTGCACTGCGGCTCACCGACACCACCGTGGCGAGCCCGAACGGCGTCCCTGCCTCGTACCAACGGCTCAGCGTCGGAAGGATCTCACGCACCGGCCGCACCCCTCCGCTGATAGATGTTCAAGAGCGGCGAGGCCGTGCCCTTCGACGAAGGCGTCGACGCCGGGCAGGGCCGCGGCCATGCCGGCCGCGAGCGGCTGGTAACCGGGCCTGGCCTTGAGCAGGTTGGCCCACACCACCCGGCGGGCGAGCCGGTGCAGCCGCCGCATCCGGGAGGCGAGCAAGCACCGCAGTTGGGCGCGTTCCGCCGCCGAGAGTTCGGCGACGTCGCGATGGCGCAGCACTTCGGCGGGGCTGGCGAGCGCGCCGACGTCCGCGTCGCCCTCGCAGAGGATCGGCCGGTGACGTCGAAGGGCGAGGAAACACACGATGGCAAGGCCCTCGTCGACGAGGTAGCCGGTCTCCTCGAGCCGCTGCCGCATCACCTCGGGAGCGTCGGGCGGTGAGCTCACCGGCGTCACCGCACGTCCAGGTCGGTCGCGGCGAGCACCGCGCGCCGGGTGAGGACGCGGGCCAGGTGCTCGCGGTACTCGGACGAGGCGGACAGGTCGGACGCCGGCCGGGTGGACTCGGCAGCGGAGTCGGCGGCCTGCGCCACCGCCTCGGTCGACGCATCCGCCCCCGCGAGCGCCGCCTCGCACGCGCTCGCGCGCAGGGGAGTGGTCCCCATGTTGGTCAGGCCGATACGCGCCTCGGCGATGTGCCCGTCGTCGCGCCGCACCGCGGCTGCCACGCCGACGACGGCCCAGGCCTGGGCGACACGGTTGAACTTCTCGTAGCGGAAACCCCAGTCGGCCATCTTGGGCACCCGCACCTCGACGAGGAGTTCGTCCGGCCTCAGCGCCGTCTGCAGGTAGTCGACGAAGAAGTCCCGCGCCGCGATGGTGCGCCGGCCCTGCGGACCCCGGGCGACCAGCTCCGCGTCGAGGGCGAGGATCACCGACGGCAGGTCGCCCGCCGGGTCGCCGTGGGAGAGCGAGCCACCGATGGTTCCGCGGTGGCGCACCGCCGGGTCGGCGACGGTCGCCGTCGCGGCGGAGAGCAGCCCCGCGTGACGGCGGATCAGCGGGTCGTGGATGACGTCGTGGTGCGAGACCATCGCGCCGATCGCGAGCATCTCGCCGTCCTCGCGGATCACGCGCAGCTCCGGCACCCGGCCGACGTCGACCAGCAGTTCGGGAAACGCGAGGCGCAGTTTCAGCATCGGCAGCAGGCTCTGGCCCCCGGCGAGCACCTTCGCCTCCTCGCCGCCCTCCGCAAGGGCGCGCACCGCCTCGTCGACCGTCGTCGGCCGGGCGTAGTCGAACGCCGCCGGAATCATTGCGCTCCCTCCTCGGCCTCCTGCGCGTCCATCACGGCCCGCCAGATCCGCTCCGGCGTGCACGGCATGGGCACGTCCGTGATGCCCAGCGGTCGCAGCGCGTCGACGACGGCGTTGACCACGGCCGGGGTGGAGGCGATCGTCCCGGCCTCGCCGACGCCCTTGACGCCGAGCGGGTTGGTGGTCGCCGGGGTCTCGGTGCGGTCGGTGACGAAGTCCGGCAGGTCGGCCGCGGAGGGCACCAGGTAGTCGGCCATCGTGCCGGAGATCAGGTTGCCGTCGGCGTCGTACACCGCCTCCTCGTACAGCGCCTGCGCGATGCCCTGGGCGATCCCGCCGTGCACCTGCCCCTCGACGATCATCGGGTTGACCACCTTGCCGACGTCGTCGACGCAGACGTAACTGCGGATGCGGGCGCGACCGGTCTCGGTGTCCACCTCGACCGCGCACAGGTGAGTGCCGTGCGGGAAGGAGAAGTTCTCCGGGTCGAGCACGCACTCGGCGTTGATCGTCGGCTCCATGCCCTCGGGCAGGTCGTGCGAGGCGAAGGCCGCGAACGCCACCTCCTGAATGGTCCTGCGCGCCTCCGGGGAGCCCTTCACCGAGAAGGTGCCCTGTGCGAACTGCAGGTCGTCCTCGTCGGCTTCGAGCAGGTGGGCTGCGATCTTACGGGCCTTGGCCACCACCCGCCGCGCCGCCTGGTGGACGGCGATCCCACCGACGACCAGCGAGCGCGACCCGTAGGTGTCCATGCCCTGCGGCGCGGTCCTGGTGTCGCCGTGCACCACCTCGACGTCCTCGAACGGCACCCCCAGCACGTCGGCGGCGATCTGGCTCCAGCAGGTGACATGGCCCTGGCCGTGCGGGCTGGTGCCGGTGACCACCTCGACGGTGCCGGTGGGCAGCATCCGCACCGACGCCGCCTCCCAGCCGCCCGCCGCGTAGCGCAGTTCGCCGAGCAGCCGGCTCGGCGCCAGGCCGCACATCTCGGTGTACGTCGACATCCCGATGCCGAGCCGCACCCGGTCGCCCATCGCATTTCGTTGCCGCTGCTCGGCGCGCAGGTCGTCGTAGCCGAAGAGGGCGAGGGCGCGATCGGTGGCCGCGTCGTAGTCACCGCTGTCGTAGGTCAGGCCTGCGATCGTGGTGTACGGGAACTCCTCGCGGCCGATCCAGTTGCGGCGCCGCAGCTCCACCGGGTCGAGGCCCAGCTCGGCGGCGAGTTCGTCCATGGTCCGTTCGATCGCGAAGGTCGCCTCGGGGCGGCCGGCGCCGCGGTAGGCGTCCGTCGGCGTCCTGGTGGTGAACACGCCCGTGCACCGGAAGGCGTAGGCGTCCATCTTGTAGATGCCCGGGTACATGAAGGCGCCGAGCAGCGGCACGCCCGGCGTGACCAGCATCAGATACGCGCCCATGTCGGCGAGCAGATCCACCTTCAGGCCGAGCAGCTTGCCCTCCTTGGTCGCGGCGATCTCGATGTCCTGGATCTGGCCGCGGCCGTGGTGGGTGGCCTGGTAGCCCTCGGAGCGGGACTCGGTCCACTTCACCGGCCGCCCGAGGCGCCTGGCCAGCACAAGGGCGAGCGCCTCCTCGCCGTAGACCTGCAGCTTGGAGCCGAAACCGCCGCCGACGTCGGGGGCGATCACCCGGATCTTCTGCTCGGGGACCCTGGTGACCTGCGACAGCATGATGCGCAGGATGTGCGGGACCTGGGTCGCCGAGTACACGGTGTACTCGTCTGCGGCGGATCCGGCGGATCCCGTGGACGGCGGGGTGACGACCACGGCTCTCGGTTCCATGGCGTTGGGGATGAGCCGCTGCTGGGTGTAGCGGCGGCGCAGCACGACATCGGCGCGTGCCATGGCGCCCTCGTAGTCGCCCTCGGTGAGCGGCCATGTGTAGCAGCGGTTGGTGCCCGCGTCGGAGTGGACGAGCGGAGAGTCCTCGGCGAGTGCTGCCTCCAGGTCGAGCACGGGCGGCAGCGGCTCGTAGTCGACCTCCACCGCCTCCAGCGCGTCGGCCGCCGCGTAGCGGTCGCGCGCCACCACCACGGCCACCGGATCTCCGGCGTACCGCACCTCGTCCACGGCGAGCGGTGGGTGATCGGGGTGCACCATGTCGGCGGTGACGGGCCAGGCACACGGCAGCGAACCGAGCTCGTCGGCGAGGTCGCGGCCGCTGAAGGCGGCGATCACTCCGGGCCGCTCGCCGGCGGGCCCGACGTCGATGTGTTCGATCCGGGCGTGCGCCATCGGGCTGCGCAGGATCGCCATGTGCAGCAGGCCCGGAGCGGTGATGTTGTCGGTCCAGGTGGTGCGGCCGGTGACGAGGCGGGCGTCCTCCTTACGAGTGCGGGGGCGGCCGACCTCACGGGTCTCGCGCGCCGCCAGCTGCTCGGTCATCGCCGCGGCCCCCGTCCGCCCGCTGTGCCGGCCGCTGTGCCGGCCGCGCCCGCGGGCTGCCGCACCGCTCCCGGCTCGTGGATGGTGCGCCGCCGCATCTCGGCGGCAGCGGCGAGCACCGCGCGCACGATGTTCTGGTAGCCGGTGCACCGGCACAGATTGCCTTCGAGGGCGTGCCGCACCTCCTCGGGTGTCGGGTCGGGATTCTCCCGCAGCAGATCGCGGGCGGCCATGATCATGCCCGGGGTGCAGTAGCCGCACTGGAGGGCGTGCTGTTCGTGGAACGCCTTCTGCAGCGGGTGCCACTCGCCGTCCCCGGTCAGCCCCTGCACCGTCGTCACTGCGCACCCGTCGGCCTGCACGGCCAGCACGGAGCAGCTCTTGACGCTCTCGCCGTCCAGGTCGACCGTGCAGGCCCCGCAGTTGCCGGTGTCGCATCCGATGGGGGTGCCGGTCAGGCCGAGGCGGTCACGCAGATAGTGGACGAGGAGGAGGCGCGGTTCGACGTCGTCGTCGTAGACCGTGCCGTCCACGGTCACCGAGATGTGGGCCATACGCCCTCCTACGTCCCTTTTCTTCAGATATTACGAACTGTAGGCGTCGGCCCCCGCGGCCGCGACCCGCTGTCGTGCGGGGGGACCCGCGGCCATATCGTGGCGTGCATGAGTGGACACTTCGACGTCGTCGTCCTCGGCGCCGGCCCCGGCGGATACACCGCCGCCGTGCGCTGCGCCCAGCTCGGTCTGTCCGTGGCAGTGATCGAGGAGAAGTACTGGGGCGGGGTCTGCCTCAACGTGGGCTGCATCCCCTCGAAGGCGCTGCTGCGCAACGCCGAGTTGGCCCAGATCTTCACCCGTGAGGCCAAGACGTTCGGCATCCGCGTCGACGGCCAGGTCACCTTCGACTACGGCGAGGCGCACGCGCGCAGCCGCCGGGTGGCCGACGGGCGCGTCAAGGGCGTGCACTACCTGATGAAGAAGAACGGCATCACCGAGTACACCGGTGTCGGCACCTTCACCGACGCCCACACCCTGTCGGTGGCCACCGCCGACGGCGCCGTCCAGACCGTCACCTTCGACCACTGCATCATCGCCGCGGGCGCCACCACCAAGCTGCTGCCGGGCACCTCGCTCAGCGAGCGCGTGGTGACGTACGAGGAGCAGATCCTCGATGCCAGGCTGCCGCGCTCCATCGTCATCGCGGGTGCGGGCGCCATCGGTGTCGAGTTCGCGTACGTGCTGAACAGCTACGGCGTGCAGGTGACGCTCGTGGAGTTCCTCGACCGGGTGGTGCCGCTGGAGGACGAGGAGGTCTCGGCCGAGCTGGCACGCCGCTACCGCAAGCTGGGCATCAACGTCCTCACCTCCACCCGCGTCGAGTCGATCATCGACAACGGTGACGGCGTCGAGGTGCACGTCTCCACCGGCGGCCAGCGCCAGACCCTGCAGGCCGACAAGGTGCTGCAGGCCATCGGCTTCCAGCCGCGGGTGACCGGCTACGGCCTGGAGAAGACCGGGGTCGAACTCACCGTTCGCGGCGCCATCGACGTCGACGGCCGCTGCCGCACCAGCGTCCCGCACATCTTCGCCATCGGGGACGTCACCGCGAAGCTGATGCTCGCGCACGCCGCCGAGGCGATGGGCGTCATCGCCGCCGAGACCATCGCCGACGCCGAGACGATGGAGCTCGACTACGTGATGATCCCGCGCGCCACCTACTGCCAGCCGCAGATCGCCAGCTTCGGCTGGACCGAGGCCCAGTCGCGCGAGCAGGGCTACGACGTCCAGGTGCAGAAGTTCCCGTTCACGGCGAACGGCAAGGCCCACGGCCTCGCCGACACCGGCGGCTTCGTCAAGCTCCTCAGCGACGCCCGCTACGGCGAGCTGCTCGGCGCCCACCTGATCGGGCCGGACGTCACCGAGCTGCTGCCGGAGCTGACCCTGGCGCAGCAGTGGGACCTGACGGTCCACGAGGTCGCCCGCAACGTGCATGCCCACCCGACGCTGGGCGAGGCCGTGAAGGAGGCGGTGCACGGTCTGGCCGGCCACATGATCAACATGTAGCGGTGCGGCCCTCGGCCGCTCCCTACGACCACGTCGCGGACACCGCACGCACCCCGGCGTCGCAGCGCAGCTGGACGCCCAGGGGCGTGCGGTGCACCGAGGAGCCGGGGAGCCAGGTCGTGGCCCGGAGTACTACAGGACCCCGGACGGCGGTTGCCGCCCGGGGTCCTGTTCTGCGCGGAGGGCAAGAGCTGTGACATGAGCGGCAGTTGGGCGTAACGCGCCCGCCGCGCGATCGCGCACGGGCACGCGGCAAAGCTGCAGGGCGCGCCCCCGGGGGGATGGGGGCGCCCTGCCGGCGTGCGGCAATCGGCTCGCGTCAGGCCTCGGAGGGGAGGTCTGGCGTGACGGGCTGCTCGGTGCCGCGGCGGCGGTGCAGCAGGTAGAGGCCCGCGCCCACCGCGACGATGACCGCGGTGAAGACGACCGCACCCCACTGGTAGTACCAGTGGTCCTTGCCGTAGACGTCGGCGCGCGGCCACGCGAGGTTGACGGTCATGGCCGCCCCGTACACCACGGCGAAGATGTTCACCGGCAGGCCCCAGCGGCCCAGGTTGAAGTACGGGCCGTGGTCGGGGCGCGGCCACTGGCCGCGCAGGCGGCGCAGCAGCATCGGGCCGGTGACCATGAGGTAGGGGATGTAGAAGAGGATGATGGCGACCGAGGTGAGGATGTAGAACGCCCGCTGGTTGCCGATGTTGACCAGCAGCAGGGCGAGCGTGAGCACACCGGTGAGCACAGCTGGCACGACCGGGGTCTTCGAGCGCGGCGAGACCTTGGCGATGGCGTGGCCGAAGGGGAGGCGGCCGTCGCGTGCCATGGCGAAGATGAGCCGGATGGCGGCGGTCTGCACCGCCAGGCAGCACACCGTGATGGCGACCGCGGAACAGACCAGGAAGACGTTGCCGAGCGTGTCCCCCAGCGTCGACTTCACCAGGTAGGGCAGGCCCAGCGTGCCGAGCTGCTGGGAGTTGATGTTGCCGACGGCCATCATGCCGAAGAGCATGAGCAACCCGCCCGCGGCGAACGCCGCGGTGAGCGCGCGCAGGATGGCGTACGGGGCGTGGCGGCGCGGCTCCCTGGTCTCCTCGGCGAGCGCGCCTGCGGTGTCGAAGCCGTAGAAGACGTAGGCGCTCATGATCGAGGCGACGAGGAAGGCCCCGAAGTAGCCCCAGGAGTGGCCCGCACCGGTGCCGGCGGTGTGCAGGACGACCTGCGGCCCGCGCTTGATGTGCATGGCGAGCAGGATGATCAGCAGGGTCACGCCGGTGAGCTCGGCCGCCACACCGATGTTGTTGATCTTCGCCATCAGCCGCACGCCGACGATGTTGACGATGGTGGTGAAGATCACCAGGCCGAGGGCGAGCAGGATCGCGTTCTCGGCGCCCTTGGGGGTGGAGGTCTGTCCGGCGTCGGAGGAGCCGCCGACGATCTCGAATGCGAGCGAGACCTGGGGAAGGATCACCTGGTAGGCGACGGCCACCGCGGCGGCGGTGACGACGGCGCCGATGGCCATGATCCAGCCCGAGAACCACGAGGTCAGCGGCCGTGCGATGTGCTTCGACCACTGGTAGACGGAGCCGGCGAGCGGGAACTGTCCCGCCATCTCGGCGAAGCACAGCGCCACGGCGCCCTGGCCGATGAAAACCAGCGGCCAGGTCCATATGAAGGCCGGGCCTCCGGAGGAGAAGCCGAAGCCGAAGAGCTCGAAGACGCCGGTCATGATCGAGATGTAGCTGAAACCGGCGGCGAAGCTGGAGAAGGAGCCGAGCGAGCGCTCCAGCTCCTGGCGGTAGCCGAAGCGCGCCAGATCGCGGGAGTCGTCGCCCGGGGTGCCGGAGACGGGGGCGGTGGCGGTATCGCCGGCCGGGCCGGCACTGCCTGTATGGCTCATGGTTGCTCCAGAGGCGTTGTCACTACAGGGCGGGCAGGGGGATATGGGCTGCCTCGGCCGTCCTGAGTACGGCGCCATCGGCCACCGCGCGCGGGTGCGTGGTTGCGCAATGCGAGACGTCATGCCGCTCTTGCAACTCGTGTCGCTCAGCATGGGAGCCGCCCATGCCTGCGTCAAGAGAGCTGCTGGCCTTCGCTACCCAGGACCCGGAAACGTAACCAGGGTCGTGACCTGCTCGTAACAGCGGCCGCTTCCCGGCTCTTGACCGCCGGTGTGCCCTGCGCCGAGGCTGTGTGTGTTGCGTCACTTGGTGTAGATGGCGCATTTCGCAACACGCGCCACTGCCCGCACCACATCCGCTCCGGAACGAGGGAGTACCCCATGGCTCACCAGGTCCGTGCCGTCGTCGCCCGCGAGAAGAACGCCCCCGTGACCCTGGACACGATCGTCGTGCCGGACCCCGGCCCAGGTGAGGCGCTGGTGAAGGTCGAGGCTTGCGGCGTGTGTCACACCGACCTCCACTACCGGGACGGCGGCATCAACGACGACTTCCCGTTCCTGCTTGGACACGAGGCGGCGGGACGGGTCGAGGCGGTCGGCGCCGGAGTCACCGATGTCGCGCCCGGCGACTTCGTCATCCTCAACTGGCGGGCAGTCTGCGGCCAGTGCCGTGCGTGCCGCCGGGGACGCCCCTGGTACTGCTTTGCCACCCACAACGCCGCACAGCGGATGACCCTGCTCGACGGCACTCCGCTCGCCCCCGCACTCGGCATCGGAGCCTTCGCCGAGAAGACGCTGGTCGCCGCGGGGCAGTGCACCAAGGTGGACCCCGCGGCGTCGGCCGCGGCCGCGGGACTGCTGGGCTGCGGTGTCATGGCGGGGTTCGGCGCCGCGGTCAACACCGCCGGCGTCGGGCGCGGCGACTCGGTGGCCGTCATCGGATGCGGCGGTGTCGGTGCGGCGGCGATCGCCGGAGCACGCATCGCCGGGGCGACCACGATCGTCGCGGTGGACGTCGACGAGCGAAAGCTGCAGCGGGCGGCGGGCATGGGGGCCACGCACACGGTGGACGCCTCGACCGCCGACGTCGTCGAAGCCGTGCGCGAGCTCACCGGGGGATACGGGGCAGACGTGGTCATCGACGCCGTCGGCCGCCCCGAGACCTTCCGGCAGGCCTTCTACGCGCGCGATCTCGCCGGGATCGCTGTCCTCGTCGGCGTCCCGACCCCCGAGATGCGGCTGGAGCTGCCGCTGCTCGACGTCTTCGCGCGCGGGGGAGCGGTCAAGTCCAGCTGGTACGGCGACTGTCTGCCCTCGCGCGACTTCCCCATGCTCATCGACCTGTATCTGCAAGGGCGTTTCGACCTCGACGCGTTCGTCTCGGAGACCATCGGCCTCGGGGATGTGGAGAAGGCGTTCGAGGAGATGCACCACGGCGAGGTGCTGCGCTCGGTCGTCGTGCTCTGACCGTCCTCCGGCCGTCGTCCTGCGCCGCACACGACCACGACGGGCCGCCCGACAAGCGCGTGAACAGGCCGCTTTCGGGCGGCCTCCGCCGTCTCCATTCCGCGCTTGACACCGCTCAGGGCCGCACCCACACTGGCGTTGCGCGACTCGCAATTGTTGCTCTATACGCACCTCCTCTGTTGTTCGCTTCTCCGCCCGCGCGGCGCACGTGCGGCATCCAACGCATCCGAGGTGTCCATGTTGATTCCTGTCTGCCCGCTTGCGGATCTGCCGCGTGGCGAGGCGTTCCGGCTCGAACTCGACCCGCCCGTAGCCGTGTTCCACACCGAGGACGGCGACATCCTCGCCATCGACGACACCTGCACCCATCAGGACGCCTCGCTCGCGGACGGCTGGCTGGAGGGGTGCCAGGTCGAATGCCCGCTGCACTCCTCGGCGTTCGACCTGCGAACGGGTGCGCCGAGTGCGCCCCCGGCGAGGCTCCCGGTCCGCACCCACCGGGTCGTCGTCAAGGACGGCACGGTCCATGTGATGCTCTGCGACGCACCGCCCAACCTGCCGCCGTGCCCCGCTGCACGCCTCGCCGGGGATCCGACATGAGGACGGTGACGGTCGTCGGCGCCTCGCTCGCCGGGCTGTGGGCAGCCCGCTCGCTGCGCGCCCAGGGATACGACGGGCGTCTGCTCATCATCGGCGAGGAGACCCACCGCCCCTATGACAGGCCGCCGTTGTCGAAGGAGTTCCTCGCCGGAACCGCCGGCGAACCGGCGCTCGCGCTCGAGGCCGACGGTGAGGATCTGGACGCCGAGTGGCTCCTCGGCGCGAGTGCCGTCGGGCTTGACCGACGCGAGCGTGCCGTGCAGCTTCGGGACGGACGCACCATCCCCGCGGACGGCGTCGTGATCGCCACCGGAGCGGCCGCGCGTCGGCTTCCCGGCAGCAATGGCATGGCGGGGATGCATGTGCTGCGCACCCTCGACGACGCCCGCGCCCTGCGCGCCGACCTGGCCCGCGGCGGGCGGCTCACGGTCATCGGCGGCGGCTTCATAGGTGCCGAAGTCGCCTCGACCGCATACGCGTTGGGCCTGGACGTGACGGTGGTCGAGGCGGCGCCTGTGCCTCTGGCCGGGGCGCTCGGCACGCCCATGGCCGGTGTCGTCGCGTCACTCCACGCCGACCACGGCGTCCGGCTGCTGTGCGGGACGGGCGTGCGCGCAATACGCGGCGGCAGCCGGGTCGGCGCCGTCGTCCTCGACGACGGGCGCAGCATCCCCGCGGACACGGTGGTCGTCGGGGTGGGCGCCCGCCCGTGCACCGAATGGCTCGAGGGCTCCGGTGTCGCGCTGCACGCCGGTGTGACCTGCGACGCGGACGGCAGCACCAGCCTGCCGGGCGTCGTCGCGGTCGGCGACTGCGCCTCCTGGTACGACCCCGCGGTCGGCATGCACGTGAGGGCCGAGCACTGGACGGGCGCGCGGGAACGTCCGCAGACGGCCGTGGCGGCACTGCTCTGCGGTGGCACCGCCGCACCACGGCCGGCACGCCCCCCCTACTTCTGGTCCGACCAGTACGGAGTCCGGATCCAGTTCGCCGGCCATGCCGCGGGTGCCGACAGCGTCACCGTCGAGGAGGGCGACCCGGCCGACCGAAGTTTCCTCGCGGTCTACCGGCGGGCTGGTACCGCGGTGGCCGTCCTCGCCATGAACCGCGCACGCTCGTTCACCCGCCGGCGTCGGCAGCTCGGTACCGTCGCCGCCTCCTGACGACGAGGAACAGCCCTCCCGCTCACCCCACACCTCCCGTGAGGAGTGCACTGTGACCACAAGCAGCCTGCCCGAGAGCCTCATCGCGACCCTTCCCGGCGACCACTACACCTCGCAGGAGCTCTTCCGCCTGGAGCAGGAACACATCTTCGAGTCGATGTGGTTCTGCGTGGCGCGCTCGGCCGATCTCGACCGGCCCGGTAGGTACCGGACCTTCCAGGTCGGGCGTGAGAGCGTGCTCGTGACCCGGTCGCGCGACCGCACCGTGCGCGCCTTCTTCAACGTGTGCCGTCACCGCGGCGCGCAGCTGTGCACGCAGCCTTCGGGCGAGGTGAAGCGGGCCTTCCAGTGCCCCTACCACGCCTGGACCTACGACCTGGAGGGCAAGCTCGTCGCGGCGCCCAACCTCACCAAGATGCCGGACATCGGGCGGACCGAGTTCGGCCTGGTGCCGGTGCAGGTGCGCGAGTGGCTCGGCTATGTGTGGGTCTGCCTCGCCGACGACCCGCCCTCCTTCGAGGAACAGGTCGTCGGCGACGTCGTGGCGCGGCTCGGCGACGCCGAGGTGATCGAGCGCTACTCGATCGAGGAGCTCGACGTCGGCAGGCGGATCGTCTATGACGTGGCCGCCAACTGGAAGCTGATCGTCGAGAACTTCATGGAGTGCTACCACTGCGCCACGATCCATCCCGAACTCACCGAGGTGCTCCCGGAGTTCGCCGACGGCTACGCGGCGCAGTACTTCGTCGGGCACGGCGCCGAGTTCGGGGCGGACGTCAAGGGCTTCACCGTCGACGGCTCGGAGGGCCTCGACCGCATCCCCACTGTCACACCGGCGCAGGACCGCCGCTACTACGCGATCACCATCAGGCCGCAGGTCTTCGTGAACCTCGTGCCGGACCATGTGATCCTGCACAGGATGTATCCCGTCGCGGCCGACCGGACGATCGTGGAGTGCGACTGGCTCTACCTGAAGGACGTCGTCGCCAGGGACGAGGACATCAGCCGCTCCGTCGAGCTGTTCCACCGCGTCAACACCCAGGACTTCGCCGCCTGTGAGCGCTGCCAGCCGGCGATGGGTTCACGTCTCTATGCCGGGGGAGGGGTTCTCGTCCCCAGCGAGCACCACATCGCCGCCTTCCATGAGTGGGTCCTCGACCGGCTCGGGCCCCCCTCCGGCCGGGCCGGCGTCAGCCGAGGTAGCCGAGGCGATGGCTGACCTCGTCCGCCCCCGCGACGAGCACGGGCGCGAGCTCGTGCATCCGTTCCTCGCTGAACCGGTAACCGGGACCGGAGGCGCTGATGGCCGCGACGACCTCGCCGTCGCGGGAGCGCACGGGCGCGGCCATTGCGTGCAGGCCGATCTCGAACTCCTCCAGGGTGATGGCGTAGCCGCGCTCACGCGCCTGCGTCAGGTCCTTCCCCAGCCGTGCCTTGGAGGTGATGGTGTGCGGGGTCAGCTTCTCCAGGCCGCCGGAGGTCGTCAGCCGGTCGAGGAGTTCGGTGCGCTCCTGCGCGTCGAGCTGGGCCAGCAGGATCTTGCCGCTGGAGGTCGCGTGGAGCGGGGTGAGCTGTCCGACCCAGTTGTGCGCAGTGACCGCGCCCGGGCCCCGGACCTGGAAGAGGTTGATCGCATAGACCGATTCGAGGACGGCGACGTTGACCGTCTCGCCGATCTGCTCGGCGAGCCGCTCGCAGACCGGGCGGCTCTGCTGGGTGATGTCGATTCGGCCAGTGACGGCACCGGCCAGCCGCACGATCCCGAAGCCGAGGCGGTACTTGCCGCGGTCGCCTGCCTGCTCGACGAGCCCGCGCGCCTCCAACGCGCCGAGCAGGCGGAACGCCGTGGACTTGTGGACCTCGATCTCCGCCGCCACCTCACTGACCCCTGCCTCGCCGCGCTGGGCGAGGATCTCCAGGACGCTGATGGCGCGGTCGACGGACTGCACCCCGCCGGCCGACTGCCCGGCGGCGTCCGGGGCTGCCGCACTGAAGTTGCTCATGGCGGAACTATAGGCGCAGATAACAACGCAGGTAGCGGCCGCGTGGAGACCGCGACCCCACTTCCGTTTCGCGACAAGTTGCGCTGTCGGCAACCTGGTGCGCATAGCGGTACCCGTACTAGCATTCCCGCGTCATCGACTCCACTGACTCCATCGACGCCCTAGCGACAGGTCGACTGATCGATACCTCTACAGATCGACAGGTCGGCAGATCGACTGGCGAAACCCCACGAGCGAGACGAGGTAGCCATGGCCACCGAGCAGTTCGACTTCATCATCGTCGGCGGCGGATCGGCCGGGAGCGCACTGGCCAACCGGCTGTCGGCCGACCCTTCCACCCGTGTGCTGGTGCTCGAAGCGGGCCGTCCCGACTACCGGTGGGACATCTTCATCCACATGCCGGCCGCGCTCACCTTCCCGATCGGCAGCCGCTTCTACGACTGGAAGTACGAGTCGGAGCCCGAGCCGCACATGAACGGCCGCCGCATCTACCACGCCCGCGGCAAGGTGCTCGGCGGGTCGAGCAGCATCAACGGCATGATCTTCCAGCGCGGCAATCCCATGGACTACGAGCGCTGGGCCGCCGACCCGGGGATGGAGAGCTGGGACTACGCGCACTGCCTGCCGTACTTCAACCGGATGGAGTCTTGTCTGGCCGCCGACCCCGACGACGAGCTCCGCGGCCATGCCGGTCCGCTCGTCCTCGAACGCGGCCCGGCCTCCAGCCCGCTCTTCCCGGCATTCCTGGAGGCGACCGAACAGGCGGGGTACCCGCGCACCGGCGACGTCAACGGCTACCGGCAGGAAGGCTTCGCGCCCTTCGACCGCAACGTCCACCGCGGCCGCAGGCTCTCCGCCGCCCGTGCCTACCTCCATCCCGTCATGCACCGGCCCAACCTCCAGGTGCGCACCCGCGCCCTGGTCACCCGGCTGCTCTTCGAGCGCCGGCGGGCGGTCGGCGTGGAGTACCAACGCGGCACGGGTGGAGGGGCGCGCCAGGTACGCGCCGGCGAGGTGATCCTTTGCGGCGGAGCCATCAACTCCCCCCAGCTGCTGCAGCTTTCGGGCATCGGCAACGCCGAAGAGCTGCGGGCGCTCGGCATCGATGTCCTGCACCACCTGCCTGGCGTCGGCGAGAACCTCCAGGACCACCTGGAGGTCTACGTCCAGCACGCGTGCAAGCAGCCCGTCTCCGTCCAGCCCTACCTGAAGTGGCGCTACCGGCCGTGGATCGGGCTGCAGTGGCTGTTGCGCACCGGCCCGGGCGCGACCAACCACTTCGAGGCGGGCGGCTTCGTCCGCAGCAATGAGGACGTCGACTATCCCAACCTGATGTTCCACTTCCTGCCCATCGCGGTGCGGTACGACGGGTCGTCCCCGGCGGGCGGCCACGGCTATCAGGTGCACATCGGGCCGATGTACTCCGACGCACGCGGCTCGGTGAAGATCAGGAGCCGGGACCCGCGCTCCAAGCCGGCCCTGCGTTTCAACTACCTCTCCACCGAACAGGACCGCCGCGAATGGGTCGAGGCGATCCGCACCGCACGCCGCATCCTTCAGCAGCCCGCGCTCGACCCGTACAACGGCGGTGAGATATCGCCGGGGCCCGGGGTGAGCACCGACGAGGAGATCCTGGAGTGGGTGCGCCGGGACGGCGAGACCGCCCTGCATCCCTCATGCACCTGTGCGATGGGCACGGGTGAGTCGTCCGTCCTCGACCCGGAAACCATGCGCGTCCACGGCCTCGACGGGCTGCGCATCGTCGACGCCTCGGTGATGCCGTACATCACCAACGGCAACATCTACGCCCCGGTGATGATGGTCGCCGAGAAGTCCGCCGACATCATCCTGGGCAACACCCCGCTGCCGCCCTCGAAGGCGGAGTTCTACCGGCACCGTACCGCCGGGACACGAGGAGGTCTGGTGTGATGACAACTCCGCGCGTGGTCGTCATCGGAGCGGGAGTCGTGGGGGCCGCGCTGGCCGACGAACTCTCGGCCGCAGGCTGGACGGACGTCACGGTCGTCGACCAGGGCCCGCTCCCGGCCACCGGAGGATCGTCCTCCCACGCCCCGGGCCTCGTCTTCCAGACCAACCCCTCCAAGACCATGACCGAGCTGGCCCGCTACACGGTGCGCAAGTTCGGCTCGCTCCAGCTCGACGGCGCTTCCTGCTTCCTGCCCGTCGGAGGCCTGGAAGTCGCCACGACCGAGGCGCGGCTGACGGAGCTTCAGCGACGACACGGCTGGCTCACCGCCTGGGGCGTCGGGGGCCGGCTTGTCGACGCCGACGAATGCGCCGCGCTCCACCCGCTGGTCGACCGCGCACGCGTGCTCGGCGGCCTGCACGTACCGACCGACGGCCTTGCCAAGGCGGTGAACGCCGTCGAGGCGCAGATCCGGCTCGCCACGGCGCGTGGTGTGCGCTTCCTCGCCCGCCACGAAGTCCTCGACATCCGCACCGAGGGCGACCGCGTCGCCGCCGTCGTCACCGACCGCGGCGAACTCCCCGCGGACATTGTCGTCTGCTGCGCCGGCATCTGGGGACCGAAGATCGCCCGCATGGCCGGGATGAGCCTGCCGCTGACGCCGCTGGCCCACCAACTCGCCTGGACCGGGCCGGTGCCCGCGCTCGCCGGGCAGGACACCGAGGCCGTCCGGCCGATCCTCCGCCACCAGGACGCGGACCTGTACTTCCGTGACCGTTTCGACCGCCTCGGCATCGGTTCCTACGGACACCGGCCGATGCCCGTCGACGTGGACGACATCCCCTCCGTGGACGCCGCCGACGTCATGCCGTCCGTCCTCGCCTTCACCGAGGCGGACTTCGCCGAGGCCTGGGCACAGACCCAGTCGCTCCTCCCCGCCACCCGCGACGCCAAGATCGAGGAGGGCATCAACGGCCTGTTCTCCTTCACCACCGACGGCATGCCGCTGCTCGGCGAGTCGCCGGACGTCAAGGGGTTCTGGGTGGCGGAAGCGGTGTGGGTGACCCACTCCGCCGGAGTCGGCCGAGCGATGGCCGAATGGCTCACTGACGGCTACTGCTCCTCGTTCGACCTCCACGAATGCGACGTCAACCGCTTCGAACCGCACCAACTCGCGCCCGCCTACGTCCTCGAACGCGACTGCCGCAACTTCATCGAGGTCTACGACATCATCCACCCGCTCCAGCCCGCCGGAGCTCCCCGCCCGATCCGCACCAGCCCGTTCCACCCCCGCCAGCGCGAACTCGGCGCCGTCTTCCTGGAGGCCGCCGGCTGGGAGCGGCCCCAGTGGTACGAGGCCAACGCACCGCTCCTCGACGGCCGCGACATTCCGGTGCCGGGCGACTGGGCGGCACGCCACTGGTCGCCGGTCGTCGGCGCCGAGGCCCAGTTCACCCGGGAGAGCGTGGCCCTGTACGACATGACCGCACTCAAGCGCATCGAGGTGACAGGACCGGGAGCCGTCACGTACCTGCAGCGCCTCACCACCACCGACATCGACAAGTCGACCGGCTCGGTGACCTACACCCTCATGCTGGACGAGAACGCCGGCATCCGCGGCGACATCACCGTCGCCCGCCTCGGCCGCGACCACTTCCAGGTCGGCGCGAGCGGCAACCTCGACCTGGACTGGATGGCCCGGCACCTGCCCGACGACGGCTCGGCCGCCGTACGCGACATCACCGCAGGCACCTGCTGCATCGGCCTGTGGGGACCACGGGCGCGCGAGGTGCTCCAGCCGCTCGCCGACGAGGACTTCTCCAACGACGCGCTGCGCTACTTCCGGGCCAGGCCCGCCCACATCGGGCCGGTCCCGGTCACCGCGATGCGCCTGTCCTACGTCGGCGAACTCGGCTGGGAGCTGTACACCACCGCCGACATGGGACTGAAACTGTGGGACACGCTGTGGGAGGCGGCCCAGCCATACGGCGGCATCGCGGCCGGCCGCGGAGCCTTCAACAGCCTGCGCCTGGAGAAGGGTTACCGCTCCTTCGGCACCGACATGACCTTCGAACACGACCCGTACGAGGCCGGTCTCGCATTCGCCGTCAAGCCCGGCAAGGTCGACTTCATCGGCCGCGAGGCGCTGCAGCGGCGTGCCGCGTCCGTACGCCGCCGCCTGACCTGCCTGACCATCGACGACCCGCGCTTCGTGGTGATGGGCAAGGAGCCGGTGTACAACGGCGCCAACCCCGTCGGCTACGTCACCAGCGCCGCCTACGGACACACCATCGGCAAGGGCATCGCCTACGCCTGGCTGCCCGCCGCCCTGGCCACGCCGGGACGCCCGCTGCGCATCGGCTACTTCGACGAACGCGTACCCGCCGTCGTCGCCGACGAGCCGCTCTTCGACCCCGCTATGACGCGTCTGCGCGGATGACCCTCTCTCGATCGCCGACCCTGTCCCTCCGTTCGCTTCTCCGCCCGCTCGCAGGCTCCGCGGACGGCCTCGTCCCTCGGCCGGCCTCCCCGCCTCGCGGGGGACCCCCTCCGCCTGCTCGCGCACGTCGCTCACAAGGAGAGATGCGATGAACCCCCGTCCCCCCGGCGCCGACCTGCCCGAACACCCCGACCATCTGTGGCGTGACCCCGAGCCCGGGCGCAGCTACGACGTGGTGATCGTCGGCGGCGGCGGACACGGCCTCGCCACCGCGCACTACCTGGCGCGCAACCACGGCATCACCGACGTCGCCGTGCTCGAACGCGGCTGGCTCGCCGGCGGCAACATGGCCCGCAACACCACCATCATCCGCTCCAACTACCTGTGGGACGAGAGCGCCGGGATCTACGAGCACGCGCTGAAGCTATGGGAGGGGCTGGAGGAAGAGCTCGACTACCCCCTGCTCTTCTCGCAGCGCGGCGTGCTCAACCTCGCCCACAGCCTGCAGGACGTCCGCGACAGCGTGCGCCGCGTCGAGGCCAACCGGCTGAACGGGGTCGACGCCGAATGGCTCGACCCGCAGCAGGTCAAGGAGGTCTGCCCGATCGTCGAGATCTCGCCCGACGTGCGCTATCCGGTCCTCGGCGCGACGTACCAGCCGCGCGCCGGCATCGCCAAACACGACCATGTCGCCTGGGGGCTGGCCCGCTCCGCCGACGCCGCCGGCATCGACATCGTGCAGAACTGCGAGGTCACCGGCATCGACGTGAGCGGCGGCCGGGTCACCGGCGTGCGCACCTCCCGTGGGACGATCGCCGCGGGCAAGGTCGCCCTGTGCGCGGCCGGCCACTCCTCCGTCCTCGCCGACATGGCCGGAATCCCGCTGCCGTTGCAGAGCCACCCGCTGCAGGCGCTCGTCTCCGAACTGCTGGAGCCCGTCCACCCGACCGTCGTCATGTCCAACGCGGTACACGTCTACGTCAGCCAGGCCCACAAGGGCGAACTGGTGATGGGCGCGGGCATCGACGCGTACACCTCCTACACCCAGCGCGGCGCCTTCCACATCATCGAACGCCAGATGGCCGCCGCCCTCGAACTCTTCCCCATCTTCGCCCGCGCCCACGTCCTGCGCACCTGGGGCGGGATCGTCGACGTCACCCCCGACGCCTCACCCATCATCTCCCTCACCCCGGTCAAGAACCTCTACCTCAACTGCGGCTGGGGGACGGGCGGTTTCAAGGCCACCCCCGGAGCCGGATGGGTCTACGCCCACACCATCGCCCACGACACACCCCACCCGCTGGCCGCCCCCTTCACCCTCGACCGCTTCACCACCGGCGCGCTCGTCGACGAGCACGGTGCCGCCGCGGTGGCCCACTGAGGAGCGAGACGATGCTGCTCATCCCCTGCCCCTGGTGCGGGCCTCGCGACGAGGCCGAATACACCTACGGAGGCCAGGCACACGTGCCGTACCCGCAGGACCCGGCGTCCCTGCCCGACGAGGAATGGGGCCGCTACCTCTTCCACCGCGCCAACCCCAAGGGTCCGCACGCCGAACGCTGGTGCCACACGGCCGGCTGCCGCCGCTGGTTCAACGCCGTCCGCGACACCGCGACCAATCAGCTCCTCGCGGTGTACCGCGCCGGCGAACCGAGGCTCGCGGGCGGAGAAGCGAACGGGAGGGATCTGTTCGCATGAGCGAGACGACTGGCCAGCCCTTCCGCCTGCCCGAAGGCGGCCGCATCCACCGCGACGAGCCGCTCCGCTTCCGCTTCGACGACGCGGAGTACACCGGATTCCGCGGCGACACCCTCGCCTCCGCGCTGTTGGCGGGCGGCGTGCACCGCACCGGCACCAGCGTCAGACTCGGCCGCCCGCGCGGCATCTTCGCCGCCGGCAGCGAGGAGCCGAACGCCGTCCACCAGATCGAGGAACCCTTCCCCGAGCCGATGCTCACCGCGACCACCGTCGAGCTGTACGACGGTCTCGTGGCCCGCTCGCTGCCCGGCCGCGGACGGCTCGCCGACCGGCCCGACCCCGCCCGGTACGACGCACGCCACGCCCACTGCGACCTGCTGGTCGTGGGAGCCGGCCCTGCCGGGCTCGCCGCGGCGGCGACCGCCGCACGCGCCGGCGCGCGCGTCATCCTCGCCGACGAACAGCCCGAGCTCGGCGGATCCCTGCTCGCCGGCCGGGAACTGCCCGGCTGGACGAGGGAGATCGGCGAGGAGCTCGACGCGGCCCCCGAGGTACGGGTGCTGCGCCGCACCACCGTCTTCGGTCACTACGACGACAACTATCTGCTCGCCGTCGAGCGTCGCACCAACCACCTCGGCGCTCACGCCCCCGCCCACCTCTCGCGCGAACGCATCTGGCGGATCCGCGCCCGTCACGTCATCCTCGCCACCGGCGCCCATGAGCGGTCCCTGGCCTTCGCCGGGAACGACCGGCCCGGTGTAATGCTCGCCGGCGCCGCTCGCACCTACGCAGTCAGGTATGCGGTCGTACCCGGCCGCCGCGCCGTCGTCCTCACCACCAACGACAGCGCATACGCCGCCGCTCTCGACCTCGCCGCCGCCGGCCTGGAGATCGCCGCCGTCGTCGACACCCGGCCGCAGCCGGGCACATGGGCCCAACGCGCCGAACAAGCCGGGATCGAGGTGCTCCCCGGGCACGCCGTGGTCGGCACGCGCGGTGATACGCACGTCACCTCGGTGACCGTCGCCGGGTACGCCGAGGGCCGACTCACCTCGTCCGCACGGCAGTTCACCGCCGATCTACTGCTCGTCTCGGGCGGCTGGAACCCCGTACTCCAGCTCTACAGCCAGGCGGGCGGGCGGCTGCGCTTCGACGACGCACTCGGCTGCTTCGTACCGGACGGCTGCCGGCAGGCCGTGGAGGCCGTCGGCTCGGCGAACGGCACCTTCGGCCTGGGCCGGTGCCTCGCCGAGGGCACTGCCGCGGCCGCCCGCGCCATCGCCGCGGATCCGATCCCGTTGCCCTCGTTCACGGACGAGCCGTCGTCACCAGCGATACAGGTGTTCGTTGTCCCCGGTACCGACGCAGACGGAGACGGGGACCACACGCACTTCGTCGACCTGCAGCGCGACGTCACGGTCGCCGACCTCGACCGTGCCACGGGCGCAGGCCTCGGCTCGGTCGAACACCTCAAGCGATACACCACCGCGGGCACCGCACACGACCAGGGCAAGACCTCGGGCGTGCTGACGAGCGGCGTCGCCGCCCATCTCATGGGAGCCCGCATCGCGGAACTCGGCACGACGACCTTCCGTCCCCCGTACACCCCCGTCTCCTTCGCCGCGCTCGCCGGGCGCGACCGCGGCGCGCTCCACGACCCGGTCCGCGTCACCCCCCTCCACGACTGGCATGCCGCGCACGGCGCCGTCTTCGAGAACGTCGGTCAGTGGAAGCGCCCGTGGTACTACCCGCAGGACGGCGAGTCCATGGACGCCGCCGTGCAGCGCGAGTGCCGCGCCGCCCGCGAAGGCGTCGCGTTCATGGACGCCTCCACCCTGGGCAAGATCGACGTCCAGGGCCCGGACGCGGCCACCTTCCTCGACCGCCTCTACACCAACATGATGAGCACGCTGAAGACCGGCATGATCCGCTACGGGGTGATGTGCCGCGCCGACGGCATGGTCTTCGACGACGGCACCGTCGCGCGCATCGCCGAGGACCGCTTCCTCGCCACGACCACCACCGGCAACGCCGCCGCCGTCCTGGAGTGGATGGAGGAGTGGCTGCAGACCGAATGGCCCGAGCTGCGCGTCCACCTGACCTCGGTCACCGAACAGTGGGCCACGGTGGCCCTCGCCGGCCCGCTCTCGCGCGAGCTGCTCGCCGGTCTCGCGCCGCGCCTCGCCGTGGACGCCGAGAGCTTCCCGTTCATGGCCTGGCGCGACACGAAGGTGGCCGGCATCCCGGCGCGCGTGTGCCGGATCAGCTTCTCCGGCGAACTCGCCTACGAGATCAATGTCCTTGGCTGGCACGCCCCGGCGCTGTGGGACGCGCTGTACGCGGCCGGCCGGCCGCTCGGCCTCACCCCGTACGGCACCGAGACGATGCACGTCCTGCGCGCGGAGAAGGGCTACCCCATCGTCGGCCAGGACACCGACGGCACGGTCACCCCGCAGGACCTCGGCATGGGCTGGGTGGTGTCGAAGAAGAAGCCCGACTACATGGGCAAGCGCTCGCACGCCCGGGCCGAGTCGCGCAGGCCCGATCGCAAGCATCTCGTCGGCCTGTTGCCGGACGACCCGGCCGTGGTTCTGCCCGAGGGCACGCAGCTGGTGGCGGGATCCCGGTTGCCGGAGCCGCCCGTGCCTATGCTCGGCCACATCACCTCCAGCTACCGCAGCGCCGCCCTCGGGCGCGGCTTCGCCCTGGGCCTGGTCCGGGGCGGGCGCGACCGCATGGGGGAGCGGCTCTACGCGCCAGTGGGCGGCGAGCTGGTGCCGGTGACGGTCGCAAGCCCCGTCCTCTACGACCCCGAGGGAGCACGCCGCGATGGCTGACACCGAGACCAGCGTGAGTGCACGCAGCCCGCTCGCGGGCCACGCCGCCCGATTCGCCGCTGCCACCCGCCGTTCCGGCGGTGCGGTGCGGCTCGCCGAACTCCCGTACCTCGCCCAGATCGACGTCCGCCTCGACCCCAAGGGCCCGGCCGCCGACGCCGTCGGTCTCGCGCTCGGATTCCCGCTGCCGACGCAGCCCAATACCGTCGTGCACGGCGGTGGAAGCTCCGCCCTGTGGCTCGGGCCCGATGAATGGCTGGTCGTGGGCCGCCCGGGGACGCGGGCGGAGCTGGAGGGGCGGCTGCGGGAGGCCGTCGGCGACGAGCCCGCCGCCGTGGTGGACATCTCCGCCCAGCGCACCGCGCTCCTCGTCGCCGGGCCGCGCTCCCGCGACCTGCTCTCCCATGGCTGCGCCCTCGACCTGCACCCTCGCTCCTTCGGGGCGGGCCGGTGCGCGCAGACCCTGCTCGCCCGCGCCCAGGTGGTTCTGGCGGTCCGGGATGAGCTCAAGCCTGGCTTCTGGGTCCTGGTGCGTTCGTCGTTCGCCGGATATCTGGGCGACTGGCTGCTCGACGCCGCGACCGAGTACACGGGAGCCGTTTGACTGGAGCCATGCCGTGCACCTTCTGCGCCATCATCGCCGGTGAGTCACCGAGCCACCGGGTCTTCGAGGACGCCACCGCCGTGGCCTTCCTCGACGAGCGGCCGCTCTTCCCCGGCCATGTGCTCGTGGTCACGCGCGACCACATCGAGACCCTGACCGATCTGCCGGGCGAGGCCGTCGGGCCGTTCTTCTCCCGGGTGCAGCGGATCACCGCGGCCGTGGAGCGCGCCATGGACGCGGCCGGGTCGTTCGTCGCCGCGAACAACCGCATCAGCCAGTCCGTGCCCCACCTCCACGTGCACGTCGTGCCCCGCAACCGCAAGGACGGCCTGCGCGGCTTCTTCTGGCCGCGCACCCGCTACCGCGACGCGGCGCAGGCGGAGGAGGTGGCGGTCCGGCTGCGTGCCGTGCTCGCCGAGCTCGATGGCTGACAGCCGAGGCTGACGCACGTCACAGCGCGGTGCGTCGAGGTGTGACTACCATGCCCTCGTCGGCGCGCGCCCCGCCCGGGGGCGCGACCCAGAGGGCGGGGACACCTACCTGCGGATCCGGGTTAGAGGGATACCAGTGGAACTGCCGGGTCCCCGCAGGGCACCGTCCACCCTGCCCGCGACGGTGGGTAGCCGCTGTGGTGGGGAGGAATCGCATCCTGCGCCTGAAGCGTTCTCCTGACAGATGGTGATGAACGGGGCGAGCAGGAGGTGGACGGCGACGAGCGTGTTCAGGCTGCAGTTGTCGGTCCCAGGACTGGCAGCGCTGCGCGGCGTCGGGGTCGAGGCGGGCTGGGCGGTGGTGCGCCTGGCGCGGCTCCCGCTGCAGGCGGCTGCGGGCGGTGTCGGGCAGCTGGCCGGGCGGCTGCCTCGCGTGGTGCCCCGCCGCGTCCACGGCGTCGGACATCTGGCGCTACCCGTTCACCGGTCGGTCATCGAGGAGGTGGGCTTCCTGGTCGCCGAAGCCCAGCAGATGCCGCCCGGCGAGAGGCATCTTTTGCCGGATGCGGGGTGACAGGACTGCGCGGGGTGAGCAACGCTGGGAGTTGTTCCCCGATCCGGGAGTCGGCAGAGTCCAGCGCCATGCCCAAGGCCTCTTCAGCCCGCGCCGAAGGGCGGTCGGCCGTCCGCCGGTACCGCCTCCAGGACGAGTCGGCGGTGCGGGAGTTGCTCGACGCCGACCGGCTGCCGGGTCAGCCCCGCTGCACCCCGCAGGCGCTGGCTGCCGCGCCGCGGGGGCCCACCTGCTTCCCTGGCTGGACGAGACCGGCCCGGCCGCGGGTTAGCGTCTTGACCGACGCTGCCGACCGGCCGCGTGGCGTCATCGCGATCCTGGTGTGGAGTGATGTGCACGCCGGCCTGATCAGCGGCCTGCACGCTCGCGAGGACCCGGCCGCCCTGCGTGCTCTGCTCGGCCACGCCCTGGCCGTGCTTGCCGACTGCCCGTTGATCGAGGCCTTCGTCGGCGGTCCACCGGGCCCGCTGGGTCCTGGCGGACTGCCGCGCGCCCACCGACCGGCCACCCACCAGGCGCTGCAGCAGGCCGGCTTCGCCGGACGCCCCGAGGGCGTCTACCTGCATCGCCTGCTGCCCGAGTCAGCGGCTGCCGAGCCGCTGCCCGCCAAGCTGGTCGCCGACGTCTTCCCCCACGACTGGCCCCCCGGCCACCGGCTCATCCTGCGCGAGGCGGGCCTACCCGTGGCCGAGGCACTGGTCGGCGTGGCGCCCGACCACACCGCAACCGTGTGCTGGATCGAGACGCTGCCCAACCACCGCGGCCAGGGCTTGGGTCGCGCACTGCTGGCCCAGGCCCTGGCGCTGCTGGCCGAGCAGGGCGCCCGAGAGGTCGCCTTGGTCGTCGACGACCCCGGGCAGCAGGCGTGTGGCGGCCATGCTCCCGACCTCTTCGCATCCTTCGGTTTCTCCTTCGTCGACCAGCTGTGGAGCTACGAATACCGGCGACCCGCCCCGAGGGAACGGCCGACCGCGTGACGATCGAAGGGAGCCGGTCAGCGTTGCCGTGCGCACCCAGGTAGACCGCGGTAGGGCGGCCTTGGCTCTGAGTAGGGAATGGGTGCTCTCGGCGCGCCCGGTACACGTGCTGTGCTGGCGTGGCGGTCAGGCTGCTTCCGGCAGGGGTTGAAACCTGCCGGAAGGCGTCAGGTGTCGGCATGCGCGGCGGCGGCTTCCATCACAGTGGAACGCCTGCGGTGGTGGCGCTCGTAGTCGAGTGCGTGTCGGGCCAGGCCGGCCTCCGCGCCGCGCAGGCGCTGCCGGATCTCGTCCGCGTGCATGCTGTCGTAGCCCGGCCAGGGCACGTTGCCGCGCAATTCGGCGGCCCTGTGCAGGATCGTGACCCGGCCGGCGTGAGCCCGCTCGTAGGCTTCCACCACAGTCAGATCCTCCTGGGACAGCCGCGGCAGCAACTCGATGACCTGGTGGGCAGCCAGCTGGCCATAGTCGGGGATCGGCAGCTCGTCTTCCGACACCATGGCGCCCTCCCAAGTGCCCCTGGCTCGCTCGGCCGCCTGCTGGGTCTGCCGCCACCAGCGTTCACCGGTGCCGAGTACCTGCTCCGCCCGGCCGCGGACCGCTCCCACGACACCCGTGCGCCCGGCAGGGATGACGAGCGTCGCGGCCGCCACCGCCTCGGCGCGCTGCTCCAGGCCGCGACCCAAATCGTCCAGCAGTGCCTCGTCGTCCCGGCGGATGTCGCCAAGCAGTCGCGCGCTGACCTCGTCGCCGGCCTCGTGGGCGATGGCCTCGCCGGCCCGGCAGGCCGCCACAGCGTATGCCGCTGCAGCGCAGTTCTCCTTGGCGTTCTTCAGCATCTGCTGCCCCGTGGCCTTGCCTCGCAGCACTGTGGTCGGGATTCCTACGGCGACTTCCAGCGGCAGCAAGGCTGCCTGCCCAGTGAGGGACAACGCGTGGCCGAACCTGGCGTACAACGGCTTACTGGGCTGCAGCCGTGCCAGTCGCTCGTCGATCCGGCGCATATGGCCCCGAGCGTCGACGAGGTGGCGTTGCATCGTCTCGAGGTCGTCCCCGTCGCGGGTGGCCGTAGTCTGCGCCCGCAGCCGGTCGGCGACCGCCGCCTCGGCTCCGCGTGCCTCCTGCAGCGCGGGTATGATCACATCTGTCGCTGCTGCTGCCATCACACTCTCCTTGGCTGCTGTGATGCGACGAACGGCGCCCCGACGGCGGCGCCGAGCGACGACCGGCTTCGGGCCCCTTCTCCAGGCTGACCCCGCCGGGTCCTGCCCGCATCTCCCGGCGTCTGCGCGGCGCGGGCGACGGCATCCATCGTTTGGGCAACCGCCGTGGCCGTGTGACGTCGGCCCGGCGGACGGCCTGGCTGCCTGCGAGTCGTCGCGTCCCCAGCACGCCGGTGACCTGGCGGACGAGCCGGTCGCACGACCGCGCCCGGTGAACCCGGCGGGCGACGAGGTGCCAGGCCCCGGTTGTGGCGCTTACGGTGGCACCCGTAGGTGTGGCACGGCTTCGTCGGTCCTCCTCGGCTGCGCCCCCACCGCGTGCGGCCGTCGTTGTCCAAGCGACCGGGCACGACGATGCTGGCAGCGGGTGCTGGTATCTGCGTGCCCGGTGTGATCATCTGGGACGACGGGACATTGATCCGCGAGGTCTGCGATGACGACGGCGTTTGTGTTGTGGGGCGGCGGCAGCATGGGCGCCGCCCAGGTGGGGATGTTGCGCGGCCTCACCGCGCGGGGCATCCGTCCCGATCTTGTCATCGGTGCCTCGGTGGGCGCTCTGAATGCGGCCTACTATGCGGCCCTCCCCGACACGCAAGGAGTCGAGGAGCTCGCCGAGTTGTGGCTGCGCGTCAGCGAACACGACGTGTACCCGCTCAACTCGTCGCAGGTACTGCACACGCTCGCGGACAGCCTCCCCGGCCGACCGCTGCGCGGCGTGCTGCGAGCGCTCGGCGGTCTGAACTACATCTTCCCCATCAACCCGTTGATGATCGGGCTGGCGGCCGCGGGCAGGACCAACCACCTCTTCGACAATCACCGCTTCCGCCGCTATGTCGAGAACGTGCTGCCCCTGGAACGCCTGGAGCAGGCCCGGCTCCCTGTGAAGATCCTTGCCACCGATGTGTGCAACGGGGAAGGAGTGCTCCTCTCGCGCGGGGAGGCGGTGCCGGCCCTGATGGCCAGCACCGCAGTCCCGGGGTTCTACCCATCCGTGGAGATCGGCGGCCGCCATCTCATGGACGGTTCGGTGTCCAGCAACACCACACTCGACCATGCGATCGAGCTCGGAGCGGACGAGGTGTACTTGCTCACCCCGGGCTACTCCTGCCCCCTGCCCGCTCCTCCGTCCACAGTGCTGGCCATCGCGGTCCACACCTACAACCTGCTCGGAGAACAACGCATGGCCGCCTCGATCGCGAACGCGCGCACGCAGGTGCGGCTGTATCCGCTGCCCGCGTTGTGCCCGATGGAAGTCCTGCCCATCGACTTCCGGCAGACCGCGCGACTCATCGAGCAGGCCACCGAATCGACCCTGTACTGGCTCGACAATGATCGCCAAGCACAGCCGGGCGCCGCCCGTGCCCTGGGCGACTTCCGCACCCTCTCCTGACTGGGCCCCGTGCCGGCGGGCTGCCGACCATCTCCACGGGCGCGACATTGACTCCTGACGACCAGATGCAGGAGGCGTCGTCGACCTCGGCCCGGCTGTATTCAACAGGTTGTTCGGGCCAGTCCAGCACTGAGATTGGGGGCCGGCTTATGCGCGCCGACGCGCGCCAATGCCGTCGGCCACGGCAGAACGGGCGGCCGAGACCGCCCCGCACGAGTCGTGACCCAGTACCACCGGTCGTGCGCGAGAGAACGTGGTGCGCGGAGCACGAGGCCCCGGCCTGCGCAAGCATGGCGTCAGTCCGGGCCGGGGCCTCTCGCCGTGCGCCCTCGCCACTGGAAGTGGGCAGAGTCGTGTCTTGACGTGTTCCAGCGCGTAGCGCCCTTTTCGCAGCTCGCGATCTGCGTTCACCCGAGCGGTCCTCACTCCTATGCCCCCAGCGCGAGGATCGTCTCGCTGATCTGCTGCCGCTTCCAAAGCTGCAAGGTCCGCTTGCGAGGGGCAAGCTGTGGGCATGCCTGATCGCCCAAATGCGGTAGTCGTGCACCCTGTGCTGTACGGGTCCCGGCGCGTGACGGTCGCCGGGAAAGACATCGGCCGCGCCTACTGCACTTCCGATCTGGTGGAGCTGCTGCTGCAGGCCGGCCTCGGCGAGCAAGTGCTCTCGCTGGATGAGTGCGACCTGATCGAATGGATCGGCGGCGGGCCCAACGTCTGGCACAGCTCATAGCCGGAGGCACCGACCAGTCGTAACCCGGGGCGGGCACACGCCGTTGCTCTGTGCGATGGAATGCCTTGGGGGTGCGCTCGACGTGGCACGCTGGCGGCTCTGCCGCTGCTGTCGTCCGCCGGCCAGTCGGACAGCACAACCTAGGCAGTTACCGGGGCCCGTGCGGGCCCACACCACCCACGGCCAACCGGCGCCGCACAGCCGCCAGGATCGTCAGCGGCTTCCCCCTCCCCTGGGCGTCTCCCCGCTGCTGGGCGTTCGGTGACGTCGAGACCGCCGCTGATCAGTCCGGCCGCCGTCACCGTCCGGGCGCGCGGTCGCGTCGCCACTGCCGAGGCCGAGCCGGGCCAGCAGCAGGCCCTCGACCGTCTGCCGCAGCCTTTCATCACCGCCTGACGGCGCCCCGACATCCACACGGTCGGTATACCGACTCGGCCACTGCGCCCGGCCCACCGGCCGCGGCGTGTCGCACTCACCGCAGCGCGGGTGCGCCGACCTCGCGCGTGACGGCAGCTGCGGCACCACGATGAGCGCGCCTTGATACGGATTGACGAAGAGGGCCGTTCGGCCTGAAGACCGGGTGCCGAACAGCACTCGGCATGACCGCGATGAGGGGGTTAACGCTGGGGGCAAGCAGCGTTCTGGAGGAGGTGCGTTGTGTCCGATGAGGGCATGGCCGAGCGCCTTATTGATCAGTTCTTCGTCGAACTCGTCGCCGACGCCGAACGCCACTCCGACGCAGCCGATCGGGACAAAGTACGGGCGGCATCCCGCGCATGGAACGCCGATGGGACCCTGGACGCCTTTACCGTGATCCGGGTGCGGATGTGGGCCGCGAACCGCGCACTGACCGCGTACAAGGGCCACAAGGCTGACGCTTTCAGTCAGCGGCAGTCAGAGCGTCTGGAAATCGCCGAATGGCTGGCCATGCACAGCAGGCGGCCCAAACCGCCTGCGCCTTGACCACGTAGTCGGCCGAGCCTGGTCGCCGACGGCTGTTGCCGCGGCAAGGGCCAGCGACCTGGGTACGTCCGCGGCACGTGCCCACTTGGTGAGTCGATGACCGGGCCGAGGGCGAATGCGGCGATGAGGACGATCCACGCAGCGGCGGAGGTCGCCAGCAGCGTGTCGGAGAACCACTGCGGTCCGATCACACCGAAACACAGCGACAGCACGCCGCCGGCCATCACTGCCGCAGCGGCGCCGGGTGGCTCGGCTAAGGCAGGCCGCCGGGCCGCTGCGACGATCCTCGCGCGTACGGTCACGGTGTCCACCCGACCGAGGATGGAAGATCAGCTCGTGGCCGCGCGGGGATGATGACCAGGCACTGTCAGCGCGCCGCTTGTCGAGTGCGCAGGCGGCGCCGCCCGTAGCCGATCAGCTTGGGGAGTGGGGAGGCGGCCGCCGTGGCGGCTGCTGCGATACACACCGCGTTTGGCGGCGGCGCTGGCGGTGAACCCCTCGACTGCGATGCGGACGGTCGACAAACTCGAGTCGCTCGGACTCGTCGACCGCCAGATCAACCCGGCCAACCGTCGCGAGGTGATCCTTCGGTTGACAGCGGTCGGCCGTGGCCTGGTCCAGCAGGTGCTCGCTCGCATCGCGAACGGCAGGACAGATTTTCCGTCATTCAATCGTTTCTTAATTATTGCGCGCTGCAATGATACAGTATCTCAGGCGGCCAGTTCCGGCGTGGACGCTGCCGGGACTGTAAGAAGGGTGGTGACCGTGGGCACCGATTCCGTACACGAGGCGTATTCATTTGTGTGTCTGCGCTGCGGGCGCGGATGGGAGCAGGAGTACCGGATCGTCCGCTCGGTCGACCTGTCGGGCCGACCGCAGGTCCAGTACCTCGTGGACGGGGTGCGTGTTCCCTCGCCGCTGACGCAGGCCGCGTGCCCGTCGTGCGACGGCCGGAAGATCCGCACACTGCGGTTCGGCCGCGTTGACTCGGCCCACCTCCACCACGACTGACCAAACTCGCAGCTCACCTGCTGCAGGCGTGCGACGAAGCACCGCACGGCCTCGAGGGCACGCTCGCCCGCGCCCTCGTCGGCCCGCATTTCAGTCCGGGCTGTACGAGCCCCTCACATCACGGGCAGCGTCGCCCGTAACCGAAAGTCACGGCGGCAGGACAGTGCTGGCCGCCCGGTGTCCTGGCCGGGCGGGTGTGACGAGTGACCGAGCAGACAACGAACAGCGGAGGTGTTCCGTGGCGCAGGCCCATGCTGCGCGGCTCAAGGGAAAAGCGGCGCTTCTGGGGGACTTCGACGTCTCCCCGAGGGTCGTGGCGATCTCCGCTCTGGCGGTGCCCATCGGGGCCGCGGCGGCGCTCGTCGCGGCAGGCCTGCTCAAGCTGATCGCCCTGTTCACCAACCTCGCCTTCCACTCCCGCTTCGACTTCGCCACCGCCACCCCGGCCGGTACGCCACACCGCTGGCTGATCCTCGTCATGCCGGTCGTGGGCGGCCTGGTGATCGGGCTGATGGCCCGCTACGGCTCGGAGAAGATCCGCGGCCACGGTATGCCGGAGGCTATCGAATCGATCCTCACCGGCGGCAGCAAGGTCCAGCCCCGCGTCGCCGTGCTCAAACCCCTCTCAGCGGCGATATCCATAGGCACCGGCGGACCATTCGGCGCCGAGGGCCCGATCATCATGACCGGCGGCGCCGTCGGATCCATCGTCGCCCAGTTCCTCCGGGTCACCGCTGACGAACGCAAAACCCTTCTCGTGGCCGGCTCCGCCGCCGGCATGGCCGCCACCTTCAACGCACCGCTCGCCTCGATCTTGCTCGCCGTCGAACTGCTGCTGTTCGAATGGCGGCCACGCTCCTACCTCCCTGTCGCCGTCAGCGCCGTCACCGCGACCATCGTCCGCGGCCCGATCCTGGGCAGCGCACCGATCTTCGGAGGTGCACACGTACCGGTACACCTCCCGACGTCCGCGTACGGACTGTGCGTCGTTGCGGGCATTGTCGCCGGACTGCTCGCTCTCCTAGCCACTGCGTTGGTGTACTTCTCCGAAGACACCTTCGCCAAGCTGACGATCCACTGGATGTGGTGGCCCGTGATCGGCGGCGCGATCATCGGGCTCGGCGGGCTGATCGAGCCGAGGGCCCTCGGCGTCGGCTACGACGTCATCGGCCAACTCCTCACCGGCCGCGCGACGGTGGGCCTGATCATCGGCATCCTCATCGTCAAGACCCTGATCTGGGGACTGTCCCTCGGCTCCGGCACATCTGGTGGCGTCCTCGCCCCCATGTTCATGATCGGCGGCGCACTCGGCGCGGCCGAAGGGCTGTTCTTCCCGCACGTGAGTCCCGGCTTCTGGGCGCTGGTCTCGCTCGCAGGAGTGCTCGGCGGAGTGATGCGCTCACCGCTGACGGGCATCGTGTTCTGCCTGGAACTCACCCACGAGATCAACGCCATCATCCCCATGGTCATCACGGCCTCGTCCGCATACCTCCTGTCGGTGATCGTTCTCAAGCGGTCGGTGCTCACCGAGAAGATCGCCCGCCGTGGCCTCCATCTGACCCGCGAGTACTCTGTCGACCCGCTCGAAGTCCACCTGGTGCGTCACCTCGAGGCCTCGCTCACCACGGGTTTCGCCACCAATCAGACCGCTGCCGAGGTCACTGCCATGCTGCAAGCGGCGCACCAGGGCAAGGACGCCTCGGGACTGCTCGCTCAGCGGCTCTACCCGGTGCTCGACAGCGACGGACGCCTCGCCGGGGTGGTCACCCGCGCCGAACTCCTCCACGGCGACCTGGAGGACGTCCGGCCACTGGCCGAACTGGCCCGCCCCGCCATCACCGTCCGCCCCGACCAGACGCTTCGCCACGTCGCCTCGATCATGGCCAAGCACCACATCACCCGCGTCCTCGTGGTCAGCGATGACGAAAACCTCCGTGTCGAAGGGACGCTGAGCCTGCGGCACCTGCTGCACGCCCGGCGCATCGACCTTCACGAGGAACACCACAGCGAGCGTATCCTCACCCTGCGTCCGCGCCGCCGCCCCACCCGAATCGACGCTCAACCCGATGGCACCGCATTGACCGGACACACGACGGAGACGGAAGCAGACAAGGCAGAATCTGTGGCCTGAGTGAGGGCCGAGGCGCATGCCAGCCACTCGTCGACAAGACGGTGGGCCCCGACTGCCGCGAACGGTAACGCCGCGCCGGGCCGACGGCGTGGAAGCCGTACAGGAAAGGCGGGCTGCGCCCGGGCCCGCCGACGACGCCTCCAGCGACCGCGATCCCGATCACTCTGCTGGCCCGGAGCACGGTACTGCTGAGTCCGGCCTGCTCTCCCGGCACCGCGTGTCGGCCAAGCCCCCGATCCCGATCCGCGGAGGTCGAAGGAAGGCCACGTTTGAGGCGACGCCTCGCGGGCACGGCTGCGAAGCGTATGTTCACGTTCTTGCGGCCGACCGCCGAACTGGTCGGTGCTCCCCGCACGTGGGCTGGGAGCACCGCAACGTCCATTTTAGTTTCGGGTTGCGAAAGCACCCCGTCGCATGTGATGCGCATCACATGTGCACCCCGGGTCGGCGCGGTCGCGCAGGTCAGAGCGAATGTTAGCGCTCGCGAAGCACATCGCCGAACTGGTCATGTCGCGCGATGCTGAAGCAGGAAACAGCGCGATCACCGTGACCGGTCGTCTACCAGTGGTCAAGGACGTCGGTGACCGAAACCGTCCGGCTTTCACCCAGGCGTGCCAGGGCTGCCGACCGTAAAATTGAGCTCATGGGCTGGCGAATTTTCGCTTCCTCCGCGCCTGAATTGGTTCTTGAGACCAAAGGCGATTCCCAGGTCATCATTCCGAGCCGCTCTTACCGCTTCGGGCGCGACCCGATGGGCGAAGTTGTGTGTGCGGATCCCAGAGTCTCCTGGCATCATGCGGTGCTCCGGTCAGGCAGGGGCGGCTGGACGCTGGATGACGTCGGCAGTACGAATGGAACATACGCCGACGGCCGTCGTGTGCGGCATGTGCAGGTAGGGCCGGGCAGCGTCATACGATTCGGAAACCCTGTGGACGGTCCGTGGGCAACGCTCAGCAGCATGCCGGCCCCGGAGAGCCAGACGGCGCCGGTGGAGGTGCCATCGGAGACAGGAGAGTTCCGCAGCCCGATCTTGATCCGGCCACTGCCAGTGCGCACGATCACGATCGGTCGTTCACCGGACAACGACCTCGTCGTCGAGGATCTCCTGGTCTCCCGTAACCACGCGCAACTCAGCGCGCGGCTCGACGGCAGCTACGAGATCGTCGATCTAGGCAGTCACAACGGTACGTACCTCAACGGACAGCCAGTCTTGCGGGCGGTGGTCCATCAGGGCGACATCGTCGGCATCGGCCACGCGGACTTCCGCCTCGTTGGGAACGAGCTCCTGGAGTTCGTGGATATCGGGGAGGTGTCGCTGAGCGTCCAGGACCTGGAGGTCCAGGTGGACGACGGCCGCAAGACGCTCATTGAGCGCCTCTCGTTTCCCGTGGGGGAGAAGTGCCTGCTGGCGGTCGTCGGTCCGAGCGGCTCAGGCAAGTCCACCCTTCTCAACGCGCTCACCGGACTGCGTCCGGCGGACCGCGGCACGGTCTTGTACGACGGCCGTGATCTCTACCGGGACTACGCGGAGCTGCGCCAACGCATCGGCCTGGTACCGCAGGAGGACATCTTGCACTCCCAGCTGTCCGTGCGCCGAGCTCTGGGCTACGCCGCCGAGCTGCGCTTCCCGGCGGACACAGACAAGACCGAGAGGCAGTCGCGGGTGGACGAGGTGATCAGCGAACTCGGCCTGGATGCCCGGGTCGACCAGAGGATTCACAGCCTGTCGGGGGGCCAGCGCAAAAGAGTCAGCGTCGCTCTCGAACTGCTGATCAAGCCGTCACTTCTCTTCCTCGACGAGCCGACCTCGGGCCTTGACCCCGGCATGGACCGCTCAGTGATGAACATGCTGCGCGGCCTCGCGGACGGCGGCCGCACCGTCATCGTCGTCACCCATAGCGTGCTCAATCTCGATGTGTGCGACCGGCTCCTCGTCCTCGCCCCCGGTGGGAGGGTCGCCTACTACGGTCCGCCAGACAAGACTTTGTCCTTCCTCGGGTTCACCCACTGGCCCGAGGCGTTCGAAGCATTCGAGGACGACAAAGAGCGCGACTGGGTCGCGGAATACCGAGCTTCGCCCCTACACAGTGAGTACGTCATCGAGGCCATGGAACAGCCCGGCCCCAGAGTCCCTTCTGGACACGCGACCGTCCAGCTGCCCAAGCCGCAGAGCTGGGCCTCTCAGCTCGGTACGCTGATCCGCCGCTACGCGGCCGTACTCGCATCCGACCGGACCTTCTTGACGATCATGGTCGCGTTGCCGTTCGTCATGGGGGCGATGGCTCGCGCGCTCGCGGGGAGCAGGCTCAATCAGAACACGGCGCTGAACGCGCTGCTCATCCTGTGCGTCGGAGGGGTGCTGACGGGGGCGGCCAACGCCGTGCGCGAGCTGGTCAAGGAACGGGCGATCTACCAGCGGGAGCGGGCAGTGGGGCTGTCTCGCTCTGCCTACCTGTTCTCCAAGATCATGGTGCTCGGTGCCATCACGGTGGGTCAGGCCGTGGTCCTCACCTTGGTCGGGCTTTCGGGAGTCGATCTTGGGGTTCATGGCCGGGGTGCGGTGTCTCTTCCGCCGCTCCTCGAGATCAGCTTCGCTGTGGCGCTGCTCTCTTTCACTTCCATGATGCTGGGACTGGTTGTCTCCGCGTTGGTGCGGAGGGAGGAGGGCACCATGCCGCTGCTGGTCCTTCTCACCATCGTCCAGGTCGTGTTCTGTGGCGCGCTGCTCAAGCTCAATGGGGTGCTCGGGCTGGAGCAGATTTCCTGGTTGGTGGCGTCGCGCTGGGCGTTCGGAGCCGTCGCCGGGACGGTCGACCTGCATACCATTGCCCCCTCGACCAACACTTCGGATCCGCTCTTCACACACTCGCCGGGCGCTTGGGGTCTCAATATGGGCATGATGCTCGTGCTGTCTGTAATTGAGGGCGTCCTCGTGTTGAGGATGTTGCGTCGGCACGAGCCTGCCATCATGCGGAAGTAGCCAACACAGGGCCGCCGCGTTTTCGCGACTGTCGGTGACGCAGGAGGTCACCTTCTTAAGCACACCGCCAAGGGCCGGGCCCACTCGAACCGCGCCTGTCTGGAGACGCGGACCAAGGGGCCCGAGGTCAACAACTTAGCGGCACGCGGCCACGAGACAGCCCCGGGCACTCGCGTCGCGCCCCGACGCACGCCAGACGTCACCCGATAGAAGGTGACTTCCGTTCGGGCGTACAAGGACCTCAGGCACGCCCTCCCGTTCCTGTTGCCGTTCATGTGCCGCCGCTTCCCGCAGGGGCGGCGTGTCTCCATCCGGCCGATTCAGCTCGCCACTCACCGTTGTCTCCTGCCACGATCGGTGATGTTGGTTCGAGTCGATGGCAGCAAGATGCCGAGCCGTGAGCGATGGTGTGCCGAAGCGGCCGCGGCCCCTGGCAATTGGCGGAGTCCGGCAGCGCTTGATGACGGCGCTATGAGGATGGTCTGGACGGAGGAGAGCGAGCGTGGAGCAGCTGAGCTGGCTGGATGCGGCCTTTTGGCACCTGGAATCGCCGACGGCGCCGCTGCACCTGGGCGCCCTGGCTGTCTTCGAACTCCCTCAGCCGCTGACCTCGGCGCACTTGGTGCCGCTGATCAGCGAGCGCGCCTCACGTATCCCCACTTTGCGCCGCCGGGTGGTTACCGGCGGCTGGGGCCCGCTGGCGTCGCCGAGGTGGGAATCCGACGCCGTCTTCGACCCCGGGCGCCACATGCACCTGCACGAGCTGCACGACGACGGCGACCAGGCGCTGGCCAGGGCCGCGGCGGATTGGATGGCGGTCCCCCTAAACCCGCACCTGCCGCCGTGGGAGATCCACCTGCTCACCCCAGCACGCAGTCTTACCGGTGGGCAGAACCGCTTCGCGATCCTGTTCAAGGCGCACCACGCCATGGCCGACGGGCTGCGCACGGTGGAACTGGGAGCACAGCTGCTGGACCAGTGGTGTGCCACCGACCCCCCGGCAGCAGGTGCGGCGCCGCACCCGCAACCGGCCGCGCCCGCGGCCCGGTCGACCGGGCCGCGGCGGCTTCTTGGGGCGCTGACCGACCGTTCCGGGCAGCTGGCGCGCACTGCCCGCCTGGCTGGCAGCGTCGCGACCGCCTCGCTGGCGGGCGCCCTGAAACCCGGAGCGCACCCGCTGCATACGCCATCGGCGGGCCGCAGCCGCCTCGCCCTGCCGCTGCTGGACCTGGACGACGTCCACCACGTCCGCAAGCAGCACGGCGCCACGGTCAACGACGTCCTGCTGGCCGTCATCACGGCCGCGTTGCGTATCTGGCTGACCGACCACGGCCACTGCCCCGCCCCCGGTATGGCCCGGGTCCTGGTGCCGGTCAGCAGCCGCCATGCCGCCGGCGACGGTGGCGGCGGTAACCGCCTGTCCGGCTACCTCCTCGACCTGCCCCTCGGCGAGGCCGACCCGATCGCCCGGCTGCGCACTGTCCGGGACGCCATGCGCACGGCCAAGGACCGCGGGCCTCAGCGCGGAGCTGGCGCTGTCGCGCTGCTCGCAGACGTCGTGCCTCCCGCCGCCCAGCGAGTGTGTTCCCCACTGCTGCGGCGGGCCACCCCGCTGCTGTTCGACGCGCTGGTCACCAACGTGCCTCTTCCGGACGTGCCGCTGTCGCTGGCAGGCGCCCCGCTGCGCGCGCTGTATCCGATTGCACCGCTGGCGCCCGGCCAGGCTATGGCGATCGCCATGACCACCTACCGCAACACCGTCCACCTGGGCATCCGTGCGGCTGGCGATGTCGATCCGGCATTCATTGGCCAGGCGGCACACCACGCACTCGCCGAACTGCTCGACACCTCCGGTTGACCTTCAGCGCATGTCGATGGTCTTCCACCGGCCGTGCGCGGGCGGCCACCCGCGATTGTGCGAGCCGGAGCGGCAACTGGTCCTCCGCGTCCCCTGGGTCGACGATACGGGACGGGTACAGGTCAACCGCGGTTTCCGGGTGAAATTCAACTCCGCGCTCGGACCCTACAAAGGCGGCCTGCGTTTCGACCTGGAGCTGATGGAGGACGTCAAACTGCACCGCCGCGGCCGTATCCAATGCCGCGAGACCAGACCTGCCTGAGCCGCAATCCTGGCGCGGCCATCCGCAGGAGGGGCAGCCGCCGCTCGGGCGACCTCGCCCCGCCTGCGGTTTACTCCTACGTGCTTACGGACACGTGCGGGTGGGCAGCCCCACAGCCCGGAGGTTCACGCATGCGCCTGCTGCTCGTCCTGGGGCTTCAGTACATGTTCCTCGGCATGGAGGCCATCGACGCCGAGGGCCTGGACCTGTACCGCAAGCGCATCAGCCCCGATGAGAACTTCCACGCCCTGGAAGTCGCCCGCAAACTGGGCATCGATGTCGCCATCAACCTGATCGTCGACCCCGCATGGGACAAGGAACGCTTCCGCATCGTGCGCGAGTTCGCGCTGTCCGTGCCGGAGATCGTGCACCTGACAGTGATGACCCCCTACCCGGGCACCGAGATCTGGCACACCGAATCCCGCCGACTGACCACCCTCGACTACCGGCTCTTCGACATCCAGCACGCCGTCGTCCCCACCACCTTGCCACTGGAGGACTTCTACCACGAACTGGTGCAAACCCAAGCCGTCATCAACCGCAAACACCTCGGACTGCGCACCGGACTGGGGACCGCCCGCGTCCTGGCCGGCAACCTCGCCCGCGGACAGACGAACTTCCTCCGCATGCTGTGGCGCTTCAACCACGTCTACAATCCCCAACGGCAGCTCGCCGACCATGCCCGCCCGGTCGCCTATGAACTCCCGCTGCCGCAGCACCTCGACGTCAGCAACCGGGGCCAGTTGTACATCCATACCCGTCCGGTCGAGCGCCGCGACCACGACACGGCGAACAAGGTGACGGAAGCGCCCGAATAGAAGCTGACCAGGAGAAGCACGTGCCGCCGTGGCCAGCCAGATGCCCACCGGCACCGTTGGCGTCTACCGGTACTTGGCCCGATCCGAGCGCCCCCGACGTAACAGCGAGCTACCGGCCAGCGGGGCTGTCCACGAGGGAGGGGGAGGATCGTTGTGACCGGCACACACCACCAGTGGGACATCGTCTCCGGTGCGGTGCCGTCGCGGTGCGGTCGCGGTCCTTCGACGAGTACTTCGCCACCGCGAGCCGCTCGGGTATTAATCAGATCGTGCTGCTCGCCGCCGGACTCGATGCGCGGGCGTACCGTTTGAGTTGGCCGCCGCGGTGCCGACTTTACGAGGTGGACCAGTCCAAGGTGTTGCCCTACGGCCACTCGGGTTCGATCCGGGCAGGCCCACCGCGTGGCTGGCCGAGGGACTGCTCCCTTACCTGACCGCCGCGGCGAGGAGTACCTGTGACCAGGTCGACCAGATGTCCGCAGCTGGCAGCCGGATCGTTCTCGACTACGTCGCCGACGTGGCGGCCGTCATGGATCTTCCCCTGTCCGACGAGGAGCGGAGCCAGTTCGGGGTCGACGTCCCGGAGTTGTGGAACCGCGAAGCCCGCCGTGCACCTGACGAGCATCTGCGCGCGGACGGGTGGGTACTGGCCAGCGAGCCCGTAGGCGCGGATCGCCCGCCGCTTCGGACGAGAATGCGGGGGGAGCGCGGGCCGTCCCCGCTGACGGCGATTCTTGAAAATGGCTCTGGCCGCGGTTGCGTGAAGGGCCGGTGTCCTGTGCCAACGGACCCTGATCGGCTGCCGGGGCGTTCGCGTGAAGGTCTGATTTCACCTGGCAGGGAGTGGGGAAGCTCAGCAATTCGGTCAGCACTGGGCTCGGACTACTGGTGTGTACAGCCGGGAAACGAGCCGTTGTAGGGTAAGGGAAAGCCCTTGACCTGCATAAGCAGGCAGGGAGCCGAACTCTGGGAGCGCTGAATGCTGCGTACTCTGTTCAAGTCCAAGATCCACCGGGCCACGGTGACCGAGGCCGACCTGCACTACGTGGGCTCTGTCACCATCGACGCCGACCTCATGGAGGCGGCGGACCTGCTCCCCGGTGAGCTGGTCCACATCGTCGACATCACCAACGGCGCCCGCCTGGAGACCTATGTCATCGAGGGCCGGGGCGGCTCGGGCGTCATCGGGATCAACGGAGCCGCTGCGCACCTCGTCCACCCCGGCGACCTGGTGATCCTCATCAGCTACGCGCAGGTGGACGACGCCGAGGCCCGCACGCTGCGCCCACGCGTAGTGCACGTCGACGCGGACAACCGCATCGTCGCCACCGGCGCGGACGCCGCCGAGCCCGTCCCGGGCAGCGCGACCACCGCGAGCCCTCATGCCGTCACCGCGGGCGCTCACCAGCGTCCGTAATGGATGACGTCGTCCTCGGGACGGCGCCGACCGGACAGGTCCCGCCGCTCGGTCTCCGCGCTGTACCCGAGGGCAATCGCCCCGATGGGCTCGTGATCGTCCGGCACTCCGAAGGCCTCGCGGAACGGCGCCACCGCCTCCGGGACGATGCCGAAGAACAGCGCACCGAGCTCCTCGTCGACCACCGTGAGCAGCATGTTCATCGCGGCCATCGCGGTGTCGATGTGCCAGAAGGGCACCGGCCAGCGAGCCTCGTCGCGGTCGGTCCAGCCCTTGTCCGGCTGCGCGTAGCGGTCGAGGTAGGTCCGCTTGCAGGAGAGCGGGACGATCACCGCGGGGGCGGTGGTGACGCTCTCCTGGACGGCCGCGTCGGCGATCTCCCAGAACCGCTTGAGGTCGTCGCCCTGCAGCACCAGGAACGCCTGGCCCTGCGAGAAACCGGCCGACGGTGCGCGCGTGCCGTTGTGCAGGACTCGCTCCAGCACCTCCTGCGGAACGGGATCGGGGCGGAAGGTGCGGCACATACGGCGGTGGTCGATGACGTGTTGCAGATCCATTCGGCGACCCTAAACAGTTGAATAGCTCTCTGCGGAAGGCGCTCAACCTGTGAGTACCGGCTGTGGGTTCCGGTTGTGAGTACCGGCCGTGAGTTCCGGTCACGGGCGCATCGCGATCCGGCAACACGAAGTAGTAGAGCAGCCCGATCGCGACCAGGTATCCGAGCAGCATCAGCATCCACCTCAGGTTGTAGCTGATGGCCTGTCCTTCGCTGCGGACCATCCCACGAGATTCACCGGCAGCGGTGCGCTACGCGACGGACGGCCCGGCGCGTCGTGTGCCGGGCCGCCCGTCGCGCTGGTCGGCTCAGAAGTCGAAGAAGCCGCCCCCGTTGTCGTCGTTGCGGCCGTCGAAGCCGCCGCGGTCCTCGTAGACGTTGTTCTCGATGACCTCGCGCGGCTCGTCGCGGTCGCTGAGCATCTCGTCGAGGAGCGCGCCGCCCACCAGGCCGGCCACACCGGCGCCGACGACGGCGCCGGTGCTGTGGCCGTGCCGCTGCTGCGGGTATCCGGGCTGCGGATACCCCTGTTGTGGGTACCCCTGCTGGGGATAGCCCGCCTGCTGCGGGTAGCCGGCGGCCTGCGGCGCACCCTGCGGCATGTAGTACGGCGGTGCCGTGGTCTGCACGCGCTGGGCACACGGGCCGCAGGCCTGGATCGGCCGCGGCACGCCCCATTGCGGTGCCCACAACACGCTGGCGCTGCCCGGGGCGTGCGACGGATCGAAGAAGCAGGTCACAGGAACTCCCTGAAGATCGACGGCGGTTGTCGCCGTCAGAAGCGTACCTGTGTGCGATCTCCTTCGGTCGGTGCGGCTATCCCCCCGGCTGCTTGGGCGAGGGACTGGTGGTGGTCCCGCCTGTCGTACCTCCGTTGGTGGTCCCGGAGGTTGTTCCCGATGTGTTGCCGCCGCCGGTGGTTCCGCTGCTGGTGCCGCCGAAGAAGCCTCCGGTGAAGCCGCCGGTGGTCGAGGTCGACGTGTCGGTCGGCGACGGGCTCGCGCAGCCCCTCTTCCGCTGGAAGCAGGGCGTCAGCGTCGGGCTCGGCGTGGCCGACGCAGTCGCCGTGGCGGTCGGCGTCGTGGTCGGCGTGGGGCTCGCCGTGGGGGCACCGTTCTCGTTCGCTCCCTGGCCGGTCGGCGGGGCGGGCGGGAACTGCTGGACGGGCTGGCCGGCCAGCGCCGCGGTCATGTAGTCGGTCCACACCTCGGTCGGCATGTCCGCGCCGAAGACCTTGCTGTAGCCGCCGACGCCGACCATCGACTGCAGGCCGACGTTGTTCGGATCCTCCTTGAACATGGAGACCGCGGTGGTCAGCTGCGGCGTGTAGCCGATGAACCAGGCGGACTTGTAGTCGTCGGTGGTACCGGTCTTGCCGGCCGCGGGACGGCCCAGCGCCTTGGCGTTGGTACCGGTGCCCTGCTGGACCACGCCTTGGAGGACGTTGGTGACGGTGTTGGCGGTCGAGGCCGGCATCGCATAGTTCCCGGTGGGGGCGTCGAAGCCGGGCAGCTGCTCGGAGCCGTTCGAGTCGGCGTGGAGGACCCTGGTCACCGAGTACGGGTCGTGCTCGACACCGGCGTCATCGAAGGTGCTGTACGCGTCGGCCATCCGGATCGCGGACGGTGTCGAGGTGCCGATGAAGAAGCCCGCGGTGTTGTACTGCAGGCTGCTTCTCAGCAGCCCGGCCTTGATCGCCTCCTGCTCCACGGTGTCGTATCCGACGTATTCGCCGAGCTGGACGTACGGGGTGTTGACCGACTGCTGCATCGCCAGGCTCAGCGGGATGTAACCCCACTTCTGGTTGGTGTCGTTGTGCTGGTGCAGCAGGCCGGTCGGGTCGGTGGAGTCGGTGATGTAGTTGCCGTTCTGGTCCTTGATCTCGATGCCGTCGTCACCGTTGAACTTGCTCGACGGCGTGATCTGCGACGGTTGCTGGCCTGGTGAGAGCACCGCGCCGTGGTCGATGGCGGCGGCGAGGTCGAAGGGCTTGAAGGTGGAGCCGACGGGAACCCCGGTCGCGTCGGCGTTGTCGGTGTAATGCCCCTTGTCATAGCCCGGGCCACCGTAGAGAGCGACGATCGCACCGGTCTTGGGGTCGACCGAGGCGGCCCCGACCTGGACGTTCTTATCCGCCGACCGGTTCTGCGGGTCGAGATGGTTCTTGCTCATCTTGGCGACGGCTGTGCTGAGTTCACTGACCTTGTTCTTGTCGAAGGTCGTGTAGATCTGGTAGCCGCCCTTGTTGAACTGCTGGTCGGTGATGTTCGCGTGGGACTCCACGTACTTCGTGGCGGCATCGACCAGATAGCCGACCTGACCGCTCATCCCGCTGTCGGTCGCCATCGGCTTCGGCGTCGGGAAACCGGCCGCCTTCCACTTGGCCTCGTCGGTCGCACTGAGCTGGCCGATCTTGACCATGCGGTCGAGGACGTACGTCCAGCGCGCCTCCGCGGTCTGCCTCGCTACCGGGTCGGTGTCCGCGTTCATCATCAGGCTCGGCTCGTTGACCGTGGCGGTGAGGAACGCGCCCTGGCTGACATTCAGTTTGTTGGCAGGGATGCCGTAGTAGGCCTCGGCGGCGGCCTGGATCCCGTACGCACCGCGTCCGTAGTAGTTGGTGTTGAGGTACCCCTGAAGGATCTGTTCCTTGCTGTACTTCGTGCCGATCTTCAGCGAGATCATGATCTCGTCGAGCTTGCGGGTGATGGTCTGGTTCTGGTTGAGGTAGTAGTTCTTGACGAACTGCTGGGTGATGGTCGAGCCGGACTGTACGTCACCGCCCGAGGCCATGTGGTAGACCGCGCGCAGGATCCCCTGCGGGTCGACGCCGGGGTCGGTGTAGAAGGAGGAGTTCTCCGCCGCGAGGAAGTCCCACTGCACAGGGGGCGGGATTTCGCTCAGATTGACGTTTTGCCGGTCGACCTGGCCGACGCTGGCCATCTGCGTACCGTCGGCCCAGTAGAAGACGTTGTTCTGCAGCTGTGTGCTCGGGTTGGGGCTGGGTATGGAGACCGTGGCGTAGGCGAACGCCACTGCCCCCAGCATGCCGCCGAAGCCGATCACGAAGACGCTGAGCACTTGCTTCCACGACGGCAGCCACCGCCGAAGACCCCGCTTGCCGGAGCGCGGATAGTCGATGAAGCGCCTCTTGCCGCTCGGCGTACCCCGGCCCGCATCGACCCGCCGGCCGTCAGATCTGCGGCGCCCCGAGCGGCGGTTCGCGGCCTGAGCAGCCTTGCGCATCTCGGCGCGCGTCATCCGCGGCTGTTCGCCGCCGGGCCCCATGCCGTCCGGGCGCCCGCCGGGCTGCCCACCTCCGATCGGCCGTGAGGGTTTGCGTCGGTGTTCGCTCATTCTCTCGCTGCTTTCGATCAGGTATGTCGCCCGGTCGCGGCTGTTGTGGGATGCGCGGAGGATAGCCCGGAAACATGGGAAGGCCATACGGCAGGGTGATTGGTCCCCCTTGTTCTGGTTGTCGCATTCCGGTATGGCATGTCATGCCATGTCCCGCCTCGCATCCGCTGCGGGAGTAAAGCTTAGTCCTACGCTCTGTAGTAGCTCAGGGGCGCACCAGGGGCAGGCTCTGCAGTCGCAGCGCCTGGCAGACCGCGTACGTCGAGGCGGCGAACGGTGGATAGCCCAGGTAGCCGAGGAGTGGCATCCGGAACAGGTGGGGCGCCGTCTGCAGGTGCGGGATCGTGTAGACCCAGTGGTAACCGGCCGAACCGCCGTTCCACAGCTCCCAGAAGAAGCCGGCGGTCAGGCCGGCCAGCGCCAGTGCCGCCGCCGTTCCCCACCGCCCTTCGGCCGCCTCACCCAGCAGGCTGGGCCGCCCGGCGCGGTAGTTGAGCGGATCGAGGAGCAGGAAAGGGATGAACCAGAGCAAAGGGAACGCCTCGCGCGGAAAGGCGAGCGTCAACGCCAGCGCCACGACACCGGCGAACGGCAGAACCACCGACGCGGGCCCGACATGAGGGAGACGGCCGCCGCTCAATCGCCGCACGCGCCTCACGGAGCGGTACAGGTCGAGGGTCTCATAGAGCGCGGGGATTACGATGCTTGCCGTGATGCCCTGGGCGACATCCCAGTGCAGCCGTCCGTGGCGGGCAGGCGCCGCGTAGTACCAGTTGCGGATGACGTGGTTGACGAGCTCGTGCAGCGCCCAATAGGCGGAGGAGGCCGGGAAGAGCGCGAGGAACGCCCACGGCCGGCGGGTCATGAAGGAGCTGGCGGTGCGCAGCTGCACCAAGCCGTCGACGGTGAGGATGTAACCCAGCCACAGCGGCAGGAAGACCTCCTGCGAATACGCGCTCGTCCAGCTCCAGTACACGGACCAGAAGACGGCGACGAGAACGAGACCCGCCACCAGCTGCCAGGGCGTACGGGCCCGCCGACGGAGTCGGCCGATGTGGCGCATACAGGCCCTTCCCGTTGATCCCTTTCGTCAATTCTTCTGTTCAAAATAGATGACGTGGGGCCTTTCGTCCCTTGCTGAGGTGACCTAAGACGCCCCCGCGCCCCAGTCGCCCGTGTTTGCCGTGGAACCACCCGGAAACGGGCGAAAGAGCAAGGAATGAAGTTCACTGACCGAACGAGCGCGGAGGGTATCGCCGCCGAGGTGCGGTGCGACGGCTACAAGGACGACCGCTGTTTGTGCACATGCACACTGCGGCACGACTGGGCGGCAGTGCCCAAGCAGGAGTTCTACACCGTGCTGCGCGGCCCCGAGCGCATGCCGGTCGCCGCGAAATTCCTCGGGGCCGTCCTGGTGGAGGCCGCCCGCATGGAGAAGGCGCGGGGCGATTTCTTCGCCTGGTGCGACGACACCGGGTTTTCTCCCGCCGATGAGGAGGCGCACGTGATGTTCCGGCTGGTGCGGAACCAGACCGGCACGCTCAAGCGCTTCCTCGCGGACAAATACGAGGTATACGTACGACTGTCCGAGGATATATGATCAAGGGCTGCAACGGTCGGCTGCTGGCGGTCGGTGACCGGGTACGTACCGACGGCGGCGTGGGCACCGTCATGCACGCCGGCATGTTCAAGGGGGCGCCCGGGGTGTGGGTGCGCCAGCCCCTGGCCGTTCCCTTCAACGGCCAGGACACCGTGACGGAGATCCTCAGGCCGTGGCTGGTCGAGGCCGTCGAGGCGGTGGCCGGCTGACACCCGCGGACCGGCCGGCCACCGCCTCCCGCGGCGTCACCCCACGCGGGGTCACCCCACTATGGGGCCGCTGTGCGCAGCGGGGTGATCTGCTGGATGTCGTAGCGCTCGCGCAGCGCCGCGATGGCCGAGAGATCCGGCGGCCCGCCGGCGGAGAAGATCTCCAGCAGCTCCTCGAAGTACCGCTCGTGGGCGGGCGGCGGAGCGGCCTGCACCAACATCCGGGCCGGTGTGTCGGTCGGGTTGGCGAACGCGTGGGGGCACCCCGGTGGCACGTGGGCCACGGTGCCGGCGGTCGCCCTGACCGGGCGCGCGCCCGAAGCGGACTCCCACGACCGCCAGTTGTCGGGCGTGCGGGTCCGGGGTTCGAAGGCGAGCAGCTCGAGCTCGCCCTCGATCACGTAGAACAGCTCCTCGCTGTTGGCGTGCGCATGCGCGCCCACGTCGAACCCCGGCGGCACGACCACCTCGAAGACCGAGCCCACGGTGGTGCGGTCACCGGTCACCTTGAAGGTGACCTCGTGTGCGTGCGTCACCAGTCTGCGGCCCTGGCCAGGCGGCACCACGAGCCCGTCCGTCACCTTCGTCGCGCTGTTCGCGCTGTTCGCGCTCAGCGCGCCCATCGCATCCAGTGCAGTCATCGCCGGCTCACCTCACTCACCACGTTCACCATGTCACGGGAAGGGCTTCGGGGCCGCGGATCAGCTCGCCGCGCCGCCATGCGATCTGCTCGGGCGGTACGGCGAGGCGAAGCCGCGGGAAACGGTCGATCAGGCTGCCGATCATCACCTGGCACTCCATCCGGGCCAGCCACGGTCCGACGCAGTAGTGCGGCCCGTTGCCGAACGCCAGATGCGCGTTGCCGGTGCGGTCGAAGTCGATGCGGTGCGGGTCCTCGAACCGCTCCGGATCCCGGCTGGCCGCCACGTACGAGACGTAGACGGTGTCGCCGCGCCGGATCGTGATGCCGCCGTACGGGACGTCCTCGGTCGCGACCCTGGCCATGCCCACCGCGTTGCGGTGCGGCACATAGCGGAGCAGCTCTTCGACGGCCTGCGGCAGCACCTCCGGCTCGGCGCGCAGCCTCGCCAGGTGCTCGGGGTGGGTCAGCAGCAGGTAGACCATGTTGGAGCTGTTGAACCGCACCGAGTTGGTGCCGCTGATCTCCATCAGCACCGCCATCGCCACGAGCTCCTTGCGGGTGAGCTCACCGTCGAGCTCGGCGGCGGCCATGGCGCTGACCACGTCGTCCCGCGGGTCGTCGGTCCGCGCGGTCGCCAACGCGTCGAAGTACGCGCCGATCTCCTCCTTGGCCCGTTCGCTCACCGCCCGCCCGTGCGAGGCGGAGATGACCCTGCGGGCCCAGTGAGCGATCTTCGGCCAGTCCTCCTCGGGCACGCCCATCAGCTCACTGATACCGGCGAGCGAGAAGGGGGTGTTGAGGTGCTCCATGACGTCCGTGGGCGGTCCCGCCTGCTCCATCCCGTCGAGCATGCGGTCGGCGATCTGCTGGGCGCGCGGCCTCAGTTGCTCAACGCGGCGTGCGGTGAACATCTTCGCCACCGTCTTGCGCAGCCTGGTGTGCTCCGGCGGATCGGTGAACCCCACCGCGTCGTCGAGCGGGATGAAGTGCGGCGCAAGCCGTGTCACGTCGCGTCCGACCAGTGCCTCCCGGCTGAACCGGGGGTCGGTGGTGACGAACCTGACGTCCTCGTACTTGGCCGCGACCCACGCGTCGCCCTCGCCGTGAGGGAGCTTGATGCGGGTCATCGAGTCCTCGTGGAGCAGCTCTTCCATCACCGGGTCGAAGTCCATCGCGTCGACGTCGTCGACGCTCCAAAAGCGTGCCGGTGGCTGCTGCTCCTTCGGCTGCGTGGTCATAGTGCCTCCTCTGCTTCTGCTGCGCCTGAACGGGTCCTGAACCGTTCCTGAACCGGTCCTGGACCGGTCCTGAGCTAGGCGGCTGCCGCCTCGGGCGGCGACGAGGTCCAGCTGCCCAGGCAGATCTCCGCGGTGATCCCGGGCCCGAATCCGGCCAGCAGCCCCTTGTGGGAGTCGACGGCAGACGCCTCGTCGAACATCCGGGCAAGAGCGTCGAGCACCACGGCGCTCGCGATGTTGCCGTACTCGGTGAGCGTGGCCCGGCTGAAGCGGAACGCCTCCGGCGGAACGAGCAGGAAGCGGCACAGGTCGTCAAGGATGCGTGGACCGCCCGCGTGGATGATGTAGAAGTCCAGGTCGGACGCGTCCCAGCGGTGCTCGGCCGCGACCGCCTTGAGCGCGGGGGCGAGCGGCTCCATGGTCCCCGGCACCCGCTTGTCGAGCTGGAAGTGGAACCCCGTGGGCCGGACCGCGTAGGAGATCCAGTCCTCGGTGTTCGGGATCAGGTAGGACCCGTTGCGCTCCAGCCGGACTCCGGTGCCGCCCCGGCCCCGGACGACGGCGGCCGCGATGCCGTCGCCGAACAGGCCGTTGGAGAGCAGCGATCCCACGCCGAGGTCGGTGGGCTGGTAGCACAGCGAGCAGAACTCGCATGCCACGACCAGCGCATTGGCCTCGGGGTAGGCGGTGCAGAAGTCGTGGGCACGGTTGATGGCGGCTCCGCCCGCCGCGCAGCCGAGCTGGGCGATCGGCATCTGCCGGGTCTCCGACCGGAAGCCGAGGGTGTTGATGAGCCAGGCTGTCAGCGACGGCATCATGAACCCGGTGCAGGAGACGTAGATGATCAGGTCGATCTCCTCCGGCTCCACTCCGGCGTTGTCGAGCGCCCGGAGCACCACGGCCGGGACGCGGGCCTTGGCCTCTTCCTCATACGTCTCGCTGCGCGCATCGAAGCCGGGGTGCTTCAGCACGTCCTCGATCGGCTGGATCAGGTGTCTCTTGGCCACGCCTGTGTTCCTGATGAGCCTCAGGACGAGCCCGAGTTGGGGGTGATCGACGTGAGTGGTCCGCGCCAGTTCCAGGGTGTCGTCCATGGTGATGACGTGTTCGGGAACCGCGACTGCTGGCTTGCACAGAACCGCCATGGATCTCTCCTCGCAGACTGTGTTGTCGCCGACTGTGTGTTCGCACGGAATGCGACCCGGGCTGCGAAAGGGGCCTGCGCGGGCTTGCGGAGTGCAAGCCGCCGCGGGTCCCGTGCGGTGTGCCGATGCGGTTGTCGATCTCGTCCCAACGCTACGGCAGGGGTTCCGACCCTGCATGTCGAGACCGTGAACCTTTGGCCATAGATACTTCTGAGCTGCACTCATGGAGGCCTGAAGCGGGGCGGACGGTGCTCCGGTTGCGGCCCGTAACCCACCGGCGCACCATCGACACAAGCGGTCCCGGTGACCACTGCCGCCGCCTCGCCCTTCATCCGACTCCGTCGGCGGGCAGGCACGGTGAGCCATCGTCAGGAGGATCGCTACATCTGCGGTTGCACTCAACAGCGACATCAGCCGACGTACGTCGGCGGGACATCAGCCGGCTCACGCTGGCGGACTCATCCGCGATTCCGCGGCGACCGCTGGAGGTCCGATGCCTGACCGATCACGGAACTCCCGCCCTCCGGATCCGGCGCCGCATCCCGCGGACGCCCCGGAACCCGGGGGAGTCGAGTGGGTGCAGTGCCGCTCATGCCAGGTGATCGTCTATGGCCGGCGCTTCGAGCGCGTGGCGAGGACGTGCCCCGAGTGCGGCTGGCATGCACCGTTGACCGCCCGTGAGCGACTCGTCCAGCTGCTCCACCACGACAGCGCCGAACCCGTGGTGCCGGGCCCGACCCCCGACGACCCGCTCGGCTTCACCGACTCCAAGCCCTACCCGCAGCGGCTCGCCGAGGCCCGCGAGACCACCGGCATGCACTCCGCCGTGCTCGTCGCGGTCGGCCGGATCGAGGAGAGCCCGGTAGTGGTCGCGGCGATGGACTTCCGCTTCATGGGCGGCAGCATGGGCAGCGCGGAGGGGGAGGCGATCACGGCCGCCGCCGAAGTCGCCCTGGAGCGCCGGGTGCCGTTGGTGCTCGCCATCGCCTCGGGCGGCGCGCGCATGCAGGAGGGCGTCTTCTCCCTGATGCAGATGGCCAAGACGGCACAGGCGCTCGCCGCCCTCGACGAGGCCGGCGTGCTGACCGTCGCCCTGGTCTCCGACCCGACCTACGGCGGTGTGGCGGCCTCCTTCGCCACCCTCGCCGACGTCATCATCGCCGAACCCGGCGCACGCATGGGGTTCGCAGGACCCCGCGTCATCGAGCAGACCATCCATGAACGGCTGCCGGAGGGTTTCCAGACCGCCGAGTTCCTCCTCGCCCACGGTCTGGTCGACGCGGTGCTTCCCCGCTCCCGCCAGCGCGCCGCCCTCGGTGTCCTGCTGCGCGCCGCCACCCGGCCGGTGCGCGCGGTGGCCGCGGCCGGCGACGAGCAGACCCCCGGCCGTGGTCCTGTCGTCACCGACCACCGCGACGTACCGGAGCGCCCCGCATGGGACGTCGTCGAGACGGCTCGCGACGTGGGCCGACCGACCACGATCGATCATCTCGGCTATCTGCTGGAGGAGTTCGTCGAGCTGCACGGCGACAGGATGAGCGGCGACTGCCCTGCGGTCGTCTGCGGGCTGGGGTTGCTCGACGGAAGCCCGATCGCGGTCATCGGCCACCAGAAGGGCCACACCACAAGGGAGTTGGCCGACCGTAACTTCGGCCTCGCCACGCCCGACGGCTACCGCAAGGCCGCCCGCGTGATGCGCCTCGCGGCCAAGCTCGGCATCCCCGTCCTGACGTTGATCGACACCCCGGGAGCCTACCCGGGCGTCGACGCCGAGCAGCACGGGCAGGCGGGCGCCATCGCCGACAACCTGCGGCTGATGTCCGCGCTGCCCGTCCCGACGGTCGCAGTGGTGCTCGGTGAGGGTGGCAGCGGGGGCGCGCTCGCGCTCGCCGTCGCCGACCGGGTGCTGGTGAGCGAGAATGCGATGTACTCGGTGATCAGCCCGGAGGGGTGTGCCGCCATTCTCTGGCACGACCGGGCCGCGGCGCCCGAGGCCGCCGAGGCACTCAGGCTCGACGCCCGTTCGTTGATGGAACATCAGCTGGTGGACGGCATCGTCCCGGAGCCGCAGTGGGGCGCGCACAGCGACCACGACGAGGCGGCGGCGCTGCTGCGCGCCGCGGTGACCGGATGCCTGAGCGAACTCATCGGCAAGGACAGCCAGTCGCTGGTACGGGAGCGCCGCCGCCGATTCCGGCAGTTCGGCACCACCGCCCCGTCGGCCCAGCCGCCGGACCCGACCCATCTGTCGGTCTCATTCCAACTGGAGGGAACGGCATGACAGTCAAGCACTACGCGATGGAGCTCGAGCCACTTCACGACAGCTTCGACGGCGCCGCCGACCTGGCGCCCGCCGCTGCGGCCGAGTACCTCGCGCGGACCGCGACACGGCTGGTCAGAACCGTGGACCGGCCGCCGGTCCGGGTCCGGGTCCAGCAGGGCGACACCGTCGTGGAACTGGAGTGGCCGCAGGAACCCACTGCGGCGGCGCAGCCCGCGCCGTCGCAGGCTGACGCCGGCCTGCCGTTCCCGTCCGACCAGCGGCTCGACGCCAGGCACGTCAACGGCGCCGCGGCTGCGGACGGGTCCGAGCAACGGCTCGTCCACATCACCGCGCCAATGGTCGGCACCTTCTACCACGCCCCCGAACCCGGCGCCGCACCCTTCGTCCGGGTGGGCGACCTGGTGGAGAAGGGACAGCACATCGGGATCGTCGAGGCGATGAAGCTGATGAACCCCATCCAGGCCGAGCAGGCCGGTCGCGTCGTCGACGTGCTCGTCGGCAACGGGCAGGCCGTCGAGTACGACCAGCCGCTCATCGCGCTCGAGCCGCTGGAATCCGCTGACCTGCACGAGGCGGAGGCTGCCGATTAGGCCCGCATGAGACGGCGGGCCGGAGGGGGCCGGGGAAGGAAGCGGGGAGTGACATGGCCGGACGTGAGATGTTCAAGAGGGTCCTGATCGCGAACCGGGGCGAGATCGCGGTACGTGTGGCGCGTGCCTGCCGGGAGCTCGGCATCCGCAGCATCGCGGTCCACTCCACCGCCGACCGCGACTCCGAGGCGCTGAGACTGGCCGACGAGGCCGTCCAGATCGGGCCGGCGCCGGCCCGCCGCAGCTACCTCGACCCGGCGGCGGTCATCTCAGCGGCGCTGAAGGCGGGCGCGGACGCCATCCACCCCGGATACGGGTTCCTCTCCGAGGACCCGGACTTCGCCGAGATCTGCGGGGCGTACGACATCACCTTCATCGGCCCGCCCGCACCCCTGATGCGCGAACTCGGCGACAAGGCGCGGGCCCGCGCGATGATGGCGCAGGCCGGCCTGCCGACGCTCGCGGGCAGCGACGGTGCCGTCCTCGACGAGGCCACCGCCGAGGAGGTCGCGGCGCGGATCGGCTTCCCGCTGATCATCAAGGCAGTGGCGGGCGGCGGCGGCCGCGGCATGACGGTGGTCCGGGAGCCGGGCGACCTGCTGACCGCCTACCGCAGGACGCGGGCCGACGCCCTCGCGCTCTTCGGCGACGGCCGGGTGTACATGGAGCGCTATGTGGCGGCCGCCCGCCATGTCGAGGTGCAGGTGATCGCCGACGGCCACGGACGCGCCGTGCACCTGGGTGAACGCGACTGCTCGGTGCAGCGGCGCCACCAAAAGCTCCTCGAGGAGACGCCGGCACCCAACCTTCCGCGTCAACTCACCGGCAAGATGAGCGAGATGGCGGTGCACGGCGCCCGCGCCCTGGGCTATGTCGGCGCGGGCACCTTCGAGTTCCTCGTCGACGACGAGGGCCGGTTCACCTTCATGGAGATCAACTGCCGGATCCAGGTCGAGCACCCGGTCACCGAGGAGGTCACCGGCATCGACCTGGTCCAGGAGCAGATCAAGGTGGCCGCGGGGATGCCGCTGTCGATCGCCCAGACGGACGTGGAGCGGCGTGGCGTCTCCATCGAGTGCCGGGTCAACACCGAGGACCCGGAGCGGGGTTTCGCGCCCACCGCGGGCACCCTCACCGATTTCCGGCCGCCCGGCGGGCCGTTCACCCGAGTGGACTCCCACGCCTTCACGGGCTGGCGAGTGCCCCCCGACTACGACTCGCTGCTGGCGAAGGTCGTCGTCTGGGCCCCCGACCGGCAGCGGGCGCTGGCCCGCATGGACCGGGCGCTCGCCGAGATGGTGGTCGAAGGTCCCGGGGTCCGCACCACGGCCGGCTTCCTGCGCAGGGTGCTGGCGGACGAGACCTTCCGCAAGGGTGACCACACCACCTCCATCGTCGCCGAGATGTCGGAGTCCGAGGTGTCCGGGCCCGAGGACAGGGCCCGAAAGCAGGGCCTGGAGAACGGGCCTGGAGGGCGGGCCTAGAGCCCCTCGGGTGGATCACGCTCGGCGTGATGACAGCCGATGACATCAGATGCTATCCTAGATGTCAGTTGCTGACATCAACAGTTTGGGGATTCTCCCATGCGCATCTTTGTAACCGGCGCGTCCGGCTGGATCGGCTCCGCCGTCGTTCCCGACCTCATCGGTGCTGGGCACCAGGTCGTCGGGCTCGCCCGCTCCGACGCCTCCGCGGCTGCCCTCACCGCCGCCGGGGTTGAGGTGGTCCGGGGCACCGTCGACGACCTCGATGTCCTGGGCAGTACCGCTGCCGCGTCGGACGGGGTGATCCATCTCGCTTTCAAGCACGACATCGCTTTCACTGGCGACTTCCAGGGCGCCGCCGAGGCCGATCGCCGCGCCGTCGACACCTTCGGCGACGCGCTGGCCGGAACCGACCGCCCCTTCGTCCTCGCCTCCGGGGTGGCCGGCCTCAAGCCGGGGCATCTGGTGACCGAGCGGGACATGCCCACGATCGACGGCTCGCCGATATCGATCCGAGTGGCCACCGCCCAGGCGGTGCTCGCGCTCGCCTCGCGCGGCGTGCGCTCATCCGTGGTGCGACTGTCTCCGACCTGCCACGGCGAAGGAGACCACGGCTTTATGGCGACCCTGGTCGCCATAGCCCGAGCCAAGGGTGTCTCCGGCTACATCGGCGACGGCACCAACCGCTGGCCGGCCGTGCACCGCTTCGACGCCGCACGGCTGTTCCGCCTGGCGGCCGAGAATGCCCCAGCGGGATCGGTGCTGCACGGCGTCGCGGAGGAGGGAGTCGCGATCCGCGACATCGCCGAGGTGGTCGGCCGTCACCTCGACGTGCCGGTGACCTCCGTGGCCCCCGAGTCCGCGGCCGAGCACTTCGCCTGGCTGGGCGCCTTCCTCGGCCTCGACGCCCCGGCGTCGAACACCCTGACCCGCGAACTGCTGGACTGGCAGCCGGTCCACCCCGGTCTGCTCGAAGACCTCGACAAGGGCCACTACTTCCACACCCCTGCCACCACCTCCTAATGACCAGCCGCGGAGACGCCACCTGCGCGGTGCGCGCCCCTTCTCACGCAGATGGCGTTTCCGCTCGCCGCACACATTCCCGGGGCCGGCCTTCGGATCATCCCCGGCGCAGGCCACGTTGTTCAGGAGGATGCTCCTGCCGAACTCGCTGCGAAGGTATTGAACTTCCTTGCATGAGCTTCACGAAACGCCGGGCAGAGCCGATCCGAATGTCGCCATGAAAGCTTCGGACTCAACCTCGGAGGTTCGTGACAGCGGGCACGTTCAGTTCAACAAACCAGCGGCGAAGCATGGAATACGAACGCCTCAATGGCCCGCCTCGCCCGGGCATCCCGCGAGTCCCGGTCCGCTTGGTCCTGTGCGTTCGACACATCCCACGTGCGCTGGTAGGCCCGCTCAGCCGCGAGCATCACCGCTCGGTCATCGGTGAGCAGTTTGACCCGATAGAGCGCCTGCCGGGCCACTGTCCGGAGCCGGTGTGCCTCATCCCGCGCCGTCATGAACGCCTCGCCGTCCGGGTCCTGCTGCTTGCGGTACCAGCGGCTCGCCTGACCATGACGGTAGTCCTCCACAACTGCAGCGAACGCGCTGTACGCAGCTATGCGTTCCTGCCGGAGCGCCTCAGACCGCGAGAACAGCTCACTGCGCCTGGACGCGAGGTGCTGGAAGGCATGCGTCATCACGGACCCCAGCAGCGTGCCCACGACAGCTACGACACTTGTCCAGATAGCTCCCACGGCACCAGCCGACCACAAAAGGAGCGAGTGCACTGGTGGATCGAGACGATCAAGCCGTAGTAGTGCCGATCGGCGGGACAACACAAGCCGCCGGGAGCGAAGGGCCCCCGCTTCAGCGATGCGTCACGAACAAGGAGGGGCCCGGACGAGTGCCGTATCGGCTGAACTAATCGCGCCGCCGCGCCCGGCTCGGCTGGACGCGGGGCGGCTCGCCCGGCATCTTCGGGTGGTCCGGCGGGTACGGCAGATCGCCTCCCCCGCTGTCCGCTGCCTGCCGCTCGGCGAGTTCGAGCAGCGGTTCAAGTCCGTAGGCGTACAGCTCCATCTCCGCGTGGACGTCGCCGAGTTCGGCGAAGCGCGCGGGCACGGTCCGCAGATCGAAGTCCTCCGGCTCGGCCTGGGCGAGCTCCTCCCAGCTCAGCGGTGTGGAGACGGTGGCACGCGGCTGTGCGCGCAGTGAGTAGGGGGAGGCGATGGTACGGTCCCGGGCCATCTGGTTGTAGTCCACAAAGATCTTCTCGCCGCGCTGCTCCTTCCACCACGCAACGGTGATCCGCTCCGGCATCCGCCGCTCCAGCTCACGCCCGAGCGCGATCAGCGCCCGGCGCGCCTGGGTGAAGGTCCACCGCGGCTCCAGCGGCACGTAGACGTGCACGCCTCGGCCTCCCGACGTCTTCGGCCAGCCGCGCAGCCCGTGCTCCTCCAGCAGCTCCCGCAGTTCGTACGCGGCGCGCACGGCCTGGGCGAAGCCGGTGCCCGGCTGGGGGTCGAGGTCGATCCGCAGCTCGTCGGGGTGGTTGGTGTCAGCGCGCCGCACCGGCCAGGGGTGGAAGGTCAGACAGCCCAGATTGGCCGCCCAGAGCACGGCGGCCGGCTCGGTGGGACAGATCTCGTCGGCGAACCGGCTGCTGGGGAAGGCGATCCGTGCGGTCGGCAGCCAGTCGGGCAGCCCCTTCGGCGCACGCTTCTGGTAGAAGAACTCGCCCGCGACGCCGTCGGGGAAGCGCTGCAGTGTCGTCGGGCGGTCCCGCAGGCCGCGCAGCACGCCGTCGGCGACCGCGAGGTAGTACTGGGCGACGTCGAGCTTGGTGAAGCCGCGCTCCGGGTAGTAGATCTTGTCCGGATTGGACAGCCGGACCGTGCGACCCGCGACGTCCAGTTCCACAGCGCCCGCCATGCCTCCACGCTAGAGTCGCGGGCCCTCCGGCGCGCGCCGTGGCCGCCCGGGCGGGAGCATCGGAGTATGGACCTTCCGGTGATGCCGCCCGTGGAGCCGATGCTTGCCAAGAGCGTCCGGGAGATCCCGCCGGGCATGCAGTACGAGGCCAAGTGGGACGGCTTCCGGGCGATCGTGTTCCGGGACGGCGACGAGGTGGAGATCGGCAGCCGTACCGGCAAGCCGCTCACCCGCTACTTCCCCGAAGTGGTCGAGGCGGTGCGGGCCGAGCTGCCGCCGCGGTGCGTGATGGACGGCGAGATCGTCATCGCCCACGACGGGCGGCTGCACTTCGAGGAACTGCTGGAGCGTATACACCCGGCCGCCTCGCGGGTGCGCACCCTCGCCGGGCGCACCCCGGCGTCCCTCGTCGCCTTCGACCTGCTCGCCTCGGGAAACGACTCGCTGATGGACACGCCGCAGGCACAGCGGCGCGAGGCGCTGGTCGCCGCGCTCGCCGGGGCGGCGGCGCCGGTGCACACCGCACCGGCCACCACCGACCGGGAGGTGGCCCGCGACTGGTTCGCCCACTTCGAGGGCGCTGGGCTCGACGGTGTGGTGGCCAAGCCGCTCGACCTGCCGTACCGGCCGGGGGAGCGGGTGATGGCGAAGGTCAAGCACGAGCGCACCGCCGACTGCGTGGTCGCCGGATACCGGTTCCACAAGAGCGGCCCGGTGATCGGTTCCCTGCTGCTCGGGCTCTACGACGAGACGGGCCGGCTGCAGCACGTCGGGGTCTGCGCGTCGTTCCCGATGGCGCGCCGGCGCGCACTCGTCGACGAGCTGGGGCCGCTGCGGATGGCCGATGCCACCGGTCATCCGTGGGCCGAGTGGGCCGACGAGGCGGCGCATGCGAACGCGCGGATGCCGGGCGGCCCGAGCCGCTGGAGCGGGGGCAAGGACCTGTCCTGGGAGCCGCTCGTCCCGGAGCGGGTGTGTGAGGTCGCCTACGACCACATGGAGGGATCCCGGTTCCGGCACACCGCGCGGTTCCGCCGCTGGCGGCCCGACCGGACGCCCGAGAGCTGCACCTACCGGCAATTGGAGGAGCCCGTCGGCTACGACTTGGCGCAGGTGCTCGGCGCCTGAGCCTTCGGCAGCCATCTGCGGTAGCCGCGCGGGAGGCGATGAGTGCGCCCTCGCCCGGGGTCCGGTGCCGCCGGGCGAGGGCGCTACCAGGGTGTCAGCGGCGCCGGCGATGCGTCAGCTGCTCGCCTTCCAGGTGTCGGAGAAGTCGGTTCCGTTGCTCAGCGAGGACGCGGTGGCCAAAGTGGTGCCGCCGGAGGCCATGGTGATGTTGTCCGGATTGTAGGTCCCGATGGCCTGGCCGTTGGCCTCCGCATTGGTGAAGTTCACCGTGCCGAAGTCGGTCAGCGGTAGCGGCCCGCTGGAGTCCGACGGCGCCTCGGCGATGACCTCCGCCGAGGCGAGCGAGGGATTGCTCAGCGTCTTGTTGACGGTGTGGCTCCAGCCTCTGGTGGTGTCCGACAGCACGAGCGTGAACGCGCCGTTCCCGTTGTAGGTGACGGAGGCGTTGAAGTGGTCGCCCGGCTCGACGGTGTCGCTGAAGTTGACCGGCGCCGAGGGGTACATTTCGTACCAGGAGTAGTACTGCGGGCTGCCGCCCGAGCAGTCGACCTCGGTGCCCGTCTGCTCCACGGAGTTGCTCCCGTCGCCGTCGAGGCCGACCCAGAAGCTGGAGTAGGTGTCGGTGGAGCTGCAGTTTCCGGTGGGCTCCACCCAACTGGCGGAGACACTGTTGAAGGTGGACCCGGTGGCGGCGTAACCGGACCAGTTGGAGCTGGTGCTGTTGAGGATGCGGCCGTGCGGTGCGGTCCGGTGCGCGGATATGCCCGGGCCGGAGACGGTGTCCAGTGGCGCGTCGACGACGGCGGGGCCGCCGGCTGCCACGGCCGGGCCGACGCCGGCCAGAACGGCCAGCAGGGAGGCGGATACAGCGGTGGTTCGACGTGCGATCGACATGCTGCTCCTTCGTGTGGGGGGTGAGCCACCGAACTTGTCGGCGCTCCGTCAAGATTGGAATTTCCCGCCCGGAATCGACGAAGCTCCGCAACTTCTTCCGCTGCTCTTCCGCAGACCTTCACAACCTTCCGGCGAACCGGAGGCGGACGGGTAGAGGATGGCGTGAGCGAGAAGCGGCCGGCCAGGGCCGCGGAAGCCGATGAAGGGGGTCGACGACGAGTGACGACGCAGCCGATGGTCAGCACGCGCTCGGGGTCCGTACGCGGCATCAGCACCGGCACCGTCGCCGTGTTCAAGGGCATCCCGTACGCCCAACCACCGGTCGGTGCACGCCGTTTCGCGCCCCCGCAGCCCGCCGTGCCCTGGGACGGGATCCGCGACGCCACCGTCTACGGCCCGACCGCTCCCAAGGCCCCTTACGTCCCGCCCTACGACCAGCTCGTCCCCGAGGCCGGCACTCCCGGCGACGACTACCTCAACCTCAACATCTGGACGCCCGATCCGGCCGGCTCCGGGCTGCCGGTGATGGTCTTCATCCACGGCGGCGCGTTCACCAACGGCTCGGGCGCGGTCCCCGCCTACGACGGCAGCCGGTTCGCCCGCGACGGCGTCGTCTGCGTCACCCTCAACTACCGCCTGGGCGCCGACGGCTTCCTCGTCCTCGGCGACAACCCCGCCAACCTCGGCCTCCTCGACCAGATCGCCGCCCTCACCTGGGTTAGCGAGAACATCGCCTCCTTCGGCGGCGACCCCGGCAACGTCACCGTCTTCGGCGAGTCGGCGGGCGCCATGAGCATTGCCGTGCTTCTCGCCATGGACGCCGCCCGGGGACTGTTCCGCCGGGCGATCCTGGAAAGCGGCGCCGGACACCACGCCCTGACCCCCGGCACCGCCCGCCTCATCGGCACCCGGCTCGCCGAAAAGCTGGGCGTCGAACCCACACTGGCAGGGATCGCGGACGTGCCCGTCGACCGCGTCACCCGCGCACAGCAGGAGCTGCGCGCCGAGATCGTGGCCCGCCCCGACCCTGCGTTGTGGGGCCAGGCGGCGCTCAACCAGGTCCCGTTCCTCCCCGTCATCGACGGCGAGACCCTCACCGCGCTGCCGGCCGAACGCATCGCCGCCGGAGCCGGAGCCGGTGTGGACATCCTCATCGGCCACAACACCGACGAGTTCCGCTTCTATCTCGTACCGACCGGAGCGATCGACCTGGTGGAGGAGTGGCAACTGCGCCGCTCCGCCGCCGCGTACGGGCTCCTGGTGGACGAGGCGCTCGCGGTCTACCGTGCGGGGCGGCCCGGTGCCACCCCCGGCGACCTGCTCGCCGCCGTCACCACCGACTGGTTCTTCGCCATCCCCGCCCTGCGCCTCGCCGAAGCCCACGCGGCATGTGGGGCGGCCAGGACATACCTGTACGAATTCGCCTGGCAATCGCCCGCGTTCGACGGCCGCATCGGCGCCTGCCACGTCGCCGAGCTGGGCTTCGTCTTCGACAACCTGCACGACAAGGGCCTCGCCCCGCTCATCGGCGAGCGGCCTCCCCAGCAGCTCGCCGATACCATGCATGCCGCCTGGGTGGCCTTCGCGACCAGCGGCGACCCCGGGTGGGCCGGATACGGCGCCGACCACCGGACCGTGATGCGCTTCGACACCGTCTCGCGGACGGTGACCGACCCCCGACCGATGGAACGCGCCCTGTGGGAGGGACTGCGGTGACCGAGCACGCGACGACACACCTCACCCGTATCGCCGACGGCGTCCATGTGTGGGCACCCGACGGAGCGGGCACCTGGGGCCTGGCCAACTGCGTCCTGGTCTCCTCCGGCACCCGCGCCGCGCTCGTCGACACCCCCTACACCACCGCGCTCGCCGAGCAACTGCTCACGGCCGCGCGCCGCGTGCTGCCCACCGGCGCGACGTTCGACACAGTGATCAACACGCACGCCAACGGTGATCACTGCTACTCCAACGCCTTCTTCACCGGCGCCGAGATCATCGCCACCGAGTCGTGCCGCGAGCACGCCTGCTTCGAACCCGCCCCGGACCTGCTCCACCAGCTCGTCCACGGCTCCGACCCCGGGCAGCCGCTCGGCCGCTATCTGCGGCGGCACTTCGGCCGCTACGACTACCGCGGGATACAACTCGCCCCGCCGACCCGGACGTTCACCGCCGAGCTCACCGTGCACCCGGGCGACGAGGACGAACTGCACCTGATCGAGGTCGGGCCCGCCCACACCGCCGGCGACCTGATCGTCCACCTGCCGCGGCAACGGGTGGTGTGCACCGGCGACGTGTTCTTCGCCGGCGACCACCCTGTGCACTGGGCCGGCCCGCTGGAACGCGTCATGGACGCCTGCCGGCGCATCCTCGACCTGCGGCCGCAGACCGTCGTACCCGGCCACGGCCCGGTCGTCGGACCGGCCGCCCTGCGCGAACACCTCGACTACCTCGCCGATCTGCGCGGCCGCATCCACACACTCCACGCACGCGGCCTGGACGAGCGCAAGGCGACGTCCGAGCTGCTCCGCGAGAACCGCCACCCGCACCTGGGACTGCCGGAACGCCTGGCCATCCTCACCGCCGTCGAGTACCGCCACCTCGGCGGCGTCACCGAGCCGCCGGACCTGCTCGCCTTCATGGCCGAGGCGGCGCGCCACGCCCAGGAGGCCGAACAGGCCCGTTAGCCCGGCAGGTCGAGCCGTCCGCGAAGCAGCCTCGAGCGGGCTTCCCACCCTGGGGGAGAGCGCAGGCCAGGTCAGGCCATGCCCCTGGGAGGTTCCGTTGACGCGCGTGCGAGTTGTGGACGTCCGTGTCCTGGACGACTCGGGCTCAGTGGTGTGGTCGGGCCCGGAGGAGGAGTATCCAGTCGTCGCCGCGACGCTCGACCCGGGCAACTCAGCGCTGCGGATGTCGGCGGGCGAGGCCGGAACGGGTGACGGCGGCGCGGACGGCAGCGTGACCCGCTGCCGCCGCAATGATGTCATGACGACCGCCGAGACCCTCGGCCTGGTCAGCCGCCGCGGCGTGCCCCGCGGCTTCCTGACGACGCTGCCGCACGGCGCCGTCTTCGAGGCGGGCGTCGAGGCGTTCAACAACGAGCACCTGGCCGCCCTCGACGTCAACGCCGTCCACTTCCCGCTGGTCTTCGACAACTCCGCGCCCGCCACCGCCGAGCTGACGGCCCAGTACGCCGCACAGAACCGGATGTTCGCCCTCGCCGGCCACGACGACCGGCTGCGGCTCGCTTACGCGGCCGACCCCAACCTGTTCGCCTGGCTCGCCGACAGTGTCCTCGACACGGCCCGGCTTCCGTACGCCATGTACAGCCCGCAGCCTGTCTTCCGCAACTTCCGCTCCGGCGAGGTGAACATCCAGCGCCGCCTGCAGTTCACCGTCCCCGACGTGCACATCTGGACCCGTCCGGCGGACGCCGCCGAGCAGTACCTGCACGCGCTCGCTCTCGCCGCCGAATCGACCTCCTTCTGGTTCGGGGGCGACTACCTGCACGTGCTGGACTCCGTCGCCGGCACCCCCCACGACGACGACGGGTTCTACCGCCAGGTCGCCAAGGCCGCCCGGGGCCTGACCGTGGTCCGAAGGCTGAGCGCCCACCCGAAGTACTACGCGCAGAAGACCGCGATCCTGGTGTCGGCCGGCTATGACAACGTGATGCTGCACAACCTGCAGCTGGACGAGGTGAACGCCGAACGCTTCAACATCCGCACCGACGACGGCGGCCACCCCGTCGTCATCCACGCCTGCGTGGCGATGGGCGGCTCCCGGATGCTGCCGCTGGTCATCGGACGCGGACTGGCCGGCCTCACGCCGCAGCTGCTTCCGCCCGAACTCGCCGCCATCCAGCTGCAGTTCCTCCCGCTGCACGAACGCCACACCGACCGGGCCAACGCTCTCGCCGAGCCACTGCGCGAGCAGGGCGTGCGTACCGCCGTCGACTGCGACTTCCACCGCTCCACGGGGGCCCGGATCGCCCGCCTGCGCCGTGCCTGGCAGCCACTGGTCTGCGTCGTCGGCGACCGTGAACTAACCGATGCGCCGCGCATCCAGACCTCCGCCGGGCGGTCGGTCCACACGGACTACCACGCCTTCCTCGCCGACCGGATGCCGCGCTGGCAGCGGTGCCGTCCGGCCACCCCGAACCGGGCCGCCGCACCCCCCGTCGTCAAGACCCTGCGCCCGCGGAACAGGGGTGCGCGGTGAGCGCGTGGCAGGGCGCCCTCGCCGCGCTGCCGGCCGGCGCGCGCGTCGTGCTCCGCTGCGCAGGCGGCCCGGCATCGGCGGATGCCCTCGGCACCGCGATGGACCTGGGCCTGGTCTGCGTACCGCTCGCACCGCGCAGCACCGACCGTGAACTCGCCTCCGTCGCCGACCGGTCAGGTGCCTCCCTCCTCCTCGACGGACCAGGGCTCACCCCCCGCCCGCTGCCCGGCGACCCGGCGCACCCGGAGGCCGACGGTCTCGCCCTGCTGCTGTTCACCTCCGGATCCACCGGGCAGCCCAAGGGCGTCAAGCTCGGCCGCGACGCCGTGCTCGGCAACGCCCTCAAGACCGCCGAGCTGCACCGCTTCTCCCCGGACCGGCCGCACGGCACGTGCCTGCCCCTCCACCACTGCAACGCCATCGTGCTGTCGCTCATCGGCACCCGGGCCACGGGCACCCCGCTGATCCTCAGCCACCCCTTCGACCCGCACCGTTACCTCAAGGAGCTGGACACCCACCGCGCCCGCACCGCCTCCATCGCCCCCGCGCTGCTGCACGAGCTGGTCGAGGCCCGTCCGCCGTGGCCCGAGACGCTGGACTACCTCGTCACCGCGTCCGCCCCGCTCACCAGCGACCTGGCGCGCCGCTTCCACCGCCACTACGGGCCCCGGCTGCGCCAGGGGTACGGCCTGACCGAGGCCGTCAACTTCAGCTTCACCATGCCGCGGCTGGACGAGGCCGACTTCCGTGACCAGTACCTGGACCGCAGGCCGCCCGTCGGCCTCCCCCTGCCGGGCACCGAACTGCACCTGGAGGACGGCGAGGTGTGGATCCGCACCCCCGACAGGATGCGCGGCTACTGGGACGACCCGCAGGCCACCGCGCGCGTCCTCACCGACGACGGCTGGCTGCGCACCGGCGACCTGGGTGAACTGCGCGACGGCTTCCTGGTGCTCAGCGGCCGCGCGGACGAACGCGTCAACCGCGGCGGCGAGAAATACCACCCCGTCGACATCGAACAGCGCTGGCGGGAGCGCGGGCTTACGGGGAAGGCGGCCGCCGTCGCCGTGCAGGAGCCGGTGTACGGGCAGGACTTCGGCCTGGTCGCCCCGGGCGCCTCCGCCGAACGGCTGCGCGCCGTGTACGAGGGCGGCTTCCCGCGCCCGCTGGCCGTCGCCACCGGCGGCTATCTCGCCACCGGAACCGGCAAGCCGCAGCGCACCGCCATGGGCCGCGGCCTCGCCGCGCTGCGCGACAGCCCACAACGCTACGACGACCTCCTGCGCTACGCGGCCGGTGCCGCCCGCGCCATGCTCGCCTCCGGTGTCCGGCCTGCCACCGCACAGGCCGCCTGTCTGTACCGGCAGTCCCTGGCGCTGGCGCAGGCCGCGCCCGGCGACACCACCGGCCATGGCACCGGCACCGCCACGAGCGGGAGCGCACCTCGTACCGCCGCGCACGACGCCCTCGACGCGCTGGTGGAGGCATGGCCGCAGCTGGCCGCGGGGGCCCTCGCAGGCGACGAGGTGATGCAGCGTCACCGAGGCCTGTGGAAGCGGCTGATGTGCGAATGGCCGATGGGCCGTTACGCGGAACTCGTGGAGCGGGTGCTCGACGCGGGCGGGCTGCTGTCGGGCCGGGTTCTGGAGGTGGGATCGGGCGTGGGCAACACGACCGCCCGCATCGCCGAACGGGTCGGCGGCGAGTTCGTCTGGTCCGACCGCGTCCCCCAGCTGGTGGCCCGGGGCGGATGGCCAGGACGCGGCATCGTCCTCGACCTCGACCACGAACCCCCCTCCGGCCTGGGCGGGTTCGACACCGTCGTGGCCACCAACGTCGTGCACTGCGTGGCCGACAAGCCCGCCGCGCTGCGGAACCTGTACGGCCTGCTGAGACCCGGCGGCCGGCTGGTGCTCGCGGAAGGCACGAGCCCCACCGCGCCCGACGGGACCCCGTGGGCGCTCGACCCGCTCTTCTGCCTCTTCGACGGCTGGTGGGACCGCGGTGGCTTCCGCAGCCGCTGGGAGTGGCTCGCCCTCTTCGAAGCGGCAGGCCTGCGCGACCTGGGATTCTCCGCACTCCGCGCCGGGCCGCACGACCTGGGCGGCGTCGTATGGGGCAGCCGGCCCTCCGGCTGAGCACGACCGCGGGCCGACGCCCGCATACTCCGGCGGCACCGGACCCCACGGGCCGCGCCACACCGAGTGCGACATCGAGGAAGGACGAACGACATGACGAACGTCATGCCACAGGCCGTCGGGAACGAGCTCGCCGAACTGACCATCGTCGACTGGGCGAAGAGCTTCATCGAGCCCGACTCGACGCTGCTCCTCGTCGACCACGGGGAACGACCGGCCAACGTGCACGGCGCGGACGCCACAGGGCAGGCGCTGGTCTCCAACGGCGCCCTCGGCGCGGACGTGCTCCGGCTGCCCGCCGGCGCCGGCTTCTCCCCGCACACCCACCCCGGCCACCACATCCTGATCGTCGTCGGCGGTGAGGGCACCATCACCTACGACGGGCGCATCCACCACACCCGCGCCGGCCAGGTCTACCTCGTCGAGGGTGAAGTGCCGCACGCGGTCGGCGCCATCACCGACCACGTGATCCTCGCCGTGGGCTCGCCGCACAAGGCCATCGACGCCGAGGACCGGATGGCTCCCGTGCCCTACGAGGAGGTCATCGCCCCGGACGGCGACCTCACCTGCCTGATCTGCGACGTCTCCGCTTTCGCGCCGCACCGGCTGCACACGTCGGGGTGCCCGCACTGTCCGTGCCGCGACTGCGTCACCGGGAGCGCGCGGTGACCACACAGGCGCCCGGCGACCCGGCGGAGGCCCTGCTGCTGCGCGACCCGCGCACCGGACGGGTCCGCGGCCGGTCCCCGAACGGCCGTGCCCCGCAGGTCGCCGCCACAGTGGTGGCGGCCCGCCGGGCGTCCGCCGCGTGGCGGGCCCGCACCCCCCGCGAACGCGCCGACCGGCTGCAGGGGCTGGCGGACGCCCTCGACGGGCACGCCGGCGCCTACATCGCCCGCGAGCGGGCCGGCACCGGCAAGCCGGAGGCCGAGATCGCCCATGAGGTCGCCGAGGCGGCCGACCTGTTCCGCTTCTACGCCGGGGCCGCGCGCGCCGGCACCGCCCCGGCCGCGGGCGGACTGCTGCCCGGCCACGAGAGTTGGGTGCGCTGGGAACCGTACGGCACCGTCGCCGTGATCGTGCCCTGGAACTACCCGCTGATGATGGCCGCCTGGCGGTGTGCCCCCGCACTCGCCGCAGGCAACAGCGTCGTCGTCAAACCGGCCCAGACCACCCCCGACTCGGCGGTCCTGCTCGCCGAGCACGCCCAGGAGGCCCTGGGGGAGGGGGTGCTGCAGTGCCTGCCGGGAGACAGGGAGACCGGCCGCCTGCTGGTGGACAGCGCCGTCGACATGATCGCCTTCACCGGCAGCGCTCGGGCCGGCGCCCAGGTCGCCGCACGCGCCGGAACCCGCCACACCAGCCTCGAACTCGGCGGCAACAGCCCCGTCGTCGTGCTGCCGGACGCGCCCGAGAACACCTGGGCCGACCTCGCCGCCGCCTGCACCTACAACGCCGGCCAGAGCTGCGCAGCGCCCGCCCGCGTGATCACCCTGGCCGGCCACTACCACGACGCCGTGGACGCGCTCGGCGAGGCCATGGCCGCGCGCCGCGCCGGGCGGGAGTTCGGCCCCCTCAACAACGCCGACCAGGCGGCCCGTTACGACCGTATCGTGGCAGCCTCCGGCGCCGGCCGCACCGAGACGGCTCCCCCCGCCACGGCCCCCGGCGAGGAGAACGGCTACTGGCGGGGTGCCACCGTCCTCGCCGACCTGCCCGAGGACAGTCCCGCGCTCGCCGAGGAGGTCTTCGGCCCGCTGCTGACGGTCCAACAAGCCAAGGACGAGGAGCACGCGGTGCAGCTCGCCGGCTCGGTGGAGCAGGCCCTGGCCGCGAGCGTGTGGACCGCAGACCTGGACCGGGGCCTCGCCCTTGCCCGCCGCCTGGACGCCGGAGAGGTGTGGCTCAACTGCCACCTCGCCCAGACCGCAGAGCTTCCGCACGGCGGCCGCGGCGCCTCCGGCCAGGGCACCGACCTGAGCATCCTGGCGCTCCGCGACTACCGGCGCCCCAAGACGATCACGGCCCGCCTGCGGTGGCCCTCTACGCCATGACCCGTACGACGAAGGACGACCCCCATGAGAATCGGCATCGTTGACGGCTTCTCGACCGCCCGGTTCCTGGTCGAGGAGCTGAGGCGGCGCGGAGCATCCTGCATCCACATCCGCAGCCAGAAGAACCCGCCCAAGGTGTACGCCCGCGCCTTCAAGGCCGCCGCCTACACCTACGACCTGGGCTGGTCGTCGGCGGTGCTGCAGGAGACCGCCACCAAGCTCGCCGAGTTGTCGGTGGACCGGGTCGTAGCCGGCACCGAGTCCGGCGTGGTCCTCGCCGATCAGCTCAACCACCTCCTCGAGCTGCCCGGCAACCGCATCGCCCTGGCCCACGCCCGGCGCGTCAAGGCTGCCATGGCCCGCGCGCTGCGCGCCGCCGGTCTCGCCACCGCCGAGGACATCTCCGCGGCCACCCCGCAGGAAGCGGTGGCCTGGTTCACCAGCCGCTCCGAACGTCCGGTCGTGGTCAAGCCGCAGTCGAGTGCCGGCACCGACAACGTACGGATCTGCCGGACGGCCACCGAGGTGGCCGCCGCCTGCCAGGCCGTGCTCGACGAGCCGAACTTCTTCGGCGAGCCCAACCGCACCGCGCTCGTGCAGGAGTACCTCGACGGCGAGGAGTACTACGTCAACACCGTGTCCCTGGGCGGCGTCCACAAGGTCGCCGAGATCTGGCGCTCGGTGCGCCGCACCGGCCCCGACGGTGCCCCGCTGTACGACTACCAGGAGCCCGTCCCCGTCGACGATCCCGTCGCCGTCGCAGCCGCCCCGTACATCAAGGATGTCCTGACCGCTCTCGGCATCGCCAACGGCGCCGCCCACAGCGAACTGCGCGTCACCGAACGAGGTCCCGTCCTCCTCGAGACCGGCGCTCGGCTCGGCGGCGGCGTGCTGCCCCGCATCTCGCGCGACTACGCCGGTGTCTCCCACGTCCACCTGCTCGCCGACTCCCTCACCGACCCGGACGCGTTCGACGCCTTCGACGACACCGCCGTCACCTGGTCGAAGAACATCCGCTACGTCTCGCTCATCAGCCACCACCCGGGCACCGCAGCCGCCGCCACGTGGCAGGACACCATGCGCTCCCTGACCACCTTCGACGGTCTCATCAGCCGGATCTCCGCCGGCGGCGCGGTGCCCCGCACCATCGACCTCGCCTCCTCCCCGGGCGTGGTCTACCTGGTCGCCGACTCCGCAGGACCCGTCGAGGACGACTACGCGCACATCCGCACCCTGGAGCGCGACAAGGGGCTGTACCTGTCATGAGCCTCCTCAGCCGGTTCAGCACGATGCCGCCCGCCGGGCCGGGCCGGGCGTTCGCGGTGGTGTCGCTGCTGGACTCCATCGGCACCGGGCTCTACCTCGCCGGCGCCACGGTGTACTTCGTACGCGGCGTCGGCCTGACCGCCACTCAACTGGGCATCGGGCTCGCCGTGGCCGGCTGCGCCGGCTTCCTCACCACCGTGCCCATCGGGCTGCTGGGCGACCGCTGCGGCGCCCGCCGGGTCCTCATCGGCCTGCAGCTGTGGCTCGCCGTCCAGTTCACCCTGCTCGCCTACGTGCACGGACCGGTCGCCTTCACGGCCGTGTGCTCCCTACTGGCCGTCGCCGAGCGTTCCGCCCCGCCCATGATCCAGGCCGTGGTGGCCGATCTGATGCGCGGCAGCGCCCAGGTCAAGGCCATGGCCGCGATCCGCACTGTGCGCAACGCCGGGTACGCCTGCGGCGCGCTGCTTGCCACGGCACTCCTCGCCGGCCAGGCGCTGTGGATGCTGCGGGCGATGCTGCTCGGCAACGCCGTCTCGTTCGTCGTCGCCGCGCTGCTGCTGCGGCGTCTGCCCGGAGCCACGCCGCGGCCCGCGACTGCGGCTCCGCGCCGCACCTGGCTGCCCCGTGGCCTGGGCGACGGCCGCTTCCTCGTCGTCACCGGGCTCAACGCCGTCCTGGTGCTGCACACCACGCTGCTGTCAGTGGGGCTGCCGCTGTGGATCGTCCAGCACACGCGCGCCCCGCTGGTGCTCGTACCGCTGCTGTTCGCGCTCAACACCGTGCTCGCGGTGGGCCTGCAGGTGTGGCTCGCCCGCGGCGCCGAGCAGCGGGGCCGTACCCGCCGCGTGATGCGCTGGGCGGCGGCCTCGCTCACCGGGTGCTGTGTGCTGCTGGCCGTCACCGGGCACCTGGGGCGGGCGGGCGCGGTCGTCCTGCTGGTAGCCGCCATGGTGCTGCTCACCGGCGGCGAGCTGTGGCAGTCGATCGCCGCCTGGGGGCTGCCGGTCGACCACGCTCCGCAGGGCAGGCGGGCCGAGTACCTGGCGGTGTTCAACCTGGGTGTCACCGCGCAGAGCATCCTGGGCCCGCTGCTGATCACCGCCCTGCTGCAGTTGAAGGACGCCGGCTGGCTGGTGCTCGCCGCACTGTTCACCGTGTGCGGGCTGCTCGCCGCTCCCGTGCTGCGCTCCCTGGAACGGCACCGTGGCCCCGCCGAACCGCCTGCTCCGGCAGCCGTGCCTGCACCGGCGCCGGCTGAGCCGCAGGTGCCGCTGCCGCACCTGCCCGATCACCCCGCGTGCTTCGCCTGCGGCACCCGGGCCTCGTCCGGGCTGCGGCTGCGCACCACGCATGCCGACGAACATGGCATCACCGCCGAACTGACGTTGCATCAGGACCATCAGGGGGCGCCCGGCATCGCCCACGGCGGCATCGTCGCCGCGGTCCTCGACGAGGCGACCAGCCTCGCCGTGTGGCGGGCCCACCGGCGACCGAACGTGACCGGCCGGCTTGAGGTGGAGTACCTGGCTCCGGTGCGGCTCAGCATCCCCGTCCACGTACGGGCGAGCTGCACTAGCACCCAGGGCCGGCGCATCCACGTCGCCGCCGAGCTCCGGGTGGGCGCGCCGGACGCGCCGGTCGCCGCGCGGGCATCGGCCGTCTTCGTCATGGTGCCCGCCGAACACTTCCTCGTCCGCGCCGGGACCACGGAGGACGAGGATGCCGCCGTGCGGTAGTGCCGTCGCCGATGCCCGATCAGGATGTGGTGTCGACGACGATCTCCTCGCCGTCCCGCAGCGTCCGGTGCGCAACTCCGTCGCCGGCCAGCCGGCGCACCACCAGTTCGATGCGCTCGCTCTCCGGGTGCGCGGAGCGGTGGTGCGGCACGATCATGTAGTCGAGCAGCCCGAGCCCGTCCCACCGCGGTTCGGCGCCGAACCGCTTGCGAACCTGCTCCGGATCGTCCACCAGTTCCAGACCGCGCAGGCTGGGTGCCAGCACGCAGCAGCCGGCGCTGTAGCCGGAGTACACCAGCGCATCGGAAGCCATCGCCTCGGCGAGCACCGCTTCCGCGCCGCTGCGGGCCATCGCGTGACGCAGCACGAAGACGTTTCCGCCGCGGACCCACATCATCCGGTAGTGCTGCAGCCGGTCCGCCAGCCGTTCGGGCCGCCCGGCGTAGTCGCCGAGGTCGAGCACGTCGGAATCGATGCCCAGCCCGCGCAGCGCCGCCACCTCGCGGGCGATGCCCTCCTCGCGGACCGGCTCCGGCTCGGCGTCAAGGGCGTTGGGCACGACGGCGGCCGGCCCACCGTCCGGCAGCAGCTCCAGCAGGCGTTCCGGGCGCAGACCAAGCCGCCACGACGAGAGATACATGCGCACGCAAACGCCCCTAGGGAGGATTGAGTGGACTCCACCGCCAGACGCGTCGCCATTGCCGGCATGATCGGCAGTGCCGTCGAGTGGTACGACTTCTACCTCTGCGGCACCGCCGCAGCCTTGGTGTTCAATCAGCTATTTTACTCACAACTCCCTGCAGCGGCCGCCGTCGTGGCCTCCTTCGGCACGTACGCGGTGGGGTTCGTCGCCCGGCCGCTGGGCGCCGCCGTCGCCGGTCATCTCGGGGACCGGGTGGGCCGCAAGCCCGTCCTCGTCGTGACGCTCTTCCTCATGGGACTCGGCTCCGCTCTCGTCGGTGTCCTGCCGACGTACCGTCAGGCCGGGCTGGCCGCTCCGGCACTGCTGGTGGCGCTCCGTCTGGTGCAGGGGTTCGCGGTCGGCGGGGAGCAGGGCGGCGCCTCCGTGCTCACGGTGGAGATTGCCGGGGCGGGGCGGCGCGGCCTGTGGGGGAGCGTGGTGAACTCCGGCTCCTCGCTCGGCCTGTTGCTCTCCTCCGGCGGGTTCGCTCTCACGCAGGCGCTGCTCGATCGGCATGCGTTCCTGGTCTGGGGATGGCGGGTGCTCTTCCTCGCGGGCCTCGTCCTGATCGCGGTCGGCCTCGTGATCCGCTCCACCGTGCCGGAACCGCCGCTCTACCGGGCCGCCGAGCGGACGGCGCGGCCGCTGCGGACCGTCGTACGCCACCACCGTGCGGCGCTGCTGCAGGCCGTGGGGATGCGCATCTCCCAGACCGCGGCCTCCTATTTCTACACCGTCTTCGTGCTGTACTACCTGACGCTGCGGCGGGTACCCGGCGCAGCGACCGTCGGCGTCCTGGCCGTCAGCGTCAGTGCCGCCCTGAGCCTGCTGACCACCCCGGCCTGGGGAGCGCTGTCGGACCGTGTGGGCCGGCGGCCGGTCTTCCTCTTCGGCGCACTCGGCAGCGCGCTGTACATCGCACCGTTCTTCCTGCTGGTCGAGGCGCGTTCGCCGGCGGTGATCGTGCTGGGCGTGGTCGTCGGCGTGAACGTCTTCCACGACGCGATGTTCGGGCCGCTGGCAGCGTGGTTCAGCGAGCTGTTCCGTACCGACGTCCGCTTCAGCGGCGCAGCCCTCGGCTACCAGGCCGGTGCCGTACTCGGCGGTGGCCTGCTGCCGCTGCTCGCCGCGTCCTTGTGCCTGGCGGCGGGGGGACAACCGTGGCTGGTGTGCGGCTACTTCCTGGTGCTGTCCGCGCTCACCGTGACAGCGGCGGTGCGCGCACCCGAGACGCTGGGGCAGAGCCTGGAGGACCCGCGGGCCCCGGCGGGCAGCCCCCTGCAGGCCGCCGACGTCACCGCCGGGGCGCTCACCTAGGTCGCAGAGCTGTCAGGCCGGACAGGTCGCGGACGACGGTGTGGTTGCGGTCGGCGATGGTGCCGAGGGTGTAGTGGGGCCAGATCCCGTAGTATTCGCCGCGGGTGCGCTGGCTCCACTGCCGGGCGAGGTCGGCGCGGGTTTTGTAGAAGTTCACCTGGTAGCCGCCGGTGAAGACCCGCACCAGGGAGCAGCCGCCCGGGTACTCCTTGGTGGCCGCCACCTCCAGGAACTCCACCGACTGGCTCTCCTCCATGAAGGTGCGCTTGTTGCGGTGGGTGTGCCCGCTGTGGTGGAGGAAGACGCCGGGGGTGCGGTGGTAGAGCGCCTCCAACTGCCGTGCCTTCGTCTGGTCGAGGTCGAACGCCGGTCCGGCCGCCGTCGTGACCGCTGACTCGTAGGTGACGGGGTGGTGGCCGAAGAGGAGCGTGGGCCGGTCCTTGTCGCGGCGCAGTTCGGCGGCGAGGTCGGCGAGCTGGCCGTCGTCGAGCGTTCCGCCGGCCGCGTCGAGCGTGGTGGTGTCGAGACCGACGATGCGCAGTCCGCCGACCTGGTGCACCGACAGCGTCTGCCGCGGGTACGGGAAGACGTCGCCCCAGCAGTCGTGATGGTCGGTGGCGTACGGTATCGGCGTGCACGCCGCGTAGTCGGCCCCGACGTGCGGCCGGTCGTGGTTGCCGCGTGCCACGAAGTAGTCGGTGCCCAACGTGCCCCAGCCGTCGAGTAGTTGGCGGACCCGTGCCACGTCCCCCGGCTTCGCCTCGGACGTCAGGTCGCCCGCGACCAGCAGCACCTCAGCCCCGCGGTCGGGCTTGCGCAGATCGTCGAGCAGCGCCTCCAGCATGACCTCGGGGTAGGGGGGCAGGCCCGGGTCCTGCTGGAAGGCGGGCGGCCAGTTGCCGGTGATGATGCCGGCGGTCTGCTCGCCCATGTGCAGGTCGTTGGAGAGCGCGAGGGTGAACAGGTAGCGCCCGGGCGGGGGTTGGAGCGTGGTGAAGACCCCGGGCGCGTCCGACGAGCCGCCGGTGCCGGGGAACTGCAGCGTGGACTGCTGGGCGTCCTGGCCGGCCGACCGGGCGGTGAATGCATAGGTGCGCCCGGGGTCCAGGCCGTGCACCTCCGCGTGGTGGAAGGCCGTGGGTGCGGTGTCGTGGTACACCGTCCGCGTCGAGCCGGGGTTGCCCGGTTCACCGAGCAGCAGCTCGGTGTCGGCGGGGACGGGTGCAGGCGCGCCGTAGCGGTCGGTCTGCGTCGCCGAGCCGGTGAACCAAGTGATCACCACGCTGCTGTCGGTGACGGTCACCACCTCGGCGTCCGTCACCAGCAGCGCATCCTTCGGCATGGCAGCGGCCGCAGCGCCGGGCTCCGCGGCGGCGAAGGCGAGCGGCGCGGCCGCGACTCCGGCCCACAGCAGGGCCTGACGGCGGGAGGGCGAGCAGCAGTCCATGTCCGCTGAGTATGCGACGGCCAGGTGAACACCGGAAGGCCGCCGCCCGCCGTTACGGCGACAATCGCCCGGCCCGAGGCCGACCGGCGGTCACCCCTGCGCAACCTCGATCTCAAACACCAGTGCGTCGGCCGGGTCCAGCCGGGGAACGGCGAGCCCGACCGCCGCCAGTACCCGGCCGGGCAGCGTGACGGCGCCGTCCACGAGGGGGCCCGTCACCTTCTCGGGCACGGGCAGCTCGGGGCAGAGCGCGATCCGGTAGTCGAGGTCGTCGCGGAGCCCGGGCAACCGCAGCCGCGCCGGCGAGCTCGCCACCGGGCTGTCCAGCTGGAGGTAGCCGAAGACCGCGCGGCGGCCGTCCTCGGCGACGACACCGTGCAGCACAGCGGCCGGGTCGGGGTGGTCGGCGCGCACCGTCCGCCCGGAGTGCAGCAGCCCGCGCAGCCTCCGGTAGGCCGTCGCCCACCCCTTGAGCTCGATGAGCTCCTCAGTCGAGCACTGTGTCAGGTCCCACTCGATGCCGGCGTGCCCGAACAGCGCCGTCGCGCTGCGGAAGCTCAGCCGGGTGGTGCGCCGGGTGACATGGGCGGTCGCCGGCCCGATGTGGCTGCCGATCAGCTCGGGCGGCAGCAGCAGGCCCGTCCAGCGCTGGATGTGCTGACGGTCGATCGGGTCGTTGGTGTCGGAGGCCCACACCCGGTCGGTGTGCTCGATGATCCCCAGGTCGACGCGCCCGCCGCCCGAGGAGCAGGATTCGATCTCCAGACCGGGGTGGGCCGCCCTGAGCTGGTCCATCAGCGCGTAGACGGCCCTTGTCTGCCGGTGCACGCCGGCCGCGCCGTCGTGGACCGCCTCGACGAGCGGCCGGTTGTGGTCCCACTTGAGGTAGGTGATCGGATACTCCGTGAGCAGCGCGTCGAGCCGTTCGCGGATGTGGGCGAAGGCCTCGGGCCGGGCCAGGTCCAGCACGTGCTGATTGCGGTGGGGCGCGGGGAGCCGGCCCTCGGCCGCGAGCAGCCACTCCGGGTGACGGCGTGCCAGTTCCGAGTCCAGGTTGACCATTTCGGGTTCCACCCACAGGCCGAACTCCATGCCGAGCGAGCGGACGTGGTCCACCAGCGGATGGAGACCGTCGGGCCACACCTTCTCGTCCACGTACCAGTCGCCGAGGCCCGCCGTGTCGTCGCGCCGGCCGCGGAACCAGCCGTCGTCGAGGACGAAACGCTCGACGCCGACCTGCTGGGCCCGGTCGGCGAGCTGCCGCAGCCGGGCGAGGTCCTGGTCGAAGTAGACCGCCTCCCAGGTGTTGAGGACGACCGGGCGCGGCCCGCGCGGGTGGTTCGGGCGGGCGCGCAACAGGCGGTGGAGGCGGTCGCTGACGCCGTCGAGCCCGTGGTCGGAGTGGACGAAGTACACCCACGGCGACGTGTGGCGCTCGCCCGGGCCCAGCCGGATCTCACCGGAGGCCGGCAGTTCACCGCCGCCCAGGACGCCCGTGGTGTCCGGGAACCGTTCCGCGTAGTGCTCGGTGTCGCCGCTCCAGGCCACATGCGCCGCCCACACCTGCCCGTGGCGGAAGCCGAATCCGGGCGTGCCCGCGACGAGCACGGTCGCCGCGTCATGGCCGGGACGTCCCTTCCGACTCTCACGGGAGCGGGTGCCGAAGCCGAACGCCGTGCGCTGCGGCACCCGTTCCAAGCCCCAGCGGCCGGTGAGGTCGAGCAGCTCCGCCGCCTCCTCGGGGACGGGCAGGATGCCGCGCACCGCGCCGACCGTCCATGAGCCGGGCCCGTTGTTGGTGACGGTGTGCCGGATGCGCACGACGCCTTCGGGGGTCAGGCGCAGCTCGGTGCGGACGGCGACCCCGGCCTCCTCGTCGGCGGCATGCACGGTGAGGACCGCACCGCCGCCGGCAGGGGCCGCGTGTTCAATGGCCGTGGTGAGCCGCAGCCGCAGGTGCGGCCACATCCCGGCGCGGTCGCCAGCGATGCCCGGCCGCCCCGCCCAGCCGTCGCCCTGGAGCGGCAGCAGCGTCAGCGATCCGTCGGGCGTCCCGGCGCTCACCGCGTCGAAGGCGGCTGCCGAGTGCGGTCCCGTGGTTCCCAAGTCGGAACCCCAGTAGAGGACTCGGGGCAGCGCCGGTCCGCTGGTGTCGAGAACGAGGCTGGTGCCGCCTGCTGTGAGGATCAGCGGGGCGTGGTGCTGCGTCATGGTGTCCTCGTGATGGTGGTGGGCGGTGACGTGAGGAGGCGCCAGCCGCGCAGCATATCGGGGAGCGCTACGTAGTCCATTGGTGCTTGTGGCGTACCACCCTCCGAGTGGTAATGGCTGGGAGTTTTCCAAACCCCCGCATGCGCTGCGGAATCCGGTGACCGTGCGGGGGTTCCCTGTGAACGTGCCGGATCGACCGGCGCGGAAAGGAAACGCAATGTCGAGCACCCTCCTCAGGAAGGCGGCCGTCACCGGCGCCGCTGCGGTCGCCGTACTCTTCGGCTCGGCGGCGGCCGCGAGCGCGCAGGCTCCCGCCGATGCCGCGAGCAGCGCCATCGCCGTCGCGGACCACGGCTACTGGTTCTGCCACCCTGGCTGGGAGCACGGCGGCCCGGGCTGGCGTGACCACTGCCGCCGCTTCCACCACTGCCGCCGCTTCCACCACGGGTGGTGCCGCGGGTACCGCCACCGCGACCACGGTTACGACCACCGCGACCATGGTTACGAGCCCCGCGACCATGGTTACGAGCCCCGCGATCATGGTTACGACCACGGCTACCACCGCGGCTTCCACCCCCGGTCCGGCTTCGTAGCCTGGCGGTGAGGGAGCCTCTCGGGGCGGTGTGACGCCCGTCGTCGGTACGAGCAGGGCCCGGACATCGATGTCCGGGCCCTGCGCCGTTGCTGCGCTGTTACCGTTCTCCTACATTTTGTTGAACCCTACAAGAACGAGGGGTAGGCGCGGGCAGATTCATGTGCGAATCCACAATGGCACTCGCTGTTGACCTGGGGCTTTACTTTCTGTCACATCACAGGTCGGATTCCGGCCGCATGGTCACCACCGAGCCCGGATGTCGGCACCCCGCTGCAGCGGGGAACAACGCCCCCCGCACCCGATGGTCACGCTTCGACTCGGTGCCAACGACGACACCACCCTGTCCGAGGCCACACCCGCCCCCGCCCCCTTCCCCTTCTCCGTTTCGCCGTACCGGTTTCTCCCCCCGCGGCGCCCGCACCACCCCTCCGCAGGCCGTGGCCCCTGCGTGCGGGTCCTTCCGACATGTTCTCGTAGCTCAATCCTCAATCGCCGGAGGAAACGATGCGGTTGCCACAGTCGTCCAGTACGGGCGAGATCCACCCCGTTGACGAGGTCCCCCCGCCTCCTCGGCTCGCCATCCTCAGCCTGCAGCACGTCTTCATCATGTACGCGGGCGCCGTGGCCGTTCCGTTCATCGTGGGCAGCGCGCTCAAGCTGAGCAATGAGACCATCGCGCTGCTGGTCAACGCGGACCTGCTGGTCGCCGGTATCGCCACCATCATCCAGGCCGTCGGCATCTCGAAGATCTTCGGTGTACGGCTGCCGGTCGTCGCGGGCGCGACGTTCACCGTGGTCAGCCCGATGATCACCATCGCAGCCAAGCACGGTCTTCCGACGGTTTACGGGGCCATGCTCGCCTCCGGGGTCTTCGGCCTGATCATCGCCAAGCCGTTCTCCAAGATGATCAAGTACTTCCCGCCGCTGGTCTCCGGCACCGTGATCACCATCATCGGCCTGTCGCTGATAGGCCCAGGCGCCGGGATGATCGCGGGCGAGGACACCGGCGCCAAGGACTACGGCCAGATCTCGCACATTGCGCTCGGCTTCGGCGTGATCGCCATGATCGTCGTCTTCAGCAAGGCGCTGCGAGGTTTCTTCGGCCAGATCGCCCCGCTGCTCGCGATCGTGGTCGGCAGCATCATCGCCATCCCGATGCACCTGTTCCAGCTGCAGGGGGTCTCCAGCGCACCGTGGTTCGGCATTTCCTCGCCGTTCCACTTCGGCGCGCCGCGGTTCGACGCCGCCGCGATCATCTCGATGTGCATCGTGATGCTGGTGACGTACACCGAGTCCACCGCCGACATGCTCGCGGTGGCCGAGATGACGGACCGCAGGATCACCGAAGCCGACATCGCCCGCGGCCTTGCCACCGACGGCCTTTCGGCGGTGCTCGGCGGCTGCATGAACTCCTTCCCCGACACCGCCTACGCCGAGAATGTCGGCCTGGTGCAGATGACGGGCGTGCGCAGCCGCTGGGTGGTCGCCGGTGCGGGCGTCGTCCTGCTGGTCATGGGACTTGTGCCGAAGGTCGGCGCGTTCGTTGCCGCCGTGCCGCAGATGGTGGTCGGCGGCGCGGCACTGGTGATGTTCGCCATGGTCACCGCCGTCGGCATCCAGACCCTGAAGAAGGTCGACTTCCGGGGCAACCACAACCTGCTGGTGGTCGCGGTCTCGCTCGGCGTGGGCATGCTGCCGGCAGTCGCCACCGACCAGTTCGGCAACGAGGTGTTCTTCAAGAACTTCCCCGGCTGGACGCAGACCATCTTCGGCAGCCCCATCACCATCACCGTGATCCTCGCCTTCACGCTCAACCTCCTCTTCAACCACCTCGGGGTGGGAATGCCCCGCGAGGAGCGCGAGGAGCGCGAGGACGAGGACAAGGAGGAGGGCGAGGAGAAGGATAAGGCCCTCACCTCGGTGTCCGGGGACGATGCTCAGACAGAGGCCCCCGCGACGTCGTAGCGGCAGGGCCTATGGTGAGCGGTGCGCGCAGCCGTCGTGGCCGACAGGCAATCCGCATGTCGGCCACGACGGCCGCCGAAGACCCTGTTCGGCATCACCGAAAAGGACATATCGCCCATGCCGCTCAAGCGCCCGCATCACCACCGCGACGCCAGCACTCACCTGAGGGTGAACCCGGTCTTCAGCCGGGAGCCGATCCATGTTCCCCGGTTCGAGCTGCCGGACGACGGCATGGACCCGGAGACGGCGTACCAGATCGTCCACGACGAACTCATGCTCGACGGCAACGCACGGCTGAACCTCGCCACCTTCGTCAGCACCTGGGCCGAGCCCCAGGCCCAGCAGCTGATGGCCGAGTGCGCCGAGAAGAACATGATCGACAAGGACGAGTACCCGCAGACCGCCGAGGTCGAGGCGCGGTGCGTGCACATGCTCGCCGAGCTGTGGAACGCACCCGATGCACACGCGGCAGTGGGCTGCTCCACCACCGGCTCCAGCGAGGCGGCGATGCTCGCGGGTCTGGCGCTCAAGCGCCGCTGGCAGCACCGCAGGCGCGCCGAGGGCAAGCCGGCCGACCGCCCCAACGTCGTGATGGGCATCAACGTCCAGGTGTGCTGGGAGAAGTTCGCCGACTACTTCGAGGTCGAGCCGCGGTACGTCCCGATGGAGGGCAACCGTTACCACATGTCGGCCGAGGGCGCGGCCGCCCTGTGCGACGAGAACACCATCGGCGTGATCGCGGTACTCGGCTCGACGTTCGACGGGAGCTACGAGCCGGTCGCCGAGATATCCGCCGCGCTCGACGAACTGCAGGAGCGCACCGGCGTCGACGTCCCCGTCCACGTCGACGGAGCTTCGGGCGCGATGATCGCCCCCTTCCTCGACCCCGACCTCGCCTGGGACTTCCGCCTGCCGCGGGTCGCCTCCATCAACACCTCCGGGCACAAGTACGGCCTGGTGATGCCGGGCGTCGGCTGGGCGCTGTGGCGCGACGCGGAGGCGCTCCCCGACGACCTCGTCTTCCACGTCAACTACCTCGGCGGCGACATGCCGACCTTCGCCCTCAACTTCTCCCGGCCCGGTGCCCAGGTGATCGCGCAGTACTACAACTTCCTGCGCCTCGGCTTCGAGGGCTACCGCCGCGTCCAGCAGACCTGCCGTGACGTCGCCGTGCGCCTCGCCAAGGAGATCGCCGAGATCGGTCCGTTCACCCTCCTCACCGACGGCAGCGAGCTTCCCGTCTTCGCCTTCACCGTCAACGACGACATCACCAACTTCTCCGTCTTCGACGTCTCCGCGGCCCTGCGCGAGCGCGGCTGGCTCGTCCCGGCGTACACCTTCCCCGACAACCGCACCGACCTCGCCGCGCTGCGCGTCGTCATCCGCAATGGCTTCGGACACGACCTCGCCGACCTCTTCCTCGAGGATCTGCGCCGCGTCCTGCCCCGCCTGCAGGCACAGGCGCAGCCGCACCGCGACGTCACCGACGCCGGTGCCTTCGCGCACGGCACCGAGGCCGCCACCACGGAGCGCCGCACCGACGCCAAGCCCGCCGCCCCGGCGAGCGCCTGAGCTCCCCGCTGCGCCGTCGCGCCGGAGGTCGGCGCGACGGCGTTACGCGGTCGGCGAAAGAGGGCGCCCGGGGCACGGCCCGGATCCGACAGTGGATCCATGCTCAACAGCGTCGCCGTGCTCTCCGACATCCACGGTGTGCTGCCTGCCCTGGAGGCGGTGCTCGCCGAACCCGACGTCGCGGCGGCCGACCGCCTCGTGCTCACCGGCGACATCGCCGCCGGCCCCCAGCCGGTCCAGGTCCTCGACCTGCTGACCGGGCTGGGCGAGCGCGTCGTGTGGGTCAAGGGCAATGCCGACCGTGAGCTGGTCGAGTACCGCCGTACAGGGCGCACCTCGATCCCCGACCCCATCGCCCCCTGGGCCGCGGAGCAACTGCGCGAGGACCACCTCGACCTGCTCGCCGCTCTGCCCGCCTCACTCACCCTGCCGGTGCGCGGCCTCGGCGAGGTGCTGTTCTGCCACGCAACGCCCCGCGACGACGAAGAAGTCGTCCTCGTCGACTCCCGCCTCGACCGATGGCAGGACGTGCTCGACGGGCTCGAGACCGAAGTCCGTACGGTGGTCTGCGGCCATACGCACATGCCGTTCGTCCGCCTCGCGCTCGGCAGACTGATCGTCAATCCCGGGAGCATCGGCATGCCGTACGGGCGGGCCGGTGCGCACTGGGCACTGCTCGGCCCAGGCGCTCAGCTGCGCACCACGCCGTTCGACCTCGATTCCGCCGTCGACCGGATCGCAGCGGAGTGCACCTACTCCGGTGCCGCCGAGTGGGCGGAGTACTACCTGCGTTCCCGCGCCACCGACCGCGAGGCCCTGGAGGCGTTCGGCCCGCGCGACGGCCGTGACACGCAGATCTGCTGACTTTCCGTCACATCACGCCGCCGGTGCCACGCGCCTGACGCTCGTAGAGATGGACGATCTCCTCCACGGGCAGGCCCTTGGTCTCGGGCAGGAACTTGGCCACGAAGACGATGGCCACGACGCACAGACCGGCGAAGCAGACCAGCACCCAGGCCAGGCCGATGCCCGTCTGCCAGGTGGGGAAGACCTCGATCAGCGCGAAGTTGGCCAGCCAGTCCACGGTCGCGCCGATGGACGCCGCCCGACCGCGCACCTCGGTCGGGAACGTCTCGCCCTGGATCAGCCAGCCGGTGCCGCCGACCCCGATGGCGAATGCCGCGATGAACACGTCGAGACCGATCATCACCACGACGATTTCGGTCGTGCCGGAGAGGAAAGTGAGACCGGCAGCCGCGACCAGCATGGCGATCGTCATTCCCGTATAGCCGCCCATCGCGATGCGGCGGCGCCCCCAGCGGTCGATGTACTTGAAACCGAAATACGTGGCACCGACGTTGACCGCGCTCATGATGGCGGTGACTTCGACGCCGGCGATCGCCGCATCCACCTTCGATCCGTGCGCGCTCTGGAAGAGCGGTGCGAGAAGATGCGGCCCGTAGTAGAGCGGCACGTTGATGCCGGTGATCTGCTGGAAGATGAAGAACACGCTCACGACGATCACGGCCCGCCGCACGCCCGGCGTCCATTGGCTGATGCCTTCGCGTCCCTTTCGCTGTTCCTCGATCGCCGCGATCTCCGCGGCGGTCCGTTCCACTTGGTCGATCGTCACATCGACGCCGAGTTTGGCGAGCGCCCGCTTGACGTCCGCGTAGCGGCCCCTGCCCAGCAGCCACCGCGGCGACTCCGGCATGCGGGTGCGCAGCACGAGTCCCGCGAACGCCGGTACCGCGCCGAGACCGAACATCAGCCGCCAGTCCGCACCGCGCGCATGATGCGGCAGCGACCAGAGGATCACCATTGCGACCAGGTAGGAGACGAGAATTCCCACGGTGATCATCCACTGCTGGAGCATGGCCAGCGCCCCGCGCCGCTCTCGCGGTGCGTACTCCGAGATGTAGGCGGTCGCGATCGCCGAGTCGGCGCCGATCGCGAGGCCGATGAGGGTACGGGCGCCCAGCAGCACGTACGAGTTCCAGGTGAACGCGGACAGCAGCGCACCCACCATGTAGATGCCGGCGTCCACGATCAGCAGGGACTTGCGGCCGAAATGGTCGGTGAGCGGACCGGCGAGGATCGCACCGACCGCGGCGCCCACGGAGGCCCCGGCCACCAGATAGCCGAGCGCGAACCCGCTCAGCGGATACGGAATGAAGTTCAGTGCGGAACCGATATTCGCCGTGTCGTAGCCGAACAGAAAGCCGCCGATGGTCGCCAGCAGCGTCAGCGACCAGTAGAACGTCGTCGGGGCCCGGCGGTCCAATTGCGACAGTACGTTCTCGTTCTGAGTGGGATTCACGCTCACGACGCCCATTCTGCTCCAGCAGTGGGCGCCATTCGTGGCTATACGCGCGGCAGCGGGTGCGTGGCGAGATGACGCCCGGAGTCGTGGACGCCGCGAAGATAGGCGGCCAGACCCATCACGGCCACCACGACGGAGTCCCACGGCGCCGGAAGGATCCCGGAGCCCCCGAAGCTGCCCGCCGCGGAAAGGACCAGCAGCGCGACCAGATAGCCGACGAGCCAGGCGCCGGCCGCGAGATCGGCCGGATCGCGATCGCGGCGGAGCTGCTGATAGGCGTAGACGAGCGCGGAGACGAAGAGCACGGGCAATGCGACGCGCAGCTCGTGCCAGCCGGCCCAGTAGAAGATCAGAGTCGCTATGACGAAGGCCACCGGCGCGATCAGCCGGGTGCCGCGCACCCAGTCCGCCATGCGCCCGGGGTCGGCGCGCCGCACCGAGGCCTCCGAGACGACACTGATCGAGTAGGCGAACAGCCCGAGCACGCTGGTGGCCGCCACGATCGACTGCCAGTTGCCGAACGGCAGCAGGAACGCGGCGCCGATCACGAAGTTCACCGCGAGGGCCCGGCGCGGCACGCCGGAGCCCGGGTGCACCTTGACCACCGCTTCGGGCAGCAGCCCGTTCTTACCGAGCGCGTAGGCCTCCCGGCTGGTCTCGGCCGTGAAGACCAGTGCCGATCCGCCCGGTGAAGCGATGGCGTCGGCGTACAGGATCCAGGTGAGCCATGTGAGGTTGAGCGAGGTGGCCAGCTCGGCAAAGGGCGAGCTGAAGTTGACTCCGTGCCAGCCCGCGCCGAGGGACTTCGCCGGAACCGCGGCGATGAACGCCACCTGCAACGCGAGATAGAGCACCATCGACAGCAGCAGCGCCGTGAGCACCGCCCGCGGGATGTCCCGCCGCGGGTCGCGGGCCTCGCCGGCCAGGTCGATCGGGCCCTGGAACCCGGTGTACGCGTAGACGATCCCGGCGGTGGCGATCGCGGACAGCGGTGCGGAGTACCCGTAGGGCGCGAACCCGCCGTGGCCGGAGAAGTTGTGGGCGTCGAACCCCGATGCGAGCAGCGCGATCACCGTGATCGTGGGAACGGCGAACTTCGCGATCGTCACCGCCAGATTGACGTGGGCGAACAGCTGCACGCCGAACCAGTTCAGCGCCACCAGCAACGCCATGATCATCAGGCCGAGCAGCACCCCACTGGTGGTGAGCCGGGTGCCGTGGAAGAGCCCCGGGACGTACTTGCTCGCGTACTGCAGGATCGCCGCCGACTCGCTCGGCGGATTGGTCGCGTACGCCACCCAGATGCCCCAACCGACCAGCGTCGCCACCAGCCGCCCCGAGGTGTACAGCGGCCACCGGACCAGCCCGCCGGCCTCCGGCATCGACGCGCCGAGCTCGACCATCACCAGCGCTATCAGCACCAGCGCCAGGCCGCCGACCACCCAGGTGATCAGCGAGGCGGGGCCGGCGATGCGCGCCGCGTGCATCGGGCTGAGCAGCCACCCGGAGCCGATCACGCCGCCGAAGGCGACGGCGGTCAGCTGCCAGAAGCCCAGACGCCGGCGCAGCCGCTGGTCCTCGGACCTGCTGCGGTCGTCGTCGACGGCGACACGGATCGTCATTTCGGCGCTCCCCTCCGCGACGGGCCTGCTCCGTGGCCCGCGGAGGAACGCCTACCGCAAAGGGGAGCCGGTCAACCCTGGAAGGGACGCTTCCGGCCGATTCGGGTGATCGCGAGCACCCGGTGAGGGCTCAGGCCGCCCCGCGCCGGGGAAGGGCGCCGGAGGGTAGGGGACGGGTCGCGCCATGGCTGCCGTTGCTGATGGATCTCCGTCGGACCGTACCTCGCGCTTTCGGAAACTTTCCGTCCCGCTGAAATGCGGCGTATTCCGTGAATCGGCCAGTAGTGTTGGGAGTGTTGACCCGTATGTTCCACATACATACCGTCACCGGATATCGGAAGCGCGCCGATTGTTTCGGAGATGCTCACGTGGAGACCTTCCGTATCGCCATCGTCGGCACCGGCGGCATAGCCGCCACGCACGCCCGCAACCTCGCCCCCCTCGGCGGCCGCGCGCAGCTGGTGGCCGCCGCCGACATCGACGCCGGCCGCCTCGAAGACTTCTGCCACCGCTGGAAGATCCCCGGCCGCTACCACGACCTCGGCGCGCTGCTCGCCGCCGAACGGCCCGACCTCGTCCACCTGTGCACGCCGCCGGGCCTGCACAAGGAACAGGCCGCCGAGTGCCTCACCGCCGGCGTCAACGTGCTCTGCGAGAAGCCGCCTGCGCTCAGCCTCGCCGACATGGACGAGATCGCCGCCGCCGAAGCCGCGGGCGGCGCGCACTTCGCCACCGTCTTCCAGCAACGCTTCGGCTCCGCGGCCGAGCGGCTGCGCGGCGCCCTTGCCTCGGGGGCGCTGGGACGCCCGCTGGTGGCGGTGTGCAACACCCTCTGGTACCGGGCCGACGACTACTTCGCCGTGCCGTGGCGCGGCAAGTGGGAGGTCGAAGGCGGCGGCCCGACCATGGGCCACGGCATCCACCAGTTCGACCTGCTGTTGTCGGTGCTCGGTCAGTGGCGGGAGGTGACGGCGGTCGCGGCGCGCCAGGCGAGGCCGACCGACACCGAGGATCTCTCCTGCGCCATCGCGACGTTCGAGGGCGGCGCCATCGCCACCGTCACCAACTCACTGCTGTCCCCGCGCGAGACGACCTATCTGCGCTTCGACTTCGAGCACGCAACGGTCGAGGTGGAACACCTCTACGGCTATGAGGACGACAGCTGGACGGTCACCCCGCTGCCCGGACGGGAGGACGAGGTGCGTGCCGCCTGGGCTGCGGGCCCCGCGGGCCGCGCCTGCGGCCACGGCGTCCAGTTCGCCGCCGTCCTCGACGCCCTGGAGGCGGACGACGCACCACCCGTGACGCTCCGCCAGGCCCGCGACACCCTCGAATTTGCCGCCGCCACCTACGCCTCCGCCTTCGGACGGCGTCCGGTACGACGCGGCGAGATCGGCACCGGCCACCCCTTCCACCATCGGATGAACGGCGACGGCGCTCCGTGGTCGGGCACCCCCGTGCCCGCACCCGCACCCGCGCCCGCCTCCGCCCCCGGCGCTGACGGCCTCGGCCTGCTCCCCGACGACGTCACCTCGCTGCGCATCACCGCGCACGGCCGGGAGCTCACCCGCTACGTCCACCGCCCCTGGGACGGGCAACTGGAGTCCCCGCGGCCGTACTTCCACCCCCTGCACACCCTCGGCGGCGACCGGGTCAGCCTCTACCGGCCGCATGACCACGTCTGGCACAAGGGCATTGCCTGGTCGCTGCCGAACGTGGAGACCGAGAACTTCTGGGGCGGGCCGACCTACCGGCGCGGCGTCGGCTACGCCCAGTACGACAACGACGGGTCGATGGACCACGAGGCCTACGAGCACGTCTCGTTGCGCGACGGCGTCGTGCGCGTCGCCGAGCGGCTGCGCTGGCACACCCAGGGCGGAGCGGCGTGGTTCACCGAGCAGCGGCGCTTCGCCGTGACCCTGCTGCCGGGCGATGCCGACGCGTGGGCGCTCGTCTTCGAATCGGTGATGACCAATGTGCGCGGGCGTCCCACCGTGATCGGCAGCCCCACCACCGAAGGCCGCGAGAACGCCGGTTACGGCGGCCTGTTCTGGCGCGGCCCGCGCTCGTTCACCGGCGGACGCGTCCACACGCCCGACGCCAGCGGGGGCGACGAGCTGATGGGGGTGCGCGCACCCTGGCTGGCCTTCACCGGCAGCCACGACGACCATGGACGCGCCTCCACCCTCGCCTTCGTCGACGCACCCGGCAACGACGCCCGGAACCCGCAACTGCCCACCAAGTGGTTCGTCCGCAGCACGCCCTTCGCCTGTGTCTGCCCGGCGCCCTTCTTCGACGAGGAGATCACGGTCGGGGACGGCGAGCGGCTCACTCGCCGCTACGCCGTCGTCATCGCCGACGGTGACCGCGGCCGCAGCGGCGTGGAGAAGCTCGCCCAGGCGGGCGGCGAGGCGCTCGGGTTGCTGGGCCACAAGTGGCAGCAAGAGTGGCAGCAGGAGTGGCGGATGCCGGGGGAGCAGCGGTGAACGCCGGCTTCCCGGGGGCGACCGCCGTCTCCCACCTGCGGGTCTACGACTGGCCCGCGGCGGACGGCCTGCGTGGCGGAAGCCCGCACCTGCACACGGTCTCCGCCGAGGGCTACGTCGTGCTCGGCGGCGAGGGCGAGTTGGAGACGCTAGGCTCGCACGGCTACGCGCGCACCGAGTTGCGCCACGGCACCCTGCTGTGGTTCACCCCCGGCACCGTCCACCGGCTGGTCAACGTCAGCGGGGACCTGGAGATCCTCGTCGTAATGCAGAACGCGGGGCTCCCGGAGGCCGGGGACGCGGTGCTGACCTTCCCGGCCGACGTGCTCGCCGACCCCGGGCGCTACGCCGAGGCAGTGGCCCTCCCCGCAACCGCGGCCGACCATGCGGCGGCCGCCCGGCGCCGCCGCGACCTGGCCGTCGAGGGCTATCTGGAGCTGCGCGAACGCGTCGTCAAGGACGGCCCCGAGCAACTGCGGCCACTCCATGAGGCGGCGGCCCGTCTCGTGGCCCCCAGGGCCGAGGACTGGCGCGGGCTGTGGCGGCGCGGCGCGGCCGCCCAGGCCGAGCGCACCGGCGCCCGGCTGGACGCGCTGGCGCAGGGCCACGCCCCGCACCTCGCCGAGGCGGCTTTGACCACCGCGGAGCAGGCGCCTGCGCTGCGTTACGGGATGTGCGGACGCCTGCAGGTATGGGACCTGGAAGGTGCTCGGATGATCCGGTGAAACAGCTCATGGCAGGATGCGCGGGATGCGGCGCGGGATCCGCAGCCCCGGGCGCGCACCGCTCTGCGGCGATGGCCATCAGGATGCTCCTGCGGCACTTCAGGACAGGGGAGTTCGACAACCCGCGCATGGAGCTCGCGACGAAGGTCGTGGTACGGGGCAGCGCGCCGCCGCCCCGCCACTGAGGCCCGCGGTCCGGCCCCGAACCGACGGACCCACCGGCGAGCCGGCCGTGGGCCTCGCCGCCAACGAGTCCTTCCGCACCGGACAGCTCGTGCGGAGGCGGGAGTTGCCGGGTCAGGCCTGGTAGGCGGCCGCGGCGATGACGAGATCCTCCCAAGCCATGCCCACGCTCTTGAAGAGCCGCGGGCGGGACGGATCGACCGCGGCGCGGCCGCACACCAGATCGGCCATGCCGACGAGCGCGTCGCCGCTCACCCCGGCGCGGACGGCCTGGATGATGTCACCCGCCTCGCGCAGGGCCGCCGACCGCGCCTCGACCACCACCGTCGAACGGCGCACGGTCTCGTCGTCGACCTCACGCGCGTCCGGTTCATGGGAGCCGACGGCGACGACCGTGGCGTGCGCGGGGAGGGCGGCGCCGTCGAAGAGCGGGGTGCGCGCCGTCGTACAGCAGACCACGACGTCCGCGCCGCCGATCGCCTCCGTCCCGCCGGCCTCGACGGTGAACGGGAGCCCCGCCGCTGGGCGGTAGTGACCGACGAACTCCTTCAGCCGCCGCTGGTCGCGCCCGACGACGGTGACCTGCCGGACCGGGCGGATCGCCGCCAGTGCCTCCAGATGGCTGTGCGCCTGCGGTCCGGTGCCGAAGACGACGACGCGCGACGCGTCCGGTACGGCGAGCAGATCCGCGGCCGCCGCCGAGACCGCCGCAGTGCGGATCGCGGTGAGCGCCACGCCGTCCAGCACGGCGAGCGGCGTCAGGGTCCGTGCGTCGAGGAGCAGATAGCTGCCCTGGATGCGCGGATGCCCGAGCGCCGGGTTCTCCGGGGCCACGGACGCCACCTTCACGCCCACGTACTCGTGCGACTGAGCGGGCATCAGCAGCAGGTGGCCCCGCTCGACGGGCACCACCGAGCGTGCCGGATCGGCCTCGGGGTCGAGCCCCGCGCGCAGCGCGTCCTGGACGGCGGCCACCGCGGCCGCCATCGGAACCGCCGCCCGTACCTCCTCCGCGCCGATCTCCCGCATCGCCGGCCCCGCCATCCGCCGTCAATCCTTCCGCGCTCCGTCCCCGTGGCTGCCGCCGCCAACGCTATCCGCCGCCGTGCTCACCAGCGGACGGCCTCGCCGCCGCGCCCCCTCACCCGCTGAGCGCATCGCGGACGTATATGGCCTACACCACTGATAACGATCCAGTCGTAGTGGCTGTGCGACGCTCCGCATTCCCTCTAAGCTCCCGGCCATGCCGATCTTTGGATCCCGACGGGCCGCCGCACCGCGACTCGCGCCTGAACTCGACGACACCAAGCTCGGCAGGGTGCGCAAGCAACTCGAAGCGCCGTCGCGGCCCGGTCTGGGGGACATCCGCGTCGACCAGGTGGAGCAGGTGCTGCGCGACGCGGGTCACGACTGGGACCGGCGCACCCACCGGTTCATGGTGCTCGCCGCCGTGGCCCCGCAGGGCGTGGCGCGGCTGTGGCTGCGGCGCCGCTCGCGCGACCCGGACGCGCTGCTCTTCCAGGCATGGATGGACCTCGTCCACGGCCGCTGGGACGGAGAGCTGGCCGACGCCGCGGCGACGATCGACCTGTGCCACCGCGCCGCGGACCTGACTCCGGCCGACCCTGTGCCGTGGCTGGTCGTGCTCAGCGTGTTGCGGCTGCTGCGGCGGCCGCCGCGCGAGGTCTTCCCGGTATGGCGCGAGGTGACCAGCAGGGACCCCTGGCACCGCGAGGCCTACCTGGAGATGCTCCACTACCTCTCGCCGGAGGAGTGCGGATCCCACGCCCAGACGCTCGACTTCGTCGACGCCGCCAAGTCCGGCATGCCGCCGCAGTCACCTGCCATCGGCCTGGAGATGGTGGCCATGCTCGGCCGCTACCGCAGGACGCTGTCGGCCGGCGGCGTCGACGCACTGATGTCGAGCAGGATCTGGACCCAGCCGCCCGCGGAGGCCGCCCTGGACCGGGCCCTGGAGGACTGGCCACGCCCCGGGTACCTGCGCCACGCGGCGGCTCTCGCCGATCTCAACCTGCTTGCATACGCGCTCATACAGGCCAAGCGGCTGACGGATGCGGCGCAGGTGTTCCAGGCGGTCGGGCCCACGGTGACCCCGTGGCCGTGGGAGCTGGACGGCGATCCGCTGCAGCAGTTCACGCACTGGCAGGCACGCGCGCTGAGGTGACGCGTATCGGGATGAGCGGCTCCGCCAGTGGTCTGGTCCTGTTCGGCGGCAGCCTCGTTTACAGTTCACACTTCACAGCTCACAGCTCACAGCTCACGGCGGACGGCGACGAGTGCGGCGTCGTCGTCCAGGCCGCCGTGCACGTAGTGGCGGACGTCCTCGACGAGCCGGTCGAGCAGTGCGTCGGGATCGTCCTGCGGCATTCCCGTGAGGCGCTCGGCGAGCGGGTAGAAGCGGCTCTCGGCGTCGCGCGCCTCGGAGAGGCCGTCGGTGTAGAAGAGCAGCAGGTCACCGCGGGTCAGGGGCACCGGCCGTGCGGTGTATCCGCCGCCCACCATAGCGAGCAGTGCCAACGGCGGTGCGAAGGACGGAGGTTCCACCTCTGCCGCGCTTCCGGCGTGCAGCAGCATGGGCGGGGGATGGCCGCAGTTGACCACCACCGCGGAGTCACCGTCGTCGGGGAGGGTGGCGAGCACCGCGGTGACGAACTCCTCACCCGCGCCCCGCAGGGCCAGGGCTGCGTCGAGGCGGTCGGCGACGGCCGCCAGGTCGGGTTCGGCGCGTGCGGCGTCCCGGAACACCCCGAGCACGTCGACGGCGGCCTCCACGGCGGCCAGCCCCTTGCCCCGCACATCGCCGAGGAGCAGCCGGGTCCCGTGTTCCGTGGGCAGCACCTCGTACAGATCACCGCCGATCCTCGCCTCGGCCGCCGCGGCCAGATAGCGCACGGCGATCCGGAACGGGCCGATGCGCCGCGGCACGGCGCGCAGCAGCGCCTTCTGCGCCGTTTCGGCGACCGAACGGACCTGTGCCAGCTCACGCTCGCGCGCCGCCACGAGGATGACGGTGGCGGTGCTGGTGAAGGTCACGGCGAGTACGGTGACCGCGGACGTGGCGTGCACGATCGCCGGCACGCCCTGATTGGCGAGCGACAGCAGCCCTACGCAGATCAGGCCCGCCAGTCCGGCGAGCAGCGGGACGCGCGCCTTGCGGGTGGCGATGGCGGCGAGCACGGGCACGGCCGCGAGGATCGGGGAGAAGGTGGACCTCGGCCCCGTCGCGAGGTCGAGCACGACGACCGCGGCGATGAGCAGATACGCGCCGACGACGAACCGGCGCGCACGCGGTGACAGACGCGGCGGCGGCAGCCGCGTCTCCTGCGCCCGACCGTCGGCCATGTGCGCCTCCTGGCCGTTTCATGCAGCACCCGCATCCATTGTCACGCGTCCTGGGCTGCGCGTCCTGGTGTGGCCCGACGGGACCCGGCCGCAGGCCGCGGGGGATTGGGGGCCCGTGCCGGGGCGGGACGTGGGACACACCGCCGCGGCACGGGACACCGATGAGCGCCCGATCGTCGAGGAGAACTCAACAGGGGTGAGGAAGACGGCCGTTGGCGCGCTCAGTAACACGCCCACTAAATTGGCCTGGACCATTAGCCGCCGTCAAGACACCGGTCCGAAGAAGTTCTCACGGTCACTCGGCGATCCCGCGGGTCAGCAACACCATCGTGATGAAGGTGCGGTACAGCCGCACGGGGTCGTCGTCGGTGATGTGCACGGTCCGGTCGTCGTCGCGTACGACGCCGTTGATCCACGTCGCCATCTCAGCCAGATCGGCGTTGCGGAACTGGACGGTGAGCGTGGCGGGCAGCTCGATGCGCGGCGGTGCGGCGTCCTTCACGCGGCGCACTGCGGTCTCGGCGGCCGCGCGGATGGTCTCGCACGCCTCCTGAGGGTGCATGCTGTCGGCGGCGAACCGCGACACGGAGGTCTTGACCACGGCGCTGGTGACGCCGGGACAGAACGCCTGCGTCTCGGACGCCGTGGTGTCGTCCCCGGTGACCAGCACTACCGGCACCCCGTGCCCGAGCGCCACCAGCGCGTTGATGCCGCTCTCGCCGGTGACCACACCGTTCAGCCGCACCTCGCTGATGGCCAGCGGGTTGTAGGTGTGCGACAGCGTGGAGGCCCGGCTCGACATCGAGCCGTGGTAGGAGACGAAGAAGACGGCGTCGAAGGAGGAGTCGAGGCCCTGCATCATGTACAGCGGCTTGTGACGGCCCGACAGATACCGGGCGCGGTGCGCGAGCGCATCGGGACGCAGATTGACCATCTTCGAGTGTGAGTCGTTGACCAGGAAAGCGGTCGCACCCGCGGCGGCCGCACCCTCGATCGACGCGTTCACCTCCTGCTGCAGCAGGCCGCGGTAGTAGGCGTACTCGGGCTCCGGCGCCCGGCACTGGGACCAGTCGACGACCCCCGCGGTGCCCTCCATGTCGGAGGAGATGAAGATCTTCACAGTGCACTCCTCGGGTGGACCTCCACGCCGGTGGACGAGACGGTCATGACGTTGTACGTGCTGCCCTGCTGGCCCGCCGCGCCGCCGTGCCGTCCGTCGGGCGTCAGGGCGAGCGCCCGCAGCTCCGCGCGGAACTCGTCCGGCAGCGCCGCCGTCTCGTGCAGCGCGGCCAGGCACGCCTCGGCCGGGTCCGTGCCGGCCGCCAGGCGGTCGACGATCGTACGGGCGGTGCCGCCGCGCATGCTCAGCTCGCCGCGCCCGGTGCACGCCGCCCCTCCGGCCCGCAGATCGCACCAGTTGCCCGCACCGGGCAGCGCCGAATCACCCACCCTGCCGGGATACTTGTAGGGGTAGCCGGAGGTCGACACCCCCACGCACATCTCACCCGAGGCGTCGAGCGCGATGATGTTGATGGTGCCCCACGGCCCGTCGTGAGGTGTGAGACGCCGGATGATGTCCAGTGCGGCCGCGCGGTACCGGTGGTCGCCGTCGGTCGCGGCGGTGTTCTCGCCCTCGACCGCTTCGGCCGACGCCTCGACCTGCTTGCGCCACATCGCCCGCGACTCGTCGGTCAGCAGCTCGGCGGTGGCGAAGCCGCACTCCTCGGCGAAGAGTGCCGCCCCCTCGCCCACCAGCAGACAGTGCTGCGGCAGCTTCTCCAACACCGCCCGCGCGACGGAGATGGGGTTGGGGTAGTCGCGCAGCGCGCCCACCGCACCGAAGCGGCGGCTCGACCCGAGCATGACCGAGGCGTCGAGCTCCACCACGCCCCGCGCGTTGGGCAGGCCCGAGGTGCCGACGTAGTGGTCGGCAACGTTGTCTTCACAGCGGCGCATGGCCGCCTCCACGGCGTCGAGCGCCGTGCCGCCCCGGCGCAGCACCTCCATGCCGGTCGGCAGCCCGGCCTCGCTGCGTTCGCTGCCGATGATGATTGCCTCCGTCACAGACCCTCCTCAAGCGCCGATGATCGTACGACCGCGCAGTCTCGCACCCCTGTCTGTGGCCCCCCGGGTGCCCGTGGCCCTGTGTCCGGCCGGGTTCTGTCGCACCGCCGAGATAGAGTACGGTGCGTAATAGGGTGAATACGTAGAGTGTCCATCCGGTGTCAGGTCACGGTGTCAAGTGCGGGGAGTCGGAATGTCTGGGTCCGATCTGGTCGCGAGGCCGCAGGTGCCTCGCCAGGCTGTGCCGGAGCGGCGCAAGCGGCCGGGCATGGTGGTGGTGCAGTGGTTGACGACCACCGATCACAAGACGATCGGCACGCTGTACCTGGGGACGTCGTTCGCGTTCTTCCTCATCGGCGGCATCATGGCGCTGCTGATGCGTGCCGAGCTCGCCCGCCCCGGCCTGCAGATCATGGACAATGAGCAGTTCAACCAGGCGTTCACGATGCACGGCACGATCATGCTGCTGATGTTCGCGACGCCGCTGTTCGCCGGGTTCACCAACTGGATCATGCCGCTGCAGATCGGCGCGCCCGATGTGGCGTTCCCGCGGCTGAACATGTTCGCCTACTGGCTCTACCTGTTCGGCTCGCTGATCGCGGTGGGCGGCTTCCTCACCCCGCAGGGCGCCGCGGACTTCGGCTGGTTCGCCTACTCCCCGCTCACCGACGCCGTGCGCACGCCGGGCATCGGCGGCGATATGTGGATCATGGGTCTGGCCTTCTCCGGCTTCGGCACCATCCTCGGCTCGGTCAACTTCATCACCACGATCATCTGCATGCGCGCCCCCGGCATGACGATGTTCCGCATGCCGATCTTCTGCTGGAACGTGCTGCTCACCGGTGTGCTGGTGCTCTTCGCCTTCCCGGTGCTCGCCGGTGCGCTGCTGTGCCTCGAAGCGGACCGCAAGTTCGGGGCGCACGTCTTCGATACCGCCAACGGCGGCGCGCTGCTGTGGCAGCACCTGTTCTGGTTCTTCGGCCATCCCGAGGTCTACATCATCGCGTTGCCGTTCTTCGGCATCATCAGCGAGATCGTCCCGGTCTTCAGCCGTAAGCCGATGTTCGGCTACATCGGCCTGATCGGGGCCACCATCGCCATCGCCGGGCTCTCCATCACCGTGTGGGCGCACCACATGTACGTCACGGGTGGCGTGCTCCTGCCGTTCTTCGCCTTCATGACCATGCTCATCGCGGTGCCGACCGGCGTGAAGTTCTTCAACTGGATCGGCACCATGTGGCGCGGATCCCTGTCGTTCGAGACACCCATGCTCTGGTCGATCGGCTTCCTGGTCACCTTCGTCTTCGGCGGGCTCACGGGCGTCATCCTGGCTGCACCGCCACTGGACTTCGAAGTCTCCGACTCGTACTTCGTCGTCGCCCACTTCCACTACGTGGTCTTCGGCACCGTTGTCTTCGCAATGTTCGCCGGCTTCCACTTCTGGTGGCCGAAGATGAGCGGGAGGATGCTCGACGAGCGGCTCGGCAAGATCACCTTCTGGACACTCTTCATCGGCTTCCACACCACCTTCCTCGTCCAGCACTGGCTGGGCGTCGAGGGCATGCCGCGCCGCTACGCCGACTACCTCGCCGCCGACGGCTTCACCACCCTCAACACGGTCTCGTCCATCGGGGCGTTCCTGCTCGGCCTGTCGATGCTGCCGTTCCTCTACAACGTGTGGAAAACGGCCAAGTACGGCAAGAAGATCGAGGTCGACGACCCCTGGGGCTACGGCCGTTCGCTGGAGTGGGCGACCTCCTGCCCGCCGCCGCGCCACAACTTCCTCGCGCTGCCGCGGATCCGCTCCGAGTCTCCGGCGTTCGACCTCCACCACCCCGATTTCTCGGAGCTGCAGGAGGTCGGCTACGCGGCCGCGCCGGCCGGCGTCACGGAAGGCGCGGAGGGCGAAGAGGGCGAAGAGGGCGAAGAGGGCACGCCGGGATCGCCCGGCGGCGAACCCGGGGAGGAGTGAGGCGATGACGGCTGCCGATGCACGCGGCCCCGGTGAGGCGGCCGTCGGCATCAACCAGCTCGAGGGCTATCTGCTCTGGCAGGCGGAGACCGATCGGGCGCGCGACAGCGCCCGTGAGTTCTCCGCAAGCCTGCCCTGGCTGACCATCGCCCAGCGCGAGGAGGTCGAGCACGCCTACACCCAGGACAGGCTGGAGCAGTCCAAGGTGTATCTGGTGCGGATCGCGGGCCGCTGCCGCGAGCTCCAGCACGAATACCAGCAGCGCTATGACGCGCTGCGGCGCCGCCTCGCCATCGCCTTCGTCGTCGGCAGCTGCCTCACGCTGACCCTCGCCGTCCTGCTCGGCGCCCTGCTCACCGCGGGCTGAACCGCCCCGGGACGACCCCGGCCGTTCCGGGCCGCGGCGTGTCGTTACGCTGGGTACAGCGAAACGGGGAATGATTCCCTGCTTGGGTTGGTTCTCTTACTGACGGCGCGCACGAGAGAGAGGGGAGGCCGCCGACATGGGACACACGGACACGGCGACGCCCCACCTGCGCGCCGACGCACGCCGCAATCGCGAGCGCATCCTCGTCGCGGCGCGTGACATCTTCACCGAGCAGGGCCCCGATGCGCCGCTGGACGAAATCGCGCGACGCGCAGGGGTCGGCAACGCTACTCTCTACCGGCACTTCGGCGATCGCGAGGACCTGATCCGCGAGGTCACCCTTCACGTCATCGGCGGGATCGCGGACGACGCAGAGGCCGCGCTCGCCGGGGAGAACGACCCGTTCGAGGCCCTGCGCCGTTTCCTGCACGCAGCTGCGGACCGCCGCATCGGCGCGGTGCTGCCTTCGGTACGCGGGCGATTTGCGGAGAACGAGAGCTTCTGGACGGAACGGGCAAGGGGGATTGCCGCAGTGACCGAGATCATGCACAGGGCAAGGGCCAGCGGGCAGCTTCGCCCCGACGTCGAACTCGGTGACATCTGGGTCGTCCTCACCCAGCTCACCCGGCCGCTTCCGGGCAGCGACTGCACCACGTTCGCGGGCCACGTGGGCCGTCACGTCGAGCTCTTCGCCGCCGGACTGCGCGCGCCCGCACCGCACCCCCTCCCCGGCTCCTCCTACACCCTGTCCGATCCCGCGTCGGCACACCGGAACGAACGGCCGCCCTGCAACCTGTGACGCACACCGCGCCGCGCCTCACCTCGCTTCACTTCATCGCGCAACCACCTCATCACGCACTGCGGACCGCCCCGAGGGCCGCACCCGGACTCACCAGCTACGTGGAGACACCTTTCTCATGGCGACGACCGCCCCAACCACTGCACCAGCGCCCGGCGCCGTCGATCCGCGGCGCTGGACAGCACTGACCTTCATAGCCCTGGCACAGCTGATGGTCGTCCTCGACGCGACCATCGTGAACATCGCTCTCCCATCCGCCCAGCGCGCGCTGCACATCTCCGACGCCGACCGTCAGTGGGTCATCACCGCGTACACCCTCGCCTTCGGCGGGCTGCTGCTCTTCGGCGGGCGCCTTGCCGACCTCCTCGGTCGCAAGCGCACCTTCCTGATCGGACTGATCGGCTTCGCCGGCTCATCGGCCATCGGCGGCGCCGCGGTCAACAGCGGCATGCTGCTCGGCGCACGCGCGATGCAGGGCGCCTTCGGCGCGCTGCTCGCACCCTCCGCACTCTCCATGCTCGCGGTGATGTTCACCGAGCCCAAGGAGCGGGGCAAGGCATTCGGCATCTACGGTGCCATCGCCGGTGGCGGCAGCGCCGTCGGCCTGATCCTCGGCGGCGTGCTCACCCAGTACCTGAACTGGCGCTGGGCGCTGTACGTGAACGTCCCGATCGCCGTCATCGCGTTCATCGGTGCCACGGTCTTCGTCAGCAGCACGCTGTCCAAGCGCCACCCGACACGGCTCGACATCCCGGGTGTGGTGCTGATCACCGCCGGGCTCGTCTCGCTGGTCTACGGGTTCACCCACGCCGAGTCCAACGGCTGGCGGGACCACATCACGCTCTCGGCGTTCGGCGCCTCCGCCGTGCTGATCATCGCCTTCGTGGTCGTCGAACGGCTCACCAAGGCGCCGCTGCTGCCCTTCCGCGTCGTCCTCAACCGCAACCGCGGCGGCGCGTATCTGGCCGTCGGCCTGTCCGTCATCGCGATGTTCGGGCTGTTCCTCTTCCTCACCTATTACCTGCAGACGGTCAAGGACTACTCGCCGGTCAGATCGGGGCTCGCGTTCCTGCCCATGACCGCCGGCATGATCATCGGTTCCACGCAGATCTCCGCGCGGCTGATGCACCGCGTCGCACCGCGCGTGCTGATGGTGCCGGGCCTGCTGGTCGCGGCGGCCGGCATCGGACTGCTCACCCAGCTGAAGGTCGACAGCCCCTACACCCAGCTGGTGCTTCCCGCGGAGATCCTGCTCGGCCTGGGCCTCGGTTCGACATTCATGCCGGCGATGAACCTCGCCACCAACGGCGTCAGTCCCAAGGACGCCGGTGTGGCCTCGGCGATGGTCAACACCTCCCAGCAGGTGGGCGGCTCCATCGGCACCGCGCTGCTCAACACCATCGCGGCCACCGCGGCGACCAACTACATCAAGGACCACGCCCTCGGGCGGCCCACCCCGCAGCTGCTCGCCACCGGCGAGGTGCACGGCTTCACCGTGGCCATCTGGTGGGGTGTGGGCATCCTGCTGCTGGCGGTGGTGCTCGTCCTGCTGCTGATCAATGCCAAGGCGCAGCACACGGCAACCCCCGTGGCCCGCGACGCGCAGCGCGCAGACGCACCGCAGAAGACCGAGGAGGCCGCAGAGCTCGCCGTCGTCGGCGCGCGCACCGAGCCCCTCCTCGGCCGGGATGGCCTGGCGGCGGCGCCCGCCGCACTCGTCTCGTCCGCCGGCGGCGGAGTCGGCGCAGGCTTTGCGCCTGTCTCGGGCACGGAGATCCGCGGATACGTGAACGGAGGCGAGGGCGCGCCCGTCCCGCGCGCCACGCTCACTCTGATCGATCTGAATGGCCGTCAGGTCGGTCGGGCGTCTGCCCAGGCCGACGGCGGCTACGCGCTGACCGCACCCGGGTCCGGCTCGTATGTACTGATTGCCGCGGCCGACGGGCACCAGCCGCAGGCTGCCACCGTCGTCGTGGGCGACCAGCCGCTCTCGTACGACCTGGTGCTCTCGGGCACCGCGGGGCTCGCCGGTGCGGTGCGTGACGCGGCAGCCGCGACCCCGGTCGCGGGCGCGATGGTCGTGGTGACGGACGTCCGCGGCGAGGTCGTGGCGTCCGCGACCACCGGTGGGGACGGCACGTTCGGCCTGCAGGAGCTGGTCGCGGGAGCGTTCACTCTCGCGGTGAGCGCCCCGGGGTACCGGCCGACGGCCGTCCCGGTCGAGGTCGCGGCCTCCGGCACCACCCGGTGCGAGGTGGAACTCCGTGCGGGTGCCCGGCTGCTGGGCGTCGTCCGGGCGGGCGGCGCCGGAACCCCGCTCGCCGACGCACGGGTCACCCTGGTCGACGCGGCGGGCAACGTGGTCGCGGCCACCACCACGGCTGACGACGGCGGGTACACCTTCACCGACCTCGCCGAGGGGGACTACACCGTGATCGCCAGCGGCTACCCGCCGGTCGCGACGTCCGTGACGCTCGACGGCACCGGCGAATCCGGCTTCGACATGACCCTCGTCCACCCCGAGGACTGACCGGAAGAACAGGGGCCGGGCCCGCGCCGCACTTCTGCGGTACGGGCCCGGCCCTCGTCCGTCGGCGCGGCGCCGGTCAGAACGCGCCGGTGCCGTTGGGCGTGCCGAGACCGGTCGGGCCGTCGTAGCCGGGGCCCGCGGTGCACAGATAGCTGCCGCCGCAGGAGCCGTTGCTGCCCGACGTGACGTCGTTCAGCGCGGCGGTGTGGCTGTACGGGTAAGAGCCGTAGGTGACCTGGGCGGTGTTCCCGGCGAGCGCGTAGACGCTCGCGATGATCGGCGACGAGGCACTGGTGCCGCCGACCTGGACCCATCCGTCCGCTCCCTGCGCGAGCCCGAGTTCGAGCTCGATGTCGCAGAACGAGCCGCCGCCGCAGCTGTTGTACGTGTCGTAGACCGCGACCCCGGTGTTGGGGTCGGCGACCGCGGACACATCGGCGACGGTGCGCTTGGCACACCCGGAGTCGTGCTGCCAGGACGGCTTCGCCTCGTAAGCCGAGCAGCCCGAGCCCGCGCTGCTCCAGGCCGTCTCGCTCCAGCCGCGGGAGTTCGACGCCTTGCTCAGCGAAGTGCCGCCCACGGCGGTGACGTACGGCGAGGAGGCAGGCCAGGAGACGCCGTAGCCGGAGTCGCCCGAGCTCGCGGTGATGGCGACGCCGGGGTGGTTGAAGTGGGAGTCGGACGAGGTGATGGTGGAGTCCTCGGAGCCGCCCCAGCTGTTGGAGACGGAGACGACACCGGAGGTGGAGGCCGCCGTGTCCTCGGCCGTCGTCAGGTCCGAGGTGTTCGCCGAGTTGGCCTCGACCAGCAGGATGTGGCAGCTGGGGCAGACGGCGGAGACCATGTCGAGGTCGAGGCTGATCTCCTCGGCCCACCCGTAGTCGCCGGACGGCAGCGGTGAGGCCTGGCCGCTCTGGTTCACCTTGCGGAAGCAGCCGTTGGCGGTGGTGCACGACGGCAGGCCGTAGGCGCTGCGGTACGTCGCCAGGTTGGACTCGGCGTTCGGGTCGTCCTGGGCGTCGACGATTGCAACGGTGCGCCCGGATGCCGAGGTGCCGCTCAGTTTGTAGGCGGACTGCAGATCGGACGGCATGTATCCGACGGTGGTCGGGGATCCGGTGGTGAACGGGGACATGCGACCCGTGGCGGTGCGACGGGCCTTCATGATGCCGAAGCAGCGGGCCTGTCCCGGTGCTTCGGGATGGGCACAGCCGAATGCCGTTATGCTCGGCGATGCGTAGCCGCTGTGCGCGGAGGAGGGGGCGGTGGCCTGGGCGCCGGTGGCCAGGCCGGTGATGAGGGCGGTGACGGCGAGGGTGAGCAGCGCGGTGACGGCCGCTGCCATCCGCCGGAGCCGGCGTCTTGGTCGGCGGTGCGGAATCGCGGGGGATCGGGTGGATATATCGGGTATCTCGCGACGGTGCATAGGGCCTCCGTACGGTCTCAGGCGGTTTGCAAGGGCCGGATGACGAAGAGCAGAGTGTGCCGACGGCGCGTCAGGTCACCGCCTGCCACGGCACGTCAGGTCACCGCGTGCCACGTACGGTTCACGATGGCGCCGTGCTCCCGTACTGGTCAAGACCATGTCAAGCACAGGTCTTGTGAGGCTGCTGCGGTAGGTGAGTGAACCGGACGCCGCACAGCACAGCACCGCCCGGACCATGAGGGTCCGGGCGGTGCGTGCTGTGCGGCCGAAGAAGGCCTACTTGTTGACGCAGGGGTTGCCGAAGGCCGGGTTGAGAGCGCCGATGACGTTGACCGAGTTGCCGCAGAGGTTGATCGGGATGTGGATCGGCACCTGGATCAGGTTTCCGGAGATGGCACCCGGCGATTTGGTCGCGGCCCCCTCAACACCCGCGTTGGCGACGGCTGCACCGGCGGACCCGGCGACGGCTGCACCGGCGGCGGCCGTGAGAACGACCGCCTTGGCGATACGCGACATGAATGAGGTCCCTTCGAGTCTGGCGAATTGCTGATCAGCATCCCCGCGTCTGATGGCCCCGGGGATGCTGATCAACGGCCCAGCGGCCGCCAGGTTGCGTCCGGCCGCTCATTCAGGTGATCCTTGGCACCTGAATACGCCCGAACGCCGCAGCTGAAGTCCGGGGCCCCGCGCGGCTTCAGGGCCCCGGAACGGCTTTGGAACCGCGGAGGAACTCCGGTCCCAGAGCCTTGGTACCGCTGACGACGCGCGTCCGCGGCTGCTGCCACCGTGCTCAACGCGGAAAGCCCCTCCGCGACACGGAAGGCCAATCAATGGGGGCCCAGAAGAGTGAGCCTGGAAAGGGAATTGGGCCATCCGAGGGTGGTCGCCATCGGGTGCGCGGTCCCGAACGCGATGACGGGGCGCCAGAATGCAGGTCATGGAGTGGTTCACGGCGAACGGTTACTGGCTGAGCCGCATCGTCTTCCAGCGGGCGCTCGCCGCCGTCTACCTCATCGCCTTCATCGCCGCCGCGAACCAGTTCCGTGCGCTGCTCGGAGAGCATGGACTGCTGCCGATCCCGCGCTTCACCGCGCGCGTGCCCTTCCGCGAGTCGCCCAGTATCTTCCACTTCCACTACTCCGACCGGTTCTTCGCCGCCGTCGCCTGGAGCGGAGCCGCCGTCTCGGCGGCGATCGTGGCCGGCGCCGCCGACGCCGTACCGCTGTGGGCGTCGATGCTGTTGTGGCTGGCGCCCTGGCTGCTGTACATGTCGATCGTCAACGTCGGCCAGACCTGGTACGGCTTCGGATGGGAGTCCCTGCTCCTGGAGACGGGATTCCTCGCCGTCTTCCTCGGCAACGCCCGTACCGGACCACCCGTGCTCGTCCTGTGGCTGCTGCGCTGGCTGGTCTTCCGTGTCGAATTCGGCGCGGGCCTGATCAAGATGCGCGGCGACCCGTGCTGGCGCGACCTGACCTGCTTGTACTACCACCATGAGACCCAGCCGATGCCGGGCCCGCTCAGCTGGTTCTTCCACCATCTGCCCAAGCCGCTGCACCGGGTCGAGGTGGGCGCCAACCATGTCGCCCAACTCGCCGTGCCCGTCCTGCTGTTCACCCCGCAGCCGGTGGCGAGCGTCGCCGCCGGGATCATCGTCGTCACCCAGCTGTGGCTCGTGCTCTCCGGCAACTTCGCCTGGCTCAACTGGCTGACGATCGTGCTCGCCCTCCCGGCCGTCGACGGCTCGCTCGCCGCCTCCGTGCTGCCGCTGCCGCGGCCCCCGGCGCTCCCGGCCGCCCCGCTCTGGTACGAGGTCGTCGTGCTCGCCGTCACCGTCTTCGTCGTGGGGCTGAGCTATTACCCGGCGCGCAATCTCGTCTCCCGCCGCCAGCTGATGAACTACTCCTTCAACAGGCTGCATCTCGTCAACGCCTACGGCGCCTTCGGCAGCATCAACCGGTTCCGCTACGAAGTGGTGGTGGAAGGCACCGACGAGGACGAGATCACCTCGGAGACCGTCTGGCGGGAGTACGGATTCAAGGGGAAACCGGGCGATCCGCGGCGGCTGCCCCGCCAGTTCGCGCCCTACCACCTCCGGCTCGACTGGCTGATGTGGTTCGTCGCCATCTCGCCGCTCTACGCCGATCCGTGGTTCGTCCCCTTCGTCGCCAAACTGCTGGAGAACGACCCGGCGATCCTCAAGTTGCTGCGTACCAATCCCTTCCCCACCATTCCGCCCACCCATGTCCGCGCGCGCCTCTACCACTACCGCTTCACCGACTGGCGGCGGCTGCGCACGACGGGGGAGTGGTGGGAGCGCACACTCGTCCGCGAATTCCTGCCGCCCATCAGCCGGGACCGTGTCCGGCTGTGGTGAGACTGTGCTGCGAGCGGCCGGTGGCATGCTGAGGGAGTGGACGGATCGGAGCTGCGCATTCGTGTCCCCGACGAGCTGCGGCTGTTCCTGGCCGCCCGCCACCGGGCGACCGAGGAGCTTCGCACCGGCTACGACGGCACCTCGTCGCTCGGCCACGTGGTCCAGTCGCTCGGAGTGCCGCTGACCGAGGTGGGCCGACTGCTCGTCGACGGTCGGGAGGTCCCCGCCTCGTACCGGCCGGCCGACGGTGACGTGATCCAGGTGCGCGGGATCGAGCGGCCCCAGCCGCTGCCGCCGGGCCCACCGCGCTTCGTCCTCGACGTCCATCTCGGCACTCTGGCGCGGCGGCTGCGGCTGCTCGGCGTCGACGCCGCCTACGGCAACGATCTCGACGACGACACGCTGATCGAGCAGGCCAACACCGAACGCCGGGTGCTGCTCACCCAGGACCGCGGCCTGCTCGGCCGCAGGGCCCTGTGGCTGGGCGCGTACGTACGCGGCAGCCGCGCCGACGAGCAGCTCGCCGACGTCCTCGGACGGTTCGCCCCGCCGCTGGCCCCGTGGACGCGCTGCACGGCGTGCAACGGACGAGTGGCGCCGGTGGCCAAGGGCGAGGTGGCGCACCTGCTGCAACCCGGGACCCGCCGCACGTACGACGACTTCGCCCGCTGCCCGGCCTGCGGCTACCTTTACTGGCGAGGCGCCCACCACCGGCGGCTGCAGGCCATCGTCGACGACGCCACCCGCACCGTGGCGGGGGCCTAAACGGTCTCGGGAATATCGATGCGGTCGGGGCCGACCGCAGTGCGCCCCGCCGCCCGCACCGCGCGCACGAAAACGGTGGCGTCGAGCACGGCGGCCCCGCCCGGATCGTTGTTGAAATACGCATACACCCCGGCGTCGTCCGGCCAGCTCTCGGCGACCCGTCCGGCCCAGGTGGCCAGCGCCTGCCTGCCGTACCGCGGCCAGGGCCGGGCGATGCCCTCGTGGAAGCGCAGATAGCCCCAGTCCGTGGTGCGCCACAGCGGCGTCGTCGGCCGCGCCCGCGCATCGGCCCAGCACAGCGCGGCACCCCGCCGTTCCAGCACGGCACGGACCTCGTCCGTCCACCATGAGTCGTGCCGCGGCTCGACGGCGACGAGCGTGCCGGACGGGAAGCACTCCAGGCACGCGTCGAGCAGCCCGGCATCGGCCCGCAGCGTCGGCGGGAGCTGAAGCAGCACCGGCCCCAGCCGGACACCGAGGCCGGCGGCGTGCTCCATCAGCCGCCCCACCGGCTCCGCGGGATCCTTCAGCCGCTTGATGTGGGTGAGGAAGCGACTCGCCTTGAGCGCCATGACGAAGCCCTCCGGCGTGCGGTCGCGCCAGGCCGCGAACGTGTCCCGCTCCGGCAGCCGGTAGAAGGCGTTGTTGCTCTCCACGGTGGAGAAGTGCCGGGCGTATTCCTCGAGCCACAGCCGCTGCGGCCGGCCGGCCGGATAGAGCACGCCCCGCCAGTCCTTGTACTGCCATCCCGAGGTTCCGACGAGCACGGGCATGTATCGATCCGTACCACCGAGGGCCGCCCCGGGCCACTCCGGCCACCCCGCGCACGCCCGTACGCCGCGGCCTAAACTGACTCCATGGCTCGGCCGAACAAAGAGGTCGAAGCCCTGCTGCAGGAGTACGCCGACCTCGTATCGATCACCGGCGGAGACGCGTACAGGGCACGCGCCTACGAAAAGGCCGCCCGTGCCATCGGCGGCTATCCCACGGATGTCTCCCGCCTCGACGCCAAGCACCTGCGCGAGATCCCGAACGTCGGCAAGTCGATCGCCGACAAGGTCGAGGAGTACCTGCGCACGGGGCACATGGCCGCGGTGGAGGACGTCCGGGCGCAGATCCCCGCCGGTGTGCGCGAGCTGATCGCCATCCCCACGCTCGGTCCCAAGAAGGCGATGTCGCTCTACCAGGAGCTGCACATCAGCTCGGTCGACGAGCTCGCCGACGCCATCCAGGCGGAGAAGCTGCGCAACCTGAAGGGGTTCGGCCCCAAGACCGAGGAGAACATTCTGCACGGCATCAAGCTGATGCAGTCGGCCGGCGACCGGGTGCAGATCGGCGTGGCGATGGAGCTCGCCGAGGACGTCGTCGCCGCCATGGAGCGGGTGGCGGGGTGCGAGCAGTGCACGTACGCCGGGTCGCTGCGCCGGATGAAGGAGACGATCGGGGACATCGACGTCCTGGTGGCGGCCGCGGACTCGGCGCCGTTCATGGAGGCGGTCACCCGGTTGCCGTACCTGAGCGAGGTCATCGCGCACGGCGAGAAGAAGACCTCCATCCGTACCAACCGCGGCCTGCAGGTGGATCTGCGGGTGGTGCCGCCCGACTCGTGGGGCGCCGCCCTGCAGTACTTCACCGGCTCCAAGGCGCACAACATCCGCACCCGCGAACTCGCGGTCCACCAGAAGCTCAAGCTCTCCGAGTACGGCCTGTTCCACGCCGGGAGCGGACGGAAGATCGTCTCCAGGACCGAGGACGAGGTCTACGCGAGGCTCGGCCTGCCCTGGATCCCTCCCACGCTGCGCGAGGACCGCGGCGAGATAGCAGCAGGGCTGCGCGGAGAGCTCCCGGAGCTGGTCACCGACGCCGACATGCGAGGCGACCTGCACACCCACACCGACCTCACCGACGGCATGGCCACCCTGGAACAGATGATCGCCGCAGCGGCCGAGCGCGGCTATGCGTACTACGCGATCACCGATCACGCGCCCGACCTGTACATGCAGCGCATGACCGACGACAAGATTCTCCAGCAGCGGGATGCCGTGCGTCACCTCGACGGCAAGCACAAACGGATGCGGCTGCTCCATGGAACCGAGCTCAACATCGGCCCCAGCGGCGACGTCGACTGGCCCGAGGACTTCCTCGCCGACTTCGACTTGTGCGTCGCCTCGATCCATTCACACTTCAACCAGGACCGTGATGCGCTCACCCGCAGGCTGATCCGCGCCTGCGCGCACCCTTGCGTCAACATCATCGGCCACCCGACGACCCGGCACATCGGCAAGCGCCCGCCCCTCGACATCGACCTCGACGAGGTGTTCGCCGCCTGCGCCCGCACCGGGACGGCCCTGGAGATCAACGGCCAGCCGGAACGGCTCGACCTGTCGGACGAGAACATCATGCGGGCGAAACGGCACGGCGTGAAGTTCGCCATCGACAGCGACGCGCACTCCACGCTTCATCTGGACTACCTGCGTTATGGCGTGGGAACGGCCCAGCGCGCCTGGCTGACCGCCGAGGACGTGATCAACACCTGGCCGCTCGGGCGGTTGCGGCGCTTCTTGGACAAGGACCGTCCGCGCAAGGGCCGTCCGGGCGAGGGCCGTACCTCACGGCCCGCGGGAGGAAGGGAGTAATTGGTGACCATGGAACTCGATTTCCTCAAACCGCTCTTCGACCGTCCGGGCCCGTGGGCCTCCGTCTACCTGGACACCTCACGCACCACCGAGGACGCGGCACAGCGCCAGCAGTTGCTGCGCCGCGCCGCCGCGGGACAGCTCATCGACCTGGGTGCGGACGGCCGCACCTGCCGTGCGGTGGTCGACCACCTCGCGCACCAGCCGGTCTCCGGGGCCCCGCCCGGACGTGCGCTGTTCGCGACGGACGGCGAGGTCGTCCTCGACGTCCCGCTGGGCTGCTCGCCGACGGATGTGGAGACCTCCTGGTCGGTCCTGCCGCACGTCGCGCCACTGATCGGTCTCTGCGGCGACGGGCCGCGCTGCATGGTGGCCTACATCGACCGCACCGGCGCCGACTTCGAGCTGCGTGACGCGCACCGCCGCGAGACGGCGGGCCACGCGGAGGGCAACCAGTGGCAGGGCAGGGGCCACCGCTCCATCCCGGCCGACCGGTACGAATGGCACTACCGCAACAAGGTGGAGAACACCTGGAACCAGAACGCCGAAATCATCGCCGGCGAGATCGCACGGGCCTGGCCCGACAGCGGTGCCAATCTGCTGGTCCTGGCGGGCGATCCGCGCGAACGCCGGGCGGTCCACCACCATCTGCCCGAACCGCTGCGCGCCCACACCGTCGAAACGGAACGCGGCAGCAGGTCCCCCGGCGGCTCCACCAGGCTGCTCGACGAGCAGATCGCCGCGGCGCGTGAGGACTACGCACGACGCCGGCTCGACTCCGTCCTCGACCTCTTCCACGCCGCACGCGGGCGGCCGGGCGAGCACGGCCCGCGCGGGGTCGACGCGCCGGTCGGCGAGGCGGTGGAGGGCGTACCCGCGGTGGTGGACGCGGCGCGCAGTCACCAAGTAGCCACGCTGCTACTGGGGTTGGAGGGATCCGATCCGCGGCGCGAGGTGTGGATCGGGCCCGGTAGCGACCAACTCGGCGTTCAACGCTCCCACGTGCAGGCGATGTCGTGTCCTAAGCCGGTGAAGGCCCGCGCCGATGACGCGTTGCTTCGCTCCGCGGCGGCTGCGCACGCCGAAGTGCTGCTGGTTCCCGAGGGAGTTCAGGGCCCGGCGGGCGGTCTCGGCGCCGTGCTGCGCTGGAGCTGACGACAGGAATACCCGAACAGGCGAATAGGCGAACAGCGGCTCAAGGAGCCGACGGCCTGCCCGGTGCGACGGGGGATGCACACCGGGCAGGCACAGGAACCTTCTTACCGCATCCGGGCCCGGTTGCGCATCAAAAGCGTGTGCGTTTTCCCGCTCACCAGGTGACCGGGAGCGAGATCAAGCCACGTGCGCGCATCGACGGACGCCACTGAAGCTCCTCGTGAGGGACGGCGAGGGCCAGGCCCGGAAGCCTGCGCAGCAGCGTCTCCAGAGCGATTTCGGTCTCCGTCCTGCCCAGGGAGGCGCCGAGGCAGTAGTGGATCCCGTGGCCCAGCCAGAGGTTGCCGCTGCGGTCGCGGCGCGGGTCGAGGCGGTCCGGGTCGGGGAAGTGCGCCGGATCGCGGTTGGCCGAGGCGATGGAGAGCAGCACCGTCTCACCCGCCGGAACGGTCACGCCGCCGATCTCCACGTCCTCCAGCGGGAACCGGCGGATCGCCAGCGGCGCCGGGCCGTCGAAGCGGGCGAACTCCTCGACGGCGGCGGGGATCGCCGTCGGGTCGTCGCGCAACTCCCGCATCAGATGCGGTCGTTCGAGGAGGGCCAGCACGGAGTTGCCGATGAGATGGACGACGTTCTCGTAACCCGCGAAGAGGATCAGGAACGCCAGGGAGGTCAGTTCGTCCCCGGAGAGCCCGGCTTCTCCCTCCTCCTGGACCGTGACGAGGTCCGAGAGCAGGTCGTCGGCGGGCTCGGCGCGTTTGCTGTCGATCAGGCCGGTGTAGAAGCGCAGCATGTGGCCGACGGCATCCTTCGCCAGGTGCGGCTTGGCCGGATCGGGTGCCACGAGGGCGTCGGTCCAGGCGCGGAAGTCGTGCCTGTCCTCCTTCGGGACGCCCAGCAGATCGCAGATGACCGTCACCGGGACCCGGCCCGCGTAGGAGGCGATCAGATCGGCGCGGCCCTGCGGCTCGATCGCGTCGAGCAGTTCCTCGCACAGCTGCCGTATGGGCTCGCGCAGCTTCTCCACGCGTCCGGGCGTGAACGCCTTCACCACCAGGCGGCGGATGCGGGTGTGGTCCGGCGGATCCATGTTGAGCAGGTTCGCGTCGAGGGCGGGTGGCAGCGGGAAACCGGCGTAGTTGCCCGGCAGCGCGTTGCGCTTGTCCAGGGAGAGCCGCGGATCGGCGAGCGCCTCCCGTACATCGGAGTAGCGGGTGACCAGCCAGGCGGGTCGCCCGTCGTGACCGGTGACCCGGTGGACGGGACCGGACTCGCGCAGCGCCGCGTATGTGCCGTACGGGTCGGCGATCAGCGCGGCCGTGTCGACAGGGGGCGGGGAGCCGGGCGTCGTGGTGATCTCCATGCACACGACTCTAAGGACAGCGGTACGGAGGCGGCGACGGGGGTCTCGCCCCGGCGCCGCCTCCGTGCGGGTGGCCCTGACCCCCGTCCGGGGCCACCACGTTCATGGGTGCCGCGCGGAGCTCCTCATCCGCAGCTCGCTGAGGACCTCGTCGACCAGCGGCAGGTGGTAGACGTCGGCGACGCGCGCAAGGTGTTCGTGCTCCTCGGCCAGTTCGGTGGAGTCCGTCACCACCACGGTGTCCGCGACGGGCTCCGGCACATGTCCGACGGCCTGGTTCTGCAGGCCGCGGCGGAGAGCGGCGGCCTCGACAACGGCGGAAAGCCCCTCCCCCTCGTACCCGGCGGCGCGCCCCTTCTCGCGGGCGATGTCGAGCGTCGCCGCCTCCACGTAGCGGCGGATCGAGCGCTGCACGTCACGGATCTCGGCCATCTGGCGGTTGGCCCGCCACTCCAGGTCGGCCAGCGGCCACCACGCCGTCCACCGTGACTGCTCCATCGTCACCTCGGGCGCCTCGGCGGTGACGGCCCGCCACAGCGGCTTCAGGCGGCGCAGCCTGCGCCACGCCGAGACGCGGGGACCGACGGCCGGCAGGGCGAACCCGGTGAGGACAAGCAGCGCCGCGACCGACGCGCTCATCGGGGCCACCCCGTTGGACAGCAGCCGCGGGTCCATACCAGCCCAGGAGAGGACGAAACCCACCAGCTTGCAGGCGCAGTAGACGAGGCCCAGCCAGCAGCCGGAGGCGAGCACCCGCAGGCCGCGGGCCAGCCACGAGGTGCCCAGGCGTGCCGCGTAGCGCGGGCAGAGAGTGCCGAGACCGGCGAGGGAGGCGCCGAAGATGACCAGATACAGCACCAGGAAGGTGACGACGCCGGGCGCGGAGGCGTACGCCGTGCTCAGATCGCGCGGATGCTCGACGGCGTCAGGGCGCCCCAGCAGGAAGGAGACGACCGCGACCGCCCAAGCCGCGGCGATCGCCGCGACCACACCCCGGGCGTGCCGTGCCCGGCCGGTCCACCGCAGCAGCAGCACCAGTGCGCCGGTGGCGAACACCACCACCGAGGAGTACAGGAACACCATGGCCAGGTTGGCCACGCCCGTCAGCCTGTCGAACCGGCGGTAGAGGCTGGGCGCGGAGAAGAGGAAGACGGTGGCGACACCGGCGGTCATCACGCACGTCAGCCCGAGATCCGCGTTGCTGCGGTCCCGGAACCAGGCGCGCGCCTTGTATCCGACGATCGCCCATGCGGCGACGCCGAAGCACAGGTACACCACGTCAAACACGGGCGTGTCCTTTGCCTGCGCCTGCGCCTTCGGCGCGTTCGCGGCGCACGTGCTGCAGCGCGGGGCCGAGCGACGCGGCGAGTTCGGCGGCCTGCCCCTGCAGCGGCAGGCCGTGGTCGGGCGCCGAGGGCACCACGTACTCCATCAGCAGCGTGCCCAGCACCTCGGTCTCGCGCTCGGCCGGATTGTCGTAGCAGTGGTGACGCGCCAGGCCCATCGTGAGTCCCATGCGCCGCATCGCGGTCGCCACGTCGACCGAGGGCGTCCACATCCGCAGCGCGTCCTCGGTGACGGCGGGGTCCTGGTCGTGGCCGAGCAGCAGATGGCTCAGCTCGTGGAGCACGATGTGCGCCTGGTGCCACGGGGAAGTCTTCAGCTCGTAGAAGACCCAGAAACCGTCGTCGGTCGTGGCCGTCATGCCGGAGACGACGCCGTCGAGGCTCATCGGGACCAGGTGGACCGGCCGGCCGACGCGCGCTGCCACGACTTCGCACATGCCCTGCATGTCGGTGGAGGAGGGCAGGCCGAGCTCCTGGATGAGCCGCTTGCACCGCCGGCGTATCGGCCCCACGCGCATGCCCGCACCGTCCTCGATCCCGGTCCAACGCCACGAATAGAAGACCCCGTTGACCCCGTTGATTCCGTTTGCCCCGTTGACGCCCTTGGCCCCGTTCTCCGCGTCACCGTTCATGGCTCGCCCTCACCGCTCATGCCCGTCCTCGGGCGGGAGGTTCATCTGCCTGCGGAACTGGGAGATGATCGTGGTGAGGCTGTCCTGGACGTCCGGCGGCAGGCCGACGGAGCGCAGCGCGATGGCCCGCACCCGCTGGTCGCGCATGGCGACGAGGAAGCGGACCTCCTCCTCGACGCGCTCCGCCTGTGCCGGGGAGAGGTCGCCCAGCAGATATCCGACGGGCACCGCGAAGAACTTGGCGAGCGCGCGCAGCACGTCCGGACTGGGGTTGGCGCGCTTTCCGTTGCGGAGCATCGACAGGTACTGCTCGGTGAGGCGGACCCCGCCGTACTCCTCCGTGCTGCCGCTGATCTCGGCGGCCACATGAGCGTTGGTGTATGGAGCGCCCGGCGGGTGCATGGCCGAGAACAGGTAGTTGAGCCGTTCTGCGAGCGGGCTGCCTGCGGCGTCCGGCGATCTGTCCTGCCGCTCACTCATGCTGCACCACCCCTCCCGCATCTGCCCCTCGGGTCACGGCCAGTTAAGGCGCGTGACCACCGCGTGGGGACATCCTGCCACGGCTGCGCCGCCGTACACCAGTCCACCACGGTGAGCTGCAACGATGCCGGTATCAGGGACTTAACCATTGGTGAAGCCTGCGCGGGCCGGGGTGCGGCCCCGCGCGGGCTCGGTGGGTGGTGCTGTCTCGGTCAACGAGGCGGCGGCGTTGGCCCGTCCGGTGGTCGTCGGTGCGGCGAACGCGTCCGCGGCGAGGACTGCGGTCAGCACGTTCGGGGGAAAGGGGATGCTGCCACCGATCTTGACGCTGTGCGGGCAACCGCACGGCGATGCGACCGTGCGGCTAGGCCACGGGCACGCGGGTGTAGCGGCCGGCCACATGCAGATCGCGCTCGATGGCCAGCGCCGCCTCGCGCAACGGCGGGAGCAGGGCGTGGCGCGACTGCTGGGGGGTGGCGCGGGCCGCGTGCATGGAGACGTTGACGGCGGCGACGACACGCTCTTGAAGATCGCGCACCGGCACGGCGAGCGACCGGAGCCCCTCCTCCAACTCCTCGTTCACCAGGGCGTACCCGTCCCGTTCGACCTGGTCGAGCACGGCGGCAAGGCACTGCGGAGAGGTGATGGTGTGACGGGTGAGGGCGTCGAGCGCCGTCGCGCCGAGCCGCGCGGTGCGCTCGTCCCGTGGCAGCCCGGCGAGCAGGACGCGGCCCATCGACGTCGCATACGCCGGGAAGCGCGTCCCCAGGGTGATGTTGACGCTCATGATGCGGACGGTGGGCACGCGCGCCACGTACTGGATGTCGTCGCCCGCGAGCACTGCCATCGATGCCGACTCGTGCACCCGCTCCACCAGCCCGGCCAGGTGCGGCTGGGCGATCTGAGGGAGCGTCAGCCCGGCCAGCCGGGCGAAACCCAACTCCAGCACGCGCGGGGTCGGCGCGAAGAGCTTGCCGCGGGTGGTGACATAGCCGAGGTGGTCGAGGGTGAGCAGCGCCCGCCGGGCAGTGGCACGTGCGAGACCGGCGGCCTCCGCCACCGCGGTGAGCGGGAGTTCGCCGCGGTCTCGGCCGAAGGCGGTGAGCACGGCGAGGCCCCGGGCGAGCGATTCGACGAACACCGGGTGGGTGGGAGG